>CAWKEY010000046.1:0-5274 GCA_963848675.1 uncultured Gammaproteobacteria bacterium
TGGCGGGCAAACTGTCATGGGGAATACCGCGGTGCGGTTGTTGGCGGGTCAGATGACCGCAAGCACAGGCAATGGCATAGTAGGTATGCTGCGTATTGGTCAGCCTCAACCCCGGAGTGCGCTCATCTGTTACGTCTGCCCCTATTTAATCCCCAGATACGACTTTAGTCCCTAAGTAATTCAGGGATTCTGGCTGTAGAGTCCCTTTCTAAGCGCGAGACAAATTCGGTATTTAAAAGGCTGGCACTCCTCTGTTATCGTGGGAAGCTTCGAAACCAATCACGCAGAAAGAGGCCAGCCTATGTACCGAATTGTCGCATCAATTATCTCTCTTCAACAACATCTCGATGCATTAGCGAATACTCCGATTATCTATCGACCAAGGGTTTGCCCACATTGTTCTTTTGGACGGCTATGGTGTCATGGCTGTTATGAACGTAAAGCAGATCGGACTGGCTCAGCATCGGACTCTTTAAATCCGATTCCTATTCCGCGTTTCTTATGCCAGGGCTGTCATCAGACCTGCTCCCGCTTACCGGAATGTATTGCGCCCCGCCGCTGGTATAACTGGGTGATTCAACAGGCAGTCATTCTTGCGCTGTTGAGCGATTACACGTTACGCGGTTGTTCGCTGCAATGTGGACTGGATCGCCATACTGTCCGCCGCTGGTGGCGTGAACTCCATGAGCGCCATCACGAATTCGCCTTGTTTTTACGCATGCGTTTTCCGGAACTGGGACGGTCAGTCGATTTTACGGCATTTTGGCAGAACTGTTTGCAGTCGATGTCCTTGAGTCAGGCGATGGCATGGCTAGATCGGGAGGGCGTGATCGTCCCATGAGCAGTTGAGTTTAAATGGGCTTGGGACACGCATTGAGCGTATGTTTCAAGAACCCACAGACTTTGCCCTCTGGCGAAAGGGTATATGGTCGGGTTTCATAGCGGCTCCTATCAATTATCTGGAGTTTGACATGAAAACGTTCAATACCATCGCCCTGTTTCGCCTCTCGGTTCTGGGCCCTTTAGTCAGCCGCGAGCGGTTAGCGCGTGGTGAACTGCAAACCATCATTCGGGGTTTGGCTGGAAAAGAGTATGCAATCCCTGGCTCAGACCGGCGCTTCCTGGGCGAAAAAACCATTGAGTCTTGGTATTATGCCTGGCGTGCACACGGCATCGACGGCTTGATACCCCAGCAACGCACCGATCGCGGCGTGTCCAAGTTGCCGGTAACGGTTCAGGAAGCCTTGCTCGCCGCCAAGCGGGAAAATCCACGCCGCTCCATTCGGCAACTGAAAATCTTGCTGGAAAATGCAGGAACGGTGTCGCGCGACACCTTATCCCGCTCAGCAATCCATCGTTTTTTGCAGCAACAGGGCCTGTCGCGCCCGACGGGCTCCTCGTCAATCCCCGAGGAACATCGGCGCTTTGTCGCTGAATATGCTAATTCAATCTGGTATGGCGATGTCATGCATGGCCCCACGTTGACGTTAAAGACGGGCCGTTGCAAAGTATTTCTGGTCTCGCTAATGGATGATGCGTCTCGCTTGCTGGCGCATAGTGCGTTTTGTACCAGTGAGACGGCCTTGGCTATCGAAGGGGTCTTGAAGCAAGCGGTGCTCAAGCGGGGTCTACCGAAAAAGCTGGTGGTCGATAACGGCGCGGCCTACCGCGCGGCCACCTTGCAGGGCATTTGTGCGCGGCTGGATATTCGGCTGATTTACTGCCGGCCTTATGCGCCCGAAGGCAAGGGCAAACTGGAACGCTGGCATCGGACTTTCCGTGACCAATTTCTGAGTGAGCTGGAGGTCTCGCGTATCCATGATCTGGACGATCTCAACGCCAGACTCTGGGCCTGGATCGAGCAGGTCTATCATCGTACCCCCCATAGTAGTCTCGATGACAAAACGCCACTGGCCCGCTTCCAGCAGGACTTGGCACAGAGCCGGCAACTCGGTCAGAAGGCCGCGCAACTGGATGCGATTTTTTATCACCGCGTCAAGCGCAAAGTCCGCAAAGATGGCAGCGTGTCGTATCAGGGCCATGACTTTGAAGTGCCCTATGAGCTGTCGGGCAAAAGCGTGCACCTGGTTGTCGATCCGCATGTTCAACAGGTGGTCGGCGTTGAAGACGAAGACGGCAACAGCCGTGGGGCGGCCACGCCACTCGATGCCCTGGCGAACTGCCATCGCCGTCGACGCAAACCGGCAGCCGTCAACAGCTCACCCCCATCAGCAACCAAGACAACGCCTGTCGCTGCCGGCCCCAATCTGGTGGAGCTGGCCTTTGATCAGCATTACGCTAAAACACCCGCGGAGAAAGCCTAATGTATCGTCAACACTTTGGCATTAAAGCCGCCCCGCTGGGCAAGGAACAAAGTGAACTCTGGGATGATGGTGCGCTGGCCTGTTTGCATGAACGCTTCCAGTGGTTGTTGCAAAGTCCAGGCTTAGGATTGCTGACCGGTGAACCTGGCGTCGGCAAGACCGTTGCTTTACGTCACCTCACTCAGGGACTCAACCCGCACCGCTACCGGACCATTTACCTTGCTGAAACCGACTTCGGCCGCACCGATCTTTACCGCAGCTTGGCTATGGCGCTCGGACTTGAGCCTGCCTACCGGCGAGCCCAGCTTTGGCGAGATATCAAAGCCCATATCCAGGAACTGGCTGATAATAAACAACTGTTACTGGTGTGGATCATCGACGAAGCACAGAACCTACCGCCTGAGTTTTTCCGAGACTTCCCCGCCTTTCTGAACTTCGCTTTCGATTCCCGAGAACTGATGACCGTTTGGCTGGTTGGACATCCCAGCCTTGCTCATGCCCTCAGTCGAGCACCCTATGCAGCCCTGGCTGGGCGCATCCAGGTTCGTCTACAACTGATGCCGGTCATCGAACGCGAACGCTTTGCCGAATTGATTACCCATGCGCTCAAAGCCGTCGGCTGCCAGCACACCCTGCTGGCCGATTCCGGCATGGAGTTGCTACGACAGGCATCGCAAGGCTTGCCGAGGCAGGCCGGACGCATCCTGAAAACCGCTCTGCAGATGGCCGTTCCCAAAGGCCTGAATCATCTTCCCGATGACCTGCTGCAACAAGCCATTGAGGCCTTACGATGATCATCGATATTGATATGGAAACCCTCTTTCCTGAAGGACTTTCCGACGAAGCCATCAGCGCCATCAGTGATGTTCTAGCCGAGATAGCCATGCAGTGGGAAAGCAAGCACTACCACCAACTGAAACGATTTCGTGAGCAACAACAGATTGATTTCTGTGATCCCTTAAAGCCTTGGTGCAGGGATAACCTAGCCTGAAATCCTGTATTTTGTCTCGCGCTGTCTTCGGTGTGCGTTCTGCCGATAATAGCGCGGGTCAATCTGCCCTGGCCCACCTCAAATAGGGAGGGACGAATCACCTTGAATAATGCGGGACGTAACACTCATCGGCCCATTCAATGTCGACGGTTTCAAAGGCGGTGTAAGCGGTTTTGGCTGATGCATTAAAGGGGCGCTGACAACAGGCGCAGCAGGTGGGAAGGTGGTCTTCGAAAGCGGTGATGGCTAAGATTTGCTGCCGGCCAAACCCTTCAGCACCCGGTTGTTTGCCCGGTTTGCGCACGGCATCATCCGAGCGCTTGGGCTCGGTTTGCTGGCCAGCCTGACCGGTATCTTGAGTCGGTTTGGGGGCGTTGTTATCGCTAGGCTCTGGTGTATCGGCTTGTTCAGGCTCAGCAACCGTCTCATTGCGCTGGCGTTCTTTGTCCCAAGGCGCTTCACTGCTGGGCGGCCTGGAACTATTGCGAGAGTTCTGGTTTAAGCGTTCGCGAGCCTCTTTCAAGTCAGTGAGCAATCTTACCGAGAGGCGACGCAAAACCGCTTCCGGTAAATTGAGAAGGTCGTCTTCATCCAGTTGGCTTAAATCGTGATCGCTCAGTTGCATAGCAACATAATACTCATCCGCATCATGAAGTTACAGCTTTTTTAGACATTTGCTGTCATCTTTTGTGTGGGGGGTCTGACACGGCTTTCTCATAAAAAAACTATTGCAATATTGTAAAATATAAGTTTTTTTTGAGCTTACGAAAATATGCCTATCCTAGCCTCAGCGGTTACCAACGGACTTGAAAACAAATTGGGTGAAGCAGAAATAAAATTTATTGATGTGCTCAACGCGTTACCCGATACACGGGATAACCGTGGTAAGCGTCACTCACTGACCTTTCTGGTCGCTACAGTTGTTTTTGCCATCTTGGTTGGGCGCTCAAAAGTATCCAGTATTCACCGCTACATGATGAATAAAATTGATTGGTTACGCGAAGTGACTGGTTTTAAGGATGCAACACCGGTTTCTCGTGCCCATTTACCGAGAATGCTGGCCAACCTGGATTGGGAGGGTTTAAATAATGCGATTCATCAGTGCTTTGATGAACACACTGCGCAATTGATTCAGCATGAATGGCTCAGTATCGATGGCAAAGTCATGAGAGGCACGTTGAAATCAGGTGAAAAACAGGCCCTCATTCATGCCGTTTCGCATGATAGCCGAATCGATGTGGCGCAAGCTCGTCAAGTCGGTGATAAAGCCAGCGAGATTACGGTAGTGCGTGAATTTATAAAAGCAACCGGATTAGACGCGCATCAACTCAGTATGGATGCGCATCATTGCAATCCTGAGACCCTCACGCAAATCAACCAGGCCGAAGGTCTTTATCTGGTTCAAGTCAAAGAAAATCAACCCAAGTTACTCGAACACTGCCGCATTTTAGCTGACCACTCATCATGTGCCGAAACCATTGACTATGACCTCAGTCATGGCCGTATCAGCACACGACAGGCCAATTTGTATGATTTGTCACTATCGGATATTGATGACCGTTGGCAAAACAGTGGTTTACGAACTTTAATAGCGATGAATCGCGAAACCATTGAAAAATCGAGTCACAAAACAAGCCATGAAACCGCCTACTATGTGAGCAATTATCAGGTCAATGATCGGCAGCGCGGCGTTGAAATCTTAGCGAATACTATTCGCCGGCATTGGGGCGTGGAATCCAACAATTGGCAATTAGATGTCACATTTAAAGAAGACCACATTCAGGTCAAGAATGGCACTCAAGCGCAGATCATGGGCAAGTTGCGTTGTTTGGCCATGAATTTACTGCGATGGTCAAAGACTGGAGAGCACAATTTTCAAGCCAGCATTGAAAAATTTATGGATGCCCCCGAGTCGTTAATTTTAATGCTTAGGCAAGTTAATTTTTTATGAGAAAGCCG
>CAWKEY010000047.1:0-18035 GCA_963848675.1 uncultured Gammaproteobacteria bacterium
CCCCCACCAAAGCCCCAGAAATTTCCTCTCGCTTCCAACTGCTGCAGACGGCTTAAAGTTCTTCGCGTTCTTTAATAAGGGCTTTGGTGTTCGTATGTCTGGCGTCCAGTTTTGTACGCCTTCGTCGGTACTTATCTTGTATCGAATATGCATAAAACCGGCATTATTAAGGTACACTTTTGGTACTAATTCGGCACCTAATTAACACTATGCACGAACTCACAGAACGCGAGCTTTACCACGCCATGGAATACGCCAAGAGCATCGACGAAGAAACCGGCAGAAGAATTGTTGAACAATTTCAGCTTGATCAAACCGCCATGGCACAAACAATATTTGGCGTATTTCCGGACGTTATCGCCGAAGAGAATCAGGAGATGTCTTACCTGTTCATGGATCTGTGCTTCGATGTGCTTTGCATTTTTCAAAAAGCCTTCGGCCCCCTGCCCTCTCAAAATGACATGGATTTTGACTGGCTGGAAAAACAGGCTGTGCTTTTAAACGCAGAACTGCAATCGCTGGTTAAAGATCACCGCATGGACGAAAAGCTCAGAAGCAAACTTCAAGACAGGTTTGTGAGCCGGGTCATCGAAGACGCCCCTCAAATGAGGCTAGTCGAATTCATGAATGCTGCGATCGATGATTTTGCATCGGAAAACCCAATCCGGGTTCCGGCCATTAGGACTACCCAGACCATGATCTTTATCGTGGTCCGGTTATTCAGCAACTTATATAGCCATGCGGGCAAGAAATAATACGTCATGAGCTTGTTGCACTTCTTACTAATGGCTTTATGACGGACATTCTGCGTTTGGCAGTCGGCGAACGGTTAGACCGTAACATGCCGGACGAGAGCATGAGCATCATCCTGGCGGATGGCACGCCGATGCTGACTTTCAACTTTTCAGTTACCGAAAATAACATTGCCGCATTTCTGAACGGGACGACCTCTTTTGGCTTGTTTGCCGAAAACGCTATTCTGTTCTTCCTGTTCAAGATCGACGGTTTTCTGGACTGGTCCGATCTGGCGTTTACCATTCATTTGGCCGGCGATGAAAGGGTGGAAGACGGTTCCCACTATCTGCCGTTCAATTTGGTGTTGGTGGATTCCAAAACCAAGATCATAAAAGGCTTGCGGGTCGTTACCGTATCGCCGGCATTCAGGTCCATGCTGGCCTGCATCACTCAGGAACAGGCAAAGAAACGGTTCGACACGATCGACTACTACAAGACAATCGGCACTCTCTACGAAAAATACCCGTCGGCCAGCGACATGATCAATAAAGCGCTGATCGTTGAACAGGGCGGAATCACTGTGCCGGAATAACGGCATTAAATAGGTACTGAAACAGTATCATTAAGGTAATCTTTTGGTGCTAATTTTATACTGAAAAGGCATCACTGGTTATATTAGTCGGAAGTCAAAAGGGCGGTTGCGGCAAATCGACCACCGCAGTCAATATTAGCGCGGAACTGGCCGGAAGGGGCATGACGTTGTTTTGGTGGATGCTGACCGGCAATGCACGAAGGTTTACGGCCTGATCACAATGGCGCCAACCCATCCGATCATTCGCGAAGAAGCTGACGCAAGGGAGTGCTTGAACGACTATCCAAAAATCAAACTGCTTTCAACGATGATTCGAGACCGTAAAGTTTACCGTGACGCTATGAGCGGCGGTTTAGGTTTAGGCGTAGTAGAAATGGATAATCCCAAAGCCAAAGCGGAAATCAAGAAATTAGTGGAGGGGGTACTATAATGGTTAAACGCAGGAGCCCAAAAGTTAGTCGCTTGAAGTTTAACCATACGCAACCGACCCCAGAGCAGATCGAGGCATTCGCGGCGGGCGCGGAGGGCGGCACTCAAATAAATCAACCTGACTCGAACGCCATTCGGGATTTCAAAGCGATGCGGGTACCGTTCAATCAATACGAATATGAGCAGATGGAAGCAGCCAGCACATTAAGCGGCCCGATCAAAGCTTAACTTCATGCGTTACGCCATGTTGAAATTGGCTAAAGAATTACAAGAAGAGACGTAGAATTAGTATAGATCTGGTACTAAATTTACGCCTCTTTTATATTAATTAGGCACTAATTATGTACCATTTGAAAATGCTGTTTTTACTGCTGTTATCTTCATCAGCCTGGGCAGCATCTCACGCCCCGCTACTGGGAAACGTAAAACCCGGCACGATTACCATCGTCGGCGAAACCCATAGACGCATTGAGTCAACCCAATTCTTCGAGGGTTTGGTCTATGAGGCCTTGCAACAGAATCAATGCCTGACGTTGGCGCTTGAGATCGATGACAATCAGCAAGCCGCCATTGACCGAGTGATGACCGAGGGCGGGGCTGTTGCCGACATAACTATTTCCAGCATCATCGATCATCCACCGATGAGACAAATGATCGCCCACATGGCGGCGTTGAAAAAGGAATTCCCCTGCCTGCAGGTGATCGCCATAGATACCGGCATTAGCACCCCGTATGACCGCGATGCCTGGATGGCGAAAAAGCTCTCGGAACTGCCGGGTGATGCCCGGGTTCTGGCTCTTCTTGGCTCATTGCACACTCTCAAAAAAGTTGATTGGCTGGTAAAGGTCGGCAAGCCCTCTGTTGCCGAGCTATTGACGAATAAAGGTTTCCGCGTGAAGTCTTATCCCCAGGATTGGCTTCCTGAAACATGCCCAGACACTAGCGGAAGATTGAGCCGCTTTGTTAGCGCCGACAAACCGGAGGCGCTGTCTTTACTCAACGATTCCTTAATGTCATTGGTTAACGCCAACCCGCATCAATCGACGCAGGGCGTTGTCGATGGGTTTATCGTGTGGGAGTGCGACACTCCGACGCGCGGCAATCAGCCACATTCATGAGTCGCCTGGTTGAAGGTAGGATATGTCCAACTCTTGAGATGCAAACTTCCTCCTCGGAAATTAGAGTTCTATATCCTTCCTTTAAATGCGGCTCTTTAGTCGCATTTTTTTGCCTGAAACATGGCGTTACGGCGCTGAATAACAGCACACAGGGGTTCTCACCACAAACCCAAAGGGGGAGAACGCAGAATTAGGAAAAAATTGCACTAGAGCGTCCATGTCAATTGCCACCGTACGCCACAGCAGTAGTTAGCGCCGTCCGTGTCCGCCGCTCCGGCCTTGTCGTCCACCGCCAGGATGACCGCCTCTGCTTCCGCCATGAATTCCTCCCCAGCCTTGCCGACCGCCACCAGAATGGCCACCTCCGCCGTGTTTTCCGCCCCAGCGCAAACCGTCGCCATGACTGCGCCCATGACCACCCCGGTAATAACCGCCACTCCACCCGAAATATCCGTAGGGCTGGTAACCATAATAGCCATATGGCCAATAGTAAGGCCGATAACCATAGTAGCCATAGCCCCTATAGTAAGGCTGGTAGCCATAATTGAAATCATAAGAAGGAGCATATCCGGAGTATCCGGAGCGGCTGTACGTGTAGGGATAAGCAACACAGCCTAGCAGCATGAGTAGCCCAAATCCAAAAACGGCGGGCAGCAGCAAGCGTTTCATATCGACCCCCTCCACTAACAATTTTGTCATTCAATCTCTGCTGTTTGGAGAGGCGCTACCATCAATAATTCCTTATAAGCGAGACAAGACGAAAACTTATTCCAGCCGACCCGAAACAACGCCTGTCTTGAACCACTGACGCGCTAATCCGCAACGCTTCCGCGCGACCGCAAAACATCCCTGTTTTGCCCTGCACTACGCAATCCCAATGTTATGTACAACGGCACAATTATTTGATGGCTGCCAGCTTCCCCACCCACCAAAGCCCCTGTGTCGCCACTTGGAATCCTCAAGGTAACACGTATGCTGCCGGCGCCTGGATGGGCGTTGGTATTCGGATATCCTTTGTTACTGGTAAAATCCGCTGCCTACCCACTGTCGAGGACTCGCTTAATGACCTTTATTCAAGAACCGACGCATTACCACAAGACCGTTTTGTCCGACCTTCAGGGTTCCTGGTCAGTACTACGGGAAACTGTGGTAGACAACCCTGATTTCGAGAATGCCGATAAGCTGCTCTTTCATATTGATGAGGCCATGAGTTGGGAATCCGTGCGTAACCTGGCCAGAATGAAATCAACGTTTATCTTGATCCGGAACATTGCTCTGCAAGCGCAAGCCCCTCAAGCTATTTTAGACGCGCTTGATGACGTTCAGTATAACCTTGATGAAACCCTGCAAGCCTTAGCGGAAGGTGAAATTTCTTAATCCGCCCAGTGGCTACCCCTCATTTTATGGACAACATCAAAATCATTTCCGGCGGCCAAACCGGTGTTGACCGCGCGGCTTTGGATGCCGCCTTGGCATTCAACGTGAATTGTGGGGGCTGCTGTCCGGAAGGCAGAAAAGCAGAGGATGGCGTCATTCCGGAACGCTATCCACTGACGGAATTGGCGGGAGCAAACTACACAAAAAGGACACGACAGAATGTCATCGACAGTGATGCCACGGTGATCATCTATTTCAGTACTCTATCCGGGGGTACCGAACAGACACTGTTGTTTTGCTTAAACCAGAAAAAACCTTATTTGCTGATCGACGCCAGCGAATTATCCCCTGATCGAACAGCCGAGCGCATTCAACAATTCGTTGCCGGCCATTCAATCACTACCCTGAATATTGCCGGCCCTAGAGCCAGCGGTGAACCGTTGGCTTATGCCTATGCGCTGCAAGCCATGCAACGCTTCTTGGGAGCCTTGCAGAATTCGGCATGAATCCTGCGCTACTCGACCACCTAGTATGAGTCCTGAGCGATTATCAAGTCCTATGAACTACGTTTGTAATCGGTAACTAGTATGTTGAGACAAAGATGAGCCTTAAAGCCGAACGGAATAAAAAGAAAATCACCAACAAAGCGCGTAAAGGTTTTAGAGGGCATCCTGTGGCCACGATTGCGTACTATGGGCCCACGGATAAAAAAGCCACAAAAGTTACGGTCAGCATTATTGCCAAAGAAAACGCTGAGCCAGAACCTATGAAAAGCTGGTTCTCTGATGCCGATGTCAGAAATGACGCTCTCGTCATGGACGAAATATTGGCTTTCATAGCCGAGCACAACACCAAGTCTGTCGTTATGGCCGATAGGATAATTGGCTGTCCACATCAAGAAGGCATTGATTATCCGGATGGCGGGACCTGCCCAGAATGTACATTCTGGAAAGGACGAGACCGGTGGACAGGTGAAAGATTACATTAATATGGCGCATTGATTTTATTGGCATTTTCCAACTTATGTATAAGGGCATGCCTTACGCCTAGCCAACCCTGTCCCGTAGGGCTGTCCTAATAAATATATCAACCAACACCAGGCGTTAAATCAATATAGTCCACTTGCTTACCATTGCATGTATAGGTCAAGCCTATTGGCTTGACCTCCCCATTCCAGCTTAACCGCCGCAATTCTTCCCAGGCGAAATCAGCAACCGCCTTATTCTCGGTCACTGTTTTGTCTGTAACTTTCTGTTCAGCCCAGCGTGCATATATTCTATAAGTAGACATAAAAAGCCCAATAAATAATTAAAAAATAGTGAGGGTAAAGATTTCATTACCCTCACTATAAACCATTACTATGCCGCCGCCTTTTCATCATAACTTAGCATGCTTGACGTATCAAAACCCAGTTTATCGCAAGCTGCCAAATGCGCCGCAATAAGTTGTTCGTCTTTATTATCGTCACCATAACGGCCTTTTGGCATTACCATTGTCCGGGTAACTTTTTCAGCCGAATCGTACTGCTTCCAAAACGCTTTTGAAGCCTGAGCGTCATCTTGTGGCAGCCATTGGCGTTCTTTTCCTACCAGTCGGTTAAATCGGTCGATAATAGCCTTGTTAGTCGGGTAAAAATGGATAGTGCCGACGCCAGGATAAAAACGCACATCAAAGTAAGTTGAAGGCATACGCTGGCCTTCACAAAGCTCTTTGAATTTATAGGTAAATAACCAGTGCAAGGATGTCTCACATTCAGCTTTTCCGTTCAACATGGCGAATACCTTATCGAAATCTTGCAGTTTTTTCATGGATTCATAAGTGACTGAAGGCGAGCTTGAATAATAACTGGTAATGCGTGGCATGATAAAACGCGTCATTTGCACTCTGAACGCCTGTTCTTTATGCTTAAGGTTCGACTTCCAGCCACGGTAATAAGCACGGTTTTCCGGGATATACTTGGTAATATCATCGAAGCAATCCAGTAGCATTTGCATATTCATTTCAGACTGTCCATTCACCAACCCCAACAAAAAGCCGCGAATATTAGACTCGGTAAAACTTAATTTTGATACCTGCTCAAAATCATTAACCAGCTTGGTATAGGCTTTTGATGACAGATACTTGTCGAACTCGGTCGAGTGCAGCACATTTGTCCACGCCCGTTTTTTCAGATCATCGTAACCCTTGTTAAAACGCTTTTGCAAATCGCCCGGCGTGATCTCTTTATCGTCGGTGGTCATCTGGTTAAGTGGCCTACCCAGTAGTGAGGTGTAATAAATGGACTCTTCCTGTGCCAATTCGGATGCCCTTAGAGCCGATACAGCTGCGTTAAAAACAGCAATCACATTGCTGATTGTGCTGTTTTTTATCGCCAATTCCTGCTTGCTTTCATGGTAAATACCTTGCGGCTTGTCAGTATCCATATTTTGCGTAAAGCCATGCTTAAGATCGACTTTTTTCTCAAGATGAATTAAGGCTATCTCGACGTTAGTTTTACGCAAGGTATCGGGATCGGTGAAAGCTTGATCCATGAACTCAACAGAGCCATGATCCTCAATAAACTTAACCAAGAGTTTACGTGTTGACGAGAATGGATTACGCACTGTCTCAGCATTAACGATGGCAACCAGTTCACCGGATGCTATCAATGAAAAAGCTTTAACAACATGCTCAGCGCCCTGTAAAAATGGGGGATTGAGCAGTACGTGAGAATACATGGACGCCCCGTCGAACTGTAGAAAATCAGCGTCAATAACATTAAATCCCTTGCCCCTAAGAACCGCCTGGTTATTAAAGTCCAGTTCTATTGTGTCGATATTGTCAGTTCTATAATTTCGTGATGTAAAAGGATCAAGCAAATCCCCTCTTCCAGCCGAAGGCTCAAGAAGCCTGATTATTGTCTTGTTTTTAAATTTATTAAATGCCTTGTAAGCCAAAGCAGACGGGGTTGGATAAAATTGTAGATCACACATAAAACACTCCTAAAAGACCCGGAAGCCGCCGGGACGGTAGTTCACAACTAAAATAAATTCTTTAGCTTATTAAGCATTCGGCTAAAGGCTGATTTATGGGGTAGTGGGATGAGAAAACACAAGATCATTACTAAAGTCATGTTGCCCGATTTTAAAACGCTCAGTTGTGTACACCTTAGCGTAATAACTAAAACCATCTTTATCAAAGTAAATGTTTTCACTCCCAACGCTTGTGATATTAACAACACCAAGCGCACTAAGGGCTAAATCACTATCAATTAAGAAGTCTCTATCCGGAGTTTTAAGGGCTAAAACAAAAGAACCGCAAGAGTTATAAACTTCATAGCCAGAAAATTGACCATCATCATAGGCGGTAAAATGATCCCTTGAATTGCCAACAAACCAAGCCCCTTTAACTCCTAACGTATAACTGGCATTACTTTCATCTTTTTGAGCTAAAGAAAAGCCGCCATCGGTTGCGATAACGCAATCACAATCGCCGTTAAACTTGGCTTCAACTTTGATGTAGAGAGAGGGAATATTATTTTTAATAAAAGATTTAATCGTGGATTTTGTTATTTTGCTCATTTTTAGCTCCAAAGTAGGCCACGGATACCGCCGTGAACGGGTGTTTCGATTTCTTCAAAACATGGCTTATTTTACCGAAAACCCGCCATTATGTCAAGCGTTATTACTTGTCATAAATAAATAAAACAGTTGATTTTATCAATACAGCCTGCCCTATTGCTCCCCTTCCCTCCCCTGGATGCTCTTGCTTGAGCTGTCGTGGAGAGTTTGAGAACCAAAGTTCGGTTCTCATTTTAAATCAGTCGGCGTTAGCCGCACCTTGGATGAAGGTTTAAACAAACAGGTCTAGCCGGTGAAGATGCCCTCGAATCGCTGTGTGATTCTATAGGCGGTAGGCTTTTTTCAGAGTCAAGGAATGCTTTATAGCGCAGCGACCCTTTACGCTGAAAAAAACGATAGCCAGAATTCACACAACAAGCGATTTAGGCCAGATTCACTGAACAATAGTTGTGCTACCAACAGACCTCAAAGCTCAAAAGAAACAGTCAAATGCTCTTCTTGTCTGTTTCGTTATCTAACGGCTATAAACAGTAGCGCAGTTTACGGAGCTTCTGTTCTCCTTAGCGAAAACCTCAAAATAGGCTGCACAGCCACCATCAAGCTACAGAAGGGTTTAGCTGGAAATTAGACCAGCTCAGGGTTAGCGACCGTTGGCTTACATTCTATGACGGCAGGAATAGCAATGTGGGCTTACGGTCGCTTATCCTGGGTGCAGAATAATTGCAGGCTAAACCCTGTCCCGATAGGGCTGTTCTAACCAAAATCTGACCAGGCAATGAAAATAATAAAATGACCGTTCAAATATTTTCGCGCCCGCGAAAAAAATCTTTATAAATCTTGTCAATTTTAATAATGATTAAAATGAGCAAGTGCAATGCCCAAGAGCAGCAAATTTTTCGCCAAAAGATGAAGCATTAAACGGTTGAGGACACTCAAAACCGGGCTTTGCTCTGCCCTGACTATCGCAAATGGTAGCATCGCCCATATAGCAATCAACAGCATAAAGGGCCGGAATCAAAAAACGATATTTACCATTTCCAGAGTTATTCCTGTAAATAGCGGGGGCCGGGATATAATTACGATCAATCATAAAACACTCCTAAAAGACCCGGAAGCCGCCGGGACGGAATTTTTGAACGGCCAAAACAAAAGCAACGCCTAAAGAATTTAACAAAAGACGGGGCGTTAGCCCCGCCATAAAGCATTAATGAACCAGCTTAGTCATTTCCTCAGATAAAACCCAAAGAGCGCGGTTTAATTTGATATTAGAATCCATACCATTAACCGGGCGGGTTGTAACCGTCTTATATTCTTTGTTACGTCCACGCAGCCCCCCTTTAGTAAGATTCTCCTGAATGCGGTTGAACACTGTCCAAAGGTCGTTACTCTTGTCATCAACACGGCGAGGGCGTAAAACTGAATCCTCAGAGACAGGGGCGTTTTCAAAATCGTCATAACGTAACGATAAGGCAGATTTAGCAAAAGCCCGTTGTTGTCCCTCATTAAGGGTTAAACCCTTCATGGTTTCGCGGCTTTCGTCCACAAACTGAAAGCGTTCAAGCACCTCAAAAGCACCCTCGATAACACGGTCTTTAACATCACCGACATGATTAACGCGAAAATCTGCAACTTCTGAACCAACAATCAAACCATTGGAGCAGACAAAACGCAGCACACCCGCAAAAATCTGATATGAGCTAGTGCCGTTGTGTGAATTAACAAGAATTATTTCGTTGGCGACATCACCGCTGATTTGCGAAGCATGACGAAGGCGCAACATGTGCTTAGTGTGACATTGATTATCAGCGTTACGGGTGCGAGACTGGCAAGCCATAAAAGGCTGAAAGCCTTGTTCCCTTAAACTATCAAGAATAGTGTTAGTGGGAATATAAGAATAACGCTCTGAGCGGCTAGAATGCTGCTCATGAGCATAAACAGAAGGCGCAACAAACCGGATTTGGTCATCGGTTAATGGGGCATTAGCGCGAATAACATTAGAATTACGACCAAAACGAGTAGCTAATTGATAAGTAGACATAATAAACTCCAAAGTAGGCCACGGATACCGCCGTGAACGGATGTTTTGATTTCTTCAAAACATGGCTTATTTTACCGAAAACCCGTTATTATGTCAAGCGTTATTACTTGTCATATATAAATAAAACAGTTAATTTTATCAATGCAGCCTGCCCTATTACTCCCCTTCCCTACCCTGGATGCTCTTGCTTGAGCTGTCGTGGAAAGAATGAAAACCAAAGTTCGGTTTTCATTTAAAATCAGTCGGCGTTAGCCGCACCTTGGATGCAGGCTTAAACAAACAGGTCTAGTTGGTGAAGATGCCCTCGAATCGCTGTGTGATTCTATAGGCGGTAGGCTTTTTTCAGAGTCAAGGAATGCTTTATAGCGTAGCAACCCTTTACTCTGAAAAAAACGAAAGCCAGAATTCATACAACAAGCGATTGAGGCCAGATTCACCGGACAATAGTTGTGCAACGCTACAGACCGCCAAAGGCTAAAAGAAACAGTCAAGATACTGTTCTCCTTAGCGAAAATAAAAATAGGCCGCGTAGCCACCATCAAGCTACAGAAGGGTTTAGCTGGAAATGGGATGGAAGCCGGGGCTTAGCGACCGTTGGCCTACTTTTTATGACAGCGGAATAACAAAGTCGGCTTACGGACGCTTGCCCTGGACTCGATCGCATTGCAGGCTAAACCCTGTCCCGATAGGGCTGTCCTAACCAAAACCTGGCCGGGCAATATAAATAATAAAATGACCGTTCAAATATTTTCGCGCCCGCGAAAATAATCAGAGTTATTAATGTCAGGACGATGAGGACGATTTATGCACAGTAAAAAACTTTTTCGGGGGCAGATCGAAAGCCCCCACGTTTTTTAATGTGCATAAATCTTGATGTTTTGATTATGGATACCCGGATTTAGCTTGTCGATTTTCGTTTTCTAAAAAAAATTTTTTTACCTTGTTCTATTGTCATTTCATCCTACCGTTATCATTTCTTTTACGGGGTTTTAACCCAGCGATACTTTTCGTACCGCCAGGCCTTAAACCTCTTTAAAAACCCTAAATTAACCCATGCTCCGCAAAAGAATATGGCTGCCCGTCGCCAATAATAAAATGATCCAATACCCTAATATCTAACATGGCTAAAGCCTGTTTGAGTTTTTCGGTGATGTGTTTATCAGCCTGGCTGGGCTCACAAATACCTGAAGGGTGGTTGTGCCCCAGTATCACCGCAGCCGCATTATGATACAGAGCCTGTTTAACCACCTCCCTTGGATAAACACTAGCACCGTCTATGGTTCCCCTGAATAATTCATCTAACTGAATAACGCGGTGCTGGTTATCCAAAAATAAACAAACAAACACTTCATAACTATAACTGCGTAATTGTGCGCTGAGATAAGCGCGGGTGATGTCAGGAGAAGTTAAAGCATTACCGCGTTCAAGAACCTCTTTATAGTGTCGTTTAACCATTTCTAACCCCGCCTGAATCTGTGCAAACTTGGCACCACTCAAACCACTAACCGATTTAAACTTTTTTTGATCTGCACCTAGTAACGCCTTCCACGATCCAAAAACGGATAGCAGTTCTTGTGCTTGCTCTACCGCTGATTTTCCTTGTGTGCCGGTACGCAAAAAAATAGCCAGTAATTCAACATCTGTTAAAGCGGTTGAGCCGTGATTCAGTAGTTTCTCAATAGGGTTTTGACTATCTATTAAAGCTTTGTTCATTTTTACTTACTCCAAAGTTGGCCACGGATGCCGCCGTGGACGGGTGTTTTGATTTCTTCAAAACATGGCTTATTTTACCGAAAAGCCGCTATTTTGTCAAGCGATATTACTTGTCATTTTAGAAATAAATCACCTAAATAACATCGCTATAGATGGCTTTATTTATTGCGGTTCACCCTGGATGCTCTTGCTTGAGCTGTCGTGGAAAGTTTGAAAACCAAAGTTCGGTTTTCATTTAAAATCAGTCGGCGTTAGCCGCTCATTGGATGGAAAGCTAAACAAACATAAACCGGTTAGGTGAAGATGCCCTCGAATCGCTGTGGGATTCTATAGGCGGTAGGCTTTTTTATAGTCAAGGAAGCTTTATAGCGAAGCGACCCTTGACTATAAAAAAACGATAGCCAGAATTCCCACAACAAGCGATTCGAGGTCAGCTTCACCGGCTTATAGTTTAAGTGCAAATGAATATGAGCTCCAAACTGTCCACAGTCGCGGAAATACTGCGACACTGAGAGGTTCTCGCCCAAATGATGCATACGAGCAGAAAGCAGTCATTCAGCGGCCGCCATTGATCGACAGCCAACGACCCCTATGTGTAGTTCCAAACTATGTGTATATCTAGTTTTACAGTTGAGGCCCGCCCTTGACTGCCGCCACTTAGAGCGAACCACAACTACACATAATTACAGTGCCTGAAGAAACTGCATCAACGCATCATCATCAGGATGGTACCGGCAACTTTTTGTTTCCGGCGATTCGAGTCTTGCCAGCGCTTGATTCTTCATCGTCAAATCGGCCTCCACATACCGATGTGTAGTGGTCGTGCTTTCATGTCCCAGCCATAAGGCAATCACGTTAAACGCAACACCCGACTGTAGTAGATGCATGGCCGTGGTATGACGAATGGTGTGAGGCGATATCTTTCGTTTGGAAAGACTGCTCATGGTTTGGGCTGCGTGGGCAACTGCAAGATTAAGTCGTTGCGTGACGTTAAATCGCGACATTGCCTGGCCATCTCGATTAGGTAACAGCGCGGAATCGGTGCTCAATGTTGGGTTGTGCTTCAGCCAAGTCCTGATTTCTTGGACCGTACTTTTCCATAAAGGCGTCGAACGCTGTTTACGACCCTTGCCACGCAAGTGGACACAAGCCGATTCACTCATGACGACATCGCCGACCTTGACGCCAATGATTTCGGAAACGCGCGCGCCGGTATTGTAAAGCAGAGTCAGCAATAGATGATCCCGTTGGGACGTCCAGGTTTTGCCGGGCTGATCCAAAATCGCCAACATTTCTTCGCGACTCAGAAAGCCCAGCATGGGGCGTTCGAACCGTTTCATGGGGATACCTAATGCCTGTTCAATGACGAAAAAAGACGATACGTCACGCCGGGCCGCGAATTTCAAAAATGCGCGTAAGGCTGTCAGCCTCAAGTTTCGACTGCGCACGGAGTTGTGGCGTTGCAGTTCCAAATGATCCAAGAATGCCAGGATCATATCCGGCGTAATATCGGCCAGCTCTACTGCCGTTGGCATTTTTCCCAAGCGATGCTGCGCGAAATCCAGGAATAGCAACATGGCGTCCCGGTACGACGCAATCGTACGTGGACTCATGGCACGTTGATTGACCAGATATTCGGTAAAAAACTGCTGAACCAAAGCAGAGAAGGATAACGGGTGGGGTGCTGTTATTTCAGTCATGGCCCATCTCCGGTAGCTGGGCAAAGGTTTCAAACCTGTTTGCAGCTACGGCCATGAGCTCAGGGATGCCCGTGAGATACCAATAGGTATTAGTGATCATGGCATGCCCGACATAGGTGGACAAAGCCAACATCTGTCGATCGACATCCATACCTTCAGCTTGCCATAGCAGTACACGGCGGACGACAAAAGTATGCCGCAAGTCGTGAATGCGCGGGCCATTGTGGGCGCCACGATTGATCCAGCCCAATTGATTGCGTATAACAATGAATACACGATGAACTTGCCTTTGACTGAGCGGCTGTCCTAATCGTCGGCCACGATCGCCCACAAAAAACCGAGTCTCGTCCGATACCTCAATATGACGATTTCGTAGTGATTGGTATTGCCTTAATGCGTCTAAAGTGCTGGGATGGACTGGTACATAGCGTGATTTGGCAAATTTGGTTTGCCGTATGGCGAGTATTCCAGCCTTTAGATCGACATCAGAATCCAGTAAATGCAAGGCTTCAGAAATCCGCAAGCCCGTGGACGCTATTAAACCAAACAGTGTCTCGTAGGTGGCGCCCCGTAAGCCTGGAATAAAGGAATCGAGGTTATGCGCGGCGGCTAGTAAACCAATGATCTCCTGCTCACTATAAATATGCGGGGCCAATCGCTGGCCGACTCGGCCAAAGATGCTATCGTCGGGTACCTCGGTGCGCGGTTCAAATTGTTGGAGATAACGGCAAAAGGAACGCAGATTCTTCAGCCGCCTTGCCCACGTGGCAGGATCATCGCTATGTCCCTGGTCTTGTCGAGCCCAATCAGCCATCATCTCGACAGTCAGCGGTTCTTGGCTATTCAGCGCATCAATGTAGCGTGCAAAGCTGAGTACGGCATAGCCTGGGTTACGTAAACCAAAGCCCAGTTGCCGCCGTTCGCTCAAGTAATTTTCGGCATGGGTGGTCATCTCGATAGCGGTATTCATGACGCACTCCCAGGCCAAGGCAAGGCCACCGCAGCCAGGTTTTTACTATCGAGTTTGGCATAGACTAGCGTGGTATTCAGCGAGCGATGCCGTAAAACATCCGCCACTTCTTTGAGGGAACTGCCGCCTTCCAGGAGTCTGCTGGCCATGGTATGCCGCAATAAATGCGACCGCGTGTAGGGCAAGCCCGCTCGCGCATAAGCCTGGCGGATCGACTTCCGAATCAGATCGGGGCCGACGGGCTGATCGCGTGGCGCTACGTTGCGCACGAATACCGCACGATTGCTGGTGGGCGGTCGTTCATACTTCAGGTAATCGGCAATCGCTTGACCGGTGGCTGCTGGCAAGGGCATGACAGCTTCACGTCGTCCCTTGGTGCCTCGTAACGTGATCGTCGCCGCCGACCAATCAATGTCATCCAGACCAAGATAAGCCACCTCGCTACTGCGTAAGCCGAGATCCAATGCGCAATGAACGATGGCGGCTGTTCGGAGCGCCGCCGGTCCATCAGACACAAGCGCGCTTAGCAAGCGTTCAACCTCATGCTTGGTCAATGTCTTCGGTAGCGTGGCTTGTTGCCAGTTGGCAGGAAAACAGGTGACACCTATCAAATGATGGACTGAATCGCCCAGGGTAGTGCGATACCGGAAATAACTGCGTAATGCCGAAACAGATGCCCCGATGCTGATCGGCATAGCACATCGCGTACTCTGGCTGGCTATAAACTGACGAATCTGATCAGGTTTGATGGCGGCAATCACCACTGCTTGATCAGCAAACTGCGCCAAAAGCAGGCAACGAACGATAGAAAGATAGTGTTTACGTGTTTTGGCAGCGAGTCCACGGACGTGGTTCATGTGATCATCGAATCGTCTCAGCTCCTCATCTACTGGCGTTTGGCCTATCGAGGGATCAGCGATGATGGCATCGGTATCGGTGCGCAGGATTCTCAGCAAATGTCCCAGCGCCGCATGTAAATCTTTGGCATTAGAAAATGCCGGTTGCTCGCAGCAACAGCTTGGGAGATGGTCATCCAGAAAATGCTGGATTATCCCTTCGTCGATGGTTTTGACATCAATAGGGCTCTCGGTGAGCCAGTGAGCAAAATGCGTCAGCCCGGCAAGGTAATTATCAATGGTGTTGGATGCATAGCGGCAATCAAACAAGTGCAGCATAAATGCATCAACGAAGGGTGCCAATTGGCTTTCAAATAACCAATTGCTTGTGTGGTGATCAGATTTCATTAGAATCTCCTAAGGTGGATGAGCTTCCACTTCGGGAGACCGGTAAAACTATGTCAAGCTAAGGATTTTGCATATTGGCCGTAACCCTGACGAACTCTATTTCTCTGCCAAGTGGCATTCACAAACTACACATAGTTTGGAACTACACATAGGGGTCGATATGTTAAGCTTAACATAGCGACCCCTTGCTGCCGTTAAGGCTCATAATAATCGAGCGTCCGGTTCTTGCCGCCAAACGGTCACCGCATATGCACCAAACCAGCGTCGCAAAAGTTTGGAACTTGAACTTATCAAACGTAGAAAGCGGCTAAACAAATACTCCGATAGGCATGGCAGCCACGACAAGCGAGGAGATTCTGCTAGGCGTCAATCAGCGTTGAAAAGTATACAGGTAACAGCGTCAGAATTGTTCAATGCCTATAGCCTGAAATTGCCTCTGGGTAGTCGCCAGTCGCGTTGCTTATTCAGCCTTCATTCACCACTATTTCTCGACAGTGCGGTCATCCTCGGATCGAAGAACCGATAGGTGTTCTTTCCGGCCAGTTTGGCTGCATACATAGCGGTATCGGCGCTCTTCATTAGCTGAGCGGTTGTCTGCCCGGAATGCATGGCAATGCCGATGGAGGCTCCTACCGAAGCCGATTTGCCGCGTAAATTCATGGGTTCTTTGATTGCCTCGACAATGCGGTCAGCTATGTGTGCCACTTCGTCACTGTTGGCTGGATTGTCGAGCAGAATGACGAATTCATCGCCGCCCAGCCGGGCCACCGTGTCCGAGTGCCGTAACTGTGCCAGAAGCTTTTGCGCCACCATTTTCAGCAAGTCATCACCGATGTCATGGCCCAGGCTGTCGTTGACGGCCTTGAAGCCATCGAGGTCAAGAAACATCACAGCGATGTTGCGTTGATCACGCTCTGAGATGGTGATCAGTTGGTCAAGCCGTTCCGTCAGCAAAGTGCGATTCGGCAAATCGGTTAATGAGTCGTGGAAGGCCAAGTGCCTCATGCGTTCATCCTTTCGCCAAAGCTCGGTGATGTCGTTGAATACCGAAACATAGCGAACAGGCTCGTCGGCCGAGCTGCGGATCACTGTGATGGACTGCCATGCCAAAAAAATCTCGCCGTCCTTGCGGCGGTTCCAGGTTTCGCCTTCCCACCTGTCATTGGTAGTTATGTCCCGCCACACGGTCGCATAAAATTCCTGGTCGTGGCGGTTGGATTTTAGTATGCGCGGAGTCTGCCCGATAGCTTCTTTGACGTTGTAGCCAGTGATTTCGATGAAGGCAGGGTTCACAGATAGGATGATCCCTTCGGCATTGGTGACCATAATGCCTTCGATGGTGTTCTTAAAGACGCTAGCGGCTAGTCTAAGTTCGACATCTGCAGTCTTGATAGGCGTTACATCACTGACAAAAGCAAAAAAGCCAGCGACCATACCTTGGGCATCATAATCGGGGAGGTAGTTGGCCAAGGTGAAACCAATACTGCCATCAGGCTTGATCAGAGTACCCTCAAAAGTCTGCATTTCGCCTGCCAAGGCCCCTCGGATATAGGATTCATTGAGGGTGAATAGGCGCTCGCCCAGCAGATCCTGCAGAGTGATGCCAATGATGGCTTCCGGTAGCTTGCCTAACCAATCAAGATAGGTCCTGTTGGCGAAGCGGCAGCGTAAGTTCTTATCCCAATAAGCGACCAAGCCGGGCATAGCATCGGTGATAGTCTTGTCAAAGCGTTCTCGCTCGGCGAGGGCCAGGGAAGAAGCCTCGGCGCGATTGCGTGCATCCAACAGTTCCGCTTCTAATTTGCTGCGCTCCTGTGCCACAAAGAACACCCAGAAGTAGCTATCAACGCCGGCAAAATGCCCTCGTCTGCAGTTAACCATCACAGGAATACGCTGGCTTTGGGCATCGCATATTTTAAGGTAGATATCCTGCACACTCCCTTCGCGAAGCAACATTGGCCACACATGGGTTTGCAAGAAAATGCGACTGACAGGCAGGAAAAACCCTTCCATCGGTTGCTGAAGCCATTGTTGCTCAGTTCCACCCACCAAGGTCAACAAATCGGTGTTGGTTGCTAAAACATGCCCCGACTTATCGGTGATGAGCGTCGGGCAAGGGAGCTGATTAAGCAGGTGGTTCATGCTGTGAAGTTTAGTTTACTGGGGTGAAAGTTTAACGACGAGATATTCGCGTATGGCTTCAATCACTAAAGCATGGACGGCTCATATGTTCGCAATGCAGAACTGGGCCAGTATTACCCTCTTCAATCACATTGGGGCATTCAATACTATTCAAGTGATTCTCTGATTGAGAACCGATCCAATGGGAAGCATCAATCTTCATGCATGACTGAAATACTATGAAAATATAGAATGACATTTGTTTTATGGGAACCGACGAACAGAAATTTTACAAAATCAATCAAGTCGGTCTCCAAAAGTATTCCCGCCCTCTGCTTGGTGCCATTAAAAATCCCCAGGTCCTATCTATACTTGATGGCATGTCAATTCGACCGCATTCAATGCCATCAAATTATGATTAGCACTTTTGTCATTCGC
>CAWKEY010000048.1:0-41886 GCA_963848675.1 uncultured Gammaproteobacteria bacterium
TAAGTATCTACACAACTTTTCCTAGAAATTGCCTGGCAGTGGCTTCCAAGCTGCCCAACTCCTCTTGGGAATATGCCTCTATGATTTCAAGCATGGAGAGAAAGACCCACAACCCTGCCAATAGCGCAGGATTGGTGAATTCCTTTTTGTGCCTCATTTGCCTCCCGCTAACTTTGATCAAAAATACCCGCAATTCGGCAGCCTCCTTGCTTTTATCAGCGGCTATCGCCCATACCGTGACACAGGCCATGCTGACGACCAATAAGCGCTTGGCGATAGCGGCTGCGGATTCTTGTTGCCAAGACTCCAAATGATGGCCTGCTTGCTTGAGCAGCTTGAAAAAGCATTCGATCTGCCAGCGCCAGTAGTACCATAGAGCAATGGTAGCAGCATTCACCGCTGTCACGTTGGTCAGCAATAGCCATTCCGCCAACACGTCACCCGCTTCGGATAGGATGCGGCTGACCACTAGCCGCGCATCGACAGGAATGCCGGGCACAGCGGGCTTTTTTTCTTTCTTTTGGCTAGGTTTAGCAGGGCGGGTGAGACGCACCGGGGTTTCCGCAACCCATTGCCAATACGGTTTGCCGTGGTAACTGACTTCCCGGGTCTTTTCAAACGTCAATGCTTGTGCCACTGCTTTGCAGGATAGGGCCTTGCCATTGTATTCTACTTTTGGATTATCTTTGATCCGCACCAACCACCAACAACCTGCCGCATCCCATGTTCGGATGTGCCCGACAGAATCACCTTCGCGGTCAATGATGTGTATCAGCGGCTTTAGAAATCCTTGTGTTTCCAGATACTGGATACATCCCGTCACTTCATCCAGATGATGCTTGATGACGGGAGTAGGATTGATTTCCTGATAGGTCGCGTAACTCCCGTCGCTGCTGACCAGCCGTTGCGCTACCGGTGCCAGAGGCTGCCCAGTCTGATCACTTAAAATCAGGCTGGTTTGCAGGTCGTAGCCTACATCCGTGTCGTGAGTGATGGCATAAGTATCTGCTTTGTTGAGATGTTTGTAACTCAAATGCGACCAGTCGTGGACGCATAGAGCGTACAGGCTGCAATGCTCTTGGATGCCTTCATGCGCGGCAGCCGTGAGTGGTTCTTGCAGCTTCGGCAGGCTGACCGATTCATTTTGATAGAAACGCCATGCCGCTTGAGTGCTGGCAAAGCTGCTGATTTTGTCCGGCAACGCTTTCAGACCCGCGCTCAGGGGATCACTGGAGTTCATGTGTTCAGCCACCAGTCGATGGTAGCGGTCGTTTAGGCGTGAATCCACGCCTGGCAGTTTTTTTTAAAATCATACTGCATCATGCCAAAATTTAGGAAAAGTTGTGTAGATACTTATGCGCTCAGGGTGGACAAACAACTGGGCTGGTCTGATCTTGACCTGCCGCTTGTGATCGCCACAGGCTCAACCTTGCTCCTGGTCCTCGCTCTGCTGCTGCTTGTCCTGAATGAGCATTTTCGCCGGGAAGAACAAAGGAAAAGGTCGGCAAATCGCTTGCTCCATATGGCGATGCACGATGCCTTGACTGGGCTCCCCAATAGAACGCTACTGACCGATCGATTCAGTCAGGCTTGTTCCCGGGCACAGCGTCGGAACCTGACATTTTCGACTATGTTTCTCGATCTGAATGGCTTCAAGAAGGTAAACGATACCTATGGTCACGACGTTGGCGATCAATTGCTCAGGACCCTGGGCGGTTTACTCAAGGAATGCATCAGGAATGAGGATACTTTGAGTAGAATCAGCGGAGATGAATTCGTGATCCTACTGGAAGATACGTCTTACGCGAATGCGGAAGAGAGTTGCGCGGGAAATTCAGGCCAAGTTGGCTCAGCCGCGGCTTATCCGGGGCATTGAACTGACGATTGATATCAGCATAGGAATTGCGGTTTATCCCGACGATGGCACGGAAATGAGCGAATTACTCAGGAAAGCGGATGCAAGAATGTATCAAGCAAAAGAGCAAAGCAAAGGCCTGCTGATGGAACGCACATAAAGATCGACTTTATTTTTCGACCTTAATAGTCAATTTTTTTCGGGCTCCAAAAAAACTTGTCAATCGGCCATCTTCGATTCAGATGTGTGGTTCATATCTAATCTGACAGGTACTGGTGTTTATAAGGTTTTTTTTGTTGGGTTAGTGCTTCACCACCCCAACGAGCCTAATAAAAGAGGTCAGATTTGAACTACCGCAACCGACCCACAGCCGTCATTCGGGAATGGATTTAAGTTTCCCCAAACCTGCCATTCGCGGAGTTTAGCAAACAGCAATAAGCAGGCAGCCAAAACATTGAGACAGTCCGTATCGAAATGTCTAATGTTTCCTTAACCGCTAGGTGCTATGCTTAGCAGGCGATACCAGTAGAGTAATCACACGCCATTGATGAGGTTGTCTTTTTCACGCGGCAAAAAAAGCAGGTCTTCGATGCGAACAGGGGATCCCCAATTGTCGAAAAATGCCGGTATTGAATCAATTGGAACTTCCTCGCAGGACACCCGATCGATGACAAAGATTCTGTAATCCATGCCCATAATCCAGTTAAGAAAGTCTACAGGTTCTACGCCAGAAACACGATTTATCATCTCC
Source organism: uncultured Gammaproteobacteria bacterium (assembly GCA_963848675.1). Taxonomy (GTDB): domain Bacteria; phylum Pseudomonadota; class Gammaproteobacteria; order Methylococcales; family Methylomonadaceae; genus CAWKEY01. The sequence continues at coordinate 2,607 of CAWKEY010000048.1, forward strand.
ATGCTAAATTCGCAGATGATTGCGGGACGGCTGCGCGACAGCAGCGCCTCTCCACCCTTTAATACCTTGTATTCGGCACCTTCGACATCCACTTTAATCACGTCGACGTTTGGCATGGACATCTCGTCTAGCGTGAATGTCGGAACAACCGTTCCATGCCCATGCAACGTGACGAACTGCTGACTAACGAAGCCACCGTTCGAGCCGATGTGGGACGAGAAGTATGCCCAACCGCGCTGATCAGAAAGGGCGATCGGCAATAGCGTTATGTTTGAGACATGGTTGTGTTCTGACGCCATCAGAATTAGTCGGCAATTTTCCGAGTTTGGCTCAAACGCGTACACATGCCCTTCCTCCCCAGCCAGCTTAGATAGCATCAGTGAATGGAAGCCGACATTAGCCCCGATGTCAAAAACCACCGCACCAGGGCGGCATATCTTATTAAAACAGGCAACTAGATGTGGCTCATACGTACCAGAAAAAGCACTTGGCGATGAGACAGATATATCGTGGCGGTCCACTGGGCTGTCGATACCGTTTATCGGAGTGAATTTAATGTCCTCCGTTGAAAACCTGATTATCATTGGCGTCGGAAAAGTTTGCCTGTCGAGCATCATAATCACTGCGCGCATGTCTGCTATTGATTCCACAGTATTCTTACCAAGGTTATTACGGATATTCAGCAAGACACTGTCATTCAGGTTACTGTTATTTCCATAAACTAGCGAAATAAATTCATTCAGGTCAATGGAGAGATGCTCAAGACCTTCATGACATGAGATATAATCGTCGAGATGTCCTGCCTCGTCTGAATTCCGTGGTACTCCCTTAATTACATCTATTGCGCGGCTTAAAATACCCATACTGATTCCTTGTTTATAAAGCAAATTTAACAGTTTAAAAAATTAGTTTTATCGATGCTTAATATTTAAATATCGAAGCATCAAAAAATCATACCTGACAAAATATTATATACTTTAATATCATTAACTTGATTAAAAATTATAACAACAGGATTAATGATCATTAATGATATATCGATTTGACACAGTATATTCCAATAGATAAATGAGCCAAAATGTCTAATGTTCAAAACAGTGTCCCTTGATTTTAGTGGCTTTCAAGGGTGTCAAAACGCCAAAACAGTAGGCAATGCGATAACACCATCTGAATTAATAGCGCATTGCCTACCTTCATTCCGCCATATTCATCGCCACAAAGCCGCCAGTCGCGACCGTCAGTTGATGGCCGGTATTTGCCCGTGACAAGCAACCCTAAGTTGCTATTTTAGTACGCTGAAGATTCTCAAATCTGACCTAAATACAGGGCTTTGAGGCGCAGTGGAAATGACTTGCCGGTTACTCCTCAAGCCAGTGTGTATGGGCGGCGCTACCGCCAACTCGCCGGGCAAGCCGTTTAATGTCATCGATACCGAACCGCCGCAAGGAAGGTTGGCGTTTCCCATTCGCAACGGCAGCATCACAGGCCAAGTTCCACGTCTGTCCACGCTCCCGGCGCAGCGCCGTCAATCCCTCAATCAGCAGTTTGCGTTCATTGTCGCTTAAACCGGCTATAGGTTCAGGTTTGCTCATAACATTTACCTCCAAGTCAGCACCGAAGAACATGAGTAATACGTTTCCGCATCTGGCTATCCATCGGCTTATTTACACTTGCGGTTCTGGTGTAGAAACTTCAAGGTACTCAGTCAGACGATCGTTGGCCTCTTCCAGCGCGAAATGCTTGGGATCGAAGGGGCCGCCCAACCAGTCGATTAGCTCGCGCCTACGGGCATTCCGCCTACCCGCAAGTGTTCTCAGCATCTCAGCGTAGCCCCATGGCCCGCCACAATCCTCCGGTGGACACGCGTTTCGCCCTGCGACACAGCGCGGATAAACGACACCGGTACATGTCCTCATCTCTTTCTCGATTGTGACCAAGTGCCCCCAGTTGTCGCCGAAGTCATAAACGTAACACAACGTATCCCCGATGCGGCATACGTTGGCAAGGATCAAGCTGTTGTTGATCTCACAGCGTCCCAGCTCGTCGTGGAAGGAAAAGAGATGGGCCATCTCCCAGCCCATGACGCCTTGGATACAGTAGTGCAGTTGCGACAACGTGAGGGTCGAGTAGGTATCGAACCGCCGCCAAACAGCCGGTCTCGTTCCATTCAAAACAACCTTGATTCGCCAAACGGGCGGGTGATTTATCGTCATGTAGGTTGCTAATAAACAAAAGGCTCTAAAGTTTCATAGAAATTTTCTGAGTACCTTATCCAGCAAGGCTTTCAGATTGTTTTCAACTTCTCAAAAATAATCCGTTCTGACCGTGTAATTTTTAGGATATCTAAACTTCCAGACTTTTTCGTTCCAAGAATAAAGAGCTTGTGTTAAATATAGGCCGACGTAGAGAGACTCATAGAGTAACGCAAACTCAGTGTATAGTCCCAATGGTATCATTAGTTTGTCCACGTGCCCCACATTTGCGGTGGCTTATAAAGCCTGTGGAACTTTAGAGCTTTTTTTATTAGCACCCGACAATGCCCAAGGTAAAAAAGAAGCTTACAACTGCTCAGAAGCGTGTAAGAAAAAAGACAAAAGAAGAAAATCAAAAGAAGTACATGTGGGTATTCCTAAATGGAAAGCAAGTAAAAATCAAAAGACCGCCCATGATCGAAGGAATTGATGCTGAAGAGTATATCCAACAAAATGCTGATCCGATATGGCTGCATCAAAACGAGATGTGGGAATACATGAAGGACGAGGGGGAAAAGCGGGAAACCGATGCCGAGGACACGGATAAACTTTAATGCTTTTTTTAAACGGGCAAATTTTCCAAACTGTTTGACAAGCCGAAAACCGATGAATTGAATGTCTCAGCCAAGTAATAAAAACGATCAAGTAAAGCTTCTGGATAAGAGCTTTCCTTGTTGTTACGCGCAAACTATCGAACAACATCGGCAAAATTTAAACGGCATCGTTGAGTCGCACCTTAACGAGGCAAAAAATCGTGTCACGCCAGTCTATTTGAAGTATTTTGCTTCGCCGAGTGTTGTCTTAAGTCGCCATTGGCGACACCGAGGCGATATTCCCAAGGAGTTAGCTACTCTACCTCGTTCTGCTTGGGGCTTTATCAAGTCAGCAGCCACCCGTAAGAAAAATCAACCGGATAAACAACTCAATTCTATTTCTTTATCGGGTAAGCAACTTGAGTTGTATACCGCGATTGAAATCGAGTTGCTTGATTTACGCGGCTTGGACAAAAAGCTTCAGGATTATGTTGCTCATTATCAAACCAATTTCGATGCCAAATTGAGTGATTTACTTAACGGACTCCCCACCAATCAACGTGAGGAAGTTGAAAGACAACTTTCTCATCATATTGAACGAATGTCTCTCCCTGTTGAAGGCTCACGAGAAGCATTGATGTTTTTATTGACAGGCTTAATGGGGAAAAGTCTGGGAGCCAGTGGCTTTGGAAGTAGCCTTGCCACAGGTCAAGCCGCTGCAACAGCGATTTATACAAGCAATCTATCCTGGTGGGGCAGTCTATGGGTGAGTCTAACCGGAGTTCCTGCTTGGGTAGGTTTGGTTGGAGCGACAAGCGGATTAATGGCAACACTCATAATCGCGCCTTTTTTCGCACCTTTGCTAGAAGTTGGCGTCAATCGATTTCGAGGCAAAAAAATGTTACTTGAAATCATTGAGCATGTGAGGAAGCGTGTCATCAAACCGCCAAGCGATGCGGTGGATGTTTTAGGAAAGCTTGCTGTCTATCTGCAACTGCTTCCCGATATTATTCGTTTTGCGGCTAAGATCAAGCCATGATTGGGTGCTAATAAACAAAAGGCTCTAAAGTTTCATAGAAATTTGCTGAGTACCTTATCCAGCAAGGCTTTCAGATTGTTTTCAACTTCTCAAAAATAATCCGTTCTGACCGTGTAATTTTTAGGAGATCTAAACTTCCAGACTTTTTCGTTCCAAGAATAAAGAGCTTGTGTTAAATATAGGCCGACGTAGAGAGGCTCATAGAGTAACGCAAACTCAGTGTATAGGCCCAATGGTATCATTAGTTTGTCCGCGCGCCCTACATTTGCAGTGGCTTATAAAGCCTGTGGAACTTTGGAGCCTTTTGTTTATTAGCACCCAAGTTGGGGTTAACTGGTAATTTCGTTTCATCATACCCGCCAATAGGCAAAAAAAATGCGACCAGGGCTGCTCATCTGGCCGCATTAAGTGGAAGGATACTAAACTCTAATCCCTTTAGGAGTGGGAGCGCATACAAGAGTTGCAGGCATTCTAGTGACTGTAGCCAGCCTTGAAAATGTGGCAGATTGCCGCGCGACATTTTGCCGCCACAAATGGCACAATAAATGCTAATTTCCTTAGTTTGCGCTGTTCAGAGCTACCTCCAAATAGCGTGGTGACACGGCTTAAACAACGCATTAAAACCCATTATCGGGGCATTTCGCACAGAACAATAGGGCATATCACACACAACCTGCTTTACTCCTCGAATGCATATCCATAAACATAGCACCGCATATGACTAAATCAGAACTCATTGAAGCATTGGCTAAGAAGCAGCCTCATTTGACACGCAAAGATGTGGAACTGGCAGTTGCCTGCATACTAGAACACATGAGCCAAACACTGATGGCTCACGATAGAATCGAAATTCGAGGCTTTGGCAGTTTTTCGTTGCACTATCGAGCACCTCACATAGGGCGAGACCCCAGATCAGGTGAGCCATTACATTTACCCGCTAGCTATCTTCCTTATTTCAAACCCGGCAAAGAACTAGCGCAACGAATTGATCGACTAAAGACTGCATACCCGATTAACAAAGAAAACTTAGGACACTGACATCCTCCCTAAACCCAAAGGATCACATCGGCCATGGCGATTTATGCCTTTATATGTAGGCGCGGTTGCGTGCGGTTTTGGGGACTATTTTTAGACCCTATAAAATACATTATAGGGCCTAAAAGCCGGGCAGGGGGCTTGACCGCTTTCGCGGGGCTATTGACTGTCAAACGATAAAAATACGCTGTGCCTGGACGGGTGAAATGGCCGCTGAAAATTGGCAAGTATTGGACGTCGTTTTACACCCTTAAACCATCACGCGTTAACCGCGTCTTTTAAGGTTTTGCCGGCTTTGAATGCCGGTATTGTCGCGGCGGCAATGGTAATGGCTTGTCCGGTTTGCGGGTTGCGACCGGCACGCTCGGCTCTTGCTTTGGCTTCAAAGGTGCCAAAGCCGACTAAGGTCACAGAGTCACCGGCTTTTAACGTGGTTTCGATGGTTTTGGTTAAACCATCTAACGCGCGTCCTGCGTCGGCTTTGGATAAATTGGCGTGTTGGGCAATGGCGTCTATGAGTTCGGATTTTTTCATGAGGGGGGTCCTAAAGAGTGAATGATGAAAGTAACGTTGAATACGCGAGCACAAATGATGACCGCAATGGCATGACAATGATTACCATCTGGGGTGGTTTCTTATTGTTAATGGTCTTTATCCTTGGCAATAGTAGCCGATAATTTTCAATCTACAAGTTAGCTTAAATAGCAGTATTGGCGAATATTCGAGTTGCTCGGAGCCATCGTGAGCCGGGTTCAGTGATCTTGAACATTGATTGTCAGAACCTAGAGTCGACTGCTCCGACCGGCAGCAGCCGGCCAGTCTGGGCCAAAGACCCGGTTCCGGCCAAAACGGTAATGATCTACAAAAACCAGACACCTTCGTAGGTTGTTTTTCAATAAAATTCCGGCTCAAATTCCCATGCGATGGGTAGCTTTTTAGCGAACCGAACAGTTTTGAAGTTGATAGTAAACGGATGTTTTGCATAACGAAAAGGACAGCATTTCCGACAGTTTTGCTACAATTTGGTATTGTTTTTTTAATAACTCTTAAACAAGGAAATAGCATGTTAAATAAGGTTGGTACTACCGCGGGCACTATCTGGAAATATCTGGATAAACATGGACCCACTACCGTCGCAAAATTGATTCGAGAAACCCAAATCGATGAAAAATTGATCCAGCGCGGCATCGGCTGGTTAGCTCAGGAAGATAAAGTGGCCATTGAGCTGGTTAATCGAGCAGAGACCCTTTCGTTGAAATCATAATTACAAAGTAGGATGACCGTATGGAAATCGCCATTATGCAGAGTTCTGCATAATGGCCGGGAGCAGTTAGGTAAATAGGACGCTATATTAGTTAAGGACACGAAAATCCACTTTTCCAATGACTGGGAAATTTCAGTTTCCTATATGTGATAATGTCCTTTATCACATATAGGAAACAGGCGAAAAAACAGCCCATGACTCAGCTTATCACGCAGTCCTTGTCACCCAACTTGCCGGCCTTGATCACTGCTGCCGGTGACCGCGCCCAAACTCGGTTTCTGGAATTCTTTGCTTCCAACATCCGCAACCCGCACACGCGTCGCGCTTATCTCCGCGCCGTGACGGAATTTCTCGATTGGTGCACAGCGGTTGGCGTATCGTCGATCATCGATATTGAACCCCTGCATGTCGCGGCCTGGATCGAAGGCAAAACCCAGCAACTGTCCGCGCCGACCGTAAAGCAACATCTGGCGGCAATTCGCCATTTGTTCGACTGGCTGGTGACCGGCCAGATTGTGTCGGTCAATCCGGCGTCCTCGGTACGCGGCCCGACGCATAGCGTGAAGACCGGCAAGACGCCGGTACTGGACCCCGAAGAAGCCCGCCAACTGCTTGCCAGCATCGATACCCGCACACACGCCGGTCTGCGCGACCGCGCCCTGATCGCGCTGATGGTGTATTCCTTCGCGCGCATCGGCGCAGCCTTGGGCATGAAGGTGGAGGACGTGTACACGCAGAACCGCCGCCTCTGGGTACGGTTGCGCGAGAAAGGCGGCAAACGCCATGAAATGCCCTGTCACCACAACCTTGAAGAGTATCTGACTGCTTATATCGACGGCACCGGTCTGCGCGACGATCCCAAAGGGCCCCTATTCTGCACCCTTGGCCGTGGCACCGGTAAACTCACCCAGACTCCCCTCGCCCAGGCTAATGCCTATGCGATGATACAGCGCCGCATGGCTGCCGCCGGGATTGCAACCAAGGCCGGCAACCACAGCTTCCGGGCGACCGGCATCACCGCCTATCTTAAAAATGGCGGTAACCTGGAGAAAGCCGCGGCGATGGCGAATCACTCCAGCACCCGCACCACCCAGCTCTACGATCGCCGCCGTGACGACATGACGCTGGATGAAGTGGAGAAAATCGGGATTTAAAAGGAAGCCTTTCAACTGAGTTTTATTAACCAAAAGCACGGTTTGTCCTGAGGCTCCTCTGTATCCATTGGCGTCAGTGGCTTGTAGGTAGATGGCACTTTTGACAGCTATGTGGTAACTACCCCTAGTGGGTAATGCGATAATGGAGCCATGAAAATTCGCGTTTTTATAAAAAAACTATCAAATCCTCGCGTTAGAAGGCGATTAAAAATCGGCCTCTCTGTTTGGGGTAGCGTGATTATGATTGGTCTGACCTTTAAGCTTGGCTATGATATTGGTTATTTTGACGCGCAGTCACTTAAAAATGATCAAAACGCTGAGCTACCTAGTACGCATACAGTGCTGACAATGGAATCTGCGCAGCGTATCGTATCGGGTGCGCTAAAAGAAGACCCTACTAACCCCAAAACATTTGTGGATCAGATTATTGATAACAATCCTAAACTTTCAACCATTATTATAGAAAACAATAAGCTTAAAAAAATTGCTTGGATTATAGATATGCGTTTGTTTTTTACCGACGATCTATTCAGTGACCAAGGTTATAATTTAACCGAAGGTATTGAGCATCAACACAATATTAATCCTGGTGATCATTGATTGCTCATAACAGAACTTGCGTGGGCATTTGAACGGAGACTGAGACTGTTTATGCTAATTCAGAGAATCGTTTTGGTACATGGCCTAATTGGCTTTCCAGTTTTGAACTGATGGGCAGGCGATTTGTTTCTGTCGATTGTGACTGGAGAATATAAGCTACTTTTAGTCTTGGAAAATACTTGTTTGCTACTCAGGAGACTTGCCCATGAGCATTGAATTAGTGCGTGATGCCCTCTTATGGTGTGCCGTCATAAACTACGGTTTGCTGCTTGTTTGGTTTTTATTCTTCACTGCTGCTCACGAGTGGATGCATCGATTTCACGGGCGCTGGTTTCGTTTGCCGGTTGAGCAATTCGACGCCATACATTACGCAGGAATGGCGATATACAAAATCGGCATCATTCTTTTCAATCTCGTCCCCTATATTGCTTTGCATATCGCCGGGTAAGATTTCCGCTAACCCCAGGCGGAAAAAGGAATTGGGGTTAATTGGGTGCATTTAAACAAACGACAGAATTGTTTCATAGGACGTATAACCGATCGCTATTGTTATTCACGCGGACTAACTAACGATACATTGGGCCTAAGTACTGAGATAGCATTGCTCTATGAGCCGCTACGTCGGTCTATATTCAACACAAACTCTTTATTAGCACCCGTCTTTGACGGTTACCGTTTTCTAGCCTTTATCGCAACCCAACGGAATCATCCAGGATTGGCTGGGCTTGTCGTATTTGGCATAGTCATCCACCGGTATTTTTTCACCCGTTATATGCTCCAGTTCATTTACGGTCACCAAATATTGATCCAGGCGATCTCGGGTGGCTTCCTGACTATTGGGGACAATCCAGGCAATCGCTTGTTCATCCTGCCCTACCCCTCTAATAATGACTTTCCAAAAAGCGTCGGGTGTTTTAACCGCGTGTGATGAGACGAAGTAATCATCGGCCGGGTTATTGCCCCAGATTACCCCACCGATCACTAACAGTTCATCAATGTCCCGGTAGCATTCAATAATTTCCTCGGTTTGCAGCCAAGCACCGCTATTCATAGTGGACGCTTGCGGCAAAATATTGGTCATGGTGTTAGTGGCCTTAATCGCCTCGGCTGAGGCATCGAGATGATTGGCCGGCACCAGATGGCCTCTATCGTAATTCATGCCATACGTGCGGGTGCTGGTTTGTTGACAGTCAGTCGCGACGTTCGGGTCGAGAAAAAAACTGTCATAACGCGCAGCGTTTCCAGTATCACGCTGGGCCACATACTGAAATTTTGTGGCGCCCCGTTGCGAACAATCCAGCCAGAGAGTGAACCCCAGGTAATCGAGTCTCAAGCTCGGTTGTGATTCCCAATCCAGGATGGCGCTCCGGTAATCGGCCACGTTGCCAATGCCCGTCAGCACATCGCCGGTATAGGACCCCAAGATGAATATCTCGCCGGCTGGGTCAATGCCTAAGTAGTTATCGCTACCCGGATAGTAGCGATAGTGATATTGCTGATAGTGTCCCTCTTCCGCCGTACCGGTAAAGATGCCGGGGAAGTTGGCCTCCTGATAGGCGAACACACGCTCATCCGATATAGGACTTTGTGTGGCTTCCCAATCAGTGATAGCACTGGCGTAATTAGCCACGAGACCAACGGCTGTCAACACATTGTTGGTATAGGGTCCCAATATGAAGAGTTCACCAGTCGTATCAATGCCTAAATAGTTGCCACTGGCTGGATAGTAGCGATAGAGATACTGCTGATAGTGTCCCGCGGTCCCGGCACCTGTGAAAATGCCCGGGTAGTTAGCTTCGGCATAGTCGAAGACACGGTTATTAACTAGAGGCGCTGCCGGCGTGATCGCTGAGGCCAGAGTGGAAAAATGCAACCCCAAGAGGATGAAAAAACGGATGATATAGTGGCGCATGCTAACGTCCTTGACTGTTTTTTTGTTCATTATTGTTCATTTCCATAGATCACTATCAGCAAATCAAGTATCGCCGCAGTAAAGCCAGGAGCTTCTCGAATCTCTCGCCAAGCTTAGATGACTGGATAATGACTTTCAAGGCGAGCTATTTTTCTAAAGGGGGGATTGAAGTCGAGCGTCTATTTCGATCTCACTTTCAGTCGTTGGTAATCGTGGCTGATGCAACCTCGATTTCTATCGTTTATGTGTCAAGAATACTTAGTTATTAGCGCCCTGCTTTTCGTTATAATTCCATTATCTTTTACCATTTCCTTCCTTTGTCTATGGATCAAGAAACACAAGAAGAAATCGAGCGACTCAACGCGGTGGTGGATAATTTTGCCGAAGAGATGAAAGTTCGTCTGCGCGACCAGGCGATCAAGGGTTATCGAGGGTGGGATGATCCGGATAACTATCGTCGGATCTTAGAAATGATGATGGAACATGCTTCAGCATCATCTGGGCAGGAAGTAGATGCTGCGAACCTAGCTATGATTTTGTGGTACTTGCGCAGACAAGGAGCTGTTGAGTAATCGCAGGCTTGTAGGTATCAACGAGCGCTCAAACCTCAAATTCAGTGTAGATAACAGACCCAATCACTCCAGTCTTTACCTTAAATCTTAGGATTTTTTAGACATGGGCAAAGCCAGCCGTAAAAAACACTTAAAAAGACAACAGATCACCAGTCTTGAAAAATATAGTGGCGTTAAATTATCCGAAGCCCTAATGCTGTTTTTTACTGCTGTTATCTTCGGGTTATTTTGCATAAAGGTACGAAACGAACCATAGAAATTTTCTTAAGCGTCTGATCATAAAAAGATTTCGTTTGTTTGATGACTACCAAAAACAAGTGAGGTTTTATCCTCAAATTTGGGGGAAAGAAAATGACATTAATATTTTATTATCAATGTCATAGTGAAACTCTTGCGGGTCATTTGGTACCTTTATGCAAAATAACCCAATCATAATCACGCTACCCCAAACAGAGAGGCCAATTTTTAATCGCCTTTTAACGCGAGGATTTGATAGTTTTTTAATAAAAACGCGAATTTTCATGGCTCCATTATCGCATTACCCACTAGGGTTCACATAGAGCCGACCACCGATGCGGTACTGAACTTGCGTGTTCAGCGACCATTATTCTGTCCGGTCTGGTCTTGCGATGATCGTAAATCCGCGTGTCGGCGATGTTAGTGTGTGGTTGCCATTTTTCACCTAAGCAATATCCGACTTACCTTGGCCTATATACCCATACCGAAAACCCCTCTGATTTTAGCTTTCTGTAACCCAGTAAAACCGGAGCTTCCGGTAGGGCGGTTTTGCCATACAGTAAACACTTGTTTACAGTATCCCCCCCTACGTCTATAGCATTATCTTATGGTCCTGGATTTTACATTTAGTGACGTTCTGAAACAAAAATTAACCTAGGTTAATTTTTTTATTTCTCATACGAGTAATATTTTTCCATCGGTAACATAGCAACCACCCGCTTAAGCGGGTGGGTTCGAATAATGGCTATTTTTGCCCATCCCCTCGAAAGGGGCAATATTATGCATTTCTAATATTTTAGGTTATTGATATTTATTGTAATTCAGGCTCTTTCTGCAAAAAGAATTAAGTTTTGTCCGACTGAACCAAATCGAATGGTTAGTATCGTAAGTAATTGAATTAAAAGGTATCTGTATATTAACTTTTTCTTATTTTTACCATTTCGAGGCGTTGGGCAAAAATAGCCATCTGCGGAAAGGAAACCTCGGGCGCCTTGTTGATCAGAAACTCCTGGGGCACCGAATGGGGCGAGGAAGGGTACGGCTGGCTGCCTTATGACTATGTCCTGCAAGGCCAGGCCGACGACTTCTGAGCGTTGTTGAAACAGGAGTACGTTGAGACCAAGAAGTTTGGGTTGTAATTATGCTAAGAATTTAACTAACTTAAAAATTACATAGGAGAAACAGAATGATCGACTTCAAAACAACAAAATTTAATTTTCTGCCCACTTCGGGAAGGGTACAGAGCGTAACTCAAGCGTTTGTCTTTGATTCTGCGGTATTTCGAGCGGGTGCTTCGCTTAATGGTTTTGACATTGGGTTTACTCAAGAGGATCACCATTTGTTTAGACAGCAAGTTGACATAACGACAAACATTAACAATAACACGGTGAATGTAACTGTGAACTTTGCACTACGTGACAGTTCTGGCAACTATGACGATCAATATAGCGGTTGGGTAGATGTGCTAGTAATAGTAGACAGAGAAGAGGTGAATTCACCCATAAGAAGCGGAGATCAATTTGCGCTAACCGCCCATAATGGACAGTTCGTTTGTGCAGAAAATGGAGGTGGTCGAGAGGTCGTTGCAAATAGGAATGCAATAGGGCCTTGGGAAAAGTTCACAATTACAAAATTGTAAGACAGGCAACGCCAAAAATCATCAACCAGGAGATACTATATGAAACCTATTGATAGTTGGTACGCAAGAAATATCCCAGATAGTCCGCACATTTGTAGCATAGATTTTAGTGAAGATACTTTTATAGCGGTAGGGCACGGGATTTTTACTTCCGCAGACGGTATAACGTGGACAATTAGACAAAGCCCTATCCCTAACCATCCATATGAAATATTTGATGTCGCCGCTAGTGGCAGTACATTCGTAGCTGTCACTCACGATAATGTCCAAGCCGATTTTTTTCCGGTAATTCCTCTGCTTTCGGACGACAAAGGGGAGTCATGGCGGATTGGATCGCAAACAAATTGGACTCTTATTCCTCGCGCCATCATTTCAGACGGCGATGTTTTCATTGTCGCAGGATCAGGAGACATGGGTAGCGGTATACAGATCTCGACCGATCGCGGTTCAACATGGAATGTTGTGTCATTTTCATCGAAAAGCCGCTTACATTACTTTAATGATATCTGTGTAGGCGAAGATACAGGTGGTCAGCGTCTATTTGTAGCGGTCGGACAAGGAAATGCAGGCTACCCGGATAATTATATTGGTTGTTTTTATACCGCCGCTTCCCCAGATGGTGTCACCTGGACTGAGTCCCTCTCTGGAGGCTTAGGAGAGTTCAGAAGCATTGCGTACGGTAATGGAGTGTTTGTTGCAGTTGGTAGCAATCGCCGATTTTATACCTCAAGGAATGGTTTAGATTGGACAGGAAGGAGTTATCAAGCAATCGACGAAGTTTTCAAAATAACATTTGCAAACAATACCTTTGTGGCTGTAGGAGCTTCCGGTTATGTGTATGATTCAGAGGACGGCGACAAATGGGATTCTCGAAATATCGGTGCAAACCAAACGCTTAAAGAAATTCGCTATGGCAAGAACACCTTTCTCGCAGTTGCAGAAAATGGCACCATTTATCAATCGGAACGCTATGATCGTCCTTTATTGAGCATTCGATTTGAAGGGCATGGCTCAGTAGATGTTAAGTGCGGCGACTTGGATGTTCACTGCACACGAGACACTGTAGTCACATTTGACCAAGGTAAAACGGTAAATATTAATGCTCATGGTGAGTTATATGGGAAATGGATACCAGACCCATTCGGCCATAAAATTTATATTCCTTTTTCATTTATAACCGTTTTTAATTATTGGTCTGGTGCTGTTACAGGTAAGTCATCATCTATCACAGTAACGATGGATTCAGATAAAACTATAGTTGCTCACTTTGCAATCTGGCGGCCAAAGCCACCCAAGCCCTTCTAATATTTAGTGATCCGTTTTTCGGATCACATTGATTAAGTATTTGTAAAACATACAAAGCTGAACCAGTGAACGTAAACTTTGTTTTATTTGGTTGCATGATAAAGTTAGGATGAGAGCAACCTTTACTATTCTATTTTGGAGAAGACCATGTTAACAAAAGAAGATTTAGAACGTGTTTTAAAAGTCTCCAAATTAGTTGAACCCTTGGTAAAATAGGCGTATTTCAATCTTTTATGGCTAAAAAAGACGCTCTAGTAAAAAACGCTATCCAACTGATCTGAACAAAAGACGTTGGGACATAATTAAAGGATTGCTGCCAGATGCTCGGCCAGGTGGGCGCCCGCGGACAACCTCATTACGGCGCGTAGTGAATGCCATTTTGTATGTGCTGCGTTCGGGATGTTCATGGCGATTATTGCCACACTATTCGTTTCCACCTTGGGAAACGGTATACGGCTATTTTCGACAGTGGACCAAAAAAGGCCTTTGGCAACAACTACACGACAGCTTGCGCGCCGATGTTCGCCGCAAAGCGGGACGGCACAAACATCCAACGGCGGCCAGTCTGGATAGTCAAAGCGTTAAAACGACGGCCTTGGCTGGCGAAAAAGGCTATGATGCTGGCAAAAAGATTCAAGGACGTAAACGTCATATATTGGTCGATACCCTGGGCTTATTGCTGGTTGTTGTGGTGACGGCCGCTTCGGTTCAGGATCGTGATGGTGCCAAGCTTGTTTTACAACGGCTGACAGGTAGTTGTAAAAAGCTACGCAAAATATGGGTAGACGGCGGCTATCGAGGCGCTTTGTTGGCCTGGGTTTGCGAACATTTTCGATTTGTATTCGATGTGGTATTACGTTCAGATGATGTTAAAGGGTTCAAGTTATTGCCCCGTCGATGGGTCGTTGAAAGAACTTTCGCATGGCTTTATCGATACCGTCGCTTGAGTAAGGATTATGAAGTGCTCCCTGAATCTAGCGAGGCTTTCATCTATATCGCCATGATCAATTTGATGCTGCGCAGACTCGATGGATGAGACTTTTAAAACACGTTCTTAGATTTTTTATTAAGAATGACAGACTATTTTAATGGAAAATGGGAAGACCCAGAGTGGGGTAAAAGACCCATCAATCAAGTTTCAATATCATTAAGCGCTCATAAAATGGCTAATGGAATTTCAGATAATGAAGCTCGCAGCAAAATACAAAGTGGTATTGAAAAGGTAATGGCTGATGCTGCGCAAAAAGTAGTTAAAAATACTGTTTGAGTTAGATGAAATTAATGTGTCAAGCGAGCGCTAATGATTGAGCAATGCATTAACGATAGGGTAATGAGCAGCATTTGAGTCGTAATTATTCAGACCCCTTAACAAGGGGCAGCTTTGGAAGCGGCAGCCCAGTCCGCTGACTGTGAATCACCGCGGCCAAATAAATCCAGGGGGATTGCTGCCTTTTACGGCAGGTTTCGATAATGCTGATTAAGATGGCAAAAACTCGTGTGCCTTGTTCGGTGCGCGTGCCATAGCTGATCCTTCTTAATATCACCCAATGCCGTAAAGCACGCTCCGCTTCGTTGTTGGTCAACGGCAAATGAGGGTATTGCACGACCCGAAAGATCGCCGTCCAGTCATTGAGCATTTCGGTCGCGAGCGCCTGTGCCTTTTTATGCGGCCGTGTTTGCATGTGCTTACACAGGCGCTGGTAGGCTGCCAGCTGGCTTTGATAGGTTTCCGTTAACGGCGTATCGGGCGGATGATCACGTGCTTCACGAATGGCCGCCATGAGCATGCCTAAGCATTCCCGCGTGCGTTTTCCAAAGTCGCGCGCCTCGGTGTCGAGGCTCTCTTCGAGGCCTTGCGCTTTGCGCAGCAAATGCGCCCAGCAGCGCACGCGATTCTGGTATTTGCGATAAACCTGATAGCCATCGCTCATTAACCAGCCAGCATAGGCCTGGCCTAAAATGTTTTCAATCAGTTCCGATGAACGGTAAGCAATCCAGTAGGCGGTGACGCTGTTCGTGCTGAACACCCATAACCACAGGAACGTGCTTAATTCCATCCAGGAGGTTTCATCCACATGCAGGAGTTGACTGTCAACCACGGCCTGGATTAGTTCGTCTTCTATCGGCAATACGGCGGCACCACTCTCATGCAGGGTATTGGCTATTTTTGCCCATCCCCTCGAAAGGGGCAATATTATGCATTTCTAATATTTTATGTTATTGATATTTATTGTAATTCAGGCTCTTTCTGCAAAAAGAATTAAGTTTTGTCCGACTGAACCAAATCGAATGGTTAGTATCGTAAGTAATTGAATTAAAAGGTATCTTTATATTAGCTTTTTCTTATTTTTACCATTTCGAGGCGTTGGGCAAAAATAGCCAAATAGCGCCCAACGCGAGCATAAGGAACAGAGTTACGAACAGCAGAGCGCGCGTAACCAATCGTTATCGGGATTGCTGTCAAGACTCGATAGTGATGTTTTTGATATTTTGCGGCAAATTAGCCGGTTCGCCAACGATGACGGGCTTAATGACAGTGAAAAACTCAATAAAATTCGTTCATTGCTGCAAGACAGAAAAGAAGATGTGTTTACGGAGTTGAAAACAAGCCTTGAGAGTAACCTGAATCAAGGCGATTATTATGGCGTTTTGGAAGAACGTTCGCTCCGTTTGCAAAACCAGGTATCCCCTATTATCAAAGTGCTGGATTTCCAAGCGGATGCCAGCTGCATGGCGTTGAAAGACGCCATCGAGCATTTCAAGTCAAAAAATGGTGTCATTAATCAGACAGCGCCGAGTGCATTCCTTGAGGCGCAAGAAGCTAAAGCCATTCTGTGCGGCGATGACCAAAAATTCCGACCCTCGCTGTATAAAGCCTTTTTATTTATGCACACGGCAACTGGCATCAAGTCCGGTGGTTTAAACTTTCAGCACTCCTATAAATATCGTCCTCTGGATGACTATTTGATCAGTAAGGATCGCTGGCATCGTGACAAAGCGATATTGTTGGAACGGGCAGGACTCACGGAGTTTACTGATCCGCAAAATGTCCTGCAGGGGCTTGAGAAAAAGCTGTATGAACAATATCAGACCACGAACAGCAATGCCATTACAGGAAAAAACCCGCATTTAAAGTTTAATGAAAATGGCAGCTTTCGGATTGCGACACCCGCGCTTGATGAGCATGAGAGCGAATCGCTCCAACAGTATTTCCCCGAACGGCGCAACGTGCCGTTAACAGAAGTCCTCGCAACCGTTAACCGGCATTGCGGTTTTTTGGATGATCTGCAACATTGGCAGCAGCGCCATACTCGCCGCTCAGTTTCCCAGCGTTCTCTTTATGCCGGTGTGATCGGGCTGGGATGCGGAATTGGCACTCGAAAAATGGCGCAAATATCAACCCATATTACCGAAAACGAACTGGAACATGCTGTTAACTGGTGTTTCTCATTAGAAAATGTCCAGGCAGCCAATGACCGTATTGTGGCAGCTATGGATCAGATGGAACTGCCGAATGTTTACCGGCGCTCACAAAACCAGCTTCATACCTCAAGCGACGGGCAGAAATTTGAAGTCCGCACCGATTCGCTCAATGCCAATTATTCTTTCAAGTATTTCGGTAAGGAGCAAGGGGCAAGCGCCTATTCCTTCATCGATGAGCGAGGGCTACTCTGGCATTCCCTTGTATTCAGTGCTGCAGAGCGGGAAAGCGCCTATGTTATTGATGGCCTGATGCATAATGATGTCGTCAAAAGCGATATTCATTCAACAGACACGCATGGCTACAGTGAGGTTATTTTTGCGGTTACTCACCCGTTAGGGTTTTCTTATGCCCCACGTATCAAGAACCTTAAAAAACAAAGCCTCTATATTTTCAAGTCCAGCAAAAACAAGATTCCAGAAAACTGGAAGATTACTCCGGATAAATATGTCAGTGAAGAGATCATAATAGAGAACTGGGATGATTTTTTACGCCTGGTTACCACGATTAAGCTCAAGGAGGCCACGGCATCCGATATATTCCGCCGATTAAATTCTTATTCCAAGCAACATGCCCTTTATAAAGCCATGAAGGCGTTCGGCCAGATCATCAAATCAGTGTTCATACTACGTTATATTGATGACCTGGAATTGCGGCAAGCGATTGAAAAACAACTCAACAAGGTCGAACTGGCAAACAAATTCACCCGTGCGGTTGCTGTCGGCAACCCAAGGGAGTTCACTCAAGGTGAAAAAGAAGAGCAAGAAATAGCCGTTCTTGCAACCGGCTGATTAAAAATGCCGTAATTTACTGGAATTATCTGTACTTGGAGCAAAAACTCAATCGGTTAGAGACCCAAGAAGCCAAAGATCAGTTACTGAAAGCGATTACCAGCCATTCTATAATCACCTGGGGACACTTTAATTTCTTGGGCGAATATGATTTTTCAGACGAAAAACTACAGGATTCTGTAGGAATTCAACCCCCAAAAATACAGCCGAATCTAAGGTAAAGTTTGGAAGGGATAAAATTAGCTGAAAATAGGGTTGCAAAAGGGTATGCAAAAAATCCTATGGTGCGTTACGTACCTTTATGCAGAATAACCCCATCTACTTCCGCACGGCCAATGGCACCACCCCTTCCTCCACCCGATCCTCTACCAGCAATGTTGGACTGGACAAATAAAAGTGGAGAGAATTTTGTTACCTCAATCAAATCGCAAATAGGATCTTCATGCACTGTATATTCGGCCACAGATGAACTAGAATCCAGTTTGCTCAAGTCGCGAGTAGTTTCAACAAAGACTGGAATTGATTTAGCAGAAGGAGCAATCTTCATTAGTCCCGAGTCAGGCCTACCCAATTTAGACACTATTTCGGCTTTCCTAAAGGATACAGGAAT
Organism: uncultured Gammaproteobacteria bacterium; assembly: GCA_963848675.1. Classification (GTDB taxonomy): domain Bacteria; phylum Pseudomonadota; class Gammaproteobacteria; order Methylococcales; family Methylomonadaceae; genus CAWKEY01. The sequence continues at coordinate 21,031 of CAWKEY010000048.1, forward strand.
TCCCACCCAAGACTGGTTTCCAGATAATCTTCCCAATGGAAAAAAAGGATGGCAAGAACAAACCTATAGGATTACGGGGTGGATGGGATATGATCCAGCGAGTATCGATGATATCAAGACAATCCTTGCGCAATATGGGCCTGTCGTCGCAATCATGAACGTGACATCTAGCTTTATGTACTATTATCAAGGCGGCATATGGTCTAATTCAACCAATGAATCCACTATCGGTGGCCATCAAGTGCTCATCGTAGGCTATGACGACGACAACAAATGCTTTAAAGTCAAGAACAGCTGGGGAAGGGGTTGGGGGGAAAGTAGCAGTATGGTTCACACAAATGGTGACAATGGATTTTTTAGAATTTCTTATAGTGAATTCAGAAAAGCACCGGTCGATTTTGCGCATAACCTTTGCATCTATTGGGGATCCTTCGGACCGAAGGTTCCTGCAGGTATTTGGCCCTCTGGAAAGAAAATCAACAATTCCGATATAACCACAACTGAGCCATCGGCTTGCGTATTCAACAACAAGTTGTATCTCTTCTGGAGGGGTGCTTTAGACCAGAGCATGTGGTACAGCGCGTCTAGCGACGGAATCAGTTGGCCTAAGGGGAAGAAGATCAACGACACCGATATCGCTCTAGGGGCTCCCTCGGCCTGCGTCTTCAACAACAAACTGTATCTCTTCTGGAGGGGTGCTTTAGACCAGAGCATGTGGTACAGCGCGTCTAGCGATGGGAGTAGCTGGCCTCAAGGGGAAAAGATCAACACCTCCGACCGCGCTCTCGGGGCACCCTCGGCGTGCGTTGCCTTCGACAAGCTATATCTGTTCTGGAGAGGCTCTCTAGACGAAAGCATGTGGTACAGCATGTCCAGCGATGGAATAAGTTGGCCTCAGGGGAAGATGATCAATTCTACCGACCACGCCCCCGGGACACCCTCGGCGTGTTGCGTTCTGTTTAATAAGATTTACCTCTTCTGGAGGGGGGCTCGCGACGAGAGCATGTGGTATGGCGCATCGACCGATGGGATTACTTGGTCTCAGGGGAAGAAGATCAACGCGAGCGACATCGTCGCAGGGGCACCCTTCGCATGTGCTTTCAACCATAATTATTATCTCTTCTGGAAAGGGGCTCGCGACGAGAGTATTTGGTATAGCGCACTCTGAGGGCTTAATAACCAGACAAAAGATCGGGAAATGACTTTTATTAGGAGTCCGACATTTCACCGGGTCAACAGAGGCTGTTATTAGCCTCTGGTTTCCACAGAACCCAGCATGCGAATTTCCCGCACCTTGCTGATAAATCGACATTATCATTGTTGTCATTAAGTGTCCTCTCACTAGGAAGAGAACAGGTTAATCTAATCCGCGGCTCTAATATGACCGAAAACCGAAATATGATAATGAAACTTCTTATCTACGTAATATTCACCATCCTCATACGGTTTACCAAGGATAACAACTTGCTTGTCAGGAGAATCAGGATAAAGTCTGATCCGAATCCTAGCGCCAGGACTGGTATGGAGTAGCTCCAGCGAACTTTCCAGAAGCCACATCTTGGCTGGAAGCTGTTCCCACGGACTACCGAGCTTGTTCCCTATACCGCTAGTGTTTATAGTTTCGTCATATTTACATTCACCCCGCCGATCATCTTTCGACCAATGAAGACAGTAACGGCGAATTTAGCCTTAGTGTTTTCATGCACCTCGGCCACATCTGGGTCGATGATGACACACGCCTCGCCCTTCCCGCCAGGCGGCAGGATCTGCGGTTCGGGATGCTGCACCCAGCTTGCCCACAGCCGTTCTTTATTGGGATTACCCGGGGCGATGATCTGGCGCACCTCCAAAAAAACCGGTGTCGCCTTGTCAGTCGGATTCCACACCGTAAAGCAGACCTTGGCCGGCGAGTGGGCTTCGCCCACGTATAGGTTTTCTTGCCCGTCGATATTCGAAAAGTTGCTATCATTGGGGTGCTCCAGCGTCACGCTGATGCATACGTGACCAGTGACGTGGGGCTCGAACTCGCCCACCGCCAGTGCTGTGCCTGGGCTAGCCGGCACATTCACCTGCTTTACCGGGTTAAAAGGCAAGAGTTCCCACGGGCCACCCGCGCCGTAGTTGCACCACCTGAATACGGCTTTCGCCTGATGAGCAGCAAAGGTGGAGTTGTTGCGCACTACCACATTCACCGAATAGCGCTCTCCCACCACAAGGTTGGATGAGGCCACCGTCGTGCCGTTGCGATCGTAAAGGACGATATCGGGGCTGTCCCACACCGGATTATCACCGCTAACCAGGCTCCAGGTGGAGGAGTCATACGGGTTGTAAGTCCACAAATCTACCACCTCTTTTTCGTGCACTAAGAAACCGGCCACCGCCGAGCGGTCCGAGATTTGTCCGCGGACGAGTATGTTGGCATAGCCGATGGGGAACCCTATGGGGACCTGGAGCTCTTCAGGTGCGTTACCTTGGCCAAACTCTCCGGAGGCGTCGGCCACCACCGTATGGACCTGCAACTGCCCACCAAACTGGAACTCGACTGTCTCACCGGGCGAAAAGCCAGCGCCGCCGATGTGGATCAGATCGCCTTCGATTCCGTCACTTGGGTCCAAGATGTTAATAAAGGCTGGATTCACTGTAATGGCGCCCAAATACGGCCGGTAGCCCAACAACGTCACGGTGATCTCCAGGTCGCCTTGGACCGCCCCACCGGTCAACTCAATGTGCGCCACACCGTCGATGCCGGTTTCGCGCAATTGGACAATCGAATTCTCGCGTGTCAACACCACCTTTGCGTTAAGCAGCGGTTGACTGCTGCCCCCATCGAGTACTTTCACGCCAAACCGCTGCGTGCCGTTCGTATTGATCGATCGGGGATGTACCACCTTAATGCTGGTGGGCGCCTTGGTCCACACCGGCATTTCGGGGTCGCCAAATAAGTGCTGCATCTCTAGCTCCGCCTTACGGATATCCCCCTCGTCCTCGGCCTTGATCATATACAGCTTACTAAAGACCAGGATCTGACCAAAGCGCGGCATGTAAGTGTGTAAGAGGCTAGGCGCTGAAAATTTGCTCCAATGGGGCTGAGGGGTAAAATCTGGCCAGATGGCTTTGAACATGCCAAAGACCAGGTAATCGTTCCACCCAGTGTAACTGTTGCGCGTCATGGCGATAACTCCTACCGCCCCGGCACCGGCTCGCCGCAGAAAGGAACCCGAAAAACTTTCCGCGTTTGCCGGTTGACCGCCCAGGGTGTCGTCGTCAGTCTCATTATCAAACCAGCCTGTCTGGCACGTGATGGAAAAGACCAGCGGCGTCAGATGGCTTTGATTAAGGGCGTTGATATCTGCAATATCGAAGCTCGGTTCATCCCAGCTATCCGGGTTGCCGTGAGCACGGTAGGTTATCAAGAAGTTACCCCGATTTAAGGCCCTTGAAATGGCCGCCGCCCCTCCGTCCCAGGGATAGTTCGGGTGCTTCAGATCATTAGGCAGGTCGGTGCCATCGTTAAACTCTTTTGGGGTGGTCGCGTGACCGTCTTCTGAGCTGAAGATGCGCTCTACATTATAGTTCTTGCTCAAAAGAAAATCGCGAATCGCCTCCAGGTTAGCGATCCAGGGACGCCCTTCCTTACCGTTGCTGTCGATATCGGCAAACAAACCTACCAGTGAAACGTCGTTATAAAAGCCCGGATGAGCTTCGCCATCCGGCGGTTTTTGCTCATATTCAAGCAGCTTGTCCACCATATCAGTGACCTGCTGTAGCGAATCCGCTGGTATGCGGCCTATGAAGATGCTGGGCATATCTCCACCTTCGGGGGTGGTATAATAAAGGTCGGTCTCTATGGGCGGCTGCCAAGCCCCAGAGTGGGTTTTTTCATCTGGGTGATGCATGCCGGGGAAGGCATTGATTAAATCGGCATCGCCGATGATGAGGATATAGCTGGGTGCCGGAGACCAGGTGCGGTAGGCCGTGTGAATAAAGGTTTGAATACTGGCCGGAGTATTGCCGCCCTGGATATCCTCCACATTCACCACGCGGGTGGTGTACCCCTTGCGCCGTTTCCAGTTTGCCCAGCGCAGCACCGGGTTAGTGCTATCTTTGTCAGCATAAAAGCCATTATGCGTGATGATCAGGTAGTGACAGCCCTGGACAAAGTCCTGTCCCTCCTCGGGAGCCGGTTTCAGTCGATTGGGCTCCTTATAATTGATGACCGCAGCACTGAGGATATCCTCGAAGGGCTGTGACCTTAACCGGTTGGGGACGCCTCTAATCTGAGCCGGTTTATCATAATTCAGCCGCACTTCGATCATGGAGTGTGTTGTCACCTGCTTGCTGACTGGGTTATATTGGAAGGGGGAAACCTTCAACCGCAGAACTCGGTGGCCACGAATGACGCCGATATCCCTTGGTGAGACCGTCACCAGTTGGCTGGGGTAAATGGTATCGCTAAGATAGACCTGCTTCGACTCAGAAAACGGTCGTGTGAACTGTGGCGGTTCTACCGCAGGGAGCTGGGTTGGATAAATAGTGTAACCGGTCAGGGTCTCGCTTTTGACTTCTATTATTTCCGGAGTGAAGTTGGGGCCGAATGGTACTTCCACAATTTCCCCGATAATGGGCAGTTCGGGGCTACCCACCATTTTTAAAGCGGAGCAGCCTGGCAGTGAGAAGCGGTGGTAAATGCGGCCTTCCACCTCCTGTTCGCTAACATACACGCCGGGCAAATCAAAGCGCAGAGTCACGCCCATCGTTGTTTCATCTTTCATGTAGATGCGTGGCGACTCGCCCTGTGCTGCATCCGGCAGGAATGGGACCCAGCCTCGCTTGGGGGTAGCTAAGGTATTCGTCTCGACAATGTTGCTCTTGGTTTTGCGGCGATTAACGGATAAGACGGCTTGGTTGTGTACCAGCTTTTCCTGGCTGAGAACAGCTTCCAGTTCAACATACTTACCCCGCTGGCCGGTGGAACTAGGCAGGTTCCAGGTGACTGTGTGATTGCGTCGGTTGTAAACGCCGTTGTTGAAGGCAGTGATTTTGGTCAGGCCGGAGTCCAGCTGATCAATAATGACGCAATTGCTGCGTGCGAGTAAACTGTTCGAATAGTAAATCCGGTAACGAATAGTATCTCCGACCACGCGGGTATCTCTGGTGAGTTCACCGAGATGGGATAAAATGGCAATTTTGAACATATAAGCCTCTTTCGACGTAGCGTCGCTTGTTGATACCGGCTAAAATTGACTACTCGTACCTGTTGAAAAATGACTAGGGGGCGAAGCCGGATATTGGTTTATCCGGCTGTGGTTAAGTGTTAAAGTAATTGAGAACATCCCCTAGCGAAATTTGATTATTTATATAACTCATTTTCCACCTCCTACAACGGCTGGTTAGGGTTCCATAAGAACAATATTACCAAGCAAAGTCACCTGAAAGCCAAGTTTATAGATATATGCATCAGTATCCCGAACTCCAACCACAACCTCGAGTCCTGAAAAAACAATTCTTGATAATTTGAGACTCGCTGAGATTTCTTTCAAGTGTAAGAATTGGTTTGCAAGAGTCAACCGCATATCCGGCATCGATTGATTGAGCCACATCGTATATGGAGTTTATGGTGGCAAAAGGAGCCCATTGCTCGGCCTGAAAAACCAAATTATAACCCGAAGGTGGCTTCTTGCCATAAGCCGATGAAACTGGACTGGGCCAATCTAAATATAAGTTGAAAGTCTCGTGAAGCCATGCATTGGTACTGTTGCCCCTGAAATTAATGTCCGCAATCCCGGTAAGAGTCATAAGCCATTTTTGTTCGTCTGCTCGAGGTGGTGCGTTCACGCGCCATGGAGCCGGAACGATAACCCAGGAGTTTGCAACGTTTCGAATATCTTGTGCCATGATTGTTTCCTCTTTGCCTATCCGGTTTGTTGCCAATCCGATGGATCGGTGATAATTTGTCGGGATGGACTCCCGCGGCTTTCCAACAACACTTCCAGAATTTCAACGGGTTTTTCCCGATGACGCTGCATGCGATGCCTATTTGGAGAAGTTGCGCTGGCCCGACGGGTTCACGTGCCCAAAATGTAAAACGCTCGGCGAACCCTATCGGTTTGCCAAGAGAACTTCGGTTGTTTTGAGGTGTCGTTCATGTCACGCCAACATCTCCCTCACGGCGACGACTGTTATGCAGTCCAGCCGCATGCCCTTATCGGTGTGGTTTTGGGGAGCTTATCTTGTGACCACGCAAACACCCGGGCAATCAGCACTCCAATTTCAAAGACAGCTCGGCCTCAAGCGCTATGAGACTGCATTTCAAATGCTTCACAAACTGCGTGCCGGTCTTGTACGTCCGGAGCGTGATGCAATCGGCGATCAATACCCTGTTGAAGTCGATGAAGCGTTTGTCGGTGGGCGTACAAAAGGGGAAGGGCGTGGCGTTCATCATAAGGCCATTGTCGTTGGAGCGATTGAGGTACGCCCTCGAAAGACTCCTGTTAAGGGAGCAAGAAGGGCATTCTATGCGGGTCGATTACGGCTGCGTATCGTCCCTGACCGTGAGGCCAAAAGTTTAACGACGTTTGTGCGAGAGAATGTGGCGAAAGGAGCCGTTGTGCGCACCGATGGTTGGACCGGTTACGATGACTTGAAGGCCATGGGTTATGCCCATCAGCCTCTGGCGATTAATGGAGATCCGGAAAGAATTGAAGCCCATCTTCCGATGATCCATATCGCCTTCTCAAACCTCAAAACATGGTTGCTCGGAACGCATCATGGTGTCAGCCATCGCCACTTGCAGGCCTATCTCAATGAATTTGTGTTCCGTTTCAATCGCCGTTTCTACCCAATGACGGCTTTTAACTCCGCCCTGGGGCTGGCTGCTCATGCCGTGGCTCCTACATATAAAAAGTTCTACAGCGGCGATTGGATGCACCCTGCAACGTGATTGGCAACAAACCGGATAGGCAAAGTTTCCTCTATGAATGGTTACTGGTTGCTACTCTGATTGTGTCACTCTATGGGCCGCAACCGGATTTGCAATAGAGCCCAAGGGGAGCGCCTTTCACGGAAGTTTGGCTATAAGCAGTGAAGCGTTTAACCGACTCCCGGACGTTGACTGATCTGAGATCAATTCATCTTTTATATCCGTAGCCTTTAATCAGTGAATATCGCTTGGCCAATGACTTTGACTGGCAGAGGGGAATACGCATAGTTATTATAGGAGAATTCTATTTCCGCGACCGAACCGATGATTTTGACATGAACATCAGAGGCCACAGGGAATACAGTGTCCGGAGGTGCACCGCCCGGGCCAAGGATTCTGATGCGGTGATTCCATAGAATTTTTCCATCCCCTTCGGCTTGAAATTGCCTTTGCACACGACCGCGTCCGAAGCCGTCAGCGAAATGAATAAGACGAACAGAATAATCGACAACATGTTCATACTTGTCCAGAAAATCCTGAAAACTTACTGGCCCGGCCTTTCCTGTCGTCGTGTCTATCAACATAATACTGCTATTCTGAATGGTTCCTCCATCTTTTACCCCTATGATGACAACGGTATGGTGTATGACCGCAGACGGACTGACAACGAGAACGGCTAGCATGGGGCCATACCGCTCAAGCATCGCAGCATATTCTGAGGGCGGCCGACTGCTGCCGGGCTCTGTCTGCATACCAAATCGCCTTGAGAGAACCTCCATATCTGACGCCGATGCCATTTTCCCGTGTCTCCACAATTCGGCGAAGTCTTCCCCTGCCATTTTCATTACTTCGGCGATATCGTATTGGGCCCTCTCGTCCCAACCCTTCATAAGTGTGACTCCCACTGCCCAACAATCCCACCCACCCTGAATATTGCGAATCTTTGGAAATTGGCTGTCGGGGATCTCTACGCTGATATACTCTCTCAAGGAGAACTCAATCTCTCCATTCTCCGATTCATGGATGGTGTGAGCGGGACCACAGAATTGATCTTCACGAAAGTGAAATGCTCCCCTCTGGCGAGCAATAAAGGGTGCCGTCGTCTTTATTTGGACAGCCCAAGACGCGGGACATAGCCCTTCCACTCTAGACCCCCGCCAAATCTCGCTGCCCTGCCCAGTATAATCAACCTCAATCGTGAGCTTTCGGCGTTCTCCCTTGGTTGTGCGCCCACTATTTTCACGGTCAGGACTCGATTGAGCTAATTTGATTGTTTCGCTTACGTGGGATTCAGTCCCGGGGGCGAAAAATGAGAAGGTTATGCTCAGACTCATGCACATTACGGCAAGGAGCGGTCTTGTATGCCTCGTTTTCGAACCACAGAATGTGCCATATCGAAATGCCATATTGAACCGTCTAGGATTTTTCGGAGGCTGATTTTTGTGAGTCATGATGCTTTAGCAGACCCGGTTAGTTGTTGATAATAATTTCTTTCGGCTTCTACGGGCGGAATATTTCCAAACGGCTCTAAGAGTCGTCGATGGTTAAACCAAACCACCCATTTCAAAGTTTCCAATTCTACTGCCTCACGATTTTTTCAGAACTGACGATGAATCACTTCCGCTTTACAAGCCATTAATCGTTTCTCAGCCAAGGCGTTGTCATAAGAATCACCCACGCCACCCACAGAGGCTTCAATGCCAGCGTCAGCCACACGTTCGGTATAAATGACACGCCAACAATTTTGTTGATGCGAACGTACATTGTCCGATGTTTGTCGCCAATGCTGTAAGATTAGCACCCGGTACGGGAATAAATGCAGCTGCCGTTGCAAGTAGAGCAAGCTCATTGATTACCTCTGATAGCTCACGTGCTTTGTGAGTCATCGCCAAACAACTGTATGTTTTTTTAAGCGTTTTCTGCTCCATGAACTATTGTATGTTCTAGGCTCACGACCGCATCTGTAATTATTCCGATGAAGTATTTTCACCAAAACAGATGTTTATTGACAAAAAAGCAATTCCATTCTATTTAGCCCAGGTGAATTTATGGATATTTTTTAAGTGCCCATTATACAGATCAAAATTAATTAAACTTTGACCAGGATCAAGTCTAATGCAAAAACATTCAAGATATATGCGTAAGTGTCTGCTATGTAGTAGGACAGACAATTAAGATGTCTGCCCTCAATTTCCGGTTCGGGTCGGTTTTTGCCCGTGACAAGTAACCCTAAGTTGCTATTTTAGTACGCTGAAGATTCTCAAATCTGACCTAAATACAGGGCTTTGAAGCGCAGTGGAATGGTTATGGGAAGCTTCCCATAACCACGCTATCAAGACTATTATTGAGTTGGTCGGTTTACCAATATCAGTGTCTGTTGTAACTTTAGTCAATATGCCGCCATCATTACGGACACCCTTCTAATTTATAAATCGCATACCCTTGACTGTCGATTTGCTTTAATAACTCTGATGAAGTTTCGGCGCTGTGGCAAAATACGCAGTTTTCTTGTGTCACTACAGCGTCATGTACACCAATACTTTCTAGCCACGTCTTAGCGTAGCCCAATGCTTTGGCGGCATTTTTTTCATCCAGCACAACATCAAAGTGCATAATTCTGCCCTGAGCTGTTTTTGCATAAGTGTCAAATACATGTGAAAGAGACATAGATATTTCCTATTGAAATGGATTATCATTGGAACAGTGAGTTCCATCTATTTGTTTTAATTAAGGTTTTAGAGTATTATGTAGATAGCTGCGGTAACTATCAAGGCTTAACAACTACGCTTTACACTACCCCATGTTCCTGACAGATTTTTTCGCCATCACGTTGGGTGAGCGGTTCTTTGGTTAATCCACAGATAGCGTATCCTCAAAAAATTCGCCGAGGACAAATGTGTCAAACGGCTTTGGCGTAAGGTTTAGCCATTTAATTGTTTAATCAATGCAGCCAATTCATTTTGACCGGCAGAATCCAGTGGGAGCAAAGGTTTGCGCGGAACGCCTGCGTCAAATCCGCGCAGTTGCAGGCCAGCTTTGATCGTCGTAGGTAATCCACCCTTAAGAATAAATTGCAGCAATGGGAGCTGTTGGTAGAACACTTCGCGTGCCTGCTTTAAATCACCAGCCAGACTCGCCTCATATAGCCTCAGCGGCCAGGCAGGAATCAGGTTGGGTGCAGCAGTGCACCAGCCGACAGCGCCTGCGGCAAAAGCTTCCAGTGCCAAGGGATTACTACCGTTATAGAAGGGGATTTCTGCATGGGAAAGCTGGGAAATTCGATGCATGCGTTGAATGTCGCCAGAGCTTTCTTTAACCATGGTCACGTTATCAATCTCCTTGATGATGCGCACGATTAACTCGGGCGACAAATCCAGACCGCTGGTAGCAGGGTTGTTATAGAGCATTACCGGAATACTGATGGCCTCGCTGATAGTAGCGTAATGCTGAAAAATTTCCCGTTCTGTCAGCTTCCAATAAGAAATAGGTAAAACCATTACCGCGTCTGCACCCACTTTTTCGGCAAACTTTGCCCGGCGCACTGCGTTTTGAGTAGTCAGATCGGATATCCCAACCACTGTCGGTACGCGTTTCGCGACTTGTTTTACCGAGGCTTCCGCCACGGCATTCCATTCCTCATCGTTCAGGTATGCACTCTCGCCAGTGCTGCCTAGGAGCCTGTCGGACTTCCGCCAGCTAACGTGGCTTTCTGGTAAAATAGCGACCTAACCAACATAACAACCCAGAAGTCCCATGGCCCGTTTCATTCAATACGACCGTCATCAACAATACCTGCTGCCACCGTCGGTGGATGAATGGTTGCCGGAAGATCATCTGGCGCGTTACATCGTTGAAGTCATTGATCAGCTGGATTTGTCGAAGCTGACCAGCCGCTATTCGCGCAGCGGTTCCGAGGCCTATCATCCTGCCTTGATGCTGGCCTTATTGGTTTACGGCTATGCCACCGGCACCTTCTCCAGTCGCAAAATCGAACGGGCGACGCATGATTCCGTGGCCTTCCGTTTCATCGCCGCCAATCTTCATCCCGATCACGACACTCTGGCCCACTTCCGCAAGACCTTCCTGGTGGAACTGGAAGATTTGTTCGTGCAGGTTCTGGCCTTCGCTCAAACGATGAAGCTGGTCAAACTGGGACAGATTTCGCTGGATGGCACCAAAATCAAGGCCAACGCCTCGAAACACAAAGCGTTGTCCCACGGCCATATTGAAAAGCTGGAAGCCCAATTGCGCGAGGAAGTGCAGGCCTTGCTTGCCAAGGCCGCTGAAACCGATCAACAAGAAGCCAACGATGGCCACGACTTACCCGCCGAAATAGCGCGACGCGAAGACCGTCTGCAAAGCGTTGGCAGACGCCAAGGCCAAAATTGTTGAACGCGTTGAACAGCGCGATCAACACGCTCAACAAGAGTACGCCGACAAAGTCGCCCGCCGCGAAGCCCAGCGCGAAGCGGGACAAAAACCGCGCGGTAAGGAACCCAAAGCCCCGGAAACCGGGCCCAAAGCCAAAGACCAAATCAACTTGACCGACGAAGAATCGCGCATCATGCCCAGCCACGAAGGCTTCGTGCAAGCCTACAACGGTCAGGCCGCCGTTGATGTCGACAGCATGCTCATCGTAGCCGCCACGTTAACCCAGCACACCAACGACAAACAGCAAGTCGAACCGATGCTGGACGAACTGGCTAAACTACCGCCCGCATTGGGCAAACCCGGCACCCTGCTGGCCGACAACGGTTACTTCAGCCAAGGCAACGTCAAAACCTGCGCTGCCCGCAGCATCACACCCCTGATCGCCCTGGGTCGCGATGCGCATCATCTCCCTTTAGAAGAACGACTCGCGGCGGATGCGCCCGAACCAGACAGCGATGAATCCCGTGGTCAAAATGGCTCACGTACTGAAAACCAAGCAAGGCCGCGCGCAGTACGGCAAACGCAAATGCACCGTCGAACCGGTGTTTGGGATCATCAAACAGATCATGGGTTTTCGACAGTTCTCGTTACGAGGCCTGCAAGCGACCTCGGGCGAATGGAAGCTGGTAGCCATGGCCTACAATTTGAAACGGATGCATGTATTGGCGGCGGGTTAACCCAGAAAACCAAGCGAAATTCCAGCAATGGGCGCTAAAGGACGACAAAGCCAGCTTGTTTCTAGCCAGAAACCCGCTCGGCAATCGTTTTGAATGCGGATTCGACTTCCCGAGAAGGACGGCTCCACTAAAAGTTAGGCCGCCAATTTTTATTGTCCGACAGGCTCCTAGTGGAGCAATTGCATGAGAGCCGTCCTGGATAAGACGATCAATTAATTGCCCTAGCGTTTTAATATCAACCCCACCATCTCCTGTAAAAAAAGGTGTGATTGGATAAGAGATGATACCCTTGAACAGATTTTTTGACATGATATTAAGTCCTTGTGGTGAGTGAAAAAATGACCTGCATAAACTATATTTTGGCTAAATGGCTTATCGAAACATTCAATTTAGGCAATCGGGATGGGCTCGCAGGGCACGGCGGGCATAATACGCAAATGCGGTCCGGTTACGTGTTGCGGTGGAGATCCAGTCATGTGCCTCAGTGCCCAATTTTTGCGGGATGGGTTTAATATCGCCAGAAGCCAAAGCAAGCAGCTGCATTTTCGCGGCGCGCTCGAAAAGTATGGCGAGCACGCAAGCCTCTTCAACGGTCGTACCCACGACCAGTTGACCATGATGGGACAATAACAGAGCACGTTTGTCGCCAATGGCGGCGGAGATGATCTCGCCTTCCTCATTGCCCACCGGTATGCCTGGCCAGTCTTTCAGAAAAGCGCAATTGTCAAACAAGGGACAGGTATCCATATGCGACACCACTAGGGGTATTTCCAGCATAGACAGCGTAGCAATATGCAGCGGATGGGTGTGTATGATGCAATTAACATCGGGGCGTGCACGATAGACCCAGCTATGGAAACGATTGGCTGGATTGGCCATGCCCGAGCCACCAATCACATTCAAATCCTCATCCACCAGCACCAGGTTAGACGGCGTAATTTCATCAAAACCCAGACCGAATTGTTGCGTGTAATAGGTGCCAGGATTCTCGGCTCTGGCGGTGATTTGTCCTGCCAAGCCGGAATCATGCCCTGCATCGAACAGAATGCGACAAGTGAGCGCCAGTTTTTCTCGTAGACTCCATGAGTTATCCGTCAGTACCTGTTGCATCTGCTGATGCGCCTTGGCGATAAGCTCGGTTTTTTCAATGTAAAATGTATCAGCCATAATCTTGAAATTTACCTTTTTGCATTTTAAAAATTCCTGAGGAGGAGTCCCCAGTGATAATGCTAGGATGAATTCTAAACACTTACTGGCCTAGTTGAAACATCCAGAATTACAATTCTAGCTGGTCCAGATGATGGTTATGGCGCACTCAGGGTGCGTTTGAGACGTTGAATACCTTCTGCCAATTCGAGCTTGTTCAGGCTGGCAAAGCCTAGTCTGATGGCTTGCGTAGCTTCATTAGCGTCAGTAAAAAGTGAGCCCGGCAGAATACGCACCTTTTGTGCCAAGGCGCGTTCAGCCAGGTTGTTGATAGTGATGGGCTGTTTGAGCCGCAGCCAAAACGCTAAACCACCGGACGGTAATTCAAAATCAACCAGTGAACTCAGCTCGTGATGAATCAGCTGCTCCAGCGTAGCTCGCCGTTCGCTATAGATTTTGAAGGTTCTGCGGATATGGCGCTTGATTTCCCCGGTATCCATCAACTCGGCAATCGCCAACTCGGTGACCGAATTACCTTGGCGATCTATCAGCATGATTTCAGCGGCACAGCGATCTATAAAAGCGGTCGATGCGACCAGATAGCCAATACGCAAACCGGGTGCCAGAACTTTGGATAATGAGCCGACATAAATGACTCGTTCTGCACGATCCGTACTCGCCAGTGGAAATACCGGATGGTGTAAAAAATGAAACTCGTGGTCATAATCATCTTCAACGATGGCAAAGTCATATTGCTCTGCCAGCATCAACAGCTTGAGCCTGCGCTCTGCCGTCATCATCACGGTCGTAGGGAATTGATGATGTGGCGTGACATAGACGGCACGTATCGCTTGCTGTTTGCACAACTGCTCCAACTCCTCCACATTAATACCGCATTCATCCTGCCCCACACTCAACACTTTGGCACCACAAGATTTGAATGCCTCGCGTGCTGGCGGGTAAGTCAGATGCTCGACGACAATGCAATCATTGGTACGCGTCAGTATACGCGCCGCCAGAAAAATGCCCATCTGACTGCCGCGCACCATACAAATGTGGTCAACTCCCACATGCAAACCTCGCTCCATATTGAGCATGGCGGCAATGGATTTACGTAGCGCCAGTGTACCTTTGGGGTCATCATAGCCCAAACGATTAGCTCTTGCGGATACCACCAGCGCATGACGAAAGGCTCTGGAAAGCACTTCAAACGGAATTAAACGGGTATCAGGAATACCGTCATTGAAATCAATGACATTTCCAAATGAAGAGGGTGCTGCTATGGCAGAGGATGGCGTATAAGCTACGGTTTCAGTGCGTGAGTTATCCGCACCATGGCTTGATATATAATTGGCCGGTAGCAAAAAACTGGGCAGATTAGCCGAAACAAAAGTGCCCCGGCGACTTTCAGTAGACAACCAACCTTGCGCCACCAGTTCATCGTAGGCTTGCACGATAGTTTTTCTGTTAACCTTCAAACTATCGGCCAGTTCTCGGGTACCCGGCATCATGGTGGAAGGCGGTAATCGCCCCAGCTGAATTTCTGCAATGATTTTTTGCGTTATTTGCAGATAAATGGCAAGACCTGGGGTCTTGCTGAAATCCATTTTCAGGCTCCACGAGCGCAGCATGTTGATTCAATCCGTAAACAGGTGTCAATAATTCGAGAAGCAGAGACTTGTGTTGAGGCTGCCAGCCTGGACGTCAATCTACTCTCGGTTTCCAATAGATTGGGTGCTAATAAACAAAAGGCTCTAAAGTTCCACAGGCTTTATAAGCCACCGCAAATGTGGGGCACGTGGACAAACTAATGATACCATTGGGCCTATACACTGAGTTTGCGTTGCTCTATGAGCCTCTACATCGACCTATATTTAACACAAGCTCTTTATTCTTGGAACGAAAAAGTCTGGAAGTTTAGATCTCCTAAAAATTACACGGTTAGAACGGATTATTTTTGAGAGGTTGAAAAATAATCTGAAAGCCTTGTTGGATAATTTTGTTTATTAGCACCCATCATTACTAATAATCAATTTAGACGCTCTTTACAGGAAAATTTTGGACGCCGTTTTACATGGTATGAATCTTATCCCTTCGTTGGAAAGCCTTTCACCGGAACGTTTTGAAACGCCCGTTATTTTGAAAAAACTGGCTATAGCCAAGAGCAAACTCGCCGAACTCAGGGGCGTAGCCGCATCCCTTCCAAATCAAGGCATTCTCATCAATTCTCTATGCCTACAAGAAGCCAAGGATAGCTCTGCCATCGAGAACATTGTTACCACCCATGATGAATTGTTCAAAGAAGAACTATTCCCCGAAAGTCTGGCCAACACGGCCGCAAAAAAAATTTTGCGCTACCGCCAAGCCCTGCGTCTTGCCTTTGAGCAGGTCAATCAGAGCGGGTTACTAACCACCAACCACATCATTCAAATTCAGGCTACGCTGGAGCAGAAACATGCCGGTTATCGAAAGCTACCAGAAACTGCATTAACAAACGGCTTGGCTCAGACAGTTTTAACACCGACAACTCATGAAACCGTTATCCCTCTGATGCGCGATCTCGAACGCTTCATCAACGACGATGGCTGCTTTGCAGCCGATCCTCTGATCAAAATGGCGCTGCTACACTACCAGTTCGAGACTATTCATCCCTTTCATGACGGCAACGGACGAACCGGACGTATTATCAATGTCCTCTATCTGGTCAAAGCAGGTCTGCTCGATATCCCCGTGCTTCATCTCAGTCGTTACATTGTGCGCACTAAAGCCGACTACTACCGGCGGTTGCAAGCCGTTCGGGAACAGGATGCCTGGGAAGACTGGGGACTCTATATGCTGACGGCTATCGAAGTAACCGCCAGTATGACCATTCAAACCATCCACGCTATCAAGCTCGCATTGATGGATGCCAAGCACCGCATCCGTGCCCAATACCGGTTTTATAGTCAGGATTTGATCAACAGTCTTTTCTCCCATCCTTACACCAACATCGAATTTATCGAGCGCGACCTGAAAGTTTCCCGCCTGACTGCCACTAATCATCTAGCTGCTTTAACGGAAGATGGCTTCTTGCAAAAACATAAAAGCGGATGCTACGACTACTATATCAATCTCGCGTTCACCGTCATTTTAACGGGTGAAGCCATACAGGGAAAACCGCAATAGCCGGGCAACTAAGAAGTCCACATCCAGTCTCGGCGTCGAGACGTTAAACTGTTTTACAGTATGGCTATTTTTGCCTAACGCCTCGAAATGGGTAGACGTAAGGATTCATTCATAAATGCGTAAAGTCGCCCTGCCTAAGGTCCCAACCTTATGAAAAAGCCTTTTCCCACCGCCTCTTTGGATTATCGAATTTCAGCTTCTCCGGCTTAAATTCTTGTGGGTTGTATTTTTTCCCTAGCCAGGCGACCATCTCTTCGTACTCGTCATCGCGTGGATCTGACATCACTTCTAAAAGCCTATAGTATCCAGGGACTCCACCACAATCTTCGGGAGGACAGGCTTGTGCGCCTGCAAGGCACTGAGGATATTTTTGACCTTTTTCCCTCAATAGAATGCCCTCCAGCACAATCTCATGTTGCCACCCATCGCCAAAATCATACTCGTAATCCGCCGTGACACCGACGTCATTAAAATAGTCGGCAATGGGAATTTCCCAGCCCGCCAGAATCGGGATTTCATCGTCGAAGCCATCTGCATTTGGAATGCCGATTTCTGTGATTTTGCCGGCATGCTTTCGGCGAATCCGAAAGAGATGCAGATGATAGTCCAACCAGCCCATGGCATCCTGAATCGCAACGTGCAAATCCCAGAAGTTATAGGTTTCTGGAACCACTATCCGTCGCCAAATGAGCGGCGTAATATCTTTCAGCGTAATCTTGAACTGGTAAACACGATTTGCCATGCAATGATGTCCTTTTAAGCCGATACCGTTTAAGCCCCCTGGCGCAGTTTAGCACCCGCCCGGGGCATCTTGATAGTTATTGACCTCCCGAGGCTCTCCCAAAACAGGGGGCTTTAAATAATTGTTTTGTTGCTTGCGCTTATAGAGGCGCTGGCCGTTCGGCCGCCCCTACTCTGCTCAGCTGAGCGGACACTCTCCTTAAACCGGCCAATGCTCTAATTTGGCTTGATAGCCTTTTTTGTACTTGGCGTCACGCACCTTTTGCCCGGCGATGAGGGCCTCGGCCTCGGTCGTAAACCAGTCTTTTCTGACCGTCCCCGGTGAACCTGCCCTGCCCCATTCCTTAACCAACGACCAGTCATCGAGCAGGCCAGGTGTCACCCACAACTGATAAAAGCGATGCAGGTTGTTTTCGGCATCGTGTCGTTCCAGGTAAATGTGATGCATGTGTCGCCTCGGTTTTTAACCTTCTGTGGCCTGGCTCAGGTCTCGTAGTCTTTTAATACCGTATAGATGGTTTGCCGGGTCACCTTAAAATGCCGGGCAATGGCTATTTTGGTAGCGCCGCCGTTGAACATGGCTAACGCCAGAGCTTTGTCTTTTTCAACGAGCGCTTCGGGGCGACCAAACTTTTGGCCTTTGCTTTTGGCGGCGGCCAGTCCTGCGTTCACCCGCTCCCGGATCAAGCCTCTCTCGAATTCAGCGAGTGAACCGAAAAGGTGAAAGATCAACTTGCCGGTGGGACTGGTGGTATCAATGTTTTCTGTGAGCGATTGAAAGCCCATCTGGCGGTTTTCCAGATCCTTAATCACCTCAATGAGATGGTGCAAACTGCGGCCCAGGCGATCCAGTTTCCAGACGATTAAACAATCCCCTGCCCTGAGCGACTTCAGACACTGTTGTAATTCGGGACGGTCCTGTTTGGCACCGGATTGCTTTTCTTGATAAAGGCGTTCGCAACCGGCCGCAGTGAGCGCATCAATCTGCAGCTGCGTGTCCTGGTCGTTAGTGGATACCCGGGCATAGCCTATTTTCATAGGGACCATTACCTTAATGAATAACGGCTATCGGTTAACGGCTTCCAAATGGTATCTGCCGCTGCACGCATCCGCGGCACTTCATCATTACTGCACCGTGTGACTTCGAAAATCCGAGCGCCCCACCCTGTTCAAAAACGCTGCTAAATGCCAGGCATCCGGGCTAGAAAATTCGACAGCGCTGGAAACTTCAGGTTTTGGGTTCGACATGGCGGGTGGACTTATTATTTAACCTATGTTTATTTAACTTTAGCACAGGTTTACTTTTTTTACTTAGTTATTTAACGTTTTTGGGCGGTTTTTTGACGCCTAAAAGGCATTTTTTGGAGGAAAGGTGAAACGTTAAAAAAACTCTTGTTTTATTAACGTACTTGAAAGCGCAATTGTTTGTGATAGAGTAGTTATAGGTATTACCTTTTACTCAGAGGATTTCACGATGGCGACATCCGTCAAGCTCGATAATGAGTTAAAAAGCCGAATCCAACATCTCGCCGATGCTCGGCATCGTTCGGCTCACTGGATCATGTGCGAAGCGATCCGCGAATACGTGGAGCGTGAAGAACGCAGAGAAGATTTCAAGCAGGAGGCCCTGGCGTCCTGGACCGCCTATCAGGAAACAGGGCGGCATCTGACGGGTCAGGAAGTCCGAGACTGGCTGAATACCTGGGGTACGGATAAAGAAACGGAACTGCCTCAGTGCCACGAATAATTATTACGGAAGGCGCGGCACGAGGATTGGAGCGTTGCCGGCAGTTCTTAGCCGAAAAAAATCCCCTCGCCGCCAGGCGTGCGGGTCAAACCATTGAACGGCAACTTGCACTGTTGGCTACCAACCCGGAGATAGGCCGACCGCTTGACGATCTTCCGGAGCTGCGCGAGTTAATCATTGGATTTGGCGATTCCGGCTATGTAACGCTTTATCGGCATGACATTGAAAGCAACCTGGTGTATGTGCTTGCCTTCCGGCACCAGAAAGAAGCGGGCTACTGTTAAGTTATGATCACGCGTGTCTGCGAATGAGAAGTTTCTGATCCCAAAGCCAATTTACTTCTGACCAAAACGCTCAATCAAATATTTGGTAACCTTGTTCACATCTTCATGGGCACACCAATCACTGATTGAAGTGCTATCCATACAATCACACAAGCGATGATAATTAGTATCATTTTGATGTTTTTTGATGATGGCGGATCATCATTTTCTGGATTTGACATAATAAAATATTCCCATGGTTTAATTTTACTGCGCCCATCTAAAATTCATATTTGACTAATTCTATGGCTTCAAATTTCACTGAAAAACAAGGTCAATATCTCTCCTTTATTTACCACTATACGAAACTGAATGGTCGACCGCCTTCTGAATCAGACATGCAGCGTTATTTCAGGGTCAGCCCACCAACAGTTCATCAGATGGTAGTAAAATTGGAAAACTTAGGGCTCATTGAAAGGGAGCCGGGTATAGCAAGAAGTATTCAAATTCTAGTTTGCTCTCAACAAATTCCAGAGCTAAAAGAAGTTTGAAGCGCAATTTTTAGGATTCCGTCAGTGCCCTTTGCACCGACGATGTGCCGATGCCGAGTGTCTTGCCGATCTTCACCTTACCCATGCCCTCATCCCGGAGTTTTTTAATCTTCGTTTCGACGCCCTCCCCGCGCGGTTTTCGGCCAAGCCGTTTGCCTTTGGCTCTCGCCCTCGACAATCCTGCCTTGCTCCGTTCCTGATTCAATTAAATTAAATTGAGTACACCCAATTTAACCATCAAATACGCTTAGTTTAGACGCTAACTCGGTTATTCGTTCCGCTGCACCTCAAACCCCTGGTTCGCCGCCGCGCAGGCGGCTTAGAAGTTATTATATATTTCATGAGTTGCTCTTAGGGGTTTAGGGAGCAATGGAACAATTATTTATTTTAGCCAGCTATTTTATTGCAGGATTTAGGTGATATATGTTTCAGTCGGAGTTAATTTGACTAAAATTGCATTGATTGCGAGCCCGACCGGTTTCAATTGCAAGCCGTTACACTTACCCATGACCACATCACGCCGTGCGTCTCAACACCGAACGATGATCTCGCTGAGTCCATGTTCGCCGAGACAGACGGTCACCGTGCAACGCTCACGACACGCACGCAGCACAATCTCCTTCACCCCCCTCTCGTGTGATCGAATGTGGTGACGATCGGCACAGGATTCAAGCACAAAGCCCTTGAAATCACCGAAGCAATCGAAAATCACTTCATGGACTTTGCCGGTAATTTGTTGCGGCTTATCCACATGCGACTCTCCCGGGAGCCCTGGATCGTCGGGCGACGCTGGGATGAGCGATGGGTCGACTCCAAGGCCGGCGATCTGGTCGCCCAATTGCGATAGGTAGCGCACGAAGACCGGGTGCCAGCTGTCCGCCGCCGGAATTGCTTGGAACACATAACGCAACACCGCGAGGTTGCGCACCAACTTCCGAAGCAGCGGCTCTCCAGATTTCACCGCGACGTTCAGGCGGAAGGCGCCAAGCACGCGCCGTCTAGAGAAATTGACCTTTCTGTTCTTGTGTTCCCCACGGGCTTCGCCGCGGAACGTGATGCCGGTATGCTGCTGAACGTCGACAGTGAATCGCTGACCATCGAGGACGGTGGTGGGGAGCTGCAGCGTCAACAGGCCGGGAACAGCATACCGGATCTGCCCGGGGATCGCGATGTACGCAATGTCACCCACGGTGAATGAAACCGTGTGAGCATCCAC
>CAWKEY010000049.1:0-26042 GCA_963848675.1 uncultured Gammaproteobacteria bacterium
ACGTAATGACATTGGTGTCGAGTGTAGTAGGTTATGACTTGGCGAGTCATGCAAGTTATTGATTATTAATAGCTCATGTCTTAAGTATGTCACTTTTAATGCGATGGTCGCGCGTTCGAATCGCGCACGACCCACCACATATGATTATACAAATCAAGTAGTTAGTTTATCAGGGCGACTGCTTTTTTTATGCCTGCAATTTCCTTGCGTGGCCTTGGATTTCATCAACCAGACTTTGCCCTTTTCAATACGGTAAGTGACACACCACTTGCCATAGTGCGAATAGTGTTTACTGCATTAATCAATTGTTGCAGCTCACCTGAAGAGTAATAATACACCCACTCGATCCCGCAATGCGCGCTCGGCCTTATCACGCCAATCCGGGCCTTGCAAAGCTGGCATAAAAAAACGACCAGAATTGTTTAATAAGAGCGTTTATAATCAGGCAGGACTTGAATGTTTTCCTAAACTCGAAACCTTTTAAAAAGCACGTAGGAGCAGCTGTACGATGACTGTCGAACTCTTGATTAACTTTGCAGTGCAGTTTCTTGGAACCGGGGCCGCATTCTTCCTTGCCTATCGGTCCTTCCAAAAACGCCGAATTCAGTTAGGCGCTGAACCGACGCTACCCCAATACTTTAGCCGAAGCAGCACCTACTGGATAGGGATTGTATCGTACTGCATGTTTATGGCAGCACTTTACGGCTTACTTACTTGGCAGTGGCTGCCCTTGGATCCGCTGGTGACGCTCGTCGTGAAGAACCTTCGCTCAGGGGAATGGGTGAATCTTCTCAATGGATTGGACGGAAACACGATCATACCTTTGATTACCGCCGGGCTGTTTCTTTTTTTTATCGCCTGGGAAAGCAAGTTTAATCCCTTACTTATATTGAGGGACAGCATCCATGACGCTTTTGCAATTCCGACCAAGGCGGTAGAAGTCTATAACGCTCTCATTACATCGAGATTGTCGGCGGTCGACGATACACTAAAAGCACAAATTGCCAATCGCCTGCTGGTGTCGAGCATTGACCCCGGGGATTTCGAAAAATCCAGCGCTACGGTCGAGTATAAATGGGCTCATAATTGCTTGCTTTTTGACCAGATACACAACTACGCCACCCAATCGTCCTTTCGTCGTTTGTTCAACGAGCCGTCTCTGAAATGGGGGGAAATATGTATCTCCTACAATGCGATGTCGGAAAAAGTTGCTATCTGGAAGGAAGCGGAGCCGCACTATACCAAAACGGTCAACTTGATAAAGGAGTTGGACCACCTCACCGGTCTACTCTGCCGCTTACTTGCCTCTCTGGTCGTGTTCGGGAGCGCAAGCGAGAATGATATATGGGCAACTGTGAAGCAGCTCGGCGGCAACGTCCAAGAGGCTCGTCTGAAACACACTTATAAATATGTTCTGTTGTTCACAGCTGCCACCGCCATTGGGGTCATGTTGGGTCGAGAGATTTCGGTGTCGCTACACAATGCTTTCCTGTTTCCCGATAAACCGCTAGCGCATTTTAATTACACTACGCTTCGGTGGATCGTCTATGTCATACCGATGTATGTTCTTCCGATAGCGCTCGTTTTTATTTTACGGACGCTCGCCTTCAGGCATCAACGGGAGCAATCCGATCGATACTATGGGTTCTATATGGTAATGATGATAATGGGCTTCATTGTCAGTACCACGGTATCGGCGCTTATTCTCGAGTTAACTTTTTATCGCAGAGAGTATTTCAATTTTCTGGACAGCTTCATACAACATATGCGCTGGGGAATTCTGCCGGCGCTCGTGTGCGGTTTTGTGGCCTATCGAATGGACACGCCAGTGGGCGAATCGGAAGCTCTAGGTAAAATCATTATGGCCGCTGCGTTGCGTTTTCTTGCGTGGGGATCGGTCGCCGTCATTTTCATGCTTTATGCTACCGATGGCATGACCATTCAGGAGCCGAATCTGCGTTTCACCCTTGTCGGTACGGCTTTCTTCGTGGTCGGTCTCTTAGGAGCGTCTGCCCGTTTCAAGACGGCGAGGACAGATGAGTAGCTATAGTTTTTCAGATAAATAATTTCCAATCAACCTAGCGAATAAATCAGCCGATAATAGCGAAGTCCTCACGCATTTTTTGCATAACGCAGATAATTTTGCTCGCATCTTGCATATACGATTTGAACGTTTTTACGACTGAATCAAGAAGGTCTTCAAAGGTTTTGAAATATTTCAAGTGCGTTGCGTCACGTTTAGTGTTTTTCCAAAGCTTCTCAATGGGATTGTAATCAGGAGAATAGGCGGGAAGTGGCCTAATCGTAAGGCGATCTGAGTGGAGCGACTTAAATTCATTGACTATTTTGCTGTGATGATAAGGCGCACCATCTTCAACTAGAAAAATTTTACCGTCATAATGTGCCAGCAGTTGCTCCAAAAACTCAATATAACTGAGCCCATTAAATTTTCCCGCTGTCTCAGTATGTTTTAATATCACCTCTTGATACGTTATCAGTAAGCTTTCATCAACGATAGCTTTTAGCGCGTTTAAAAAATCAAATTCCGTTGCATACTGTTCCCCTTTTAACGTTTTTAGCAGGGCAAGTAGTTCAGTGGGCAAATTCGCCTCTTTCAATAATTTTAGTGATGTTGGTTGCAGAGAATAAGCAAGTAATTGTCGATATTGAAAGCTGCCCCCGCCAAGATCAATCGAACCAAACATTTTCAGTCCCTTGCGTATCCCTCTGGTTTTAACCGTTGGCTGTTGCTCTATCGGAGCCCAAGTACGCGCTAATGAACCCCACATCGCAAAGGAAACTTCGTCACCAAACAACACCACTGCTTTTTCTTCTTTGGCTTTTTTGATTAGCGCGGGTAAGGTTTCTTCCCGCCAGACTTCTCTAGCCGTTTCATACTTTTCCTCATCCTGACGGTCACTGATGAAGTGGGCCTTTTGGTAGCTTAACCCCAACTTTTTTAATAAGCGGGCCAAATAGTTGAGGTTGTAGCACACAGAAAATTTGAGCAAAATGAGCGCTGCAATCATGGCACAGTTCCATATTGCGCTAGAAAATCCGTGTATTTCAGGGCCTTCAGCTATCATGTCATGCAATTGTTTTTGCTGCGCTTTAGTCAGCTTTTCTTTACGTCCACGCCCTTGGTAATGCTTGCCCATTATCCAGTCTATTCCTCCGGACATGAATTTTGTTATCCAATTAACGATGGTTTTGAAATTGACATCCAACAGTTTTGCAATCTCGGTTATTCCCCTCCCTTCGCCGGAACAGATCATGGCTATTGCTAATCTGTACGCTTGAATATTTTTTAATTTTAATGCGGTTGATAGACGTTCCCGTAATTTTTTTACAAGAGCTTTGGAAAAGATGATTACTGCCATTGATATGCTTAGTTAAAATTTTTAAATGAGCATATTCTAAAGGCGTTTTGTCGCAATTTTATTGGGCTTTGGAAATTTAATTTATGAAAGTCTATAGTAGTAAATGATGGTGAAGGGAGCAGCGCAGGAGGCAGCGTTACGATCAGTGTTGTTTACAATTTTACCGGCTTCTTTTCTCCCGATGATAATCTGCCGATTCATATTAAAGTCACGGCTTGAAGTGCCGTACCCGTGAAGTTTAGCTTGGCTGGCAATCAAGGGCTGGATATCCTCGCGGCGGGTTACCCGAAAACACAGTCTATTTCCTGCAGTTCGACCGCGCCGAGTGACGCCATTGAAGAGACGGACACGTCCGGTAACAGCGGTCTTTCCTATGATGCTGCCAGTGATCAATTTAAATATGTTTGGAAAACAACAAAATCCTGGAAAGGTACTTGCCGGCAATTGATCGTAAAGTCAACCGATGGCTCTGAGCACAAGGCGAACTTCATATTCAAATAATGTTAGTGCTGAAGATGGGGCTGTTACGGATCAGTCGAATCGTCTGGTTTTCTCCAGTGGTTCCACACAATTATCTACGGCCTTGACAATCAAAATTCGTCCGATTACGCTTGGCTAACATTAGCCAATATGCAAGGTATTACCCATGCAAGTCAACATGCTTGAAGCCAAAAATCGCTTGTCCAGTCTAATTATCGCAGCCGAACGTGATGAAGAGGTGGTGATCGCCCGTAATGGTGTGCCCGTTGCTAAAATTGTTAAATATACGGCTCCCAAGGTCGCTCTTCCTGGTGCCTGGAAGGGCCGGGTTGCCTATGTCGCCGATTGGAATTCCGTTGAGACCAACGCCGTAATAGTACGTCTGTTTGCCGATGTCGATGATGCGCCTGCTACTTGATACCTGCATTGTCTACGACTGGCTGATGGGCGAACTTAAAGATCGTCCAATCATCGAACGGATCCAGGCCGAGGGCGCGATAGTCAGTTCGGTTTCGGTATGGGAAATGGCTATAAAAAACGGCCTGGGTAAAATGGCCTTGCCTTCGAGCCACATCGCCGAAGATATTGAAGCTCAAGGCTTTCAATGGTTGAATATTTCTCCTTACCATGCCCAAGGCCTTCTTGAGTTGGGCGGTCACCATAAAGATCCATTCGATCGATTGCTGATTGCCCAAGCAAAATATGAAACCCTGCGCATTGTGACTTACAATGCGGTGTTTCAAAATTATGTCGATGACATTCTTTTGATAAGAAAATGAAAGCGATTCACCATGCGGGGCAATATGGCCAACGCCTATTGTGCACTTCCCAAGCTTGGTAGGGTGATACATGCTTTTTGTGCTCACGTTCTATAAATACTGTAATGCTAAAGCGTGGGCAAAACTGCCAGGCCGCTCTACGCCATACTATTATTTTCGCTGATTTTTACAGGGATACAGGAAATTTTTATGCCAAATTACCGGCGTAACTTTGTGGCACGATTCTAATCCTTCAGGCACTCGCCATTCCATCCCTGCTGCTTTACCTCGAATCAATATCTGGGTTTTAACTTAATATCGGCGGACGTTGTTTTTCAATGCTTGCAAGTAAGATTACAGCGCTGAATCAAATTCCAGATCACCGCCGCCGGCTTGCGCGTGCGTTTCAACATCTTTTTTATGCAATTTCCTGAACAAGCGCCAAAAAAATTGATTTTATGATTAATTAGAGGTAGATAGTTCCTTAATCCTGAAATCTGTGGTTTTAGGATTTTAACTAGACAAATATGGGGAGGCCTTATGATGGCTATTGAATCAGTTGCAACACTGGTCAGCGCACTGGTTATTGCACTAATCATCTTAATAAAAACGGTCCGCAGAAATATTCAAAGCGGGCGCTTAAATCATGATATTGACTTGCTGGCAACAGCGGAAAGCCGCACGCACAGCCAGCAGGATTTTGACAGATTAAAACACGAGCTCAAATCTGGCAGCATTCAGAAAAGAGCTTGTAGCAGCCCAAGTTTCATTATCCAGATCATTTTCGGCATTGCGATTTTTGCCGGTTTTGCCTGGTGGGCGAATCATCTCTGGCAAGGCGCATTTATCGAGCTGACTGCCGCGTCCGCAGTGCTTGCCTTGATTGGTTTAATCATGCCTTTTGAGGACTGGAGCGGAATCAAAAAGCGCAATAATAGACTCAATGAAATTGAGGCCAAACTGAAAAAAATTGCATCCAGCCTGACCGAGCCGCCCGTCAAAGTACAAGTTGCCGGTAAACCGGAGACCTTGGCTGTTCAGCAACCGGAAAAAAATACAGCCGAGAAAATACCGGAAGACTCGGTGCTGAGACGCCATTACTTGGCGTCTCAAGCCGCGGAGATTGAGGCGCGAGCCAATCCGTATCCAACCGATTCGGTGCTAAGACGGCATTATGAGACCATGAACAAAGCCAAGTTTGAAGCCTGTGTGCAACAACTCTCTCAACCGAAGCCGGTGGTAATTCAGCAAGTTGAAAAGACTGCAGTCAGCGTGCCAAAAATACCGCAAGACTCGGTGCTCAGGCGCCACATCCTGACGCAGTTAAGGTCGGAGATTGAAGCTTCTTTATTTCCCCGCCCTACCGATTCTGTATTAAAGCGTCATTATGAGGCCTTGCTGGAAAGCCAGCTGGAAAACAAACTGGCACAGCTGAATTAAACCTGCTTCAGCCGGGCGTTAGGGATGGCGCCCGGTTCGACGCTAGCTGTTATGCCCGCTAAGACCAGCAAAATTTCTGAGGGCGTGGTTATTTTTGCGCCTCAGTTGGCGCATCATTTTGAATCTAATTTAAATGACAATTTTAAAATGAAATCCAGCTAATCCGCGTCGACTAAACAACGCGTATTAGTCAGCGCCTATCCGGACTTTCGGTCCATTATTCGAACCCGCTGGCTTTTACGGTGGTTGTTAAGTTCCAGTAGCATGGTCTATCACAAAGCCAACTCGACCACAACCCAAAGCCGGTCTGCGTGCGAATGGCACAGAATATTATCCTGCAACCCCCAGAATCACCGCACCGGCCTTGAAGACTGCGGTGGCCGACTGGCCTTTGCGCAAGCCCAGCGTTTCGACGCTGTCGGTGGTCACAGTGGCGGCAATTTGCTCGCCGCCGCTTAATTCAATATCAACTTCGGCATTGACTTCGCCGGGTTTAACCTGAGTTACCGTGCCCTTTAACTGGTTGCGTGCCGAAAGCTTATAGCCGCCGAAACCGGTGACAATGATGATTTGCGGGGCTTTGACAAGGGCAATAACCTCCATACCGGTCTTGATCGCGAGGGTTTCTGCGGAATCTTTGGTGATCGAGGCGACGATGGTTTCTCCGCCCTTCAAGCCGATATGGACTTCAGCATTGACCGCGCCGATCAGCACTTCGCTGACAGTACCAACAAACTGATTACGTGCACTTGCTTTCATGATGAGTCCCCTTTTGGGTTGATTAATTTAATATCGATGTACCCTTGATCTGCACATAAACCGACATGCCGAGTTGCAAACCCAGCAACAGCGCCGATTTTCGGGTGATGTGTGCCAGTACCGCCTGGTTGCCGATCTGTATTCGTACCACAGTCTGGTTGTCGCGACCATCAGCTATGCCGGTGATGGTCGCGGACAGCACATTGAGAATGCTGGTGGCAGTCGGCGCTTCAAGCGCGATGCTGACATCTCGGGCATAAATCTGCACACGCAATGGGGGTGCCGATCTCGGCATCGACCGCCGGTAGGCTGAGTGAGCCGCCGGCGAAGGCGACTCGGCTCAGATGATAATCGGCTTCATGTTCGGCGACGGTCGTCTGCCAAACCGTGGCGGCCTCCCTGTCTTGCGCCAGCGGCACGTCGAGACGGCTTTGCGTTTCCGATAGCGACCCCGAAGCCAGTGCCCGACCGTCTTCCAGAATCACCAGAGTGTCGGCCAGTTGTGCAACTTCCTGCTGAGAGTGGGTGACATACAGCACCGGAATGTCCAGTTGCTGATGCAGGCGACTTAAAAAAGGCAGGATTTCCTGTTTGCGCTTGAAATCCAGGGACGCCAGCGGCTCGTCCATCAGCAGGATTTCCGGATTCAGCGCCAGCGCGCGGGCGATGGCGACCCGCTGACGTTCTCCGCCGGACAAGTGCTCCGGCATCCGTTCCATTAAGTGACCGATGCCCAGTAATTCAAGGGTGTGCTCCAGTTTTACCATGCCCGAATTTTGCTTAATCCGCTTCAAGCCATAATGCAGGTTATCCCGCACCGTCAAATGTGGAAACAAATTGGCTTCCTGAAATACATAGCCCAGCGACCGTTTATGCGTGGGCAGAAACAGGTTGCGCTCACTGTCCTGCCAAATATTGCCGTTGATTTTCAGAAAATCCTGCGGTGCATGTTGCAATCCGGCGATGCAGCGCAACAGTGTGGTTTTTCCGGAGCCGGAATGGCCGAACAACACGGTAGAAAAAAGTATCCAAAGGGCTGGCGCGCAAGGTCGCTGCGGCTTCCAAAGGCTGCTCGCCGATCATGGCGAAAGCGGTTTGTAGGGGTTGCACTACAAATGGCAACGAATACAGCATCGAGGCGATCACCAATCCGGCAAAGGTAAACGGCAATGTGCCCAAACCCAGCCAGCTGGTGAATTTGCCGATCACCCCGGCCGGCCCCATCAGCACCAGCAGATAGAAGCCCAATACCGTCGGCGGCAGCACCAGCGGCAGTGCGACGACGGCATTGATGATGCCTTTCCAGCCGGAACGAGTCCGGGCCAGCCACCACGCCAGCGGGGTGCCGAGCAGCAACATCAATGAGGTGGCGATGCCGGCCACTTTGAATGTTAAAAGCAGTGTGTCGGGGTCGGCAGGGGTTAGCATAAAGGCACCGGTTAATGTGTGGGCAAACCGTAGCCGTATTTCTCGATAATCGCCATTGCCGCCGCTCCGTAAGGGGCGAGTTTGGGATCGGCCAAGGCCAGATGTTTAAAGCCGCCGGGTGGTCAGGATTTTTCCCTGATCGTCGACATAGCCCGGTGCAGCCGACCACAGCACCAGCTTGCCCAGTGCGTAGGTAAAGCGAGTGCCGGTTACAGCAATGCCGGCTTGTTCCAGCTTGAGCGGTTTTTCGTCATCTGCGGACAAGAACACTTCAAACGGTGCGCCGTTTTCCATTTGCGAGACGAATTTACCGGATGAGCCGAACGATAAGTTAGCGCTGTGGCCGGTAGCCTTTTCAAATTCGGCGGCGATTTCCGTCATCGGTTTGCTGAAATTGGAGGCGACCGCGACCAGGACGGTCGCGGCACCGCTTGCTTGGCCGAATAGCATTAACGCTAAGGCTACGATAGTGCGGGAAAAGGTGGTTTTTAACATGAGCTATCTCCAAAAATGAGGGAAAGAAGGCTGGCAAATACCTTAAAATCTAAGCATGCTTTGCACATAAAAATAATCGACATCCTGGCTGTCCGGGGCTTTTGGCGCATTCTTGGCGAATTCCCCCTTAAACAAATGCGTCCAGCCGGTTTCAAGATTCAGACTGCTGTTAACATCCCAGCGTGTCGATAATTCCAGCTGTTGGCCGATGAAATTGCCGGTGTTGCCGGTTGTGTCGCGTAAATTGGCAGTAGTCCAGGAATCTTTGTCTTCCGCCAGCCAGAAAAAACGGTGGCTTAAAAAAGCTTGTACGTCGGAACGCGGATTAATGCCGATCCGGTAACCGGGTGTGTTGATATTGCTGCGGGCAAAAGCGCCATAAATCCCGGTGGGGCCGTATTCGAAACGCCGAGCACCGTACAAGGTATCGAAGCGCTGGTCTTTGCCGTCGTTCGGGTCTTTATCGCCGCTGGCGTAGTCGTATTCCACGGCAAAACGCGGCTTCCAGGGCATGTCGAAGGTATAGCCGACATCGACATGCTGATACCAGGCCTGATGTTGTAAATCCTTGGCCGCTGTCTTGCTTGCGCGCACTGTGCCCAGCTGGCCGATGGCTTCCAGCTGAAAGTCGAATTCAGCTTTAGCAGGTTTGATGTATAAACGCATGCCGGGCGTGAAATAGCGGCGATTGCTGGTTGGATTGCGGTCGCGATCGCCTTCATCGAGGTGGTACAAATACAGTTCGGCGTTAATGCCCCAGGCGATGTCATATTTTTCCAGAAAACTGCCGGAGAACCAGGTTTGGTATTCAGGTTCGTCCCAACTGTGGAATCCATCAAGAAGTTGATCTGAATTATTCGGATAGCGGCCGACCGGCATGGTCACAAAGGCATTGAATTGCCAGTTGTTGTAATCCAGTAGGCGGAACCGAATACCGTCGAAACTATTGATGGTATTGCGGAACACGTTGCGGGCTATCAAGCGGCGGCTGCCGAAATTCAGGGTTTGCCGGCCGGCAATCACTTCGGCGCCCAAACCGCTGTATAACACATTCTGATCGGCCCAAGCCAGATAGCCCTGGATAAAGTCGGCTTCGTCGACATGAGTGTTGTTGATGCCGGAGCCTTTATCGGCGCCGAATTGCCGGGCATCCATAAACTCGGCACCGGCACGTAAATGATTAAAGCGCGCTTCCAGAAACACATCCGTTTGCAGCGGAATTTGTTGATCGCCACCTTTGCTGTTAGCTTTGTAACTGCCGTTCAGGGTCTCGTAGCGGGTACGCTGTTCCAGCGACATTGACAGCCATTTGGGCAAACCCAGTACGTCATGCAGATTCCACACCGGTTTTTCGTATTTATCGGATCCCAGCAAGGCATCGGGCATTTGACTGGAGAAGGTGGCAAACGGCGGTTTGCTGTAGCTTTTCTTTTCCGCTGCCTGAATAGTATCGCTGCTCGCCATACAACAGCCGCTGGCCAGAATAGCACTGATGGTGTTGTGTAGCGATGATTTGGGGAAACGCGTTTTTCGTGTGGCCATGGATCACCTATAATCGGTTGTAATACGCTGCATGTGCAGTAGTGTCATAACGGCTAAATTAATCGGGCTCAATCTTATGATTCAGCGAATCTAAGCAACGGTTGCAGTTTACTTTTCGTTATGTATAAAAGTAAATAACGAATTGGGAAATAATTTGTTTCTGTTCCTGGCATAACAACCGAGCTTTCATCGAAACGCACAAGGTGAGATCAGCAATGTCTGAAACTGAAAACAACAACACTTCCGTAACGCCGTGGTTGGAGGGCGAATTGCGCTTGGCTGGCATGCTGGATAAGCGGATGATTGCTTTGTTGAAGGCGGTGGACGAAAGCGGCTCCATCAATCAGGCTGCTAAGCAAATGGGTTTAAGCTACAAAGGTGCCTGGCAAATGATAGAGCGAGCCAACAACCTGGCGCCCAAGGTGTTGATTGCCACCAGTACCGGCGGCAGTAAAGGTGGCGGCACCAGTTTGACTGCAGCTGGCCTGTCACTGTTGAAATTGTTTACCCGCTTGGAACAGCAGCACCGGCAGTTTTTGCAGCAACTTAATCAGAGTTTGGCGGACGACGCCGATGTGATGCTGCTGTTGAAACGGCAAGTGATCAAAACCAGCGCCAGAAATCAGCTGTTCGGCAAAATCACCGCGATACGGCGCGGCGCAGTGAATGCAGAAGTGTTTGTAACGCTAAAAGGCGGCGAGCCAGTGGTGGTTAGCGTTACCCTGTCATCGCTCAGCAATCTTGGCGCCAGCATCGGCAGTGATGCGATATTGCTGATTAACGCGCCGGACATTGTCGTGGTTGCCGGTAACGACGAACGCTATCGATTATCGGCACGTAATCGCCTGACCGGCACCGTGATTCGAGTTCAGCACGACGGCGTTGTTTCGGAAGTTATTATTAAGCTACCCAGCAGCGAAACCATTGCCGCCACTGTAACGCAAGTCAGCGCCGAGGCCTTGGCGCTTAAGTTCGGCAGTAACGTCTGCGCTGTGTTTAAAACCAATGCACCGGTTCTGGGGGTTATGTCAGCACTTTGACAATTAGGCTATCCCGCCGAATACCCGCAGGACAAACGCAATTGCAATGTTTTTGAGAGATTAATCAAGTTTTTCGGGTGTTTGGGTTTTGTACCCGATCCGTAGCCGGAAGCTGGGCAATCAATAAATCACTCGCTCACCTTAATGGACGACGCGATCAAAACTTGATAGGCGGTGAGCCTTGCTGAAGCACGGATTCTTTACAGCAACAGCCGATTAAAAATGATAGACTTTTGCACCGATTAATTTCATGGGTCGTTTTTGCAATATATGCTTGTATTTAAAGAAAATTTTGAACAACAGCCGTTAAAGGATTTTACCGAGAAAGCCTATCTGGATTATTCCATGTATGTCATTCTCGACCGGGCCTTGCCGCATATTGCCGATGGTTTGAAGCCGGTGCAGCGGCGGATTGTTTTCGCCATGTCCGAACTGGGTCTGACCTCGGTTGCCAAGTACAAGAAGTCCGCCAGAACGGTCGGTGACGTGCTGGGTAAATACCATCCGCACGGTGATTCCGCCTGTTATGAAGCCATGGTGCTGATGGCGCAGGATTTTTCTTACCGTTATCCCTTGATCGACGGCCAGGGCAACTGGGGCTCGCCGGATGACCCCAAGTCCTTCGCCGCCATGCGTTATACCGAATCACGCCTGACCGCGTATGCGCAAACTCTGTTAAGCGAACTGGGGCAGGGCACGGTGGAGTGGGGGGATAATTTTGACGGAACCCTGAAAGAGCCGGAACTGTTGCCGGCCAGACTGCCGAACGTGTTGCTTAACGGCACCATGGGCATTGCCGTCGGCATGGCGACCGATATACCGCCGCATAATCTCAGGGAAGTCGCCAAGGCCTGCATTCAGCTGCTGGATGCGCCCGACAGCACCCTGGAATCTCTCTTCAGCCACATCAAGGGCCCCGATTATCCGACCGATGCCGAAATTATTACCTCCGCCGAAGACATACAGAAAATGTATATCAGCGGTGGCGGCTCGATAAAAATGCGCGCCAAATATGAGCTTGAAGACGGCACCATCGTCATTACCGCGTTGCCGCATCAGGTCTCAGGGGCCAAATTGCTGGAGCAGATCGCCGCGCAAATGCTGGCGAAAAAACTGCCGATGATTGAAGACCTGCGCGATGAATCCGATCATGAAAATCCCACCCGCTTGCTGGTGATACCCAAGTCTAAACGCATTGATGTGGAGGCGGTGATGTCGCATCTGTTTGCGACCACCGATCTGGAAAAAAGCTATCGCGTCAATATGAACATGATCGGCCTGGACGGCCGGCCCAAGGTGAAAGGTCTGCGCGAAATTCTGGTGGAATGGCTGGCATTCCGCACCGAGACCGTCAGACGCCGCTTGCAGTACCGGCTGGATAAAGTGCTGGCGCGCCTGCATATTCTTGAGGGCTTGCTGATTGCCTATCTGAATATCGATGAGGTCATCGCCATTATCCGCGCTGAGGATAATCCCAAACCCGTGCTGATGGCGCGTTTTGCGCTGACCGATCTTCAGGCGGAAGCCATACTGGAATTGAAGCTGCGGCATCTGGCCAAGCTGGAAGAAATGAAAATCCGCGGCGAACAGGATGAGCTGGAACAAGAGCGCGCCGCGCTGGAAAAAACCCTGGGTTCCCCGCGCCTGTTAAACCGGCTGATCAGAAAAGAACTCGAACGCGATGCCGAGAAATACGGCGATGATCGCCGCTCACCTTTGGTCGCCAGAGAAGCAGCCCAGGCGCTGGATACCACCGAGCTGATTTCCAATGAACCGCTCACCGTCGTGCTGTCGCAAAAAGGCTGGATCAGAGCCGCAAAAGGCTATGACATTGATGTAAACAGTCTCAGTTACCGTGCCGGCGATAGTTTTCTGGATGCAGTCAAAACAAGAACCACGCAGCCGGTTTATATACTGGATTCCACCGGCCGCGCCTACAGCACATCGTCTCATGATCTGCCCTCGGCCAGAACGCAGGGCGAACCCTTGACCGGACGCCTTAATCCACCGGCGGGCGCCTTATTTTGCCATTTGCTGGCCGGCAGCCCGGATGACTGGATCGTGCTGGCCAGTGATGCTGGCTACGGCTTCCGGGTTCAGTTAAAAGAACTGTTGAGTAAAAACAAAGCCGGCAAGGTGATGATCACGCTGCCCGAGGGCGCAAAAGTGCTCAAGCCTGCGCCCCTGCAAAGCGAATCTGATTTGCTTGCCGTCGTGACTTTGCAAGGCCGGCTGCTGATTTTTCCGGTAACCGAACTACCCGAGCTGGCAAAAGGCAAAGGCAATAAACTGATTCAGATTCCAGGGGCTGATCTGGCGGCGCGCAAGGATTATGTGGTGGCGGTTACCGCAATACCGGAAAACGGCCACCTCAAAGTGTTGTCCGGCAAACGCTTCTTAACCCTGAAAGCCGCCGATATCGCACATTATTCCGGCAATCGGGCCAACCGCGGCAGCGCCTTGCCCCGGGGCTTTCAACGGGTTGAAGGCTTGGAATCTGAATTTGGCAACTAAGCCGAAAATACCGGTGGGGGCAACGCTGTTCCGGCAGTTCCGGGTTTGCGTGTAGCGAGCGTACAGTGCGCCAACTCCCAGAGGGTCGCGCCGAAGCCTGTAGCGCAGAATAGAGCCTTGCTAAGCCGCCGGTTTAGAGGGCCGGTCCAGCAAATTGACCCGGACTTCCATGCTGTTCAATACACAGCCTCCACCAAACTGATGAAATATCGACACATCAGCCGCGTCGCGCCCGAAAGCAATAATCACCCGGCCGCCACGCAGATCGCGTTGAGTGGGATCGAAGGTATACCAGCGGCCGCCTATATAGGCCTCAAACCAGGCGTGCAGATCCATGGGTTCAAGCTGATACAAATAACCTACTACCAGCCGCGCAGGAATACTGATGCTCCGGCACAAGGTGATGGCCAATTGGGCAAGGTCACGACATACCCCATAGCCGCGGTTATTAACCTCAATCGCCGATAAGGGAGAGTCGCTGGAACCGGGAATGTACTGGATGGAGCGGCGAACCCAGTCATCAATTTCGCTGACTTGATCGTAACCCGGCAGCGCCTCGGCCACTATCTCTCTGGCAAGATCGCCAAACCGGTCGGATTCGCAATAACGGCTCGGTAACAGATACGGCAGAATCGGGTCAGGGAGATTCTGGATTTCAACAAAATAAGCCCCCGGTTCCGTATCAATATAATCAGCCGTGATAACCTCCGCCGAGGTATGAACCATAAATTCTCCAGGAGGCGCAACCAGACGTTGGCACAAATTGCCATAAGTGTCTTTGCTTTCGGTGATTTGTACGTAAGGCTCAACGGTATAGCTGGATTTTGTAAGCCTTTGTGCTGCGCCCCTCAATGGCCGCAGCATTAAAATTAACGCTGTCGCGTCATCTATCTGGAAACGAAGATCACAACTGACCTGCAATTTCATAGCTGAGCATCCATGATTATGACGATGGGATTCATGCTTAAGGGGCTCAAAGACCCACCCATTGAATTTGTTCATAGGCGTGTCTTAGCCACATTTTGACACGTTGCCGCTCCAGTAAACCCAAGGGATTCAGGTTTTCAGTATCGGTGTTCGTTGCTGCCCAAAAACTGGAGTTGTTGCGATCAATTTTGGTCATTACCGGTGCATGCAGACGCTTTAATGTAATGACTTTGGCATTCAACGCCAATGCACGGTCTTTAACGCCTGATGACTCTAAAATAGAAAAGCTATCGTCACGAATCTGGTTCTGCACGAGTACGTAATGTAAGCGCGAACCATATTGATCGAGCAGCTTGTCGAGCAAGTCCACGCAATCTTTTCCGGAATCCATCACGTTCCAATAGGTTAGCGCAAACCCTAAATCTTCTGCCAATTCGAGCACGCCGGATTCGTCTATCCATTTTGCCAGCGGATAATGAGTTTGGGCAGCGAGATCGACCAGAATGCGATGTTCAGGATTTTCTGCGGCAGCCTCCATGATGGTGTCCAGACTTTCGTAATTATCCACAATAGTTGGCGAGGCATAGTCTGTATAAAAACGCATCAAGGCACCATGTGAACGGTCGGTATCGAAACCGATAAAGGGTATCTTATTGCCTATCATGTATTGAGCCAGCACACGGGCTACGACCGATTTGCCTACGCCGCCTTTCTCGCCGCCGATAAGATGAATGGTACTCATTGTTTCTCCTGATGTTAAGGGTAATGGTGTATTCAAACGATGATTAAGCAATAATCGAACCAATACATCGATTTTATGGCTTGGCCTGTGCCTGGCATAGAGTAATCTGAAAAATTAATGTCTCTGGCATCTCATTTTAGAAAGGGCCAGTCGTCAAGCCTGTGCCAAAAGCGTGAGATATTGCCAATTGATCACGGCGGTGTGCGCCTTTTTAGTGCAAAAACACTTTTTAGCCGCCAGTCAGTCTGAAACGCGGCGCTTTAGCCTAGCAGATTTCGCCGCGCATCTTGCTTGAAGCGTGTGGGAGCCGTTCGTTCGTGCCGAGCGTGTCGGTGCATGAACGGCAGCGGTTAGTAGGATTTTCATAGATCCTGAATTGAGATTAAATATCAAAACCCAAGAAACCAGATATTCTGTTAACTTCTAAGCTCAAGTACTGGCCAGGGTCTACAACCTGGACGAAGACGCAGAACTCGGCGTGCAGGTTTTTTTCATGATAAATGAATTACTCTCCTGGTGATTTGGTCGAAACTTGGCCGTAAGGTGTTTGTAGAGCTGTGTTTAAGACGATGAAAAATGGTTCAAAGCACCTGAATTTGATACAAAAAAACAAAAAAATTAACCCCATCATCTCTCCACTTAGGATTATTAAATATGGCCACTCGCTACCGCAGATTTAGGGACATTTCCGTCAGTGAACGACTCCTGGATACACTGTTTCTCCTCACCATAGGCATAGGCTATCTCTTTGCCCTGACCCATATCTATTACTCTCACAGTCCCCGTGATGGTAAGCCCGGTCTTTCTATAGAGGACGTTCGCATCGCTTATTACGGTGCCCAGGACAGTACCCGTCTTGAAGCCGCCATTAATGGCATCATGGAAGCCAATTTGAGCGTACCTGCCGATAAGCAAAAAATAATCAATTGGCTGCATACCGGTAAAAGCGAGGAAGTTTATAACGAAATCATTGCGCCCATTTTCAATCGGGATTGTGTCAGCTGTCATAATCCCGCTGTCAATGCCTCCATACCAAACCTGACCGATTACCAGAGTGTCATGGAAGTTGCCCAGGCCAAAGGCGCATCACTGCCTACCTTGGTTAAGGTATCGCATATACATTTGTTCGGTATCGCGTTTATCCTGTTTTTTGTAGGCAAAATTTTTATTCTTTGCGAGATGAGCACGTCACTCAAAAGAGTGATTGTTATCATTCCTTTTCTGGCGATGCTCATTGACATTTTGTCGTGGATACCCGCCCGGACAATGCCGGCATTTGCCTATGTTGTGGTCGGCGCGGGGGGCATGATGGGGCTATCCATGATGATTCAAATTGCCGTGTCGCTCTACCAGATGTGGATTTTCCCGTTTCATCCAAGCCTGAAAATTCCAGCCTCTGAGCAAATCAGGGTACAAGAATTTGTCGATTTTTTACATAACTACGGTTATGAAGTGATTCCTGAAGGTAATGGCTGGTTGGTCAAGGAATCTTTGAGATCCTGGCAGTTTCTCCATTCCATTGATGAAATGGACGACTATGTCAAAGAAATTAAAGCCAGGCATCAAGCCGAGTAAGTTCAAACAGGCTGTTGAGAACGGCATTTTCAACAGCCTGTCATTGCTTCAAAAATAGGGCCCAGATGCTGTCACGCACTCTATGCGGGCTATGCGCTAAAAAGAAACCTGCAGTTAGCCGCCGCCGGAGGGGGTCAGGATTTAAAATACCGGTCAGTTTCTTTCTTAACAACATTGGACAGTATCAGCAGGCCTATCAAATTGGGAATGGCCATCATACCGTTCATCAGGTCGGAAAAATTCCAGACAAATTCCAAATTCATCATCGCGCCAACAATCACTGTTGCGATGAATAAAATCCGGTAGATGCGGATGGCACGCGCTCCAAACAGATATTCGATGGCTTTCTCGCCATAGTAATTCCAGCCGATGAGCGTGGAATAGGCAAATAACGCCGTCGCTAGCGCCACAATATGCTCACCCGGGCTGCCCAGCGTTTCAGCAAAACTGGCGCTGGTTAACTGGCCGGCACTGACACCTTGTGTCCAGGCGTTGGCCGTCAAAATAACCAGAGCTGTCATGGTGCAGACTACCAAAGTGTCTATGAAGGTTTGGGTCATACTGACCAATGCCTGCTTGACTGGGTCATGGGTACGCGCTGCTGCCGCAGCGATCGGAGCTGAACCCAGACCGGATTCGTTAGAGAACACCCCGCGGGCGATACCAAAACGCATGGCGGCGGCGATGCCTGCGCCGGCAAAGCCGCCAGTGGCTGCCGCCGGTGAGAACGCATGTTGAAAAATCAAGCCAAAGGCGTGCGGGATTTCACTGACGTTGAGTGTCAGCACCGTCAGTGCGGCGCCTACATAACCCACAATCATAAACGGCACAAGAATAGAGGTGAATTTTCCAATCGAGCGGATACCGCCCAGAATGACCAGCGCCGTTAATAGCATTAACACCGTCCCAGTGACCCAGGGTTCTACGTGAAACGTGGCCTCTAAAATCTTGGCAGTGGAGTTTGCCTGGGTCATGTTGCCGATACCAAAAGTTGCCAGCGCGGTGAACAGTGCAAATAACCAGCCCAGCTTGGGCAATCCTGCACCTTTGGCCAGATAATACATGGGGCCGCCGCGCATGCCGTGTTCACCCTTTTCGCGATATTTCACCGCCAAAACCGCTTCGGAGTATTTGGTTACCATGCCAACCAGTCCGGTCATCCACATCCAGAACACGGCGCCGGGTCCCCCGAGTGTAATCGCAGTGGCAACACCAACGATATTGCCGATGCCCACCGTGGCGGCGAGTGCGGTCATCAGTGCAGCGAAATGGCTAATGTCGCCCTCGTGGCTATGATCCTTATGGAAAATCATACGAAAGGCCAGCGGCAGGACACGAAATTGCAGCCCTTTCAACAGGATGGTCAGATAAAGACCGGTGCCGACCAATAACGTCAGCATGGGTGGCCCCCAGACCCAGCCCGACAGTGTTGCGATAAGTGTTTCAATGGAATGCATGTTGTGTGTTATCCCTGTTGCTTTAGAATGCTGATGAGAGTGTTTCTGCGGACGTATTGTAGGGTATTGTGTTACCCGAACTTCGGAAATTTAATGGCCGGAGTCAAATTTCAGCTTGGCCACTGCGGCTGTGGGCAACGCCTAAAGGACGGCTTTGCATTGCGGAAGCAATGGATACCTGCCGCTATAAAAAATCATCATCACTTTTTTAATAATGGTGTTCGCAGGCTAATAAAACAGTGCTTGACTGTGATAAATTGTGGTCGCAGCTTAACAGCCGGCAACCTGATGCAAAATTGACAATGATCCAGGAATTTTATGCGCATAAATCAAAAGAAAATGCGGTTCCTTTTAGGGCTGCTCCTGTCACTATCACCCTCGCTCGTCCAGGCCCATACCGGCAGCAATACAATGAGCGGCTGGTACAACGGCTTCAATCATCCTCTGCACGGCTGGGACCATCTTTTGACCATGCTCGCGGTCGGCGTTTGGGCGGCGCAACTGGGTGGTAAGGCTATATGGCAGCTTCCGCTGGCGTTCGTCGGGGTGATGAGTATCGGTGGGCTGGCCGGAATGATGGGTGTTTCCGTACCCGGCGTGGAAACAATGATTCTGCTCTCCGTGTTGGTTTTCGGTTTTCTGGTCGTGCGCAGCATCCGTGTTCAAGCAACGGTGAGCGTAGTTATCGTAGTTTTTTTCGCCTTTTTTCATGGCTATGCGCACGGTCAGGAGATGCCTGCTTCGGCCAGTCTGCTGTCATTCGCTCTCGGCTTCATGTTGGCAACTTTGCTTTTGCACGGCGCGGGTATCCTGACCGCGCGTCTGGTTTTGCTAGCCTTCGCTTATTTTCTCGGCAACAGCGCTTACGCCGAGTCATCTGGAAACGCTGCAACCGGCAAGCCCGAATCACCAGCGAAGGACAGGGAATTGCTGGAGCTTTCAGAAATGCTTGTGACCCAACGCGCTGACTCACAGATCGGTTTTGCCGGCAGCGCCTCGCAGGGCAATGTGGGTCAAGAGCAACTGGAATATCGCCCCATCAGCCGTCCCGGAGAAATACTCGAAACCGTGCCGGGCCTCATTGCCTCACAGCACAGTGGCGAAGGCAAGGCGAACCAGTATTATTTACGTGGCTTTAATCTCGATCACGGTACGGATTTCCTGACCCAGATAGAAGGCGTGCCGGTCAATCAGGTCTCCAATGCACACGGGCAAGGCTGGACGGACACAAACTTTCTGATTCCCGAATTGATAAAGACGCTCAGCTATCAAAAGGGCAACTATTACGCGGAAAACGGGGATTTTTCCAGTACCGGCGCGGCCAATATCCAATACTTCAACGATCTGCCCGGCAACAGTGTTAAGTTTACCGGCGGCAGTTTTGATTACTATCGAGGTCTGATTACTGGATCGAACAAACTGGGCGAAGGCAACCTGCTTTATGCCGGCGAAGTCGTCAATAACGGCGGCCCGTGGACAGTCAGTAATGATTATCTTAAATTTAACGGCGTGCTCCGTTACAGTAAGGAGCAAGAGGATTCCGGCTGGAGCGTCACGGCCATGACCTATAAAGCCGATTGGAATTCGACAGATCAGATTCCCAAGCGTGCCGTAGACGCTGGATTGATTGACCGGTTCGGGAATATAGACCCGACCGATGGCGGCAGCAGCCAGCGTTACAGTCTGACGAGCGAATGGCACCGGCAGAACGATGCCAGCGCTACCCAACTGATGGCGTACGGACTTTATACCGAAATGGATTTGTATTCGAATTTCACCTACTTCCTGAATGATCCGGTTCGGGGCGATCAGTTTGCGCAGCCCGACCAACGCTGGATAGCGGGTCTCAAGGCGAGTCATACCTTTTTTCATCGAATCGGCGCTGCCGATTCCGAGAGTACCCTCGGGCTGCAAATCCGTAATGATAATATCCATAACGGCCTGCTGCTGACACAAGCCCAGGTACCTTATGACACTGTGCGTGAAGATAATGTCTGGGTGACCAGTGTCAGTCCGTACGCGGAAAACAAAACGCACTGTAATGACTGGCTGCGCACGACCGTGGGTGTGCGCTTCGACGGATTTCGTTTTAATGTGGCTAACAGCACTATCTCCGAAAACAATGGCAACACTACCGACGGCCTGGTTAGCCCAAAGCTCGGCATCGTCTTCGGACCCTGGGCGGATACCGAATATTATCTCAACGGCGGCCTCGGTTTTCACAGCAACGATGCTCGCGGTGTGAACGCGCGCGTTGACACCGCTACCGGGAAATCGCTTGATGCCGACGGTAATCCCATCAAATCGGCGGTTCCGCTTGCCCGCACGTACGGCGCTGAAGCCGGTTTACGCACCAACTGGATTAAGGGTTTACAAAGCACCTTGGCAGTATGGTGGCTGGACATTGATTCCGAACTGTTGTTCGTAGGCGATGCCGGCACCACAGAAGCCAGTCGCCCCAGTCGACGCTATGGCGTAGAGTGGGCAAATTTCTACTCGCCTACCGATTGGTTGACGTTCGATGCGGATTTCAGCTTTTCCAGGTCGCGTTTTCGTGGAGATGCCCCGGAAGGTAATCATATTCCGGGATCGGTGGAAACCGTCATTGCCTCGGGCGCTACGTTTCATGACCTGTACGGCGGCTTTTTTGGTGGTCCGCGCCTGCGCTACTTTGGACCGCGTTCACTGATCGAAGATAATGGTGTCCGTTCTGATCCGACTATCTTGTTGTCCGCAATGCTAGGCTATGTATTCAACAAAAATTGGACAGTTCAGGCGGAGCTGTTCAATCTGCTGAATAGAAAAGACAGCGCCATTGACTACTATTACACATCCCGGCTGCCCGGCGAAGACGCTGCGGGTATCGATGATGTTCACTTCCATCCGATTGAACCGACCAATTTCCGGATTAGTCTGAACGCAGCATTCTAAGGGAGCGGGCAACAACCAGAGGTATCAGCCATAATTGCCAATCACAAAATCTGTGAGTAAGTATGCGCTAGGGGATGTGTTCTGTTTTTACGGAGATATAGCTCATCTTCGGCGAGTTTACTCGGAAAAGCAATGCTATAGAGGTAAAAGGGGCTATGAGTTTCGGAAAAGATTCCCTAAAGTCGAGCAATCCTTCGCATCGCTTTTTACCTCTTTCAAGCCCACTTGCGCGGCCCTTTTTAGCGTATCTTACCGACCAGTATTATTGACAATAGCCGGCTCAAACCGCATCATCATTAATTGTCATTTACTACACTGTTAGGCCATGAGCAAAGACACCCTGCAAATTCGCCGCATCGCTATTGATACCTACCATGAGAACGTCGCTTACATGCATCGCGAATGCGGCATTTACCGTGCCGAGGGCTTCCAGGCGCTGTCCAAGATTCAAGTCAGCGCGAATGGAAAAAAAGTACTCGCCGTGCTTAATGTCGTCGATGATGCCAGTATCGTGCAGCCGGGGCAATTGGGCTTGTCCGAACAGGCTTTTGCCCAACTCAATGCCAACGAAAGCAGTCTGGTTACAATCAATCATGCCGAAGCACCCAAGTCCATGGATGCGGTTCGGCGCAAAATTGACGGCGAACGCCTCAATCAGGATGACTTTACCAGTATCACCAACGATATAGTCGATGCCCGCTATTCAAAAATGGAAATGGCAGCGTTTCTGGTCGCCACCGGGCAAAACAATCTCGATCGTGACGAGCTGTTCTATCTGACACGCGCCATGCTGCAATCCGGCGACAGACTGGACTGGCATGAAGCGCTGGTTGCTGATAAACATTGTATTGGCGGCATCCCCGGTAATCGCACCTCCATGCTGGTCGTGCCTATCGTTGCCGCGCATGGCATGTTAATTCCGAAGACATCCAGCCGCGCCATCACTTCACCGGCCGGCACCGCCGATACCATGGAAGTGCTGGCCGAGGTCAATCTGACGCCGGACCAATTACAGGACATCGTGCGTCAGGAACGCGGCTGTCTGGCCTGGGGCGGAACGGCCAGGCTGGCGCCGGTCGATGACATGCTGATTTCGGTCGAGCGGCCGTTGGGCATCGATTCACAGGGGCAAATGGTCGCCTCCATTCTGTCCAAAAAACTGGCTGCCGGTTCCACGCACCTGATTATCGATATACCGGTTGGCCCGACCGCAAAAGTGCGGCAAATGCGCCAGGCATTGGCGTTACGCAAATTATTCGAATTTGTTGGCGACCGGCTTGATATCCATCTGGAAGTCATGATTACAGATGGCCGTCAGCCCATAGGCCGCGGCATCGGCCCTGTACTCGAAGCCCGGGATGTCATGCAGGTGCTGCAAAATGATCCGGATGCGCCCGCCGATTTGCGTCAGAAATCCTTGCATCTGGCTGGCAGAATTATTGAATTTGACCCCGATGTCCGCGGCGGTCAGGGTTATGCCATTGCCAGGGATATACTCGAATCCGGGCGTGCGCTGGTAAAAATGAATGCGTTGATTCAGGCCCAGGGTCCCAAGGTGATAGATTTGCATCCCGGTACGCTGTGTCAGGAAGTATATGCCGACTGTGATGGCGTCGTGATCAGTATCGACAACTTCCAAATGGCCAAAATCGCACGCATGGCCGGCGCGCCCATGATCAAAAAGGCCGGTGTCGATTTGTTAAAAAAGCTCGGCAGTCCTGTCAAAAAAGGCGAGATTCTATACCGCATCTATGCCGAATTCCCTGCCGACTTTAACTTCGCTCAGCAACTGGCCGCACATAACAATGGCTATACTATTGGCAACGAAGCACAGATTATCAAATCACTGATTGCCTTTTAACAGGAACAAGCCCAGGCCATGCTGATACTCGCCTTCCCCGATTATTTAAGTCAGAGTCAACGTCTCGCCGCCCGTCTTGATGCCGGCCTGGCTGAAATTATTGTGCATCATTTTCCCGACAGCGAGAGTTTTGTGCGGCTGCCACAGCCATTGCCCGAACACCTTATCCTGTGCCGCAGCCTTAACCAGCCCAACGACAAATTGATCGAGCTGTTGCTGTGCGCCAGAACAGCGCGGGAGCTCGGCGCCAAACGCCTCACCCTGGTTGCGCCTTATATGTGCTATATGCGCCAGGACATCGCCAACCAGCCCGGCGAAGCGGTCAGTCAGCGTGTCATCGGCAGCATGCTGGCCGATTTGTTTGATGATGTCATTACTGTCGACCCGCATTTGCATCGTATTTCGGCGTTAAGTCAGGCCATACCCATAACAAACGCCATCAGTCTGAGCGCCGCCAACGATATCGGCGGCTTTCTGAAAGCAAAATTCGAGCATGTCTTATTGCTGGGCCCGGATGCCGAATCGGAACAATGGGTCAGCAGTATTGCCGGCAACATCGGTTTTGACTACGCCATCGCGCATAAGCACAGACGTGGCGACCAACAGGTTGACATGAGCTTGCCGGAACTTAATTACCGCAATCAGCCGGTTGTTATCATCGACGACATGGCCAGCACCGGCAGAAC
This sequence comes from uncultured Gammaproteobacteria bacterium, assembly GCA_963848675.1. GTDB lineage: Bacteria > Pseudomonadota > Gammaproteobacteria > Methylococcales > Methylomonadaceae > CAWKEY01. Next base: position 24,016 of record CAWKEY010000049.1, read on the forward strand.
CCTGGCCAAAGCCGCGGGACTCTTGCAAGCCGCCGGCGCCAAAGATATTTATGCGGCGGTCACGCATGCGCTGTTTTGCGGTGATGCGCTGACGCATATTCTGAGCGCCGGCATTAAAACGATCTGGACTACAGACAGCATCGATCATCCGGCCGCCTGCATCAAACTCGACAGCCTGCTGGCTGGAGCCATTCGGGCGATCATTTGACAACCTCGAGGAAGCGCCGAATATGTTGTTTTGGCATTCCGGCCAGCGGGCGGAAGCTTTACACGTTTTGAATGGTATGCCGTTCATGCAGGTAGGTGACTGCCTTGTCGCCGTGTGGTTCCAAATGAGCGATTAGGGTGCGCTTTCTTAGCCATGTTCATCGGGTCTTAATCAAACGTTAATCGCGTCTTAATGAAAATGCGATAAACTGCTGTTAATTATTGGCTATATCCTCGGAACCAACGACTTACGCATGATGATTAAATTGAAAAACGCAATCTTTCCGGCCCCGCTTTTATCAGTAATCGTATTAAGCACCTTCCTGGTCGGCTGTCAGAATATGCCGCTGTTTTCTTCAGCAGAAGAATCCGTACCGGTGCTTGTGCCGGGCAAAAAGCGAAAATATTGCCAGCCATGAGTTTCAGTTAGCTGAAGCACAAAATATGGTGGGTACGCTGGCGGTCATGGACACGCGCGAAACTGATACCCTGCCGGATATCGCCCGGCATTTTGGTCTGGGCTATAACGATATTACCATTGCCAACAAGGGCATCACGCCCTGCATGCCGGGAGCGGGCAAGCGCGTTCTGCTGCCTTTACGTTTTATTCTCCCTGGATGTGCCGCATAAGGGCATTGTCTTGAACCTGGCGAATATGCGCTTGTTTTATTATCCCAAGCAGCAGTCGAACACTGTATTCACCTATCCCGTCGGTATAGGCCGTCAAGGCTGGAATACGCCGATGGGGGTAACGCGCATCGCCGACAAGAAAGCCAATCCGGTCTGGACGGTGCCAGAATCGATACACCGTGAACATGCGCAAAAAGGCGATCCGTTGCCGAAAGTGGTACGTTCAGGCCCTGATAACCCCCTGGGAAGATATGCCATGCCGCTGGGGTTTTCCGGCTATTTAATTCACGGCACCAACAAGCCTTACGGCATCGGCATGCAGATCAGTCATGGTTGTGTGCAGCTTTATCCCGAAGACATTGAAGTGCTGTTTAAGCAAGCCAGGATTGGCATGCCGGTGCGGATCATTCATCAGCCTTATATGACGGCATGGGATCAGAACATGCTGTATCTTGAAGCGCATGAACCGCTGGAAAAATGGGCCAGGCAAAAGCCGGTGCTCAAAAAGAAATTATTGAAAGATCTGCGTGCAATAAGCGCGGAAAAAAAATTGACCGTTGATTGGGAAAAAGTTGAACGTATCCTGCAACGGGCGGACGGCATACCGACACCGGTACTCGCGCAAAGCCCGGATATCGGGGAATTATCGGCTCAGGCCCTGCAAGTCGAACATCCTGGACAACTTTACGGACAGCCAGTTGCCGGAGAGCTCAAGGCTAGCGATTGGGCGCTGCTTGCGGCCAGCTTTGATAACGAAGCCGATGCACAGCAACTGGCGGTCATGCTTAATCATCAAGGGCCGCCCATACCTGCGCGCAAAATAGAAAAAAATGGCGCCTATCAGGTTATCGCTGGCCCGTTTAAGAATAAAAAGGAAGGCAAGACGGTGGCCCAGCGCATCCGCATGGATTTTGAACTCGATGCAAAGCTTTTAAAACCGGGGCAGATTCGGGAGAACTAGCATTCCAGGTCAACGCTAGCGCTTTCTGTTTCGTTTCGAAGTGCATGAATGTAAACATCAAGGCCGGGTAACACCGGCCTTTTTTTTGCGCGGTTTTCTCAAACAGTTCCTTCGTGTACCATGTATGCAATTAACGATGTGCACTCGTTCACCCAATGGCGCGGCATCACTTTGCACCAAATATAAAAACAAACACCTATGCGCATATTCAACATTCATTTCAAGAATA
>CAWKEY010000050.1:0-19230 GCA_963848675.1 uncultured Gammaproteobacteria bacterium
GGTGTTTTGTTTTAACGAATCTAATGCAGAAACGAGGCGTTCTCTCAAATCCACTTTATTTTTCACTGGTTGTTTTCCAATACGATTATTCTTGATTTCATTCCAAACTTGCTCGTCTGGATTGAATTCTGGTGCCCGCTTTGGCAAAAAGAATACCCTTAACTGGTTCCGGTGCATATGCACAAAATCTCGCACCCGTTTGGAACCATGGAATGTCGCGTGATCGACCGATAAGATAATGGGACGCTCCCGATTCAGGATGATCTCTTTTAAGAACTCGATATACCGCTCCCCGTTAATCGTACCTTCCTTGATCGAATAGCCCATCTCGCCCTGGGAGGTAACAACTGACAATACGTTATATCCGCCTCTTTGCATGCTGACTTTGACAATGGGCGTTTGCCCGCTCAAGCCCCATGTTCGTCCGTGGCGTGTCATAACGCCTACGCCTGCTTCATCCTCGAATCCGATGTCAGCCCCAATCTTATCTGCAAGGCGTTGTATTCTTGGGAATTTATCATTCAAGAAATGTTCAATTTCCTGCTCATCCCTCTGCACATCTTGGTATTCAGGTTTTTGACAGGTTAACCCCAACGCTTTAAGGTGAAGCCTGACCGTGCTATCGCTCACCGTCACACCGAATTCTTGTTTCAACAGTTCGGCTAAAACAGTGCCTGTCCACAAATTCGTGTCATACCCAAACTTAACCGGGGTGAGGTCAGAACCGTCTGTCTTAGCCATTCGTTCATTTCATCACTGATCAACGGTTTCGCCCCAGGGGGCATCTGGCTTTCCAGCGCTTCATAGCCACCCTCATCGTATTGCCTTAACCAGCGGTAAATACACGCACGATTAAAATTATAGGCCACGGCTATTAATTCAGGACTCAAACCAAGAACCCGAACAGCATGTACCGCCATTATTCGTATATGGTACATAACATCATCGGGTATCTTTCTGCCATCTGCCAGCCAATCTATGTCCATGCTGCACCTCTCAATCGCTTGCTAAACTACCTATTCTTTAGACACTTAAATATTAAATATGTCGCTTGATCAACTATTGACTCTATAACTGCCATCTGCTGTTTGGTATTGGGCTAAGCGATAGCAGGTATTGAAGGTCTCAAATTTAATATTTTGAATGACCACGTCCCGATAACCTTTAAAAGTTGAGCCTTCTGGAATAGTATCGGGGTGGATGTTGAGCGTGGCATCAATTTTTAGCTGCCCAGTTTTACTGCGTTTCGGCCCTTTGTTCTTTTTGGACTTGTCACCATCATCGCCATTCTCATCACCGTCTTCGGCCGAGTCCTCGTCCATTTTGCTGGGTTTTATTTTGGGTTTAGTGGTTTCGCCCTTGAGCTTGAGTATTTCTTGCTCCAGTTTGTCTATCTGTATTTGCTGCCACGCAAGCAATTCCAGCAGCACATCGACTAGCGGTGTGCGCTCTTCGTTACTGATTTTGGGTAATTGTGGCTTGAGTGAATCCATGCGGCTATTTTAACCTGATTTTTAAGGTGTTGCCTGCGACTAATGAGAAGTTACCACAAACGTTTCAAAATCATTCTTCCATTTTTTTGATTTTTAAAAAATGGGAAAATTAAGCAGTTTAGGGCTTACAACCCCAATAAGCTAAAAATTATCAGGCCACAATCTTGCGCCATGAAACACGGCCAAGATTTGAATCTGCTGCTCTTTCAATCGATAGGGCAAAATGTATTGAGTGCCGGCAACCACTAACTCCCTCGTTCCATCGACGCGGCCAGCGCGGCCAAGTTGTGGGTTGTCTTGCAGCAAGACAGCGCGTTCCTTGATTTCAGCTAATAGTCTGCGGGCTGCGTTGGGATTTTCTTCGGTGATGTAGGTAAATATCTCGCGCAAGTCCTGTCGGGCGGGTTCGGTCCAAACGAGTTTCACGCTCGGCCTTTGGCTTTTTTCTCAATCAATTCTTCCATTTCACGCATGACATCGTCATGATCGACCAGTTCACCACGGTCGGCGGCGGCTATACCTTGGGTGATTTTCTCGACCTGCCAGGCATGGGTTTTCAAGTATTCCCGTAAAGCTTGATTCACTAGGTAATTGCGTGATCGATCTAATGCCCCGGCCATAAAGTCGAGTTGATGCACGATGTCTGATTCAGCCCTAACGGTAAATGCTTCGGTTGCCATGGTTGCCGCTCCGGTTAATAGTGGTTCATTTGTAATCATATCGCATAACTTAACGTACTGCCGGAATAGATTGATAGCCTTTTTTACATTTGGCCGTGCACAACTTATTCCCGGCGACGATGGCTTCTTCCTGGGTGTCGAACCACTCCTTTCTGACGGTGCCGGGTGACCCGACGCGGCCCCATTCTTTAATCAGTGACCAATCGTCAAACAAGCCTGGTGTCACAAACATCTGATAAAAACGATGCATGTTGTCTTTGTTATCGTGCCGTTCCAAATACATATGATTCATCACTTACTCCCCAAAAGAGTGGACCGTATTTTCACTTTGCGGTGATTTCAACGCCGCTTCCCTTATTCGCATAATGGTTTGTCGAGTTGTCTTGAATTCACGCGCTAACTCAGTAACGTTAATCCCGGCAGCCAGTTTTTCCAGGACGGATGCGCGTTCCGCCATAGTTAGCGCGGGTGGTCTGCCAAAGGGTTTGCCGGCAGCCTTAGCTCGATTAATCCCTGACTGCGTTCGTTCAATCAACAAGTCACGTTCAAATTCGGCTACCGCGGCGATAACTTGCATGGTCATCTTCCCCGCTGAACTGGTCAGATCAACACCGCCCAGTGCCAGGCAATGGACGCGTACACCCTGATTTGAAAGTTGCTCGACGGTTGCCCGTACATCCATCGCATTACGCCCAAGCCGGTCAAGTTTGGTAACGACCAGAATATCGCCGGATTCCATCCGCTCGATCAATTTGGTAAAACCGGGGCGCTCCTTTGCCGCCACTGATGTCAATGTCAGAAGACGACTGCACGAATATCAGAAGTCAACTGCACTACTTGAGATACTTTGTAATATGGGCGGATTGGCTAGAAATATCTTACGGGGAGAGATTGCGAAGGTGGCGTTTTGGTCGGTTTTTGCCCGTGACAGAAGTCGCCACCATTTTTCTAACTATTGGATAAGAGTTTCACTCCGTCCGGTCGCAGTTCTCCATTAGGTGAAACATGTCTATATAAAGTTTGCCTGGCAATACCCAATTCTTTACATAGATTCCCGATCACAGTCTCTGGCTGTCCCATAGCCGCCATGGCCAGCCGCAGTTTGGCGGCCGTCATTTTAAATGGCCGCCCTCCCTTCCTGCCGCGCGCACGAGCTGAAGCTAATCCGGCTACCGTTCGCTCTGAGATGAGTTCCCTTTCAAACTCGGAAAGCGCCGCAAAAATACCGAAGACCAATTTGCCAGCAGCAGTCGTGGTGTCGATGGCCGCACCTTGCCCCGTTAAAACCTTGAGACCAATACCTCGGCCTGTTAGATCATGCACGGTATTAATCAAATGACGCAGATCGCGTCCCAATCGATCCAGCTTCCACACAAGAAGCGTATCCCCTTCGCGTAATGCTTTGATGCAAGCCACTAGGCCGGGACGATCTTCCCGTTTTCCAGAGGCCTGATCTTCATAAATGTGTATGGGCTTAACTCCGGCTGCGAATAACGCATCGCGCTGCAAATCGCAGGCCTGAGAACCATCCGCTTTTGAAACTCGCATGTAACCAATTAGCATTTTTCACCTGTCACTTATACGGTCGTTTATGTGACAGTTTAAAAGACGTAGTCAGTGTCGTCAAAAAATGTCATATAACCCGTAATGTATTCTACGTATTATAAAGGTTGTTAAATTGTTTTATTGTGACACTATATCGAAGGAATTCCAAAAGCGGATAAATGTTTTCGGATTGTTCGGATGGCCTTGGTATCTTGACGACCAAACAGCAGCAGCGTAAACAATGCTTTTGCGACTATTGGATTTTTTCGAGCTTCGTCAATGGTCTTCGCTAATGATCTTTCCGCTAACTGCCAATAGTGAATTTCTTTTTCAGTCGGCTCTGGAAGCTCAGGCGGTTGATGGCCAGAATCAACGATTTGATCTGGTTCAGGCAAAAATAAGCAGGCTAGAATGCCGCGAGCCTTTATTTCTTGGTTTTCTATCATGTTCATTGCCACAGCCGAGGCTTCCAAAAACTGCAGTTGCACCGAAAGGTCTAACATTTCGAATGGATACCAGCGGAATTGTCCTGCTCGAACAGGGTGTTCGCATGTTGCCCATATCTTTCGAAACTGTTTCGGTTGAAGCCCGCAGAGTGAAATAGGGGTGCTCAATTCTTCGATTAGTGTCCGTAACAGCCGGAACCAAATGCCGGCATGTATCGGTCGTCGAGGCAACTCAACTTGTCCATAAGTCAATGCTTGTTCGGTTCGCCGATCCATTTTTTTGATGGCGTCACTTGCTTCACGTATTAACGACGCATCCTGTTTGCACCAGAGACTCAGTTGACCATCACCTATATAAGATTGTAGCCAGCACCCATGAATTGGACAGCTAATAAACAAAGGGAACTGCCACATCAGCTTAAATATTTCATGTCCCAATGATTCATTCAAACATTTTGGACATGCTCTCTGTAGGGTTTGCTTGGGCAACCAAGCTCGCCATCTTGGTACAAATCTGCTGAGACACTTTTTGTGTGGAAATAAAACCGACATTTGATGAACATAACAGGTGAAAGAGTCAGGATCAGGGGCCATGCTGTCTAATAACCAAGGCACCCAGCCAGCCATCGTCATCAAGTGAAGTCTATCCAATTCCACACCGCTACGTTGAGCAATGATTTCAAGAAAACCTGTGGGGGGAAGAATATCAATATCCAGCAATTGCCCCTGTCCCCATTCATAACGTAATAAATGTTCCAAGTCCATTCGGTAACACCTGGCAATTCGATACAGCCAGGACGATAAGGCTTCGTTTTCGATGGGTACCGGATGAACAGGCCATCGCTGAGCCGATTTCACATGAGCGCTCTTTCAAATTTCCGGCGGCGTTCGCTCGGGCCGGCGTAGTCAGCTACTCCTAATGTACGTTGATTGATGGCCTCTTCACCCGTTTCGATACCAGCGATAGCAGCTTTGGTCAGCAGCAACGCCAATTCACCGATCGTGCCCTCACAGCGAGCCAAAAGATACTGAGCCATGTCATCGGTCGCAATATTCGAAGGCCGGCGCAATGGAAATGTAGCCACAAAACTTGCCAGCAGCGAACATGCATCGTTGTTAACTTCCCATAACGGTAATATCAATGGCTCGAAACGATTTTCCAGTTGATCGTCGGTACGAATAGCCAAATAAGCGTCACGAGTGCCTACTCCCACTAATGGAATTCGTAGTTCGTTACCTAAAAATCGCAACAAGTTAAGAAATTCCCGTCGGCTGTTGCCGTTGCCAGCCAAAATATTGTGCAGTTCATCAATTACCAGCATCTTTACGCCGACACTACGCATTAATCCCAGTGCTTGTTGTTCTAAGATAGCGATGGGCTGACGAGAGCTTAGTGGCGCCCCCATAGCGGCAATTAATGCCATATGAAAACGGAGTATCGAAGGTTCGGATGGCATTTGTACACAAAGAACAGGAATATGCTCCAGGCCAGGGCTAGAACTGGGTAGATGTTGCCGCCGAAACTTTTCAACAATCATGGTTTTTCCGTTATTGGTCGTCCCGATAATTAACAGATTCGGCATACGTTGTTTCGCTGGCCATTGATACAGCTCCTCCAACCGATTTACTGCTTGCACCGCACGAGGGTAACCGATCCACCGTTCAGCACGTATATGCATGATCCGCTCGGCAGAAGGGAGATGAACCAAGCGCTGGGCTGAAGGGGTCAAATGGAAAAAGTCTAAAATAGGATAGTCTTCCATCATTACCACTCCTCTATTTCGGTGAAGGGTACGGCAGACTTAATTTCAGTTTGGGCAGAATCAGGCGGTATCAAGGGTTTACATTTTTTTATCGAATGAGTTAAGTGTTTAAGCCGCTCATTATTTCGCCTGGTCCTCTTCGTGGCTTTTTGGGCATCATGGACAATATCGCGCATTTGATCGATCATCCGAAAAAGAGCAACTTCATCAACTTCGTCTCGACCTTCCTCTCGCAACCGTTTAATAGCTTGACGATGTTCCCATAAAGTAATTGCAGGGTTTCCCACAGAGCGGTAAGGAATTTCCAGATACTGTTGGCTATCCGGGTCCATTACCCAGATACGGCTAATATCCCTTGGATCTCGACGTATCAGGAACTTGGGACTACCCTTTTTCCGCCGAGCAATTAGAGGTTTTAAAACATTGGCAAAGTAATCAATGTAGTCGATTCTAAAGCCGGTACGAGTCAAGGTGCGTCGGATGACCGGAAGAAAATCGATCAGAAATGCTTTTGCATTCGTGACAACAGCCGGAGGACCATTTAAGGCAATCCCTTTTGACCAACGCTTTGCAGGGGGTTCTTGTAGATCATTATTATGTGTATCGCCATGATAGTAAGCTACGGCTATAGTTAGCCAGCGTTCCAATTCATAGCGTGTTAATGCTGCCTTTTTTTCAGATTCATAATCGCCACGATCTTCCGGATTTGAAAAAGTGGTGCCGGGGAGTTCATGAATATCCTCCATCATGGTGCCAATCAAGCGTTCAATAATACCGCCATAGTGCGGTTGCCCTGGCGGACGATAACTGAGCAAAATGCCATGTTGTTCACAACCCCGCCGCAAAGCTTCGCTTTTAAATTCCGCCGCATTATCCATATAAAGTGATCTGGGTTTTCCACTCATCGGCCAATCGACTTCTAACTGTAATTGTTCAAGCCAGGGACGCTTATCGCAGACCATATGAGCCAGACAGAGTCCAACAGAAACGGTGGATGGAGGCTCTAACGTTACTACCATGCCGACAATGCAATCACTAAAGACATCAATAGCGATCGTCAGGTAAGGCCGACCAATAGGTTGGCGGTCGCGTTCATCAACGACAATCAGGTCGATCACCGTATGGTCAATCTGGACTTGTTCCAAGATGGAGGTAATTTCTGGCGGTGTGCCTCCGGCTGACTGAAAAGTTCGAGCGGCATTGGTTCCCTCCCGTGCTTGTTTCTCCTGCAGTGGATTCAACTGTCTTATTCTTAGGGCAACCGTATTACGGGCGGGAACCGGTAATCCTTTAATCTTGCATTCCTTTTTAATACCTCGGTAAAGTTTAGCTACAGTGAGCTTTTGCCGAGTCATAAACTGTTTCCGTACCCTTTCACGGATGATATTTTCTACAGCTTCGACTAATCGCCCTTTACCCTTACCCCCACTTGAGTGTATTGGGGCAAGGTCTGTCACTAACCCCGTACCTTGCCGGAATCTTTGAATCAGGAAATAAACTTGTCTTCTGGAGACACCCAATTCTTGCGCGGCTTCATCGGCTGATTGATGACCAACGGTTTCTAAGGCCGCAAGTGGGGCAATGATACTGGCTCGTTTATGAGCCAACTCCCAATTTTCTTGAGATAAAGTCAACACTCCCTGTTCAGTGAATTTAGTGGACTCGGGTTCCATACCAAATACTCACTTCTGTGAAGAGGAGTATTAAGCATAATGATGCACTGTGTAGATGTCTACTGATATTTTAGATTCAGTAGTTCACTTCACTAGGTGGTTCTATTCCAGTGAAATGGTGCAGATAACTTCTGACATTGACAGGTCGGTTTCGGATACCAATGTCAGAAGTCGACTGCACTACTTGAGATACCTTTAATATTGGTGGATTGGCTAGAAATTCTTAAAGGGAGAGATTTCGAACGTTACGTTTCGACCCAAACCAGTCAATTTGACACCAATTACTTCATAGACAAGTATCTGACCTTTAGCTGCCATTCATAATATTATTCATGGTTATTTATAAATAGCGGATGATTGGAAAAACTGAGAGACAATAAAACCCCCTCAACATTTAGTTCAATGAAATGCCGCCTTTGACCATCGGCAAACTTGCCAAGCAAACCGAAGTCACCATCGAAACCATTCGTCACTATCAACGCATTGGTTTACTAACGGAACCAGCGAAACCAGATGGCGGTTATCGATCTTATTCGGCTAATGCAATCAGCCGAATACGCTTTATCAAACGCGCTCAACAGGCTGGGTTTACCTTGAAGGAAATTGCCACCTTGTTATCTCTCGATGGCGCACATTGCGCGGATATACGACAACTCGCCGAGTAGAAATGCCAGCAGATCGATCAACAATTGAAGGATTTAACTGCTCTCCGTCAGATATTGGGAACTCTGGTCAACGACTGTCAGCAGACAGATTCATCCGTACGTTGCGCTATCCTCGATGCGTTTAGCGATGATACATCAACTAAGCCCTGATTTTTAAGTACGACACCACCACCCACTTGACTCTGTTCTAAACAACAGGGTTTTGACTTCTTGCCAACATTGAGAATTGTTTGGTTTAGGAGATTCGCATGAATACAGACACTGAAACACCCATTAACACCCCATCATGGTTAGGTATTGGCGCCCTCTTAGCCGCTATAGGCGCTTCGGCATGCTGTGTCGGGCCATTTTTACTTTTATCTTTAGGCATTGGCGGCGCATGGATGAGCACATTAACGGCACTGGAACCGATCCGACCATATTTCATCATCTTAACCCTGCTTTTTATAGGACTCGGATATCGAAAACTCTATCTAACGCCTTACCGCTGTGAGGAAGGTGATATCTGTGCCACATCCGACATCCAACGCCAACAACGCCTAATTTTTTGGTTGGGTTCTGTATTCATTCTGATGCTGCTGGTCTTTCCCTGGGTAGCACCTTTTTTCATGGCTTGATAGGAGTCCGATATGACAATTAAAACCAGTTTGTTAATTTTGAGCTTGTCATGAAGCGCGCTATGGATGCCGGCAGCCTATGCTGAAACAACTGTTGCACAGCCAAACCAACAGCAAACGGTGACGCTGAATATAGAAAACATGACCTGTGCCATGTGTAGAGTCACCATCAAAAAAGCTTTGCGGAAGGTCGAAGGCGTAAAAGAAGTAAAGGTCGATTACGATGCCAAAACTGCGGTGGTCACTTTCGATGGCCTAAAGACCGATAGTACAGCATTGATCAAAGCCACCACAAATGCGGGTTATCCGGGTTCCCTCGCTCCACCGGTTTCTCGATAAAGCTGAGGATATCGTCTATGTCTGATTGCTGCAGCCCAAATACATCCACCAAAACTAAACAGATTTGTCCTGAATGTGGTTCGACTTGTAAAAGTGTCGGTATGCCTATGCTTTACCATCAGGTTAGGTTTCCAGAGAACCAGTCGCTTATCACTGATAGCTATTATTTTTGCCCTGTCCAAACATGCTCAGTTGGGTATTTTTCCAGTGCGGGTAACACTATTCCTAAACAGCATTTACGAAGCTATCAAGCGATTCAAAGCGACGCGCTCTGCTATTGTTTTGACATTGAGTCCGAGCAGTATTTATTGGCGTTAAAAGATCACCGGGCAGAACCTATCAAAGCTTTTGTCATGCAACGCACCCAAGCCGGGGAATGTGCTTGTGAAATTAGAAATCCGTCCGGCCAATGCTGTTTAGTGAATTTCAAGCGTTTAGAAAATGAGCACACTACATGTAGCGGCCCGATAACATAAATTACAGGAACCGATTACATCTGTTTTTCGGGACCACATTAGCTGATAATATCGGGGTGCCAGGAACCAGATTAAGTGAGAATGAGCCCACATTAATTGAGAACAGCCCGATAACATCCGCCAGGAACCACATTAGCTGAGAATGGGGCCGTGGGCACGCCGGCACTTGGGGTGGCTCCGGCTTAGAAGTGGGCACTATTGGCGATTACGACGACACCAGCTTTGCAATCGCTTGCATTGGCAGTATCAGTCGAAGAGAGCCTGGTAAGCGAACGAAGCCATTAGCTTCGTAGAAGGCAGCAGCCTGCTCGCTGATGGCGTCTACGATGAGCATGGAAGATCCAATAGAACTGGCACTCGCGTAAGCTCGCTTCACCGCATCCGCGAGCAATAGTGCGCCCAACCCCTGTCTTTGTTGATGGCCTGCGACGGCCAGACGGCCCACGAGCGTTGCACTGACCAAAGGATAGCGTGGGATGTGCTTGCGGGCACCCACCGGTACGTCCCCTTGCGCGAGCGTGGTTGCACACAAGGTATAGTAGCCGAGTACTTCAGTCGGTTCGCGCGGATCGACGAGAACAAATACGCCGTTGATTTTACGCTTCACATCCTGATTGGCCTGCGTTTTGAAATAGCGATCCAGGCTTTCGACACCGCAGGAAAAGCCAGCGCGATTGTGATGGGAGCCGAATGGTTCGATTTTTAAGTCTGGCGATATCGCCTCAGTCATTTATGAAATGATCCGCCGTTTGTGCTCGGCCAGTGCGCGAACAAGTCGCTCACTTGCTTGCGGTGGGCTCATGAGCGTATCGAAAAATACCTTTCGGTCAAGATCGGAAAGCATAAGTGTTTCATGCTCCGCAATGGTTCGTCGTGCAGCATCGGTAAGTGCCGCTATACAAAAGTCAGTCAGTTTTCGTGATTCCAGGTGGGCGGCGCGTTCGATCAAGTCCTTCGTCTGTTCATCCAGACGAAAACCGAGTCTTTCCTTTTGTACTGGGTTTTGTGCTAACTGCACTTTCTTATTGGGCATGGCGGAACCTCAGGGGTCATGTTCATCATATTGGCTAATATTGTACGTCAATTTGACGACTTTTAATAGGCACGCCATTTCTTCAAATTTATTGGTTCGATAAAACGATCGTTTTGTCGAACGCCGGCGGCAAGGTCATTTTCCGTCGAAATCAGCCTATTTTCAGTGCAGAATACTGGTTCTATGAAACAACGTTCGATTTACCTATGAAGAGATGAGTATGTCGAACCATGCTGTCAGTCAATCAGATATGTTCTAGCCGATGGGTAGCCAGACGCAGTTGCCCGCGCCCAGCCCCCTCAGAACTGTACGTGCGAGTTTCCCCGCATACAGCTCAAGCCTCTTCAAAGGCATCTTTCGACACCCGGTTACATAACGATTTTCGGCATACTGATGATTTATGGCAACTGAGATGGTGCATGTAAAGATTGCTTGCCGCATCCGTCCCGCCATCAACTTTTTTCACATAATAGTGAGCATCCCAAGGCGTGAGCTTTGTGATGGGCTTCTGACAGGCTGAACACAGGCGATCTTGCCTTAGCCAGACCCGATAAAGTTTCGACCGACCTCTCTATGATTTCAGCATTTTCTTGCCCCACCGGGACTCAAAATACTGCGCCCATTTAGGGTCGTGCGGATTGGCGTCTGCTTTGATCTTGACATGCCGCTGTATTGGCGTGTCCGATTCCAGGACCAAGTTAAGCTCTCTTAGCGTTCCATCTTCTTTTTTTTCTGTAGTTGAGAATACCCAGTTCCGGGAGCCTCTGGTTTTAAAATACCTTTGTTTAACCCAGCGGGCTCCTTTCTCTGGATGCCTCCTTATCGCCCATTGCCATAGCATTGACCAGACAGTGGTATCAACCCGAGCAAAGGTTTTTTTAGCGACTACATGGCTGTGATAATTCGCCCATCCTCGCAAAATAGGATTAAGCAGCCTTATCAGATTTGCCTGTTTAGCCGTCTTGTTGGCCTTGATGACTTCCCTGATTTTGTCAAGATGACCTTTGACGTTTGCTTTCGACGGCTTTATCAACAGCTTGCCGTTGTACTTGCGCATGTTCCAACCAAGGAAGTCGAATCCATTCGTGATGTTCGTTATTTTGGTTTTCTCCGGCGACAGGACTAGTCCACGTTCCGCCAGAAACTCTACCACTGCGGGTTTGACTTCCTGTTCCAGCCATTCTTTCGAGTTGCCGGTAATAATGAGTCGAGTCACCCGAGGGAACCGCCCCCTCAGGTGCTCACAGATCCGGACTTGAACGTCTCCGCTCATCCGGCTCCTATCGTCCAGCCGTTGCATACAGCACTTTCCAATGAGCAAACAAATTCGGCTGTTTCCGCGCAATGCGATTCAGCCACTGTGCCGCTCGTCTTTTATGATGCCGTAGGCGTTTGTATTTTCGCGTCGCCCAAATAACCAAGCGTCGCTCAAGACATTTCAGGATCGGATAGAGTGCTGACTTATAATAACGACTGAAGTAGTTGATCCACCCTTGAATAATCGGATTGAACATTCGGGCTAAATCTTCCAAGCTCTTGTCGCTACGCTTTGGCCAGCTCCACCCTCTGGATGTGCGCCGAATAGCTTTAGCTGCTTTATTGCTGATCGCCGGACTGAAGTTGATAAAGTATTTCCCCCAACGGTTCTTTGAGCGTCTGGGGCGAAACGTATAGCCCAGAAAATCAAATACCGTGTTCGGATACTCGCCTTGCCGGTCGTCATCCTGACAGTAGACAATCTTCGTCTTCTCAGGATGAAGTTCCAAACCGACGTCCTTCATTCGTACGTTCAGCGCTTGCTTCAGTTGTTCCGCCTGGGCTTCGCTCTTGCAGTGGCACACACTATCATCTGCATAACGTTCGAAGGGAATGTCGGGATATTCCCGCTTCATCCATTCGTCGGGCGTTGTTGAATAATTCAGATTTAGCCTTTGGGGAGATACTATGGCATCATCCTGGCTTTCATTTTACAGTCACGACACTGCATGCCCTACAAGCACAATGAACCTCGCCGTCACAAGATAGAAAAGAAGCGTTATAAGGTAACCAATTGGCGTGACTACAACAACGCATTACGGAACCGCGGCGATTTCACGGTATATTTTACCGAAGAAGTGATCGATGAATGGCATCCGCCCAAGACGGGAGGGCGTGGCCGCCCGCAGCTTTATTCGGCTCTTGCGATAACGATCAGCTTGATGCTTCGTCAAGTGTTCTGCCTGCCGCTCCGGCAAACGCAAGGCTTTATCAATGCGCTGGTCAAGGCTTTGGATATCGCCATTAGCGTCCCTGATTTCAGCAGCCTATCCAAGCGCAGTGCGGGCTTGCCCAGGCATAAGCTGACCAAAGGACTGGAGCCTGGCAGTGTTGTCATTGTCGATTCAACTGGGCTCAAGGTTTACGGTAAGGATGAATGGCATCAGGAAAAACATGATGTTGCGGCACGGCGCACCTGGCGTAAATTGCACCTTGCCGTCGATGAGAACCATCAATTTTTAGCTTGCGAACTGACTACGCCGGAAACGGGCGATCCCACCGCAGTACCGGATTTGCTTGCCCAAATCGACACGCCGTTTGACACGTTTATTGCCGATGGCGCCTATGACGGCGAACCCGTGGCCCAGGCCATTTTGGGTTTACAACCTGAAACACAAGTGATCGTTCCGCCGCACAAGACAGCTGTTTGTTCACCCGCAGGCGATAGCCAGCGGGACAACCACATCCGGGTCATCGGCCAACATGGCCGCATCGCCTGGCAAAAAAAGACAGGCTATGGCTTACGCAATTATGCCGAACTTGCCGTGCAAAGATACAAGCGTATTTTTGGCAACACGATGAAAGCGCGCAAATTGCCGCAGCAAAAAGCGGAGGCTTGGGTTAGCGCAATTGCGCTCAATCTGATGACAAGCCTAGGAATGCCTATGTCTATAAAAATCTAGCGGAGTGCCGAAATGGGTCTTTGCGGCCAAAATTTGAATTATTCAACAAAGCCGGCAAGAGTGGAACAATTGATTCCAGAGCGGAAAAGGCATTCAACAAAGGACTATAAACGCAAGCCAGGTGGAGGCAGAAAAGCCCAAAACCCGCGAAAAGTATTTGAGGGGATTCTTTATGTTTTGCGCACAGGTTGTCAATGGAAAGCCCTGCCTAAAAGTGACTATGGTAGTGCCAGTGCTGTTCACAGGTATTTCCTGGAATGGCAGGCATCAGGCATGTTTGAAAAGTTATGGCGTGCCAGCTTATTGGAATATGACGAACTGGAAGGCATTGCCTGGGAATGGCAAAGCCTTGATGGGGCAATGGTTAAGGCGCCGTTAGCACTGGAATCGGTGGGCAGAAACCCTACCGACCGAGGTAAAAACGGTAGTAAAAGAAGCCTGTTAACCGATGAAAAGGGATTGCCCTTAGCCCTCGTGATCAGTGGTGCGAACACCCATGATGTCAAGTTACTGGCTGATACCCTGGATGGGATTATTATCGAGCGTCCTGACCCGGACACTCTCAAACAAAACCTTTGCCTGGATGCTGGCTATGTGGGCGAGCCGGCTCGGCGCGAGATTGAGGAAAGAAGCTATATCCCTCATGTCAGGCCACGAGGTGAGGAAATTGCAGAAAAAGACAAAAACCCTGATTTCAAGGCTAGACGGTGGGTGGTTGAAGTTTGTCATTCGTGGTTTAACCGGTTCAGAAAACTCTTGGTGCGCTATGAAAAAATGGACCGTAGCTACCTCGGCTTACTTATGCTGGCTGCTTCTATTATCGCCTTACGTAAAATACGGCCAAAAAATCAAGTAAATATTATTTATGGATAAGCTCTAAGTGTGATCGTCGGCTTAGGGTCGATTTTGACGATCAAGCAACCGTCATTTTGCTCATTCTGAGTGGCTGCCTTGAGTTTTTTCAGGTGGCAGGTTTGTATCGTAATCGGTGGCTATTTTCACTGCTTAGGTGATTTCCAGAAATTAATTTACCCATCAGGCGGGCCGAATCAGGATATCCCATTTGGGCAGTATTGGGTTACGTTCCAGTCTTGCTTCAATCGCCTGCATGGCCACCTTGGACAATGAAACCCCTTTTTGATAAACCGTCTTGCTGAGGCTTACCACCGGCTGTATCCCTTTCCAGGTCATGCTTTTTGCCCATTCCAACATCGTTTCGACTGTCACCAGCTTGGCTACATTCAAGTGCTGCTCCAAAATGCCCCAGCAGCGCTCAATCGGATTGTACTTGCTGTGGTAAGGAGGAAAGTACAGCAGTTGGACGATTTTTCTAGAATGGTCGACGAATTCCACAATGCGCTTAAGGAACTGCGTGCGCACACCACTGCTCTCCGGGCCGTTGTCGACCTTGATCTGGATATGTGCGATAGTAGCCCCTTCGTGCGCTGGGGTACTCTCCCACCAGCCCATCAAGCTATCCGCGATAAATTCGCTTGTCTTGAAGGAACTTCCAAAAGTCAGATATAACGCCCCTTCGTCCTCGTCTACGATGCCAAACGGGACATATTTTTCCTCACAACCCATGTCTTGATCAGCGGCACGCGAGTCACCGCGCGTCTTCCCAGCTCGCCGCCGATGACCTCCGCAAGAATGGCTGCCACATGCTCGGGATCCCGGGCGGCGATGGAGAAGTGATGGATCATGGTTTGCTCCTTTGCTCGACGGTTAAGCATAAAGACGCAGTTCAGTCCGGGTAAATCGTTACTAGAAATAATGCCGACCTTGCTCTCGGTCTAGGAAGAACCGGCTTTGCCCGCCATCGCTTGGATCCCGAACACGGTAGCCTTGGCGTTCGGCCAGCTTTACGGCTCGCCCCAGGGTTTCGGTTGTGCCAATAGCATGTTCGGGGCCGTAACCCCCATCGTCGGCCACGGTGACGACATTGACCGGATAGTATTGCGTGATCCCGCATTTTGCCATGGTGGGTTATCACTCTTCAATGGTATATGGATTCGACAAGAATTACCTCCTCAGTGGGAATGGGTGGCTTGGGGAAATCATTGTTTCTGTGATCAGTTTAGAGCGGACTGTTGCGCCGACAGTCGACTCCTAGGTGTAAATCAGCGTCGAAGTTTTTCCAGTTTCAACACGGTAATTTTCCAGGCGACCCGCATGGCAACACCGATGTATCGATGTCTTGGGTATATGCGCCCTTTAAACAAAGGTGTTGAAAGCTGGTAGTATCTAGATGCTGATTAATAGCAGCGGTCATGGTGCGGTTCTCAATTCAGCTTTGCTATGCTTAGACCTGGTCATGTTTTTGCGTCCAATACTTTTTTCTCTATGAACTATCGGAACCCGGAAGATATGGTGGGTCAAATTTCGCCAGTGGTTCGCAGAAAATTGACCATCAGCGCATTGACTTGGTCGGGAACCTCGACTTGCACCCAATGGCTTGCGTCGGGAATCCGTTCGAGTTGGAGCTTGGGAACCCAAGGTTTTAGTTCTTCGGTCAGGCGGATGCCCAAATAGCGATCCTGCTCGCCCCAGATCAACAGCGTGGGCACGTCGATCCGCATGATGGATCGTTTGAATGTTACGGGATTGAGCCGAAACAGCGCACGGTAGTAGTTGATTGCTGCCGAGAGCGCCCCGGGTTGGGCGATGGCTTGCTTGTAGTGCCCTATGGTCACTGCGTCAAACGTTCCAGGATGTACTGGGTCGATGCGCAAGGTGCGCTCCAACCCGGCAAAATCGCCCGACCGGATGAGCATTTCCGGCAACCAGGGCAACTGGAACAAGAACATGTACCAGGATTTGCGCAATTGGGAAAAGGTCGTTATTTCTTCGAGGAAACGTTGGGGATGGGGGGCGTTGAGGACAATCAGCTTTTCCACCGCCTGCGGATGGCGCATGGCAAAGTTCCAGGCGACCGCCCCGCCCCAGTCATGCCCCACAACCACGGCGCTTTGCTCGCCTGCGTGGTGGATTATGCCCCGCACATCGTCAAGCAGGGCTTCCAGCCGGTAATGCCTGACCCCTTTCGGTTTGTCCGAGACATTGTAGCCGCGTTGGTCAAGGGCAATCACGCGATAACCGGCGGCGGCGAGCACCGGTATTTGATAGCGCCACGCGTACCAGAATTCTGGAAAACCGTGCAGCAGAATCACCAGCGGACCGCTACCACACTCCACATAATGTAGGCGCACACCGTTAACAACGGCATTGCGGTAAAACCAGTCTTCCGATCCTATTGACCCCGAATCCATAGGAATCCCCCATATTCAATACTAAAGTGCCTGCCATAAAGGTAGCCATTTTGTTTTTCGTGCCAGCAAAGCGTTCTTTGTGCGATCTAAAATCATTTGACGCCCTATCTGTGTAAAACCGCTTCCAAATTTTACCAATTCCAGCATATGTTTTTACTAGTGTGCAAATAGATTACTTGAGAAAACAATACCATAGAAATTCATCATGAAACAATTTCAATGCCGTTTGACAAAATTAAGTCTTCTCAAAGCCCCGTTAGCCGCTTTGTGTCCTCGGGGCTTTTTTCAATCCTTTATCATGGAGTCAATGTTACAGCTGTAGTAGGCCTCAGAATAATAAACGTTGTCATTCAATTTGCGTGATGGCACGATACCGACACTCATTTTTGGAGGTTAGTTACATGCTTGATACACCACAATTCATTCAAACAGACGAACAGCTAACCGCAGTCATTCATCTCATTATCCCCCGTGCTGAAATCAGCCATGTCATGGGGCCTGCCATTGCTGAAATAATGTCCACCATTGCCGCCCAGGGTGTCGCTCTCGACGGCCCGTGCTTTTCTTACCACCAAAAAAAGCCATCCGATACTTTTGATTTCGAGGTGGGTTTTCCGGTTAGTAGACCAATCACTCCCGCCGGTCGCGTGAAGATGAGCAAATTGCCTGCCGCAAAAATTTTCCGCACTACCTATCGGGGTGGATATGAAGGGCTTGGTGCAGCCTGGGGTGAGTTTTGCGTATGGATTGAAACTGAGGGGCTCAATGCGCAAGACAGTTTATGGGAATGCTATCTGTCAGGCCCCGAGTCCAGCCCTGACCCCGATAAATGGCGAACTGAACTGAATCGCCCATTGACTTTATAAAGGTTCCGGTGACTCCTCAACTTAATTCGTTGAATGTCTGATGCGAAGAAATCTATAGGGCCGGATGGGATCGAAAGTCGATATTGCCACGTATCCAATACCCGATACTAACACCCCGACCACAATACTTTGGAGATCACGTCCAGTGTAACTGATCATCTTGGCTTGCGGATTTCAGTTAATGAGATAGTAAGTCGTGTTTACCTTTCTAAGGGCTTAGGTAACAAATAGTATTTATCGGGGTTACACTCCATATTGACGCTGCAGTCTGGTTGTTTTACGGTACAACGTTTAATGGGAAAGAGGGGGGTTGTCATGACACGCACCATGCGTTCTCAAGTAGCACGAACACTTTCATTTTGCCTTGTACTGGTACTGCTGCTGTTGACGGGGCAGCCACTCTCAGCAAAGCCCAAGCTACCGGCATGGGATGTCTTTGCCGGTCAATTTATCGAATGTTACTTGAAGATGCATCCTCCCTTTGCGGCGAATGCCGGTCGACATGAATTCGATGGCAAACTGCCCGACTGGAGCCCTGCCGGTTTGAGCAAACAAAAACAGTGGCTTGAATCTGAACGACAATTGGCTATCCAGTACCCTGATTCTGCACTGAAAGCATCCGAACATTTCGAGCAGCAATACCTACTCGGAGTGATCGACACGGACTTGTTCTGGCTGCAATCCGCTCAGGCGCCCTACAAGAATCCTCTGTTCTATTCCCAATCCCTGGATCCCAATCTCTATGTAAGCCGTCCCTATGCGCCAATCGAGCAGCGACTGCGCGCCTTTATCGAATACGCCCGAAATATTCCCAAGTCGACTGAGCAAATCCGCGCCAATCTGCGGCCTCCCTTTCCACGTACCTATATCAACCTCGGCAAAACGGTGTTTGGAGGACTCGCGAAATTTTACCAAAACGATGCCAAGGCAGCCTTTGCTACGGTGAGCGATCCACAATTACAAAAGCAGTTCGATGCCGTAGTTCCAATAGCGGCCAAGTCGATGCAGGGGCTGTCTGATTGGTTGGAGCGCCAACGCGGCAACGCAACCGATGATTTTGCCTTGGGTGCCGCGCGTTTCCAGGAAATGCTCAAGGCAACGGAAGGTGTCAATCTGCCTTTGGATGTCCTGGAAAAAGCCGGGCATGATGATCTTCAACGCAATCTCGCCGCACTCAAGGAAGAATGCAAACACTATGCCCCGGATGCTTCGGTCCAGTCCTGCGTGGAGAAAGTCGAAGCCCAGAAACCTCCAGAAGGTGCAGTTGCTGGGGCTCGTCAGCAACTATTAACATTGAGGGCGTTCGTGGCCGAGAAGAGTTTCGTATCGATCCCCAGTCAAGAGGAAGCTACCGTGGCGGAATCACCGCCCTTCAACCGCTGGAATTTAGCCTACATCGATATTCCCGGTCCTTACGAACACGGAC
>CAWKEY010000051.1:0-30458 GCA_963848675.1 uncultured Gammaproteobacteria bacterium
TGGGCAATGCCAGCTACATAGCTCCTGGTCGTATTGACAGCATAGCGGCCAATCTGGAGATGCGCGGTAAAAGCATCCAGATGGGGCGCAAGCACACTATTGATTAACCATGCATTAGATGTGGCTTGAAGTGTAATAGTAGATTTCATGGTGGTCTCCGGTTGTGGAGTTACCAGTGGAAATCTTCGTGAAAATTATGTCTACTAATTCGACATAGTACATGCCAAATAGCCAGTGTTTACAGGCACATCCTCCACGCTTAATTAAATGCTATTCATAACTGAGCACTCTACATAACGACCCCTTGCAGACATCCAGCCCAGATTTCCGAATGGCAACTTTCCCTCGGGAAGCGGACAGTCGATTTCTAGCGAAACAACTGGCGTTACCAACCATAACCGGACGTTGGCGACTATCTCAATTCCAGGCCGTCGAATTTACCTAAACCCTGTTGCAATTTTCTCACATGAATAGGGAATCAAAGGTTAAGTCTGGTCTGTCGCTTCCTCCTGTCCTTGGCATTATGAAAGGATGGATAATGGAAACAGTTGGAAATCCTGAATAGGTGGTGAGATCCCAAATTGGTAATGCCATACGCTACCACAACCAGCCAGCCAATAAACATGGCTCCAAAATCGATTTATGGGTGTTGAAGGATGATGGGCACACTTAGAGCTTATCCATAAATAACTTGATAAATTTCAGATTATTGGAAAATAATTGCACATTTGGGTTTTATAAGAGGTTGCAATTTCTTGAAAAGGTAACAAAGCTGGAAAGTATCGGATGATTTTTGGGCAAGAGTGGAACAATTGATTCCAGAGCGGAAAAGGCATTCAACAAAGGACTATAAACGCAAGCCAGGTGGAGGCAGAAAAGCCCAAAACCCGCGAAAAGTATTTGAGGGGATTCTTTATGTTTTGCGCACAGGTTGTCAATGGAAAGCCCTGCCTAAAAGTGACTATGGTAGTGCCAGTGCTGTTCACAGGTATTTCCTGGAATGGCAGGCATCAGGCATGTTTGAAAAGTTATGGCGTGCCAGCTTATTGGAATATGACGAACTGGAAGGCATTGCCTGGGAATGGCAAAGCCTTGATGGGGCAATGGTTAAGGCGCCGTTAGCACTGGAATCGGTGGGCAGAAACCCTACCGACCGAGGTAAAAACGGTAGTAAAAGAAGCCTGTTAACCGATGAAAAGGGATTGCCCTTAGCCCTCGTGATCAGTGGTGCGAACACCCATGATGTCAAGTTACTGGCTGATACCCTGGATGGGATTATTATCGAGCGTCCTGACCCGGACACTCTCAAACAAAACCTTTGCCTGGATGCTGGCTATGTGGGCGAGCCGGCTCGGCGCGAGATTGAGGAAAGAAGCTATATCCCTCATGTCAGGCCACGAGGTGAGGAAATTGCAGAAAAAGACAAAAACCCTGATTTCAAGGCTAGACGGTGGGTGGTTGAAGTTTGTCATTCGTGGTTTAACCGGTTCAGAAAACTCTTGGTGCGCTATGAAAAAATGGACCGTAGCTACCTCGGCTTACTTATGCTGGCTGCTTCTATTATCGCCTTACGTAAAATACGGCCAAAAAATCAAGTAAATATTATTTATGGATAAGCTCTTAGCTTAAAGGACGGATAACCAGGATGGACTACATGTTGGCTGTAGACTATATCAATCGGGAGATTTCCGTTTCCGAACAGATATAGAAATTTTTTTCAAAACCATTTCTTGTCCCTGCCCAACTGAATAGTAGCCCGCTCGGTTTTTTTATGTTTTCCCTCATGCAGTCGATTTCCTCCGTCAATCTATCGCTTACCATCATGTCCAATGTCCAATGCTCTGTATGTGTCTAAAATGCTGTGAAAACGCATAGCGTTACACAACCCTATAAAGCTGTTTTTTGAGCGCTTTTTCCTGTCCATGTTAGGTTATAGGGGACGGATAGCTGCATTCGATCCCTTTTTAGCCTGATTCAAAACAAAGTCTCATGTTTGAACATATCTAAAAACTGTTCTAGCATTTTTTCAATTTCACTGGGTGAATCACTGAAAAAATCGGAAATTGGTCGTTGCCAAAAATCAGAGAAACCCTCAACCCATTCCATTACACACAACTTTACATTGATACGGTAAGATAATGAATTTCAACTACTATCATTACCACCATGAGCTGGGCAGCAGAAGAATTTAAGAGCATAGACTTAGGCGACAAGCGTCTGAACAAACGCGCGTATCTGTTGGCAGAACAATTGGCCGCCAAGCCAACGGCGAGTATTCCTGCAGCTTGCGGAGGATGGGCTGAAACGCAGGCCGCTTATAGGTTTATGGCGCAGGATAAAGTGGAATGGACAGATATTCTGGCCCCTCACATTGCTTGTTCGAAGGCGCGAATGCGGGAGCACGACGTGGTATTGTGCCTTCAGGATAAGACAGAGTTGAATTTTAACGGCCAGAAAATTGCTGGACTGGGACCCTTGAGCTATGAAGCGCAGCGGGGTATGTACGTCCATCCTACGTATGCCGGCCGTCAGCGTGGCACGAGAACCGCTGGGGATTTTGGATGCGTGGATGTGGGCGCGTGAGTCTAAAGATGAGAACGGAGAACGGGACGGTATTCGGGAAAGCGTGCGCTGGACAGAAGGTTACCAACGCATCGCCGACTATGCCGAAGAATTACCCGGCACGAGACTGGTTTATGTGGCGGACCGGGAGTCAGACCTATTGGAACTGATGCAGACCGCTCATGAGTTGGACTATCCGGCAGATTGGCTGATACGCTCGAAGCATAATCGTAACCTACCGAACGGTAACACGTTATGGCGGGACGTAGCCGATGGCGAGGCCTTAGGTGAAATACGTTTCACTTTGCCCTCCAGGCAGAATCAACAGGCACGGGAAGTGCGACAGCACGTCTGGCTAAAGCGAGTGGCGCTGCCTACCAAGCAGGGAGGACAACTTGAAATCACCTGCCTCATCGCGCGTGAAGTCAATGCACCCAAAGGTGTTAAAGCCATTGAGTGGCGTTTGATCACCAATCGAAATGCCGAGACTTTTGAAGCGACTGCTGAACTGATTGACTGGTATCGGGCTCGGTGGGAAATTGAGTTGTTTTTTCATGTGTTAAAGAACGGGTGCCGAGTGGAAGCCCTGCAACTATCAACAATCGAACGTTTGGAGCTGGCGCTGGCTTTGTATATGGTGGTGTCATGGCGAATTGCTCGACTCATGCGTTTAGGCAGAACGTGCCCTGATCTCAATGCCGAGCTTTTATTTGACCGGGATGAGTGGGCAGGGTGCTTTCATTCTCAACAAAAAGAAGCCCCCACAGATGCCACCTACTCTGAACGAAGTCCTCAGATTAGTTGCAATGTTAGGCGGATTTCTTGCCCGCAAAGGCGATGGCGAGCCCGGGGTGAAAACCATCTGGCTGGGTTTACAGCGCGTGATGGACTTTGCAGTCGGCCTCAGCTTTGCGAGGGAGATTCAGTCAGTGTGACTTGTGTGTAATGATATGCCCTCAACCACTTCTACGTTTTCATCGCTGATTTTATTGAATCCCATAGTCCAATTTGGAAAAGAACGCTCTTCTATTGGCTTTTTATAAATAATCGTTACTTTCTGGTGTCTTGAATCTTGTTTAATGATGTTAAACGACTCATTAACGATTGCTTCTTCGCCCTCCAAAATCTGAATGAAAAAAGGATCAAGGTAAAGCAGCATTCCGGTGATATTTAACGTTTCATTTTTTAATCTTGATTTTTTAAGCAAATCTTTGTTACGTCTGCCCCTATTTAATCCCCAGATACGACTTTAGTCCCTAAGTAATTCAGGGATTCTGGCTGTAGAGTCCCTTTCTAAGCGCGAGACAAATTTGGTATTTAAAAGGCTGGCACTCCTCTGTTATCGTGGGAAACTTCGAAACCAATCACGCAGAAAGAGGCCTGCCTATGTACCGAATTGTCGCATCAATTATCTCTCTTCAACAACACCTCGATGCATTAGCGAATACTCCGATTATCTATCGACCAAGGGTTTGCCCACATTGTTCTTTTGGACGGCTATGGTGTCATGGCTGTTATGAACGTAAAGCAGATCGGACTGGCTCAGCATCGGACTCTTTAAATCCGATTCCTATTCCGCGTTTCTTATGCCAGGGCTGTCATCAGACCTGCTCCCGCTTACCGGAATGTATTGCGCCCCGCCGCTGGTATAACTGGGCAATTCAACCGGCAGTCTTCCTAACGCTATTGGCCGAAAGCTCATTGCGTCGTTGTTCGCAGCTATGTGGATTGGATCGGCATACTATACGCCGCTGGTGGCGTGCACTATATAACCGCCATCATGAGTTCGAATTGCTTTTACGTATGCGTTTTCCGGAACTGGGACCGTCAGTCGATTTTACGGCATTTTGGCAGAACTGTTTGCAGTCGATGTCCTTGAGTCAGGCGATGGCATGGCTAGATCGGGAGGGCGTGATCGTCCCATGAGCAGTTGAGTTTAAATGGGCTTGGGACACGCATTGAGCGTATGTTTCAAGAACCCACAGACTTTGCCCTCTGGCGAAAGGGTATATGGTCGGGTTTCATAGCGGCTCCTATCAATTATCTGGAGTTTGACATGAAAACGTTCAATACCATCGCCCTGTTTCGCCTCTCGGTTCTGGGCCCTTTAGTCAGCCGCGAGCGGTTAGCGCGTGGTGAACTGCAAACCATCATTCGGGGTTTGGCTGGAAAAGAGTATGCAATCCCTGGCTCAGACCGGCGCTTCCTGGGCGAAAAAACCATTGAGTCTTGGTATTATGCCTGGCGTGCACACGGCATCGACGGCTTGAAACCCCAGCAACGCACCGATCGCGGCGTGTCCACGTTGCCAGTCACGGTTCAGGAAGCCTTGCTCGCCGCCAAGCGGGAAAATCCACGCCGCTCCATTCGGCAACTGAAAATCTTGCTGGAAAATGCTGGGACGGTGTCGCGCGACACCTTATCCCGCTCAGCAATCCATCGTTTTTTACAACAACAAGGCCTGTCGCGCCCGACGGGCTCCTCGTCAATCCCCGAGGAACATCGGCGCTTTGTCGCTGAATATGCTAATTCAATCTGGTATGGCGATGTCATGCATGGCCCCAGGTTGACGTTAAAGACGGGGCGCTGCAAAGTATTTCTGGTCTCGCTGATGGATGACGCGTCCCGTTTGCTGGCGCATAGTGCGTTTTGTACCAGTGAGACGGCCTTGGCTATCGAAGGGGTCTTGAAGCAAGCGGTGCTCAAGCGGGGTCTACCGAAAAAGCTGGTGGTCGATAACGGCGCGGCCTACCGCGCGGCCACCTTGCAGGGCATTTGTGCGCGGCTGGATATTCGGCTGATTTACTGCCGGCCTTATGCGCCCGAAGGCAAGGGCAAACTGGAACGCTGGCATCGGACTTTCCGTGACCAATTTCTGAGTGAGCTGGAGGTCTCGCGTATCCATGATCTGGACGATCTCAACGCCAGACTCTGGGCCTGGATCGAGCAGGTCTATCATCGTACCCCCCATAGTAGTCTCGATGACAAAACGCCACTGGCCCGCTTCCAGCAGGACTTGGCACAGATTCGGCAACTCGGTCAGAAGGCCGCGCAACTGGATGCGATTTTTTATCACCGCGTCAAGCGCAAAGTCCGCAAAGATGGCAGCGTGTCGTATCAGGGCCATGACTTTGAAGTGCCCTATGAGCTGTCGGGCAAAAGCGTGCACCTGGTTGTCGATCCGCATGTTCAACAGGTGGTCGGCGTTGAAGACGAAGACGGCAACAGCCGTGGGGCGGCCACGCCACTCGATGCCCTGGCGAACTGCCATCGCCGTCGACGCAAACCGGCAGCCGTCAACAGCTCACCCCCATCAGCAACCAAGACAACGCCTGTCGCTGCCGGCCCCAATCTGGTGGAGCTGGCCTTTGATCAGCATTACGCTAAAACACCCGCGGAGAAAGCCTAATGTATCGTCAACACTTTGGCATTAAAGCCGCCCCGCTGGGCAAGGAACAAAGTGAACTCTGGGATGATGGTGCGCTGGCCTGTTTGCATGAACGCTTCCAGTGGTTGTTGCAAAGTCCAGGCTTAGCCCATATTTAACACATGCAATTAATATCCATTTAAAAATAACATGTTGTGTTATAAAAAATCTTCGTGTGGCACTACACTTTGAAAAATAGCGCCTAGCCTCAGTGTTTTAGACGATGGTTTTGCTGATACCTCCGGGTGCCGGGTTCTCTTTTAAGGCACGATAAATAGCCATTTGCTCCGGTTCCGCACGGGTGGCTTTGCGCACATGCAAGGCTTTACCATCGGCACGACGGAAACTGGCGGTTACCCGGCATTGACTGCGCATGATTTCCCGTAATGTGCGCCAACTACCGTTGGCATCAATAGCGCTCTCTTGTAGACGGCGGCGAATAAGTTGGACAAACTGATAGGCCAATACGGTGATGAACAAGTGACTGTCAGCCCGCTCTTCTTTACTATGAAAGATAGGCCGAAAACCCAGATCACTTTTAAAACAGCGAAACACGGCTTCAAGGTCAGTGAGCATCATATAAGTGCGCCATAGCTGTTCTTCCGGCCATTGGCATTGGTTACTGCGCAGGCAATAGACACCTGGGAGATCAACATAAGAACCCGGCACACTGTGTTTTTGCCAGGTGATGCTTAGCGCTTTTTCACCGCTGTCATCGGTTTGCAAGTCGATTTGATAATGCTGACCGATGCCATGATGCTTTTCTTTCAAGCGGCCGATACGCTCCCATAATTTATCCGGGCGTTTTTCGGTGCGGGGGCGTTGCAACCCTGCGTTTAAGGCGTTAAGTCCGGCTTCAAAACGGCTGGCGAAGCGTTCCGCCATGGCCCGTTCCTTTTGTTCGCGGCCGGATGAATGGCAATAAAGCCGCACTTCTTGGCCGTCTTCGGCGACGACTTTTTGGCAGCGTACCGTTTCCTGGGCAGCAGTTTCAACCGAGATGGCGGCATCCGCATCAAATTGACGTGCGCGTTCGCGACTGACGACCAGATAACCATAGCCTTTTGTGCGCAGCCATTGAATATTGGCCTCTGTAGCAATTCCGGCATCCATCACCACCAAGGCGCCCTGTGGCGCACCCAGATTTTGCAGCATGGTTTCCATGCGTACCCGCTTCGCTGACATTACCGGCAAAGGTCTGTGAACGGCGCACAAAGCCGCTGCCGTCCAAGACTAAACCCAGCGTCACCAGCGGACAATCCGTGCGCTTTTCTTTTGAGCGTCCACGCCGGGCTTTGGTATTGTGCGGTACTTCGCCTTCGAAATAGGTATTGGTGAGATCGTAGAGGGTGATGGTGGTGGAAAAACCAAACAAATCCGTAAGGCGCGTGAATAAGGTCTGTTCGATTTGGGTGCTGTGTTTCCACAAGGTGTCTGCCGCCCGGTACATTGTCATCAAGGGCAGGCTTTCATAGTCAACGTCCATTAATTCGCCCAGCGCGCTTTGCTTCATCAGCCAGTTGTGGGTGGCTAACTCCGAACTTACACCGGCCATACGGCCGATAATGGCACCCACTATCGCGGCTATGTGCGCGCCATTGATGCCCAGGTGAGCCAGCAAGTCGAGGAAGTTCAATTGTTGCATGGCCCAAAGTCCTAACTGTTCCACGCCGACGGTTCTGGGCCGGGTCAATTCCAGGGAGTCCACATCGACGGTTTGCAGATCGGTTGGTGCACTCACTATGGATTCTACACGCGCGACTGACGACTCAGCAGGCGTTGAAGGATCCTCATCCGCTATCGGTGTGTTGCTGACGACCGCCCGTTGCGCTATGAGCTGAGCGGCAAAGCGTTGCGCCGCCTTGTCAACGGCAGCCGGCAATTCGAGTGGTAATAGCTCAGTCTGGTGGCTCAGCAATTGCTCAATCCGCACACAAAGCGAAGCCCACAAATCTTGATCAACAGCGAAATGCCTACCCAAATTTAATAGGGTTATCTGACGCGGTTTTCCATCCACGCGTTGGCTAGCCACCAAGCGATAGGTGTAATAGCGTTCGCCCGTGGACGAGTTATTGGTATGCGTTCGACGGATATACATGACGCAAAAAAATAGCGCAGTCTGGAAAAATATGCAATAGGCAGACATAACTATTATGGCCCTACAAAACACAAATAACACTAAAGATTAGCTGCCTATAGTAAAAATCAATAACTTAGACAAGCCTCTCAGCTTGATTTTGAGTAAATTGAGGGGCGTGGTGTTAAAATTCTTTAAGTGACATTGATCTTTAAAATTGAGTCAAGTTTTCATGCGGCTATTTTTACCTCCTGAATAAGCCGGTCAATTGCTTGACTAGCCTGTACGAGAACTCGAGGTGCATGTCTGGCTTCTAGCGGATGTTCGATGGCAAGCGCAACGCTGAAAAACCGGGCCTCGGCTCGGGTGAAAAAAAGGCTGATCCGTACGCCATCTTCAGTGATGCGGTAGCGATTGGAATGCGGCTGGCGCTCGATCAAACCATGTAAGCGCAGCCGTCTGAGATCGTAGGTCATCCTGCCTTGTGAGTAAGCGCCAGGTTCTTGGCCGAGCAGCTCTGCCACCTTGTTGCGAAGGTCTGCATTGCGAAAGCCTTCAGGCAACAGTTCGAACAAGCATAAAGCCTGCATCAAAGCCAGTACCCGGGGATCGCCAAACGGAAGTGCGCTGGCCCGTTGTTTTTCCTTGACGATAGGTTGAACCACCGCGTTAAACTTTTCTTTGCCGATCGAACAGTCATGGCTGAGAGTTTGGACGTTGAGTAAACGACGGTTGGCTGAAAAGCCGATCTCCCGCAGGGCGGGCAGATTGCACAGCTTACGTCCGATGGCAAAATCGTAGGTGTCATTAATGGTGGTTTCGGTGCGCAGCGCCCGGCCTTCTTTATGGTACTGTTTGATCTTGGTATGCTTGTATTGTGCGTACAGCGATGGCACGACGCCTTCGGTCAGTACCCGTGTCCGAAAACGACTAGGCGTCCTTCTGGTCACGCGCCGATTGAAGATCAATTGCACCTGATCAGGCCTGCCAATATCCAAGTTCTCGCGAATCACTTCTTCAAAGAATTGACGTCCCGTGCGGGGAAAGTCGAGCACCTGAGTCAGTGAAAATTCCGCCTGGAGAATCGACAATTCATAGCGGTAACCCGCTGCACGGTCTTCGGGCCGGAAAGGATGGGGCAAGCGGGCGAGCCACTTACGGAACACCGCTTCGATTTTTTCGCTATCGAGCGAATCGCAGAGTGCTTGTAAGCGCGCAGGGTTCTCGCAGGACAGCACACCATTATCCAAGGCTTCGAAGGCAATGTCTTCTTTGCTTAATTGGCGCTTGACCCATTCATGACCATTGATGCAGACCTTGACGGCATAAGGAAAGTAAGCACAAAATTTGATGAACAGCGGGCCGAAGTCTTCGTCCAGCAGGTAGAAGTAATAATGGTTCGGTAATGCCGTGCCTCGGCTGATCCAGGGATAGGATTTTCCGGTCTCGGCGTTACGCTTATGAATCGTCCTGAACACAGCGGCTTTTTCCTGGGCCTTACCAATATACAGCACCCCTTCGGTAAAAGAGGCGCGCGCCAGGTATTCCTGGGTCAACTCGTCTTTGCGTTGTTTTTTATCAAAGGCGACCAAATCAACGTGCTGCTCTTTGGCAAACACCTCTATGGCATGGACAAACGCCTTGGACAACGGCGAGATCACCGCCGTCGACGCAATGGGGAAGCCCAAATGCTTGCGCACAAAATGGACGAAACCGCCTTCAGTCTGAAGCTCCGGCACATAGCCATTAAGATACATTCGATCAATGCCTTCGACTTCCAGCATCACATGTTTTTGGATTATTTCGGCAACGTTTTGAGATACCATGGCAGCGGACTCCGTTGGCTTTTTTGATGTTAACCTTTATAGGTCTGATCGCTCGGCGATCGAATACCGGGCGTGGCAACTTTACCATACTTGGCGCGCTAACGGAGTCCATCCAACTTCAATTCACCGCCACCCATGACTCGTTGGTCTGAGGCGGAGCCTCGTTAGATTTGGGTTAGGATTGCTGACCGGTGAACCTGGCGTCGGCAAGACCGTTGCTTTACGTCACCTCACTCAGGGACTCAACCCGCAACGCTAGCTGACCATTTACCTTGCTGAAACCGATTTCGGCCGCACCGATCTTTACCGCAGCTTGGCTATGGCGCTCGGACTTGAGCCTGCCTAACGGCGGGCCCAGCTTTGGCGGGATATTAAGGCCCATATCCAGGAATTGGCTGATAATAAACAACTGTTACTGGTGTGGATCATCGACGAAGCGCAGAATCTACCGCCTGAGTTTTTCCGAGACTTCCCCGCCTTTCTGAACTTCGCTTTCGATTCCCGAGAACTGATGACCGTTTGGCTGGTTGGACATCCCAGCCTTGCTCATGCCCTCAGTCGAGCACCCTATGCAGCCCTGGCTGGGCGCATCCAGGTTCGTCTACAACTGATGCCGGTCATCGAACGCGAACGCTTTGCCGAATTGATTACCCATGCGCTCAAAGCCGTCGGCTGCCAGCACACCCTGCTGGCCGATTCCGGCATGGAGTTGCTACGACAGGCATCGCAAGGCTTGCCGAGGCAGGCCGGACGCATCCTGAAAACCGCTCTGCAGATGGCCGTTCCCAAAGGCCTGAATCATCTTCCCGATGACCTGCTGCAACAAGCCATTGAGGCCTTACGATGATCATCGATATTGATATGGAAACCCTCTTTCCTGAAGGACTTTCCGACGAAGCCATCAGCGCCATCAGTGATGTTCTAGCCGAGATAGCCATGCAGTGGGAAAGCAAGCACTACCACCAACTGAAACGATTTCGTGAGCAACAACAGATTGATTTCTGTGATCCCTTAAAGCCTTGGTGCAGGGATAACCTGGCCTGAAATCCTGTATTTTGTCTCGCGCTGTCTTCGGGGTGTGTACCGCCGATGATAGCGTGGGTCAATCTGCGTTGGCCCACCTCAAATAGGGAGGGACGAATCACCTTGAATAATGCGGGACGTAACAGTTAAAGCCCAAGGATAAGCCCTGAAAAGAAGACGATTCAACACCCGTATCAACCTGAACCCGAGCAAAGCCTGTGGCTGGTTCATGAGCAACGGACTTGCAGGGAGTCTGTAATTTGCGTTTCCAATAACTAAATTTGTGAGCGCACAGCTCCTGCTGACGATAGTAGCCGGCTTGAGATAAACCAGAGGCTTGCCACTGCGCGATATGATGTTGCCAAAAGACATTGTCGGTGGTGCTTTCTATTGTTGCCATTGGATATTCCCAGAGTAGTTAACGTTGGGAAAGTCTGACATTACCAGGGGGAGGTGTGAATGACGTCGAGAATTAAGCGCTTACGAAAATAGCGTCAAAGCGAGCCCGACCAATTTCAAACGCGAGCCGTTACGCTTACCGGTTGCTTTTGACACGATCCCAAATAATAATTGACCCTCATTCCAGGCACTGAGATGCATGGAATTTCTGTTCAACTACTACCATTCGAAAAAATGTTACCCAACTCCAGGCAACACGAGCCGTTTTCTGTATTCATTGCTGATAACAACGGCACCACACCCGTTTTATTAAAAAGCCACAGCCCTGATGTCGTTTGGGCTAAAGATCAGCAAGAAATTTGTTTACTCATTCAAACCATTGTCTTCAAGCTTATCCTGCTTGATTTGAACAGCTGCGATTTAGGCCTTATCAAGCTTATAAAAGAACCAGATTGTGTCAATAAACTGACGCCGGTCATCGGCTTGATTGATACCTCGGGGAACTTCACAAAAAACAGCATTATCGCTGCAGGATTTGATGATTGTCTGACTACGCCCCTAACGGCAGAACACGTCAATGAGCTTTTCGATCTCTGGCAAATTGCAGGGCACAATCTTGACGCTTTAGCGTATGTTGAGGTTATGCTGCGTAAAACCCGCAATAACCGGACTCTCACATTAACCATTTTGCATAAACTGTTCGAAGAATTGCCGCATCAAGTTGCCGCTATAAACGAGGCCTTAACAAACAATCAATACACTGTTGCCGAGGCAGTCACGCATAAACTGCATGGTTCGGTGAGTTTGTGCGGTTTTACAGATATGGGAAAATCGGCGGATGCGCTGGAAAATTGCTTAATAAAGAGGGATTATCAAGCCGTGAATTCGCATTTCCTGCTGTTACAACAACGCATTTTAAACTTTACCCGCAATGAGCCGGTGATACTGGCCCATCTCAAAAACGTGCCTGACCAAAACACAAAAAGCCCATGACAAGGGCTTTTTATAGTGGCTATGAATAGGGTTTATTTCAACTCGTTCAGTATCGTTTGTGCCACCTTTTGTTGTTCAGCACTGCCTTTTATTACAACATCCTCGACAATACTTTTAGCGGACTCCGCATCACCCATATCAATATAGGCTTTTGCAAGATCCAATTTTGTTTCAAATTCATCCATATCGGTCAGATCAAAAACTCCAGTCTCGCCACCCTGTTCATCGGCTGGCACTTTTGTCCCCGCAACGGGATTATTAAGATTTAGATCAAAATTAAAATCAAAATCACTGTCGAAAGAGTCGCTGCCAAAATCCGCCGCCAGGTCAAAGTTGCTATCATCACTCAAATCGATAGCTTTAAAACCTTCTTCGGCATTTTCTGCAGCGCTTATATCCAGCAAGTTGCTCTGTTTAGATTCCTTATGTTTTAAAGGCACATCAAAATCAAAGCTTTCAAATTCCTCTTTAGTTTCTGCAGCGGCAGAGATAGCTTTTTCGGCTGGTTTTGCTTGAAATGAACTAAGGTCAAAATCGATAGTATCGTTATTACCTTGCTCATCTTCACCCAAGTCATCTTCGATTTCAAACGAGTTTAGATCGAAATCCAATTCATTATGCTTCGCTTCGAGGGCTTCGTTGGCAGCGGCCCCGTTTAAATCCTCCTCAAAGCCAGCAAGATTCATTTCATCATCTTCGTTTAGCTCTAGGCCATCACTTTGCGCCGCAGCCACAAAAGCATTTACCGCTGCAGCGTCAATTTTCTGGCTTTTTTTCATTTCATCACTAAAAAACAAGTCAGAATCAGGACACAGCTCACGACCCATTTCAGCGACTTTTGTCCAAAACTCGGCCTGCTCATTTTTGCCGGCCGCGGCTAATTCATTGGCATAGGTTTCAAAAGCCTTTTTATTTTCGTTAGCGTAAAAAATCTCCAGCAATTTCAACTTGCATTCATTACGATCAGGTTGATCTTTAATGGCTTGCCGGATCAGATCTTCGGCTTGTTGATAACGGCCATAAGCCAAATACACATCCGCCTCGGAAATCGGATCGATTTCACTCTGATTGGTATCAAAGGCATCAAAATCGCTAGGCGTAAATTCACTTAAAAAAGAACTTTCCCCGACCGCCTCAACGCCGTATCCAGAAGGCGCATCGGCTTTCGGCGGGGTAAAGTTATCTGCTGCTTCTTTGATATTGAGCATGCTGGAAGCGAACATGCTTTCGGCACTGGTTTCCTCTTCAACCTTACGCTTGCGCCACCATAGCCAGCCCAATAACGATAAAATGCCGACACCTGCGGCACCGACATTCATGAAATAAGTATTATCCGTCGAGGACTCGTCCTGAACTGCCGGTTTCTCGACGGGCTTAGGTTGCGGCTGCACTTCGGGCTGAGTTACCGGACGGACGGCCTCAACAACTTTATCTGCAGTAGCCGGTTGCACTACTTGGGCGCCATCAGCAGACGGTTTTGCCTGAGACTGATTCTGTAAAGCCGACAATTGCTGATCTTTTAAAGCCAGCATTTTTTGCATTTCCGCCAACTGTGCTTCAAGGGCAGCCAGTCTATTCTGCGTAGCAGCATCCGTCGCTGCATTGCTTGTTGCAGCCGCGCCACTTTTTTCCGGCGTCTGCGCCGCTTGCTCGGAAGCAGTGGCTGGCTTTTCTGATCCTGTTTTATTCTCGGCGACTGCCTGCTCGGTTCCAGGCGCTATAACTGTATTGTCTGCAACCGTTGTCTCTGCGGGCGCGGCCAGGGTGAGCTGATTATCCACGACTGCGTCCTTAACGACTGCTGCTTCCGGCGACGACGCAGTTTCAACCGGGGCCGGAAGCTCACGGTTTTTCCAGACTGCGGTTTGCCGATTAAATTCAGCTAGCGCCTGTTTCCTTGACAATTTTATAATGACTTCTTTTTCCGGAATTTTTAGCGTCTTCCCCGCCATCAGCGCATTGACATTGTCTTTATAGAAAGCACGAGGATTCGCCTGGTAAAGCGCAATCATCATTTGCTCGACAGAGACATCACGATGCCTGCTGGTCCTTTCTGCAACTTTCCAGAGTGTATCGTTTGGCCGTGTTGGGCCATATGCACTGGCATTTTCGGCGCTCCGCTGAGCTTTTGCTACAGGTCTTGATACCGCTTCACGCTGGGGAACATACGCTGCTTCAGATTCATAGCCTTGCGCCTGGGCAACCACCGGAATAGTAGCCTGCCTGTATGTTGCCGGCGGATCAACCAAAACCGTGAATTGACGATACAGAGTGCCTTTGGGCCAACTCACTTCCAGCAAAAAATCCAGAAAAGGCTCTTTTAAAGCCTCATGTGAGCTCAGCCTTATAACATTGCCGGAACGTTCGAACTTTATCTTTGTCAGGAATGAGGACCATGGCACGCCCGCCTCGTCAAATTTATCCGGCGGGGCCAAATTGACCTTGATGTTGGCAGCGTCCTCACCCCCCGAAAGCACCAACGCAATTTCAGCATTTAAATTTTGATTAAGCGCTGAGTGCAATTTAATACCGCCAACCCCTAACGGATGCGCACTGACGGGAGCCAGTAAGGATACAACCGCTAAAGTTCTAGTTAAATTGCGCACGTTGCTCTTCTTCACAATAGTCACCACAGTCTCTTACCGCGAACAGCCAAATATTACGGATAAGCTTAGACTAGATGTAATTTTTTACCAGCACCTCGGCTATCTGCACACTGTTTAGGGCGGCGCCTTTGCGAACATTGTCACCCACTACCCACAAATCAATTCCTCGGGGATGGGAGATATCTTCCCTGATACGTCCGACAAACACATCATCATGGCCAGATGACTCGGTTACCGCTGTCGGATAACCGCCGTTTTTGCGCTCATCAATCACGGTTACGCCGGGCGCCTGCTCAAGCAAAGCTCTTACCGTAGCCGCATCAATTTTTTTCCGTGTTTCAATATGCACGGCTTCGGAATGGCCATAAAAAACCGGCACACGGACAGCGGTCGGGTTAACCTGAATACTGTCATCACCCAAAATTTTGCGGGTTTCCCAGACCATTTTCATTTCTTCTTTGGTGTAGCCGTTATCCTGAAACACATCGATTTGCGGCAGCACATTAAAAGCGATCTGTTTGGGGTAGACTTTGCTTTCAGCAGGCTGGCCATTGAGCAATTTGACGGTTTGCTGAACCAGCTCCTCGATAGCTTCCTTACCGGTACCCGAAACAGCCTGATAAGTGCAGACATTGATGCGTTCAATGCCTACCGCATCATAAATCGGCTTTAAAGCCACCAGCATCTGAATCGTTGAGCAGTTGGGATTGGCGATAATGCCGCGGTTTTTATATTCGGCAATTTTTTCAGGATTGACTTCCGGCACCACCAGGGGAATATCGTCGTCATAGCGAAACTGTGAGGTGTTATCGATAACCACACAGCCTGCTGCGGCCGCTTTTGGTGCATATACCGCAGATATTTCAGCCCCTGGAGAAAATAAGCCGATTTGGGCTTTTGAAAAATCAAACTCAGCCAGATCCTCGACTTTTAAAGAACCGCCTTTAAAAGGAATGCGTTTACCCACTGATTTACTGCTGGCCAAGGCATAGACTTCACCGACAGGGAAGTTACGCTCTTCCAAAATAGCCAGCATGGCCTCACCTACTGCACCCGTCGCACCCACCACGGCAACGTTATATAACTTGGTCATTATTCATACCCTTTGTTAAAGCTGAAACGACAGCACACCCATTTGCGAGATGCTGACCTTTTGCATATCTTATGATTGTTAATAGTTAGCTGATTATTCCGCGAACAACCAGGGCGCTCGTTTGGCGCGCTTGGTTTCATAAGCTTTAATTTTGCCGGCATGCTGCAAGGTTAAAGCAATATAATCCAGACCGTTCAACAAGCGATATTTGCGGGATTCATCCACATCAAACCCAATCTCAGGGCCAGCTGAGGTAATAATTTTTTGCCCGGCCAGATCGACTGTGTGAGCCTATTCCCTGCCGACAACTCTTTAAACAGACCCTCGACAACGTTGGCCGGCAAAACTATCGGCAACAAGCCGTTTTTAAAACAGTTGTTATAAAAAATATCGGCGAAACTGGACGCGATAATGGCTCTGAAACCAAAATCTTCCAAAGCCCACGGTGCATGTTCGCGCGTTCCGTATAAACGACATGATCTTCCCATAATTTGTCTTATAAAGTTTTACCCGACATAGCTCTTTCGAATGGTTATGGCGCCTACGCGGCTGATTAAATGTGTATCCCTAACCCAAAATGGCAAAAACTTTTGCGGTGATGTCATCAACGCTGCCGACACCTGCAATCGAATTGAACTGCACAGGCCGCCCTGCAGCAGAATAATAACCGACCAAGGGTTTCGTTTGCTCATGGTAAACACTGAGCCGTTTACGCACGGTGTCTTCTTTATCATCGTCCCGCTGAATCAGTGCTTCTCCGGTCACATCATCAATGCCATCAACTTTAGGCGGATTAAACTCCACATGATACGTGCGGCCCGATTGTAAATGCACACGCCTGCCGGCCATACGTTTTACAATTTCTTCATCGGCAACCACAATTTCAATCACATGATCAATACTGACGCCCATGGCTTCCAGGCCCTCGGCCTGGGCAATCGTGCGCGGAAAGCCGTCCAGCAAATAGCCGTTGGCGCAGTCAGGTTGAGCAATACGCTCTTTAATCAGCCCTAAAATAATGTCATCAGACACCAAACCACCGGCATCCATCACTTTTTTAGCTTCAACACCCAGCGGCGTACCTGCAATGACCGCGGCCCTTAACATATCACCCGTGGAAATTTGGGGGATGGCGTATTTTTCGGTAATAAACTGGGCTTGAGTTCCTTTGCCGGAACCGGGACTCCCTAACAGGATGATGCGCATAAAATGACTCCGAGTGTATTGCTATGGCGGCTTTTGACTTTAGTTAAAAGACAGTTAAGCCCTTTCGATGAAGAAAATTCAATATTCACGACAGGGCCTTACCCAATAAGACCGGCTATTTTATAACACAACACATTTAATCTCTTGTAAAATTACGATTATTTCCCTATGCTTGTGCGATTTTTCACATTCAGGAGAACTTCGATGCGCGTTGAAGATATAATGACTTCAAAAGTATTTACCGTCGAACAACATGATTTGATTGACCGCGTGTTTTTCTTAATTCATTACGAAAAAGTGCGCCACTTACCCGTTGTTGAAAAAGGCAAAGTGATCGGCATTGTCTCTGACCGGGATATGTACAAAGCCATGGGCCCAAAAAGCAATTCCAGCGCCATTGAAGCAACCAGCAGTCAAGGCTCCACCGAATTGCATGTGATTCCCAAAAAGGTGCAAAATATCATGCGCCGTGGCGTGTTAACCGTGAACCCTGACACTTATGTCTCCGAAGCCGCTGCCATCATGGCTGACAATAAAGTAGGCGCCCTCCCCGTCGTCAACAAAGACACCAACAAACTGGTAGGCATTATTTCCTCTACCGACATTTTGCGGGTTTTTTCAAAACTCGAAAAGGCCAGCGAGGAAAGAGAGAAAAGAATCGCATCCGGCGTCAGCCATACCTGATCAAGCCCATTCGCTGCATAAAAAAAGCCCCTGTCGACGGGGCTTTTTTGTTTTTAAATAATTAATTATGAGCAATCGCACCGACCAAGACATTTCAGAGACCACAAAATCCTGGCTAAAAAACATCATCATCGGCTACAGCCTCTGCCCCTTTGCAAAACCGGTTTGGGATCGCGGCAGCATTCATTTTAGCATTCAGCACAGCCTTCAAATCGAACAGTGTCTGGAGCAACTCATCATTGAGTGCGAACACCTGGATACCGATGAGACGATTGAAACCAGCTTGCTGATTTATGCCCAGGCTTTCCGGGGATTTGATGATTACCTGGATTATCTTGTCCTGGCCGAAACCCTATTGATTGAACAAGGCTACGAAGGCATTTACCAGCTCGCCAGCTTCCACCCCGACTATTGCTTTGACGGCTCCAGAACTGATGACGCGGCAAATTACACTAACCGCTCACCCTACCCAATGCTGCACCTGCTGCGTGAAGCCAGCCTTGAACAGGCTATCGCTGCTTTCCCTGACCCGGAAAAAATCCCGCAGCGCAATATTGATTTAACCCGCAAACTAGGGCTGGCCAAAATGCAGGCTTTATTGGCCGCCTGCTATCAGGAGAGCACATAAGCGCTGTTCTGATCGTGCGTACAAGCGGACTTAATCGCCAGTGAGGACAGGAGACGTTGGCTGTTGCGTGACGGGTTCTTCAATAAGCTCGGCGGATTGTGGGGCTTCGGGTTTAGCCACGGCCTCACCAACAACAGACTCAAGCTTGGCAGTGACAAGCTCGGACGGTTTCGCTGCGTCTTCAACTTTAGGCGGTTGTTCAGCGTCGGCAACAATCTTTGCCGCCTCGATGTCCTCGGCTTCCGGTTTCGTATTGAGCGAGTCCATAAAACCGGCAAACCAGTCCTGATTTTTAACCTTGCCAAGATCAGGATCATTTAGAATATCATCGATAGTTGGCAAACTGCCTCTATCCCTGGATGTTTCCAAAGAGGCAAGACAAGCGGCTTCATCACCCTGCATGGCATAGACACAGGCCAGATTATAAGAAGCAGAGCCTGCTTGAATGGCATTGGCTTTTTCAAAGTGACTGGCAGCCATCACATACAAATCATCATCCGGCGCAACCGCAGCTGCCCGCGCCAGATCCATGCAGGCAACGCCGCCATCAATTGCCGCCCCCAGATAATTAGGCTCAATCGTCAGGCAAAATGAGAATTTAACGATAGCGTCCTGATAAAGACCCATCGCCTCGCTTCCCGACTTGATTTTCGCATGATGCAGCAAGGCTAAACCCCAATTATACAATGCCTCGGCCAGCATTGGATTGTCACGTACCACATCGGCGTAGTCCTGATAGGCTTTATTAAATAATTGATCGGCCTTAATGCCTTCGCTTTTACGCGCCTCGGCGGTTTCTCTGAGGGCTGCATTCAGCCTGGATTTTTTTGTGAACGAAGCCAATAATGACATGATATTTTTCTCCTGATAGGCGGTTTATGGGAGGCTTTGCTATACAATAACAGGCCAATTTTCTAACAATACGCATCTATAAGTCAAAAGCACAGCTCCACCGAGAAAAACCATGAATACATCAGACACTGAGTTTATCCGGGAAAAAGTCAATCTCGAAACCTCGCGAATCCCCTGGCAACAACTGCAACGATTTTTTGCCAACGGCAGCGCCGTCTTTGTCGCCGCTGATCTGGATTTAATAGAAGTGGCCTATCAGTTCTCCATCGACAATACAACCCAGGTGGCACAATGGCTGGAAAACCAACAAGTTGCCCAGGTATCAGACCAGCAGGCCCTGAGGTGGTTCGAAGAGGGCGCCCATGTCTGGGCGGTGGTGGTAAAGCCCTGGATACTGGTGCAGGAATAAAACATGCCTATCCGGTCAAGCTAAAAAAACGGGCGGAATAATCCGCCCGTTTTTTGTAACAAATTGTGGCGTTATGATTTGCCGGCCTTGATGTGTTCGACCACCTCTTCGGCCTTGCTCAAATCCTAATGCCCCTTATGTGCGGGCGCGTTGCCAGCCTTGATATGCTCTACTGCCTCTTCGGCGGGTGCGGTAGCCATTTCGGCATGCCCCAACTTGCCATGCTCAATGGCTTCCTTGAGCGACTTTACAGCGGCCTGCATGTGGGTTTTATACTCGCCTGTTACGATCGTTGCGCTTTTTTGAGCATGCAACAATGCTGTTTCGGCGTGCTCGACCAGAATGGCGGCATGACCGGCCTTGCCATGCACTACCGCTGCCTTGGCATGCTCTAATGCCTGATCTGCATGTTCCTCGGCGAAAACCCCTGCACTAAAAAACAACAATAAACTGACCACTATAGATGCTAATTTTTTCATACCCTTCTCCTGATTAATTACATGTTTTCAGCAAATCAATACAGGAAGTTTTTTGCTCGGCAAAAAATGTTGTTCAATACCCTGATTGATCTAACTGATAATATTGCCATGGGGCCAATTAGTCAAGAAACGTCCTAAGCCGGACACACAACATCCAAACTCATGACCTGGTGTTTGTTGATCAGCATTAAACGCATTATCTGCTCATAACACCATCATTAGGCGTTGGTCGAACCGGATTCAGATTGCCGGCACACCAATCTTTTAAATACAACGGTTTTCAGCCGCCAAATCCCACCCGGCGCTCATGACGATTACCGGCTGTTCCAATACTTGCCCGCCGTCTCGCGCTGGCCGCGCACAAGCCAGGCGTTTTCTTTTACCTGAATGTCAAGGGCGCCGCTATCAGACACATTTAACCATTTTGCCTTGATTTCCTGGTAGCGCTGGACAACGACTGGATGAGGAAAGCCAAATTGATTACGGTAGCCTGCCGGAATTAACACTGTCTCAGGTTGAACCGCACTCAAAAATGCTGGCGTTGATGACGTTTTACTACCGTGATGCGGGGCGATTAACACGTTTGCCTTTAACTGCTCGCCGTAAGTTTCAACCAGCCAGGATTCGGCGGCGGCTTCTATGTCGCCGGTCAATAACAACGCGCCGTGTCGCGATTGAATTTTCAACACGCAGGAATTGTCATTGTCGGCAACAAAATCCTGGGGTTGCGGCGCCAATACGGTAAATCTCACGCCATCCCATAGCCAAGACATCCCTGCTGCACACCTAAGCGGCGCATACTCGCTTAGCTGCCCCGGCACACTGGTCAGCACTTGCCGGGTGTTCATGCCTTGCAAAAGCGACTCAGCACCACCGATATGATCGTTATCACCATGACTGATGATCAAGCTGTCAATTTGCTTAACACCCCGCGCATGTAAAAAAGGCAACAGCACCGTTTTCCCCATATCGCTTTCTTTTGAAAACTTCGCGCCGGTATCAAAAACCAGCCAGTGGTGTGCCGTCTGTACCACTGCGGACAAGCCCTGACCGACATCCAGCAGGGTCATCCTGACAGCACCGACTTCAGGCCTGTCTGGTCGAGTAAAAACCATTGGTAACAGCATTACCAAACCCAGCCAGCGCGCAGGAATACCGGCCGGCGCCAGCAATATCAAAATACCCGGGATAGCCAACAGCAGCACCCAAAACGAAGGCTGAGTATGCGTGATGGCCGACAGCGGTATATCCGCCTGCCAGGACAACAGCCACCACAAGCCCTGTAAAATCCTATCCACCAGCAAGAACAACTGAACCGCCAGCGCTGGCCAGATAAACATGACAA
Source organism: uncultured Gammaproteobacteria bacterium (assembly GCA_963848675.1). GTDB lineage: Bacteria > Pseudomonadota > Gammaproteobacteria > Methylococcales > Methylomonadaceae > CAWKEY01. The sequence continues at coordinate 21,610 of CAWKEY010000051.1, forward strand.
TGACGGCCAACAGTGACACAGGCAACGCCAGCAAACTGATAACCGGTACGGCAATCAGATTGGCCAGCGGTGCGATCAGCGAAACCTGCTGAAAGAAGAATAACAATAAGGGCGACAAAGCCAGCGTGGTGGCCCAGTTTATTTTGAGTACACCTATACAATACCCGGGCTTGCCTAAGCGCCCGTCAACGGCATAGACAATCACCGACACCGCGAGAAATGACAGCCAGAATCCGGGTGCCAGCACGGCTAAAGGATCCAGCAACAAAACGCCGAACATAGCCGCAGCCAAGGTATTAAAGGGGCGCGTATTGCGCTGCCAGATGATGGCCGCCATGACGATAGCCAGCATAATGACTGCGCGCTGTGCCGGCACGGAAAACCCTGCCAAGGCCGCATAAAAAAATGCCGTAAGCATGGCAAAAAGCGCCGCCACTTTTTGTGGAGACCAGGCTAACAGGCCCGTCCAGGCCCATAGCCTGAGTATAATCAAATAAACCAGCCCGGCAATCAGGCCAATATGTGTACCGGAAATAACTATCAAATGAAGTGTGCCGGTTTTACGAAACACATCCCATTGCGCCTGGATAATAGCGTTGTCATCACCCAGCGTCAGCGCCTTGATCAGGGGCAGATTCCGGCTATTGGGCAACAAGCGTGACAACTCGTCGGTCAGATCCTGCCGCCATACGGCGATGCTGCGCCAAGGGGAATCACGCGACAACAAGACAGGAGCCGGATAAGAGCGCACATACCCGGTAGCCCCGATGCCTTCGGTAAATAACCAGCGCTCATAATCGAATCCGCCGGGGTTCAGAGTGCCATGCGGCCGTTTCAGCTTAACGGTAAAAACCCAGTGCTGGCCAGCCTTAAGCGCCTGCTTCGGGTAATACCAGCTTAATCTGACTCTAGCGGGCAGACTCTGCCCGGAATCGGCGATAACAAAATCAAAGCGGATGCGCTTTTCATCCTGCTCCGGCAAACCGGCAATAGTCCCTGTAATCTGAATATCCTGTCCTTCCAGTTGCCCGGACAACCGGTCTGATAAGCGGTCCATTGCAAACACTGCCGCCCATAAAATACCGGCCACCAAAAACAGACTGCGCCAGCAACGCAGACCTGCACACAACAGCGCCAAGACCAGCACGGCAGCCAGCCACGCGCTATCCGGCAACACCGGCAACTGCTGAACCAGCAAGAGTCCTGCTAAAAATGACAGGGCGGAAACAAGCATTTACTTCCTTATGTTTTTGAGGCTGGCAAAACCTGATAGACTTAGCCGATAAGCAACTTGACCTGTGAATGACAATGCCCAAAAAACTGATAAAAAAGTACCTGCCCCATCCTGATTTTTTTAAAAACCACAAAAATCTTCAGTTCCTGGGCGATAGACTTCATGATCCCAATCTCTGGCATTTAAATCGGCGCTCGGTCTCCGTGGCTGTTGCCGTAGGTCTTTTTGTCGCCTGGATCCCGACCCCCGGACAGATGGCCATTGCCGCTATTGCCGCATTTTATTTGAGCGCAAATTTGCCTGTTTCGGTAGCGCTGGTCTGGATAACCAATCCGATCACGATGCCGCCGATGTTTTACTTTTCTTATCGGGTTGGGCTTTGGGCTTTGAATGATCCTTCGCCCAGCGAAAATTTTGAATTTTCCGTAGACAATGTCCTGTCTGGTTTGGGTGATATCTGGGAGCCGTTTTTATTGGGATGTTTTATTGTTGGCATTATAAGTTCTACCGTTGGTTATTTCGGCATTAAGTCATTCTGGCGCTATCACGTTACTAAGAGGTGGGAAGAAAGAAAGGGAAAAAGGGGCTAAATGCTCAAGGTTCAAGGTTAAGATTCAAGGTTCAAGGTTCAAAAAATTTAACACTTGCACTTTTAGCCTTGCGTGATTAACCGACAATGACGCCATCTTCCATATGCAGAACCTTGCCCATTCTTGCCGCCAGCTCATGGTCATGCGTCACTACCAGAAAACTGACGTTAAGCTCCTGATTTAATTCCAGCATCAACTGATACACCTGATCAGCGGTTTTGCTATCCAGATTGCCGGTGGGCTCATCGGCAAGCACACACTTTGGGCCTATTGATCAGCGCCCTGGCCACAGCGGCACGCTGCCGTTCCCCCCCGGATAATTCACCCGGCTTATGCTCAACACGATGACCGAGGCCCACCCGCTCCAATAGTTCAACAGCACGGCTTCGCACCTGTTTTAACGGCAGATCAGCGATCAGCAAGGGCATAGCCACATTTTCCAGCAGGGTGAATTCGCCCAATAAATGATGCGACTGATAGATAAATCCTAAGGATGCGTTCCTTAACTTGGCCAATTTTGCTGCGCTGACTTTATTCAGATTAACGTCATCAAGCACCACCTCACCGCCGCTGGGCTTATCCAGCCCACCCAGCAGATGCAGCAAGGTACTCTTGCCGGAACCAGATGCCCCCATGATGGCAACACGCTCACCGACGCCAATATCTATATTGACACCCTTTAAAACCTCTACATCCAGCACGCCTTGCGTATAGCGTTTGGTTAGTTGCCGGCATTGCAAAATAGTCGTCTTATTCATATCTCAGAACTTCCGCTGGATTTACTTTTGACGCCTGCCAGGCAGGATAAATCGTGGCACACAAGGACAGGAAAAAGGCCATGCCCGCGATGACGTACACATCCGTCCAAACCAGTTTCGACGGCAATTCGCTGATGTAATACACATCGGCCGCCAAAAACTGCACGCCAAGAAAGCTTTCAATCGCCGGCACTATGGTTTCCACATTTAAGGCCAGCACTATACCGCCTACGGTGCCCAAGAGTGTGCCGACAAAGCCGATAATGGTGCCCAGCACGATAAAAATACCCATCACCGAGGCCGAAGTCAGCCCTTGAGTTTTCAAAATGGCGATATCGCCGCGTTTATCGGTCACCACCATCACCAGGGTCGAAACAATATTGAAAGCCGCCACAGCCACGATTAGCAGCAGAATGATAAACATCACCCGCTTTTCCGTCTGAATAGCCCGGAAGAAATTATTATGCGCCAGCGTCCAGTCGCTGACCCGGTAGTCTTCCGAGAAAGCATTTGCCAGTGAGCGGGTTATTTGCGGCGCATTAAACAGATCGTCCAATTTAACCCGCAAGCCTGAAACCGCGTCACCCAAACGGAACAATTTGGCCGCATCACCGATATGGATAATCGCCATATTGCGATCATATTCATACATGCCGACCTGAAAAATACCGGTCACGGTAAAACGCCGCATTTTCGGCAAAATACCAGCCGGTGTGGAATTAATTTGCGGACTGATCACAGTAACTTGATCGCCGGTCGCAACACCCAAGTAATTGGCCAGCTCAGCACCCAACACGATACCGAATTCACCAGCAGCCAGCTGTGCCAGCTGACCGGATACCATTTTATGCGCCACGTCCGACACGCGCGATTCATATTCGGGCAAAATCCCGTTCAATAAAGTACCGCTTACCCTCCGGCCGGAATTGATCATCACCTGGCCGTCGATAAAAGGCGCTGCGCCTTCTATATGCGGATAATCTTTTATTTTCTGCTCCAGTTCCTGCCAGTTATCCAGTTGGCCATACTTTCCGGTCATGGTGGCATGGGCAGTCATGCCCAGTATGCGTTCGCGTAATTCGGCTTCAAAGCCATTCATGACCGACAACACCGTAATCAGCGCGGTCACACCCAAAGCTATTCCCAGCACCGAAGTTAGGGTGATAAAAGAAATGAACTGGGTACGCCGTTTGGCTCGTGTATAACGCAAGCCGATATAAAAAATGAGGGGTTTGAACATGAGGTTTATGTTAGAAAAAAATCAGGGTTTTCTGCACGCAGTGCAATAGCCGTAAAGATAAAGACTGTGATCGGTTAATTCATAACCCAGCCTTAGCGCAATTTGTTTTTGCCGGGCTTCAATCAGTTCATCGGTAAATTCATCGACTTTGCCACACTTCATACACAGTATGTGATCGTGATGATCACCTTTGGCCAGTTCAAATACTGAGTTGCCGCCTTCAAAATGGTGCCGTGTCACCAGTCCTGCGGCTTCAAACTGGGTTAACACGCGATAGACCGTAGCCAGCCCGATGTCCTCGTCTTCACTGAGCAGGATTTTATAAACCTTCTCTGCGGTTAAATGATGCTCATCAATTTGTTTTTCTAAAATTTCAAGAATCTTGAGTCTCGGCAAGGTCACCTTCAGACCTGCATTTTTTAAATCCTGGGTTTCCAACATACATCTCCGGTTAAGCCGATGGATAGGCTATTTGTACATGAGGCACCACATTGTAGCCTTTTTTTAGCCGTAAGCGCATGACAGTTTATAGGATAATCGTTTAACATCCTGTATGATTTTGCTTTTCAGATTATTTTTTTGCCGCCTCACATGAGAAAGCCGCTTTTTCCGCTGTCCCTGCTCGCAAGCCTAATACTTGTCTCCTGCACCACCATCTTAAACAATTTGCCCGGTGTTTATACCCTGGATATCCAACAAGGCAACATGGTTGATCAGGCCATGATTGACCAGCTGAGGCCCAACATGAACAAACGCCAGGTACTCTATATCATGGGCTCACCCATGCTGGCGGATCCTTTTCACCAAAACCGGTGGGATTACATCTATTCATTTCAGCCCGGCAGAGAACCCAGGCTGCAAAAAAGAATTACATTATTGTTTGCAAATGATCATATCGTCGGCATACAAGGTGATTTCAAACCCAGCACACTGCCGGTGGCGAAGGTATCCGAAGAAACAACGGTAGACTTGCCAACGCGGGATATTGAAAAAACCTTATGGGAAAAAATCACCGGCGCTATCGGCCATGAGGACATTGATGATGCCAATGATACCGGCCGCACAAGTCCAAGCTCACCGGGCGGCACCGATCAACCACTTTAACAACATGAGCCGCGGCTTTTTTCATTCCATGCATCAAGACCCGGCCCTTTACTTGACTCGTTCGCGCCCCTGCCGGAAGGCGAACGGGCTTTTAACTTAATGCCCGAAGCGCCTCGACAGTAATCTTCACGCACCGCTGAAATGTTCTCTATTGGCCAACCAGCCTGCTCGACGCTCTCCACATCACAATTTAATCAGTGCGCTTCTAAGACACAACCCTCATGCCTTTGCCGCTCGCTGCCTTCTGGCATCCTTGGGATCATGCAGCAAAGGCCGGTAAATTTCCACCCTGTCGCCCTGCTTTAACACCTGATCCAGGGCGCAGATTTTGGCAAAAATGCCTACCTTGGATGCGTTCAGATCAATTTCCGGAAAACGGGCCAACATACCGGAACTCTTTATCGCCTGCTCTACCGTTGCCGTCTCGGGGATTTTGAGAGCAACAAGCACTTGCTGTTCGGGCTTGGCGTAAACCACTTCGACCTCTACCAGCAGTTCAGCCATAAATCTGTTTGGCCCGCGCGGTAAAAGAACTTACCATGGTATTGCAGATCTGGCTGAATACCGCGCCGAAGGCCAGGCTGGCCAGCTTGCCGGTCATCTCAAATTCCAGATTCAGCGAAATCTTGCTGGCATCCTCGCGTAGCGGCATAAAATCCCATACGCCTTCAAGATACGAAAAAGGGCCTTCCAATAGAGAAACCGTAAGTCTGCCGCCCCGGTCGATGCGGTTTCTGGTAGAAAATGATTTTTTGAAGCCGCCTTTGGAAATCAGCAACTCCGCTTCAACAATATCATCTTCACGCTTAATAATTCGACTACCGCTGCACCAAGGCAAGAATTGCGGATAGGCCTCAATATCGTTAACCAGATCAAACATCTGCTGTGCAGAAAACTTGACCAGTGCGCTTTTCTGAATGACGGTCATGACTAAAGCACTCCAACCACATGCAGAAACACCAGAAACACCGCTGCCGGAGCTACATAACAGATCAAAAACTTCCATAGCTGATAATACTGGGCAGTAGGCATGTTCAGCTCCTGCTCACTGTGCTGCCGTTTCATGATCCAGCCGGCAAACACGGCAATCGCAAAACCGCCGACAGGCAGCATCAGATTGGCCGTTAAATAATCCAGCAATTCAAAAAAGGTGCGATCAAATAACTTGACATCGGACCACACATTAAACGAAAACACCGTCCCCAATCCCAATAACCAGGCGACCAATCCCGATGCGATACACGCTTTTTCGCGGGCATAGCCTTGCTGTCCACCAGCCAGGCGACTGCTGGTTCAATCAACGCGATGGAGGAGGTCAACGCGGCAATCGTCAGCACCAGAAAGAACAAAATCCCGAACAGCCAGCCGCCGGTCATCGTGCCGAAAGCGATCGGCAATGTCTTGAAAATCAGGCCGGGGCCTGAATCCGGATGCAATCCGTGGGTAAAAACGATCGGAAAGATAATCAGCCCGGCCAGCAACGCGACGATGGTGTCGATAGCGGCGATAATCACTGACGTTTTCGCGATTGAAACGTCGGCCGATAAATAAGAGCCATATACCATGACCGCGCCCATGCCCAGGCTCAGGGTAAAAAACGCCTGTCCCATCGCAGTCAGCACCGAGTCGCTGGTCAGTTTGCTAAAATCGGGATTAAATAAAAAATGCAGTCCCTGGAAAGTAACCGTCGGTGGTCATCGCATAGCCCAACAATAAGATCATGCAGTCCGAATAAGCCCGGCATCAAAGACGAACCGCATACTCCAGTCCATTACTGACGCCACGCACCACAATCAGCATGGTTGCCGCCATGAATAACGAATGCCAGAAAATCAACTGCACCGGACTGGCGACAAAATCATTAAAAATCCCTTTTATTGCAGTTCCATCGGCATCAAAAAAACTGCCCGCAAACGCTTTAACGATATAAGCCGAAGCCCAGCCCGCAATAACGCTGTAATAGGACAGGATCAAGACACCTGCGGTAACGCCCATCCAGCCCAAATAATGCCAGTTGCTATCTGCGCCGGCTTCTTCAGTCAACAGTTCCATGGTCTCGATGGGGTTCCGTTGGCTGCGTCTGCCAGCATGGTTTCGGCTATCATGATAGGGATACCAATCAAGGCAAGACGCACAGCGAGATAAACAATAACAAATGCCCCGCCGCCATTTTCTCCGGTAATGTAGGGAAACTTCCAGATATTTCCCAAACCGACCGCGGAACCGGTGGCTGCCAGAATAAATGCGAAACGTGATGACCATGCACCGTGAACTGATTTTTGTTGTACCCGTCATTTGTGTACCCGCCGTCTCTTAATAAAACACACTTATTATGAGTAATATCGAGTAAAATAACAAAATTATTCCTTTACGTCAGTTTAAAAATCACCAGCGCACGCTATGGCCGATAAAAAGTCCAAAAAAAGTAAAAATTCGCCAAAACACTACGATTGCCGTCAATCGCCAGGCCAAGCATGACTATTTTATTGAGGAGCGATTTGAGGCGGGATTGTTCTGGAAGGCTGGGAAGTTAAAAGCCTCCGGGAAGGCCGAGTTCAGCTCAAAGAAAGTTATGTCGTTTTAAAACGCGGCGAAGCCTGGCTATTCGGCGCTCATATTTCCCCGCTGCTGTCGGCATCCACACATGTTAACCCGGACACCATTCGCTCCAGAAAACTTTTGCTGAACCGGCATGAACTGAATAAACTCATCGGTTCGGTCGAACGCAAAGGTTATACCCTGATTCCGCTGTCCCTGTACTGGAAAAACGGACGCGCCAAACTGGAAATCGGCTTGGCCAAAGGCAAACAATTGCACGACAAACGCGCCACCGCCAAAGACCGCGATTGGCAACGTGAAAAAGCCCGCATCATGAAACATGCCTAGGGTGAACGGCTCATTTTGGGGACACTGGTATCAACTATGTTGAAATGCATTAAAGCCCTCCGCCAAAGCGATACTGCCAGGCGATCCCGGCCATGTCGAAGTCACTGCCGGTGCGGCCGGTGGCGTCGGTGCTATAGTAGAGCTTGACCGAGTTGTACCGGTTTACAGGAAGCGCGAGCGTGGCACCCAAACGCGAGTTCTCCAGCAGGTTGTTATCTTTGATGCCATCCACGGTGGTCCCCCCGCCGGTGTAGAAAGTGCCATCCACCGCCACCCAGATGCCGTATCCGATGCTGTAAATGAGGTGTCCCTGTACCGAATAAACGGGCTCCTGCTCACGGACATTTCCGCCGAAAAAATCGCCATTGTCAGTGTAGAAGCGGACACCACCGGCAAACTCCAGCGTCACCGATCCCAGCCGCTTGGAAATTCCGATCTCCGGTTTGATCGACCAGCGGTTGGCTGCCGATATTGAGGAGCTTCTCTGCGTCATACTGGCCTCCGGGCGCGGTCGCCTCGACGCTAACACCGGCAATGGTGTCCTGCTGGTAACTGGAAAAGTCCTGGATGGAAAACGCCGGTGCACCGTAGAAGTTGAATGAAAAATGCACCCGGGGATCGGCAAAGCCGGCTATTTCCCGATCGCGGAATTGGCCCATTGCCGTGGCGCTTCCCGAGGCCCAGGCATAGGGCAGCACCACGTCGAACTTGGCGGATTGCGGCACCGTTAGTGAACGGGCATAGGCAAGCACCGTGGAATAACCAACCTCGACCTGCGCGTCCGCAATTGGTGAGAGGCAGGGTCGGTGGCCGCGCGCCGCCGCCGGTGTAGCCGTAGCCCGCTATCAGAAAATTCAGCCCGACGGGCGCATTGGAATAGGCGCGAGGTTCGAGATCCTGTGCTTTCGCGAAAAAGGACGTTACTGCTAGCACTGCGGCAAGGAAGCGAATCATGCGTAAATCTTTGTGCGAATAAACCTTAGTCATTGAAATAGGGAGGCAGATAATTTGGAACGCTCATGAACATATTCATCGGA
>CAWKEY010000052.1:0-232297 GCA_963848675.1 uncultured Gammaproteobacteria bacterium
GGAGTTACGCATTGACGACAGGGTGAAATTCTGGGTTCAAATGATCCATATGTGGCATTACAGTCCGCCACCTAGGGGTGTGTCGTGTCCATAACAATACCGCCGCCGCTAGCAGCGTGATACAAGAGGCGGCTATGTTCATTAGGCCGATACGGTTGGCGTCCTTGATAGGGCGGCTGATACGGTTTAATGAGGCGTCCACCTCTGCTTTGATCGTTGTAACCACCTCGTTTGCGCCCGCCCGCAGCAACCGTTCCATCGCTGCCTTACTGGCATCGAGTGACGCATTTAAAATGTGTTCCGCCTTTTCCTTGGCGTCCGTGCTCCAGCGGAGGGAAATGCCTTCAAGTTCGGATTTGTACTGGTCAAGCATTGCTTGCTGCGCTTTTTGGCTATCTAGCATCAGTCTGTTATTGAGCGTTTGCAGTATCAATATGGGATCATCGCGACCCACGGCTATGCCGTGCTTTGCCGCGATTTCCTTGATCGTTTCTTCTATTTCATGCTCATGGTTCATTACAGTACCGCTGCGCTGTCCATTTGTGCAAACAACTGGTTTTTTATGATTTTGAGCCGTTGCCTGGTCATAATGGTGAGTGCCGGATTGGCGAGCGCGGCAGCGAATGTTAAGCGATCCTGCAGCAACTCTCCAAAGTCTCGGCCATAGGTTTCTTCTTTCAGCGTCGGGATGTTAATAATCGCTGCAACGCGGCTTTTATTGGCGGTATAGGCCTTCATTTGTTCAAAGGTTTTGCCATCGCTTTCTATGGCGCCCCAATAGGGATTGAGCCAGACGATAAAGGTTGTCTCTTGGGTGAATTGTGTGACGAGTTGTGAGAACCCGTTCAAGGTATCCGTTAAGGCTTGGCTCCCCGTTATCACCGTATGCACCACTAATTCATGCCCCATTTCTTGTAATAAAGCCGGTACATGGTTGCTATTAAGGTAGTGCGAAAGCGGCACAAATGAGCTAGCGCCATTATCGATAATGACATCATCGGTTGCTGGAGCAATCAACTCTACCAGTGTGTCAAAGTTCCTGGGGTTAATTTCTTCATGCTCCATGATTTGCAGGCGTTTGACATTCAGCCCCGCGAAACCATAAAAGGTGGCGTTTACCGGATCGGTGTCGATACAAAGCGGCTGTTGACCTGTGCTCATTTTGTATTGTGCGAGTAGGGCGGCTATCAGCGATTTGCCTACGCCGCCCTTGCCTTGCAGAATCATGTGTATTTTTGCCATTAGATTAAGTCCTCTTTCTTTGCTATGGGATCGAATGTAAAGCCGGGTAGCTCATGCGACTTTTTCGCTATGGGTTCAGTGGCTGGGGCGGTTTGTTCATGCCCAGGGATTTTAGCGTTGGCTTCTTGTTTAATGAATACCTGCGATTGTTTAGGCTTCAGGATCAAATCGTTCGCATAGTTAACGAAGGTCTGATAGCTAAACGTTATTTTCTGTTGGCTGTGTAGCGTTCTGTAAATTTGTTTGAGCGCCCAGCCATCGGTCATCGCTTCCTTGATGTCTTCCCTTAACGCCAGAAAGATCGCCCGATTTTTTACGCCGGTTCCCCTCTGTTTTCGCTTCGTTTCTGCCTCGGCAATCAGTTCTGTCAGTTTTTTTGACATGGCTATTTTCTTGTTAGGTGATGATAATTTAGATTGATTTAACCTTGATTATTCCTTTATTTTTCCATTACCTAGCGATGTTTTCTTTATTCATGGCGTTGGCAAACAGTCTAATAGAAAGTATGCAAATAATCAATATATCGTAAATATAAAATAAATGGTATGCTTCGCCTATACCGACTTTAGTCGGGGCAGGATATGTGAAGTGCTAGCACCTGCGCAGCAGGTACTCGCACTTCACGTCCACTTATTCGCGCTACGCACTCAACGGAAATCCTGCTCTGCGAGGCCAAGCGGCTGCCGCCGCTATTTTGTTAACTGAGGCTGTCATGGCAGAAAAGAAACCGACTAGAAAGGGGAGTACACCGATTGTTGTTCGGGTGACTCCCGACGAAAAAGCGTTAATCGAGTCATTGGCAAGGCAAACCGGACATAGCACGTCAGCGTATTTGCGTCTGCTCGGTCAGGGCTATGTGCCTAAGAGCATTGTTGATCATGGCAAGGTCATGGAGCTTGCGCGTATCAACGGCGACCTGGGGCGTTTGGGAGGGCTATTAAAACTCTGGCTTACCAATGATGCCAGGACGGCTCAGTTTGGCGAGAGCACCCTGCGGGCGGTGCTGGCGCGAATTGAGGACACTCAGAACAAAATGCTGGAAATTATGAAGACCGTGGTGATGCCTCGGGCTGATCGGTAACTATAGCGGCTAAATTTTTTGGTGAAGATGATTGCGAAGCATGTGCCCATGAAGTCGGTTAAAAAAAGCGACTTCGCCAGTCTGGTGAAATACCTGGCAGACGAACAGGAAAAGCATGAGCGTGTCGCCTATACGTCGGTAACGAATTGTGAATCGATCGACTTGAATGCGGCGGTTATTGAAGTCACGGCCATCCAGGGTATGAATACCCGTGCCGAATCCGATAAAACCTATCACTTGATTTTGAGTTTCAGGGCCGGCGAACGTCCCGATGACAACGTTTTAGAAGCGCTTGAGAGCAGGATTTGTGAGGGGCTTGGCTACGGCGAGCATCAACGGGTGAGTGTTGCTCACGATGATACCGACAATCTGCATCTGCATATTGCTATCAACAAAATTCATCCGGCACGGTTAACGATTCATAGTCCCTATAACGATCATAAGACCCTCGGCAAGTTGTGTGCGGCGTTGGAGTTGCAATACGGGCTGGAGCGGGATAATCATCAGGCCGTGAGGGTTGGCAGTGAAAACCGCGCCTTGGATATGGAGCATCACGCCGGGGTGGAAAGCTTATTAGGCTGGATCCAGCGCGAATGTCTTGAGCAATTACAGGCGGCTTCTTCTTGGGCCGAACTGCACCGTGTTTTGCAAGCACACGGGCTTGAGTTAAGGGAACGCGGGAATGGCTTGGTTATTTCTGACCAGGATGGCTTGATGGTGAAAGCGAGTTCTGTTGCTCGTGAGCTGTCGAAAGGTAAACTGGTTGACCGGTTCGGTGAGTTCAAATCGTCTGGCCGTCCTGTTAATACCGAAGGCTCAGTTAAGAAATATGAGGCCAGGCCCGTGCGGTCGCGTATTGATACAACCTTATTGTTTGGTCGCTACAAAAATGAACAGCAGGGAATGGGAGCCAATCGTACCAAGGAATGGCTGGATGCCAGGACGAAAAGAGATCGTTTAATTGCAGACGTCAAGCATAAGGCGAAGTTGAAACGCGCAACCACTAAGCTGGCTGGTGGTTCGAGGTCTGAAAAGAAGTTGCTGTACGCGATGACTAGCCAAAGCGTTAAGCGTGAACTCAATATGATTAACGAACACTACCGTCGAGAGCGTGAACGGCTATTAAAACAGTATCAGCCCCTACAGTGGGCCGATTGGTTACGCCGGGAGGCAGCTAAGGGCGACCAAGAGGCATTGGCGGCGCTCCGTGCGCGTATGGTTGCTCTTGGGCTTAAAGGTAACACGGTTGGCGCAAGTGGTGGAGAGCTGAAAAGGACTGGGGTTAGAGCCAATAAGGATGGTGTTACCAAAAAAGGGACCCTCATTTACTGCGTCGGTTCATCTGCCGTTCGAGATGATGGTGATAGGCTTAAGGTCTCCCGGGGGGCGACGCGCGAGGGCTTGGAGGCGGCGTTGCGCTTGGCGATGGAACGCTACGGAACTAACATCACTGTGAATGGCACAGCCGACTTCAAGGCCCAAATTGTAGAAGTTGCTGCGACCGCCAAGCTTCAATTGACGTTTACCGATTCGACATTGGAAAGTAAACGGGTTTCCTTGGTAAAGCATTCATCCATAACCAAACAGGAGAGTAACAATGAATCAACAGACGGAGGACGACGAACTGGAAGCGGTGCTGGCGGCATTGGCTCATCCGGCCGAAATGCCGGTGCTGGACATGATCGTGGACGTGGAGCCTTCGGGTTCGGATTTACCCGTAAGCCCAACCTTGGCAGCGTTGCCGTTATTCCGCCGCCCGCAGCCCGGAACCGTTTGCGAAACTTGTCCGAACTCGGTGTGGTTCGCATCAAACAAGGAGGTGAAATGTTATTGCCGGGTGCTGTTTCTGGTCACCTGGAGCAGCCAGGAGCCCAATCAGATAACGCATTGCGACGGCGTGTTTCTAGGGGAGGAATAGCACCTCTACCGTTTGCGGCAGCTGATCAGTATATTGAAGAGCGCGAACAAAAACGTCTTAAAATATTCGATATTATGGAACATAGGCGATATAATGAAGCTGACGTTGGGGTGGTGGCTTTTGCTGGTGTACGACGGGTCGCAGGCGAGTCCTTGGCACTCTTGAAACGCAACGAGGTTATCCTGGTGATGCCCATTGATGAAAAGACCGCGTACCGCCTGAGTCGGTTAGCAATCGGTGATCCAGTCACCTGCACGGGGATTGGGATAGTTAAAACAAAGGGCAGAAGCAGATGAAAGACAAATTTAATAATGCGGTCGGCCCGCAGGTGCGAGTCGATAAGCCAAAGGCCGGAAAGCTAATACCTGTTTTGGCGGCCGTTTTTATGCTGGCCGGTTTGCAGTCGGCAACACAATTTTTTGCCAATGAGTTTGGATATCAGCCTCAACTCGGGGCTCACTACCAGCATATTTATACGCCTTGGAGCATCCTGATATGGACTTATAAATGGTGGGGACACTTTCAGGTAAGTATTATGAAAGCCGCCGGGGTCGGCATGACTTTGACTGCTACCGGCCTCTTAGGGTTAATGGTGGCTAAGATGGTGGCGGCGAACTCTGCAAAAATAAACCCCTATTTACACGGTTCCGCGCGTTGGGCTAATCAGCACGACATCGAAAGGGCTGGGTTATTGCCACGGCCAATAACCGGCTGGCAACAGCTGATAGGTAAAAAAAAGTGTTCGAGTGACGGCGTCTACGTGGGGGCTTGGCTGGATAAAAAGGGGATCACGCGCTATTTACGGCACAACGGCGCGGAGCATGTGCTGTGTTATGCCCCCACTCGTTCTGGAAAAGGGGTGGGGTTGGTCATCCCTACGCTGTTGTCATGGGAACACAGTGCTGTCATTACTGACCTGAAAGGTGAATTATGGGAATTAACCTCAGGTTGGCGGCAAAAATATGCGCGCAATAAAGTCTTGCGGTTTGAACCGGCTTCATTAAGCGGCGGAGTCTACTGGAATGCGTTGGATGAGATACGTCTGGCCACCGAGTACGAGGTTGGCGATGTACAAAACTTGGCGACATTACTGGTTGATCCCGATGGAAAAGGCTTGGAAACGCATTGGCAAAAGACCGCTCAAGCCTTGCTGGTCGGGGTGATTTTGCACGTCTTGTACAAAACGCAGCAGGAAGGCACGGACGCCACCTTACCCGCCGTCGATGCCATCCTATCGAATCCGGACCGCGATATTGCCGAGTTATGGATGGAAATGGCCACCTATGAGCATGTGCATGGTAAGAACCATCCTGCGGTCGGTTCGGCCGCGCGGGACATGCTGGACAGACCGGATGAAGAAGCAGGTTCAGTGCTGTCCACGGCGAAGTCTTATCTCGCTTTATATCGCGATCCTGTGGTCCAGCGTAATGTGAGTCAATCGGAATTTCGGATTAAGGACTTGATGAATTTCGATGATCCAGTGAGCTTGTATATCGTCACCCATCCCAACGATAAGGCAAGGCTGCGGCCGCTGGTGCGCGTCCTGATCAATATGATCGTACGGCTGTTGGCCGACAAGATGGATTTTGTTAACGGTCAACCCAAAGCCAATTATAAACATCGTCTGCTCATGATGATGGATGAGTTCCCCAGCTTAGGCAAGCTCGAAATATTGCAGGAGGCACTGGCGTTTATTGCCGGTTACGGTATCAAGTGTTATTTGATTTGCCAGGACATTAACCAGCTTAAAAGCCGTGAAACGGGCTATGGTCACGATGAAAGCATTACCTCTAACTGTCATGTGCAGAGCGCCTTTCCCCCCAATCGTGTTGAGACGGCCGAGCACTTATCTAAACTGACCGGTCAAACGACCGTCGCAAAAGAACAAATCACCACCAGCGGCCGGCGCACTTCGGCTTTGCTTGGGCAGGTGTCCCGTACTATTCAGGAAGTGCAACGGCCGCTGTTAACGCCCGATGAGTGCTTGCGGATGCCGGGGCCGGTTAAGGGCGCTGAGGGGTTAATTGAAAAAGCGGGTGATATGGTTGTTTATGTGGCCGGTTTCCCTGCCATTTATGGTGTGCAGCCCTTATTTTTCAGAGACCCTATCTTTAAAGCCCGGGCGGCTATTCCTGCACCGAAGGTTAGCGATAAGCTCATACAGATGCATAGCGTTGCACATGGCGAAGAAAGCATCAAGTTATGAAGGGATTCACGGTTAGCTTTGGTGTGATGATGTCGGTCTTTATGGCGTGCGGGCTTGCCTATGCGGCCGGTATAAGGCTAAACACAACGCCGAGCATTCCGGTTGGCGTGTATCGGCAAACGAATGAGCCCCTAGTGAAAGGTGCTTATGTGCTGTTTTGCCCGCCGCCTGCGCCAGTATTCGATATGGCAAAGGCACGCGGGTATCTGGGCGCTGGCTATTGTCCAGGCGGCTATGGACACCTGATGAAAAAGATTTTAGCGGTTCAGGATGATGTGGTGTCTATTGGCACTGACGGTGTGCTGGTTAATGGTCAACTGTTGCCCTTGAGCGAACCCATCAAACTCGATGGCGGCGGTCGACCACTACCGAACTATGAGGCTTCTTGGGTGTTGTCCAGTTCCGAGGTTCTGGTCATGTCTGACAGCAACAGGGGTTCGTTTGACGGGCGTTATTTTGGCCCGATCCAGCGTTCACAAATAGAGGGCGTTATCCGCCCTATTTTTACGTGGTAAAGGGAGATTTTGATAGGCGATTATTTATTGCAGAAAAGCCCGATCTGGCTAAGGCCATAGTCGATAGTTTAGGTGGCGGTTCGCGAAAAGAGGGTTTAAACAAGCGCCTTTAGTATCAGAGCTGCACCAGTGCATGGCGTGTGGAAAAGGGTTATCACGCCGGCAGGGAAAAAAAGGAGAGCGCACTGGTGGGGGTGTAGTGGATTTCCAGAGTGCAAGAAAACTTACCCGGACATAAAGGGTAAGCCTGATTACAACATTAATAAACAGCAAGGTGGAAGCAATGACTCATGAAATCAATAATGACAACAAACCAGGTAGTTCCGATATGACCGATTCGGATACCTTCGATGTTATTGCCGACACCCTCATCGGCGCAGGGGATGCTGTTGATGTATTGGCCGAGAAATTGACCGATGCCATGATTCCCGGTGCGATGGTCGAGTTCGATCCGGATGAAGCGGAACGCATTGGGGCTTTTCAAGAGGACGCCCTTGATGAAGCCGATGCCTTAGAGAGCGGTATCGATTTGGACAACATTGGATAAGCAAAGATGGCTAAACAATCCAACCCGGATCAATTTGACCTATTCGATGATTGGCTGGTTGTCGGGGCGCAGCCAATTATTCCAGTTACCCTAAATAGTGAGGCTACATTACCCCTATCTTTTGATGAGTCTCGGCATGTTTTAGCCTTACGTTTGTCCCAAAAGCTCAATGCGGAGGGTGAAATCACCACCCAGTTCTTAACCGAAGCCGCAAATCATGCCTTCGGAGGCACCCAGGCGCAAGGAACGTATTCGACAAAGGACGCTTATGACGCCTTGGAAGCCGCGTTTAATATCCATCTTCTTAGCACCGAGGATTCCGGTTGGACTGAACAAGGTGCTGAATGGGCAAGAACAAAGGCAATCGATTTAACTAGCCGAATCCAGAAGCTGCCGACGCAGACCAAACGCGATGAGGAAATGGATGAGTTTCAACAATTCAGCACACCGCCTGCTTTGTCGTTTGTGGCCAATTGGGTGGCGAACGTCAAACGTGATGATGTTATGGTTGAGCCATCTGCCGGAACCGGCGATTTGGCTGTCTGGCCGGAAATTGCGGGTGCTGTAGTTATTTTGAATGAGTTGGCGCCACGGCGGCAGGTGCTGCTTTCGGCATTGTTTCCCAAAGCACAGCTCTTCAAAGAGAATGCCGAACAGTTAGACAACGTATTGCCCCTTGACATAGCGCCCACTGTGATTGTCATGAATCCACCGTTTTCATCGACTGCCGGACGTGTTCATGGTCAACGTGACACAACAAACGGCGCTAGGCATATTGAGCAGGCATTAAAACGGTTGGAGGATGGTGGCCGTTTAGTTGCCATTGTCGGCAATGGCATGGCCGCGGATCGGCCTGCCTTTTCTCAATGGTGGAAAGACATTGAAAAGAAACACAACGTTCGTGCCAATGTCGGAATATCCGGTAAGGAGTATGCGAAATATGGCACATCTTTCGATAATCAAATTTTAGTTATCGATAAAACAGGCGCTACGACTCAGCCGGTTTTGACCGGGAAAGTCGAGTCAGTAGCCGATTTACCGACATTATTGGAGGGCATCAGAAATGATCGTCAGCAAATTCAATCAAACATCACTCAACCAGCAGTCAAAGCAGATACTCGATCAAAATCAGATTCCGTTCAACCCGGAAACGGAATTGGCGGCGTTGGTATTGGTAAGGACCGCGCTGGAACGCAATCTATTAGAAACCGGGCCGATTCAGGAGCCATTAATACTGATAGCCAAACTGGCGGCGAGACCACAGTTGGCGATGGCGGTAATGACGGAATCGGAGCCGGGGATGGAATTCGAGTTAATCCTATCGGAGACGTTGGAGGAAGCGGCGGCGGAGATACTGGAGGAAATAGTGGCGTCCCTAAAAGCGACAGTCCCAGAGGTGTTATTGTAAGAAACAAAGCAGAGGAAGGTCATTTATTTGATGTTCTTCTAACAACACTGGTTGTTGACAAAAAGGCGGCAAGTACATTTTCTCAGACTACCGGCGTTATCATAGGTACAGCCAATCAAACCGACCAAGCATTAAAACAGTGGCGAAAAGAACAAAGAAAACTAAAACCAGAACAGAGAATTGATGTTCTTGGGTTTATACCCGATGACTTACAGCGGCTGCACAAGGTAGGGCGTTATGCAGAAAATCCGGACAGTCAAACCTCATCAAGCCATCAGGACGGCCAAACTGTCACGCCGCCGATTGCTGTAGAAGTTAAAAACGGCAATATCCCGGAGGAATTTACCGATTCTGTATTCGCTAATTACACACCGCAACGGCTTACCATTCAAGGTGCGCAGCAACATCCAGGTAAACTGGTACAGTCGGCGGCTATGTCGGCTGTCGAGCCACCCCCTCCTTCGTATGCACCCGTATTGCCGACGAATCTGATTAAGGACGGGTTATTGTCGATAGCGCAGCTTGAGGCGGTGGTTTATGCCGGACAAGCACATTCTGAGCTGTTGCCTAACGGTTCGCGGAAAGGCTTTTTTATTGGCGACGGGACCGGCGTAGGCAAAGGCCGGGAAATATCCGGCATCATTCTGGATAACATGATGCGGGGCCGCAACAAGGCGGTATGGATTTCCTTCAACGAGGGTTTGATAGAGGATGCTAAAAGGGACTTTGCTGGTATCGGCGGCGATCCAGGGATAATTTTCTTTCAAGGTAAAACCAAAGCCGGCAACGAAATCACGCAAGAAGACGGCATCCTGTTTACCACCTATTCGACCTTGCGCGGGGGCGAGAAAAAACAGGCGAATGATCTTGGGCAAGAGGGCGGAAAAACCCGCGCTCAACAAATTATAAACTGGTTGGGTGAAGACTTTGACGGTGTTATCGCGTTTGATGAAGCGCATAGTATGGGTAATGCTATTGCGGTTAAGGGTAAACGTGGCGTAAGAAAGCCTTCACAGCAGGCAATTGCCGGGGTCAATCTGCAACGTGAATTGGCCAATGCGCGTATTACCTATGTGTCTGCTACCGGTGCGACTGAGGTCAGTAATTTGAGCTATGCAGATCGTTTGGGTTTATGGGGCGAGGGTACGCCGTTCGCGGATGTTAATACCTTTATAGCGGGGGTAACAAAGGGCGGCATAGCGTCAATGGAGCTAATCAGTCGTGATATGAAGGCGATGGGCATGTATCTAGCCAGGTCGCTGTCTTATGACGGCGTCAGTTACGAACGGCTTGAACATACGTTATCTGATTTTCAGGAAGCTATTTATAACGAGTTGGCCGGGTCTTGGCAAATTGTTCTCAATAATGTCGAGCAGGCGCTGGAAATCACTCAGGCGGGTAGCAGCGGCAACGCGAAAAGTGCGGCAATGGCGCAGTTTTGGGGCGCTCATCAACGCTTTTTTAACCAGATCATTACAGCGATGCAAACCCCTCGCGTGATTGATGATATTCGTGAACAACTTGATGCTGGCAATGTTGCGGTTATCCAGTTAGTCAACACCAACGAAGCGGCTCAGGAACGAATCATTGCTGATGCAACGGCCCATAACACGGCTCTTGAAGACCTGGATTTTACCCCAAGGCAAATGTTGATGGACTATGTTCGGAACGGTTTTCCGGTAGCGGCCTACGAAGAGTCCAAGGATGATAACGGCAATACTATTTATGTCCCGGTCAGGGATTCCGAAGGAAACCCGGTATTTGATCGTGAAGCAATCGCTTTGCGCGATGCCTTGCTTGAAACGCTGCAACAGATTCGTGTACCTGAAAACCCGCTGGATTCAATCATCAACGCCTTCGGCTCTGACCGGGTGGCAGAGATTACTGGCCGCTGTCGCCGCTTTGTCCAGACGCGTGATGATGACGGCAATTACCAGGTGGTTGAGGAAAAGCGCGGTAAAAATTCGGCGCGGGCTGACGCTGAGGCGTTCCAGGCTAACAAAAAGGACATACTGGTGTTTTCGGGAGCAGGCGGAACCGGTTACAGCTTTCATGCCGACAACACGGCCGCTAATCAGCGTAAACGCATCCACTACATTTTACAGCCAGGCTGGCGGGCCGATGCAGCCGTGCAGGGCTTTGGGCGCACGCACAGAACAAACCAGGCGAATGCGCCACACTATGTACTGCCGACCACCAACCTGAAAGCGCAAAAGCGGTTTGTGTCGTCAATAGCGCGGCGATTGGATCAGTTGGGCGCATTGACTCGCGGCCAGCGCGAAGCGACCAGTCAGGGCATGTTTACGGCGGCTGACAACCTGGAAAGCCACTATGCCGCTATTGCACTGAATAACTTTTTTACTGATCTATATCGTGGCAAAACCGATTTGTCGTTTCACGATGTCACAAAACAAATGGGGTTGAATCTGCTTGATGAAAATGGCGCCTTGTCCGAGAGTAAGATGCCGGGCATTCCGCAGTTCTTGAACAGGTTGCTATCACTGAAAACAGATAGCCAAAACGCGGTATTTGCCGAGTTCGAAAATAGGCTTGTGGAGGCGGTTGAATACGCGAAACAACAAGGCTTATATGACGTAGGTTTGCAAACATTGACGGCAGCAAGCATCAAAAAGACCCGTGAACATGTGGTTTATGAAGATAAGCAAACCGGAGCGCAAACGCGCTATGTCGAGTTGGCCGTAACGACTGATGTTAGTTATTACGATTGGAATAATGATGTCACGAGGTTAACGCAGAAGCGGCAAAATTTAGATGATTTAAGCGGCTGGTTTGTTTCCGAGTTTGGCCACAACAAAGGCGAAGTTTTTTTTATGTCAGATTTAGGCGGCAGGCTGGATTCCGAGGGTAATGCCGTTCGTCGCGGGATTATTCATACAATCAAAAAAAATGGGCACAGGTATATCGATAATGCTGATGTTATCAGTCGCGGATGGGATTACAGAACCGTTACCGCTAATGGCGTAGGTAGTTACCAGAAAGTCACGCTGACCAGGGCAATTGATAAGGTAGAGGCCGAAAAGCTTTGGCATGAGCAGGTCGCCAATGCCCCGAAGAGTGAAACCAGGATCGAGAGAATGATAGTCGGCGTTATCTTGCCTATTTGGGATCGTGTTGAGGGTTCTGAGACCATCAAGCGGTTGCAAACTGATGAAGGCGAGCAGTTACTGGGTCGTATGCTGGAATCGAAGTCCGCCAAGCAAACACTCAAGAATCTGGGACTTGATTCAGGTCTATCCAACATGTCGGCAAGCGATCTGTTCAAGTCAATCAAAGACGGTAACAAGGCCGTGCTTTCTAACGGTTGGATAATTGCAACAGCAAGGGTCAATCATGAAAGCCGTATAGAAATTAAGGGGCGCAGTTCTTTTACCGATGCTGAAAGACGTGTTTTGAAAGATCAGGGCGCTTTTATTGAGCGTATCAATTGGGCCGAGCGGGTCTTTATTCCATCAGGCGACCAAGGGCTTGATGTTTTTAAGCGTATTACTGAGTCGAAACCAGTCATTGATTTGTTAGAATTAAGAAATCCTATAAAGCAGGAGACAGATAATGAAATCAACAAGACCACTGAACCCGCCGAAACCACCGGCATTGATCAGTCAATATTCAATACCGGTGGCACAAATGCACCCGAAACCTGGCGAGAACGGGACTTATTCCCCACCTCCAGACTATCCGGTGAAAAGCCCACCAGAGGCCATTACGCCACCGAAACTGAACTTATCTCAGAATCCAGACGACTGCTAACCGTTGGCCGGATTACTACAGTAGATCAAGCAGCTCAGGCCGCATTAAGTGTTAGTGTGCAAGCCGTCGAACGGTTTGATGCCTTAGTGACTGATAAAGATGGCAAGCCGCTGGCCATTGTGGGTTCATTTAAAGGTACCATAAATTCTGCATCTGTTTATCCGGCGGTTGTTGCAGCGGAGGCATTTAGAATACCAGACGCAGCCAACATCTATTTCTATCATAACCATCCAAGTGGAACGACAAAGTTATCTGACGCCGATTTAGCTATCACGCGAAAACTTCAACGTGTTTTCGACGGCAGCGGCATTACCGCTCACGGAATATTCGCCATCACCACAAACGGTTCTTTCAGCTACGAAAATCCAGCCACTAGGGAAGTAGTCGATGGCGTAGCGCAGGCTGGTGCAGCGGCGGTTTCTGTGCCAATCATTGAGAGAATAATCAGCTTTGACGAAAAAATGGGGGCGGGTGTTACATCGCCCGACATTTCAAAATCCCTGATCCCCAAGCTATTTAACGAGTCTGGTTTAATGTTGTTGAATAATCAACATGAGCCGGTAGGCTTTATGCCGATGTCCCCAGGCGAAGCGTTGCCGTTGAAGTACACCGGGATGACCGACAGTCTTTTCCGCGCACTCTCAATGTCTAATGCGGCGGCGGCCATCTTGTACGATTCAGAACATCACTACAGTGTCGAACAATACCAGAATATTGGCGACTTTCTGGATGAGATCGATGTCCGTTTGCTTGATGTGTTGGTTAAGCAGGAAAACCCGAATAGTTCGAGTGCAAGTGTAATGATATCGGGTGCTGAACTGGGTTGGTCGTTCCGTTCTTCGACGGGTGTTTTTCTAAACGATCTACCCTCCATTTCATTGGTTGAGAAATCTAACATTAAAGAGGTAAGTCAAATGTCTAGCCAATCAAAGGATAAAAAAGCCTTTCACGAAATGGTCGCCGAAAAGTTAATCCAGCAACTTAAAGAAGGGACCGCACCCTGGCAAAAGCCGTGGGTTCCAGGTGAATCAGGCGCTTTCTTACCGTATAACCCGGTAACAGGTAATCGCTACAAAGGGATTAACTCAATATATTTATTATCGCAAGAACGAGATGATCAACGCTGGATGACTTATAAGCAAGCGACCGGGCTAGGTGGTCAGGTTCGTAAAGGCGAGAAAGGCACGGGTATTCATTACTGGAAATTCACTGAAGAACATATCAAGAAGGACGATGACGGTAAGCCGGTACTGGATAGTGAAGGGAATCCGGTTAAGGAGGTCGTTAGGCTGGAAAGGCCACGTGGATTTTTTGCCATTGTGTTTAATGGTGAACAGATCGATGGTTTGCCGCCGCTCCAGAAGCAGGAACACACCTGGGACCCCATTGAACGGGCCGAAGGGATTTTGACCGCATCCGGCGCTGACATTCATCACAATGGCGGCAGCCGGGCGTTTTATCGGCCATTGACAGATAGTATCCATTTGCCGGACAAAGGCCAGTTTCCGAGCGCTGAAAATTATTATGCGACTGCATTGCATGAACTGGGTCACTGGACAGGTAAAGAAGACAGACTTAACCGTGATATTGCCCATCCCTTCGGGAGCGAGGGGTATGCCAAGGAAGAATTAAGGGCCGAGATTGCCAGCATGATTTTGGGTGATGAGTTGGGTATTGGTCACGATCCGAGCCAGCATGCCGCTTATGTCGGTTCGTGGATCAAGGCATTAAATGACGATCCAATGGAAATCTTCAGGGCGGCAGCTGATGCCGAAAAGATTCACAACTATGTGTTGTCCTTTGAGCAGGAACAGCAGCAAGAGCAAGTGAACGATGTAAATGAGCAAAATTTGAGCGAGAAACAGGGGGGTAAAATGCAGACGATGCAGTTAAACCAAAACACCTACCAGACAGAGCTTACGCGTGGTAATAAGGAACAAGTGACTTACCTGGTTGGAAGTTCTAGCGGAACCTCCGTTGAGTACATCGACGTCCTGGAAGCGGCGCAAGCATTTCATGATGCCAATGCGGAACAGCGTCCGTTCGTCATTCGTTCTGAGAGTCGGCTTGAAGGGGGCGATGTAGCCGTATCCATTGCTTCCACCTCGATGGTGGAGCAAGGCGGAGTGAAGCAATACGGTAAAAGTGTGGGTGACACGGACCCGGCTTTTAAAGTCGCTTATGATGGACTATCAGGACAAACTCAAAAGCCGGAAAAAACAGTTATCAATGTGCCTTTCAAAGAAAAGGAAGAAGCCAAAGCACTAGGGGCTAAATGGGATCGGCAAGAAAAGTCCTGGTACGTTCCTGGTGGCGTAAACCTTGCCCCATTTGCTAAATGGGAAAAACCGGCTGTTACAGCGGAAACGGATGCACTGAAAGCCGCTACAGCTACTGAAAACCCTGTTGAGCACCAAAAGCCTGCTCAGGAACGCCAATATCTCGCTGTACCTTATGGCGAACGGGCAGCCGCCAAAGCGTCTGGTGCAATCTGGGACAAGGCCGCTAAATCCTGGTATGCCGGGCCGGATGGTGATATGGCTAAATTGGAACGCTGGAAACCCGGCAATGTGCCTAATCAGCAGGGGCCGGCTATGCGTCCTGAGGATGAGTTTGCTGAGGCATTACGAGCATTGGGGTGTGTTGTCGATGGTCAGCATCCGATCATGGACGGCGCTAAACACAGAATCGTTGTTGAGGGTGATAAAGCTAATTCCAGCGAGCGTAGCGGTTTTTATGTGGGTCATTTGGACGGCCACCCGGCAGGTTATATCAAGAACAACAGATCAGGCGTTGATATGAAATGGAAATCCAAGGGCTATGCGCTTGATCCAGAAGAAAAGGCTCAAATGCAAGCGGAGGCGGCCATTAAATTACGTGGCCGTGAAGTGGCGTTACAGATTAAACAAAAGGCTGTTGCCGTTGATATTCTTGCGCTGTTAAGTGTTTCTGCTCCTGCCCCCGCCGATCATCCTTATTTACAATCCAAGCAGGTTAGTCCGGATGATTTACGCATTGCGCCGCCCGCTACTACTGTACTACCGGAAGAGTCTAGTATTATTATCGGCAAAGATTGGAAAGAATCGGCGGCCCTTCGTGAAGCTAATCCAGATAAGCTGGTATTTACCGCAGGCGATTTACTTGTACCCGCTCATGATGCAAATGGCACGGTTTGGACGGCTCAAACCATTCAAAGCTCTGGCCGGAAGATGTTCGCTAAGGACAGTCGAAAAGAGGGCTGTTTCCATGTTATAGGCGGTTTCGATGCGCTGGCTAAAGCTCCCGCTATTGTTATTGGTGAGGGGTTTGCAACAGCCGGTAGTTTGTCGGAAGCGCTGGGTTTTCCAACCGTGTCCGCCTTCGATTCTGGAAACCTGGTGCTTGTAGCCAAGGCATTACATGAGAAGTTTCCAGATAAGCCCATCGTGATAGCTGGGGATAATGATAAACACCTGGAAAGTACACAGGGCTATAATCCTGGCCGCTCTAAGGCCAATGAGGCCGCTAAGGCAGTGGGCGGCAAGGTTATTCTCCCTGTTTTCGCTCCGGGCGAGCAGGCTTACCCGGAGAATCTGGAGCCAGTGACGCCGACTAAAGCGCGGGCCGGTGATTTGTCGGATGAGCAAAAGGAGGCGATTGCCCAAATGAAAAGTTTTACGGATTTTAACGATCTTGCGACAAGGAGCGTGTTGGGTAAGGAAGGTATCGAGCGCCAGGTGCGTTCCGTTGTTTTTTCAGTTATCGAAAAACACCAGGCGCGGATCGAGCAACAACACGAGCTTGTTCAAAAACAACAAGAGCAAAGGCCACGGCGGCTAGCAAGGATCTGATAACCGCTGTCTAATGGGGTAAGTATCCATTGGCCTAGATTGCTATTCCTGCCGGAATGTAGGCCAACGGGTGCTACAACCGTATTATGTCCACTGTAAACTGCGCTACTGTTTTCAAAAGGTTGAGCGCCATGTGTTTCAACATACGTATTTTAGATTTGAAATTTTTGCTACCAAGTTGCCCGGGCTTTTTAAATTTCCGTAACGCTTATCAGAATGGTGGTTGTCCGGGCTTACACCCAAACGCTGCCGTTTTTTGCCGCTAGTCCTGCTGGACTTAACAGTTCCAGTATTTTGCGGCACTATCATTGATACGGCTTTGCATCGGTGTAGAATACGAACCGGTTTGTCGGCAGCATCGTCATGAATGGGCACGCGGCTTAAAACGCCACGCATTTCAGTCTTGTTTACCTGATCGGGCTAATTTCGGCACCCTGCAAAGCGTGTGCAGAATGACACGATGAAGACCGCCTAACTGTTTTTTTCGCAAGTATTTAATTTAAGGAGTTTTTTATGAATAAATCGGAATTGTGCGACGCCATCGCTGAACACGCCAACCTAACCAAAACTGACGCTAACCGTGCGCTGGATGGCTTGCTAAAAACCATTGAAACCACCCTGGCATCTGGAAACCCGGTAACGTTGATCGGTTTTGGTTCATTCGAGGTTAAAGCAAGGACAGAACGTAAAGGCCGTAATCCACAAACCGGCGAAGAAATCACCATTGCTGCGGCAAATATCCCTTCTTTTAAGCCCGGCAAAGCCTTGAAAGACGCCGTTAACCATTAGCGATTGGCGATGACAGGTTAAGAGCCTGCTGGCACCGGCTCTAAACCTATAATAATGAAAAAATCAGGCAGGAAGCATGGCATTAACGAAGGCAGATTTCGCTGCACAACTGCTCGATGAATTGGGCTTAAGCAAATCCATGGCAAAAAACCTGGTCGAGTTGTTTTTTGAGGAAATAAAAGCGACTTTGGAACACGCCGAATCCGTCAAACTGTCCGGCTTCGGTAAATTCGAGCTTCGTGACAAAGTTGCCCGTCCCGGCAGGAATCCGAAAACCGGCGAAGAGATACCAATTACTGCCCGGCGCGTGGTTACTTTCAATCCCGGAACCAGACTTAAAGCAAAAATTGACTTGATGGGCGGTTCAAATTCCAAATGAAAGTAGCCCTTGGCAATCATTAAACTTTAAGCATTATGGCCGTCAGGTCTCGGCTATTTTCGGACCGTTGGACGTCAACTCCCCTGATAACGTTGGTACGTCATCGATCAATAGCCGCTTTTGTTAAGGTCGTTGACTGACAGCAGTCGGCAGAGTAGAGATGTGGCGCCGTCAAGGAGCACAAGCTTTAAATCTCATGGTGATGCGGATTTAGTGATGCGGATTTAGGGCAGTCGTGATTTCTTGTTAACAAAAAAACTAACGCTTATCATGTATCCTGAATAACAAGCAGTTTCTTAGATTGTGTGCTCTCTACCCCCCCACATAAGGAATCGCAGCGGTAAATTTTTCCTGTTCATTGTCTCTTGATTTCCTATTCATAAAAAATACAATGCCCAATAGATTCACAATGACTAATATTACACCTTCCACGGGCGAGAAAGCCGCAACTCTTGGTTATTCAGACCAATATCGCGCAGCGGTCAGATGATTGAAACGGCCAAATATCTGAAGCATGTGTCCGACCAGCACTTTGGCACAGCGGTAGTGGCGTTCATCCAAACTGCTTTTTTGATTACTACATCTGCCCTGTGTCTCGCATGAATCAGGAGCCTTCATTTCCAGAGCTATCCGGCAATATTCGTCGGCAGGCTGTACCTTCAATACGTGGCATAGTCTACCAAGCCTGGTGTTCTATTGATGCGTGGTTGAGATTGACGACGGCAGATCAAATCATCTATTTGGAAGGGGCAGAAGACTTCGATGTCGTAAGATCTGACGGTGCTATCACCGTCCAAGTAAAGCACAATAAGGTTTCTATCTCACTTGGTACAGCCAAAGCCATTGAGGCCTTAGAGAATTTCTGGGAACTTACAACAAAAGATTTATCCCGTCAGATTGACTTTCACTATTTGACAACGAGTCTGGTTGTGAAAGAACAGGATGGGACATTTGGGGATATCAACGGCCTGGATGCGTGGAGAGCGGCCTGCACTAATGAAAAAATGGCTATCGAAGTTGCCAGCTACCTCAAGACTCGGCTTAAGGAAAGGAGCGCGCTCCAGCAATTCGTCGATTCGGCCACTCCAAACGAATTACAAGGCCGCCTGTTTCGGCGCTTCCATTGGTTGACTGATCAGCCCAGAATTGAGGCGGTACAACAAAGTGTTGACGAAAGAATCCGCGTTCTGTTGTTTCAACAGAAGAAAGGGGTTAGTTTAGCGTCAAAAGTTAGGATTCAACTTGAATCTTATTTTTGGCAGACTATCCTGCACGAAGAATCAAGAGACCGGCGTCTGACCTTCGGCGAGCTCCTGAAGCAAGTTGAGGATGCTACCACTGTTTACTTGCCAGTTCAGGTGGACAAGCTTCCGATATTGCTAGGCCCGTCACGGCAAGGACACGATCTACTAAAGCTCCTGAAAGGTTCGGTCCCTAAACCTCCAGTTCCTTTGATTCAGCGAGTAGAGCTTGTTTGCCAGCTGGAGGATTCTGTCAATCAACGACGCTTGATGGTGCTAACTGGAACAGTCTTCAAGGGCAAGACTACCCTTGCTCAACTGGTCGCGGATACTCTGTGCACGGACGCTTGGTGGATCAATCTTACTGGTCGCCAAACTGACCAAGTGGACAGTATTTTTCTAGCGCTTGCTGATGAGATTGAAAGCGATATCTGCCCATCATTGATAGTCATTGATGATCTTGATATTAGCCCTACAGCAAATCGAGCCTACCTAAATTCACTTGCGCTATGTCTCCACCGTGCAAGAACATCTTGTCGGGCAGTCTTGCTTACCGCTCAAGGGGGCTCTAGCGACACTGCTTTGCTTTCGGATTTTCAGGGCATCGAAATCTTTGAGGTTCCCGAACTGACAATGGAGGAGGTAGTTCGTCTTTGTCTTCAGGAGAGATGTCCGGCAAGCGAGGCGAGGATTTGGGGCTTCACAGTCCATGCCTTTTCTAGGGGGCATCCTAAACTCATTCAGGTTCGGATTGCTGAATTGGCGGATAGAGGGTGGCCACAGCCTGTTTCGACAAATTTCGGTGCTACATCATCCGCAGCGGACACCGTTCGCCAGATAGCTCGCCGTCTGCTTAGTGATACTTTTACGCAGGAAGTCGTCGAGTTTTTGTACTGTGTGTCAGAAAGTTCAGTATTGTTGCACAGAAGCGTAGTAATTAGGCTTGCTGAAGCCATTGGTGGAATCAGAAATCCCGGCGACTTACTTGATGGGTTGGTTGGAAGGTGGATAGAGTGCGTTGAGGGGAACTGGTTTCGCACGACATCAATCCTTAATGGCTCGGCGGGTGATGTGTGGTCGGCAGAGCATCGCGCTTTGATGCACATCAAATTGCATGATTCGATACTTCAAAAGCAGACACTCGACCCAGCCGAGGCAGCCGCGCTTTTATATCATTCTTATTTTGGCAAGGAACCTCGGCGAATAGCGAAGGCCGCATTGACGCTTCAGACAATCAGGGATGCCAAGGCTCAAGAAGCGGTTGAACGCAACTTACTTTGGCTGCCTTATGTCGCATTGGAAGCTGGTCAACACATTTGCAACGATATTATTGCTAGCGCTGCTCTTAGAGGTCTTCAATTCCGGGTGGCAGTGACGCTGGATTCTGATACTTTGCCACAGATTTGTGTCCGGTGGGTGGAAGAAACTACCGAAGTACTGCATACAGAGATGAGACAGGGCATGCAGAGAATTATGTGGGGCTCTATCGCCGGAGCTGAGAGCGCTAAGATTCCGTTGAGGATGCGGCTAGATACCATACAGGAACTCAGTAGGCAGAAGCTGACTGGAATTTTAGCTGAAGTATCAGCGGCAGGTATGCAGTCGTTCTTCGAGAAAAATGACCCCAGGGCGGGCATGCCCGCTAACGGAACACTTGCTCAGGTGATGTTGGCGTTTTGTACACGTTGGGTACGTGACGCAAAGACCCTGCATGAACTTGCTGAATGGTTGGACCTTCAAGCAACTGATGAAATCAGGCGCGAGTTTGAAACCGTACTTGAGTGGCCAATTGTTAAGACTTCTGGTGCCTTCGTGCATGGTGCTTGGGCTGCTGAATGCGAGAAGGTCACGGATTGGGCCCCATGGATTGAACTCTTCGAGTTCATTGACGGATATTCAAAACGTAGGGCATCACCAGCGTTCGGACGAGAGGCAGCTAAAGCAAAGGCCATTGTTCTTACTGAGTATCTTTCGCGCGCAGATGAGGCACTTCAGGTGCTTTCATCCGCTGAAGCCTCATTCGGTGAATCGCCCATTCTGAAGGAACAGAGAGCCAATGTGTTATTCCAAGTTAACGATGATGAGCAGGTTCTCAAGGTCTGGAACGAGCTAGTTGCGACACCTATATATGGGTTTGAGCTAGACCCGTTTGCTTACAGACGAGCTGCTCTGAGTGCATCGCGTCTTGAAAAATGGGAAAAGGCCGAAGAAATCTTTCGGATTGCAATCGCATCAATTGACCCGAATGGTTTAGCGTGGACGAAGTTTGGTTTAATGGTTGATTGTTCGATGGTTATCTCGTTAGGTGGCTGCCAAAAAAGAGCTACAAAACTTATTGCAGATGCCGTAGCATCTCTGCCAGCGACAGCCGGGGATGATGGAGACGAGCGATGGGAGGCCGTCCAAAGGGCTGCTGCTGAGGTTTGTAGGCGAATCGAGAGTGCGCTATGGAATCCGTCAGAAGCTGCGCCTAAGTTCCAGCCTGGACACGCCAGTTCACCCGGCTTAAGGGAGTACGAGAGCCATGCTGGCCAGGGAATGCGTACAGCCATGTTAAGAGCGTTGATCGCAAAGTTATGTGCTTGCCTTGGGGTGTCAATGCATTACTTGAAAGGGGACGAATTTGCTGATCTAGGAACATCACAATACATATATGTGCGATGGTTGGTAGCAGAGGCACAACTAGCACGTTCTTTTGCCTTAGGTGCAGGTGGCGATTTTATTCCGGCAATCGCCCGATTAGATGCAACAACTTCAGCCCTTTCATTACTTCAAGAGAGAGGGATTGGAATGGAGGCAATCGCTGTAAATGACCAGCCTACAGCTCCTGATCGATGGTTCGGTCTCCTGGTTGCTGGAGCTTGTTGTGCTGGGAATGATCTAAATAAACATTTGGCATCGTGGCTTGCAATCTGTGATGCTGCGCCCGGTGTTTTGGATGGCGTCGGCATTTTAGTGCGGCAGCTGCAGGCGGGTGCCTCAGTGCCAAGGCACGAACTATGGCAACTGGCTATCGACCCTCTGAGCTCCGCTGGAATAAGGTGTGGTGCAGCCGTGAGATTGTTGCTCGAGCCACTGTCTCCTGAAAAAGTGTTCAACCTTCAGGGCTTGGTGACGTCATCACTGGTATGCGATGCAAGCTTTATGTGTCAGGAGGTCTGTAATATTCATTTGGCCCTCCGGTTTGCAAGTACGTGGGAGAAATTTATACAGAGTCCATTCAACTTCTCGACGCCAAGAGTCACAGTGCCTGCGCTGCATGAGACTGTCCAAAGCCTCAAGGAAGGCCGAGGAACGCTTCGGACGTTACTCATCGCTTTGTCTGTAGCGATGGGGCAGCCCTTGGGCAGTTTTATCGATCGGGTTCGTTAGCTCCACTAATTGGAAACTTCGGTGTATCTTAAAGCTTAAGACCTTGTTGCCAATGTTAGACGAGTTTCTTGATGAAGTCATGGCTGCGGGTGCTGAGGATAATTTGAGTGCTATAGCTAATTATGGATTAAGTCAGGGTTTAAGGACATAAAAAGACAACGTCGCTATTGGCTCCGATAAGTTGCGTGATTTGGTTAAACTGTCCATGAATCAACGCAATGGAACAGCCCTGTTTGGCTATTTTTGCCCAGCAATAACTAATTTATCCCCAGTGGACTACGAAATGCAGCTTAAATCTGCTTAACTTTGTGTCTGGAAAAGTGTTGACACATCACTCGTGATATTTAACTTTTTGATAAAAATTCGCTCGGTTTTCCGTGAGAAGAAACAAACAATCGTTTAATAGCTCTGGTCGCAGACACATGAAATAAAGCTCTTTCATTCTGATTGCGTGATGTTGCTTCAGTTGGATCTTCCGAAGAAGTATAGAATTTGAGCGGAACAACGCCGTCATTGATTCCTGCCATAAAAACAACTTTGAATTCCAGTCCCTTTACACGGTGCATGGTTGCCAAGCGAATTCCGGGTAAGTTTCTGTTATCTGGAGATTGGCGTGACAATTTTCGTGTTTGACACCCAAATTGATTCAATTGAGCTTGGAAATCGTCAAGCAAGTAGTTAGTCCTAGCCACTAAGCAAATATCTTGAGAAACGATGCCCGAAGAAATTAATGCTTCGATTTTTTCATGTATCCATTCCGCTTCCTCAATAAACGATTTGAAGTGTTTGATCTCCGGGTACTCTCCGTGCATGAGAGATCGATAATCTGTCAGCGTATCTTGAGCATCATCCATATCGTCAACGACTACACTCTCTAAAATTTGTGTCGAGAATCGGCGAATTTCTTCGGTCGTTCGATAATTTATTCTAAGTTTTTTGCCTCTGCCACGAATATTGATACCGCATTTCCCCAAAATCGCTTTGCGGCGGTAAATACGTTGATGTCCATCGCCAACAATAAACAGATCGTCTTGATCTTCAGGAACTAAACGACGCAACAGCATTAGCATCTCTGGGCCAAAGTCTTGACCTTCATCAACTACAACTGAGCGATAACGTTTTATGTTGGTTTCCGCATCGAGCATGGACATAATATCGAAGGCTGCATCTTCAATTGTGGTCAGTTTTCGCTGGGTTAGTTGAATACGCATTTCTTCAAAAACCGGCCAAATATCGGCGCGTTGTTTTCTTGATAGCGGAATGCCCCGCCCAATCCGGCTCGTGGTCAGATAGGTCTGTCTGGAACGAATCGATTGAGGCAGAATAATTCTTTCCCATTCTTCACGAAAAAAACTACTGGGCAAACCTAAACTCGGAGATATTAGACCTTCCGCTAAGGACCAGCATTTTTCGTATTCACTGTCCTTTCCATTTGGATAAGCGACACGGTAGTGGTAATCCTGACGTTTCAGACAATTAACGATCCAAGCATCGATATGTTGAACATCAATTCGTTGTAACTCTTGTGCGGAGCAAATTTTCCGCAGATTTTCTTGAATGTCGACCGCCAAATTACTGGTAAACGTTGTAAACAGAACGCGCTCGTTTGATCCAGCCAGATGACCTGCCAACCATTTGGCTCGATGCATGGCGACGACTGTCTTGCCGGTGCCAGCGCCTCCAAGCACACGAACCGGACCAGACCAATGTTTCCCAATCAGTCTGCGTTGGGAAGGATGTAAAAATACCCGCCATTTTTCAAGCGGTGCTTCCAACATTTCTAACAACTCCATCTCGTCCGCTACAACATAGAAACGACGACGGGACGCATCCTGATTCAAGGCTTCGGCAAAATCTTGAGTATTGATATTCGCCGGAGCGTTTTTAATGGCGTAATCGAGCAATATTTCCTCAAGAGAAGTACCCGCAGCGAATAAATACAATGCCTCAAACGCCTCAATTGGCAGACTTTTTTCAATGGCTTCCAGAGCCTCAACGCTTGTGATTTCCTGAATTCTCGATAAGTCTTGCTCTGGAACGCCTAAACTCAACAAGATATCGGTTGGCAAATCGATTAACTGGGGCTCAATTTTGGCGGGTACCTTAGGCATCCCTGATTCAATTTCAGGCTGATCAGTTTGCAATATCTCAACCAGCTGTAAAACACCTGTCTGGGGATGAATATTGCAACGATGACGCCGCGCCCAATCGTAAGCATCATCATGCTTATCGACCCACAACAAGATATACACGTTACCTTGCGCGGGCTTGAGCACAATACCCCGATATTCCTGATCGATGCGAACCGAATGAAAATTCTCATCTCGAGCGCCATTTATTTTTTCATAATTGATACCGCTTGCCGTTGGGTTGTAACGAAACTTTGCTACAAACTCCATTACCTTTTTTTGTTTAGCCTTAGGTATCTGTGCAAACGATTCAAGAAATCCATCACCAATTGCTATTTTTAAATTTTCCATTCATTACTCCTGCTTCAATAGCAATGATACAAGCTGATTCAACCAGTCTGGGTTATGGATGCTAATCAAATTCCAACTGGAAATCACTGGTAAATCATCAACATTTTCCATCATCAAAGCTACCGATTGACTCGGCCAACAAAGCTCTGCTGTTGCAACAACCTGCGAATCAATATAAAGATCAAGCCCCACTTCCGGACAAATAAGGCCAGCTTCTATCATTTTTACCAAGGCAAATTGGTCGATCTGACACAAATCAAATACCTCTTGCCAGAGGTTATCTTTTGTTGGCGCAGCATCCAATATTGTTTGTTGTTTTCCAATCGGCCACCCCTCAAGCAAATTTTCATACATCTGTTGAACTACACCGGTTCGTGTGACAACCGTAAAACGCGGAGCAAATTGCAACACATTGACAGCATGCCAAAAACCACGCCAAATTTTTTCGAATTCCTTGGTTTGTTCCGCCACAGTATCGTCGATGACAACAGTAATTCCGATCTCTTGTTGTATACGGTCTCGGGAATTTAACGCCTGGCTCGGTAAATAGACGGCAATAACAACCGGAGCTGTTCCGGTTTGAATACCGTCCAACAGTCCACCAAATGCTATAGTTTCATCATGACTTTGTATCCATTTCCAAATCGTTAGAGGCAGAATCAATTTCAAGGCTATCTTAGGATCATCCCAAAGTTGTGTTTTCAGAGACGGCAAGTAAAGCCAACTGATGGCATTACAAAGTGCCGCTTGCTGAAGTTTCTCAATGGTCGATGTGGGGCTTTGCAAAAACTCCAATAACAGATTGAACGGACCGGATATTAAGGTATTTTCGAGACTTTCTGCTTGTTGCCAACCAAATCTTTCTGCTAATTTGTCATATTGAGCCAGCAGAATTGACTGGCGATGTTTCAGTAAATAATCTGTCATGACAGAGTTCGGTTGTTGGCCAGTCTGTGGAATATCCTGCCAACCGAGACTCCAAACACGACGACCAGAGCGCATCACCGCCAAACGCTTGCGAGTGTCGTCGGTCTGAATACCTACATGATGTCCGAATCCGTCCAAATACAAAGCCCATTCACCAAACTCCGCCAAATCGGTTTCTCTGACAGGGCGCAAAATAAAGTCCGGAATGGTTTGTAGTGAAACATCTTGTGCTGGCCCCAACTTGACTTGGGGTTCAAGTTCCCAGACCATCGAATTTTCATCTGAATCGATAGCATGTATCCAATAACCGGGTTTGCCATTGATCGTTTTTTTTGACATTTCCGTCAATCTGGATAGAGCCGATACAAATAAGACCTCCAAAGGGCTACCCAATACGCTGTTCATATCGATGTCGCTTAATTTTGCAACTGACTGAAGTTGTTCACGTAAATCAAGAATTTGTTTTAGCAAAGAGAGGGCAACTTTTCTTGAGATAGCGGCCATATTGCGACTATCTCGATACGCCAGGATACAGTGATAACATCCATCCTGATCGGCTTGTTCAGCGCATGAGCAATCCGCAAGAAGATCATGAGCCTGTTGCAACAGACTCATTAAATTGTCTGGCGTTCGCATCAATTCTTTCAAATATCCCGTTCCGCCCGGAACCCGATCATAAATCACCAGATATTGCTTGGGAGAATGACCATCTGCACTCTGTTCAGACATTTCAGTAATTTCTAAGTGCTGCACATTCCCTTTGAAATACTGACGCAAGCCCATGTTGAGCGCGGCAACAAAAGAGGTTTTGCGAATCTCGGACTGCGCAACATCTGCCAGCGGTAACAGGATGCGAATCGCTTCTGAGTTAAGCTCACGATAGAGATAAAGACTTGTGATCCAGTCTGACTCAGCCGATTCAGCATTTGGTTTAGATAAAGGACAATCCAGGGTATGTGCATATTGGCCTCTGCGTAACCGGTGACGCCGAACCATGCCGCAATGTCGGCAAATCTCAAAACCTTTGCGTGCATCACTTCGCCCAGCGACATTAAAGGTATCTGCCGCATCTCCCGGTTCGCCAAAATTGATTTCCTGAAAACGGGTATTGCGCAAATATTCAAATCCAAACGGTAATTCATCGCTAGCAATTCGATAGCCTCCTTGCATGGATTCCGGAGGAATATCCACCAGTAATTGCCTTTGATAGAACTTAGGTTCACGTTGATCACTATCGTCACCGATACGGTCATTACGAGAATCTGCTTTTGCATAAACCTGTCGCAGTTTTAGCAGGTTACGCTTTTGACCGGTATCGGCCCATTGCGCATTGCCGCAACGGGGACAAACGCTATGGGGATCGCCACTTTCTTCGATATTTTCGTTGTAATGGCAGGACGGGCATAAACGCCACAGTTGCGGCTTGGATAACCTAAGATCGACTTGTTCGATAATCAATCGATGCTCAGCGGCATAAAATCGCGCCTCGGGGACCAATTCGCCTAATGCGGCCTTAGCGGAACGTTGGAAAGAAAAACTCAAGGCTTCATAACGTTTGCCTTCGTTCCCCTCATCGCGTGTTTCCTTGCGGCGAAGAATAACCGAATTGAGCGTGACACCTTCCTCCGGAAAAGCATAATTAGGCAATAAACCCTCATCGGTAAAGAAATTTAACGTCAATCGTCGATTAATACTACTTACCAGGGCCAACAAGGCACCTCGTTCACTCTTGGAATCAGATAGCAGTTGATCGCGGGCTTCATCAGCAGGCTGAGCATCCAGTTGAGATATACGTTTTTTTAGTTCAGAGGCCCGATTTCTCACTGACTTGCGCGTTTGCGAAAGTTCGTTCAACCGATTCAGAATTCTCCATCCCAATGCCCCTTCGGATTTACTGCCCAGCAAAAACTGCTCAAGATGTTGGATACCCTCGGTATCCAGATCAGGAAATAGTGCTAAAAACCGTTGAATGATCGACAGGCCATGCTCATCGACGTAACTCAGTAAATTATGAGGAAAGCCTTCCAGTCTTCCCGATTCCACGGTATCAAGCACCGACTGCAGCGTACCTGGAATTGCAGAAGCATCCACACCGGTCGAGACCCACCGATCAAAGCAAAATGCGATGATTTGTCTTTCCAAAACAGCCATGGCTTTCAGAAAAACACCCGGCGGAGAAATCTGACCTGCCATCATTTCTTTCGGGCTGGTATAAAAATAAAGATCGTGTTGATGCCCCGATGCAATCGTTACGGCCAAGGCATTTCCGTCACGTCGACCGGCTCGACCGATGCGTTGTAGATAATTCGCCTGCGTAGGAGGCACTGAGCAGAGTAATACCGTCGATAAGTCGCCGATATTAATCCCCATTTCCAACGTAGGAGTCGCCGACAGAAGATTAATATCCCAAGTGTTTTGGCCTTCAATAAACGAAGTCTCAATAGCATGGCGTTTGGCTCCCTCCAATAAGCCTGTATGTTCACTAGGAACCAATCGATGAGGCCACGCTCGATAATGGCCGGAGCGAGACTGCACGGGAGCTGCCTGATAATGACCGAAACAACCCTGGCGTAAACATTTCATACCGATTAGCCAATGCAGTAGTTGACTCGGTATCGGCAAACGGTGCTGGCAATCTTTACAGGCAACATCGAGTACTTGCGTGGTTACCTGCCAGCATGATGGGTTCAAACCCCAAACTGTTTGCTGCCGAACTGGCATGGATTGCAACCAGCCATCCTTTTCGAGCACATCCAGCATGATCGTGTATACTTGTTGGTATTCGGCCGACGCCAGAGGTTGATCCGCCGCCAGACATTTGTTAAACCAATCCCGATACCAGGCACCTTGACTCATCAGATTTTCAAAATTACTCGAAACCTGATCCATGCTTAACATAGCTGGTGGCCGATTACTGAAACCATATCCCGGCATGAAAGGTAAACGGCTCAGCAAAAACTCCTTGCCGCCCTCTCTGACGTAGGTTTCAAGTTCCTTGGTATAAAACGCGCCTTTTTGCCTAAGATGCGTCAATATTCCCAAAAGAAAATAACGTACATTAGCAGTGCTCACTTCCGATAACATACCCAGTTCTTCACGCAACCGAATGGTTAATCGTTCAAAACTGTGTTCCAGTCGTTCAGCATCTGGAAGCACAGTCGCTACTGCTGAGCGCTCAAGCGTTCGGCCTATCCGGCAACGCAATCCAAATTCGGTCATTACTTCCCAGGATAAGCGCTTGGCAACCAAATTAATCACATCGCTGCCCGTTGGGATTTTGCCATTCTCTTTCAAGGCCTGATAACCCTGCAACCATTCCATGTTCGGTGCGATAAATGTTCCGACAAAGGCTTCTTCGCTACCAGATTGTTGCCGCCAAAAATTGGGAAACTCTTGAGAAAGACGTGGTAACGACAAGCTATCGCCTTGGCGTCGAATGAATAGTGCCAAGGCATTCCGCAAAGTTTGAGCATAGGTACGGGCACCAAAAAAACCGGCTCTATGCGCTGCATCTTGGACCGAATCGGAAAACGCAATCAGCTTGTAATCGTCGTTAAAAGACGAACCGAATAGTTCTCCAATCAGAATACTTGCCAAGCTGGCAGCTCTGGAACCAATGACGGCAAGGGATTCATGGCCACGGCAACAAGGGCAATCGGCCGAAACTATTGTCCTGTTGATTCCTCCACGTTGCACTTGTTTATATATATCGGGTATCCAGACGGCAACACGTTGACCCTGACAACCGGCACAAACGTCGCTTCCTTTCAATGGCGACAATTGATGACAGCGTACACATAGCCAGCGTTTTTCTCCGTCCGGGACTTTTCGTTGCGGCTCCAAAGGAAACAATAGTGTCGCATCCGGTTTTTGTGCGAACCAGGATTGATAAAATGCTTGCAGGTCAGGCTTTACTCGCTGCTCACCTTCCGCCACTACTCCACCCCAGGCAACCGCATGACACTCCCTGCAATGGAGCAACGGCAGATGCAATGGATCGGACAAGTCGCGGAGATCATCGGCATAGGTCAAGCGTGCAGTTTGACTGACACTGGCGACCATACGCCGCAATTCACGTAACCAAAGTTGAACTCTGACTTGCAAGAAAGGTTCGACATCGTCTTTAACCACTAACTGCTGATCGGGATGCTTCCAACGTCGTGCAGCAGAAATCAATGCCACCAAACTATCGATCAAGGTTTCCGCCGCACTGGTATCAGGT
The DNA here is from genome assembly GCA_963848675.1 of uncultured Gammaproteobacteria bacterium. Taxonomy (GTDB): domain Bacteria; phylum Pseudomonadota; class Gammaproteobacteria; order Methylococcales; family Methylomonadaceae; genus CAWKEY01. The sequence continues at coordinate 29,926 of CAWKEY010000052.1, forward strand.
AAGCGCAACCGTTGCTGCCAGACTTCCGACAACTCCCGCAGATCGCACAATACATGGGTTTGTCTGAGCAATTCATGGAACGCGGTTAACCGCAATAATTGCTCGCCGAGAACCACCGAAGCCCTGATCCTGCTTGCTTCGTCAGATGCATCAAACGGCAGGGATTGACCCAGCCACAGCTCCGCAGCGCGCCTTAGATAAACACCGGCGTCAGCTTCACCAGGACGCAGTTCCATTAGCGCCTCAACCGGCCAGCGCGTAATGACTTCCTGCTTGGCTTCATATAGGTTTAAATATTCATCAACCGATAAGCGATCCTCTAATACAATGGCATCCTCGTCAAACGGTGTATCAAAGACTTCTTTAGCATATTCGCGAAGGGCGGCAACGGCTGATTCATTGCCAATGGTTGCCGAAGTGCCGACACAGGCCATTTCTTCCCCGGCGCTTAACTTGTCGCGTAAACGTCGAATCAAACAAGCCAAATCGGTGCCTTGGGCACCGTCAAAGGTATGTAACTCGTCAACCACCAGATAACGCAATACACCCGGCAGGTTGAATTGCCATAGGCGTTGATCCTGAGGACGCATCAACAAAAAATCCAACATTTTATAGTTGGTCAGCAAAATATCCGGGGGATTGTCGCGCAAGGTATCCCGATGCGAGATCACTTGCTCCGGTGTCATCGCGCGGTTGTTCGAGCCGTCGTCGCCGGTAAACAAACCCACACTCAGTTTGGTACCGAGTTTGCTGCATTCCTTGGCAAAACGTCGAGCCTGATCGGTTGCCAGTGCATTCATCGGATAAATGATGATGGCTTTGATGCCTGGATGCCGATGCGTCAAACAATAATCCAGAATGGGATACATGAAGCATTCAGTTTTACCTGAACCAGTGCCGGTAGCGACAATAGTTGAACGCATTGCGCTGCCGGATAAACGTTGGAATGCTCTAAGTTGATGTTGATAGGGTTGAAAGCTAATCGTGTACCGGGCAAACGGCAATTCAACGTCAACCCCAGCAGTTCGAAAAGGTAGCTTGACTTCCAGCCAAGGTCCTTTCGCCAGATTGCCGTCCTGGTCGAGAAAGTCGTCGATCAACGTCCGGTTGGTATCGCGTCGAAATCCCGGCGTCGTGATTGGAAAAGTCGTTATGAGAAAAGTTTGTAAGCCTTCAATGATCTGACGAGCGACAAGAATGGGCAGCATGATGGCTTATCGCATGCCCCGGATGTCCAAATTTAATGTGGCCGGTAAACTAAGCCATGCACGGTCTGCGGTCAGAACGGGTGCTTGCCGACGCATAGCAAATGCCAGGCAAGCACGATCACCCAGCGACAATCCAAAGGCACGGGAAACCGGCCACAATCTGGCAGCGCATTCAGCATCTTCAAGTGTAAAGGGCTCTATAATTACACCCAGAGCTTCAATGTCTTCACGTAAACCTTCGGTGTCTACACCACGAGACAATGATTTTTGCACCACTTCCGACCAATTGACCGTAGAAATCTGACTCTCGCTGATCACGGCATCCACTTTATCAGCGCCGGGTTCATCGTGAAGATACGCCAATAGTGCTGAGGCATCCAAAACAATAGTCATAAACCGGTATCCTGAATGGCTTCACGGCGGCGATCGGCAATCAATTCATCAGCAAGGCTAACTCCGGCTGGAATATTGGCAAAACGCGCCTTAAGCCGCTGACGGACACTTTCGCGCTTTTCAAGAATCAGGCGGCCGTTTTCCACCTTGGCGATCAACGAGGTATCATTGTCTACAGCAAAGGCTTGAATTAACTCCGCTGGAATAACCAAGTGGCCTTGTTGATCGAATTGGACTTCGGCTTGTAATGTTATAGCCATATAACCTCCTATGGTTGTTGCATCATTGGCGCCCAAATTAGGGACGCGACATCGAATAGCAAGCGCTGCCGTTCTTCTAGTTCATTGGGACCAAATTGATCCATGGAATGGAAGTTAATATTTTGTTCTTTAGCGAAGTCACGGAAATCTAATTTGCTTTGGTAAGAATCCTTTCTAAGTGTTTCATTCCAATACAAGGTATTGGAATAGGTCTTGAGTTTTTCCGCATACACCTCATTGTTACTGGAAATATTATCTTTGCCTTTAAGCAGCAAAACACCGCCAAGTCGGTTCCGCTCCTGCTCGAAGCGTTCTTCGTCATTGTTAAACATTAACAGGTTATCACTGTTACGGGAAAGGATATGTTCTACATGAAATCCCGTTTTTACTCCTCGTGCCGTAACAAGATCATATAGATTAATTTTCATACCCAGCTTCATTCCATTAGCAATAAACCGTTCAATTCGACCGAAAAAGTAGCGAATAAAACGGGTGTTCAGACGATCTATAGACATGGGACGGAACAGGGGGTAGCTTAAACTTTGTTTGACCTCCATAGCCCGGCGCTCAGAAAGCTCGAGAACGAGATGTTTTTCAAAAATTGCATGGATAATTTCGACCGGCTGCTCCCTGATCTCTTTGCAAATATCAAATATACGCGTTGCAAACAGGTTACTGTCATAGGCACCCTGCAACTGTAACAGCGTGAATAAGCGATCAAGTTCATAAGTAACAGCAAAAATTTTTTCTGTCTCATCTGGATCATCCACCTTACATGCGGATATAACCAACATAAATTGACTGTCAAGCTCATTTAGGCTGTTGTAAAAAACCGCTGGAAACCTGACATCCTCGGCTTTTGTCGCCTTCCAAAGCTGGGCATAAAGCGTGGAATAATAACGAAATGCTCCATTCAAAAATGCTTTGACCTGGCTAGGGTTGTGCTCCAACTTTAACAATTGATTTAGATCGCTCTTAAACATTTCCCGATGGTAATCACCATCGAAGCGCTGACCGGATTTCCGACTTTCAGCATATTTGGCCTTCAGCCAATAGCGGAAGAAATTATCGATTTCATCTTCGCGGAAAGCATTGACCGCTTTTAACTGAGTTTCCCAATGCTCATTAAAGTCGCCGTTATCTAATTCAACTTTATCGATCTGGCCTAACAATTTACCTTTCAGAATTTCATAGGGCTTCAACCGAACGCCACGATCATTAATAACCTCAAAAACCATTGGCACATGGGTAAGGTCAACCGACAGATTTATGAGGACTAATCGAAATAAAAAATAATGCACAAAGGTGTCAAAACGGTGCTTATCAGAAAGACGACTCTCTAGTTCAGCACTGATGACTTCAAAATTCTTGACCATATTGACTGCGGTCACACCAGATTTAGTATCAATAGATCGAGCCAATGCTCCTTCCATCAATCCCTGTAATACCTGAATATGACGAACATGATTCATCCAGAATTCATGCTCAGTCCCTGAATATCCAGTAATCTTGCGCTCTAGCCAACCCGCAGTCTTCGAGCAAAAAGTTTTTGCCATTTGATGCAATTTAATCAGTATCAAGGTCAACGTGGTCAAACGTTGTTGACCGTCAACCACAAACACGCGGCCTCCAACGGTGTTAGTCACATAGGTATTTAGGTAATACCAGGGATATCGGGCGTTAATATTTTCCTTATTGGGCTCCAGAGCCGCGTGTTTTGCATAAGACTCCTCGAATTGGTAAAAAACATCGTCCAGCAAACGACGGACAGGCTCCTCTGTCCATTTGTAGTCGCGCTGATAAAAATCAATGTAATAAACCGTCGTTGAAAACGTTTGATCAAGATTTTGTTTATCTGGTTGAATGTCCATGTCTTTTATTGAAAGCTAAAATTTTATTTATTTATCGGGTTGAATATTTAGATAAAAAATACTTTGGCCTAATGAGTTTCAGGAGCTGCGTCATATTCGCTAAATAACTGGGAAACTATCCTGTCGCCACCGCCTTTGCGCATGGTTTCGGCCAATGCCGCACAGAATTTCTCGTCAGTGATAGATTCATAAGTCACATCTTTAAATATAACACTCAACTCGGGTGAAAAGATTTGATCCATCGTCCCAAATGCGTCGAGTAAATCCTGTATTAGAATAGCCAATAGATCGTCATCACTTGGCTGGGTCGTTGCTATGAATTTTTTATAACCTTCAGGCACATTTTCTCGGACTTTTGGTAGAAGGGATTTTGCTAATTTTTCGACTGAGCGAATAATCGCATCCGCTAATTGTTTTTTAACTGCTTCTCCAAAAGCTTCGATATCCGCTTTAAAACATTTAATCCGTTGGTCAAAGTCCTCTCGTCTTGATCGCATAATGACCCAGCCATATTTGTTGATGCACAGTAGAAAGTCTTCATAAATTTTTTTGCGTTCAATTTCTAATGTTATTTCGTCATAGTCACGTTCAATGGGCTGCTTTTTATCGTCAAAACAAGGTTGAGCGGTTTTATTATCCAGCTTGGGTATTTTGACTTTTATTGCTGATGAACCTTCCAGCAACGTAAAACTATTTTTCATGCGCTTACCCAACTCTTGGTCGTCACCGACCAATAAATAATTGGGAATCGTGACCTTTTTACTGGATAACCTGTAGCCTTTGACCTCAAGTTCCACGTATTGAATTTTTGTGTTGAATACACGCTCAACTCTTGCTACGTCATAGCGTTTAGGAGGAATCTCCTTTAGATTGGTGAGTGTCTTTTCAACATGCTCGGGGGTGGCGGCCTGTCGACCAATTTCGGCTTGCATCGGTAATGCAGTGGATGTCTCTCCAACTGGAGCATTGGCAGCACAGGCATGTGTGATTTGCGCCAATGGATTGCTGCCGATAGAAATGGCATTAGGCTTTTCCGGTTCTTTTGATCCTGCCTCGATCAGTTGCGGGGTTGGGGCGTAAACGGCTATTTCATCATCTACGATGAATAACCCAATTCGTAATCCTGCTTGGTAACGCAGCTCTAATAGATTGTCAGTGGCTATACGCTGCAATACTATTAAACCCTCTGGTGTACCGTAACCTAATCGACAAACTTCTGGATCAAGATCAACAATCACTGTGACGGCTAACGAATCATGACTATTTAAACGATCACCGATTGCTTTGGCGACTGTTTCGGAAATTCCAGGCGCAACATAAACCAAACGTTTCTGGCAGCGCCTTATGGCAGCAACAAGGGTTTCATCGTTGATAACCGTAAAGGTGTTCATCAGTTTGTTTCCTTTTCAAAAAACGCCCAGGCGATGCGATAGTCTTCTTCGCGGTTGGGTTTGAAGAAGGGGGCGGTGTAGGTGATAGTGCGTTCGGCAGGGCCGCCGGGGAGAGTGTCGTCCAGGAAGGTTTTGCTGACTTGGCCGGATTCTAGACCAGCGATGTCTTCCCAACCGAGGGCGATGTCTTGTTCGTTGCGGTCTGTGCTTTGGATGCCGTAACGGATGCCTTCGTTGAGATCGGATTTACGGGCTTTGCGCGGCAGGCCGACGCCGACCAGACCTTTGCTGGGGGTGAAGACGATGCGGCCATTTTGGTCGTACCTGGTTTCAGACTCAGTTTGTCTCATAACGGGGAATTGAACATGGTAGATAGTTAGTAGTTCCTCCAAAGTGAGGCCTAACATTTGAGCTATCAATACATCAATTTCTAATAATGCCTGTCTTCGTTCAAAGTCTGTTCTTAGTGCACAATCGTAAGACCACTCCTTTTTTTGAAATGGTTTTCCAGGCAATAGCTTAGATTTTGATGACCATTCATCGACTGGATTAAATATATGTAACTGTGAATTCCAAATCTCCGCGAAGGCGTCAGTTAGGCAAACAAGAAGCAGAAATCGGTGTATTGCTGATGACCGAAGATGTTCTGGCCACCGAAGGCTTTTTGCTAGACTACGAAAAGTTGGGAAACCGGCTGTTTTTGCAAAAAAATGATAAGGCAAACTTACACTGCAGGCACTAAAAGTAATTAACAGGTTTTCATCTTTAAATACAACAGATATAAGCGTCTGAATATGAGATGTATATTTAGGTATTAAAGTACCTATAAACCCCCTTTCCATTGAGGAGCTTATTTGATATTTTGTTATAAACCTATAATAGTTTGTTGATGCGTTTTCGCACCAAGGAACATTTTGAATAAAGGTATCTATAATTCTGTTCTTAAAAATAAATTTTGTTCTCGGAATAAAATCCTTATTAATTAGGGTCAAATCTACGACGTCAAACGCCATTTTTGAACCGCCATCAGAACGTGATACTTGATAGAACGGGTTTGCTATTGAAATGTGAGAACCTGATAATATAACGTCACTATTTTTACTAGGTATCGAAATTGATGATTCAATTACCCCTTTTTTAGATGCATTGGTTTCGTGATACATCTCATAAAATTGGTACCTGTTTTCTATGGTGTCAAAGCACTGTTTTAAGCTAGAGAACTTATTTATTATATTTAAGAAGGGCACTATATAAATTGCTGGCAACCTAGTAGAAAATATACTGGTAGACATATTGCCAAATAACTTTTGCAATTCCGTGAGTCTTAAATCGTCAATGCTAATAATTCTTAATTTGTGGCCCAGTGTATTCCAGTTATCATTTTCATCCTTTAATGGTGGAACACTTTTGGTTCCATCACTTTGATAGCATTCATCGATAGTTTTTGGCAAAAACAAATAAGATATGCTATCAAAATTAACAATATCTTTACTTGGGCCACTGATGTTTATGCTGAATTTCTTATGACTATCTATTGGAAACAGGTTTTCTTCATTTATAAACTGAAAATGATATTTTAGTCTTTTGTATAAAAGTCTTCGTAAACTCTCAGCGGCTGGGTCGTCATATACGCTTTCTTCATGAATAAGGCCTGTGACTCCATTAATAGAAGATAGCTCACTACATTTAGGAATAAAACATTTATATAAATTAGATTGAACGCCCTTTAGTTCAGGATAATTTTGTATGGAATTGAGAAAGCTTTGAGTTCCAGCGATTTCTTCTGACTCCATTCTCCACACTACTTCTAATTCAGGAACTTTATGAAAAGTCTCATCTCGCAAATCAGCCATTTGTTTGGCACTGAAATTTTTCAACACAAAACGTGGCTCGAAATCACCTAACACCGCACCACTGTTCCATTCCACTTTCAACCAGGGAGGATTTCCCAAAAACAAATCAAAACCGCCATTGCTGGCAAAAATATCAGCAAAAGAAAGGTTCCAATGGAAGAAGCGGCGCTGCTTGGCTATTTGATCGGCTTGTTTAAGCCTGGGCGAAGCTTTGAATAATTTGTTTAAATTGACCATACCAAAGTGATTAACAAACGGTATGGTCTCCTGGCGAGGTTGCATGTCGCTAAATACATCCAGTTGTTCTCCGCTTGGACCTACCGGTATTGTGTCGCCCAATAATACAGTATCCAAATCGAACAACCATTCCTCTCTGCTGGGTAGATTATCTGCCGCATGAATGGGCCAAAACCAGAGCGCACACCAATAATCCATAACCAGTTTAAGCCGCCGGTAGGCGCTGGCGTTTTCCAGACCTTTGGCTTCCAGTTCCAGGGTTAATACCTGATCCTTGAAATTCAGCGGAGTGCGTTGTCCTGATAGTTGGTAGCCATAAATCTGATAAGGATCGGTAGTGCGTTTACGCAACTTGGCTAGCGAATCGGCGTGTTCTTGCCAGAGCTCTTCCACTTTGGAACTGAGTTTTTCCAGTCGTTCCAGTTCGGTTTTATTGAAAGGTTGGGTGAAGGCCTTGCGCCATGTATTGATGGCTTTAATGTGATCGTGATAAAGCGCTTTGACTTCCTTATCGCTGTAATGGGCCATACCACTGTCGGGCAATAGAAAATGCCAGATTTGGTTGGTCTGACGGGGCACAGCTATCGGCACAGCTTTGGGTGCTTGATTGAGCCAGGAAGCGTCATCATGGGCTTTTCGATTGAGCTGATCTAGAGTGAAGGCTTCGCGGCGGGCGCCGATCAAGGAGTTGCCGCAATAGAGTTGCAACCCAAACCAGGGCACGAAACGGTCTTTGGACAGGGCATTGAGCCATAGCGAGATTGCGGCCAGCTCGACAGCGACCGGGTTGAGGTCGATACCGAACACGCAGTTGTCGGCAAGATACATTTTGACCTGTTGCAGCTTGTCTTTGTATTCGTGCTGCGGGATACGCTCGTCAAGCGCTGACTGCATCATTTCCAGGTATTTCTCGGCAAGTTGGTTGATGGCTTCATTTAAGAATGCCGCCGAACCCATGGCCGGTTCGCAGATTTTCAGGGTAAGTATCTTTTCAGCGCGGGCACGGTCATTGGGGAGCGGGTCGAGTTGTTCCTTGAACAGCTCTTTAAGTGCATATTTGACCAAACTACGCGTCAGCACCTCCGGAGTGTAATAAGAGGCTGATTTCTGCCGATCGCGGCCGGCGAGTCGATAAATAAAGCTGCCTTTTTTGTGCAGGCGCAGGATTTTTTCGCCACGCTCGTTTTTGTCATAAACCCGTTCGTTGTCGCCATAGTCATCAATCGCTTCACGGCTGACGAAATAACCGGTATCCAGAGCGTCCGGATCGGTATCGGCTTTTTTGACTTCGTATAAATCGTCCTGAGCGAAAAATCCGCGATAGGACAGCAGCGCCTCGTAAACTGCGCCCAATTGATTGATGCCAAGCTGGGCGTAGGAAATTCGACCGCGTCTGCGTTTACCTTTGGCTGGGCGTGTGAGCGACATCAATTGAATGATGCGTTGCAGAATGTAATTGGGAAAAATGATCTTGTCTAATAATGCGGTTCGGCTAGCATCGAACAAGTGCGATTTGAGCGCTGCCAGTTCAAAGGCGTCGCGACCGGTTTGCGATGAGCCAAAGACGTTGCCAGTGTGTGACTTTTCATCGGCGGTACCTTCACCGACCAGTCGGAACAACATCTGGATAGAGTGATGCAAATAGTGGCCATTGCGTTCCGCTTCGCTGGTCAAGGGAATAAGTTCCAAATCGCGCAAGGCTTCCAGCGAATAGCCTTTCAGGTACACTTCAACCGGTTTGTTATTTTCATCAGCCGGGATGTAACCCAATTCAGGCCGGGCTTCAATATAAAATAAAAACAGTAGCCGATACATGTAACGCAGACATTGCAAGGACAATTCGGCGGGATCAAGCGCGTCTTTACCAGTATAGATGCCTTCTTTTTTAGCACGGGCTTGTTCTATCAGCTGTTGGGCGGCTTCGTTGCCTAGCAGCTCGATGCATTCACGCAAGGCGTATTTCAAGTCTTCCGAGACACCATAAGCATGTTTGTGTGCGTTTTCGTCCAAGGTATCGAGCAAACTTTGGCCTTGGGCGTCGAGTAGTGATTCTTTATGCAGCAGTACGCAAACTGCTTTTAGGGTCTCGGTCTCGCGGCGGCTGAACAGTTCTTTCCAATCAAAACGCAGCAGGCGATGTTGGGCAAACTTGCCTCGATCCAGGAGCAGCCATTGAAACGGACTGACCAGCAACACCCAGCGTGGCGGACGTGGTTGGGTGAATACGAAAGTAGATAACAACTTTTGCCAATCCGGCGCATCGGCAGCGGTTAAGGATTTGGCAACTGGTGTAGCACTCAGGCTGTTCAGTTGCGCCAGATGCAAATGAAAGCTCATCGGGTCAGCGTCGAATTCATCGCCTTCATCGAGGGCTTGGGCTTCGAGTATCCACAAAAGGGGTTCATCTTGCGGCGTGCGCAATTCGCCGAGCAACGGAAGTTCAATGTCATCATTGCCGCTGAGCGGTTGTCGGGCGGCGTGGTAAGGCAAATCGAAGTTTTGCAGCAATTGCCGAATCAAATCGCGGCCTTTTTTGAGCCGTTCCGCAGGTGGTTGCGGGCGTTGGATGCTATCCAGTTGATTAAGTGCTTCACGCCATTGGCTGCTCAGCCGGTTGTAAGGGGCACGGTAATGGGGCTCTTTCTGATTTTTCGTGCGGGCGGATTCCCGTGATTCAGTTTCCTGATTGGCCCAGGTTTCCAAAACACCGCGTACATCACCAGTGAAAATTTCTGACAAGTAATGCTGGCTGTAGAACTCGTTTTCGTTGGTAATGCCGATCCAGTTCAAGGTGTTACTTCCATTTTGATTAGGCGGGCTGGCCAGTAAACACGGCAGCTACTTGGATAAAAGGTTCTTCTTCGGTGGTTTGGGTGTTTTGCAACCAATCCAGGTGATCTTGAAAGACCCGTTCGATATGCGAGAGTCGATCATCACGGCGGTATTTTTTAATCGCCTCGGGCTGATTGCCGCCAAAATCGATTTCGAGTTGTTTAACGTGGCGATCTTTTAAGGCATTGACGTGATTGCGTTGTGTTAAGAGGCGTTCGCTCAGCTTGGATTGTTTGGTTAATCTCAATTTCTGCAAGGCCTGTTTGGCAGGTGGAATAGCTAAATGAAGCAATTTTTGCAATGACTCCGTGTCGCCACCTTCGCCACGGTTAGGCAATTTGCCGGGCTGAAGTTGAAGTTGATCCAAAACGGCTTCAAGTGATTTGATACCGATGAAGGTTTGATCATTAAACTCAATAGCTAGCCAGTCATGAACCAGTACGTGACCGCGTTTATTTGGGAAGCCGCCGTAGATCAAGACGATGTGTTGCTGCGGCGATAAGCTATTTAAGCGCAGAACGGGAGCCGTGTGCCGACCAAAAGCATTTAACGCTCTATCGGCTAGCCATTCCATGATGGGATGCTGTTCCCATAGATATTGAATATCGGGCCAGGGGCTATCCTCTTCACGGCAGCGTTTGAGTTCATCAAAAATACGCTGTTTGTTGCTCGACATAATGAAACGGTCATTGTTGGGCCGCACTTCACTGGGCAGATAGCGTAGTCTTTGCACCAAATCCTCCGGGGCAGTAATGCGCAATAAATCACCCTCAATCTCCGCTTGTAAATTGACACCATTCCCATGCAGCCAACGCAGGGCTTGGTCCGCATATTGAATATCCTGCTCAAAAAGGCGCGGACTTTGTTTTAGGACCTGATCAAAATCGCTACTGGGAGGCGTATCGGGAGTGAAATGCGCCAGAAGATCACTGGTTGACTCGGTGTTGTTCAGTAGGTCGGCGAAAATGTCGGAGATATCGTCATCGTCTTTTTTATCTTGCTCGATGACCGCAGCAGTTAAGGCTTCTTCTTCCTCAGGGTTGAATTTACCCATGAATTCCGAAGGATCGCCGATATTCTTGCCTGCCTGACTGTCTTTCTCGATCAAAATATTCAGAACACGCAAATCGCCTCTTACCCGCGCATTGTCGGATTCGGTTAACAGGTAACGAATTTGCGGTTGACGTTGTTGCCCATAACGATCAATCCGGCCATTACGTTGCTGAAAGACCATCAGTGACCAGGGAATATCAAAATGGATCATTCGATGTGAAAGATGATGCAGGTTGATACCTTCCGAAGCGACATCAGAACACAGCAGCATGCGCACCGGACTATCGAGTTTGTTGAATTGTTCGACGGCCTCCATTAAGTCTTTATCACGCATATCGCCCCGCAGCAAGGATACTTGTTGGGATTTTACGCCTAAATCGTCGGGTAAGTTTTTTTGGAGAAAATCGAGCGTAACGAGGCTTTCCGTGAAGATGACCAGACGATCATCCGCGTGTTTGGGACTCCAGCCTAAACTGGACGATCCGTCTGTTTTAAGGAGTTGTATTAGGCGTTGGTATTTGCTGAATTGGTTGGGTTTAATTGCTTGAATCGCTAAGCGCAAGCCTTCAAGTGTGCTGATGTCGGCCTGTATGTCGTCGTTTGTTGTTCTGGTTTTGAGTCGTTTCAGGCGGTTTTCAATGGTTGACAAACAAGCAGCAGGACTGGAAAATAAGGTTTTTTCTAATACGGTTCGAAAGAGTTGTCCTGCGCCTGGACCATCCAGGGTATGAAATTTGGCGGTGCTGAGTTGGTCGTAGGCGATTTCTTCGACGTCGCTGGCTTGGGTGCGGACGGTATCGATTTCGCGTTCCGGGAAATTTTGCTTGAGTTGCTCTCTCACGTCTTTTTTGAAACGACGAATAACCAGGCCTTTGTCACGAAAATCCTCTTGCGAATAATCTTTGGGGTTGGCGATTGCCGTAGGGTCGAGCATGTTCATCAGGCTGGCAAAGCTGGTGGCCTTACCGTCATGCGGTGTAGCAGACAACATAATCAGCGTATCGGAACGGGTGGCCAGCAATTTTGCCAGCTTGGCCCGTTGGGAATTGGCGTTTCGCTCGGCGACATTGTGCGCTTCATCAATGATGATGATGTCCCAATATGCTTTTTCCAGATGATGCCGATATTCGATATCTTGCTTTAGGGTATCAATGGATATGATGGAGCGGTCGAAGTAATGAAACGGATTGTGATTGGCAGGAATGCGATTGCGCACACGCTGTAAACCGACAGAGTCGAGCCTGACCAAGGGAATGGAAAAGCGATTCCAAAATTCTTGCTGGAATTGGGCAAGCATGGATTTTACCGCCAATACCAGAATGCGTTTGCCACGGCCGCGCGCAATCAATTCGCTGACCAAAATCCCAGCTTCAAGTGTTTTACCCAGGCCTACTGAATCGGCAATCAAAATACGTTGGCGGGGTTGACTTAAGGCTTGTATGGCCGGATCAAGCTGAAAGGGTAATTGATCCATAGCCGCGCGTTGCGCGATATGAATAAATTCATCGGTTGGCGGCGTTTTGCGAAGCAGGGTATCTAAGTACAGGAGGCTAGCCCGAAAGTTAGGCGTCAGATCGTCAACCAATTGTGTGGTTTCTGGATCGAGAATACGAACCCCGGCCCCCCTCCGTTCTTCTTGTATGGTCAAAAACAGGCTTTCTCTTCCACGAACAATTTCTGATAGTCCTTCGCAGGTCAGCAGGTAGCCGCCATCAGACGAATGATCGACTCTTTTGATAAGCCATTCAGCGTCACGAGCTTCAATGCGCAGGCCGGATGCAAATTGCTGATGAGTGCTCAATTGGCATATCCCTATTATTAGTAAAGCGGGTTATTGGCAATCTTTACGAATTATAGAGGATGATGGGGGCTGTTGCGTTATTTTCTTTCGAGCTCGGTTTGGTTATCACTTGCCAGCGCCCGTTTCATCTCGGCCTCCAGTCAGCCAACATTCTCCATGGACAGGGTGATGTTTTCACGCACCGCCAGTCCAAGTTTGGTCGCCAGGTAGGGCTTGGCCTTTGTAAATATTTGCGACTGAACCACCCTATCGAACTGCGATTCGGCAATGAAATTAGAGATACCGACACGCGCATTAAAAGTTCGATCAGTATTAGCCCTAGAGCCCGTTTTGGTGGTTATTTCAATGAAGTCATTAATGCAAAACCTGGTGATATGCTGCGGATTATCAAAGTTGTTAACGACAATTCATTACCTTTTTGGATAGTGTGGCTTATTATTTTAAAACACAAACTCAATTAGTGAATTTTCCCACGTCAAAATTGCGTTTCGTTTCTCAATAAGGTAGTCGTAACGGTCATAGTGGGTAGAGCTAACATCAGTCAGCGCATGATTTTGAATCCTATCTCTTATTGACTTCTCTATACCTATTTCCCCCATTCTAGTCTTTACAGTTCTGCGTAAATCTCTGGGAATGAATCTATCAATGCAAGTAATCTTCGAAATAGCATGACCTAATGACGTTTCATTAATCGGTTTATCGTCTCTGTAACGGGCAGGAAACAAAAAAGGTGAGTTACGGGTGTAAGGCCATAACTCATCAAATAACTGCTTTGCCATTGGTGTTATAGGCAATAGCAACCACTTCTTGTTTTTTGTTCTGGATGGGGGCAATGCCCAGACCATAGAGTTAAAATCCAGCTCTTCTTTGGTTGCTTCGATAACCTCGCTTGAACGCCCACCATATAATAAGAGTAGTTTAACAGCTATCAAAAATCGTGGGCTTAACGTGGTGTCATTCCACAATAGTTTTATCTCTGCAAATGACAGAGCCCTATCGCCTATTGATTCAGCAGCATGGTTTTTTGGCACAGCATCAACCGGGTTAGTTGAAAGATTAAACGTAAACTTGTTACCCATCATCTTAGGGTCGTGGTCGTGATGGATGCCCAGCACAAACATCCGGTGAAGATATGACCGGACACGGTTTGCTTCAACCTCAGAACCACGCTCGATGATCGTATGCAGAATATTTCTGATATGTATAGGGGTTATGGTGTTGGCTGGCAACTCAAACAGGTTTGCACAATCTTTGGTTACCCTGTACCTAACTTCTTCACTGGTTTTCTTACCTGATGACTCCATGTTTTTAATGTAGTTATCCAGCAAGTCTTTTACTGAACCAAAGGCCACTACTTTCACGGCAGCTTGTGGATCAATACCCTTGTCGATCATTAGGCGCGTTTCCCTGCATCGTTCTCTTGCATCGGCTAAACTCACAGACGGGTATCTCCCAAGGTTGTAAAAGCGCCTTTTACCATCAAAAGCGTATTGCATGAAAAAAGAAACTGCACCAGCAGCAGTTATTTTTATACCAAAGCCTTTATCGGTTCCTTTCTCAAAAATTCTATAGTCTGCTAATTTAGGCTTTATGCCTTGAAGGTATTTGTCGGTAAATCTCACGGTGCTTTTACGGTGCTTTTGGTCAGTAAACTAAAGAATATATCAGTAAACAAAAATAAACAAAAAATAATAATTACATTAATAAAAACAAGTGCATATAAACACATGTAAACACAGATAAACGCCAATAACCACTAAAGAATCCGACTCTTAATCCATCGGTCCGGGGTTCGAGCCCCCGACACCCCACCATTAAATCAAAGGCTTAGATGACTTTCACTAAACCTTTTCTGTTAAGTGTAGTAAATTTATCACTGCTTTTGAGTTTCCAGCGTATTCTTCCAAGTGCTTGCTGGATAAGTGGGCATACCGCAAAACCATCGTTAGATCCGCCCATCCACCTAATTCTTTAAGCACATGAAGCGGCGTTCCATTTTGTACATGCCAGCTTGCCCATGTGTGCCTTAGCCCATATTTAACGTGCGCCGTGGAAAGGCGCTATTTTCTAGCGGGTGCAAAACCCGTCCGGCAACTGTCGTTCCAGCCGGTAGCAACTAGAGCAGTCGTCTAGGTAACAAAGCGGCTGAAGCCTTTAGTGTAGAGGGTTCTTTAAGGAACTTGGCGAGCATGTAGGCTGTAACCGGTAAATGTCAAAATACTTGTCGCCTTTGATGAAAATTAATGCACACTCATGCTCGTACAATTTGCAGGCGGCGTGCTCGGTTTATCGGGATTTAAGAACACCTCAGCTTGCCATTCCCAGTTTCTGATGTCCTTGCTCCAGCGGGCAGGATTCGCCTCTTTAGCGGCACTATAGGTGGCTTTTCTTGTGTTGAGAATGGCTTGATCTTCGCCGTTATGGCGTTGTTCCGGGGTGACAAAATGGATGCTGCTGTGCCGATGTTCAAGGTTGTACCAGGCCACAAAGTCCGTCACCCATGTTCTGGCTTCTGCTAATGTCGCGAACGGTTGCAACGGATATTCAGGGCGATATTTCAAGGTTTTGAACAAGGCTTCTGAATAGGGGTTGTCATTGCTGACCGACGGGCGACTCAAGGAGGGCATGACGCCCAGTTGCTGCAGCGTTGCCAGCATGGTGGCGCCTTTCATCGGACTGCCATTGTCGGAATGCAAGATCACTTGCCCCTCGGCAATGCCTTCACGTCGACAGATATCACGGATGACATCGGCCGCATAGACACTGTTTTCTTCCACATAAACCTGCCAGCCGACTATTTTCCGGCTGAAGATATCCATAAAAAGATACAGATAGAAGAATTGACCTTTGACGGCGGTCGCCAGATAGGTAATGTCCCAGCTGTACAGTTGATTGGGCGCGGTCGCCGATAAGGCCTTGGGTTTTGAGACCTTCCGGGGCGCCTGACTGGCATGCCGATGGGCCAGTTGGTTCTCGGCTTTTAGAATACGGTAAAAGGTGGATTCCGAGGCGAGGTATTCTCCCCGCTCTGCCAAGCGCGGTACGATCTGGTGCGGTGTTAGCTGTTTAAACTCCTCGCCATTGGCGGTGGCGATGACCTGCGCGCGTTCGGCTTCGGACAGCTTATTGGCCGGCGTGAAGGCGCGGGTAATCCGGCCGTCTGCCTGGAGTTCTTCGGGTTGCCGCCAGCGCTGGAGCGTGCGCGTGCTTAAACCGATAATGCCGCAGGCCTTGTTAAGTCGTGCACCTCCGCTTACAGCGAGGTCGATCCATTCAATCAGTTGTCGGCGTTCTGCGAGTGCAATCATGACGCCTTTTCCTCCCAGAACGCTTGGAACTTTTTTTGCAGCACCAGTAACGCCGCGGCTTCTGCCAAGGCTTTCTCCTTGCGTTGTAAGTCCTTTTTCAGTTGCTTGTTTTCATCACGCACGCTTTTATCAGACGGCGCCTGCGCTGACGTGTGCGAGCCGCTGATAAAATCCTGCTGCCAGGCCTCCAGGTGATGAGGAAACACGCCCTGCGCTCGGCAGAAAGCATTTAAACGCTCCGCTTCCAGGCCATGGCTGGCCATTAAGGCCTGAAAGCGTTCCTCGGGTGTCCAGTCGACAGGACGTTTAGTCGTTTTATTTTCTGACATTGTTTGCGGACGATAGTGTCTTAACCAGTGTTTTAACGTGAAGACGTTGATGTTTAATTCCTCGGCAATACACTGTATCGTTTTATCGCCTCTTTGTAACAGTTTTTGAATCGCTTGCTCTCTAAACGCTTGGCTATATTTTGATTTCATGTCGAACCTCTTTTTTAAAATTTAGAGGCGACAGATATCCTGACATGGGGGGCACATCGAACCAAGGGGGTGCGGAAGGCATAGTGTGGAAGATTAATACGAGACCCCAGGCGAACTCATAGAATTTTCAGGTGGCGCTGAGATATGTGAACCTATAAGGAAACCGGAAATGGTAAACGATGTTCTATGAGTAGCCGGACGACTGAATAGTACCTGAACCGTTATGCAAGTAAGTTGCCTTGAAACTGGCAGCTGCTTGTGCTGGGGAAGGCGGTCGGCAAGTTGTGTGGGTCAGCCCAGAAATCTAATGTGTAAAGTGCTGCGGATCAGTTCTTAGAACTGAAGACAGCGCTACGGGTGGGGTTTGATTGCGTGTAGGTACATAATTTCCGAATCAGCGTACTTTGAGTCATTTCCTTGATCCCCAGAGTGGCCACGATCTGGTCGATATTGGAT
This sequence comes from uncultured Gammaproteobacteria bacterium, assembly GCA_963848675.1. Taxonomy (GTDB): domain Bacteria; phylum Pseudomonadota; class Gammaproteobacteria; order Methylococcales; family Methylomonadaceae; genus CAWKEY01. The sequence continues at coordinate 47,068 of CAWKEY010000052.1, forward strand.
TTTTCGTCTTGAACCGCCTGTAAGTCGATACTCCCAACAGGCTGAATCAGGCATTTCTCGTATTTCATAGGATCACCGCAGCAATAAAGATTCTTCAATTGCGTCTCAAGGTTAGTGAAACGCGGTTCGAACCGCAATCCGAACCAGTACGTGATTGCGAAATTAGCCTTGTTAACGCTATGCATGTCACCAGTAATCACCATTGGCACGATGTCGGATGTATTCTGGTACCAGATGTCGAAAACAAAATGGGCTTCATATTCATGGGCACCGATCAGCCCCCCATTCACGGGTACATAGTTACATAGTGCCTGACCGATAAGTAAAATAGCTATTATATAACAACAGCTTGCAGTATAATATCAAAAATGAAGATGATGACCGCACCCAACCAGCGGCACCGGGCCAAAACCTTCAAGCCATTGAAAAACAATAACAATAGAAAACGTCCCGTCAACATCAACAGGGCGGGCCCTGCCAAACCACCCAAAACTCAGGGAAAACTCATGAGAGACACCTTCCCAAGCCAACAGACCATCGGCCAAGTCGACATCGCCGACATTCAGATCGACGTGCGCTCGCGGGACGACATCCCCCTGATCCTGCTTGGCCTCCAGCACATCTATTGCAGCGATGGCTTGCGGGACAAAGTCTTCGAGATCATCAAGGACATCCTGCCGACGCAAGTCGTCGACGGCCAGGCCAAAGTGGTCTCCGCCGAGTTGGGCTGCCCCGGCATGAACCAATGGACCATCCTGGTGCTGGGTTGCTTGCGCCTGTGCCTGAACGCCGCTTTGACCGCATCCACGAGTTGGCCAACCAGCACCGCACCCTGCGGCTCATCCTTGGCATTCCAATGGGACGAAAAGAATTTTACAAACGCTGCAAGAACTTGGCAGTTTAAATGCCTGGGAAGAAACTCAAGAAAAGCGCGTCGAAGCGACCGTCGCGCAACTGGCCAGCCAGTACGCCGTCTGCGCAATGCAACTAGCCAAGCCCCGGCAATTCATCGCCCACGCCCAGCGCCAAATCGGCCAAATCGAGCGCCGCGTGCTCAAGGGTGAGGTCATCCCGCACGATGAGAAAGTCTTCTCCCTGTTCCAGCCGCACACCGAATGGATCGTCAAGGGCAAGGCCGGGGTGCCGGTGGAGTTAGGCCTGCGCGTGGCGGTGGTGGAAAGCAAGGAGGGCTTCATCTTGCACCATCAGGTCATGGAAAAACAAACAGACGACCAGATCGCGGTAAGCATCGTCAAGGAAACGCAACAGCACTTCCCCTCGTTCAAGGCCTGTAGCTTTGACAAGGGCTTCCACAGCCCCGCCAACCAAACCGAGCTTAAGGCGATGCTTGACCAAGTCACCCTGCCCAAGAAAGGCAAGTGCTCTGCCAGCGATGAGGCGCGTGAGCGCGATGGCGCCTTTGTTGCCGCCCGGAAGGCGCACTCGGCCGTTGAGTCCGGCATCAACGCGCTGGAGGTGCACGGCCTGGACAAGTGCCCAGACCACGGCATCGGCGGCTTCAAGCGCTATGTCGCCCTGGCCGTGCTGTCGCGCAACCTCCAAAAGATCGGTCAGATCAAGCGCGACGCCGAACGCGAGCGTCTGGCTCAGGAGCGGGAGCGGCTACGACAGCGCCAGCAGAAGCTCGCCGCCTAAGTTTTTTAACCGCGGTATTGCGACAAGACAGGCAAGCTGCGTCCGGAATCCCGAGAGCTTGCCCCTGCCGGATGGATTGCAAGCTTTTTAGTCGATAAGCACCACAAGAAAGCCGTTAGCCTTCCAGCTTCCGCGTGAATTTTGGCACCTTTTGCTGTGAGGGCGGTTATTTTTGGCTTTTTCGGTCAGGCACTATATAGTGCCTGACCGATAAGTAAAATAGCTATTATATAACAACAGCTTGCAGTATAATATCAATAATGAAGATGATGACCGCACCCAACCAGCGGCGCCGGGCCAAAACCTTCAAGCCATTGAAAAACAATAACAATAGAAAACGTCCCGTCAACACCAACAGGGCGGGCCCTGCCAAACCACCCAAAACTCAGGGAAAACTCATGAGAGACACCTTCCCAAGCCAACAGACCATCGGCCAAGTCGACATCGCCGACATCCAGATCGACGTGCGCTCGCGGGACGACATCCCCCTGATCCTGCTCGGCCTCCAGCACATCTATTGCAGCGATGGCTTGCGGGACAAGGTCTTCGAGATCATCAAGGACATCCTGCCGACGCAAGTCGTCGACGGCCAGGCCAAAGTGGTCTCCGCCGAGTTGGGCTGCCCTGGCATGAACCAATGGACCATCCTGGTGCTGGGTTGCTTGCGCCTGTGCCTGAACGCCGACTTTGACCGCATCCACGAGTTGGCCAACCAGCACCGCACCCTGCGGCTCATCCTTGGCATTGCCGAATGGGACGAAAAGATATTCTCCCTACAGACGCTCAAGGACAATCTCGCCTTGTTCACGCCGGAGATCCTGGCCCGCATCAACCAGGCGGTGGTGGAGACCGGCTATGCCCTGCTCGGTAAAAAAAACAGCCCCGCGCCCGCCGCAGGCCGCTGTGACTCGTTCGTGGTGGAGACTGACGTGCACTTTCCAACCGACGTCAACCTGCTGTACGATGCCATGCGGGTGCTCCTCCAGCTTTGCGCGCAATTCAGCGAGACCTACGATCTGAAGGGCTGGCGGCAGTTTAAGAACTGCCTGAAGAAACTCAGAAAAGCCATGCGCGTCATCCAGAAGCTCAAACACTCCACCTCCAAGGACGCGGCCAAGCAGCAGGCCAAGGCCGAGCAGATCGCCAAGGCTCACCAGACCTTCATTAGCCTGTCGGCCGCCCACCTAAAGCGCGTCGAAGCGACCGTCGCGCAACTGGCCAGCCAGTACGCCGTCTGCGCAATGCAACTAGCCAAGCCCCGGCAATTCATCGCCCACGCCCAGCGCCAAATCGGCCAAATCGAGCGCCGCGTGCTCAAGGGTGAGGTCATCCCGCACGATGAGAAAGTCTTCTCCCTGTTCCAGCCGCACACCGAATGGATCGTCAAGGGCAAGGCCGGGGTGCCGGTGGAGTTAGGCCTGCGCGTGGCGGTGGTGGAAAGCAAGGAGGGCTTCATCTTGCACCATCAGGTCATGGAAAAACAAACAGACGACCAGATCGCGGTAAGCATCGTCAAGGAAACGCAACAGCACTTCCCCTCGTTCAAGGCCTGTAGCTTTGACAAGGGCTTCCACAGCCCCGCCAACCAAACCGAGCTTAAGGCGATGCTTGACCAAGTCACCCTGCCCAAGAAAGGCAAGTGCTCTGCCAGCGATGAGGCGCGTGAGCGCGATGGCGCCTTTGTTGCCGCCCGGAAGGCGCACTCGGCCGTTGAGTCCGGCATCAACGCGCTGGAGGTGCACGGCCTGGACAAGTGCCCAGACCACGGCATCGGCGGCTTCAAGCGCTATGTCGCCCTGGCCGTGCTGTCGCGCAACCTCCAAAAGATCGGTCAGATCAAGCGCGACGCCGAACGCGAGCGTCTGGCTCAGGAGCGGGAGCGGCTACGACAGCGCCAGCAAAAGCTCGCCGCCTAAGTTTTTTAACCGCGGTATTGCGGCAAGACAGGCAAGCTGCGTCCGGAATCCCGAGAGCTTGCCCCTGCCGGATGGATTGCAAGCTTTTTAGTCGATAAGCACCACAAGAAAGCCGTTAGCCTTCCAGCTTCCGCGTGAATTTTGGCACCTTTTGCTGTGAGGGCGGTTATTTTTGGCTTTTTCGGTCAGGCACTATATAGACAATCTTTACTAATTTTTTTCTCTACGCATTAAGGAAACCCGAATCTCTTGGAAAAAAGCTGTTTTACATTTATGTCAAACTAAACCATTTTCATGCTGGTTTTTTTATGTTCTGATAATTCATAATAATAAATTACGTAGTAATTGGCCCAATGTGCCTTATTCCCGTTATATTTGTCTCTTTAGTGACAGGATCAAGGTCATAGGTTGTGTCGGTGAGGCGACGAACCCATGATGCTCATAGAAAGCCTTTGCTTCAATTGAAAGTGCATGGACAAGAAGTCCGCGTATGCCAAGAATACCTCCTGCTTGTGCCGTGCGAACGACGGCATCTTGAAGTAAGGCAACCCCAAGTCCTTTACCTTGACAGGATTTATCAACAGCAAGACGGCCAAGAATGGCAACAGGAACAGGATCGGGCATATTGCGACGAATTGAGGTGGGTGTATCGCTCAACTCCAATGCGCCTGAGGCAAGACAATAATAGCCGACAACCCTTTTCCCTTCGGTTACAACGTAGGTGCGAGACGCTCCGTTGACTTGATTAGGGTGCGCTCGCTTCTTGAGCCAGTCATCAAGGCTATCAACACCACAGGCAAAGTCATCAAGCTGACAATCCGCAGCCAGTAGACCGGGCGTAGAAAGCATTACGCATCCCAGGGTTTTGCAGCGGCCATTAGCCGTTCAAACCCATCACCGCTAGGTGGGCGGTCAAGAACCTCAACAAAATAGTCGTAAGTTTTTTGGTCAACCCGCACGAGCGCTTGGTCAAGCAGGGATTCCTCCGCCGCACGTCGAGCGGCATCAATCATAAAGTCAGAACGCGTCTTACCCTGTGCCTTTGCTGCTCTGTCAATCAAAGCGCGAATATCACTGCGAATGCGTAGATTAACCGCATGGGTTTGTGTATCGGTTGTTGTTTGGCTGTAAGGCATAGAAACTCCTATTTATTCAAGCTACATCAATCATACTATAGTAAGATACACAATGTGTATCTATTTTCTTTCATAGATGATCGTTTATACAATAATGACAAATAAAGGCTCTATGGCATTCCATTACACACAACTTTACATTGATACGGTAAGATAATGAATTTCAACTACTATCATTACCACCATGAGCTGGGCAGCAGAAGAATTTAAGAGCATAGACTTAGGCGACAAGCCTCTGAACGAACGCGCATATCTCTTGGCAGAACAATTGGCCGCCAAGCCAACGGCGCGTATTCCTGCGGCTTGCGGAGGATGGGCTGAAACGCAGGCCGCTTATAGGTTTACCTGATTACCCATAAACCTCAGCCAACTTCAGCAAGCGCATCGGCATAGGCGGTGTTCGGGCCGCGAGTGTGCCACGAATGCGTGGTTGAGTAGTGTAAGGCTACTCGAAGTCCAATGCTGCACAAAAGATGAGGGTAGGCCCCTCGGGATCGGCTTGCAGGAGCTGGTTCCAAACCACCTTAAGCTGCATGGGTAAAGAGCCTTTGTGGTGAGCGTTAAGGAAAAGGCGCAACTTGATTGCGTCAGGTGCGGATAGAGGAGACGAGCGCAAGCGAATCATTGGTGAGGTGTCGAAAGTACGTAAATGTCGTCAAAACTGGAGACTTACGGTACTCCAGGACAAGTTCAAGGGACACCTGTTTACTGCTTGAATGGTGGCCGGCATAGAGATGGCGTGACCTTTATCCAGGCTTTTGTGTGGAACGTGGGAACCTGTCGCCTGGATGTTAAGGGAGAAACACAAGTGGAGGCACCACAAGTGTGAGAGTACCGAGGCTAGGCACAGGGGCGGAGTAACTCGTAGTGTGCGCTGGGCAGCGCATTAATCAGGAGGGTTAAAGTCCCTCTGGCATTCTGATAAGGAGTGCTATATCCAAAAGCGGGGGTAATGCCTTGCTAGCCGGGGTATACAGATAAGGAGAAGCCTAAACGGGCACGAAGCTGGAAACGGTGGACATAGCCAAGGTTGAGCCTAAGTCGGGTGTACTGTTGAAAGACAACCGGAGGACAGGGTGTCCACCGCGAGGTGGAATCCGAAGGGTTTGAGGAGAAACACCGGGCCGTAATCGAAGAGGCGACTCTATAGATGAACCGGTCGGCCAAAGATGGGGCAAGGTCGAGCCTGCACTATGGAGGCGAAGGCGTTCTTATCCACCCATCGAACCAAGGTGTGTGCGGATGGCACGGTGTGGAAGATTAATACGTGACCCCAGGAGAACTCATAGAATTTTCAGGTGGCGCTGAGATAAGTGAACCTATAAGCAAACACGAAATGGTGAACGATGTTCTATGAGTAGTCGGACGACTGAATAGTACCTGAAGCGTTATGAAAATAAGGTGACCATGAAAATGGCAGCAGAGTGTGCTGGGGAAGGCGGTCGGCAAGGTGGTTGGACAAAGACAAGTAATCTAAAGAGTAAAGTTTATGGCAAGGAACAGTTCCTTAAGTGAAAAACCCCTAGGCGATGAACCGAGGAGATTAGTGCATTGGCTGAATCCAACAGGAGAAAAGAAGGTTCACTCATTAGCAATACCTTCGCCAAACGGTAAGCATGATTCTTTGCTAATGGGACAAAACATAGATGCCCAGAAAAGGTAGAATACAGGAACCTTAAATCACAGTATCACTCACCCAATCTGATCATGGACGAAATCATAACAACACTTGGTATCCTGAGCCCAACGCTGGCGCCTCGTACATTCAAGCAGCTAACCCTGATCGTTGAAGCCGTGTTGGCGATGACCGGGCGAGTCACCATGCTGGGCATATCCCGCTGGACTGAAAAAGGCGGCAGTTATCGGACGGTACAACGTTTTTTTAAAGAAAAAATAGACTGGCCACTGTTGCGTTGGCAACTGGTAAAACCGCACACACTGGAAACAAAAGGAACATGGTTGCTCATCGGTGACGAGGTCATGGTGACCAAATCAGGGAAACAAACGCATGGGCTGGGAATTTTTTTTCATCCATCTACAACAAGGCGCTCCCTGGCCTGTGCTTTTTAAACCTGTCATTGCTACACGTTGAAACGCGTGCCGCTTATCCTTTAATCACCGAGCAGCTGGTGCTGATGGACGCTCAAAAAAGTGCGCCCAAAGCCGTCAAGGCGAAAGGACAGGCCGTCGGCAGGCCCAAAGGCAGCCTTAACAAAAACAGAAAGGAGGTGGCACTGTCGCCTTTCCAGACGCAGTTGCAGAGCTGCATCCGTTCAGCCTTGACCCTGATAGGCCTGGACGTGGGCATCGTCTATTTTGTGTATGATGGTGCCTTGGGGAATAATGCCAGCCTACAAGCGGTTAAACAAGCAGGACTGCATCTGATTTGTAAGCTGCGCCATGACTCAAAGCTGTATTTCCCTTATGCCGAGGCGTATTCGGGCAAGGGTAAGCCCCGCAAGTATGGCGAAAAACTAACCGTGGAAACGCTGACGGCTGATCATCTAAAAATAGAAACTGTGGAAAAAAACATCCGAACCCGCGTCTACCAGGCGAAGGTTTGGCACAAAAACTTTCCCGAATTGCTGAATGTTGTGATCATCGTAAAAACCAATCTGAAAACAGGGCGAACCGCGAAGGTGTTGTTGTTTAGTGATGACCTGAACTTGGCCAGTGAAACGTTGATTGATTATTACGCCTTGCGTTTTCAAATCGAGTTTAACTTTCGTGACGCCAAACAATACTGGGGGCTAGAAGATTTTATGAATGTCAAAGCAACCCAAGTCAACAATGCCGCTAACTTTGCCCTCTTTATGGTGACCTTTTCGCAGTTATTGTCAGCCAAAATCGAGGGCGTAAACAGGGGCAGCATGCTGGACTTAAAAACCATCTTCAGAGCGCGAAAATACACGCGTCGGATTATTAATTCGCTCGGCAAAAATGCAGAGGCGTTTTATATTGATGATAGGATTTTCAAAGCCGCAGAAATCGGTCGAATTCATGCGAAAGCAGCATGATTTTTGGCGAAGGTATTGTCATTAGTGGACAAAGTTTATAAGCTGAAGAACTTGGAGTTAGCTTGGGAGAAAGTAAAACGGAACCGGGGAGCAGGCGGTATTGATGGGCAGAGCATAAAAGAGTTTGGGGAAAACCTGCAAGGGAATCTCGACAGACTTCATAATGAACTGATCAAGCAGACGTACCAACCGCAACCCGTTAAACGCCACTTAATACCCAAGAGTGGACAGCCGGGCAAGTATCGTCCGCTTGGCATACCGACTATTTACGATAGAGTGTGTCAACAGGCGCTACTTAACCGACTAGAGCCTATCTTCGAGCCTGTATTCGATGAAGCCAGTTTTGGATATCGGCGAGGAAGATCAGCAAAAGATGCGATGAGAAAGATCTGGAGCGAACTAGAGCAAGGAAATGAATGGGTTGTGGATGCAGATTTGAAAGATTTTTTCGGATCGGCTGACCATGACAAACTCATGGAAATGCTCAATCAGCGGATAGCGGACGGACGTGTATTGAGACTTTTAGAATCGATGATGAAAGTTGGCTATTTACAGGATAACAGGATTCATCCTACCGTTATGGGCGTTCCCCAGGGTGGAGTGATTTCACCGCTGATCAGCAATATTCTTTTGACTCCGTTTGACCGAGAGATGCGCCGCAAGGGGTATCGATTAACCCGGTTTGCTGATGATTGGCTGGTGACGTGCCAAACCAGAGCACAAGCTCAGGCGGTACTGATCTTTGCGTCAAAAGTTCTGGAAAAGTTGGGCGTTGTTTTGCATAAGGAGAAGACTCGGATTGTCCATGTTCGACATGGGTTTGAGTTTTTAGGCTACAAGATCAAGCGTGGAAAGCAGCCACTAAAGTTGCCTGCGTACAAGATCAAAAGCGGTATCCGACAGGGTTCGCTGTATGTCTATCCGCGGCAGAAGTCGATTGACCACTTTAAAGAACAAATCAGAAAGCGAACCCGACGAAAAGCACCTTTGAGTACCCAAGAGCTGATTGACGAAATTAATCCGGTCATCCGCGGCTGGGGCAACTACTACAAGAAAGCCCACGTCAGAAAGTTGTTCAACCAACTTGACCGTTGGATTATCAGGCGACTCTGGTCACAACGTCATAAACGATGGCGAAATTGTGGCTGGATGCAATTACCTGGCACCCGTTTGTACGGTGAGTTGGGGCTGGTAAGCTTAATTCATTTAATACCTTCTTTAAATCCGCCAAGGGCCGCCTTGTGAAAGCTGGATGCGGGAAAACTGCATGTCCAGTTTGAGCGGCGGACGGAGGCTAGCGTTTCGGCGCGCCTCCTCCGACCCGACAGTGATGAAGATTCTGTAATGGGACTGGAGCGAAGGGGTTACATTGTTCAGCTTAATAGAATGTACAACCAGTAATGGGAGGATTCATTTGAAACAAGCAAAGTCGTTTAATATTTCCAAGCAAGTCGTTTGGGAAGCCTACCAGCGTGTTAAGGCAAATCGAGGTAGCGCCGGTGTGGATGCACAATCGATCCAAGATTTTGAGGTTGATCTTAAGGACAACCTCTATAAGCTCTGGAATCGGATGGCATCGGGAAGTTATTTCCCACCACCGGTGCGGCGAGTGGAGATTCCGAAGAAGGATGGTGGATTAAGGCCTTTAGGCATTCCGACCGTTTCCGATCGGATCGCTCAGATGGTGGTGAAAATGATGTTCGAACCGGAAGTGGAACCCTACTTTCACCCGGATTCCTATGGTTATCGGCCGGGTAAATCTGCGATACAGGCTGTCGACATGGCCCGAGGGCGCTGTTGGCGTTATGACTGGGTGGTGGACTTGGATATCCGGGGATTCTTCGACAACATGGATCATGACCTTTTGATGCGCGCGGTACGGAAACATACTGATAGTAAATGGATCGGGCTATACATTGAGAGGTGGCTTAAAGCGCCGGTTCAGATGGGTGATGGAACACTTGTTGACCGTGACAAGGGCACGCCTCAAGGTGGAGTGGTTAGTCCATTATTGGCTAATCTTTTTATGCACTATGCGTTTGATGTCTGGATGGAGAGAAATTATCCTCATATTCTTTTTGAGCGCTATGCAGATGATGCCGTGGTTCATTGTAAATCAGGGGAGGAAGCCCAAGGTTTGAAAGACGCAATTGGAGCGCGGCTGATAGACTGCGGACTGGAATTGCACCCTGATAAAACAAAGATTGTTTATTGTCAGGATAGTAATAGAAGAAGGGGCTATACCGATGTGAAATTTGATTTTTTGGGCTTTGGGTTTCAGCCTAGGCAATCAAAATCGCGCTGGGGCATACTTTTTCTCAACTTCAGTCCCGCTGTCAGTGCTAAGGCTGCGAAATCGATACGTCAAACCATTCGAGGTTGGAAAATCCACCGGTGGACGCATTTATCCATCGAAGAGCTGGCGGCGTGGTTAAATCCTATCTTGCGAGGTTGGATTAATTACTATGGACAGTACTATAAATCGTTGCTGGCTCCGGTTCTCGGGCAACTTGATTACGCTCTGGTACGTTGGGCGAAACGGAAATACAGGCGGTTGAAGGTGAGCCATAGCAAAGCGCGGGCATGGATTAAAGGAGTAGCCCAGCGTCAGCCCAGGCTTTTTGCTCATTGGCAAATTACTCTTCAACCGAAGACTGGACAATAGGAGCGGTATGAATTGAGAGATTCACGTACCGTTGCGTGAGGGCGTGGGGGTGTGACTCCCCTGCGCTACTCGACCGTAGCACAGGCGGGGCAGCATATCCTCCAGCACAAAACGCCGATTGAAGCGATAACAAAACTCGGCCAAATAGCGCGGCAGGTGTTTGTGCTGGATAGCGTGATAGCTGCCGTTAATCGACCTTTTGACATTGCCGATCATCGTATTAACCCACGTAAAAGTCTCCAGCGTTACACACGCCGGGCCGCCCCCGGTGACGATAGCCGTATGTTGACAGCCCGCTTCGGACACCGCCGCAAAGCAAGGCCAGCCCATCCGAAACCACGAGGCTACCGGCGCTCAGATGGCGCTTGGCCCACTTGGCGATCGCTTTGGAACGAAAGCCGTCGACGACATTCATAGCCATAGCCACTGGATGGCCCTTTTCGTTGACGGACACGGCCGCCACAAAGGGTGTTTTGTTGGGCGAGCCACGGCCACGTTTACCGCCCCGCTGCTCACCGCCCTAATACACGTCATCCAGTTGGATGATCCCGGCGAGCGGCTTAATATCATCGCGTTCCATCATCACTTGCATCAGCTTGTGTTTGATGCTCCAGGCGGTGTTGTAGGAAACTCCCAATTGGCGGCGCAGTGACAGGGCCGAAATGCCGGTTTTGGCCTGTGTAATCAAGTGGATCGCCAGAAACCAGAGCGTGGGTGACGGACTTTGTGGCCTGGTACAACCTTGAACATCGGCACAGCAGCATCCATTTTGTAACCCCGGAACAACGCCATAACGGCGAAGATCAAGCCATTCTCAACACAAGAAAAGCCACCTATAGTGCCGCTAAAGAGGCGAATCCTGCCCGCTGGAGCAAGGCGATTAGAAACTGGGAATGGCAAGCAGAGGTGTTCTTAAATCCCGATAAACCGAGCACGCCGCCTGCAAATTGTACGAGCATGAGTGTGCATTAATTTTCATCAAAGGCGACAAGTATTTTGACATTTACCGAGAAAGCCTAAAACAAAAAAACTCCCAAGGCCGTTAGGCCCTGGAAGTTTTCGAATCACTAGCTTGATAAGTTCAGATCGGACTGTCACTTGCATGACAGGTGTCCAGCATTGCTCCGTTTACTGTTCAGGTTAACGTTACTGGCAATGGCCGAAGTGGCGAATAGCGCAGAAGAGATGATGAATTCACCAGAGACAAAGCCCAGCAGGCCGGTTACAAATACCATTCCGGTAAAAATATCTTTTTGAAAATCGTTCATGTGCAGGTCCTCGTAGAAAAATGAAAAGGTTTGTTCGAACTACGAGTGGACTATACGCAAGGCATTTATTGTTGACAATAATACTGTGGATATATGCATTGTTTCCTTTTGTGATACATTAGATTCATCAGTTGTTCATATAAACCCACTATACCCTTATAAATTTAGCCTCATGCCCAGATTGTCCTATTCCCACATTGGGCAACCAACCATTTAACATCTCAGCAAGCCGCTCAAGGCCGAAAAAGAAAAACTACATTTGTTTGTTGAATCGGCATATGCTCATGCTGAATTTGACAACTAAACACTGCAATAGGGGAGCAATAATGCGTAAAACAATAATTATTCCAGCCGTTAATAACATTCCAGTTTCGGATCTGGATTTTCTCGATCTGGAGCAACTTGCACAGGTAGAGTTCACCTCGGAATGCCAGCTGCACCCCGTTGAGTCGGCTTTGTTACTGACGGAGGATTCTGGCGCAGGCTGGCAGGCCGCAATCGCTGGTGAACAAACGCTTCGTGTTGTTTTTGATCAACCCCATACTATCAAACATATTTTTCTCCTGTTCGATGAACAGGAACACTCGCGCACTCAAGAATTTGTCCTGCTTTGGTTGATGGATAAAGACAACGCTTACCAAGAGATTTTGCGTCAGCAATTCCATTTTAGCCCTCCGGACACCACGCGCGAAATCGAGCATTATGAAGTTAATCTTGAACAAATAAAGGCGCTTGAATTAAGAATAATTCCGGACATCAGTGGAGGAGAAGCCTGCGCCAAACTTAAACAGTTGCGCCTTGCTTAAATGCGTTACTGGATGATTTTGTGGGAGAGGCCTCAGGAGCGGCAGTCGGAGCTTTCAACAATAGGCGCATTGGGCGAAGGCCCCGCCGCAAGTGCGAAACTTTGATGGCTGATGGATATACATAATAAAATAAAGCATGATCTTATAAGTTTTTAGCCAAACCAGCCATTTAGGAGAGAAAGTAATGATGTTTCCAACATCAGCATCAGTTGTTATCGCATTATTGATGGGTATTTTAGGGGGCGCGTTCGTAATTTGGGAATTACGCCGCATTCTTCGCTATGACCCCGGTAATGAGGCCATGCAAGCAATTGCAAAGGCTATTCAAGAAGGGGCGGCGGCCTTTTTGTCGCGTGAATATCGTATCATCGCGATTTTTGTCGTTATTGTCGCTACGGTTATTGCCACATTTTTACAATGGCAGACCGCGCTTTGTTTTGTGGTGGGTGCGATTGCTTCGGCAGGTGCTGGCTACTTGGGCATGTATGTGGCGGTCCGTGCCAACGTCCGAACGGCGGCGGCAGCAGGCCGCAATCTGCATGAAGGTTTGCGGGTCGCCTTTGGCAGCGGCTCGATCATGGGCATGGCGGTGGTCAGTTTTAGTCTTATCGGCATGACGGTATTGTTTTTGATATTTGACGGCAATCCGAATCAACTCACCTACATTACCGGCTTTGGTTTTGGTGCCAGCAGTATTGCCTTGTTTGCAAGGGTCGGCGGTGGCATTTACACCAAAGCCGCTGATGTCGGTGCCGACCTGGTGGGCAAGGTCGAACAAGGCATTCCCGAGGATGATCCGCGTAATCCCGCTGTTATCGCCGACAATGTGGGCGATAACGTCGGTGATGTTGCGGGCATGGGGGCTGACTTGTTTGAAAGTTACAGCGGCTCCATCATCGCTGCAGCCACCTTGGGTGCGGCTTTGGGGACAAAATCGGCAGCTTTTATAGGACTGCCTTTTCTGGTTGCTGCCGTAGGCATCATTGCCAGTCTTTTTGGTGTCCATATGGTGACTGGCATTGAGCCAAAAAATACAAAAATCGCCAGTGCTTCCATAATGGTTCATATCACCCGTTTTTTTAGGAAATACGTGATAGTCATTGACGAAAAAGCCAGTCTGGATGATTTGTTGAAAGCATTGCGTCATGCCATCTGGGGGGCGTCAGTGATTATTTTGGGACTTTCTTTTGTCACTGTATTAATTTCGGGGGTCAGTTTAAATTATTGGCTGGTTATTCTGGTCGGTCTGGTGGCGGGTAACGCCATTGCTTATGCGACAGAATATTACACGTCCTACACTGACAAACCTACGCAAGGCATTGCCCACGCTACGCAAACGGGCGCGGCAACAACCATTATCCAAGGTTTGGCCGTTGGCATGATGAGTACGGTATTTCCGGTTTTGATTGTCGCAGTGGCGATATTGGTGAGCATCTGGCTGGGTCATAACGCCGACGGCAGTATAGCCGCGGGCCTTTATGCGGTAGCGCTGGCGGGTGTCGGTATGCTCAGCACTTTGGGGGTTACCCTGGCGACTGATGCGTATGGCCCGGTCGCCGATAATGCCGGCGGCATTGCTGAAATGAGCCACCTGCCCAGCAAAGTGCGTCATCGCACCGATGCCCTGGATAGCTTGGGCAATACCACCGCCGCTACTGGCAAGGGCTTTGCCATCGGCTCGGCAGTATTAACCGCATTGGCATTATTGGCCGCTTATGTGACGGCCGCAAAAATCGACAACTTAAATATCCTTGGGCCTACCATGCTGCCGGGCATCCTGATTGGCGCCATGATGCCGTACCTGTTTTCTGCCCTGACCATGATGGCGGTTGGTAAAGCAGCGCACGAGATTGTTGTAGAAGTGCGCCGTCAGTTCCGCGAAATTCCAGGCTTGATGGAAGGCACAGGAAAGCCTGATTATGCGGCCTGTGTCGGTATCAGCACGGAAAGCGCCTTGCGTGAAATGATCGTGCCCGGTGCCTTGGCCGTTGTCGTCCCGCTGCTGATAGGGTTTGTTTTGGGGAAAGAAGCCCTCGCAGGTCTGCTGGTTGGCACCATGTCTTCAGGCTTTTTACTGGCGGTGATGATGGCGAATGCCGGCGGTGCCTGGGATAACGCCAAAAAATGGATTGAAACCGGACAATACGGCGGAAAAGGCTCTGACTCGCATAAAGCCGCAGTGGTCGGTGACACTGTAGGCGATCCGTTCAAAGATACCAGCGGCCCGGCACTAAATATTTTAATCAAACTGATGACCATCGTCAGCCTTGTGTTTGCGAGCTCATTTGGTACGGGCTGGTTTAATTTTTAAAAAGGCTGTACACCTTTAACTATTGAAAATATCCAGGAGCAGCATTGCCTAGCCCTGCCGGCTTGAATTTGCGATGCTGCTCAAGGGTACTTCGCCAATGCCCTGGTTGTCCTAAAAGTCTCATCAGACAGCTTTGCTGGTATCTTCAGCACCGCAAGGGCGTGACTTTTCCGTTCAGCCGGTAGTTCTGGTAATCAGCCAGCACTTGGGCATGGTCGAAAGCCAGGCTGTCGGGCAGATTGTCGAAGGTAAACAGGCCGAAATTTTTGGCATCGTCGGCGGCTTTTGGCAGGCCGCTGGCTTCGGCCAGGTAGACTGCGGTGACGGTATGATTGCGGGGGTCGCGTTTGGGGTTGGAATAGATGCCCAGCAAAGCCGTGAGCTTGACGTCGAGACTGGTTTCTTCTTTGGCTTCACGAATGGCGGCGTGTTCCAGAGTTTCCCCGATATCGACAAAACCGCCTGGCACCGCCCAGCCGTAGGGTGGATAAGCGCGTTCAATCAAAACAAACGGCCGTCCAGGCTGGTCGATGAGTTCGATCAAGGCATCGGCTGCGAGCAATGGGGTGATGGGTTTGGGCATGTTATCTCCTGACAGGGGGCTTGTCTCTGACAAGCCTTGATTTTAACGCCTAGCTTTGAAAAACGTTAGCCATTTTGATGGATGCCCTTGGCAGGGCAGTACCCGGCGGTTTAAAAACTGATAGAATCGATAATGACGGACGCGAAGGCGTCCTTGTACCATAAAAAATCAGGAGAGGTTCTGTAGGTGCGAATTCATTCGCATTATGACGCCTTATGTGCGAATAAATTCGCACCTACAGCCTTGTTACAACCCCAATAATTTATATAGGGTCAACTGATTGTTTTAGGTTTTTGCACAGTAAGGAGTTTGATATGAACTGCCATAATGAACAGTTAGCGCAAAAAGTAGTTGAAGTATTTAAGAAAAATATTAGTGCCGAGGCGCGTGCGCATATTAGCGAGGTTGAGTTTAATGAACTGGCACAGATTGTTAGAGAGGCGCTGTCTTTGGAAATGACCGAAGCAGTCGAAATGGTCGCCGAGCTGGAGAAACGGATGAAAGCCAGAACGGATAAACCGGACCTGAGTTTGTAGCATTCAGCTGAAACTGGCCGGGTTTGACAAGCGTTTTCAAACAAGTGAGGCGTTGAAAGAATTGATTGTAATATTCTGGAGTTGATCTGACGGCATCAAATATTAGCCTGGCTTGAACCTGACATTGACTGCCTCAGGGCGTAATGCAGCCAATGAAGATTAATTTGCAAAGACAAGAAAAGGAAAATAACCTGTCATTCAAAATGTAGGTGCGATTGGCTTGCGTAATCACACATTTCGAAATCAACATTCCTCCGATTACGCTATCGCTAATCGGAGCGGGCTGCGATATTGCCCCCGGACGTAAAATGGATACGGGCCCTTTTTTTGATTGGAAAAAGTTATTGAGTCTACTCAAAAATGTAATTTGAGCAGCCATCAAATTCTTTAGATTATAATGACCGAAAACTCCATGATGCCTCACTCGGACTAGTATTTTAAGATGACAGATATTGAGAATATTGATTTGGTTTTTTTAAGCCTTGATGATTATCAAGAACTTAAACAGGCCATGATTGAATCATACACCAGCGTTCCGAATACTTATTGGAAAAAGAGTGAAATTGAACCATTGATCCGACTGTTTCCGGAGGGGCAGGTCGTTATTAAAGTCAATAATCAAATTGCCGGATGCGCCTTATCAATTATTGTTGACTATGACCAATTTGATGATGACCATACTTACGCAGACATCACGGGGAACTACACGTTTAAAACATATTCGCCGGACGGCGATACGTTATATGGGGTAGAAGTATTCGTTAGGCCGAAATTTCGCGGCTTACGACTGGGCCGAAGACTCTATGACTACAGAAAAGAATTATGTGAGCGGTTAAATCTGAAAGGCATTGTTTTTGGCGGCAGGATTCCCAACTATCATAAATACTCCGAAACACTATCGCCAAAAGAATATATCGATAAAGTCAGGAGAAAAGAAATCCATGATCCCGTATTAAATTTTCAGATCTCAAACGACTTTCATCCTGCCAGGGTTTTAACCGGATATATCGAAGGCGATGATGCTTCTAATGATTATGCTGTTCTGCTGAAATGGGACAACATTTATTACGAAAAGCCAAGCAAAAAAGCCAATCTTTCGAAAAAAGTAGTGCGCCTGGGTCTTATCCAATGGCAGATGCGGCCCTACAAACATTTGGATGATTTAATGCAGCATGCCGAATATTTTATTGATGCTGTTTCAGGATACCGGTCTGATTTCGCATTATTCCCGGAGTTTTTTAATGCGCCCCTTATGGCTGACAACAACCATATGAGTGAACCTGAGGCTATAAGAGAGCTAGCCAAACACACATCAACCATCGTGCATAAGTTTTCGGAACTCGCTATTTCCTACAACATCAATATTATTTCGGGAAGCATGCCTGAAATCATAAATAACATTCTTTACAATGTAGGTTACTTATGTAAAAGAGACGGCACAACCGAACGCTATGAAAAGCTGCATGTAACGCCTGATGAAGCTAGAATATGGGGCATGGAAGGCGGCAATCAACTAAAGGCTTTTGATACCGACTGTGGAAAAATAGGCATACTGATATGCTACGATTCAGAATTTCCGGAGTTAAGCAGAATTTTAGCCGAAGAAGGAATGGATATTTTATTTGTCCCCTTCCTAACCGATACACAAAACGGATACTCTAGGGTCAGACACTGCGCGCAAGCCAGAGCCATAGAAAATGAGTGTTATGTTGCCATTGCCGGCAGTGTGGGAAATTTACCCAACGTCCATAATATGGATATTCAGTTTGCACAATCTATGGTTTTTACACCGTGTGACTTTGCTTTTCCGACAACGGGCATAAAAGCGGAGGCCACTCCAAATACAGAAATGATATTAATAGCCGACGTTGATATTTATTTACTCAGGGAGCTCAATCAATTCGGCAGCGTTAGAAATTTAAAAGACCGTCGCACGGACCTATTTGAATTAAAAAAACGCTAATCAACTCATTGGCTCACAAACGTTACCTGGTCTTGTGATCAAGTATCTGTACCAGCTATCGATTCAACTGCTGTCGCGACACTTACAACTTAGTAGTCCGCAATTGGCGCAGGTTGGATGATATACGGAACGGAAAAATCCTTGCATTTGACAAATTTATTGTAGCAACACAGGTTTCGTGGAAGATATACTTTTAGCCGCTGGCCGTTGCTTTGGTGGCAGTGGTGCTCCAGTATGACGCGTCCTGTCAAGTTCGCTTTTCCCGGCTAACCGGAGATGTGCTTGGCATCATCGTGCTGTTCCGAATAGTAGAGACAGGCTTCAACATGGGAATTACAATCGCGCTTCTGGTGAGGAGGATCGGTCCTGACGAACTCGGCTAAGCCGCCAAGCTCGGGGGGCATCCGGCATACGTCGGGGTTCTGGGGGGCGTGGCGCAAAACCATAACATTAGACAGGAGTAAAGCATGAACGAGAAAGAACTATATCAACAGAAGAAGCAGGCTCAGTTGAACGAATGGAAAGCGGAATTCGACAAGCTCAAAGCAAAGGCTTCTGGGGCCAGTGCCGATGCACAACTGGAGCTTAACAAGCAGATCGCAGTAATCCCCCCATGTCAGGATATCTGTCGCCTCTAAATTTTAATAAAGAGGTTAGACATGAAATCAAAATATAGCCAAGCGTTTAGAGAGCAAGCGATTCAAAAACTGTTACAAAGAGGCGATAAAACGATACAGTGTATTGCCGAGGAATTAAACATCAACGGCGACAAGTATTTTGACATTTACCGTAATGGAAGGCAAGATCGAGAAGGGAAAGATCTTGCTTGATGAAGTGGTAGAAGCGAGTGATGACGCATGGGAATCAATCAAGGACGGCGTAGAATCCGCATGGGCCTCAATGAAGTCGGCCTTCGATGAGGCAGCCGACAAGTTCAAGAAATAGCTGTCTAACAACAGCAACTAGTTGACAGTGCTGCTGCAACTGTCGCTGAACCGGTCGTTATTCGCAACGAGGTACTCGTGTCCACGCATTTTCTTGACTCGCTTCCTGAATGGCTCCTCTACCTGCTCCTGCTTTTCCTGTTCTGGGTAACCGTAGAACTGGGCTACAAACTGGGGGATCGGCGTCAGCGGGCCACCGAGTATGTGGACAAAGGTCGCTCTGCCCAGACAGGGATCGTATTGGGTGCCTTGCTGACCGTGGCAAGCCTGATGCTGGCTTTTACATTCTCCATGGCGGGTGGTCAGTTCAACGCCCGACGAGAGCTGGTGATCGAAGACATCGATGCTATAGGAACTGCCTTTCTCCGCGCCGAACAACTGCCGCAGCCGCAGCGCAGCCGGAGCCGTCGGCTCTGGGTCGCGTATGTCGCTGGGCGCGACACCCTGTTCAAAGACTCTGACCCGGTCGCCCTGAAAAAGGCGCTCGAACAGCAACGCATGCTGTGGGACGAGCTTTTGTCGCTCTCTCCGGAGCTGCGTGACCCAATCCTATCCATCTATGTCCAGGCTCTCAACGAGGTCATTGACCTGCATACCAAGCGGGTGAATGTGCAGGATTGGATGCGCCTTCCCGGCATGATTATCGTGGTGCTGGTCGTACTGTCCACTGCCACGATGTTGCTGACAGGCTACCTGCTCGGCCTGCGCCAGAATCGCTACGGATTACCGACCGCTGTGATGATTTTCATTTATGCCACGGTCTACCTGATCGTGATCGACCTCGATCGACCACGGCGTGGGATGTTTACCATCAACCAACAGCCTATGATTGATCTACACACCAACATGCAGTCAGCCTTGCGAAAAGAGGGAGACTAAGGCCATAAGGAAAAAGCGGTACCCAAAAAGCGGTACCAGGTCTTGCAATCAAGCATCTATAGCTTTAACTAACAGGCAGCTATCGATTCAACTGCTGTCACTGACGTGAACACTACAGTGGTCCTCAATTGGCCGGTAACAGATATTCATTTTTTTAATCTTTCGCTAAAGTCGGCATAAGTCTGAACTCGATTTCATTTAAGTCAGATCAAGTCTGAACTAACACAAGCAATGCATTGAAGCTTCGTGCTCTTCGTGGTTAACTCTCTTATATCGAATACTTTCATAGCCTCAAGTGGGATGCTTCGTTTTTTCAGCGTTCTTTCAGCTTTTCCAGCATCATCTCGCGCATCTTGTATTTCTGCATTTTGCCGGTGACGGTCATGGGGAACGATTCTACAAATTCGATATATTTGGGGATTTTGAAATGCGCCAGATTGTCCTGGCAGAAAGCCTTGATTTCTTCGACAGCGCAATCGGTATCGGCATGGAGCTGAATCCAGGCTACGAGTTCCTCGCCGTAAAACGCGTCGGGTATGCCGAACACGGCAATGCCCGCCACTTTCGGGTGAGTAAAGATAAAGTCCTCGATTTCACGCGGATAGATATTTTCGCCGCCGCGTATGATCATTTCTTTCAGCCGCCCGGTAATGCTCAGATAGCCGTCTTTGTCCATTATCCCCAGATCGCCAGAATGCAGCCAGCCGGGCTTATCTATTGCTTGAGCGGTGGCTTCGGGATTATTGGCATAACCCCGCATAAGATGATAGCCACGGAAGCACACTTCGCCGACCTGGCCCAAGGGCAGCGTTTGCTCGCCAGCAATATCGATAATCTTGACTTCCTGATGCGGTAAATTGCGGCCTACGGTCTGAGTGCGTCTTTCAAGGCTGTCCTCACGCATGGTCAGGTGCGTCAGTGGCGATGCTTCTGTTTCGCCGTAACCGATCAGAATTTCCGGACAATGCATCGTGGTCATGACCCGTTCCATCAATGCGGGCGGGCAGGGCGCTCCAGCCATAATGCCGGTGCGCAGCGATTCCAGCCGGTATCGGCTGAAATCCGGATGTTCAAGTTCGGCAATAAACATGGTCGGCACGCCATGCAAAGCCGTGCAGCGTTCCTGTTCGATCGCTTTCAGCACGGCCTCGGCGTCGAAATGCTCGCAGGCAATAACGGCAGTGGCGCCCACCGAGAAACACAACAGATTGGCCAGCACCATGCCGAAACAGTGGTAAAACGGCACCGGAATGCACAGCCGGTCGTCGTGTGTAAAATGCATGGCCTGAGCGGAAAACCAGGCGTTATTCAGGATGTTATGGTGACTGAGCAGCACCGGTTTCGGAAAGCCCGTAGTGCCCGAGGTATACTGGATGTTGATCGGATCATCCCGATCCAGGCCGGCGGTCATGTCATCGAGCTGCCTCAAGGAGATTTGCCCGGCGGCTGACATCACGTCCTGCCAGACACTAAAGCCTGGGCCGGGGCGTTGGGTATTATCGGGATTATGCGGATCGTAGACGACCACGCGTCGCAACTCGGGAAAATTGCTAGCGGCGAGATGATCTGCGCTGTTGGTGCCCAGCTCCGGCAGCAATTGATTCAGCATGCCGGCATAATCGCTGCTTTTGAAGTCCGGAATGGTAAAAAGGCAGTGAATCCCGGAATTTTTTAACACATAGTCCAGTTCATGCAGCCTGTAGGCCGGATTTATATTGACCAGAATAGCGCCGATGCGGGCGGTGGCCATTTGCAACTGTATCCATTGCAGATTATTGGTCGACCAGATGCCGATACGGTCGCCCTTGCCAAAGCCCAAGGCAATCAGTCCGCGCGCCAGTTGGTCGACTTGCCGGGATAATTCCGAGTAACTCAGCCGTTGCTGCTGCGGAATGCACACCAGCGCTTCATGATCCGGAAAACGCGAGACGATGCCGGCAAAATGCTCGGGAATGGTTTGCCCCAGCAGCGGACTCTCGCCGCCCCGATGACAATAGCTTTGTGTATAAGCCATGAATCAGCCTCCGTCGACCGCTTGCCAGTACTCGTCTATGCGCTGCTGTATTTCATTAATCATTGCCTCGTTGCGGACAGGCGAGAACAAGTGCGCGAAACGTCCCTGCATTTTTAAATACGCTTCAACCGGCAATCGATCGCGGGGGATTCTGGTGTGCATCACCTTGCCGTCGATATATTCCTTGAGCGGCCAGATGCCGGTCTTAACGGCCAGTTTGCCGATTTCGGCGGTTTCTTGCGGATCAAAGTCCCAGCCGGTAGGGCAGGGCGATAGCGCGATGATCAGGCGCGGGCCTTTCAGCTTTGCTGCCTGTTCGATTTTCAGGGCCAAATCCAGAGGTTCTGCGCCGATGACGGTCGCCACATAGGCCGGTTGGTTGGCGGCCCAAAGGGAAAATAAATCTTTTTTATAGCCGGGATACCCCATCGGGCCCTGGCTGGTTGCGGTTTTGGCGGCATGCGGAGTAGCGCCCGAGAACTGCTGGCCGGTATTGCCGTAGCCTTCATTGTCGTAGCAGATGTAGAGAAAATCCAGATGCCTGTCGATGGCTGCAGACGTTGCGGAAAGGCCCATGCCATAAGCGGAGCCGTCGCCGGTTAACACCACCGTCGTTAAATCTTCGTCGGGCGTGATGCGTTTTTTCTCCAGCAAAATATCCAGCGCATCGCGGACGCCCTGAGCGCCGGCCGGGGCCGAACCCATGGCAGTATACAGCCAGGAACCCCGAAACGGGGTAAAGGGATAGATGGTGAGCAGGGTCATGCAGCCGGCTGCATTGATGAACACGGTCTTGTCGCCCAGAATATCGTAAATTTCATGGAGCACCTGGAGACCGCCGCAGCCGGCGCACATGGCTGTGCCGGTACCCAGGAGATGAGTCGAAGGCAGGTCTTTCATACGGGCGAAGCGGGTTTCAGTCATGAATGCGGCTCCTTGAGTTGCTGTCTTTCGACGCCTGCGATGGCACGCAGCTTCTTGAGTTCTTTGAATTCGTGTTCGGTATACAGCAATTTGGGCGGCGGGGTTTGCCCGGTCTTGACGGCATCAAGCAGATTTTCAGCGATTTGAAAAAACTCCTGCTGGGAAATATCGCGTCCGCCCAGTCCGCCGATAAAACTGGCGACAATCGGCGGAGCTTCTTTTACGCCATACAGGACTGAAGTGAGTTCCGCATGCAGTATGCCGCCTTTGCCCATGGACAGATTCTGATCGATGACGGCAATGCCTTGTTTGCCGCTGACAGCGGAGACGATGGCAGCGGCTGGAAACGGCCTGATCAGGCGTGGACGGATCAGGCCGAATTTGATGCCGGCTTCGCGTAATTTGATGACCGCATCTTTGGCTTTGGTGGCGAAGCAGCCTATCATGAAAAACACAGCATCGGCATCCTCGCATTGAAAGCACTCCAGAATGCCGTGAGTTCTGCCGAATTGTTGCCTGAATTCCTCGGCGATTTCCGGATAGACCTTCAACGCTTCCAGCATCGCCAGATGGGTTTCATAGCGAAAATACGAATACGGCGAGCCGCCCAGCACAGCTACGGCCTGGCTTTCCGGCATGCTGGCGCGGAAGCGGATAGCGCCGGGATCAAATGCGCCGACAAATTGCCTCGCAGCCGCTTGATCGGGAATTTCGACCGGTTCACGCGTGAACGACAGATAAAAGCCATCCATATTGACGATGACCGGCAGGCGGATGCCTTTGTGTTCGGCCAGTCGGTAAGCCATCAATACCGTATCCAGGACTTCCTGGCAGGTCGCACAGTGGATTTGCAGGAAGCCGCTGTCACGCGCCGCCAGTACATCGTTATGGTCGGGCTCCAGGGTGATCGGGGTGCCGAGTCCGCGCGACACATTGACCAGCACAAAAGGCACCCGCCAGCCGGTGACCGCGTAAATCATTTCCATGGCATGCAACAAGCCCTGACTGGAGGTCGCGGTGAATACCCGGACGCCGGTGGCAGCAGCGGCACCCGCAGCGGTTAACATCGAATGTTCCGATTCCAGGACAGTCATGCGGCCTTGAATGTCGCCGCTGTCAAACCAGCCGGAGAGCGTCTCGATAATTTCAGTCTGCGGGGTGATGGGGAAGGCGGGCACATAATCGATATCGGCCAGCCGGGCTCCCCAGGCTGCGGCGGCATTGCCGGTCAACAGTTTTCGGCTCATGGTTGCTCTCCCAGTTGTTCCTGGCGCTGCGCTTCGGCCTCGGGAACGGTTGCTATCGCATGCGACGGGCATTGCGCCACGCAAATCATGCAGCCTTTGCAATGTTCGTAATCGATCACCGGGAAACCGTCTTTGCCGATACTAATCGCGCTGTCGGGACAAAAACTGCTGCATACCCACCAGCAGCGATGACAGCTGTCGTAATCGATAATAGGGCGTTGCGTGCGCCATAAGCCGGTTCTGACCAGCGTGCTGGTTTGAGAACCCTGGATGACCGGCGCAGCCAACTCGGACGCTTCCAGCGGCAGATCGATCCAGGCCGGTTTTTGATAATTGGCTAGCGGCTCCAGCTCGGTTTCTTTAACCAGGCCCTTAAAATCGCTCATCTGCTCGAAGCTTTTCAGTGCAACGTCCAGATTTTCATTCAGCACGTCTGGCCCGAGTTTGCCAAGTTCATCCCGGATCGCAGCGTTCAGGATTTCGCGGCTGATGACGCCGGTCAGGGCGGCGCCAGCACCGGCACAGGCGGCGCTGATGAGTGCAGTTTCAGCGCGCCCGAAATCCAAGGGCGGGATCACCAGAACAGGGCCTTTGAGATTAATCCGGCTGCGCCAGATGGATTCTTGTTCATGGCTGACAATCAACAGCACCGTATTTTCTGTGATGCCGGCCAATACGCCGGCCGCCGGGATCGGCACCAGGCTGTCATCGGCAACAATCACCAGACCCGCTTCCAAAATAATGCCTCTGGCATTGATGGCTTGATGGTCGGCCCGTACATAAGCAGACATCGGCGCGCCGCGGCGTTCAGCGCCGTAGCGGGGCGCATCCTGGACTTCAAAACCGGCCAGAAAAAATGCGCTGCCTAACAGGCGGCTGGCGGTTTTCATTCCTTGCCCGCCGCGACCGTGAAAGCGGATAGTAAACATGTACTTCTCCGGTGGACTATTTAAAGCCCGGCGCCGACGAAAACAGCGACCAGCGTCTAAACGACATGGCTTTTTTTATACGCCCGGAGGCCAGTTCTATGGCTGCTTCCCTGGGCGGAATATTTTTCTGCCGTGAGATTTCCAAAACTTTTTCGGTATTGTGACTGATTTTCTCCTCTATCGCCTGCGATACGGCTCTTGCCGTTGCGCCGTGATATTCCATCGCGGCACTGATAACGCCGCCGGCATTGGCGATAAAATCCGGGATACAGACCACACCCTTTTCGAACAACAGTTTCTCGGCGCCGTGGGTAATCGGAATGTTGGCGCCTTGCACGATCAAGCGGGTTTTCAGCCGGTGCACATTATTTTCATCAATCACATCCGGACGGGCGGCGGGAATCCAGATATCACAGGCGATATCGATGATTTCGTCCCGCTCCAAAACCTTGCCGCCGCCGGCATATTCAGCAACACTTCTACCTTCTTCTTTCAGCTTGAATAGGGCGTCGATATACAGTCCATCAGGATTGTATATCGTGCCGCGGCTGTCATTGGCGGCAATGATTATTGCACCCTGCTCGGCCAGAAAACGGGCCGCATGCTTGCCGACTGAACCGAAGCCCTGAATCACCACGCTCGCGTTCGTTAAATCGAAACTCATGCCCCGCAAGGCCACCTCGGTGGCATGACGCACACCCCAGCCGGTCGCGCCGATTTCATCCAGAGGAATGCCGCCAAGCTCTCTGGGCAAACCGACCGAGCGGCCGTTTTCATCCCTGACCCAGGCCATGCACTCCTCATTGGTGCCCATATCCGGGCCAAAGATATAATCGTCTTCATTGCGTAACGAGGCCGCTGCGGCGCGCATGAGTTGCTGCTTTTGCTCCCTGGGCATTTTGGGGTCGCCATAAATAACCATTTTACCGCCGCCATGCGCCAGTCCGGCGGCGGCGTTTTTAAAGGTCATCGCCCGCGCCAAACGAAAACATTCTTCAACGCTGACATCCGGGGCAATGCGTACCCCGCCAATGGAAGGGCCCATCGCGACATTGTCGACGACCAATATGCCTTTCAGACCAACGGCCGGTTCATAGATATGAATGATTTTTGCTGGACCGAATTCATCGGCATAATTAAAAAGATCCACCTTGTACACCTCTGTTTTTATTGCTTATTGGTAGTTATAGTCTTTTTTCAGTGAATAACGAAATCTAAAGCAGCCTTGCGGGCGCTGTAAAAATCCCGGTGCCGGGATCAGGGGAAAAGCGCAGTTTGATCCTGCCTCAGTTGCGCCAGACTGGCTTTTGGCAGGTGAAAAACCGGCTTAAACACCCGGTTCATGACCGATGCCAGCTGACGGAATTTGTAAGCGCTATGGTGCGAGTCGCCCTTTTGTTCGGAGCTGTGCCAGCTGTGTTCGTCCGAGATGCGCAGTTCAACAACCAGGGTCTGCTGCTGGGTTTTTTTGTGGAGCTGATTTCTGTGCGCGTAGACCGGCGTGCCTGGAATCATGATTTTATGGGAGTCGGCGGCGCGGTGTATCGGCAGCGGAAAGGTGATCTTGCACTGGAATTTTCTATGTCCCAGCGAAGAATGCTGGTTGTTTGCCGTATTCACGCTCAGCGCTTCATAGAAAGTCCTGGCGTTGGCCAGCAGAGCGGAGTGGCTGGGTGTTTCAAAGTGATAGGCACTTTGCGCCAGACTGACCATTAGCCGTCTAACTGCCTCTATCATGCTTTCAGGATCATCAAACAGGGTTTGGGTGATGGCATGGGAGGCGGTGTATTCCTGCAGAATCACCCCTCTTTTCTGCAAGGCGTGAAAAAGCTTCAGGGTGTCGTCTTTTTCTTTCAGAATAAAGGTGATCGCCAGGATGTCGCGTATATCATAGGCTTCACCCTCCACATCCTTGCCCAGTTTGGTAAACATGCTTTCAGGGCTCTTGATTCTGGCCTTGATATCGGCAATATCCACTTCAACGCCGTCGCCGCTGTTAAAAACCAGACAATCCTTATCGGCATCCAGGCTTATGAATTGCTTGAGTTTGTGGAAAAACGTCGAAATCTTTACGAAGGCCAGTTGCGCCGGTTCGCTTTCCGGCAGATGTATTGGATGTTCCCAGTCATACTGATACAGCGCATCCAGGTTTTGTCCCTGCGCCGCCAGAAAAAAACCGAGCTGGGCATAATCATTGATGTCCTGACTGTCTTCTTCGATGGATTTGATCAGATGGCTCATTTTCAGCAGGGCGCAGGCCATTTGCTGCCAGGCCGGCGGTATGTCCCTGTTGTTGCCCTGATAGCCATGAAACACGGTGGGATACTTGGCTGATGAAGCCAGCAGAAACAGATGGCGCGGATCTTCAGTCACCAGCTGATGAAATTCGGCATGGTTCAGGATCGAGGTGATCAGCTCAATATTTTGCAAACAGCGATCGTAAAGTTCTGCGTTGGCCGAATTCAGGGCGAGCAGGCCGTTGAGTTGCTGGCTTACAAACGGGAACATCCCGTTAAAAAAGTAGCGGTAGGCGTGTTCAATATAACCCTGGGCTCTTGCCTTTTCGCTGTCTTGCAGCTCATCGCCGCCGGTAATATCGAAGCCCCGGTTGCCCATCATTTTCACCGCCTGTTTCAGGGCTGTCGGATAATCCCTGGCGGACAACAACAAATAAGGCGTCATTTCGGTTCGATCCAGGACGGAACCGAAGATTTCATGGTGCAGTTCCTGGCGGGTTGAAAGAGGTTCCATGGTAATTCTCTGCGGTGGGGGCCTAAGCGCCTGGCGATAAAACCGGCACTATGAATGTTCCGGCTATTGGCGTCAAGCCCCGCTCCTGGCGCACTGACCGTGGAGATTTAGGGCGTTGCCGCATCCATTAGTTAACTGTATTAGCAAGATGCTTCAGCCAAGGGCAAATACCGTCTTACCGGCAGGGATTGCCGGTATCCAGGTTACAGGGATGTAAGCTAGGCAAGCCATCCTTAGCTTCTGGGTTCCGGCAATCCCTGCCGGAAAGACGAAAACGGGTACCTGTTACGTATTGGCTGAGGCATCTTGCTAGTCAGGTTAGTTAATGGACGAGGCAGTGCCAGTCAACAACCTGTTAACGCCGCCCGTAAACAGCATCACATCCTCCGGAAAAAACTGCCGCCCCAAGGTATTGACATCGGTGTTTTCAGGCAAACGGTAACAGCGGACATCATCCTCGGCGGGTTGAATCAACAGATTGATGCGCTCCAGCAAACGCAGTAAAGCCTTGCGTTTCAGAACCACGGTAAACACCGAATACTGCACCGGCAAACCCTGTTTTTTCAGGGTTCGATGCACCCGCGACAAGCGCCGAGGGTCGGCAATGTCGTAAGCAATCAGATATAAAGCGTTTTGACTGTCTGCCATTAGCTTACGGCCAGTAAAAATTGATGCAACTTGTTGATCGTGCTTCTGAACAACAAATAAGACCGGTCTGAGCGTTGTTGATAAAGCCTTGCCATCGCCGGCAGGGCCTGCCGAGTATCGTCCTCGGCCATGGCCAGCAGCGCAGGATAAAAATCCCAGACCAACAACTTGCTTAAATCGCTTGCCAAATCCAGATCGCTGGACAACAGCGATTCATCATCGCTGCAAAACCCGCAATCCGGCAGCCAAGTCAGCAAATCGCCCTGCAACAGGCTTTGCAGCAAATTGGCACGCTCCCGTCCATCGCTGGATAAACTCAGCGCCAATTGCCGGCGCAACGCATTGATCGACACCTCCCGCCAGTTCTGTATGCCCATGCGGCGGGAAAAACTGCGCGCCGCCAGCTTTTCCATCGACAAATACCAGTTTTCATAAAGCGACACGCCATCGGCGCGTGCCAATAAATCCACCAGCCGCTGTGTAAGCGATTGCCTGCCGCCGCCCCGGCCCAGCCAGCGCGCCCGCACCTCCCCGTTTTTCTCCAAAAACAGAAGATTGATGCCGGTATCCGCACACGCCAGTAGCGCGGACATCGACCATTCCACCACGCCTTTACACACCACGCGGGAAATCCGCGACAACGGAAACAACTGGTCCGCCTTGTCCGGAACCACCACGCGCAAGGCCGGTTCATCCAGCACCACCCGGCAACCGGGCGAGCCATCAATATATAAAGGCCGCATTGACCCTCCTTCTAATAAAGCGTTGTAAATGCGAACTGCAAGCTATTTTGTTGATAACTATTTAGTGCCTGACCGATAAGTAAAATAGCTATTATATAACAACAGCTTGCAGTATAATATCAATAATGAAGATGATGACCGCACCCAACCAGCGGTGCCGGGCCAAAACCTTCAAGCCATTGAAAAACAATAACAATAGAAAACGTCCCGTCAACACCAACAGGGCGGGCCCTGCCAAACCACCCAAAACTCAGGGAAAACTCATGAGAGACACCTTCCCAAGCCAACAGACCATCGGCCAAGTCGACATCGCCGACATCCAGATCGACGTGCGCTCGCGGGACGACATCCCCCTGATCCTGCTCGGCCTCCAGCACATCTATTGCAGCGATGGCTTGCGGGACAAGGTCTTCGAGATCATCAAGGACATCCTGCCGACGCAAGTCGTCGACGGCCAGGCCAAAGTGGTCTCCGCCGAGTTGGGCTGCCCTGGCATGAACCAATGGACCATCCTGGTGCTGGGTTGCTTGCGCCTGTGCCTGAACGCCGACTTTGACCGCATCCACGAGTTGGCCAACCAGCACCGCACCCTGCGGCTCATCCTTGGCATTGCCGAATGGGACGAAAAGATATTCTCCCTACAGACGCTCAAGGACAATCTCGCCTTGTTCACGCCGGAGATCCTGGCCCGCATCAACCAGGCGGTGGTGGAGACCGGCTATGCCCTGCTCGGTAAAAAAAACAGCCCCGCGCCCGCCGCAGGCCGCTGTGACTCGTTCGTGGTGGAGACTGACGTGCACTTTCCAACCGACGTCAACCTGCTGTACGATGCCATGCGGGTGCTCCTCCAGCTTTGCGCGCAATTCAGCGAGACCTACGATCTGAAGGGCTGGCGGCAGTTTAAGAACTGCCTGAAGAAACTCAGAAAAGCCATGCGCGTCATCCAGAAGCTCAAACACTCCACCTCCAAGGACGCGGCCAAGCAGCAGGCCAAGGCCGAGCAGATCGCCAAGGCTCACCAGACCTTCATTAGCCTGTCGGCCGCCCACCTAAAGCGCGTCGAAGCGACCGTCGCGCAACTGGCCAGCCAGTACGCCGTCTGCGCAATGCAACTAGCCAAGCCCCGGCAATTCATCGCCCACGCCCAGCGCCAAATCGGCCAAATCGAGCGCCGCGTGCTCAAGGGTGAGGTCATCCCGCACGATGAGAAAGTCTTCTCCCTGTTCCAGCCGCACACCGAATGGATCGTCAAGGGCAAGGCCGGGGTGCCGGTGGAGTTAGGCCTGCGCGTGGCGGTGGTGGAAAGCAAGGAGGGCTTCATCTTGCACCATCAGGTCATGGAAAAACAAACAGACGACCAGATCGCGGTAAGCATCGTCAAGGAAACGCAACAGCACTTCCCCTCGTTCAAGGCCTGTAGCTTTGACAAGGGCTTCCACAGCCCCGCCAACCAAACCGAGCTTAAGGCGATGCTTGACCAAGTCACCCTGCCCAAGAAAGGCAAGTGCTCTGCCAGCGATGAGGCGCGTGAGCGCGATGGCGCCTTTGTTGCCGCCCGGAAGGCGCACTCGGCCGTTGAGTCCGGCATCAACGCGCTGGAGGTGCACGGCCTGGACAAGTGCCCAGACCACGGCATCGGCGGCTTCAAGCGCTATGTCGCCCTGGCCGTGCTGTCGCGCAACCTCCAAAAGATCGGTCAGATCAAGCGCGACGCCGAACGCGAGCGTCTGGCTCAGGAGCGGGAGCGGGAGCGGCTACGACAGCGCCAGCAAAAGCTCGCCGCCTAAGTTTTTTAACCGCGGTATTGCGGCAAGACAGGCAAGCTGCGTCCGGAATCCCGAGAGCTTGCCCCTGCCGGATGGATTGCAAGCTTTTTAGTCGATAAGCACCACAAGAAAGCCGTTAGCCTTCCAGCTTCCGCGTGAATTTTGGCACCTTTTGCTGTGAGGGCGGTTATTTTTGGCTTTTTCGGTCAGGCACTATTTAAGGTAGATTGTCATTCCAAGCATAGCGAGGAATCTTAAGGCTAAGCCTTATTCCGGCGCGTAAAAGATTTCTCCCGATGGTCGAAATGACAGCACAATTTTTGCGAGAAAACGTTGAATAGTTATATTTGTTAGAGTCATTTGTGGGAGCGACGCCCACGCTATTAATCGCGACGTAGGCGTCGCTCCCACGTCGCTCCCACCAGGCCACACCAGCCACCTCAAACCTCACCCGCCATCGCCTGATAACGACTGGCCAGCGCATAACCATAGCGTCTTAACAAACGCCGCGCCGCAGCTGCCTGCGATTCATAACAGCCGTAAAAACATTGCCGCCCGGCTTTATTCATCTGGCAGCGGCCGTTGTCATCGCTGAAATGTTCGCTGCGTAACTGACGCTCCCGGAACATCTGCCACACCCAGCGATCCATCAGGGGCCGCAGGGGCTCCATCAAATCACAGGCCAAAGACTCCCGGCCAAAGCTGACATCATGATAAAAACCCAGCATCGCATCCAGGCCCACAATATGGCAGGCGCGCACCGCGTCGTAATGCAGCAGGGTGTAACCCAGCGACAAACAAGCATTCACCGGGTCCGGCGGCGGACGTTTTTTGCGGCCAGTAAAGTTCAGCGAATCCGCAAACAACTGCGTAAAGCCGGAAAAATAGGCCGCTGCCGCTGCGCCTTCAAAACCGCGCAAACTGGCCAGGGAGATTTCAAAGGTGTCTTCGCGCAACTGGCCAATAATCCCGTTTAAAGTCTGCAAGGCCGACATCAACGGATAGCGCAAATCCGCCCTTGCCGCCAGCGCATCGCGCAACATACGCTGTTGGCCGCGCACCTTGACCAGCACCAGCCAGCGCGCCAGCGGCAGGCGCAGCGTTTCATCCAGACTGGTCTGATACTGCCCCAAACGCCTTGACGCATCGCCATGCGAACGGGCTGCCAGCATCGCCGTGGCTTCGGTATTGCGCCCGGACAACACCAGCAAGCCGATATTACGTTCCGACAACGCACCCAGCACCCGGCTTTCCAGTTGCACATTGCCGCGCAACACCACGCGCTCAAGCAAATGCAGCGGTACCGTGCCTTTTTTAACGCCCTCTTCATACAAGGCCAGCGCCTGTCCATCCAGCTTGACGGCCAAATTTTTTCGATCCAGATACAAACTGCTCATGCCTTACCCCACATAAAAAAATGAACCATCCTGCGGACACACCGCCTTGCCCAGCGTACGAATATGCTTGGCGCCCGTCAGCTTCAGCAAAATAAAACGATCCTCAACAGGATCAATGACCAGGCCGATCTGATCCAGCAACTGGGCTTTTTCGGCGGGTGTTAAAAAACATTCAAACACCGACTTTTGCCCGCCCGATGCAAAACCGCGCAGCACAGTCAGCGCCTTGCGCAAGCGCCGGTTACAGGAAATATCGTAAGCTGCTAAATAAAGTTGCCGTTGAGTCATGGCAGACAGAATACACCGGGGATTTTTTTTTGCAGGACTGGCAAGCTTGCCAAGCGGGGCCGGCAATGGACACTTTTGTGGGATTACAAGTGGGAGTACATGTGGGAGTAGATGCATAAGTATCTACACAAGTCACATCGCCGTCATTCCGGCAGGGATTGCCGGAATCCAGAACACAGGGATGTGAAAAGCAGCTCAGCAAAGGTTCCATCTGACTAAAAAAAACAGCTTGTAAGTCTGATATTGCCATCCATGGCTCCTGGATCTCGGCAATCCCTGCCGAGATGACGACTTGTGTAGATACTTATGGAGTAGATGTGGGAGTAGATGTGGGAGTAGATGTGGGAGTAGATGTGGGAGCGACGCCTACGTCGCGACCAGCCCGAGGTTCAGCGAAGTTGCTAATCGCGACGTAGGCGTCGCTCGCACCACGTTAATTTATCGTGCAAAGCCTGTGTGCCAGGGACTATCTACAACTCATCCCCTGATAGCGGCTGGCGTTTGGCGACTTTATTCAGAATGGATTCGAATGCCGTTTTATCGGCGCGTTGCGCCCGGGCTTGCAAATACTCTTCTGTGGCGATTGCCGAAACTTTTTCCGCCACTGCACTGGCGATGAACTGGTTGATGGAAACACCTTCTTTTTGGGCAAGTTCTTTAATATGCCGGTGTACGGAATCCGGCAACCGCAG
This sequence comes from uncultured Gammaproteobacteria bacterium, assembly GCA_963848675.1. Taxonomy (GTDB): domain Bacteria; phylum Pseudomonadota; class Gammaproteobacteria; order Methylococcales; family Methylomonadaceae; genus CAWKEY01. The sequence goes on from CAWKEY010000052.1 coordinate 80,147, forward strand.
ACTTAATGCGCTCATGTTAATCGCTCCAGCAAGGTTTTTGGGGTAATTGCTTCAACACCGAATTTATCGGTGCCGGCAAAATCTTTCAAATTGTTAGTGTGTCTTAATCCCTTCTTAATAAGGTCTCTGATTTATAGCGCCACCATGAGCCCGGTCGTCGGCATCCAGCTGTCTTAATCCCTTATTAATAAGGTCTCTGATTTATAGCATAGTTTACTTGCTGAGTGTTACGGGACAATCGGGTCTTAATCCCTTCTTAATAAGGTCTCTGATTTATAGAATCGAAATGAACCTGTACAGAACTAGACAAGTCTTAATCCCTTCTTAATAAGGTCTCTGATTTATAGCAGCAGACATGAATCAGCTAGAATGGGTTGCTGATGTCTTAATCCCTTCTTAATAAGGTCTCTGATTTATAGAGCGCAAAAGCGCGCTATCACGACAGCAAACAAGAGTCTTAATCCCTTCTTAATAAGGTCTCTGATTTATAGAACAAAGCGCTTACAGTTCAAAGCGAAGAACTTGTCTTAATCCCTTCTTAATAAGGTCTCTGATTTATAGGGACTCAGAGATGGATATTCCTCTGGACATACGGGTCTTAATCCCTTCTTAATAAGGTCTCTGATTTATAGGGCAGAAGATCGGGAGTATGCGTTACAACAAATGTCTTAATCCCTTCTTAATAAGGTCTCTGATTTATAGAGTGCTGAAAAATCAAAAAACGCTGAATTAAACAGTCTTAATCCCTTCTTAATAAGGTCTCTGATTTATAGAATAACGAGAAACATTCGAGCATCATTGACTAGTCTTAATCCCTTCTTAATAAGGTCTCTGATTTATAGCGCTTCTATCAACACTAAGAGAATAAGAATGATTGTCTTAATCCCTTCTTAATAAGGTCTCTGATTTATAGGCATTGCAAGCGTAGCGCTTGAACTCGAAAGCAAGTCTTAATCCCTTCTTAATAAGGTCTCTGATTTATAGTATGCAATTGATGCTAAACAGATAGCTATTATAGGTCTTAATCCCTTCTTAATAAGGTCTCTGATTTATAGGAAAGCTTGTGTGCAATCAGTAATCAATGCTACGGTCTTAATCCCTTCTTAATAAGGTCTCTGATTTATAGTGAGCGCAGCGCAAAAAAGAGCGATAACAATCGCGTCTTAATCCCTTCTTAATAAGGTCTCTGATTTATAGACTTAAGTACAGCCAAAGACATTCAAGAACAATGGTCTTAATCCCTTCTTAATAAGGTCTCTGATTTATAGAATAGTGCAAAGAGCTGATGGCGCAAGCTTTAAGTCTTAATCCCTTCTTAATAAGGTCTCTGATTTATAGTAACAACGAAACAAGCTATGATGGCAAAAAAGTTGTCTTAATCCCTTCTTAATAAGGTCTCTGATTTATAGTAAATTAACTGCTGCACAAAAAAGAGCAATCACGTCTTAATCCCTTCTTAATAAGGTCTCTGATTTATAGAATATTTTAATGATGAAAGACACAGTTCAATAATTGTCTTAATCCCTTCTTAATAAGGTCTCTGATTTATAGTTTTCTCTTTCTCTTTATATAGCGAGCTTACAAAGTCTTAATCCCTTCTTAATAAGGTCTCTGATTTATAGATAAATCCGCTGGATATACCGCCATCGGTCTTAATCCCTTCTTAATAAGGTCTCTGATTTATAGACAGAGCGGCAATATATGCGTGATATAAATTTGTCTTAATCCCTTCTTAATAAGGTCTCTGATTTATAGTTAGGTCGATCGAAACTACAACGCGTCATGGCGAGTCTTAATCCCTTCTTAATAAGGTCTCTGATTTATAGCGTTTAATTGGGGGGGTTGATTATTTAAATCAAGTCTTAATCCCTTCTTAATAAGGTCTCTGATTTATAGAAAGCCGCCACAATACAGCCGCTGTATATACGTCTTAATCCCTTCTTAATAAGGTCTCTGATTTATAGAAAGAAAATTGATGACTATACATGACGAAATTGCTGTCTTAATCCCTTCTTAATAAGGTCTCTGATTTATAGTTATCAAGTTGACCCTACTACGCTGTTGCGTGTGTCTTAATCCCTTCTTAATAAGGTCTCTGATTTATAGGCTTAAGCGCTGAAAAAAACAAAAACGCTGAGGTCTTAATCCCTTCTTAATAAGGTCTCTGATTTATAGTTAACGTAACAACGAAGTCTTGCATGATATCGGGTGTCTTAATCCCTTCTTAATAAGGTCTCTGATTTATAGTGCTAAAAAATTATTGCAATGATACTGGCCATCGTCTTAATCCCTTCTTAATAAGGTCTCTGATTTATAGGCATCACGGAAGTTGCCGATACTGTGGCTGATCTGTCTTAATCCCTTCTTAATAAGGTCTCTGATTTATAGGGATAGAGATGAGGCTACAACGGATGGATTGACAGTCTTAATCCCTTCTTAATAAGGTCTCTGATTTATAGAAGTGCTGCCATGCTAGTCAACCTGAGATACAAGTCTTAATCCCTTCTTAATAAGGTCTCTGATTTATAGGATGGAAAACTGGCCGCCTATGCTGATAAATGGACGTCTTAATCCCTTCTTAATAAGGTCTCTGATTTATAGAAAGGAAAAGACCATGAAACGCACAAAAAGGTCTTAATCCCTTCTTAATAAGGTCTCTGATTTATAGCTCACCCTTTAGCTAAAAGTGAATCATACTATCAGTCTTAATCCCTTCTTAATAAGGTCTCTGATTTATAGAATCATACTATCAAGACAGGATGCACATAACACGGTCTTAATCCCTTCTTAATAAGGTCTCTGATTTATAGGAAGAGATGATGACTATCCATTATTTGAAATATGCGCGTCTTAATCCCTTCTTAATAAGGTCTCTGATTTATAGACTCAATTAATTTGCATTGGTACGATTAACCCGCAGTCTTAATCCCTTCTTAATAAGGTCTCTGATTTATAGGTTAAGAAATGAGTAACGTATTCAGCTTTGTCTTAATCCCTTCTTAATAAGGTCTCTGATTTATAGACTAAATTAGTGATGAGATTTCCAAGTGCTCCGTCTTAATCCCTTCTTAATAAGGTCTCTGATTTATAGATTGGATGGGCGACCGTTCAGGCGACAAGGGGGTCTTAATCCCTTCTTAATAAGGTCTCTGATTTATAGACGAGTTTTATTATGTAACCACTGCTAGGGGTAAGTCTTAATCCCTTCTTAATAAGGTCTCTGATTTATAGGCACAAGCGCAATTTAAATCATATCTAAGAGTCTGGTCTTAATCCCTTCTTAATAAGGTCTCTGATTTATAGAGCTTGCGCGAACTTGAACTAATTGAAGCGTCTTAATCCCTTCTTAATAAGGTCTCTGATTTATAGGCAACTTCTAAACTTACTTCAGCACAAAAGCGTGCGTCTTAATCCCTTCTTAATAAGGTCTCTGATTTATAGAGAATCATTCGTAAATAAGCGAAGTCTTATGAAAGTCTTAATCCCTTCTTAATAAGGTCTCTGATTTATAGGATTCGTCAGCGGTCGCAGTGCGACTGCTTCAAGTGGTCTTAATCCCTTCTTAATAAGGTCTCTGATTTATAGACAACATAATCGACAAGCTGTCAAGCATTCAAAATCGTCTTAATCCCTTCTTAATAAGGTCTCTGATTTATAGTGCTCGGCATTTATTTCTCCTGGTTTTCAGTAGGTTATAGGGGTAGTTGACAGGATTTTGCATTTTTAAAAAGTTAGCTCTCATGGGTCAGCCAGTTTTGTAAATGGTGCTGCAAATCACGCAGCCTGGTATGGCAACACAGTTCAATTTTAAGCTCTTTGGCCCGGGCCCGGCTGGCTTTATCAAGTTGATTAAAACTAATCAGCATGGCCCGGCCTTGCAGGCCTCCCATCAAGTCGCGGAGGCTGTCCAGTTTATACAATACATCCGCGTCTTTGTCTTCCTTAAATTGCCTGGTTTTACATTCTAGCAGATGCAGGCGGTTGGCTTTGATCAGGCCGATGTCAATCTCGTTTTTGACCACCGCGTGCTGTCCGGCCGGCTGCCGTTTGAGGTTAATATTGCAGGCGAGATCCTGCAGGCCAAGGGATTTTTTCAAGTTAAGGCACAGGGCATAGGTATGCATTTCCAGCCAGCCGCCGTTGGCGGTAAAGCGGGCGCTTTCGTCGGCAAAACGCAGGCTGTGGCCATTGATTGTGCACAGTCCCTTATCCTCAAACAACTCCAACAAGTTCCATAAATCTGGATTAGCCCGTGGTCCGGCTTCAATTTCAACGGTTAACCGGGGATTATCGGCTTTTTGTGCCAGATAATTGAGCGTGCCCAGTTCGTCGGCATAGCGGTTAAAGTCTGATAAAAGCTGTTGGGTTAATTCCCGTATGGGCTGTTTGACGCCGCTGCGATCGAGTTTTTCTACCGGGCTGCCATAGGCCATCAGGTAGTCTTCCAGCTTTAAGCGGTCGGACAAATCCACGTCCGGCAGTTTGGGCGAGAGCCAGATCAGGCGATCGTGTTCGGGATGGACGTAAAAAACCGGCAGCCCGCAACTGCGAAAGGCCTCGTAGGCGGCAATGCTCATCAGTTTGGTGCCGCCGGTGGCATTGAGGGCAATGCCGCCGTCCGGATAGCGGGTGAGCAGCAAGTCCTCCACTTGCTCCCTGATGCGATCGGCATCCCAGGGATTGTCGAGCTGACAGCGCTCGACGCTGATGCCGCGCGGTTTGCAGATATTTTCCAGGGCTATGCTGCGTTCCTGCATGTCGCGGCTGACCAGCATGATGACTTTTTTAGGGTGCAGGCTGTCGTCGAGGATGGGCGTTAGATTGGGTATCGGCTGGGCGGATACCAGGATCAGGTGGGTGGTGATGGTCATGGTGATTTCTCTGTAAGGAAGTTTAGCCTTGTGGGAGCGACGCCTACGTCGCGATTAGGAGTAACCTTGCAGACATCGCTAGTCGCGACGTAGGCGTCGCTCCCACAGGCGTCGCTCCCACAGGCGTCGTCGCTCCCATGGCTTTCGATTCCACTTTTCTTACAAGCTCTTACAGCCATAGCGCATCCCAGTGCGGGTAATCGCCAATCCGCTCAACCAAGCCGGCGCGCAGTGGATTGGCGATGATGTAGCGGGCAATGGCCTTTACATCTTCTTCTTTGCGTAAGGCATGGTCATGAAAACCGGATTGCCATATGGGCCGGCCAAACTGTTTGGCCGATAGGGTTTTAACACTTTGCAATATTTCGGCCAATTCTGTTGAGCTGGTTAATTGCATCAGCCAGTGCAGGTGATCGGGCATGATGACGAAGGCCAAGGTGTTAGCTCTGGCTAATTTTTGTTCTGTTTTGAGTGTGTTAATGAGGATTCTGGCCGCATTAAAATCTTTGAAAACGGGTTCGCGTTTTTCGGTGACGGTGGTGATTAAATAAATGCGATTGGGCTCTGAATGACGTCCTTTGCGCAGGTCTTTGCTGTGGGGGTTGGGTTTTTTGGGGGGTCGCGACGTAGGCGTCGCTCCCACGGGCGTCGCTGCCACGGGCGTCGCTGCCACAAGAGTTGTTGCCACAAGAGTTGCTGCCACGGGCGTCGCTGCCACAAGAGTTGCTGACACAAGAGTTGCTGCCACGGTGGGAGCGACGCCTACGTCGCGACTAGCCGATGCCATCAGGCTCACCTTAATTTATAGATTGAGGGCAGTTGAGGCGGCATTTCTTTGATCCCCACATGCGCTGCTTCGGCTAACAGCATGGGTAGAAATTGCTGTTCCAGCCAGGGCTGAATGACTTGCCAATCGCCAGCTTTAACCGGCTCAAAACCATGCGCCAGGATGGAGCTGTTGCGAATTTTAAGATGGCTGAGCAGGTTGTTTTCTTCTCGTTGGATAAAGATGGCGGCTGCGCCTGTAGTTTTGTGTTTGACCAGTTGCCAGGCTGCAAACAATCCAGCTTGCCATTGCCCGTCTCTGTTTTGAGTAAGCGTGACCCCGGCGGGGATGACGGCTGCCTCGACGTTGGCGGTATCTATGCCGCATTGGCTTTTTAGCAGCCATTGCGCGGTCCATTCAATTAACCGGTACACGCGGGCAATGGCATCGTCATAGCGGCCTTGGGCGGCGCGGCGCTGGGCGTTGAGGTATAAGTCGAATAGTTGTGCCGCCTCGCGCTTGGCAGGATTTTGATCGTTCAGGCGCATGATGACATTGAGATGGACTTTTAACTCTGGCGGCAAGCTGGGCGCGTAACGCTGGATGATGTTGAGCGCTACAGGATGATTGAAGTTATCCCATTCGGCAAAGGCGCGGCTTAAATCTCTGAATTTGCTAAATTGCCCGCGGCATTCGCTGTTACGGGGCGCGCTCATCAGGCTTAATCCGGCTTCGGCTTCGCTGTAGGCAAAATGCGTCCAGGCTTGACGGTACGGTGCCAGCAGGCGTTCGAAGCGGATTTGCTCGATATTGGCGCAGGCGGCGTATTGGGAGCCGTCATGGACTTTGATTAAGTCGCCCCGGCTGCCGGTGACCAGTTGCAATTCTATGTTGGGATCTTCCAGTGCCGCCATCACCAGGCCGGCGCACATCGATTTTGTGCCGCCGGTGTAATCGGCAATGATTTTAGCGTTAGGAAAACGATGTAATGCAGCATCAATGGCGTTGCTGCAATCGAGGTAAATCCGGTCCAGGTCGTCGGACAAGGTGGAGCATACTTCGTATTGTCCGGCTGTTAAGCCGGTTTGCGCGGGTATGTTGGGGAGACTGGGCTTGTCATCTTTGGGATCGGCCTTGATGCAGTTGCCAACACCGGTGATCTGGATGCTGGAGCCGGGCCGCGCGGTCGCCGGATCTTTGCCGGTGCAGATAAAAATGACATAGTCCGGGCGTTGTTCTTTGATGGCGCTGACAATCGGCTGATGGCTGCCGCCGACGGTACAGATGAGGATGTTAGTCATGGTGGTTCCGTTAACAATTGTTAGGATGTGGGAGCGATACTTGTGGGAGCGACGCCTACGTCGCGACTAAAGTTTACCCTTTCGTTAGTCGCGGCGTAGGCGTCGCTCCCACGATCAGCTCTTTAAAATACATTGCATAACCAGGCATTAATAATGGTAACGGCACTGAACAATTGTAATAACCGTTGCATCCGTTTTGTAAACCAAGCGATGTTCACGATCGATACGTCGAGACCAATAACCGGACCAGTTGTGTTTTAACGGTTCTGGATCACCAAGGCCTGTAAAGGGATGACGTTTAATGTCTTGAATCAAGATATTGATTCGTTTTAAGGTTTTCTTGTCTGTCGCCTGCCAGTACAGATAATCATCCCAAGCGTGTTCTGCCCAGGCCAGAATCATTCTTCAAGCATCTCATGCTGGATGACTTGACCGGCTTCGACCTCGGCAATGGCTTGATTTAAGCGCCGTGCGTTATTCGGGCTAGCCATTAGATAAGCGGTTTCCTCGAAGGATTTGTAATCTTCTAACGAAAGAATTACCGCCGGCTTGCCGTTTTGCCGGGTGACCAATACCGGCACATGATCGTCGTTGACTTTGTCAAGGACGCTGGCAAGGTTGCTACGCAATGTCGAATAGTTGATGGTATCCATGGTTGTTATCTCTCTATGGGCGTGGTTTTAGCATTCTAGTTGTACTTATTATTGTACGCAATGAGTTTTTTTCAGCTGATAACTCCGAGCCGGACGGGTTTTGTAAACCCGTCCGTAATGTTCATGCAACGCCCACGCTATCGGCACGGTTTGAAATGTTTCGAAACATTATGGACGGGGTTGCAAACTCCGTCCCGCTCAGGTTTTATGCCTGATAAAGCCACACGAAATAAGGTTGTCCTGCATACGTAGGGCGTGTTAGCGCGCCTTAAAGCTCATAGACTTTAGCCGGGCGCTTGCTATCGCCGGTAAGCAGTTGTTAAACAAGCGCGAGCAAGGCCGCCAGTTTGGCCTTGATTTCCTGAATTTCGGCAATACTGGTTTTGCCCTTAAACCGGGCTTGACGCGAACGCCAATCCAGACTCTTGACCTGATCCGCCAAAGCCGCCCCGGAGACTTCAGCACCCGACAGACGCACTTCAAACGGATAACCTTTGATTTGGCTAGTAATGGGCACACAGACCAGCAGGCCTGTCTTGCTGTTATACGCTTTAGGACTAAGCACAACGGCAGGCAGTCCGTTTTTAGTCGCGACGTGGGCGTCGCTCCCACAATTAGCGTTTAACCAGACAATATCGCCTACATCAGGAATATAAGGCGCAGACATCAGAGCTGTTCCTGACCTTGCGCAATGCCAAAATCAATTTCGGCATGTTGGTTTTCGGCGGTAATGTCATTCAGTAAATCATCCAGGGTAAAAGCAGGCGCGACCGGTTCAATAATGATGCGCCCGCCCTCTGCACGCACCTCTACCGGTTGATCCAGCGCCAACTGCGCCGATTGCATAATCGCGGCAGGAATCCTCACCGCCGGGCTGTTGCCCCATTTTTTTAATACTTGAACCGTCATAAACATTACCTCAATGTAGATACAATTGTTGATACTTTTGAAGTATAGGCGTTGTGTTTTTAGCTGGCAAGGAATATGGGTAGCCTAAGGCATTGCGCCTAGGCTAAATATTTCAGCACTTTTTGGCTACGCTCTTTCAATTTCACTTTTTGTTTATTATCACCGGCAAAATCCGGCATCCATTTGCCGGCTTGCTCCATCAGGGCTTTAACCTTTTGCGCAACAACTTTGGCATCGGCACCTTGCCACTCGCCTTTTTCCAGCTCTTGCAACAAACGGGTGTCGTGTTCCTGCGCTTGAATGGGTTTGAGAAAGGTTTCAATTTCCTGGTCAATGGGGCTGAGGCTGCCTAAGCGTTGTTGTTCTGCTTCCTGTTTTAAGCGCATTTCTTCAATTACTTGCAGTTCAGCCTGTCTTTTTTCTTGCTCTTGCAGTTGCCGTAATTCGGCTTGCTGTTTAAGGGCGTTTTGTTTGCTTAGCTGCTGTTGCATCCAGGCGGTTAAATTACTGTTGCCAGTTTCCAGCCATTGTTGGAGTTGGATGTCAGGCGATTTGGGGTCGATTTCCACCAATAGCCAGCCAAAAGGTAATAGTGATTGTTTGTTGCTTATATCATCAGCGGCCAGCCACCAGGTAAGGGGTTGTTTTTGCCATTTTGGCCGCTCGCCACGGCCCTGCATAATCTTGATACTGCGCACACCATTGAGCGTCAGCGCCTCGGCACCACTGTGACGGCCAACCCTAAGCAAAAACGCATCGCCATCATCTAAACGTTTCAACAAACCGCTTCCCAGCAGTTGTTCCATTTGTTTTACCCAATCCGTTTTAAGGTAATTGCGCTCTTTCATGGCATTTAACTCTTGCCAAAATAAACCCATGTAAAAGGCATTACAGGCTTGAGCAATGGCTTTTGCAGTCCAGTGCAACTGCTGTTTGGGCAGTTTAGGATTATTTGACCCAAGCGATTGGGTATTGTGCAGGGTTAAACTGCCAGTAAAGCCTTGGTAATGATGTGGTGTTATGCATTCCAGCAGTTGGTAGAGATTGCTGGCTTCAGCTTGTGATTGCACTAACTGACCATTTTTGATGACGGGCTTGCGTTTGCGGTTGACGGCAAACTGCACCTGGCAAGCGGGGTTGTCGGCATTGCCTTGCCAGCCGGCATCAGCGAGTGATACCAGGCGCATGGGGTCGGTATGAAATTTACCCTCGAACAACCGCTCCTGGAGTTGTTGGTTGCGTTCATTACGATCTATTAAGGACTTTTCATGATTGATCTCATCCAATAATGCCGTGCGAATAGCGCCTTTGATGCTACTGCCGGGCAGCAAGGGTTTACCGTCAAGCGGATTGTAAAAGGTGCGTTCGATTTCCAGCTTATTGATCACCCTTCTGCCATGGCCTTCCTGCTGCGCGGTCTTGCCAATACGTTTTTCATACAGTGATTTGACGCCACTGGCAGTAGGAACAGGTGGCATGGCGAAGGCCAGCAATTTTTCCCGGTGGTTATGAAAAAACGCCTGCACCTTGGTTAACATGGTGTCGTCCGGCTTGCCATTGACGATAGTCAGTAATTGTTGTTTATCGCGGTCGCTCAAACCTGCCAATGCGGCTTGGCTGTCGAAGCCGTATAAAGCACCGGCTTCCTCATCAATCACATAGTTACCCGGCTCATAGCTTTCATCGGCGCCTATGTGCAAGGGCGACAATGGTGTGTATTTAAGCGTGTAATGTTGTAAAAAATTGCTCATCTTGTGCCCGCTTTTGTGGGAGCGACGCCTACGTCGCGATTAGAAATGGTTGGTTGTCGTTAGTCGCGATGTGGGCATCGCTCCCACCTGTTGCGGTTAGGTTTACGCCGATTATCGGCGTATAGCCCTGGTGTACGGTGGCCTTGAGTGTTTTGGATAATTCGCCATTGCCGCCAATGCCTTGACCAATAAAACCGGTTGTTGGCGGAGGTGTATAAAAAACAGCAGCGGTTTGTGCCAATAACACCGGATTCTTAAAGGGCTTGCCTTCTTGATGCACGGCTATGTCGCCATGCCGGCCAAAGCGGGTAAACAGTTGATAATAGCTGTGCTGACTGTCGAAGCTCAAGCCTTGCGGCGCGCAGGGTGCGAGGGTTAAACAGGTATTGGCATTGTTTTGTGCAGGTAAGGGATGTTGCTGGAAGTCTACAATTTCAAACTTGCCCATACCGATGCTGGCATCTTTACCAAACCCGAAAGTGCCAATGTCGGTCAGACATTGTTGGCAGTCTTCCGGGCTTATGCGGTCAGTATCCAGCAGTACATAGACTGTCCAGCGCAAGCCGGGGATAAACCACTCCTGTTCGACACTGTAGGGCGCAAAGCCGTTCTCGCCGGTGGTGTTGGTTTGGCGATTGATGGTGTTGTGGGGGTGCGGGTGTTTTTCGCTGAGGGCTGATGTGGCTAGTCGCGACGTGGGCGTCGCTCCCACAAATACAGCTTCTACAGGTTTATTGGTTATCGTTGAGGCAATGGCTTTAGCATTGACGGCATGGCGCAACCATTGCTTAAGCGGCTTGTGCAGTTCGGATTCCGGCAACCAGTCGCGCTTTTTAACGGCTTTGCGGTCTTCGCCTTCCGGGAGTTGGTAAAAGCAACCCGGCAATTTCGGTAACGGCAGGTAACCTTCTGGAAAGGCGTCAGAAACCACAGCAAAAGGTCTATTTTGGTTATAACCGTCCAGGCAGTTGTTCAATGCAGATTCACCTAGCCGATTACGAATCGCCCAACATAGTTGCCCGAACAGGGTGTCGCCTTTCAGCGGCGTGGCAAAGGCCGATAAAGGTTTGAGTGTCACGCAAAAGCCTTGCATTAGGCGGCCTCTTTTAGGTTGAGTTGATCCAATTTGCTTTGAATGTCTTGATCTTCCAGTTTTAAGCCAAGAAATTTGATTTTACCGTAGCCGCGCGAACCGGAACCACCCAGGCCGGTGAGTTCCAGTAACTTCAGCCCAATCAGGATGGTGTCGGTCAAGTCTTCGTTATCGTGGACACGGATAGTGAGATTGAAGTCAAACTTGGCGGTGGCCGGAACCCGCTCGGTGTTGCGTGGGTGTTCGGCAGTGCCTTTGATGCGGTCGATGGTGTTTTCCATTTTGACTTCGGTGAGCAGCAGGTTTTTTTCGTCCATTGTTTTGACCCAATCCGCAGCGAGTGAGCAATCCCAGAATGCCAGTCGGCTGGGACCGATTTCGGCGAGCAAATCTTGATCAATATCGCCATCGGGCGCGCCACCGAAAAGTTTGATCAACGATTTGGCTTTCTCCTGTACCTTGCTGTCCAATTTTTTTAGGTGCTTAAAGCTTAAAGGTTGGCCATCAGTTTGTCCGACTACGCCTAATTGCCATTCCAGCAAGCTGCGCATTTTGCCTTTGATGCTGGAACCAGGAATGTAAGGTTGTTGGTTGATCGGGTTTTTGATCACCGGGTTGTCGGTGCCGCCAATATGAATTTCGGTGTTGCCGCTGCCAATATGCAGGCCGCTGAGCAGTTCGATTTGGCCGGTGAGTTTTTGGATTTTTGTGAGTTGCATGGTTTTGCCTCCTGATCAGTTTGGGCGTTCTTGTTTGTAAAAGCCCATGAAAGCTTCCATGAACAGTTTGAAGGTGTGCAAGGTTTCTGCACAAATGACTTGCTTCAACCCAGTGTTAAGTAAGCTGACAAAATTATGATCCACCAATTTGCGGCCTTCGGCATAAGCAACTTTGGCGTTGAGCATCCGGATAAAGGGCAAGTATTCTTCGAACTTTTCCGGATGGAGCAGCACCTTGTTATCCCATAACACAAGTTCGTCATAGAATTTTCTAAGTTGGGTCGATTTATTGACTCTGTCGCCACCGCTTGCAACTTCTTTGGCTGCATCTTTAGCAATGGTGTTAAATAATTCCGGGTCAAGCTTTTCGCCGGTCTTGCTGAGTTTGATGTCCATGCTGTTTTTCCTGTGGTTAGTAGTTGGTTGTTAGTCGCGACGAAGGCGTCGCTCCCACGCGACTAGCGTTGCTGGTACAAATGGCAAAACAAAGCGACCCGGTAATTTCCGCCATGCCTGATAATACCGGCATTAGCAATTTCCTCGGCGAGTTCTGCTTGCCGCCGTTTACGCTGCTCTTTGTCGAGCTGCTTGTTGCGCTCCAGCATGCGCACGGTGCGATAGGCAAAATAGCTGTGCCAGATGGCATTTTCGGGTTTTTCATTGACCTTTTCGGCCATGTCGATCAGGTTGAGCAGACCATAGACGTAACCGGTGCTTAGGCTGTTGTCCTGGCTGAGTTCTTGTAAGCGGATTAGCCGGTTGTTGGTGAGTTGGCTGAATTCTTCCCAGAACATGGGTTGGTTAAAGCAGGTTACGGCGTTTTTGGGCAATCGAGGTACTCGCGACGTGGGCGTCGCTCCCACAGACGTCGCTCCAACAGATGTTGCTCCCACAAGTGTCGCTTCCACTGTGTTTGGATTGTGCGCTTTGGCTTGCTCCAGTGTTTTTTCTGCCATTTCGCCCAATTGATTGATCGGCAAACCAGGCTTGGTGGTGCTGATGCCGGCGGAAAAGTGTACTTCCGGATTTCTGGCTACATAGCGTTGAAAAGCTTGCCGCATTGTGCCGGCCAGTTTGATTTGCGATAGCCAGGGGCCGATTAGGAAGAAGTCATCACCACCGGCAAATACGGTATAGGTGTTTCGGTATTCGGTTTGGCATAGCCATGGCAGATAGACGGTAAAAAAGGCATTGATTTGCCGGGATAGTGCAGCGGTTTTGCTGAAACTGACATCGTTGCCCAGGCCAGATTGAAAGATCATACCGAGATTATCGACATCGCCTTTTAAGGTGGAAAGGGCGCTGATGCCTTGCCATTGATGATTTTCCTGCAAGCTTTGGTCTTCACAGGCGATATGATTGAGGGTCTTCGCTTCGCCTAAATCCAATTTATCTTCACCGGCATATTTGCCTAATGCGGCTTCGGCTTGGGCTTTATCATCGAATAATGGCACGTAGGCGTTGATAGTGCGCCGGGCATAACCGTTCCACAGCGCTTTATCAGCGGATGTGTGCAAGGAAAAATCCCAGGCTCTCAATAAGTTGCCGTTTTTGGCTTGTTCGCCAAATTTACCTTGAGCATCTTCATTTTCCGCAAAACTAATGTGATAGCCGAAAATCGGGATTTTTAAGGTACTGGTCATACCTAATGATTGGCGGGTAATTAGGATGCGTTCGCGACGTGTTAACCAATGACCTGCTTCTATTTGATCCCAGGCCAGTTTACTAATATGGGTGTCTTGTTCCAGCTGTTCACTTGCCGGTGAGCGGCCATCAATCTTGCAAACGCCTTTTTTATTATCAAAGCTATCAAGGAAGTCTTCGAAAATAATCGGTGCGGCTGAATTTCCGCACAGGTTTAAGCGTTGGTTTTTGATGATCTCCAGTTGTTCAAACAGTTTTTTGATGAGCTGTTGGTAGGGGCTGGCTGTTTTTAGTCGCGACGTAGGCGTCGCTCCCACGGTGGGATTAATATCTGTGGGAGCGACGCCTACGTCGCGACTATCGCAGTGACGACGAAAATCATTGCATGATGCTGGTGTCCAGGCCAGACCGACACCGGCTTGCCCCCAACTGTGCTGCAAAAACCAGCTATCCAGTTCCTGTTGCACCTGTTGCAATTTTTTGAGGGTTGCAGGAGTATTGTCCGCAACAATCATAAATTTGCCAGCGGCATTAATCACCTGGCTGGTGGATGGCAAATCCAGAGCATCCAGCACTTTTAACGCCGCGCATTCACTGAGCAGCGACACATAAAACGAGCGTCCGCGCAGCAGTTTCGCAGCCCGTTTATTGGTTTCGCCGCCGCTGGCAAAAATGAAATCCTGAATGCCGAAAAAGTCACCCTGGATCAGTAAGAACTTTTTATCTTTCCAGCTTTGTTCCTGGGCTTTCAGTTCTTTGGCGGTAGTTTCATCGGTTTCGCCGCGTTCATGATGAAAACGCCATAACGCTGTCGCCAAGGCGGCCGCCACACGCGAATGGTCATATAGCGATACATCCGGGCGAATATTGAATGCGGTGGCCGAGGGTATCGCCTGGGTATACACACCCCAGACTGTTTCAAAGTGGTCGAGCCATAGCGACCAGTTGTTGCGGTGCGATTTAGGCATCAGTTTTAAGGCTTTGGTAAAGCCTTGCCATAACTCGTTGTATTCCCTTTGCGCGGCTTTATCGTCGTTGCCTTCGCATTCTTTCGCTATGACCGGAAAGATGCTGTTGGGAGATAAAGGTTTTAGCGGATAACGGTAAACGTATTTTTGCTCGGCTTTGTTATCCAGACGAATTTGTTCGAAAAGCGGCAACTGACGTGCCGTGTAGTGATTTTTTCCGGTGGAGGTGCCTTCGTCTGCCTGGTTATATGCTTCAAATTCTTCACGATCAAACCCTGACGCCACCCGATCCGCTGTGGCGATAATCCATTGCAGAAAGGTTTCCGGTTTGTGATGCATGGCGGCGGCATTGATGAATGAGTCATCGGCCTCTTTGGTTTTCCATGAACCGAAAGGGGCAAAATCGGCGCCTGTTAACTCAGGCATGGTGTCTTCAATCAAGTCCATCGCCAGGCCAGTATAGGCGGCGTGGACATGACTGAACCAACCTTTATCATCTGTGTATTTTTTACGATGCGGACAATAAAGCTGTTTGTTGGCATCCAGGGTTTCCTGATTAACCGGGATTTTTGCGCGTTCGGCGAACTTCCCAAGATCATGCAAAAAAGCCGCTAGCGCGATGCGGCTGGATTGTTCAAGCAATGCTTTGTTGGTCATCCTGTATTCTCCTGTTGATACTGAATCTGATCGGCATCCAGCAAAATCTGATAGCGGGTATTGGGGCGTTTGCCCACCGGACTGATCAAATAAGCCGAAGCTCCGTGTGACAAACTTTGTTGCAGTGTTTTGTTAATACGTGACTTGCGCTGTTCAAAAAAGGACTTGCTCATGCCCTGTTGCAAGGCCTGGAGGGTGCGGTCGGCACCGCCCATTTCGCCATTAATCAAGCGGTATTCTTGCAGGTATTGTTCGGCATAACCGTGTTCCGGTGCGCCATCGTTGGGGCAGGTGGGCGATGCTTGTTTTGCCAGTTGGCGTTTCAGCAGCCAGCTGTAAAACGCCAGATCGGCGGGTATAAGCTTGATGAGGGTGTCCTGGGCTTCGATGCTGCGCTGCTTGAGATCAAGGCTTAAATGGACTGGTCCGAGCGCTTGCTGGGCTTTTGCGACCGATTGGCTGAAGCTGCTTTTGCCTTGCAGCAAGGTTTTATCCAGACCGTGTCGCAGACGCACAAAGGCGATCTCGGCCAGCATGACTTCGGCATTTTGCGTGTCCAGGGGTTTGCGGGTGGGGTCGTTGCCGTAGATGACGTGCGAATAGGGCGTCGGATAGTAAAACTGCGGGTGCGATTCGTAGTCGGCGGAGACCAGCACATGGCTGAGGCGGTCATGCGCACGGCCATACAGCGACAGGGCGTAACCGGCATAAAAGCCCATGGTTTTGCGGCCACCGGCGATGGAGACATGCAGCGAAGTAGCCGGATCGGCGGTCAGGGTTCTGATCCATTCGGTGATACCATCGGCCATGGCCTGGTTATCGGCTTGGGTGCGGATGTCGGCTAAAGACTCGCCATTGGCGTGCTGCAGGATATGGATATGGCGTTCGGAAAAATCAGGGGGTGGCTTTTGGTAGTCATGGTAAAACCGCGCCAGCCAGCCGTCGTTAATCAGGGTTAGCCGGGCCCGCTGATAGCCTTCATCTGTGGTAAGGATGTGAATTTGCTCAGGCAAAGCCAGGCCTTGCTGATGCAGTGCATACAAGGTTTCGGTAACCACTTGCGGGGTAAGGCCGGTGACGGCGAGTAAAATTGATTTTGTGTTCATCCTGATCGTGTCGGTTATTCAGTATGTTGGTTGACGGGTGGGAGCGACGCCTAGGTCGCGACTTGAGCCTTTGGCCGAGCCGGTTCCCTACCGGTCGTCGCGACGTAGGCGTCGCTCCCACATCTGCTTTTAATCGCGACGAGGGCGTCGCTCCCACGAATGCTGCCATGACCCGGTGAGTTTCGGCCTTGTTGAATAATTTTAGGCATTTGGCAAGCTTGCCGGCTTGATCGAATAGGCGCCCATGCCCATGCTGGTGCCTTTGCCGACATGAGTCCATTGCCCCAGCCAGAGATACGGCCAGAATTCCTCCAGACCTTGCATATCAAGCTCTACGCTGCCGATCAGGCCGCCCATGTTCATTTCGGTTTGCTGCCGGGATGAATAGCGTGTCCAGTCGTACCATTTGAGTTGTTGCGATGCGAATTGCACGGTTCTGGCCTGGGCGGTCAGGGCGGCGAAATCGGTTTCCAAGGGAGTGTCCGTATGGAAGTAGCTGATCATGGAGATGCGTCTGAGCAGTGTGCCGAAAAATGCGCCAAAGTTGAATTGCCGGCTGGCGAGATTTTTATTTTCCTGCTTGATACGCAGCGGTGTGTGAAAAGTAATCTCAATGTGCGTGGGCATGGCGGGAATCGCTGGCAATTCAGCAGGCTGCGAGGGTTTGAGTTCGCCATTTTTATAGATGGTTTCGGCAGTTCCCTGGTCATTGATGCTGGCAATGGTTTGCAGACTAAAAACCTGTTTATGGCCGCCAATACCGGCACGACCGGCTGTTTGCAAGGCATGCACCATGTAGGGAAGATAGCGCTGGCCATGACCAAACAAAATCACATCTAGCGGGTATAACGAGTCAGCGCTGGCGGCCGTCACAGGAAATTGCAAGACAAACGGATGCGGCGCCGCCGTATATTTACGCATTTTTTCGGCATTGGCTGGCGGAGGCGTCTCAAATACGACACTGTAGGCGCAGGCATTTTTCAGCATGCACTGGTTGCAGGGCGTATTGCGCACAATGCAGACAGTCTTTTTTAGCGCATGCCCGAAGGCCCCACGCCAGGCCGAGCCCGGATATTTTGGCAATGTGACGGGACCATCAACAGCAAAATAAAAACGATAGGTGTTGATGGGGATAATAGATTCAAGAATTGACATGTTGTCTGTACCTCCTTGTAATAAGGCTAGCGGCTCTGGCAGTGTAATTCATTGTTGACAAGCTTTTGGGCATGAGTGAACAGCATAGTGTATAAACGCGAGGTTTGCCGGTCAGGAAACGTCCACAACCCAGTGTCCGTCGCTTTTAAAGTGTGACAATTCAGTTTTTTACAAGATGCTTGATTGTACTGTCATTTCGACCAACGGAAGAAATCTTAAGCGCTGGAGCATGCGCTCAGGCTTCAAGATTCCTCGCTCTGCTCGGAATTACACATGACACTGAGTAATTACAAGAATTTTTCCTATGGCCGAACTCGCCATCAAGACCGACAATGATGCCTTTAGCTAACGCCCAAACACCATGAGCCTACGTTACCAGATCAACATCAGGATTCTGTTTTTTTCCATCTGCATACTGATACTCGGCGGTTCGATAGCCATTTGGCAGGCGCGTAATGCGGTCAGCAAGGAAGTTGACTCTTCGATTAACATGGCGCTGCAGCTGATAAAACTCGGTTTTGCCAAAGCGCCGTCTGCAGTCATGAAAGAATCCGACTGGCTGTATCGCTTGGGCGCTCTGAAAGCAACCCGGCATTTGAAGATTCAGTTGAAAGAACCTTCAGGGCAAGTGCTTGACATCACCCAAAAAAATCAGCAGATGGGGCCGCAGGAGTCTCCGCCGCGATGGTTCATCAATCTGGTGGTCAGCGAGTATCCCGAAGCGGAGCATCAAATAACCACTTTTGACGGGAAAGCCATGACATTGATTATTCAGGCCAATCCTCTGGATGAAATAACCGAAGTCTGGCAGGAGACCATTGCTTTTTTTGTTTCGATCTGTCTGCTAGCGCTGCTAACCTTTCTGGCGGTGCATCTGGTTTTTAACAAAACGCTGAAAGCCATCAACACCATCGTCGACAACCTCAAACTCATTGAAACCGGCCAGTACCGGCAAAAATTGCCGGCCTTTTCAACACTGGAATATGACAGCATCGCCAAAGCCATTAACCATATGACCGATGTTCTCGATGCGACCCAACAGGAAAACCGGACGTTGACCCAGCATTCGCTGCAAATACAGGAAGAAGAGCGGCAACGGCTGTCTCAGGAGTTGCATGACGAACTCGGCCAATCGCTGACCGCCATCAAGGTGATGGCGGTCACTGCGGCCTATGAAAAAGCCGATGTCACGAAAATCACCGGATCGATTGCCGGTATTTGTGATCATTTGATGGGTATTGTGCGTTCCATGATGCATCAATTGCACCCTTTGATACTGACCGAACTCGGCTTAAAAGCCGCGCTGGAAGATATGGTGCAGCACTGGTCGGAACGCAATCCCCGAATGACCCTGAATATTCTATGTTCGGATTCGGCCGACAGGCTGGATCCGAAAATCAGCATTCAGATATTCAGAGTGATTCAGGAATGTCTGACCAACATCCTCCGCCATGCCGAGGCCCGGCACGTCAATATCGTATTGACTACCGCTGATGCAGCCCCCGGTCTGTTGCTGTTAAAAGTCTATGATGATGGCGTCGGCTGCAATATCAACAGTGTTGGTTCCGGATTCGGCTTGCGCGGCATGCAGGAGCGCATCAAATCGCTGGGCGGCGAACTGAGCATCCACTCGCAGCCGGGGCAGGGCATGCTGTTAAGCGCAGAAATACCGGTGCAATGAACGCTAAAATCAAAGTCATCCTGGTCGATGATCACGCCGTGGTGCGGGCCGGATTCCGGATGCTGCTGGCTGCCAGTGAGTCTATTGAAGTGATTGCCGAAGCCGAACGCGGCGAGCACGCCCTTCAGTTGGCGCAGGAACACGCAGCCGATGTGATCGTGATGGATTTATCCATGCCCGGCCTGGGCGGGCTGGAAACCATACGCAGGATTTGTCAGCGCGATGAGCTGGCGAAAATTTTGGTATTCAGCGTGCATGACGAAATGGTTTATATTGATCGCGCCATGGCGGCAGGCGCCAAGGGATATATCAGCAAAAACAGCGCGCCGGCGATGCTGCCTCAAGCCATCGAGAAAGTTGCGCGGGGAGAGCTGTTTATTGAAGCCGGTCTGGTCAAAGACCGTCTCGGCCGCGCTGAAGTAACCGAGTATAAAACGATTATTAACGCCTTCACGGCAAGGGAATTTGATGTTTTTTGTCTGCTCGCCAAAGGCCTGACGGTGCACAAAGTTGCCGATGAACTGTGTCTTGGCCACAAAACGGTGGCCAATTATGGCACCCAGATCAGAGCCAAGCTGAATGTCTCAACGCTGGCCGAACTGGCGCATATAGCCGTTATGTTGGGATTGTTACAGAAGTGATTCAATCGCGGCCGGACAGTCCAGCTTTGCTTAAACGATGCTGTAGGCCATTAAGCCTGTGCTTTTAACCCGTCTAAAGCTACTCAGGAATGTTTTCAACGATTCTGTGCGTGTCTTTGTGCACTATGTTGTCAATACATGACATTGATAATAGAATGAAAATTCAGTTTAGAACTTGAGCGAATAGAGTTTAACTGTTTGAATTACTTGGGAAATGATGGTGCCGAGGAAAGGACTTGAACCTTCACTGGGTTGCCCCAACTAGCACCTGAAGCTAGCGTGTCTACCAATTTCACCACCCCGGCGTGAGGATTGCTGTATCAGCGAAGCGAGGGCGCATTATACCGGCTGGCGATGGCTTGTCAACTACCTGCGGTGTTAAATTTTTTGAAGAAAATCTTGCATGAAACGCATAAACTTTTTCTGTTTCAGTCCTCTAATAACGGCTAAGTGATGTATCATATATATATAAAGCCTTTCTTTCATCATCTTGAAGTACATTATTTAAATGACATCGAAGTCAAAAAAAGACGTTGATTTTAGTTCAACAAAAGATCCATACGCTCAGCGTGAAGCTGCCAAGTATGAAAACCCCATTCCCAGCCGGGAGTTGATTATTCAGCTCATTGAGCATGCCGGCAAGCCTTTGCTGCGTAATGAAATTGCAGAAGCATTTACGCTGACAACGGAAGATCAGTTAGAAGCGCTACGCCGCCGCCTGCGCGCCATGGAAAGGGATGGGCAGCTGTTATTCAATCGCGCGCAGAAATATTGCCTGGTCAATAGCCGGGACTTATTTGCCGGCCGCATTATGGGGCATGCCGATGGATTCGGTTTTATCAGGCCGGATGATGGTTCCGATGACCTGTTTTTATCGCCCCGGGAAATGAATCAGGTGCTGCACAATGACAGAGCTGTGGTGCGTGTTGCAGGGGTGGATAGAAAAGGCCGCAGGGAAGGCGCCATTGTTGAAATTCTTGAACGCAATACGCAGCAGATTGTAGGGCGCCTGTATAAGGAAGGCGGTTTTACCTATGTGGTGCCTGACAACAAAAATATCGCTCAAACTGTCTTGATTCAACAAGGCGATGAGGGTAGAGCCAAACTGGGTCAAATTGTCATTGCCGAAATTCTCCAACAACCCACCAAGCTTCGCCAGCCTATAGGACGTGTGGTCGAGATTTTGGGCGATCACATGGCGCCGGGTATGGAAATTGAAATGGCGATTCGATCCCACGAACTGCCTAATCAATGGCCGGATGAGTTGCTGGAAGAAATCAAACCACTCACCAAGGAAGTGCCGGAAGCGGCAAAACAAGGCCGCGTGGATTTGCGGGACATTCCCTTGGTCACTATTGACGGCGAGGATGCGCGTGATTTTGACGATGCCGTTTATTGCAAAAAAACGCCAAAAGGCTGGAAGTTGCTGGTAGCCATCGCGGATGTTTCGCACTATGTGCAAATTAACAGCGCATTAGACAAAGAAGCCCACAAACGAAGTACCTCGGTGTATTTTCCAGAGCAGGTCATACCCATGCTGCCGGAAATCTTGTCTAATGGTTTGTGTTCGCTCAATCCCGATGTCGATCGTTTGTGCATGGTTTGTGAGCTGTTCATAGACGAGCAAGGCAAGGTCAGCCGCTCGCGTTTTTTTGAAGGAGTTATGCGCTCCCATGCCAGATTGACTTACACGGAAGTGGCAAAAATGCTGGTTGATTCCGCAAGCCAGCCGGGAGCTGGCGAGGCGAAGGCATTAGCCAAGAAGTATAAGGCTTTGATGCCGGATCTGCAGGAGTTGTATGCGCTTTATAAGGTCATGCGCGTTAGCCGTGAGCAACGCGGCGCCATGGATTTCGACACCCAGGAAACCCGCATTATTTTCGGGGCCAATCGTAAAATTGAAAGAATTGTGCCGGTCGTACGCAATGATGCGCACAAACTGATCGAAGAATTTATGATCACTGCTAACATGGCGGCGGCAAAATTTTTAAATGCCAAGAAAATGCCCAAACTGTTGCGCATACACGAAGGGCCGGTTGCCGACAAACTGCTTAATTTGAAAACTTTTTTGGGCGAACTGGGCCTGTCACTTGGCGGCGGCCTCAAGCCCACACCGCTGGATTATATGCATCTGATGGAGTCGGTCAAAGACCGGCTTGATGCCCACTTAATCCAGACCGTTTTGCTGCGTTCGATGTCACAGGCTGTTTATAGCCCAGAACTAAAGGGCCATTTTGGTTTGGCTCTGGAAGCCTATGCGCATTTTACCTCGCCTATTCGCCGCTACCCCGATTTGCTGGTGCATCGCGCTATCCGGCATTGCTTGCAAGGCAAATCAGCGGAAAGCTTTTTTTACGGCATTCCCGATATGGTGAGCCTGGGCGAGCATTGCTCTGCCAATGAGCGGCGCGCCGACGATGCCACGCGCGATGTGGTCAGCTGGCTCAAATGTGAATACATGACCGACAAAGTCGGCGAGGAGTTTCTAGGCATTATTTCAGCGGTCACCTCATTCGGTTTCTTTGTTGAACTGGCCGAGATCTATGTCGAGGGTTTAGTGCATATCAGTAATCTGGGGCAGGATTATTTTCATTTTGACCCGACCAGCCACCAATTAAAAGGCGAGCGCACCGGCACTAATTTCCGTTTGGGCGATAGTGTAAGAGTCAAGGTTGCGCGGGTTGATCTGGATGAGAAGAAAATCGATTTTGAACTTGTGCAAAAAGAGGGCACAGCCAGCAAACCCAGGAAAAAGCGGCGTAAAAAATGAGCAAAGCAAAGTTGTTCGGCATCCATGCCGTGCAGGCGGCCCTGGATTATTCGCCAAAAAAAATCGATATGGCCTGGGTTGATACACATCGGCAAGACAAGCGCTTGACTCAGCTGGTCGACGATTTATTGGACTTAGGCATAGAGCCAGAAAAAACCGACAGGAAGAAACTCGATCGATTTGCCGACGGCAAAAACCATCAAGGCATTGTCATCGAAGTTGACATGCCGGCAGCGCAATCAGAAAACGACTTGAAACAGGCGGTAGAGTCATTGACCGAAAAGGCTTTGTTTCTGGTGCTGGATAATGTGCAGGATCCGCATAACCTCGGTGCCTGTCTGCGCACTGCCGATGCTACCGGCGTGCATGGCGTTATTATTACCAAGGATAATGCCACGGGCATTACGCCAACCGTTTGTAAGGTTGCCAGTGGTGCCGCGGAAACCGTGCCGGTTTATCAGGTAACCAACCTCGCCAGAACCTTGCGCTGGCTTAAAGACCATGGCATCTGGGTGATGGGCGCGGCCGGTGAAACCCGGCAAACGGCTTATCAGACCGACTTTACCGTGCCGCTGGCCATTGTGATCGGAGCCGAAGGCAAAGGCATGCGGCGCCTGACCAAGGAAGAATGCGACTTGCTGGTGAAGCTGCCGATGCTGGGGCAAGTGGAAAGTCTTAATCTGTCGGTTGCCACCGGTGTCTTGCTCTATGAAGTCGTGCGCCAACGCTTGGCCACTATTAAATAACCTTATGCAATCAGCACGATGCACAGACGCTTACTTTTTTTTCGTGGTGTCAGCATTGATTATCGTGTAAATCCCCTCAAGTCATGGAAAATAAAACAATACACTTTCTGCAAGGCAGGGGCTTAAGTTGCATTCGCGACGACCGTGTGTTGTTCGAAGATCTGGCTTTTGAGATCGGCCCTGGTCAGGTTTTGTTGCTGGAAGGCAAAAACGGCAGCGGCAAGACCTCATTACTGCGCATCTTATGCGGTTTCAGGCAGCCCGATGCGGGGCAGGTTCGCTGGAGCGGGGAAGCGGTAAATGATAGTCAGTTTTACGCGCGGATGGCTTATGTCGGTCATCTGGATGGCATCAAAAAAGAGCTGACGGTGCTGGAAAATTTAGCTATGTCACTGGCATTGAGTCAACCAGGCCGGTATTCAATCCAACAAGCCTTATCCCGGGTACATCTGGCGGGCTATGATGATATGCTGGTGCAGACCTTGTCGGCCGGACAAAAAAGACGCTTGTCTTTAGCCCGATTGTTAATGACGGAAAATGACTTGTGGATTCTGGATGAGCCTTTTACGGCACTGGATAAGCAGGGCATTGCCCTATTTGAATCGTTAATGAGTGAACATTGCGCGAACGGCGGCATGATTGTTTTAACATCGCATCATGACGTTGTCTTGCACGGCGTCGATGTCCAGCGTATTCATTTATCCTGATGTCTTTATCCACAGCCTTCTTTGCCATTATTCGGCGCGACCTGGTTTTGGCGCTGCGCCGGCGTTCTGAAGTGGCTAATCCATTGCTGTTTTTTATTCTCGTCATCACCCTGTTTCCTCTGGGTATTGGCGCCAGACCGCATCTTTTACAAGCTATTGCGCCGGGAATTATCTGGGTTTCTGCATTACTGGCGGCCATGCTTTCTTTGGACAGTCTGTTCCGGTCAGATTTTGATGATGGTTCCCTTGAACAAATTCTGTTAAGCCCCCATCCTGCCTCGGTGCTGGTTCTGGGTAAAATTATTGCCCATTGGCTGGTGACCGGCTTGCCGTTGCTGATTGTCGCACCCTTGTTGGCGGTTTTATTGGGACTGCCAAATCATGCTTTATCTGTTTTGCTATTGACGTTGCTGCTGGGGACTCCGGTGTTAAGTTTGATCGGCGCTATTGGTGTGGCTTTAACGGTAGGACTGCGCCGGGGCGGCATGATTTTATCGTTGCTGGTGTTGCCTCTGTATGTTCCGGTGCTGATTTTTGCCGGCAATGCGGTAGAGATGGCCAGCAATGGTTTGCCTGTCGATGCGCAGATCAATATCCTCATTGCCATTTTACTGATGGCTTTGGTATTGGCGCCTTTGCCAACCGCAGCGGCATTAAAAATGAGTATTGATTAATAATATCCCGTAAAATACAGCCTTTGCATCATATCAGACAAGGATAATGGACTATGGGCTCAGCTCAATACCGATCTGTTTTTTCACCGGCCAGCAAGCAAGAGCGATATGTTTTTAATTCCAGATCCGGTCGCTAGATTTTTCCATCGCATGGCTTCACCGCCGCATTTTTATGCCTTTAGCGGGCGATTAATGCCCTGGCTGGTGTTGGTTTTTGTGCTGCTGACCGCGGCGGGACTGTATGGCGGCTTGTATTTGGCGCCTCCCGACTATCAGCAGGGCGACAGCTATCGTATTATTTACATACATGTGCCCAGCGCCTGGATGTCATTATTTATCTATGTGGTCATGGCGGCAGCAGGCGCCATAGGACTGGTTTGGCGCATCAAACTGGCCGAGATTATGGCCATCAGCAGCGCGCCGGTCGGTGCCGGTTTTACCTTTATTGCACTGGTAACCGGTTCCTTGTGGGGAAAACCCATGTGGGGAACCTGGTGGGTCTGGGATGCGCGCCTGACATCGGAACTGATTTTGCTGTTTTTGTATCTTGGCGTTATCGGACTTTATGGCGCGATCGACGACAAGCGCACGGCTTCCCGGGCGGTGGCCATTTTAGCCTTGGTCGGCGTAGTCAATATACCGATCATTCATTATTCGGTGGAATGGTGGAATACCCTGCATCAGGGCCCTACGGTCTCCAAAATGGACAAGCCGTCTATTCATGTCAGCATGCTGATTCCCTTGTTACTGATGGCGTTGTCGTTTAAATTTTATTATCTGATTGCCTTGTTGCAGCGGGCGCGCATTGAGCTTCTGTTGCGCGAGCGCAATGCCCAGTGGGTCAAAAATATGGTTTTATTTGGAGAAAATCGATGAACTGGCAGGCATTTTTTGCCATGGGCGGTTATGCCTTTTATGTCTGGACAGCTTATGGCATTACTGTCCTGGTATTGGTAGCCAATATCATTATTCCTGTCGTTCAGCGCAGACAGTTTTTACGCCGGCAGGCTTTAAAGCTTGCGCGATCTGCCGGTGCTGCCAAGCACCATCGATCCAGACAAACCAAAAACGCAGAGGAAGTATGAAGCCCGCCAGAAAACAACGTTTGATGCTCATAGCGCTGATGGTGATTGGCGCCGCCGCCGCCGCCGCATTTGCACTGAAGTCATTCAATGAAAATTTGATGTATTTCTTTTCCACCACGGATGTGGTTGCCGGCAAGGCGCCCGAAGATGCCCTGTTCCGCCTGGGCGGGATGGTCGTTAAAGGCTCCGTGCACAGGCCCGGCGATGGACTGATGGTGCGCTTCAAGTTAACCGACTTCAATAAGGAAGTGACTGTTGAATACACCGGCATTTTGCCGGATTTGTTCAGGGAAGGGCAGGGAATCGTCGCCCACGGCCGCTTAAATCAGCAGGGTGTTTTTATTGCCGAAGAAGTCTTGGCCAAACATGATGAAAACTATATGCCACCGGAAGTGGCGGGCAGTCTAAAGACCCAAACAATGCCAGCGCAGGCCGATCAATGATTCCTGAACTCGGTCATTTTTCACTCATTTTGGCCTTGTGCATGGCCGTTGTTTTAGGAACCCTGCCTATTATCGGCGCTGCCCGCACCATTACCGGCTGGATTGCAGTGGCCAGACCGGCCGCATTTGGCCTGTTTTTATTCATGGCGGTGTCATATGGCTGCCTGACTTACAACTTTTTAACGCATGATTTTTCCGTCGCCTATGTCGCTCAGAATTCGAATACAGCTCTGCCTGTGCTGTATCTAATTTCCGGTGTCTGGGGCGCACATGAAGGTTCACTGTTGCTGTGGGCGCTGGTGTTAGCGTGCTGGACAGGATTGGTTGCACTGTTTAGCCGCGCAATTCCTGATGCTACGGTAGCCCGGGTTTTGGGCGTCATGGGCCTGGTCGCCATCGGTTTTATTCTGTTTTTATTGCTGACCTCCAATCCGTTTGAACGCCTGTTTCCTGCGCCTGTGGAAGGGCGCGACCTAAACCCTTTGCTGCAGGATCCCGGTCTGGCGATTCATCCGCCCATGCTTTACATGGGCTATGTCGGTTTTTCCGTGGCCTTCGCTTTTGCCATTGCCGCCTTGCTGGAAGGGCGTCTGGATGCGGCCTGGGCGCGCTGGTCCAGACCCTGGACGAATATTGCCTGGATGTTTTTAACGCTGGGTATTGCCTTGGGCAGCTGGTGGGCTTATTACGAACTGGGCTGGGGCGGCTGGTGGTTTTGGGATCCGGTGGAAAATGCCTCGTTCATGCCCTGGCTGGTCGGTACCGCGCTGATTCATTCCCTGGCGGCCACCGAAAAACGCGGTGTGTTCAAGACCTGGACGGTATTGCTGGCGATTTTTGCCTTTTCTTTGAGCCTGCTGGGGACATTTCTGGTGCGTTCCGGCGTGCTCACATCGGTGCATGCGTTTGCCAGTGATCCGGCCAGAGGTTTATTCATACTGATTTTTCTGGCGGTTGTCGTGGGCGGTTCCTTGTTGCTCTATGCGCTTAGAGCGCCGACCGTTAAAAGCTGCGCAAGCTTCGAACTGGTTTCCAGGGAATCGGCGATTTTGCTGAACAATGTCCTGCTGGTAGTGACCGCAGCCAGTATTTTGCTGGGCACCTTGTATCCCTTGGTCATTGACGCCTTGGGTTTGGGCAAGATTTCGGTCGGCCCGCCTTATTTTAATGCCGTGTTTATTCCCTTGATGGCTCCGCTGGCTATCGTCGTCGGTCTGGGCATGCTGTTGCGCTGGAAAAGAGACAATATCAAGCTGATTGCCGTACAGTTGCGTTGGCTGATTTTAGGCTGTCTAGCCGGCGGCTTGCTGATGCCGCTGTCTGATGCCGTTTTACTCTTGGGGGGCGGTATTGGGCACCACGCTGGCGCTATGGACAGCCGCTATGACGGTTACCGCTTTTGTCGACCGGATGGGCGTGCAGGGATTTTCATGGCAAAGGCTGCAAACCGTACCGGCCGGTTATTACGGTATGACCTTAGCGCATTTCGGTATCGCCGTATTTGTGATCGGTATTACCTACACCAGCGTTTATAGTGTGGAAAAAGACGTGCGCATGGCGCCAAACGATACGCTGGATATGTCCGGCTATAGCTTTGAATTTCACGGCGTCAAGCAAACCGAAGGGCCTAATTATCTAGCTGAACAGGCGTTTGTTAGCGTCAGTCACGAGGGTAAGCAGGTCGCCAAACTCGAACCGCAAAAACGGGTTTATCAGGTGCAAAAAATGCCCATGACCGAAGCAGCCATTGATGCCGGTCTGTTCAGGGATTTATTCGTGGCCATCGGTGAACCCTTGGGCGATCAGGGCGCATGGAGCCTCAGGATTTATTACAAGGCTTTCATTCGCTGGATTTGGCTGGGCGCGGTATTCATGGCGCTGGGCGGGCTATGCGCGGCCTGCGACAGACGCTATCGCATTGTGAGACCAGCTTAGGCGATTATCTGATTCAGAGAAAAAAACATGATCCACGAAAATCACGAAAGGCACGAAAATGACAATCGAAAGGATCGTATTGTGGATTTTTTCGTGTCTTGCGTGGTGTTGGTTTCATTACTGGAAATCATCTTAAGTGGCAGTGATAATGAAACTAAAAAAACTTGAGATAACCAATTTTCGTTGTTTTGAATCGTTATCTATTAATTTAGATGAACAACTGATACTGCTTGTTGCGAAAAACGGGCAGGGTAAATCATCAGTACTTGATGCTATTCGTATTGGCTTATGGTCGTTTGTTAGTGGTTTTGATTTAGCGCACACTTCATTTAGCAATCCAGCTAACGCTATTAGTATTGATGATGTACGAATGATCAAAATGCGTTATGGACACATGGAGCGTCAATTGCCTTGTAAGATTACTTTGCAGGGTGATTACGACATCAATTTGATAGACTACAAAGATCACGGAAAAACATGGACATGGACACGTAGTCGTGAAAGTGAAACAAAAGGGACAAAAACCAAAGATGATAATATTTCTAAAGAGATAAAAAGTTTGGCAGCTCTTGCCCAATATCAAATTAGAAATACCGAAAGTCCCGATACTGATTTACCAATTATGGGTTACTACGGTACGGGGCGGCTCTGGAGTCAAAAAAAGCTCTTAACTAAAGATAAACTAGCTAAAGGCAAACAAGATGCCGATTTCTTTATGCGTCTATTTGCTTATCGAGATTGTCTTGATCCAGCCTCTTCTTACAAATATTTTGCTGACTGGTTTACATGGGTTTTTGAAAGCTATAGAGAAGATCAAATTAAACAATCAGAAAAGGGTTTGTATTCTGCAATCGATTCTGTATGGAAGGATACTATTCAAGTAGTACAACAAGCTATCGATATATTATTGCAAGAAACAACGGGCTGGCATACTTTGGAATACAGCGTGAGCCATGAAAAATCACTAGTTCTTAATCATGATCAGTATGGAACTTTAAAAGTTGAGTTACTGAGTGATGGCATTCGTGGAGTATTAGCAATGGTAGGCGATATTGCTTATCGCTGTATCAAGCTTAATCCGCATTTAGGTTTAAAAGCCGCAAAGGAAACACGCGGCGTGATAATGATTGATGAAGTCGAACTGCACCTGCATCCTGCGTGGCAACAGACGATATTGGGTAATTTAATTAAAGCCTTTCCAAAAATACAATTCATAGTTACTACTCATAGTCCACAGGTTGCTCAAACAGTACCTAGTCATCAAATTAGAATACTTGATGACAATCACGTTTATTCAGCCGAAGCAGGAACGCAAGGAGCAGAATCATCGCGTATATTAAAACGTATTTTTGGTACCGAGATACGTCCGCAAAAAGACCCTAATACTCAATTATTAAATAAATATTTAGACTTAGTATATGCGGATAAATGGATGGAAACAGAAACAAAAGGTATGCGTTCAAAACTGGATGCCATCTACCAAGGCAATGAACCAGCATTAACAGAAGCAGACCTATATATTGAAAATCGGCAATGGGAACTGGACATTGAAGAGAATCAATAAATCTTCTCCCCCGAATAAATTGACTGAATATGCACAGCAGCATCCACAAGATGACTGGGATGTTGGTTTTCGCACTAGTAATCAAGGTGATGACTATAAAGCGATTAAAGAATTAATCTTTAACGATCAAGGCGGATTGTGTGCCTTTTGTGAGAATGAAGTTAATGATGTATATAAACAACGAGTCGAACATTTTCATCCAAAATCAGATAAGAGAAATCCAAATCATAATTGGGGGTTGGATTGGATGAATGTAGTAGGTGTGTGTCTTGGTGGTTCTGATGTTGATAAAACTATCCACCCTTTGCCTGCCAATCTTAGTTGTGATGCTTACAAAGATCACTTGATAGTTAAAAATAAGCTACCTATAACTTGTGAAGGTTACTTACTTAACCCATTGGATATATCAGCATTTCCATGTCTATTTAGTTTGAACAAACGAACAGGCGAACTAAAAGCAAAAGATAGTTATGGCGAACTCGGAATAGAGAATAATCGCTATAGTACAATTGAAGAACTGGTAGAAAAAACCATTGAATACCTGAATCTTAATTGTGACAGATTGAATAAGCAGCGCTTAGCGGTATTGAATCAATATAACAAAGAAATTAAAAAAGCCCGCATTATCAATGATAAGGATATTCGCTCTAAACTCGCAATACGCTGGTTTCAACAGCAATGGTTACCCTTTTTTACAACACGTAGGATTTTATTAAATGAATATGCTGAAAATTATTTACAAAGTGTTAACTGGTAAGGTGAAATAACTCAGACAATATTAAATCTTGCTAAAGCGCCATTAAAGAAATTGAATAATTGCGCTATGTATAAAAACAACATAATGCTTAAATATATAATTCCATTAATTTTATTTATTATCCTGGCGGTGTTTCTGGCGCTGGGTTTACATCTCAATCCGCGTGAAATTCCGTCGCCTTTGCTGGGTAAACCGGCCCCGGCATTTTCCGCAGCTAAGCTTGATGCGACCGCCAGGGATGGTGGAAGTGCCGCAATCGGTCGGGAACCGATGCGGCCGACTGCCAGGGATGGTGGAAGTGTCGCAATCGGTCGGGAACCGATGCGACCGACTGAGGAAAAATTAGCAACTGCCGATTTAAAAGGCCAGGTCTGGCTGTTTAATGTATGGGCATCCTGGTGCGCCTCTTGCCGGTCCGAGCATCCGATACTCAATCAATTGGCGCAGCAAAAAGCCGTTGTGATCATCGGTCTGAATTATAAGGATGAGCCGGAGGCGGCCAAAAGCTGGCTGGCGCAATTGGGCAATCCCTATGATGTCAGCATTATGGATCAGGACGGCCGCATTGGCATCGACTGGGGCGTATACGGTGTGCCGGAGACCTTTGTCATCGACAAACAGGGCGTGATTCGCTACAAACACACCGGGCCGGTTACCGCTGACGATGTGCAGAAGACCTTCCTTCCGTTGATTGCTCAATTAAAGGCTGAATCCTCATGAAGACTATAACGCTGCTTTTTTTGCTGATGACGGCCAATGTGGCGCTGGCTGCGGTCGAATACCGGCAGTTTGCCAATGCCGAGCAACAGCAGTCTTATCAATCGCTGATTTCGGAATTGCGTTGCCTGGTTTGTCAAAATCAGACCATTGCTGATTCCAATGCCGATTTGGCTCAGGATTTGCGCAGACAGGTCTATGAAATGCTGCAACAGGGCAAAACAAAACAGGAAATTGCGGATTTTATGACGGCGCGCTACGGTGATTTTGTTTTATATAATCCGCCTTTTAAAGCCAAGACCGGCATACTTTGGCTGGCGCCGGTGGCTTTTTTACTGATTGGCCTGATGGCGGTATTTTTAATTGTCCGGCGCAAAAGGACGGCTTCGGCTGAATTGAGTCCGGAAAAAAAAGCAAAAATCCGCCGCTTATTGGATAAGGGTGACGCCTCTTGACTACGATATTTTGGCTGTTGGACGGTGCGCTGATCCTGATCGCTTTTTTGATTATCCTGCCGCCGTTATGGCGCAAACGCGCTGTTCCCGCGGACGATCAAGACCAGCGCAACATTACCATTGCCGCGCAGCGGCTGGCAGAGCTTAAAGCGCAGTTGCGGGCCGGCGCTTTATCCCAGGATCAATACGATGAACAGTTTGCAGAGCTTGAAGCAGCGCTCAGTGATGATCTGGACATAGCGCATCCGGCAGAAAAACCCGTGTCACAAGGCCGCTGGATGGTGTTTGTACTGGTTTTGGCGTTGCCTTTAGTCGCACTTTCATTGTATGCGGCGCTGGGTAATTATGGTGCCTTAACTGTTTCGGCTGCCGCACCCACACCCGATCTGGCGCAGATTAACGACATGGTTGCAGGTCTGGCAGAGCGCCTGAAAAAACAACCGGATGATGCGCAGGGCTGGTTAATGTTAGGCCGATCCTACAAGTATTTGCAGCAATATCCTAAAGCTGTTGATGCCTTTGACCACGCTTACAAATTAATGGGAGACCAACCGGAGCTTATGCTGCTTTACGCCGAAGCGATGGCTTTCGCCAATAACGAACAACTCGCTGGAAAGCCCGCCGAATTGGTGTTTAAAGTCCTGGCGATGGAGCCTGACAACGTGAGCGGATTGTGGTTTGGTGGCATGGCGAAAGCGCAAACAGGCGATTTTGTTGCGGCAAGAACCTTGTGGACAAAACTGGAAGCGCTATTACCGCCAGATTCAACGGCTCGGCAAGAAGTGCAAGGTTTGCTGGCAAAGCTCGCTACTGAGATACCGGCAGGCGCCGCGCAAGTGCAATCAAAATCAGCGCAACCTGCTAATACAAAGAGTATTGAAGTTCAGGTGAGTTTAGCGCCCGGGCTTCAGGCATTCGCCAGCCCTGATGATACTGTTTTTGTGTATGCTCAGGCATTATCGGGCCCCCAAATGCCACTGGCCATCGTGCGCAAACAAGTCGCTGATTTGCCGTTAACAGTCAAGCTGAATGACAGCATGGCGATGATGCCGGCGATGAAGTTATCCAACTTCGAACAGGTTAAGCTGGTGGCGCGTATTTCAAAATCAGGCAACGCCGTTCAACAGGCCGGGGATTTGATCGGCATCGTCGAGCCGGTTGTGGTAGCCGAAACCGGCACCAAGTCAATAGTGATTAAGGACAAAATAAAATGATGGATCAATCAATCAAATTCGACCTCAAGCTGATTCATCGCTACGACAAGGCCGGCCCGCGTTACACGTCCTATCCGACGGCTTTGGAATTGCATGAAGGCTTTGGCGACCAGGAATACCGTCAGCACATCGCCAAATCCAATACCGCGGGCGGGCCTTTATCGCTGTATTTCCACATTCCTTTTTGCGATACCGTGTGTTTTTATTGCGCCTGTAACAAAATCATAACCAAAAACCGCAAGCATGCGGAGCCCTACCTAGCTAATCTGTTTAAAGAAATCGCCATGCAGGGCAAATTGTTTGATCGAAACCGAATCGTCAACCAATTGCACTGGGGCGGTGGCACGCCGACTTTTTTAAGCTCTGAGCAGATGCAACAGTTAATGGCGGTGACCCGGCAGCATTTCTGGCTAAGAGAGGACGATCAGGGCGAATATTCTATTGAAGTTGATCCACGGGAAACCCATTCCCAAACCATTAAACACTTGCGGGAACTGGGCTTCAACCGGATCAGTTTAGGTCTGCAAGACTTCGACCCGGCCGTACAAAAAGCCGTGAATCGCATTCAGAGCGAAGAACAGACTTTTAGCGTTTTAGAGGCCGCGCGCGCCGAGGGCTTTCGTTCCACCAATATTGATCTGATTTACGGCCTGCCGTTGCAAACGGTCACCACCTTCGCGAAAACCCTGGACAAAATACTGGCCGTTGCCCCGGATCGCTTCTCGATCTTCAATTATGCCCATTTGCCCGCGCGCTTTAAAACCCAGCGCCAGATCAATGAAGTCGATCTGCCCTCCTGCGGAGATCAAGCTGGATATTCTGCAAATGGTCGGCCAACGCCTCACCGAGGCTGGTTATGTCTATATCGGTATGGATCACTTCGCCAAGCCCGATGACGAGCTGGCCGTTGCCCAGCGTGAGGGCAAGCTGTACCGGAATTTTCAGGGCTATTCCACGCACTCGGATTGCGATCTGGTCGGCTTGGGCATTACTTCAATAGGCCGGGTCGGGGATGCCTATATCCAGAATGTCAAGGAATTGGACGAATATGACCGGCTTATCACACAGGGCAGGCTGCCGGTATTCAAAGGCGTTGAGCTCAATGAAGATGACAAACTGCGTCGCGCCGTGATTACACAATTAATTTGTCATTTTGATTTAAGCTTTGCCGCTATTGAAAAAGCATTTGGCATCGATTTTGCCGCCTACTTTGCCGACGAACTCAGCAGATTGGCGCCGATGCAAGCTGACGGACTCTTGATAGTAACAACACAGGGCATCCAGGTCCTGGCGGCAGGCCGCTTGCTGATCCGCAATATCTGCATGGTCTTCGACCGCTACCTGGCGCAAAAACAGCAGCAGTTTTCAAAAGTGATTTAATCGGCAGATTTCGGCCCCATCATTCCCACCTTCTGCCTCTGGAGAAGGATAAAAGCAGAACTTATTGGGAGTGGTATAACTGCTCGTTTCAGGTTTGGGGATCTTGCGCTAGTGGTTGCTCGCGCGATGCGTCAGCCCCCAAATTCTTGTGCAAATTCGGCGAATTCCTTTTTCCAGGGCGCTTTGTTGTAGCCCCACAAACCCTCCGCCAAGAGCTTCTCCCCCAACGCGAACTCGGTTTTTACCCGGATTAGGTCGGCCTCGGCGCCCTCATTCCAGAGTGCCTGAGCATAAAACAGGTGGTTGAGCGGATGCACTGGATGTTCCTTGACCGCTTTTTCCAGCAGCTCCAGCGACTTGTCGAGATCACCTATGCCATTGGGCCAAGCCGGTGCTTTCAGATAAAGCGCTCCCAAAAGCCGTAGCGGACCACCGTGATCAATGTCTGGGCTTAAGGCTACCGCCCGTTTCATCTCGTTTTCCAGCCGGCCAAGGTTCTCCATGGCCAGCGTGATGTGTTCGCGCACCGCCAGGCCAAGATTAGCAGCCAGGTAGTAATGTACCGCCCCGTCGCCGCTGCCTCTCTGCGCCAACGCGGCTTCGGCAAAGCTCACGCCCTCGGCGGCGAGTTTCTCCCGCTTGTCCTGAGCTGCTTCACGCTCTGCCAGAAGCAGGCAGAGCCGACTGCCTAGCGCAGTGCGCCGAATTACCGGGTCTTGGCTGTTGCGCAAGACCGTCAGCGCACATTCCAGGGTATGCGTGTCACTCGTCGGGCCGAATTGGCTTTGTTGGGCGGCCAGCGTAGCAGCGTTCTGCTTTGGGCACTCGGAAACACTGTCGAATTGGACGTGCTCACGCTGGATTCCGGCGCAGCCGGCCAGGAATGCCAGCATCGAAACGGCCCAAAGAAGTTGTATTCTGCGCAAAGCCTTAGCTCCCTTTAGCCCACAGTTTTACCATGGGCTGGAACACAGCTTGGTCTACGGCGACGAAGGATTCCACTCCGAACAGGTCGCACAGTTTTTTGCCCTCGGTGTCGGTGCACATTTCTTCCAGCGCCTTGCCGAAGCGAGCGCGTTCTTCCGCAGTCGTGGTGGCGCTGTTGGCCACCACTCCCATGAGCGGAATTTCCTCTGATGTGAAGACAGCTTCAAGCGGAGTCTTCATCTGCAGCGAGGCGAGTCCGCTGAATTGTTGCTCGTTCAAAATGACGGCATCCAGCTCCCCTTTGTCCAATGCACGCAGCGCACGGATGGCCTGATTGGACGATTTCAGGACAAAGAAACTGGCGGGGTCGTATTTTCCGGCAAAAACAATCTTGCCGATGAAGGCGGGTTCTTCCAAGGCCGTGCCGCCTAAGGTAAGGCCTTGGAGCTCATCCAGGCTTTTGTACTTGCCCTTTTGGGTCATTACCCGGTAACGCTCACTGGTACTGCCTTTGATCTTGGGCTGGACCACCGGTATCAGGTTGTCTTGGCTGCGCAATTCCAAATAGAGGCCAAGGGAGGTGATGGCAAACTTCGGTTTTTTTTCGACAATCTGTTTTCTGCATTCGTCCGATTTGACGGTGAACAGGCTGTTGAAGCTGTTCGCTTGCCACTGGCCGACACGTTCCACCACCCGCAGCATGGAGCTCATCGCCCCGTTGGCGTCCTTGGAATTGACAGAACCGCCGGGATAGCACACCACGATCATTTCGGGAGTGGATGCGGCGTTCGCGGCGAAGGCAGCCAACAGGCTGGCAAGTATAATGAGGGTGGTTTTTCGCATTAGGATTTTCTCTTGTAATCAAATAATTGCCCAATGGCCGGGGCCACGAAGAGGGTTGCGGTCAGGCAGCATAACAGTCCGAGTGAGATGCTGATGCCAAGGGAAGACACGCCGCGGTAGCTGGCTAGGGTGATGGCGCCCAGGCCGGCTAATGTGGTGCCGGCGGCTAATCCGATTGCCTTGCCGACAGCCAGGCTGACTTGCAAGGGCGTGTGGCCTTTCAATTCACACCAGCGATAGCTGAACCAAACTCCGTAATCCACCGCTAACGCAATCACCAGTGGCAAGGCAACGATGTTGGCGAAATTATAGTGCATGCCGCTCAGGGCCATCAGCCCCAGCATCCAGCCGCCGCCGATGAGCAAGGGTAGCGCCGCCAGCGCGAAGCCGCGCACGCTGCGTGTCACCGCCATAACCCACAGCAGGCAAAGCGCAAGGGCCAATTGCGTGCCGTGAGTGAAACCGTCCACCACGGCCTTCGAAAATATCTGGTGCGTGGTCGGGAAGCCGGTCGCTTCCGGCGAGACGCTATACACGTCTTTTATCAAGGCGTCGAGGTTGCCGGGATCGTATACGGTTTTTGCCGGGAAGGCGTAAACCGCGATGCTGCCGTCCGCGCCAAAGAAGCGGTCGCGCAGAGCGGGCGGCAACTGCTCAGGGGTGAGGGGCTGGGCCTGCCGCCAGGCGTCGATGACTTTGAGCCCGGCATCCGCTCCGGACAGCAAAGCGCGCAAGAAGCTTTCGCTGCGCACGCGGCCCAATTCGCCGTTTGCGGCGAGCCTGGCCGAGATGTCCGAAAGTTGTCCGCGAACTTTTTCCAAACTTTCGACCAGGTTTGAATGTCCGGCCGAGAATGCCTGTTCCTGGGCTTCGTCGATGATGACGGTGGCATTTTCCAGCACTGCTTGCAATAACTCGAATGATTTTGCGGACAGGCCGGTACGAGAGAGTTCGGCGACCTGCCTGGCGTAATCGGCTTTGGCGAAGGACTCGCCGATGCTCATGGCTTTGTGGAGGCGTTCGTCAGTGTCCGCAGAAAACAGGCTGGTCAGCGACTGCGCCTGGGCTATGGTCTTGAGCTTGCCCGCCTCGCTGGTAATTCGCCGGGCCTCGGCAATATCCTTGGCGGTAAAAATGATGACTTCGGCCTGATAGTCGCTCTCCGCCACCATGCGGCGTTGGTAGTAGGCCGCCTCCGAATCTTTGGGTAACATGCCCAACAGGTCGTAGTCGAAGGGGATGCCGAGGCCCTTCACGCCGCCGATGACAGCACAGCCTATGGCCAGCGTAACCAGGGTTACTGCAACCGGCACAGGAAACCGGCCTCTCACCCCCGGCCCCTCTCCCAGGGGGAGGGCCGGGGGTGAAGCCGGTGAAGGAAGGTCTCTGAGCTTGGGCGGCAGCAAGGCGTAGAGCGCGGGTTGAAGCGTCCAGGTGCAGATCAGGATCATCAGCACGCCCATGGCTGCTATAACGCCCAATTCGGCGAAGCCAGGGAAATCGACCGTGGCCAAGGCGCTGAAAATCAACAGCGAGGCGCCGCCAGCGGTCAGCACTGCGATAAAGGATGAGCCGATTCCGGCTCCAATGGCTTCGACCAAGGGCTTGCCTGCCCGTCGTTCCTCGGCGATGCGTGAGGAGGTGAAGATGCCGTAGTCCGCACCCAGGCCGAACAGGATGGCGATAAAAGCGGCGGTGATGATGGTCAGGTGCCCGACGGTGAACAGGGCCAGGCCCAGGCTCCACAGCACACCGAGTCCCATAGGGATGAAAATCAGCGCGGCCCAGCGCATGCTGCGCACCACCAGCAGGATCAATGCGGCGACCAGGCAGGCAGAGGTGATTGTCACCATGGTCATATCCTTGCGGACATTGATGTATTCCTCGTACTCGATGGCCGGTAATCCGGTCAGACCCACGGTGGGAGGCGTGTGTCCAGCGGCTTTGGCTTGTTCAGCCAAGGCCGCCGACACCCGCTTAACCTTGTCGACGAAGGGGCCAAGGTTCTCGAAATCCCCGGAAGGGCTTTTCGGGTGAACGAACAAAAACAGCATCTTGCGGTCGTGCGAGGTAAAGTAGCCATCGGCCATGCCACCCGCACCGTTTTTTGCCAGTAGCCGGTTCCAGTCCAAACCGGTGGGCGTTGTTTCGGCGGACAGCCAGCGCTGCCACTCTTCCAGGAAAAACGCCGCCAGATTCAGGCTGGCTTCGGCGGTTTTCAGGTCGGTGTCCGTCCCGCCCAACGGCGGATGGTCTTTGCTCCAGTTCAATGATTTGCGCAGGTTTTCTTCCAGCCCGCCAGCCGGAATAGCCTGTTTCGCCAGCGCAGCCAGCTGGTCCAGACCTTCGGCCGGCATCAGCAGGTAGGCGTGGTCCAGGAAAAACGCCATATCGAGCCGGGAAGTCGCCTGACCAATCTCGGGCTCTGCCCGGAGCTTAGCGGCCAGATCGTTGGCAAAGGATTCGAGTTCGCTGCGCGGAGTGCCTTCCAAAACCACCATCAAATCCGAGGCGGCGCCAAAATTCTTCAGGAAATTGTTGAAGCGTTTTGCCACCGACGTGTTCTGAGGAAGCAGCGCCTGCCGCGATGTGTAGACCGGTAGTTGCGCTGCCGCCCAGCCGGCCAGCAAAGACAACACCAAGGCCAGCCCCAAGATCCGCCAGGGATTTCGGGCAAAACATTCGGCGAGCTTAGCGGCATGGTGGTCTGTTTTCATAGTAAGGAGCTTCTGCTCATCAATTCGCGCAAACAATTAAGTCAGGTTGGCGCAAGGTGGTCGATTGCTCTTGTTGCGAGCGTTAATTTGCTCTCATCGCATCAATTTCAGAAAGCACCATCTGTTGTGGATACGAAATGTCGGGCCGAGGGATTATGTAAAGTTTATGGCTCCTAGGGGATAGTTTTTTCCTGGCTTAAGGCCTTTGAATATTTGTGCCATAACCGAACTAAGCATTGGATTTTATTTTCGTGAGCTAGCCATAAAAAGTGTCGATAGAGAAAGCTCGTTTTTTATCAGGGGTTTAATTATGGCAAGCGCATCAGAAAGCAGTTTTATTGCCTTAGGTAAATTCGAAATCTTTTGACGGAGTAAATTGCTGGCGCCGAACACCGCCAAAAAACAGAATTGTTTTATCAAAGAATAATGTTTCTTGTTCAAGCCTGCCAAAACAGCAATCGATTCCTGCGCGTTAGCGCCGCCACGCTGCAGGAATTTGAATACAGCCATTTTAAGCAAATCGTTGGACATAACCGCGTACAGCGCGTTGGCTAGAATATTAAGATTGGCATTGGCGCTCTTTCTGTCACGGTAATAGGCTTCGATTTTTTCGTGAATCAAATCGGTATTTTTGAAATCAGGCATGGCCAATAAATGGGCGCTCAATATTTGGATATCCGAGAATACTGCGGTCAAACCGCCGCCCGTTAAGGGATGGCGCATATTCAGAGCATCGCCAAGCATCACCGCGCCTTTCCGTATGATGGGTTTTGCTGCCATGTAATGGTTGGGCATGACCTTAAACCTGCCTTCTTGCAATGCTTGCGCATAGCTGTTGCGCATACATTCGGGAATATAAGGCGTTACATTGACCTCTAAATGCTCCTTAAGCAAAAAGTTTCTAGGCAACTGTTCGCCTGGAAAATCGATCAACAGTCTGACTTCAGTATTGGAAATCGGATAACAAATAAAGGGTGTCGGTCCCGATAAAAACACATGCCCATGTTGCGGAAAAGGCATGTCACAGTCTTTTAATATCAAGCCGATAAAATAAGATGTCACGGTTTTTTCATTATTGCTGAGATGCGCCCTAAAATTTGAAAAAAAGCCGTCGCTGGTAATGGTTAGGGGGGCATAAATTGACTTTATCTGGGAGGTGAGCGATTCCCGGTAACTCAGGCCAATAATTTCATTGCTATCATTTTCCAGCAGGTGCAATGCCTTGCCATGTATTTGGGTAACCGATTCATTGTGCAGAGCGGAGGCTCTTATTTGCTGCAAAAACCTGCCATTATGCAAGCCGATTCCGGTATGACGGCGCGGATAAGCAATGGTAGTTTTTTCGTTACCTTGCAGCAGGGCGTAACCTTTGACTGTTTGCGCCTCAAAACCATCCAGTAAATGCCGGAGGCCCATTTGCTCAAGCGACAATACGGCGCCGGGTTGCAACAATTCACCGACGATACGCTTTTTTTCTTTATAGCAATGATCGATTAAAGCAATCTTAATCCCTTTGGGAGCGAGATAGGCTGTGATGGTAGCGCCCGCCATGCCTGCGCCGATAATGCAAATATCGAACTCTGATTTCATAGTGAGCTAGTTAACCCGCATTCTTTAAGTGTGTTGATTTTTTTATCATCTCTAAACATACCGGCTACGGTATCGGCTTAACGCCCAGATAGGAAATATATTTCTGTAATTGGCATAGGTAATCATGCAGTTATAATTAAAAACGCCAGAAATACGTTCCTGTGGCCAATCACCCATGCCGGTCTGTTTGTTCAACAACACATTGAGTCCTGTTTCGATAACGTTCTTATCGCCAAAATCAGCAGCCATCAGGGTTAGCAAAGCCCAAGCAGTATTAACCACCTGAGATGTTGCCGCCTCCGTATAAACTAGTTTGGAACACGATTCGAAAGTCTCCCCCCAGCCGCCATCGGCTTTTTGCTTGCCGGTTAAAAAGCTGCAGGCTTTGTCGATGCTGGCCGTTAGAACTGCATCGTCATAATAGCCTTTGCCCTTGACCCTACTGAGCGCTTCCACGCCAAACCAGGTGGCGTATGTAAAACAGACCGCCCAACCACCGTACCAGGAACCATCCGGTTTTTGTTGCTTATGGATAAAATTGATGCCTGCACAGATGGCTTTACGTATTTCGCTGTTTTTATAAGTTGGATACGTTTCCTGAATTTCCAGCAAAGCAATCACACAGGCCGCAGTGCATTCCGTCCATGAATAATCGATCATGATATCGGCAAACACTTCGGAAGGATTGAGTTTTTCCAGCCACACGGGCGCGCGCGTTGGCTCATAAGTAGCCCAGCCGCCATCGGTATTTTGGTAAGAAAGGATAATGTCAACGGCCTGTATAATGCGTTGCTCATCAATTGCCGGTGTGACCAGGCCTGAATGATGAATAGCCAAAGTGGCGCTTAAGCCTTCCGCCGTACAATCTGCAACAGGCCAGCCTTGCTCAGCCGTTGAAAAAGGCCAACTGCCTATCATGGGATGACGGAAAAACTCTGCATGTGTCGAATGCTCAGCATCAATTTGCGACAACTCGATAAAGTTATAGCTTTTTGCAATAGTATCAGGAAATAGCTTGCCCAAGTCGCTTTCCAGCATGGCGCGGGTTGCAAAAGCAGTATCCCAAAGCTGCGAGCCGTTGTAGCCATTCATTTTCATGCCATCTTCAGCGACCCATAAATAATCATACCAACGCGCGACATGCTTTTTAAATTGCACTGAGTCCTTGCCGTAAGCATGCCAGATGCAAATGGAATTGATGGCTTTATTGACGGGGCCTATATCGAGATAGTTGCTTTGCTCATCCTCGGCATTGAGGTATTTTAATATATAGTCCGGTGGACTTTGTTCTTAACCAGGTGCAGTTGAATTTTTCATAGCTATTGGTGAAAAAATTCATCCACTTCAGAACAGGAGACAAAGTGGTGTAATTATCTTTTTCGCACACGGCATTGCGCTGCTTCCGGCCAGTCAATGGAGGCGAAATCTTCGTTATAGATTTCCTCTCTTAATGACAAAATCAGCTCGTTTTCGGGCGCTTTAATTCGCTGTGCGTAGCAATAGGCCATCGGCAGGTAAACCATGCGGGTATGACACCAGTAGCGCCAGGGATGTACCGGCAGCCATTTTGGAAATAGCCACATTTCCGGAAACAGGCTGTTAAAACCTTGCCAGTCATAGA
Source organism: uncultured Gammaproteobacteria bacterium (assembly GCA_963848675.1). Taxonomy (GTDB): domain Bacteria; phylum Pseudomonadota; class Gammaproteobacteria; order Methylococcales; family Methylomonadaceae; genus CAWKEY01. Next base: position 122,207 of record CAWKEY010000052.1, read on the forward strand.
GATTCAAAACCGCCAGATAAAACTTTCCCCAGGAGGGAATGCCGGTTGCACCGCCGTTGTTGTTGATCCACGCCCTGGCCTTGATCAGTTGCTCATGACTCTTTATCGACTCCCAGAAGACGCAGTGACACGTATTGCATGACGGTGCCGAACATGGTCGATTCACCCTCAATATGCATGCCCCAACCGGCATCTTGATTTTGATGATTGAATATATAAAGCTTCATCATTTCCCGGTGCGCTTTGGGAAACGGCGTATCGGAAATATAGGAGGCAATCAGCAAACCGGGTAACAGAAATAGTGGGCCGCCGTAATCGCCCGGCCAGTGGCCGTCTTCGCTTTGCAAGCATGAAAAGTAGTTCATGCCTTTGATGAGCGCATCGGTGACTTTTTGCGCTTCGGGGGTTGCTGACTGTGGCATTTGGCCGGTAAATTCCTGAAACTTGGCGTTAATGGCTTTGTTTCTGAAAACCTTATCGCCGGAATTGGGATTGTTGGATTTGTCAAACTGAAAATCTTCAGCAAACTGGGCAATTTCTTCATCAGTAATGTTATCGGCATTTTGCAGATGCGCATTGATATGGTTTGAGGCGGGCTTGAATGCCCACATTTGCCGGCCCTTATCAGTGAGCAGTTGCCAGTTTTTCCAAGCTAGGTTTTACATTGAGCATAGATTTTTATGAGGTGACTTTTATCTTGGTTGAGCGACAGATGCCAGCCTTTTAAAAGGCAGGCATCTGTCAATTTTGAATTTATTGTATTAAACAGAGCAATACGCACCATTGCCATAAAGCCTTTCAGTTTTTTCAATAAACCCGGTTGTTTGCGCAAACGCTCATGGCCGGGCAGTAATTGCCCTTTGGCCAATTTGCCTATTTTTCTTTTCACTGCAGGGTCGAGTTTGCCGTCTGCAGCCAGTTCAAAAAACAAGGCCTTCACATTGCCCAAATCAAAAAAGTCCCGCTGCCATTCCCATTTATAATTGCCGCCATAACGAAACCAGGAACCGCCTATTCCTGCTACTTCATAATGCGTACCGTCTTCACGCAGCGCAGGCGACACTTGTCGCCATAGGCCAATCACTTCACCGATTTTTTCATCGATTAAAATGCGGTGATAGGGGTAGCGCCATTCTTCAAAGCCTTCCATTTGCACACCCAAGGCCCATTCTTCTATCTGTTTACGGCTACGCGCCACAAATTCTTCATTGGGGCCGATATTCCAGCGATATTCAGCGGTGTCGGTATACATGGCGCCCAAATATTTGGGCCAGTTACCTTCTTTTTCTGCATCACGATTGGCTTGCAACCAACGTTCTACCATTTCTTCAAGTTCTGCTCTAGGATATGCGGCCATTGTTTGTCTATAAAGTGCGTATGTTCAGTTGAGTTCGATCTTGATTGCCTTGGTCGGGCAATATTTTTCGGCTTGTCGGGCTTTTGCCAGCAAATCCAGTGGCGGGCAGGCTTGTAAAACGGTGACATTGCCTGCCTCGTCTACCTGAAAAAGCTCAGGCGCTTCAGCCATGCAGGTCGCATGACCCTGGCAAAGCTCCCTGTCGATTGCTATGGTAAAGCTCGGGCCGGTTGGTAGGCCTTCCTGCGCATGAGTTGTCGCTGACTCGACGGTGGCTTGTTTAATGTCCGTGCGTTTTTTGTAGCGAACACGGCAGGGTGACGCGGGCTGCACCACCATTTGGGTGAAATCATCCTGATAGGTGTCTTTTTCGTCAATCAGTTCAAAGGTATACCGGCGTAATAAAATGCTGAAAATCGCTTTCAGTTGCAGCATGGCAAACGCATTGCCGGAACACTTGTGTTTACCGCCGCCGAAGGCAATCCAGGCGAAAGGCTTGGCATCTTCCTGGCGTGCTTCCGAATAGCGCTCAGGATCAAACTTCTCCGGGTACGGGAAAACCTCGGCGATGCGATGCGAGACGCGCGGCGAAGTACAGACATATTTGCCGGCCTTGACCGTATAGCCTTTGAAGCGAAAATCCTGCACTCACCTTGCGAATTAAGAAAATCAACGGCGGATGCAGGCGCAACACCTCTTTAATGATGTTTTCCAGCAGCGGAATTTCGCGAAGCGACTGAAATGTAACTTCGCCATCGACGCCGAAGTGCGTATCCAGTTCATTCAATACCAGTTCCAACTGTTCAGGCCGGCGCGCCAATTCCAGCAAGGTCCAGGCGGCCGTGCCTGCCGTAGTATGATGTCCTGCGAATATGGTGCCAATTAACATGCCGGTTATTTCATGCGCCGATAGGCGGCTGCCGTCATCATAGCTGGCATCAATCAGCATTTGAAACGCATCTTCACTTTTTTCCGGTTTTTGCGCCCGTTTGGCAATGATACCGGTGACTAATTCCTGCAGCCGGGCGCGCGCTTTATCGCGGCGGCGGAACACAGGTAAGGGCAAATAGGGAAAAACAAAGGCCAGCGGATTCACGCCTTTTTCAAGATCATGATAAATCTTGGCAAACTCTTCATTCAGTTCGTAACGGAACTCATCACCAAGCAGGCAGTGGCTGGACGTATAAATGGTGAGTTCTTTCATAAACTCAAGCAAATCGATTTCGCCCGTATCGCCCCAGCTGGCAATCATTTGCTCGACTTCCTGGACGATCACTTGCGCATAGCCGCGCATCGGTTTGTCGCGCAGAACCGGCATGAGCATTTTAAGCTGTTGGTCTTTTTTATGCGGTGGCGCATCAAAAACCACGCCCTTGCCAAAAATAGGCGTCATGATTTTATAGGCCTGACTTTGATCCAGCTGGGCGTCAGGCGCGCGAAAAAAAGCTTCATTTGCTTCAGGGCCGGTCATCAGCACCATTTTTTGATGAAACATTCGGAATTCACCGATTTCTCCCAGTGTATTCCTGAGCTTCATCATGTAGTCAAAAGGGTTTTTACCAAATTCGAGCATATGCCCCAAGAGCGGCAATGCGCCAGGCATTTTCGGCGGCTCTTTGTCTGGTGAAACGTTTTTTTCTATATTCGTCGTCATAACTCGATCCAGATATATGTGCAGTAAGGAACACATATGTTGCAGACTCCAGGTTCCTTAGAGAGCATTAGCCTTTGAATACGACCATAGACAGATGCTGGGCAGCCGCTAATTTTACGCAGTGCTTAGCTAATATACAAAACATTCTGAATGTTCATTGGAACTTGGCTGCAAGCCCCATTCCGGCAGGGCTGGACCCTAAAGGCATTAAATCTCCATTTGTCTGTTCAGGCTGTCACGAATAATTCTCTTTTTGTGCTTAAGACAGCCTATGGAGAAACTGTGTTGTTGGCGAAAAGTTCGAATGGCGATAAAGGGCTGTTCTCACCCCACCTTTTCCAGCTTTCTCATTTCGACCGGGGAAACCCTGCCTTTTGAGGAAACCTTGTCGTACACTTCATCGAAGGCTTGCCGGCAGTACGGCAACCGCTCCCGCAAAAGGTCATAGCCGGCATGGTCGAACATTGTCCTGAAATCCTCTCTGCTCATGAAGGTTCTCGCATACAAGGCTTGGTAGCCACGGTGTTCGATGACGAATTTCTCCAGCAACGGCAGGGCGGCGGCGTTATCGAAACCCGCCTTGCCGGGTGTACCATAGGCGCCAATATCCACGAAGAGCTCGTCCACGGTGCCTTCCTGCGTCCTGAAAGGGTGGACAAAACCGGGCTGTCCCCCGTTATCCTTGAGCGCCATCGGTGACAGCCATAAGGGATATAACTGGAAATGCTCATCGAAATAGTCAATGGACTGCTTGAAATACCGGATCGGCATGAGCATATCCTGAATCACATGAAATTTTTCCCGAAGCCGCCGGGTGGTTTCGGTTTCCGTGTATTTCAATAATTCGATACGGGGCGGCAAGGCCCAGCCCAGCAATGCTCTGAAAATGGGGTGATTGCCGAACGCAATGATTTCCTCCATGGCCCAGAAATAACCGCGGGTATGCCGGTGATAATAATCCCGCACCGGCACATATTCGACACCTTCGTTCCTGTTGTCCAGGTAGGTTTGGACATGTTTATAAAACCAGGGCTTATACCATCGCCCGATGGCATTCAAAGTACCGTCCGGGCCCACGGCATCGGCGAACCTGCCGGTCATAATGACCGCCTGATCGCGACCGTATACCAACCCTTCCACGAAGTCGTTGTTTTCGGTATCACGAGATGCCTGCTCGAATACGGCAACCAGAGTATCAAGGTTATAAACAGGCTGATAGTGAAGCCGGACATACTTTTTGACAGGAACGATTTTTAATTCGGCAGCCACCAGAAAGCCCAGGGTGCCATGGCTCCACGGAATCTGGTAAAAGAGCACGGCATTGACCGAAGGACTGCATTTGACCAGTTTTCCTTCCGCGGTCACAATCTCGAAAGATTCGCAAATATGCTGAAATAGCCCATATTTATGGCTGCTGGTTTCCACGCCGAAACCCATAATCAAACCGCCCACCGTCAGACTGTCCAGTTCCGGCACTACTGGCAGCGTCCAACCTCGAGATACAAGGCTGCGCGTAATCTGGCCCATGGTTGCTAGAGGCTCCACCCTGACAATGCCGCGCTTTGCATCGATTTCAAGTATGTCGTACATTCCAACATCAATCTTGCGATGAGAAAGCTTGTACTTGGGCACCAGCTCGCTCATGGTTTTCCAGCCTGACCTCGCGGTGCAAAGTTTTTGCTTCGCACCTTGGCTTTTCCAGTCTTCGATTTGACGGATCACCGCTTCAACTCTGGCATCGTGTTTGGCGGGGGCGCTGTTGAGCTGAAATGAAATCCAGTTACGGATGCTTGCGTAAGCACCATAGGCTGCCGAAACGGGCAGGAGGAAGAGGGTGGCGAATATTCCGCGGTAATGGGTCAGTATGTGTTCGAATAATCGCTCGAGTTTTGTCATTGGATTTCGCCTGATTTATCAACCACACGCGTAAAGGGGATGGCTTCGAATTGCGGACTGAAAGTCCGGATATGCTCCGGCTTCAGGTAGCGTCTTAATCTGCTTCTATTTTAAGGGTAGCATTTGGGTTCGGTTCAAAATGATACTCCAAATTAACGCTAAGTCATTATTAGACATTACTTATTTATAAAATACCCGCATTGACTTTGTTGGAATAGTTTTATAAAGTGCATCTGAGATATATGTTTTTAAAGTTTCGCATAGCCAACAAACTTGACGATCTTCTACATTTTGATCGAACTGACAAAGGAATCAACTTTTGCGTTTTCCTTTAGGCAATGGGGCATGGACACTGTCAGTAGATATATTTTCCCTCAGCTTGTCTGGAAGTTCGGGGTTTTAAATGCTTCTTTCTAATTATAAAAATCATCCACTTTTAAAGTGGAATAAGGATAGTTATGTCTGTTATTGAAAACGTGAGACCCGGGCAGCAAACCCGTGCTTTAGCTTTTAGTACTGTCGCTTTTACCATTTGTTTCGCGGTTTGGACCATCTTTTCCATTATCGGTGTGCAAATCAAACAGGAATTAGGACTCAACGAAACCGAGTTTGGCTTGTTGATAGGTACGCCAATCCTGACCGGATCATTGATACGTCTGGCGCTGGGCGTGTGGACTGATCAATACGGCGGCCGCATCCTGTATGTTGGCGTCATGCTTTCAGCCGCGTTGGCGACCTTCCTGCTGACGTTTGCCGATACTTATATCACCTATTTGATCGCGGCCCTGGGTGTCGGTATTGCGGGCGGCTCGTTTGCGGTTGGTATTGCTTATGTGTCGCGCTGGTATCCTATCGAGCGGCAAGGCACGGCGCTGGGTATTTTCGGCGTCGGCAATGTCGGCGCGGCGGTGACCAAATTTATTGCGCCTTTCATTATGGTCGCTTATGGCTGGAAAACCGTGGCCCTGATCTGGGCGGCGGTCATTGCCATCATGGCCATAGTATTTTGGTTTTCAACCGAAGATGATCCCGTATTACGTGCGCGCCGTAGCCAAGGCGCTGCGCTTACACCCTTTTTACAGCAACTGCTGCCGCTCAAGGATATTCAGGTCTGGCGCTTCTCCTTGTACTATTTTTTTGTTTTTGGCGGCTTTGTCGCGCTGGCCTTATGGTTGCCGCGTTACTTCGTAGGCGCATATGCCATGGACATTAAAACCGCGGGTATGTTGGGCGCCCTGTTTTCGATTCCAGCCAGTGTGTTTCGCGCTTTAGGAGGCTGGGTATCGGATCGTATCGGTGCGCGTACGGTGATGTACCTGACGTTTATTGTGTCTGGCGTGGTTACTTTCATACTGTCCTATCCACCCACTGAATATGTGGTGCATGGCGTTCACGGCGACATAAGTTTTAATATGGCCATAGGCCCAACCGGCTTTACCGTCTTGATATTCATACTGGGATTCTTTATGTCCCTGGGCAAGGCGGCCGTATACAAGCACATTCCGGTTTATTATCCCAACAACGTAGGTGCGGTGGGTGGTGTGGTCGGCATGATCGGTGGTTTGGGCGGCTTTTTGCTGCCGTTGACTTTCGGTATGTTAAACGACGTTCTTGGTATCTGGAGCAGTTGTTTCATGCTGATGTTTGTAGTGTCGATGATTTCCTTGTTATGGATGCATTTTGCGATTCTGTACAGAGAGCGCCGCATCGTTTATGGTCTGGCGGATATTGCCAAATACCTGCCTGAACTGCCGCATCCAGCGCCACGTTTGTTAACCGAATGGGAGCCGGAAAATCAAAGTTTCTGGGAAAAAACCGGCAAGCGCATTGCAACCCGCAATCTCTGGATTTCCATTCCGGCGCTGCTGCTAGCGTTTGCCGTGTGGATGGTGTGGAGTGTGGTAGTCATCAATCTGCCTAATCTCGGCTTCAGCTATAGCACTAACCAGTTGTTCTGGCTGGCGGCGTTGCCTGGATTATCCGGTGCCACCCTGCGTATTTTTTATTCCTTCATGGTGCCGATTTTTGGCGGACGCAAATGGACAGCTATTTCAACCGCCTCGTTGCTGCTGCCGGCACTGTGGATTGGTTTTGCCGTACAAAATCCGCAAACGCCCTTTTTGGTGATGCTGGTGCTGGCGTTGTTATGCGGTTTCGGCGGCGGCAATTTCGCTTCCAGCATGGCCAATATCAGTTTCTTTTTTCCGCAGTCCCAGAAAGGCACGGCCTTGGGATTAAATGCAGGACTCGGTAACCTGGGTGTCAGCACCGTGCAATTTGTAGTGCCGCTGGCCATCACCGCGGGCCTGTTCGGCTGGCTGGGCGGTGAACCGCAAACGATGGTGCAAGGCGAAGTGACCAAACAAATCTGGCTGCAAAATGCCGGCTTTATCTGGGTGCCTTTTATTGTTGTGACTGCCATTGCAGCCTGGTTCGGCATGAACGACATCGCCTCGGCGCAGGCCACGTTCAAAGATCAGATGGTGATTTTTAAACGCAAACACAACTGGCTGATGTGCTGGCTTTATACCGGCACGTTCGGGTCTTTCATCGGCTATTCGGCAGGTCTGCCGCTGTTGATTAAAACCCAGTTCCCGGATGTTGTGCCGACCCAATATGCTTTCCTGGGCCCGCTGGTAGGCGCGTTGATCCGGCCGGTGGGTGGCTGGCTTGCCGACAAGCTCGGCGGCGCACGCGTGACCTTGTGGAATTTCGTGGTCATGGGGGTAGGGTGTTTATCTGTGTCCTGCAGTTTTTGCCACATGACGGTATGGGCGGGAATTTCTGGGGCTTTTTGTTCTCCTTTATTCTGCTTTTTGCTACGACCGGCATCGGCAATGGTTCGACCTTCCGCATGATTCCGGTGATTTTTTTGACCAAGCATCAACGCGCTTTGTCAAACCCTAGCGCCGATGTTGCCGCATTAGCGCGCCGCCTTGCCGCCAAAGAATCGGCGGCGGTGCTGGGCTTCAGTTCGGCAATCGCCGCTTATGGCGCTTTCTTTATTCCCAAAAGTTTTGGTACATCCATCGCTGCTACCGGCGGTCCGGAAGCGGCGCTGTATGCATTTTTGATCTTTTACGCCAGCTGCATCGCGCTGACCTGGTGGTTTTATGCGCGTCGCGATGCCGAGATGCCCTGTTAAGTAGTATCGTTAGCGGATCGGGCTGGTTTGCTGCCGGCCCGTCATGTCGGGCGCACCTGCCCGGTCGATTTTATGAGGTAAACCCATGAGCCAATTCCTAGACCGTTTGCTGTTTTTTAAAAAGAAAGTCGGTAGTTTTTCCGGTGATCACGGCGTTGTCACCAACGAAGATCGATCCTGGGAGGATGGCTACCGGCAGCGCTGGCAGCACGACAAGATTGTCCGCTCCACGCATGGCGTTAACTGCACCGGATCGTGCAGCTGGAAGATTTATGTGAAAAACGGTCTGGTCACCTGGGAAACTCAGCAGACCGATTATCCGCGCACCCGCCCCGATTTGCCCGACCACGAACCGCGCGGTTGCGCGCGCGGCGCCAGTTATTCCTGGTATCTGTACAGCGCCAATCGTTTGAAGTATCCGATGCTGCGCGGCTGCTTGGCGACACTGTGGCGCGAGGCCCGCAAGACTCTGGAACCCGTGCAGGCTTGGGCATCGATCGTCGAAGACCCGGTCAAATCCGCAGAATATAAAGCCCGGCGCGGTCTGGGTGGATTTATCCGCACCGATTGGGAGGAAGTGAATGAGATCATTGCCGCCGCCAATATTTACACCGCGAAGCAATACGGGCCAGATCGCATTATCGGTTTCTCGCCGATTCCGGCGATGTCGATGGTGTCTTATGCGGCGGGCTCACGTTATCTGTCGCTGATCGGCGGAACCTGTATGAGTTTTTACGACTGGTATTGTGATCTGCCACCGGCTTCGCCACAAACCTGGGGTGAACAAACTGACGTGCCGGAATCGGCTGACTGGTATAACTCGACCTTTTTGTTGCTGTGGGGTTCAAATGTTCCGCAAACCCGTACCCCGGATGCGCATTTCTATACCGAAGTGCGCTACAAAGGTGCGAAAAGCGTGGTGATCTGTCCCGATTACAGTGAAGCCTCCAAGTTTGCCGATCTCTGGCTGCACCCCAAACAGGGTACCGATGCGGCCCTGGCAATGGCGTTCGGCCATGTCATCATGAAAGAGTTTCATATCGACAATCCGGATCCATATTTCACCGAATACGCACGAGAGAATACAGATATGCCGATGCTGGTGCGTTTGATGCCCCATGGCAAAGCTTACGCGCCCGAACGCTTTTTGCGTGCCGCCGATCTGGACGGCAATCTCGGCCAGGACAACAAGCCGGAATGGAAAACTCTGGCGTTCGAAACAACCGGCGGCATTACCGTGCCACACGGTTCCATCGGTTTCCGCTGGGGCGAGCAAAGCGGCAATCAGGGCAAATGGAACCTGGAGCAGAAAGACTCTGATGGCCGTGCGGTAGAATTGCGCTTGAGCCTGATTGAGGGCAAAGATGCAGCTGTCGCCGTTGCATTCCCATATTTTGGCGGCGCAAGACACGACCATTTTGCGCATAGCGAGCATGACGAGCTGCAACTGCGTCAGGTGCCGGTGAAAAAACTGGTGCTTGCCGACGGTACAGAAGCGCTGGTTGCCACGGTATTTGACCTCATGGCGGCCAACTATGGCATCGACCGCGGCTTAGGCGGTGGCAATACCGCTGCTTCCTATGACGATGATGTGCCTTATACGCCGGCCTGGCAGGAAATCATTACCGGCGTACCGCGCCGCGACGTGATTACCGTGGCGCGCCAGTTTGCCGATAACGCCGCCAAGACCCGGGGCAAGTCCATGGTGATCGTCGGCGCCGGGTTGAATCACTGGTATCACATGGACATGAATTACCGCGGCATTATCAATATGCTGATGCTCTGCGGCTGCGTCGGTCAATCCGGCGGCGGCTGGGCGCATTACGTCGGACAGGAAAAACTCAGGCCGCAAACCGGCTGGCTGCCGCTGGCTTTCGCGCTGGACTGGCACCGTCCGCCGCGGCAGATGAACAGCACCTCGTTTTTTTATAGCCACACCGATCAATGGCGTTATGAAAAGCTGTCCGTGCGGGAAATTCTGTCACCATTGGCCGATCCCAAAGACTGGACGGGCAGTCTGATCGACTATAACGTGCGCGCCGAGCGCATGGGCTGGCTCCCATCGGCGCCGCAGCTGGGCATGAATCCTTTGGATGTCTGCCGGCAGGCGGAAGCCGCGGGCAAAAATCCCGCAGAGTATGCACTCGAGCAAATCAAAAACGGCACGTTAACCTTCGCCTGTGAAGACCCGGATAACCCGCAAAACTATCCGCGCAATATGTTTGTCTGGCGCTCCAATTTACTGGGTGCTTCCGGCAAGGGCCACGAATATTTTCTTAAGCATTTGCTCGGCACCAAACATGGCGTGCAGGGGAAGGATCTGGGCGAAGAGGGCGGACTAAAGCCGGAAGAAGTCGTGTGGCATGATCAGGCGCCGGAAGGCAAGCTCGATTTACTGGTAACGCTGGATTTCCGTATGTCCACCACCTGCATGTATTCCGATATCGTGCTGCCTACGGCGACCTGGTACGAGAAGAATGATCTGAACACCTCGGACATGCATCCTTTTATTCACCCGTTGTCCAAAGCGGTTGATCCCACCTGGGAATCACGCAGCGACTGGGCCATTTATAAAGGCATCGCTCGCACATTCTCCGAGCTCGCGCCCGGCCATCTCGGCGTGGAAAAAGATCTGGTGTTGACGCCGACTCTGCATGATACGCCCAGCGAACTGGCCCAGGCACTCGATGTTAAAGACTGGAAGCGCGGCGAATGCGAGCCGGTACCGGGTAAAACCATGCCCAACATGGTGGTGGTGGAGCGCGATTATCCCAACACCTACAAAAAATTTACCGCACTCGGGCCCTTGCTGAGCACAATTGGCAATGGCGGCAAAGGTATTGCCTGGAACACCGAGTCCGAAGTTGCACAATTGGCGGCTTTGAATCGTGTAGTTACTGAAGAAGGTGTCAGCAAAGGCTTGCCGCGCATCGAATCGGATATTGACGCCGCCGAAGTGATCCTGATGCTGGCCCCGGAGACCAACGGCCAGGTTGCCGTGAAAGCCTGGGCGGCGCTGAGCAAGATCACCGGGCGCGAACATACCCATCTGGCCTTGCCGCGCGAGGACGACAAAATCCGCTTCCGCGACGTACAGGCGCAGCCGCGCAAGATCATTTCTTCACCGACCTGGAGCGGTCTGGAATCCGAGCATGTGTCCTACAACGCCTGTTATACCAATGTCCATGAGCGTATTCCCTGGCGCACCATTACCGGCCGTCAGCAGTTCTATCAGGATCATGCCTGGATGCGGGCGTTTGGTGAAACCTTGTGCGTGTACAAGCCGCCGGTCGATACGCGCGCGGTTGCGCCCATGCTGGGCAAAAAGCCTAACGGTCACCCGGAAATCGTGCTGAACTTTTTGACCCCACATCAAAAATGGGGCATCCACAGCACCTACACCGATAATTTGCTGATGCTGACCTTGTCGCGCGGCGGCCCCATCGTGTGGATGAGCGAAAAAGACGCCGTTAGTGGCGGTATTGCCGATAATGACTGGATCGAGGTCTTTAATGTCAATGGCGCCCTCACCGCGCGCGCCGTAGTCAGCCAGCGCGTGCCGGAAGGCATGGTGATGATGTATCACGCCCAGGAAAAAATCGTCAACACACCCGGTTCTGAAATTACCGGCACACGCGGCGGCATCCATAATTCGGTGACGCGGGCGACGCTCAAGCCGACGCACATGATCGGCGGCTATGCTCAGCAAAGTTATGGTTTTAATTACTACGGGACCGTCGGCAGCAACCGTGACGAGTTTGTCATCGTACGCAAAATGCACAAAATAGACTGGCTGGATGATACGGCTGCCACAACTCAAACGTTAGCGGAGGTAAAACCATGACTATTTTGTCAGAAACAACAGCGGAGCGCGAAGCGAACCCCGAAGGGGCGAAAGCCAAGGCAGGATTTCGCAATATCCGTGCGCAAATCGGCATGGTGCTGAATCTGGACAAGTGCATCGGCTGCCACACCTGCTCGGTGACCTGCAAAAACGTCTGGACCTCCCGTGAGGGTGTGGAATACGCGTGGTTCAACAACGTCGAAAGCAAACCCGGCGTCGGCTTTCCTAATGAATGGGAAAATCAGGACAAATGGAACGGCGGCTGGGTGCGTAAAGCCAACGGCAAGATTGAACTCAAGGCCGGCGGCAAGCACAAAATTCTCTCGAATATTTTTGCCAACCCGGATTTGCCGGAAATCGACGATTACTACGAGCCATTTGATTTTGATTATGCGCATTTGCAGAACGCGCCCGAATCGAAGGACATGCCGACGGCAAGACCACGATCAGTGATCACCGGCGAACGCATGGAAAAAATCGTCGGCGGGCCTAATTGGGATGAAATTCTCGGCGGCGAGTTTGAAACGCGCAGCCGCGATAAAAACTTCGATGACGTGCAAAAGGAAATGTACGGCCAGTTCGAAAATACCTTCATGATGTATTTGCCGCGCTTGTGCGAACATTGTCTCAATCCCAGCTGTGTCGCATCCTGCCCATCCGGCGCGATCTACAAGCGCGAGGAAGATGGCATCGTGCTGATCGATCAGGACAAATGCCGCGGCTGGCGCATGTGCGTGTCCGGTTGTCCGTACAAGAAAATTTATTACAACTGGCAGACCGGCAAATCCGAGAAATGTATTTTCTGCTATCCGCGCATCGAAGCGGGGGAGCCTACCGTGTGCTCGGAAACCTGTGTGGGCCGCATCCGCTATCTGGGCGTGCTGCTGTACGATGCCGACCGCATCGAACAGGCGGCCAGCGTTGAAGGCGAAACAGACTTGTATCAGGCGCAGCTGGATATTTTTCTCGATCCCAACGATGAAAACGTTCGTGCCGAAGCGCGAAAAGCGGGCATTCCCGAAGCCTGGCTGGAAGCGGCGCAGCAATCCCCTGTTTACAAACTGGCGATGGATTGGAAATTGGCTTTCCCGCTGCATCCTGAGTACCGCACGCTGCCGATGGTCTGGTATGTGCCGCCCTTGTCGCCGATACAGTCGGCGGCGGATAGCGGCGACATCGGTGTCAATGGCGTGATTCCGGATGTGCGCTCGCTGCGTATCCCGCTGAAATATCTGGCCAATATGCTTACCGCGGGTGATGAAGAGCCGGTAGCCATGGCGCTGGAACGGATGCTGGCGATGCGCGCCTACCAAAGGCAAAAACACGTCGAGGGTGTGGCCGATGTCGAGGTGCTGGAACGGGTCGGCTTGAGCGAAGCGCAGGTAGAGGAGATGTACCGTTACATGGCCATTGCCAATTACGAAGACCGTTTCGTGATTCCCACGAGTCACCGCGAATATGCCAGCGCCACTTACGATGCTTTCAGCGAACGTGGCGGCTGTGGTTTCAGCTTTGGTAACGGTTGCTCGGATGGCGCCAGCGGCGTGAACCTGTTTGGCGCCAAAAAACTGACCGAACGCAAGGCGTTCCCGATCAAGATCAGCGTAGAAAAGAAGGAGTAATCATGTTGACGTTCAAAGTCTTGTCGGCCCTGCTGTGCTATCCGACAGAGGAATTAATGGCAGCGCTGCCGGAACTGCCATCTGTTATCGAGCAAGAGTCCGTGCTTGCGGATGAACAAAAAACCGCCTTGCAGGCTTTGATGGCGGATCTGCAGAAAACCGATTTGATGGCCCTGCAGGAACGTTATGTGCAGATGTTCGACCGGGGGCGCGCTTTGTCCTTGCACCTGTTCGAACATATCCACGGTGAATCGCGCGATCGCGGTCAGGCCATGGTCGATTTGAGTCATTTCTATGAAGCGCACGGTTACCAGATCGATGCGCGCGAATTGCCTGATTATCTGCCCTTGTTTCTGGAGTTTCTTGCGCAAATTCCGGCCGCTGAAGCCTTGCCACAATTGCAGGATACTTTACCGATCCTGACGCTGCTCGGCGCACGCCTGGCGGAGCGGCAAAGTCCGTATGCCGCGGTTTTCGATGCCTTGACGTATCTGGGCGGCATCACCGAAACATCCGACGCGGTGCGTGCAGCGGTAGCCGCCGAAGGCCCGGACGAGTCGCTGGTGCGGATGGACGAGATTTGGGAAGAAGAAGCCGTTACCTTTATGGCGGCGCCAGGAGTCTGTTCAAACAGCGAAACGCAAGTTCATCCGCTGCGCTTCCAGGAACGCGCGGTTAAAACCCAATCACCTATTGCTTGAGGGAGAAACAGATGTCTTATCTCAATACTTTTTTATTCGGTTACTACCCGTACATTGCCGGAACCGTGTTTCTGCTGGGTAGCCTGATTCGCTTCGAGCGCGACCAGTTCACCTGGAAAAGCGGCTCCAGCCAGATGCTGCGGGCGGCAGAATTGCGTAAGGGCAGCAAACTCTTTCATTGGGGAATCTTGCTGCTGTTCGTCGGCCATTTTGTTGGCTTGCTGACACCGCCGGGGCTTTATCATGCGATGGGCTTATCCACCTCGGCCAAGCAAGTTCTTGCCGTGATTGCGGGCGGTGTGTTTGGAGGCATGTGTTTTAAAGGCTTGTTCATTCTGATGCGCCGGCGTTTCACCGATACGCGCATCCGCGCCACCAGTACGCCCATGGATATGGTCATCCTGGTGCTGCTGATGGCGCAACTGTTGTTGGGCCTGCTGACGCTGCCGATATCCCTGTTTCATTTGGACGGCAGCAATATGCTGCTGCTGGCGGAATGGGCGCAGCGCATTGTGACTTTCCGGGGCGATGCGCCTGATTATGTGGCCAATGTCAGTTTTATATTCAAACTGCATCTGTTTTTAGGCATGACGATTTTTCTGGTTTTTCCGTTCAGTCGTCTGGTGCATATCTGGAGCGTGCCGATCGGTTATATCGGGCGATCCTATCAAGTGGTGCGGCAGCGCTGAGTCAGGCGTGCTCGGAACAGGTTACGCCGGGGTATAAGCAGCTGAGACTGAAAATATTCAATATAAAGCTGATAACCACGAAGGACACGAAGTTTCAATAGATTGTCTACTTAATTATTTTCTTCGTGTCCTTCGTGATCTTCGTGGTAAATAATATGTATTCACCATACTTTCCCAGTTTCACCTGGGTAACCCGGTAAGCGACTAACGACTGGAGAACACAGATGTTCAATAAAATTATTCACGCTGCAGTGGGCGCAGCCATGCTCGCGCTGAGTGTATCGGCTTTAGCGGCCGATCCCGGCGAAAAGGCCTATATCGCGCTCGAAGGCGAAAGTAAAATTGCCGTGCTCGATACGCAGACACGACAAGTCATCAAGCAGATTGATCTGGCCGAATCGGTAGACGGTATGCAGGTCTCTTTTGCGCCGCACAATGTGCAGGTCGCGCCCAACGGCAAGACGGTGTGGGTGACCGCCAATGTGCATGGTCATCATGAACATGAGCAGACTGGACATGAAGACATGGCGCCGGTTGCCGCCGATCAGCTGATTGTGATTGATCCGGCAACAGACCTCATCACGCGACGCATGCCGATTGCAGCCAGGGCGCATTTGTCACATGTGGTGGTGACGGGAGACGGCCGTACTGCTTATGTAAACGCGCAGCAGCAACAGCGCATCTACAAGATAGATGCCGCGGCCTATCGCGTACTGGGCTTTACCAAGGTTGCAGACCAGGGTCCGCATGGTATCCGGCTTGCGCCGGACAACAGCAAGGCTTATGTCGCCATGATGCAGGGCAAGAACCTGGGCATTATGGATACGGCTTCCGGGGGCATGCGTTATGTTCCCTTGGGCGGCGCAGCGGTGCAGTCAGGCGTAACAGCCGACGGTAAAATGGTCTTCGCTTCGCTATTCGACACCAAACGGGTAGCCTTATACGCAACCGAAACCGGCCAGCTCGATTTCGTCAATTTACCTTCGGAAGCCAAAGGGCCGCTGCAATTATATGCCACGCCCGATTCGCGCTTTGTCTATGTAGCCGACCAGGGTTATTACCTGGATCAGCCGGTTGGCGAGCATGTGTATAAGATTGATTTGGCCACTAAACAGGTTTTGGCCACTATCAAGACAGGGAAGGCGCCACACGGCGTGGTCGTTGCCAAAAACGGTCGCCTGGTTTATGTTACCAATTTGCTTGGTGACGATATTTCGGTGATCGATACAGCAAGTGATCAGGAAATTGCGCGTATTCCCGTCGGCAAAGAGCCCAACGGCATCAGCCTGTGGTCTGCGCAATCCGGCGGGACGCCGTAATAAGTAATCCACACGAAATAAGTTCAACAAGTGTAGGTGCGAATTTATTCGCACGGTGCGGATAAATCCGCACCTACACAGAAAATTGTTTCTCAGAGTTGCGTTCCTAAATAAATGCCCTGCCTTTATTCACAGCTCATTCCGAATGTGCGGTGGATGCGGGCTAATTCGACCGCACAAGTAATGCACCCGAAACTGATTGCCCTGGAAAAAGAGTTTCAACCCTCCCTGTTGAGCAAAATTGTTGATCCATGGCTTGAACGCCAGCAGATTGAGCTCTGGATCAAACGCGATGATTTGATTGACCCCGTTATTTCCGGCAATAAATGGCGCAAGCTTAAGTATTATCTGGATCACGCCTTGTCATTGAAAGCCCATACCCTGATCAGCATGGGCGGCGCGTATTCCAATCATCTGCATGCCTTAGCGTATGCAGGCCAGCAGTTAGGGTTAAAAACAACAGGATTGATCCGGGGCGAATGCCCGGAGGGTGTGAACCCGACCTTGCGTGATCTGCAGAACTGGGGCATGGAATTGAAGTTTGTCTCCCGTGCCGATTACCGGCTGCTTCGAAAGTATAAAGGCTGGCAGGATTTACCCGGCCTGGAGACGGGGCACTACTGGTTGCCTGAGGGCGGCGCGCATAGCCTGGCCTTAAAAGGCGTAGCCGAGCTGGTTGAGGAAATTGCTATCGATTACGACGTGATTTGCGTGCCCTGCGGTACCGGTACCACCTTGGCCGGCATTGTAACGGCCGTTCCCGAGCGCGTATCGGTACTGGGTTTTGCGGCCTTCAAAAACGCCGCCTTTTTGAAGGCCGATGTTGACGCGCTGCTGAACCGCCCATATCCTAACTGGGAAATTAATTTGAATTATCATTTTGGCGGTTTTGCCCGGGTCAATGCCGAATTGTTGGCTTTTACAGAGTCTTTTGAGTCCACTACCGGTATTGCGCTGGAGCCCGTCTATACCGGCAAAATGCTGTACGGGCTTTATGATTTGATAGCGAAAGGCTATTTTAAACCCGGCCAGCGTATTATCGCCGTTCATACCGGC
Organism: uncultured Gammaproteobacteria bacterium; assembly: GCA_963848675.1. Lineage (GTDB taxonomy): Bacteria > Pseudomonadota > Gammaproteobacteria > Methylococcales > Methylomonadaceae > CAWKEY01. The sequence continues at coordinate 139,490 of CAWKEY010000052.1, forward strand.
GGTCTGCAGGGAAAAAGGGGATTTGAGCAATGAAACGAGTGTTGGAAGCCGAATTGATGGAAGATGCCGCTCAGGTCAAGGCCTATGCCGAAGCGGACTTTGAAATACCACACACTCAGTTTATAGAACGCCTGATGGCTTTTATTAACGAGCCCGATTTCAGCGGTACTGCCCTGGATTTAGGCTGCGGCCCCGGCGACATCAGTTGCCGTTTTGCCAGAGCCTATCCTTTGGCCAGGGTGCATGCCATTGATGGCTCACTGGCCATGATAAACTATGGTAAATTAGTAATGCCTGAGGCATTGGCACGGCGTATAGACTTTATCCACGGTGTATTGCCCGATGTAAGCTTGCCGCAAGCGGCCTATGACCTTATTTTCAGCAATAGTGTGCTGCATCACTTGCCGGATCCTGGGGTCCTTTGGCAGGTGATTAAACACTATGCCCGGCCGGGAGCCCGGATAGTGGTTATGGATTTATTGCGCCCGGCTAGCATCGAAGAGGCCAGGGCGATGGTGCGGGCTTATGCGGGCGATGAACCTGAAATCCTGCAAAGGGATTTTTACCAGTCTCTACTGGCGGCGTTTCGCAGAGAAGAAATTGCTGAACAAATAGCCCAAGCGGGTCTGAAGCTGGGCATCGAGCAAATCAGCGATAGACATGTTTTTATCACAGGCGTTGCGTCCTGAAAGCGTAAGGTATTTTTTACTAATGGACATCAATCAAACAGACGAAAACATAGACCTTAAAAAACCCGAGCTTTATATCAACCGCGAGCTCAGTTTGCTGGAATTCAACAAGCGGGTATTGGCGCAGGCTAAAGATGAAAATGTGCCGTTACTGGAGCGGCTTAATTATTTGTGCATCTCCTGTTCCAATCTGGATGAATTTTTTGAAGTCAGGGTGGCCAGCGTGATTCAGATGGCGACCATTGATCCGAAAGCCGTGGGTTCCGATGGTTTAACGCCCAAAGAGCAGCTGGAGCTTATTTCCACGCATGCCCATGAATTGGTAAATGAACAATACCAGGTACTGAACGAGGTTCTGATACCTAAGCTCAAGGATGAAAATATCCGCTTTATTCGCCGGAAAAAATGGACTGAAGCCCAGCACAAATGGCTGACAAAATATTTTAATGATGAATTGATGCCGATTTTAACGCCGGTTGGGCTGGATTCGGCGCATCCGTTTCCGCGCATACTCAACAAGAGTTTAAATTTTATTATTTCCCTGACCGGCAAGGATGCCTTTGGCAGAAATAGCGGCCGCGCCATTTTGCAGGCACCAAGGGCTCTGCCGCGCATTGTGCAACTGCCTGCCGATGAAACGGAAAGCGGCCCGGCCGATTTTGTATTTTTATCATCCATCATTCACGCTTTCGTCAATGAGCTGTTTAATGGCATGACCGTAAAAGGCTGTTATCAATTTAGAGTTACCCGCAACAGTGATTTTTTTGTTGATGACGATGCCATTGACGATTTGTTACTGGCCGTGCAGGGCGAGCTGGCCATGCGTAACTATGGCGATGAAGTGCGTCTGGAAATCGATGCGAATTGTCCCGAGGAAACGGTGCAGTTTTTATTGGGCCGTTTCAGCTTGACCCCTGATCGATTGTTTCTGGTCCATGGCCCGGTCAATCTGAGCAGGGTTCAGGCAATTATTGATCTGGTGAATCGTCCCGATCTTAGATTCAGTCCTTTTAAACCCAGCGTGCCGGCGCAAATGGCCAGGAATAAGGAAATATTCGCCGCTATCCGGCGGCAGGATATTTTACTGCATCATCCATTTGAATCGTTTTCGCCGGTGGTCGAGTTTTTACGTCAGGCTGCGGTTGACCCCGATGTACTCGCCATTAAACAGACGCTTTATCGCACGGGTTCCGATTCGCCCATCGTCAGCGCTCTGGTCAAAGCGGCAAGAGCGGGCAAGGAAGTGACGGTGGTGATTGAATTGCGCGCACGTTTTGATGAAAAAGCCAATATTGATCTGGCTTCCAAATTACAGGAAGCCGCTGTGCATGTGGTGTACGGCGTAGTCGGCTACAAAACCCATGCCAAAATGTGTCTGGTGCTCAGAAGAGAAGGTAAGCAGTTACGTAATTATGTGCATCTTGGTACCGGCAATTATCACCCCAAAACCGCCTTGCTTTATACGGATTACGGCTTGTTTACCTGTGATAAGGAATTGGGTGAGGATGTCCGGCGGGTGTTTGCGCAATTAACCAGTCTGGGTAAAGTCACCAAATTAAATAAATTGCTGCAATCGCCATTTACTCTGCATAGCGGACTTATGGAAAAAATTGAAAGGGAAATACGCCATGCCAAAGAGGGCAAACCCGCAAAAATTATCATCAAGGTCAATGCCGTAGTTGAGGAACAATCCATACAGGCGCTTTACCGGGCTTCTCAGGCCGGGGTGGAAGTTAAATTAATCGTCAGAGGGGTTTGTTGTCTCAGGCCGGGTATTCCGGGGATTTCTGAAAACATTGAAGTCCGCTCCATTATCGGACGCTTTCTGGAGCATGCCCGGGTTTACGCCTTTGAAAATGCCGGCGATTCCGAGGTGTATGCCGCCAGTGCCGATTTAATGAACCGCAATATGTTTTGCCGCGTAGAAACCTGTTTTCCAATTGAAAACAAAAAGTTGCATAACCGCATCATGCATGATCTGGCCTTGTATTTAAAAGACAATAGCCAAGCCTGGTTGCTGCAGGCCGATGGCAGCTACCGGCGTTTGCAACCCGCCCCGGATGCCGAGCCGGTTCAGGCGCAGGCTGCCCTATTGTCTGAATGGGGGTGAAGCAACATGTCTGCAGAGATTGCCCAGTTAGGGGCGAAGGTGCTAAGACAAACCGCAGAGGCAGTGCATGATGTGACTGCGCTGGAGATCCGGCAGATCATCGAGGCCATGCAAGACACCCTGGCGAGTACGCAGGGTGTCGGTATCGCAGCCCCTCAAATCGGTGCATCAAAACGCATTATTATCGTCGCCTCACGTCCGACCGCACGTTATCCTCATGCGCCCCACATGGCGCCGACCGTAATGATCAATCCTTCATTTCAGGCCTTGTCCGAAGACAAGCAAAAGGACTGGGAAGGCTGTTTGAGTATTCCCGGCATACGCGCCCGGGTACCCAGATTCACCCAGATCAGGATCCACTATACCGATCAACAAGACGGTCTTATTGAATTAACGCTGGACGGATTTATTGCGCGGGTTTTTCAGCATGAATTCGATCATCTCGAAGGCCGCGTCTATCTGGATCGCGTCGAGGACAACCGGGATATTGTTGCCGAGAGTGAATATTTAAAACTGATTGCGGATTAAACCGCTCGCGGTTTGAGCATCCTGCGAATTGACAGAACACAGTGCTCGCATGTGTTTGTTATAATCGCATTTCCAACTTTCACTTTGCCAAGGTTTATGCATGTCCATTTCCCCTAGTTTTCTTGAACAAACAATTCGCGATGCTGGCGCGATTGCCATGACCCATTTTAAAGATCTGAAAAATCTCGAAGTGAGTAAAAAAAGTTCTCGCGATCTGGTGACCGAAGCGGATGTGGCCGTTGAGGCTTATTTAAAAGCAACTTTTGCTGAAGCATATCCGCAATACGGCTTTTGGGGTGAAGAAAGCGGAAAAACCGAAAATCAAAGCAGCCGCTGGATAGTCGATCCTATTGACGGCACCCATTCGTTTTCCAAGGGACAGTATTTTTGGGCGGTCAGTGTGGCTTTGGAGATTGATCAGGAGTTGGTATTTGGCGCCGTTTATGCGCCTGCCTTGAATGATTACTATGCGGCGGAAAAAGGCAAGGGGGCCTGGAAAAATGGCCAGGCGATCACGGTGTCTTCTGAAACCGAGCTGGCATCAGCCATGATTGCGACCGGCTTTCGCCTGTTTGCGCTCCTATCTGGAAGACAATAATTTACAGCGTTTTTGCCGAATCGCGGAAGTCACCACCGGTCAGCGCCGTTTTGGATCGGCGGCATTGGATTTGTGCCTGGTGGCGGATGGTCAGGTCGATGCCTACTGGGAACAGGAATTAAACTTGTATGATGTTGCCGCCGGGGCATTGATTGCCCTTGAAGCGGGCGCGACGGTAACCGACTTCGCCGGCCACGACGGCATATATCCCAAACAGATCCTGGTGACGAACGGCAAGATTCTTGATCAGTTGCTACCTTTGATGTAATCGTCTGCTTGTTAGGGCGCTTTTTGAATATTAGGCGCTGATCAGATCGCATTGCACAGCCATCACCATCAGCTCCTGGAGGCTTTCAGCCTGCATTTTTTCCATGACATGGGCCCGGTGTACGTCGATAGTGCGGTTGCTGACGTCCAGTATTTTTGCCGCTTCCTTGTTGGAATGGCTCGTGACTATCAGGGTCATGACTTCTTTTTCACGCACGGTTAAATGCTGGAAGCGATCGAGAATTATCTGTTTGTCACTGTGTTGCTGCCGGGATGTTATGTTCTTGTCGATGGCTTCTTCGATACGTAGCAATAAAGTTTCATTATCGAACGGTTTTTCCAGAAAATCGACGGCGCCTGCTCGAAAGGCTTTTGCTGAATCCGGGATATCGGCATGGCCACTGATGAATATAATGGGCAGAGTGATGTTTTTTTTGAGCAGTTCTTCCTGAAGTTCCAGGCCATTCATGCTGGGCATTCTAACATCCAAAATTAGGCAGCCGGCTTGGTTCGCATCATAGTTTTTTAAAAAATCGGCCGCAGATTCGAAACTTCTGACGCTTTGCCCGCGTGATTCGAGCAAAAGCGTCAACGAATCGCGTATTGCAAATTCATCATCAACCAGGTACACCAATGGTTTGGACGGTTTGTTAAAGGTCATTCGATTTACTCCGTGCCGGGAGCGTGAAATAAAAAGTCGAGCCTTTTCCGGGTTTGCTGTTGAAATACAAGATGCCCTCATGGGCTTCTACCAAGGAGCGGCTGATGGAAAGTCCCATGCCCATGCCCGATAGCTTTGTGGTGTAAAAAGGCGTTAATATTTTTTCACGCTCGAATTGATCAATGCCTGGGCCGTTGTCCTTGATCTGGGTTGTTATGCTATTCGTGTCATTCAGATAGGTGCGGATTATCAAAAGCCGTCTTGTATTTCCCGGCAAGTCTTTTAAAGCATCAATACTGTTTCTGAGCAGATTCAAGATGACTTGCTCAATTTGCACGTAATCGACATAGACAGAAGGCAGGCGATCTTCCAGTTCGAATTTTAGGAGTATGTTGTTTTGTTTAAAATGATCTGCACATAAACTGGCTGCCTCGTGAACCAAGGCATTAATGTCGGCGGCTGTGCGGTAAAATTTTTTGGTTCTGAGAAAGTCTCGCATGCGATTAATAATCTGTCCTGCTTTGAGCGCCTGTTCATTGGTTTTTTGCAAAATGTGCGCGAGTTTTTCCAGATCCGGGTTTTCGGCTTGAATAAAGTGCAGACAGGCATCGGTGTAGCCAGCAATGGAAGTCAGCGGCTGATTGACTTCATGAGCAATACCGGAAGCCATCTCTCCCATCAGTCCCAAGCGAGTGACATGCGCCAGTCCTTCCAGATGTTCTTTGTCTTGCTGCTCCTGCCGTTTACGCTGGGTTACGTCCCGGACAATGCCGGTAAAGTAACTGATGCCATCAATTGAAAATTCGGCTATGGAAATATCCAGCGGTACTAATGATTGATCTTTGCGCTGCCACTCAACCTCCCTGACTTTACCGGTAAGTTCGGATAGATGCGTGGGGAAGTATTTTTTTAAGAGTTGGGTGTGGCGTTTTTTTTGCGATAAAGGAATGAGTTTGCTGATACTGTGGCCGATAAGTTCGTCTTCGCTATAGCCAAAAATGGTTTCAACGGCAGTATTCACAGAGACGATGAGGCCGGACATATCAATGGTGATAATGCCTTCTATTGAAGCATTAAAAATGGAATTGAGTTTTGCTTCACGCTCCATTAACTGGTGTCTGGAATCATTCAGTTCGGCGATTTTATTCTGCAAATTGCGGTTGCTTTCACTCAGGTCGCGGGTCTGTTGCTGGACCTTTTCTTCCAGTTTTTCATTGAGCTCGGCGATGGCTTGTTCCGCTTGTTTGCGGTCAGTTATATTGTTGATTGACAAGCATATTTCAGTCTGATTCTGGTCGTTGAGACTGGCCTTGCCGCGGCATTCCGCATAAATGCAGCCAGTTTTGTGATTTTTAAGGCGGATATCCAAAATGGCGTCATTAGGTTCGGAGACAAGACGCTGAATGAAAATACCATAATCCTCCCTGTCGCAAGGATGGATATAATCCTCCAGCATTTTCTGGATAAGCTCACCCTGGCTGCACCTTAACAACTGGGCGGCGGCCGGATTGATTTCTTGTATGGCACCTTCCTTATCGAGTCTGATATAGCCGACCAGTGAAAGATCAAATAACTTTGCAAAGCGTTCACGGGATGTGCTCAGTTCTTTATGAACGTGGTCAAGCTCCTCGTTCTGCAGTTGAAGCTTCATCTGATAAGCCTGAAGTTCGAATAGCATGTTGCGAATATCCTGAACCGGCAATCAGACAAGACCAATGCCGATTTGTTGAGGAGCATTTCTGTCTATGCGCGCATGCTGTCGCGGTGCTGATTCAGTAATATATTTGACTAGGTCACGGTTGCTACAGACGTGTTCAAGAAAATCGAATTGCTGGACATCTTTATTGTTGTTCATGGCGTGTACCTGATTGGCTACCGGGCAATGGTTGGAAATGCTGTCAACGTGCTGGCTACTCAAGATAACAAAGCTCTCAACTAATCAATAATCCAACGCTGTGCAATTGTTGTCAAGCAATAGTTATAGGTATTATTACTTAGGTAAACGTACGAATTTGCTATCTGGCATATTTGTATTCTAATGAGCTTGTGGAAATTTTTAGATGCGAAAAAATAGGTAAAAAAATGAGCACTAGCTACCAAAGCGGTATTCCAGGCAGCAAAGAATTCTATAAAATTACCGGTGATGAAGTTGAGTTTAAGGAAAAACAGTTCATGGATGATGTTCCGTTTAGCAACAGTCAGCCAGTCGTGAATTGCTTATGGAAACCTTAGCGTTTAGCTGTGCAAATTATCGAAGCTTATTCGAAAGCATGGATCAGGGCGTTGTCTATGTGGATCCTGCGGGTATTGTAACTGCCGTCAATCAAGCGGCGACGCACTTGCTTGGTCTGCTTGTAGACCAGATTCAAGGGCAGAGACTGGTTGAACTTTGCGGCACATGCATCCACCCGGATGGCTCGGTTTTTCCGCATGAACAGCACCCGGCCACAGTGGCTTTGCAGAGCTTAAAGCCTGTAGAAGAGGTGGTGATGGGTTTGTTTCACCCAGACAGGGAAAGTTATATCTGGGTTAGTGTTACTGCTGTGCCTGAATTTAGACAGGGGAAACAGAAGCCTTATCAGGTCTTGGTTATTTTAAAAGATATAACCCGCTTGAAGCAGGCCGAGGAGCAGCTGAATCTGGCGTCGGTGATAGTGAATAATGCCGGGGAAGGCATATTTGTCACCGATAAAGACCATCAGATCGTATCCGTGAATCAGACCTTTACAAAATTAACCGGTTTTACGCAACTGGATGTGCTCCATAAAAGGGCTTCCATTTTGCAAGCAGGGAATAATGAGCAAACAATCCAGATTGAATTACAGAACAGTCCAGAACATAACTGGCAAGGTGAAATAGTCTATCGCCGTAAATACAGGCCGGCTTTTTCCTCTTGGACGATAGTTAATCCAGTCAAGGACTGCACCGGTAACATCAGCCATTATGTCTATGTGTTTATTGATATAACAGCCCTTAAAAAGGCTCAGGATAGTTTGGATTTTTTGGCTTATCATGATCCGCTGACGCAATTACCCAACCGGTTATTAGTTAAGGATCGTATCAATCATGGTCTGCAAAATGCCCAGCGGGCAGGAACCCAGGTTGCTGTGTTATTTCTTGATCTTGACCACTTTAAAAGCATTAATGACAACTATGGCCATGCCGCCGGCGATAGTCTGTTAAAGGAAGTCGCCAAACGAATCAAAACTCTGGTCAGAAAAGAGGATACGGTTTCGCGTTATGCGGGTGATGAGTTCATTGTGTTTATGGAAGAGATTTCAGACACCACGAACCCCGCGATCTTGGCTCGAAAACTGATCGATACCTTCAGTCTTCCTGTTTATATCAAAGGCCAGTGGCTGCAAACATCCATCAGTGTAGGCATCAGCATGTTTCCCAAGGATGGCAGTGATACCGACACCCTGATCAGGCATGCCGACGTCGCCATGTATCGTGCCAAAAAAGAAGGCAGGAACAACTTTCAATATTACAGCCCCGAGTTGACCGTTGCCGCTTTCGAGAAAATGTCCATGGACAGCGCATTGCGGCATTCAATAGACAGAAACGAGCTAATTTTGTATTACCAGCCGCAGGTGTGTCTCAAAACCGGAAGGGTGGTCGGCGTCGAGTCTTTAGTGCGCTGGAAGCACCCCACGATGGGGCTGGTATCACCTGACCGGTTTATTCCCTTGGCCGAGGAAAACGGTTTTATTGTGACCCTGGGTGAATGGGTTTTGAACAACGCTTGTCTGCAAATGCGCCATTGGCTGGATGACGGCATACCCGTAAGGAAAATGGTCATCAATGTCTCGCCCATACAGTTTCTTCGCTCCGATTTTAGCGCCGCTATCAAGCAGGCCTTGTCCGTCAATAAGCTTGAGCCGGACTGTCTTGAGCTGGAAATAGCTGAAAGCACGCTGATGGATCAATCCGGGCACACTCTCAACGCATTGACTCAATTGGTTGCATCAGGCATTGATCTAACCATTGGTGATTTTGGTACTGGCTGTTTTTCATTGAATAACTTAAAACGCATACCGGTTAAAAAATTGAAAATTGATAGTTCCTTCGTCCTCGATGTCTTGCATAACAGTAACGATGAAGATATTGCCCGTTCGGTGATTGCCTTGGGTCATAGTTTGCGTTTACAGGTAATTGCTGAGGGAATCGAATCGGAAGCCCAGCAACAACTGCTGATGGAGTTGGGCTGTGATGAAGGGCAGGGGTATTTGTACTGTCCACCCAGTTTACCGCGATCAGGTTTTTTCCGGAAAATGCAGTCCTGAATCCCGGTTTTTCTGCGCAATAAGGCGGCTCTGGTTACCAATCCTTGCTGCTGTTTTTGCATGTTTGCCCAAAAATAAGTAGTTATACGAATTGAAAAGCTGTCATTTTGTGCTTACCATACCAAGGAAGATATCCAAGTATAGATAGCTGTTTTATCGAGGTGGCGAAGATGATAGATAGTACAACAACGCAAAATGTGGATCCTGAACTGATTAGTCCCGAGCAATTTCAAGCGTTGGTTGCCGAGCGGGCTTATCTTAAAGCCGAAAAAAGAGGCTTTGAAGCGGGTCATGAACTGGAAGATTGGCTTGAGGCTGAAAAGGAAGTCAGCAATCAATGTTTCTATTGGACGCATCCGGTTAACTGACGTTTAATGTGACCATTAATACATCAGTTTATGCGGGTAATTTGCATACGCGCGCATATTTCATCGGACAGTAAAAAACAGTTTTAGCTTTGACCAAATTGTTGCGGTGCGTGAGCACCAGGCGCTTTGACTCAGGCTAATGCCGATGATTGGCTATCTATCTCATTTTAAACTACATATTCGATCAGTCTTTTGGCTGATTCAAGAGGCATCGGCGCGATGGGTCATTCAGAGAACAGCATTCAAAAGCTAGTTATTGGTATATATATGGCGTTAAAGAATTTACTAAAAACCCTATCAGGCTTTTTTTCCAAACGTGAATCCGAGCTTGAAGTCAACAAGCCCCCAGAGGGCAGTAGCCTTTTTCCACAGTCATGGCGGATTGTTGCCTATGCCTTGTTACTGATTATGGTACTTTCCTTAATCAATAACCTCAGCGGCATGCAGGCGGATGAAATTCCTTTTAGCCAGTTTCTCAGTTATGCAAAAGAAGCCAAAATCGAAAAGGTTGTGGTAACTGAGCGGTATATCAGCGGAAATCTTAAATCCGAGGATCCGGACAAGCCCGGCCGGCATTTTGTGACTATGCCCTTGTGGCAGCATGATCTAGCCCAGCTGCTGGAAGAAAATAAGGTCGAATATGTCGTCAGAAGCGGTGAAAATTGGCTGAGCAATCTGTTCTTCAACTGGATCATTCCGATTCTAATCTTCGTGTTTATCTGGACCTGGCTTTTTCGCCGGACGGCAGGCGCAGAGCGCGGCTTTCTCAATTTGGGCAATAAAATCCGCATCCATCCGGATACCTTGCCCAAAATCACCTTTGCCGATGTCGCCGGTGCCGACAGCGCCAAACAGGAACTCAAAGAATCCATCGACTTTTTAAAAGCCCCGGAAAAAATCCAGAAACTGGGCGGGCGCATGCCTAAAGGCCTGTTACTGGTGGGGGCGCCTGGAACCGGTAAAACACTATTGGCGCGTGCCGTATCCGGCGAAGCACAAGTGCCGTTTTTCAATATCAGCGGTTCCGAGTTTATAGAATTGTTTGTGGGTGTCGGCGCGGCCCGGGTCCGGGATCTTTTTGAACAGGCGCGCAACAAAGCGCCTTGCATCATTTTTATTGACGAACTCGATGCCATTGGCCGTTCTCGCGGCGGCCCCATGGTTATGGGCGGACATGATGAACGCGAACAGACCTTGAACCAGCTGTTGACCGAAATGGATGGTTTTGATACCTCGGCCGGCGTGGTGGTCATGGCGGCAACCAATCGGCCGGAAATTCTGGACAAAGCACTGTTGCGTGCCGGACGGTTCGATCGCCAGATTGTCATCGATAAACCGGATTTACACGATCGCATTGAGATTCTCAAACTGCACACCAAGCCAATGACATTGGCTGGCGACATTGATATCACTGTGATCGCCAAACGCACACCGGGTTTGGTCGGTGCCGATTTGGCCAATATTGCCAATGAAGCCGCCATCATCGCGACGCGGATTGGCCACAGCAGTATTGAAATGGCCGATTTTGAGGCTGCGATAGACCGCATTCTTGCCGGGCCCGAAAAGAAAAATCGCGCCTTGAATCCGCAAGAAAAGCGCAGAGTCGCTTACCATGAAGCGGGCCATGCTTTAGTGGCAGAAAATGTGCCCACTGGACAGCCGGTGCATAAAATTTCCATTATTCCCCGCGGCGTGGCCGCGCTTGGCTTTACCTTGCAATTACCGGTGGAGGAAAAATTCCTATCCACTGAAGATGAATTGAAAGATCAGATTGCCATTTTGCTGGGTGGACGCATTGCTGAAGAGCTTGCTTTGGGAACTATTTCCACCGGCGCTCAGAATGATCTGGAAAAAGCCAGCGAAATTGCCCGCAATATGGTGTGCACTCTGGGCATGAGCAAGAAACTGGGACCATTGACCTACGGCAAACGCCAGCAACTGCAGTTTCTGGAAACAGAAGTGTCGGAATATCGCAATTACAGCGATGAAACCGCGCGCCTGATCGATACCGAAATTATGGCGCTTGTGCAAGACGGTGAAACCCGCGCTCGCGAGATTCTCACGGCAAATAGAAAGGGGCTGGACAAGCTGGCCAACTTGTTGCAGGAAAAAGAAGTGATTAACCGGGATGAAATGACAGCCTTGCTGAAGTGATTGTCCTCGGTGTCGAAAAACCCGAACCGTGGCGCCTTATTTCAGCCATAAAATATGATGGGTTTCCAGAGGAATCAGACAGTCGGGATGGCAGGGGCGGATTCTTGGAGTGTAGTCCGAAATCGGCCGGGTTGCCGGAATGCTTAGGCTGTAAATATAGCCGTTGACAGCACCTGACAAGGGCTGGCCGATGTGCATCACATGGACGTTTTCAATATCGCTGTGCGTGGGTTCTGAATATACCTCCACAGTGACATCCTGTGCCGTTAAATCACCCAGATAAATCTGCAGGCTGAAACAATGCAAGGACTCGCGTTGTTCAATTTCGATATGGGCAACATGAATTTTCGGCCATAAATCATCCAGGCGTGCCAGCCATTTGGTCAGCGACACGCCCAGTTCCGCATGGTTGGCAGTTCTTTTATGGAAATTTTCCGCTAACGGCAGATAGAAGCGTTCGGTGTATTCACGTACCATCCGGTTGGCTGAAAAGTAGGGCGTCAAGGTTACCATGCTGGCGCGCATTTTGGCGACCCAGCGCTCCGGGATGCCGCTGGCATTGCGGTCATAGAAGGCCGGTACGATTTCGTTTTCCAGTAAATCGAGCAGCATTTGCGCCTGCTCATGGTCGCTATGTTCCGATTCCAGATCATTGAGTGACCAGCCAACCTCAGGGCTATAGGCTTCCGCCCACCAGCCATCGAGTTCCGACAGGTTCAGGCCGCCGTTGACCAGTATCTTCATGCCGCTGGTGCCGCAGGCTTCCCAGGGTCTGCGCGGGGTATTAATCCAGAGATCAACGCCCTGCACCAGGTATTCTGCCGTGATCATGTCGTAGTCACTTAAGAATATGGCGCGTTCGCGTATGTCCGGACGACGCATGAATTGAAGCCAGGCCTTGATTAATAATTGGCCCGGTATATCCGCGGGATGCGCCTTGCCGGAAATCACCAGTTGTACGGGCCGTTCGCTATGGGTGAGCAGGCGGGCCAGGCGGTCGGGATCAGTCAATAGCAAATTAGGCCGTTTGTAAGTGGCAAATCGCCGGGCGAAGCCGATGGTCAGTACATTAGGGTCAAACAGCCGCAGCGCCTGATTTTCCTGTTCGGTTTCTGACAGGGCGGTGTGGATGTTCAGTTCCCGTACGTATTCGTCCCGGACATATTGCACCAGCCGGTTTCTGTTTTTAGCGCGCAGCTGCCATAAGTCCTGGTCGGTCACCTGCTGAAATTTTGCAGATACCTCCTGCGGATCACAAAGCCAGCGGTTTTTACCGCACAGTTCAGTCCATAAGGCATCGGCTTCCATGGAATCCCATGACGGCACATGAACGCCATTAGTGACATGGCTGACGGGTATTTCATGGCTTGGCCAGTTGGGAAACAATGGCGTGAAAATCGCCCGGCTGACTTGCCCATGCAAGCGGCTGACGCCATTGACTGAGGCGCTGCCGTGTATGGCAAGATAGGCCATGTTAAAAGGTGCCGCAGGATTGTTGTCATCAGGACTTCTGCCCAGAGCCAGCAGAGTGTTGAGATCAATATCCAGGGCTTTCGCATAAAGCCCCAGGCTGTTTTTAATCTGCTCGGGGCTGAAGCGATCAAAGCCGGCCTCTACCGGTGTATGCGTGGTAAACAGATTGCCGGCACGGCTTACCGTTAATGCGCTGGCAAAATTGATGTGATGCGTGTGCATCACATGCCGGGCCCGTTCCAGCACCAAAAATGCGGCATGACCCTCGTTAAGATGACAAACATCCGGGCTGATGCCTATGGCCTGTAAAACCTGCCAGCCGCCAATGCCCAGAAGAATCTCCTGTGATAGACGGTGTTCCGAGCCGCCGCCATATAACTCGGTGGTAATACAGCGGTCCAAGGGATGATTGACCGGATCATTGGTGTCGAGCAGATACAGTTTGATGCGCCCGATCTGCGCCTGCCATACCCGTACCCATAATTTTAAGGGCGTTTGCAGATAAATGCGTAGCCATTCATCGTTAGCATCGCGTACCGGACAGACCGGTAAATCGCCGGTATCACTGTTAGGGTACAGCGCAATCTGATTGCCTTCGGTATCAAAGGCCTGGCGGAAGTAACCGTTTTGATACAGCAGACCCACGCCGACCAGCGGCAATCCCAGATCGTTGGCTGATTTCAGATGATCGCCGGCCAGCAACCCCAGGCCTCCTGAATAAAGCGGCAAAGCCTCACTCAGACCGAATTCCATGCTGAAATAGGCGACTTTGGCCAGCCCCGTATCTGGCTTCTGTTGAAACCAGCGCTCCTCGGATAATGCTTTACGATGGCTCGCTACAATAGTGGATAGTTTTTCACAGAAGGCTTCGTTTTTGGTCAGCTCCTCCAGACGAGCGCGCGAAATGGCTTGCAAAACCATCCAGGGGTTTCGGGTCTGTGCCCAGAATTCGGCATCCAGTTCGTGCCATATTTCATCTGCGCCATGCGCCCAGGAAAAGCTGCAATCACGGGCCAGATCGGCTAAACCTTCGAGTTTCTGCTCCAGATCAGGCCGGAAATAACGGGGTGTGGTCATGATCGTCAGACTCCGGTTGAGTTAATTTCTGATTTGCCCATAAAGTCCTTTTTAATCGTGGTGAATTGCAGGAGTTGAGCTTCGATTTTGCCGTTTAATGAAGCCGGCGGATAGCTGCCTTTTTCATCGGCAGCACCTGCCTCCATTCCCGTGAGCAATTCCAGGGCATCGTCGACAGTAGTCACCGCATAGATATGAAATTGACCCGCTTCCGCGGCATGGACAACATCCCAGCGCAGCATCAGATAGTTGATGTTGCTGGCCGGGATGATGACGCCTTGCGTGCCGGTCAAGCCTTTTTTTGCACAAATATCGAAAAACCCTTCAATTTTTTCATTGACGCCGCCAATCGGCTGAACTTGCCCCAGTTGATTGATGGAGCCGGTGATGGCGAGATCCTGCCGTAAAGGCGCTTGGGCCAGCGAGGATAAAATCGCGCACAGTTCGGCCAAAGACGCGCTGTCGCCATCGACATGACCATAGGATTGCTCGAATACCAGGCTGGCAGCCAGGGAAAATGGCGTGTTGCGGGCATAGCGCGCGGCAATCAGGCTCGACAGGATCAACACACCTTTTGAATGAATGGCGCCGCCCAATTCGGTTTCGCGTTCTATATCGACCACTTTGCCGTTGCCCAGGCGCGTTGTTGCGGTGATGCGCGACGGCTGCCCAAAAGCAAACTCACCCAGTTGCAACACGGAAAGCCCATTGACCTGGCCGGTTACCTGGCCTTCGGTATCAATCAATACGGTGCCGCGCTCAATAGTTTCATAGAGATTCTCCCTGAGCTTGTCCAGCCGGTGGGTCTTGTGATCAATAGCCTGCTGGACATCACTGTTGGCGATCTGGGAATGGCCATTGTCTTCGGCCCAATAATTGGCTTCGGTTAATAAATCCTTGATGCTGCGCAGATGCGTCAACAGCTTTTCGGCATCGCCGGTCATTCTGGAACTGTGTTCAATGACACGGGCGACGGCATGTTGGCTGAGCGGCTTTAACTTTTCGCGCCGGGCAATGGTGGCCAGCAAACGCGCATATTCGTGACTGCGGTTTTCCCGGATAACGGACTGATCAAAATCAGCGGCGACTTTAAAGAGATCGTGGAATTCAGGGTCATAGGCACTGAGCAGGTAATAGATCAGCGGGTCAGCAAACAGGATGATTTTTAAATTCAGCGGAATGGTTTCCGGCTCCAGTGACGAGGTGCTGATTAAACTGAGCGCCCGTTCCAGAGGTTCAATACGGATTTCACCGGCTTGCAGGGTTCTTTTAAGGCTTTCCCAGGCATAAGGCTGAAACAGGACTTTGCGGGCATCGAGAATAAGATAGCCGCCGTTGGCCTTATGCAAGGCGCCGGGTTTGATCATGGTGAAATCAGTCACTAACGAGCCCATATAGGCCTGATGATCAATGTGGCCGATCAGGTTGCTGTAACTGGGTGAATCTTCATATACCACCGGCGCCGAACGCTTGTTGCTAAAATCCACCATCAGATTGACCTGATAGCGTTTGAGAGGATTGCTCTCCTGCGCCAGCTGGAGCTCCATAAAAGGAATGAATTTATCGCTATGGGGCAGAAAATCGCGGACGTGTTCAATAATATCCTGTTTGACATCATGCAGATAGCTGAGCACGGCTTTCTGCTTGCCGTATTTTTCGATCAGATCATCAATGGAATGATTGACGGCCAGCTCGGCTACTTCCCGGTTCAGGGCCTGCAGCTTGCGTTTGGTTTCCTTGCGCCAGAGCGGGAATTTTTTCAGCAGCTTCTGCAAGCGTTCCTGCAAATCAAAAATGGTTTTCTGAATACTGTGCACCGTGTCTTTATCAAGCTTGCCAAAGTCCTCGGGACTTAGGGCTTCGTTATTTTCATTAGCCGGTGAAAAGGCGTAACCGGTGGCCGTCTCCGTAAGCATAATATGGGCATTGGATGCTTCATCGCGCAACTGGCTGAGTTCATTGATTTCCCGCTGGCGCGATTCAGTTTCAAGCTCTCCGGCTCTGGAACGGTATTCGTCGCCATCAAAAGCCGCCGGTATGGCAACACTGAGCTCGTCTATCAATTGCTCCATATCTTGCTGGAAGACTTTGCCTTGTCCCGGCGACAATTGAATGGCGGCAGGCTTGGCGGGCTGATGGAAATTGTTGACGTAACACCAGTCAGAAGGAATCGCCTGATGGCTGGCTTCGTGTTCGGCCAATTGTTGAATAGTGGTCAGTTTGCCTGTGCCGGAAGGCGCCATGGCAAAAATGTTGTAACCTTTTTTGTGGATGCGGATGCCAAATTTGACCGCTTCGATTGCGCGTTCCTGACCCACGATAATATCGATATCTTCAAGCTCATCGGTGGAAGCAAATTGCAATTGATCGACGGTGCAAGGTTTGTACAGTTGGGAGGGCGGCAGCGGTATGTGTTTCATGTTTGGGCAGCTTGCTTGGGAAGTAGGGAGTATTTAAATTTTTAGGCTTGATTATAGCGCTGTTTCTGAGCCACGGTTAATAGATGCGCGCTGCAAAGCCTAACCTAAGTCAGTTAGTAGCCAAAGAGTTGCATCAAGCAGTGCTTACGGATGACACGCAGACGAGCTGAGCACGGGGAATGATGGGAATGAGCAATTAAACTATGTTATTTAACGCAGTATTATTGTGTCATATCACGTATTTTATCTTAGATATTTTCTGAATTTATTGAACAAGCCAGTATTGGCGGGGCCTTTTATTGTTGGCATGAATAATGTTTAAATTATTGGATGGGCGACTTGTTGGATGCCCATTCTGAAAAATGTACCTCTTACAATAAAAATGTCCTAAGGAGGACTCATGACAAAACCAATCAGCTTAAAAAAACTGGCACTGTGCTCGCTGAGCACTGCAGCCATCGTCGCAGCCAGTCAAGGCGCTTTTGCTCATACCCGTCTGGAAATTCCAAAAATCAAGGAGGGTACTTCTAATCCCACAACCCACGCTCAAAGCAATAAGGTACATAATTTTGTAACCATTGGGCACGGGTGCGATGGAGCGGCTACGATGGGAACGAGCGTAGTGTTTCCGAATGCCATTAGTTATACGCCCGTGATAGGTGTTGATTCAACCAGTGGCAATGGTACTGAAAAAGTATTTTCCTCCAATCCGGCTTCTGATTATTATTCACCGTTGGCGGGTATTGGTGCACTGATTCGAACAGGGGTATGGGAATTTAGCGGTGTTAAAGTAGATGCTTTAGGTAATAAAGATGGATTCTGGGCTGGCGGGAAAGCTTATGATCAAAGTATTTCCACCGCCATTAATGTAGATTTCTACACTAATACTGTCACTATTAATCCGGAATCATGTGCCCGTTCTGTGACATTCGTATTAGCTATTGCAGATTTCTGTGATATTTCTGTACCCGGTTCAGCTGCCACGGATGCACAAGTACAGATTTGGTCACCGATTCCCAACTTTACTGGTGTACCCGGACAACCTTTTGGTACAAAAGTCGCCGATACAACTCGCCCCACAATTCCTGTAGGTACTGCTTATTCCAACTATGACGGTTATGAAGATGCCGCCCACACGCTTGCGGGGCACGGATGGAATTCACCAGCTACTCTGACGGTAGAAAGAGACAACGTGAATAATCCACTTCCAGCAAGCTGCACGGGTAATGGCGGTAAAGGTGATGATGTGTATGTCTACCCGTCTGCTGAACAGATCAATAAAGAGTTGCCCGTTTGGTCAAACCCTGATCAAACCGGAATAAATTACTGGCAATAATATTGGGTATTGTATCCTTTGGAAATTAGCTACTTGTAACCGCGAGGGTTATCTCGGTAGCCTGTTTCAGTTGCTTTTATAATTTAGGGTGCTGGAACTTTAACAGTCTACGGCGACGGACTCGCCGTAGATTTTCATTTTGGATTCAGGTATTGTCCATTTTCTGAAATGCATTTACCTTTTCGTGGTTTCTGTTTAATTAACATTCTGATAAACATTTAACTAGACCAAAAAGTAAATATTCAGAGATTTTTGCAAGGTGTTTGATTGGACTGTCATTTCGACCAACAGGAGAAATCTTAAGCGCTGGAGCGTGCGTAGAGGCTTCAGGATTCCTCGCTCTGCTCGGAATGACTCATGACGTGAATAGTGAGTGAAAAAGTAACATCAAACATAATTTTTCCAGTTAGCCGGGCGCTTTCACTATGAAAATCGTATATTTTCCACTTAGGCTTTTATTCATCGATGAAAGTTGACTGCTCATGTTTGCCGTATTTTTCGCGCGAGGCGCTACCTTGATTGCAAATAAAATCTGGATAAGCGTTTGGTTCTGGGTAATTCCGGGGATGTTGTGCGCCGCCGGGAATGGCAATAGTGTTGATGCCCAAATTATTCGGGTGGCAATGAGCAAAGATAACGGGGCCGAGCTGCAACTGGAGGCGAGGCAAGCAGCGTTGGCACAAGTGCTTGATGAGCTGACTGGTAAAACAGGCGTGCGGATAAACTATTCGGTACTGCCGGATGGTTTGGTGACCGCGACCTGTGTGGGCTCAACCCTAAAACGGGTTCTCGAATGCTTGCTGGCTGGTAAGGCGGATCTTATTTTTCGATACTCAGGTCAGCCAACTAAATCTGAGCCTCAAGGGCAGCCTGCGGAAGCCTGGGTTCTTGGCGCAAAATTTGGGTCAGGCCAGGTCAATGCAATTGTGTGTTCATCGCCTGAATCTCAGCAACAGTTATTTTCCATGTCAACGAAGCCAGCAATCGAGCCGGAAGCGGCTCAAACCGATGAGCTGATGAAAATGGCCAAGTCGGAAAGTCATGCGGAGCGGGCGGAGGCTGTCGGCCGCCTGTTGT
This sequence comes from uncultured Gammaproteobacteria bacterium, assembly GCA_963848675.1. GTDB lineage: Bacteria > Pseudomonadota > Gammaproteobacteria > Methylococcales > Methylomonadaceae > CAWKEY01. Next base: position 158,534 of record CAWKEY010000052.1, read on the forward strand.
CAGTAGGACCTAAAGGCGATGCAAGCATCAAAGAAACTTTGGAAACAGCGCTTGCAGACCCGGATGCCACGGTAAGAATGCGGGCGCTTGCCAGTTTGGCGCATCGGGAAGGCGCAGGGGCAAGTGCAGCGCTGCAGGAGGCGTTGCACGACAGCAATGTCGGGGTACGGCTAACGGCGGTTGATAACGCGGGCAATGATGTCGCGCTGTTTCAACAAGCACTCACCGACAGCGATGCGATGGTGCGCCAGTTGGCGGCAACAAGGCTAAAGTCCAGCTCCAAGCCAAATGATTTTAAGTAGTTACGCCAAATTAACCTTGCCCAGCTTTTCTGGAGCTTGATAGGTTAATAAGATCACGGTCTAGCAAGGAGCACCTGCCAAAGATTGGCAGCGGCAAAGATCAAAACAGGGGTAATTATTCAGCGTTTTTTCGAAAAAGTTTGGTTTTGTTGTCATTCCGACCATCGGGAGAAATCTTTTAAGCGCTGGAATGTGGGTGAGCCTTAAGATTCTTCGCTTTGCTTGTAATGACAAGCTAGGTTGAATAATAACAAACTCTTTAAAAATTTGATTTACCCTAGCGCTTTTATGTAAAGAGCGGCGAGGATGAGAGTAGGGTACTAATTTTGAGGCAGCCGCATTGAATGGCTGGCTCAAGGGTTTTATAAATACAAAGAATGATGAGCAGTCATCACACTTTAAAAGCGCGATCGTTAATAACAACCCTAGGTCTGCAAGAGCTTAAATTCAGTAATGATGGGGCCAGGATTAAATAGCGTGCTTTTGAGGTTTAATTTTTTTGCTAGCACAGCAACTGAACGAGGATATTTTTATGAAATTTGCAAATTTGAAAAAAACTTTGATAACGGCGTCGATTCTGGCCGCAGTAGGACACGGCGGTATAGCACTGGCCCATAGTGGCGGCGGATTACTTGATCCCGCAGGGAATAATGCAAGTGCAACCGATCTTGCGGCGGTTACATGTTTTGACGATGGAAATGGAGTGCCACACCATCTTGAGGGTCAGATTAAGGACATGTCCGGTCCAGACGCGGGACAACTTTTGAGTTTTCATATTTACAAAGGACAGCAAATGACAACCAGTACAGATACCGTTTCTGGAGACGCATTCTATAGTCCGCTGGTGTCTCTCAACGGTGGCGCTGGACAATATTTGATATCGGCCACAAAAACCAAAGCGGGCGGCAGGCTATTCGATGTCATTTGGCATTGCATGACCAGCGGCAATACTCATACAGGTACTGAAATTGTTGTTTATCAAATCCAGTAATTTTGAACACTGCCAACGCCCACGCCTGGCCGCGGGCGTTGCCATTTAAACGACAACAGAAACTGCCGCCGCCGCTCCTCTAGCGCCTATCAAAGAAAGCTTTACAAATGAATCCACGAATCTTTGCTTTACTCTCTGCCATGCTGGCGCTTGCCCCCTTACAAACCATACTTGCTGCCGGGATTGGCAGCAAGGCGCCTGATTGCGCACTAATATCGATCAACGACTCACAGCGTTATGATCTGCAGCAATTCCACGGCAAAGTGCTTTATGTCGATTTCTGGGCCTCCTGGTGCCCGCCCTGCGCTAAATCTTTTCCATTCCTGAACGAACTGGACCGTGACCTCAAAGCCAGCGGACTGCAAATTATCGGTATTAATCTGGATCAGACGCCTGAGGATGCCAAGACCTTTCTTGCCAAATACCCAGCTAATTTTACCGTAGCAGCCGATACCAACGAAAAGTGCGCCAAGGACTTTGATGTCAAAGCCATGCCTTCGTCCTACCTGGTCGATCGTAAGGGCGTCATTCGCCATGTCCATTTGGGTTTTCGCTCCGGGGAAGCCAAGGAACTCCGCCTGCTTGCCGAACAGTTGCTGGCAGAGAAGCCCGAGTAGAAGCCATAGCTGGAAGCCACCGCAGCAATGTCTGCCGGCATGAGTGTGTGAAAGTGGTAAGAAGTAGGAGCGACGCCCACGTTGCGACCGGTGGCTACAAATCGGGACTTCGGCGTCGTTCCCACTGATGGTTCCCAATATGCTGAACAATTACAGAAATTTAATGAAAATCAACACTATGACGAGTAGCAGCGAATGAGCATAAGACGAGCAATGCTGCCCGCGCTGTTGCTTGTATGGGGCGTCTGTGTTTCGGGATGCGCCCCGGTGGCGCCCTGGCAGCGAGGCACACTGGCCAAACCGCAAATGGCTTTGGATCCTTACCCCTTACAGAACACATTCAACGCTCATATTTATGGTAGCCGCGAGGCGGCTACGGGCAGCAGCTCTGCGGGAGGGGGCGGCTGTGGCTGTTATTAAACGCATAACATCAAAGCGTCATGCTGAAAACGCCGGCAGTTCGCTGCTGACGGCGGCTTGCAAACAGTTAAGCAACCGTTTCTTGAACCGCGCAGCCAAGCCGAAATCCGCAACAGCAGCCAGCGCATCATTGCAGGCACTGACTGCCGCCGCGCTGTCCTTACCGGGTTTAATGCCGACACCGGCCCATGCGGCCGAGGAAGAGGCCAGCTTTCTCTACGGCTATTACGAGGAGAGCAACCGTAATCTTTACAATGTCAAGAGCCGATTCGATCCCATTACGGTGAACAGTCTTCTGGGCAGTTCGAAAATAAAGCTGTCCGATCGACTGAAGTTTGCCTTCAACTACACACAGGATACCTGGACTGGGGCGACGCCAATCGCTACCGCGCCGCTGTCTTTTGGCGGCAATAAGGAAGGCGGCGTGATTGCTGGAGCAACGCCTTATTTGCAAAACAATAGCGTGCAGTTTGACAAACAGTTAAATCCATTGAAACAGGATGCTTCAACCGGTGAATACAGTAAAGACACTCAGCTGGTGCATACCATCTCTTCCGCCTCACCCGAGACCCGTAAACAAGGCGATTTCAAGCTGAGTTACGAGTGGGATGAGGCCGCGCTGGATGCCGGCGGCGGCATTTCCGTGGAAAACGACTATAACTCGCATTGGGGTAATCTGGCCGGGCGGATTGATTTTAACCAGAAGCAAACCAGCTTGAACGTGGGCTTAAGTTACACCAGCAGCGACACCGACGCCATACTCGATCACGATGCCACGCCTTATATCTATGATACCAGCGGCGGACTTGAATCCTACAATAATACCTCTAGCAGCGGCCAGCTTAAGAAAGAGGGCGGCAACAATGTCATGCAGGGCAATCGGCAGGATTGGGCGACAACGCTGGGGCTGACCCAGGTGCTCAATCAGAACGCGCTGCTAGAGGCCGGTGTCGGATATACCCGAAGCACCGGCTATATGGCAAATCCCTATAAGACAGTGGAAGCCGCGTTCGTTGATCCCACGCAAACTGGCGAAGTGCTAACCGGCGTGTCTATAGGTTTGCTTGAAAAACGGCCCGATGAGCGTAATCAATGGACTGAGAATTTGCGCTACGTTCAGCATATTGAGGGTCTGGATGCGGCTTTGCATTTCGATTACCGCTTTTTTCACGATGACTGGGGCATTAATGCCCATACCTTCGAAGCCGATTGGGTTCAGCCCCTGGGCAAAGGGTGGACTATTACCCCCAAGGTGCGCTATTACTCCCAGGATGCAGCCGACTTCTACACGCCTTATATTGTTTCTGACCAAGCCTTTAGAAGCCCTGCCGTTGATGAAAACGGCCGGGCGATCTATGTGTCAGCTGATAATCCCGATAATGGGCAAATTTATTTTCGCGATGAGAACTTTAATCTCGTTGATGCTAATGGAAATTTGGCTGATGAGGTTACCGTTAACCCGGTCGCTAAAACCATCCCGTTTGATCGAAACAAGCTCCCCGCCACTTATTCCAGCGATCATCGCCTTTCGGGATTCGGCGCTTTAAGCGGGGGCATTACCATCAGCAAGGAATTTGCCAAAGGCGTCACTTTTGAGGCTAGCGCTCAATACTACACCCACGCCGGCTCACTGAAGCTGGGTGGGAGCGGTGAGGGCGCATATGCCGATTACGATTTTTATACGGTTAATGGGGTTCTGAAAGTCGATTTATCGGCGCTCTCGCTGGCCGGCGGCGAACATGCCGGACATGTTGGTCATGGCCACCATGGCAGCCATGCGCCGGCCGGGGTCATGTTCGATCACATGTTAGGCAAGTCCGGGGACGTGATGGTCGGCGCGCGCTACATGTACAGTAATCAATCCGGCACTATGCTGCATGGTTCCAAAAGCGTCGGTGATTCAGCGCTCGTAAAAAACGGCTGTGCAGGCGATCCATGCTTTACTACGCCGGCCGAGATGAACATGAATATGATTATGCTCGATCTCATGTATGCGCCGACCGACTGGCTCACCCTGATGCTGATGCCGCAGTTCGTCGATATGAATATGTCCACAAAGGAGCTAAGCGGAGCGCCTCCGGCAACTGCTGATCAGCTATCGATGATCGATCACCATACCCTGCATGAACACAGCACGGGCGGCATCGGCGATACCGGCATGTATGCGATGTTCAAACTTTTAGAGAAATCTGGCCACCATCTCCATGGAACCCTAGGCTTCACCGCGCCGACCGGCGATGTTGATATCAAGTTCAGAGATACCCATCGCATTGACGCCGGCTTTCAGCATTATGGTATGCAGCTGGGCAGTGGCACCTGGGATTTCAAACCGAGCATCACGTATACCGGGCAGTTGGATAAATGGTCCTGGGGCGCGCAGCTTAACGGCACGATCCGCACTACTGATAATAACGAGTCGGGCTTTGCTTTTGGCGATATATTTCAGTCCACCGCATGGGGCAGTTATAGTCTGTTACCTTGGCTATCGGCATCGGTGCGCGGTGTTTACAGCGTGCAAGGCACGATCAAGGGCGAGTACAACGGAACCTTCAATAAACTGGGCCCGGTGGATTACACTTCCAATTACGGTGGACGGTTTTGGGATGTCGGTTTTGGTGTCAACGCCTTTGTGCCGTCCGGTGATTTACAGGGCAACCGCTTGAGTTTCGAGTGGCTGCAGCCCGTCAGCGACGATGTCAACGGCTATCAGCTAGAGCGAGAGGGCGCATTGGCTGCTACCTGGAGCTATGCGTTTTAAAAAGCGATACGGGGTGGGCAACGATTTTCTGAGGCATATCCATCAACATAAGCAAAAAGTTGTAGGTTGGGTTAGCGATAGCGTAACCCAACATTTGGCTGTGTTCTCCGTATTGAATTGGGATTTTTAGCATGAAAGCGAAGCGCTTGAGCTATTACCGTTATGCTTTCAAGGCGATGGGCTCTCCCTGCGACATTCAACTCTTTGCTGGCTCTCAAGCCATGGCCAAAAAGGTTGCAAATGCAGTCATCGCAGACGTTCAGCGGCTCGAAGCGCATTATTCCCGCTACCGCAGCGACAGCTTTCTCTCTGCCATTAATCGCGTGGCGACCACTGGCGGTCGGATTGTGGTTGATGATGAAACGGTAGGCCTACTGAATTATGCGGCGACCTGTTATGAGCAGAGCGATGGCTTGTTTGACATTACTTCCGGTATCTTGCGCCGCGCCTGGCGCTTTGATCTGGGCAAACTGCCGGATCAGGCGCACGTTCAGGCCTTACTCGGCAAAGTCGGCTGGCGCAAATTGCGCTGGGCATCGCCTGTGCTAGAGTTTCCAAGCCCTGGCATGGAGATTGATTTCGGCGGCGTGGTTAAGGAATATGCAGTCGACCGGGCTGCCGCCTTATGTTGGGAGGCCGGCATTCGCCATGGCGTCGTTAATTTGGGCGGTGACATAAAAATCATTGGGCCTCGTGACGATGGCAGTCCGTGGCGAGTCGGCATCCGTCATCCCCGCCGCAAGGAAGCCGTGATGCAGACCCTTTTATTAGGGGAGGGCGCGCTTGCCAGCAGCGGTGATTACGAGCGTTGCATTATCGTCGATGGTGTGCGTTATGGTCATGTGCTCAACCCCAAAACCGGTTGGCCCGTGCGTCACCTGGCGGCGGTTAGCGTGGTGGGTGATTTCTGTGTAGTCGCGGGCAGCGCCTCCACTATCGCCATGCTCAAAGAAGAGAGTGGACCCGCCTGGCTGAAAAGTTTGGGATTGCCTCATTTATGGGTGGATGAGCAGAGTCAAATTGGCGGGACCCTGGCGCCCGATGGCGAGTCCTTAGTGTAGGGCGTGCCATGCGCGCCAGATTGAATTATGCTTTAGCGGAAAAGGCGCGCGCGGCACGCCCTACTTAGCCTATAGGAATTAATGTTTTTCCATAGCAGCCTGAAAATTACATCAAAAAAATTGAGAAAAAAATGACAAACATCGCGCTAAGTAGCTTCGGCCGATCGGGTCTTTATGTGACTGTTTTCCTGACCGGCGCCTCGGTTATGGTCATAGAGCTTTTGGGTACACGGATGATTGCACCTTTCTATGGAGCCAGCCTGTATGTCTGGTCATCGTTAATTTCTGTAACCATGATTGCGCTTGCTCTGGGTTATTTTGTCGGCGGTCTGTGGGCCGACAGGGCAAAACGTACCGGGCTTTCGCTGATTATTGCTTTGGCGGCCTTATTTACGCTGTTGATTCCGTGGCTAACCCGGTTCGTGTTATTGGCCACCGATCCTCTGGGTCTGCGTGCCGGCGCCTTTGTGAGTTCGCTGGTATTGTTCTCACCCAGTCTGACCATGCTGGGCATGGTTGGGCCATTTGCCATAAAGCTGTCGACCTCGCGATTGGATGGCGTTGGCTCCAGCGCCGGTTCCATCTATGCCGTCAGTACGGTAGGGAGTGTGGTGGGCACACTGATTTTGGGATTTTTTCTGTTCCCCTTGATTGGCTCCCGGGAGATTCTTGTAGGTCTCGGTTTTGCTCTGCTTATAGTGGCGATGCTGGTGGCCATCTATGAGCAAAAGCGCTTAGGTGTCACTGTGGCCATTGTTCCTAGTGTTCTGCTGGCGATAATCGGCTTGAGCCTGCTGCCTAAGGTGGTAGGCGCGGGACATGCTTATACGGGTGGTAAAAGTTTTGAAATCCTGTCCGAGCGCGAAAGCCTGTACGGTTGGGTGCGCGTCATAGAAGAGCAAGCGCGCGATCTTCGTTTTCTTACCTCCGATGCGTCAATGATTGGCGCGGCCAGCATCTCCAATGGTAAAAGCAGGCTGGGTTATCAGGAAATTGTGAGTTTAATACCAGGCTTGGCGCCCAATATGTCTCGTGCCTTGATCATTGGCCTCGGCGCGGGGCATATGGCAAAGACTCTGCATGATCGTTATGGAATTGTCACAGACACTTTGGAGATTGATCCAGCAGTTGCAGATGCCGCGTCTGCTTATTTTGGTTTTAAACCCACGGGGCAGGCCATAGTCGGAGACGCCCGCTATGAAATTGGCCACCTAAAAGGCCCTTACGACTTGATTATCCATGACTGCTTCACCGGCGGATCTGAACCGGCGCACTTGTTAACCGCTGAGACCTTGACGCAGTTGCGAGGACTACTGTCATACCGGGGTATTCTTGCACTTAATTTTGTCGGTTTCGCTAGTGACAAAAATGCCGCCCTGTCATCTGTTTCGCGAACCATCGAACAGGTGTTTTCAGATCAGGCCGTGTTTATTGCCGAGCCCGGCGAGGATTATAACGATTTCATCTTCCTGGCTTCTCGCCGGCCCATCGACCTGGCCAGCAAATCCCTGCTCCCTGAGCAGGCTGCCTGGTTACAAAACAGGCTTTTTGCAGTGAACAAAACCCAGGGTGTTGTGCTTACGGACAATCTCAATCCGCTGGAGCACCTGCAGATCGAAAAATCCGAACATTACCGCCACGTTCTCGTTGACTGGTTTGGCGCTGATCTTTTTGTGCGTTAGGTAAAATGAAAATTACAGAAAAAATTGCTAATCAATAACTATGAGTGCCGTTATCTCAACAATCATCGTCAATTATAATGCGGGGGAGTTTCTTCGTGGCTGTGTCGATTCGTTACTGAATTGTCCACAGGAAATCGAAATTATCGTGGTTGATAACGCCTCGACGGATGGCAGTTTAGACGCGTTGACGGGATTGCCGTACGTACAGATCATTAAAAACCCGGCCAATGTTGGTTTCGCTACAGCTTGTAATAGTGGAGCCCGTATTGCTTCTGCACAGTTCCTGCTGTTTCTTAATCCGGACTGCACTTTCAAGCCAGGGGCCTTGACTGAATTGCTGGACGCGATGAGCTCAGATGAGCGAGTAGGCATGGCGGGGGGGCTGCTTACAAATTTGGACGGTACCGAACAAGCGGGGAGCCGCCGGGCTGTGCCAACGCCCTGGCGTTCTTTCGTGCGCGCATCTGGGCTGGGCCGTTTTTCGGAACGTTGGCCCCTACTGTGCTCTGATTTTTATTTACACAAACAGCCCTTGCCAGATCACGCCATCGAGGTGGAGGCGATTTCTGGTGCCTGCATGATGGTAAAACGCAAGGCGATGCAGGATGTTGGAGAATGGGACGAAGGTTATTTTTTACATTGCGAGGATTTGGACTATTGCATGCGTTTCCGGCAGCAAGGCTGGCAGATTCTGTTCGTTCCCTCCGCGCAAATCTTCCATGCATTAGGCGTATGCTCTCACTCCAGACCGGTGTTTGTTGAGTGGCACAAGCACAAGGGCATGATGCGGTTTTACCGCAAGTTCTTTCGACACCAGTATCCGGGCGTGCTAATGGGGCTGGTTGCAGTAGGCGTGTGGCTCCGATTTGGATTTTTGGCTGCTTATTACACCGCTAAACGTGCGCAGAGAGCATTGGGGTTCGGGCGTGGCTGATGTCCCTATCAAAAACTGTGTAGGCGTTTTTGGCGCGAGCAGTTTGGTCGGGGCATGTCTGCTGCCCTTGCTGGCTGAGGCAGGATGGCAGGTCTTGAAGTTCTCCCGGCGTCCTGCCGAGCATGAGGAGCATTCGCGGAATGCCGTCTCTTCATCGAGCTCTCGGATGGAACCATTAACTATTCGACTGGACCCTCAAACAACAGCATCCAGTTCCCCGGTTATGCCCCTCGCCTGCGAGGGGCATGTTTCGTTTTGGGTTTGTGCCGCGCCTATTTGGGTGCTGCCGGATTATTTTGGCTTGCTCGAAGCACAGGGCGCGCGGCGTGTGGTGGTGCTGTCTTCCACCAGTCGTTTCACCAAGCATGATTCCACCGACCCGGAAGAGCAGACCATGGCCCTTCGGCTTGCTGATGCGGAAGCGCGTGTGCGGGAATGGGCGGAGAGCCGCGGCGTGGAATGGGTGATTTTACGACCCACCCTGATTTATGGCTTGGGACGAGACAAAAATATCGCCGAGATTGCCCGCTTCATCCGCCGTTTTGGCTTCTTCCCCGTGTTCGGCGAAGCAAACGGCCTGCGCCAGCCTATCCATACTGCCGATGTAGCCGGTGCATGTCTGGCCGCTCTGCAGGCAGACTGCGCGGCTAACCGAGCGTACAACATTTCCGGTGGCGATACGCTGACTTATCGCAAAATGGTTGCCCGTGTGTTTTCTGCCCTCGGCCGCCCTCGGCGCTTGCTGACGGTTCCGCTATGGACTTTTCGCCTGGCGGTGGCAATGCTGCGCTGTTTGCCGCGTTATCGGCTGTGGTCGCCATCGATGGCGGAGCGAATGAATCAGGATTTGGTGTTCGATCACAGTGAGGCGGCGCGAGACTTAAAGTTTAGTCCCAGGGCCTTCAAGCTGTTGCCTGGGGATTTGCCGAAATGAGTACGCTTGTGTTGATGGTCTCAAAGTGTAGTGATCAAGTTTTTACGGCCACAGGGTTGGTATATTTGGTAATAAAACCAAATTTACTTCTTCGCTAGCCAAAGTCTTTTATCCAGGATATGCCAAATATTCATAACCGAGACACCGCGAGCGGACTGAATTGCATGCCTTTTACGCCACATTTTCGGAACGCCTTTTAGCGCATTCCATTTTGCTGCTAATATCACCTTGCCTTGCCCATGCATTGAAAAATAAGCAACGCTTACAAGATTTAACAGTATATGCGTGGGAAGCAGTACCCAAAACAAAATCCCCGGCATGTTTTTTATAAATGTCCAAACCAGGTTCCTATGCCCATAATACACCGAGAAATTACTGTGCCGTCCTCCAGTGCTTGCAGAACCGGCGTGATGCACAATGGCAGTGGGTACATACATAGCTTTGTATCCGGCCAGTCCTAAGCGAAAACCCAGGTCGACGTCTTCACTATAGCAAAAAAAGTCTTCATCAAATCCGCCTATGCTCATCATAGCATCACGCCGGTAAAGTGCCGCACAAGCGCAGGGAGAGAAAACCTTGCCAGCGATGTTGTCGGCAGGGCATTCAGCGCGTCCATAGCCGTTACGCCACACCAACCCAGAAATGTGGTAGATATCGCCAAGACCATCAATTGTGCCAGGATGACCCTGAATCATCTGGCGCGAGCCAAATGCAGTGATATCAGGATAGGCTTGCGCAGCATTGACCAGGTTCATGAGCCAGTCCTGTTCGGGAAAAGCATCTGGATTTAACAAAGCCACGAGCTCAGTATCACATTCGCTCAATGCGCGATTATTCGCCGCCGCGAAACCGAGGTTTGCGCCCAGGAATCGAACCGTCACTCCAGGTACTTGCTGTGCGCGGTGAGCCGAGCCGTCGCTACTGCCGTTATCCATGACCAGAATACGAGCAGGTGGATATATCTGTTTTTTTAAACAGTCCAGACACTCGTCCAACAAGGCGCCGCCGTTCCAGTTAACAATGATGACAGTAACTGCGGTATCTATTTGCTCGCCGTTTGTGGATTGCTTCATAACGGTGGATACCGGGGTGGCCAGGCAAGGCTAAAATCCTCGTGATCCAGAGTCAAATTCGGGCTGTAAGCCGGATCATTTAACAGCAATTTTTCCCAGCGTTGCTTAATGTACTTCACTTCTGTGGCAAAGCGCGCCTGCTTCTCGGGAGTATCCTCGTAACCACGCGTCGCAGACTCGTGGTGATAAAGTTCTGCATAAGGCGTCCAGACATTGCGATACCCCGCCCCTCGCACACGAAGACAAAAGTCGACATCGTTGAAAGCAATCTGGAGGTTCATTTCGTTCAGACCTCCAACTTCTTCATAAATTTTCTTGCGAATTAGCAGACAAGCAGCGGTTACTGCTGAAAAACTTTGGGTGACTACGGCGCGGCAACAATAACCATAATCGTGGCGAGGAAGGTGCTTATGAGAATGACCCGCAACCCCACCAAGGCCAATAATTACACCACCATGCTGAAGTGTATCATTTGGATACAAAAGCCTCGCACCCACTGCGCCCACTCGCGGCTGCAGAGAAATACTGACCATCTCTGATAACCACTCTGGCGAGATGACTTCCAGGTCGTTGTTGAGTAGCCCCAACACCTCGCCCCGCGCCAATTTTACGGCATTGTTATTAAGCGCAGAATAATTGAAGGGACGATCGTCGTGCATCACCCGTACCCGGGCTTCGACTTGCAGTTCATTGAAGCATTGAAGTGCTGCTGGATCGTCTGAACCGTTGTCGACAATGATAATTTCGTAATTCGGATAAGTCGTTTTATTTAGAATGCTTTCGACACACTGACGGATGAGCGCTGTTCCGTTTCGGGTTGGTATGATCAGGCTAACTAAGGGCAGATCTTCGGGTAATGCGTAGCGCACGCGATAGCCATAGCCGGTGAGTTCAGCCTTGGCATTTATTTTTTGTCGTAGAAAATGTTCATTCAGCGCTCTTTCTCCCGCCAGCATGGCATACGGTTTGCTGTCCGGAGACTGTGCGGTACTTTCGGCATGGACTCGCCAGTGATAAAGCACTCTGGGTATATGATGAATCTGGTAGGCTTTGATATTTTCTATGCAGCGTAAGGCAAGATCATAATCTTGGGCACCTGCAAATGCTTCTCGAAATCCGCCAATTTTATGTAAAAGATCATTTCGATAGACGCCTAAATGGGTAATCAGGTTGTGAGAGTAGAATAAATCCACATTCCAGTCACATTTGAAATAGGGGGCGAACCTTTTGCCTTTTTCATCGATCTTGTCTTCGTCCGTATAGATCAGGCTAGCATGTGGATGTCGAATAATCGTTTCTGCAACCCAGAACAAAGCATGCTCACTCAACAAGTCATCATGATCCAGTAGTGCTACCCATTCTCCACTGGCTAACTCAAGTGCGCTATTGGATGCCGCTGAGATATGGCCATTTCGCTCGCGAAAAACTACTTTAATGCGGTCATCCTCTTTGGTGTAGCGCTCCAGAATAGGGCGAATGCGTTTATCGGTGGATGCATCATCGGCGATGCACAATTCCCAATTCGGATAGATTTGCTTGCGGACCGACTCGATGGCTTCAATTAACCATTCTGGTTTAGGATTAAAGACCGGCATCACCAAAGAGATAAAGGGCTGATAGGCAAACTCGCCGATGCGTGAACTCATGGTGGCGCGTGTGTTATCAGTGAGTGTGTCATAACGGCGAATCCACTCTGCATAGTCGTTACGATCAAATTTACCTGAACCTAAGGCCGGATTAAATTGCCCTGCTGTGGCAGCGATTCTGAGTCCACGCCTGATTCCGGCCAGTCCCTCCTGACGGTATAGCTGTATGGCCTTGTTTAAGGTGTTTCTTAAACCACCACCACGCTTTATAGCGGGTCTAATCAGCTCCCCAACACGTCGAATACGTTTCAGTTGGTGCGTAGCCAACCGCAGTGGTTGAGTGACTTTCCAGCTTGCTGAGTTGTACAAGGCAGCGATCCGTGCGTCGCGTTCCGCTAAGGTTTGTGTGAAGCTGGCGATCTGTGCGTCGCGCTGCATCACAGCTTGTGAGAAGCTGGCAATCTGTCTGTCTTGCTCAAGTACGTATTGGGCGGAGCGGTTTATGTCTTTGCCCGTCCAAAGTAGTCGCCATTTATCGAACAAATGCTCGCGGCCTTGCTGCTGCATATCCTCGTTTGCCGTTAGACCTACGCGGGAATCTCCGAGGCCACGGTAGACTGCGCTGATTTTGTTTAAGTGCAGGAAAGATGTACGACATGAGAGCTGGAGCCAGAAATCCCAATCCTCATAAACATCCATGTTTTCGTCGAAACGGGCTCCATTTTCCCCGATTAGCTCACGGGAAAATAGTAGTGCATGAATGGGTATGAAGTTGGACGTTAACAGTCTTCTTGGGTCATAGGGAAAGTTGAAAATCCCCGTCACCTGTCCTTCATTGTCTTCCACACGAACACCGGCATAAATCGCCTTAGTCTGAGGGTGCTGCCTTAACGTCTGGATCAGGCCAGCGATGTGATCAGGGTCAAACGTATCATCATCGTCGAGGAAGATCAGCCACTTACCCTTGGCTCTTTCCAGCGCCAAATTAGCAGCTTGGGGGCGCTTAAGAGTACGGCCGTCAGGAGCAAATTCCAAGCGCAGGGGGAAACGCCCGCAGGTTTCACCGATGATGGAGTGTGCCTGGCCGCACGCCGCGACGATCACCACCTCGATGTGGCTATAGGTTTGCAAGGCCACCGAATCAAGAGTCTCCCGCAAGGTGGGCCGGTTCATGCTGCGAATCAAGACCGATACCAGCGGTAAGTCATCGGCTACCTGGGGTAGACCCAGAGCCTGTTGACGGGCATATTCGGGCTGGTAGAGCAGCAGAGGGTCTTGTGCCAATGTCTCGTTTGTCACCAGTTGATAGGCTTCCGCAGCCTTGACCTCCATGGGCAGGGTATAAGTGCGGTAGCGGTTGAGCGCCAAGATTTGTTCATCGTAACGCTGAAGCTTCAACTGAGAAATAAAGTCGGCCATCGCGACCTGTTTCCTATCCAGCAGGTCACTGATGTCGAGTAGAAGATTGGGTTGCTGTAGCGGAATGCCCACCTCATACATAGCCAGGCGCAGGTTATCACCGAGTCGACGCACGGCCTCGACGGCCGCCATCGCCAACTGCCGGTGGTCGGGGTGCATCTCGCGCAGGGACGGGGCATATATCAGGTCGGCCTGATGGGTTCGCATTGTTTGCATGAGGCGCTCGATTAGCGCTTCCCCGTATTCAATTCCCCTATCCGGCAGGCGCCAAAATTCTGGTTCGCCATAGCCAAGAACGTCGGCTGCCTTGCGGCTTTCCGTCTCGCGGATTTCGACCAGAGACTGATGTTCCTCGTTGCCAGCATGGAAGGCGCCATCGCTCAAGATTACCACATGCACCGGTACGCCCGCTGTGACATGTCGCATGATGGCGCCGCCACAGCCGAAGACCTCGTCGTCGGGATGGGGGGCGAAAACTACTACAGATTTCGCGCTAATACATTGGGTCGCATGATAAGGGATAATTTTGTCTTCCATTGAAATTAGGCTTGAAGGATTTTGAGGATTAGGTTTTAGCGAAAATCTGTATCTCCACCCATCAACCACCAGCGGTTTACTAACTCACTCGAGGGAATGCCTGGCGTCCAGCAATTGTGGGGAATGATGATTTCGGTTGGGGTAATTTTTCCGGCATTACCCGCAAGAAGATTGGCATTTTGCGTGGTGATCCAGCCATAAGCTTCTGCTTTGCCTAGATTACAGGTAAGACGGCGTACACAATGCACCAATGTAGCCATTCGCCGAGGCGGGGCGATGATGTCAAGCAATTCCACTGCGTCGTCCAAAACGCGGATTACGATGATGCCAACAGGGGTTCCAGTCAGCCGCGAAGAGATAAGGTAGAGATCATAAGTATTGATAGGATGTTGCAGATAGCGATATTGAAGATAAGACCAATTCCGAACGCCGACGACTTGATCCGGCAAGGCTTCGGTCATTTCATTCCACAAGCGGTCGACTGTTGCACTTTTGTCGTGGCTCAGGGGGCGCATGCAAACTTTGTAGCTCGGGCGGGCTTGCAGGGGTGACCAGGAAACACGGGCAAGTTCACCGACTTTCCCGTAAAGACCCAAATGCTCGGCAAGGCGATATGTTCTTTCCGAAGGAAAGCCGAAGGCTATTGGAAAATTTTTATCTTGTCCGACGAAGCGTTCGAGGAAACTTGCTGCCACATGAAAGAATGGACCTGTGCGCTTCAGGGTTCCTCGTACCTCAGGATGTACCATCACATCGCCGATCTGCACTGCTGCTGTCAAAGAGCCAAACAGATGGACGGCACGCGGCATCCCCCCGTAGAAAGCTACGGGGCGGCCTTTATGCCGCACCAGCGTGCCTAGTGTGTCGAGACCTTGGTATTTCCAGCGCCAGAGTTCGGGTGACATTTCATATCCGAAAGCCGAGCGGAACAATTCCAGCAGTTCAGCTTCGTTTCCCGGACTGGCCAACTCAATTACCCAGGATTCTGGTTGGGACGATTTTTTTTTGAAGTGCAAACAGCAATACCCGTATCAATCAAGAATTATAACGAAAACCATGGACATGGAATTTAGTCAATTGCCCGCGTATGCCAGCGATGCACCAGGTTTACCAAGCCGGGTTCTGGTCTTGTATCTTCTATCTGTAGGGTGGCCACGACCTGTACACTGTCATAGATGTGTACCGTATCTTCGCTACCCAGATAGACGGCCACAAGATATTCCCCCTTGCGCAGAGGAAGTGAGGGAAAGTCGATAGTTACTTCGCCTCTGCCATGCTCGTTTCGTTCTATCAGTACGTTGTCGGATCGGCTCACTACGCAGGTCACAGCCATCAACGTACCGTAATCGAGGGTCAAACCGACCGTAGGTGCGGGCAGGAGAGGATCGGATTCGAATTGGACACGAATGGACAGGTCGTTTTCACCAGGACGTCCACGCAGCACACGCCCTGCCGTGCCGTCAAGGCTGACTTCGACATGACTGATGCGGGCGTAACCTCGTGGCGGCGGGAGTGTTTCCGGGAGGGCCTTTATTGGCACCGCAGGACTGACTTCCGAATCGTCTAGCAGAGAAACGCTATAGCGCTGCACTACCACCTGAGGCTCTCCAAATAGCTTTATATTGCCATGATCCAGCCACAGCACCCGGTCGCAAAAGGCTTCCACTTGATACAGGGAATGCGAACAGAACAAAATGGTCTTGCCCTTTTCTTTCATGCTGCGGATGCGGTCGAAGGATTTGCGCGCGAATTCGCCATCTCCTACCGACAAAGCCTCGTCTATTACGAGAATATCCGGGTCTACGCTGGTGGCTACTGAGAAAGCCAGGCGCACGTACATGCCGCTGGAATAGGTCTTGACCGGCTGGTCGATGAAATCGCGAATGCCGGAAAACTCAACGATCTCTTCGAAGCGCTTGCCGATCTCCTGTTTGGTTAGTCCCAGGATGGCTGCGGACATATAGACGTTTTCCCGTCCGGTGAATTCCGGATTGAAGCCGGAGCCAAGTTCTAGCAGGGCGGAGATGCGGCCACGTACTTCGATATTGCCGGACGTGGGGGTCAAGGTGCCGCAGAGGAGTTGCAACAAGGTAGACTTGCCGGCGCCGTTGCGTCCAATGATGCCCAGCACCTCGCCCGGCATTATTTCAAAACTGATATCCCGTAGCGCCCAGAATTCACGATAATACTGGCGTTTGCCGCGCCACAGAAACTGCTTTAGACGATCGCTGGGCTGGGCATAAAGCTGGTAACATTTACTCAGGCTTTTGATAGTAATGGCTGGCTTAGAGGACATCAGCAAATCCTTTACGCGTTTTTTCAAAGCAAAACAGGCCAGCCCAGGCTATCAACAGGGCAACACCAGAATAAATGGCAAGACCATTCCAGTTCGGTAAATGCCCCCAGATAAGTATCTCGCGTGTTTGTTCGATAATAAAAGTGAGCGGATTTAAGAGTAAATAGAAGCGCACCGCTTCCGGCAAAGCCGAAGCGGGGTAAAAAACCGGGCTCATAAACAGCAGCACAGTCAATACCATCCCAATAAACTGCCCAACATCGCGAATAAATACGCCGAGCGCGGCAAGCAGCCACGATAAGCCCATAATGACCAGCAACAAAGGCAGCACAACGATGGGTAGCAATAAGGCAGCCCAAGTCAGACTATGGCCAAGTACGACAAGAAAAACCAGCAGTACAGTAATGCTGATGGCAGCGTGAAACAAAGCCGATCCTAGGGCCACCCACGGCAAAATTTCCAGCGGGAAAATGACTTTTTTGACATAGTTGACATTGGCAAGAATCAGCCCCGGCGCCCGTGAAATGCATTCCGCGAACAAATTGTAGACAATCAAGCCGGCGAACAGCACCAGCGCAAATTCATATTTGTCATCACTGCCCTGACCCCAGCGAGCCTTGAAAACCAGGCTAAATACAAAGGTGTAGATAGCCAGCATCAATACCGGATTGACAAAAGACCACAAAACTCCCAGCACGGAACCGCGGTAGCGGCCAACAATCTCGCGCTTAACCATTTGTATGATGAGAGGATAATGAAGCTGAAAACTAAAAAAGATATTGGAAAAGCCGGGCTTTAGTGTGCGCAAGATAGGATGATCATAAACAAACAAAACCTGATTATCGCAAATAAGCAGTTAAAGGGCAATCGTGCTTAAAGGTCAGGTCTTTAGGTTTCAGTTGCTTAAAGAATGCTGGATCGGCATCGTGTTTTTCTTTTGCATAGGCTTTATTTTCAGGTAATACTTTTTCGTCACTATTCAGCCTATTGAGCATGTGGCGTTTGGAGCCGCTCTGAATTGGCAAGATTTACTGTGGGAGCGACGCCCACGTCGCGACCTATAGCGTCAAATCGCGACGTGGGCGTCGCTCCCACTGACGGTTCCCAGCTTGCTGAGCAGTTACCATCAAAAGATTCGCTATCCTTTGGTCCGTTGCCGTAATAAATAGCCAGGATTCCATCGTCCACGCTTACGGTATGGATTTAAACCTTCAAGACCCTGTGAATGTATGAATATTTTGTTGATTGAAGACGATGCCGTGTTAGCGGACGGATTAATCCATACCTTGAGCAAAGCCGGCTATTCTGTGACCTGTGCGACCACCGGCGCTTATGCCGGGCAATTGTTAGGTGCGCAGGATTTCGATTTAATTGTATTGGATTTGGGCTTGCCGGATATCGATGGATTACAGCTGCTGCGCAGCTTCCGGCAGCGCAAGGTTGCGCTGCCGATTCTGATTTTAACAGCCCGCGATGATATCAACGACAGGATCGAAGGCATTGAGCAAGGTGCCGATGACTACATGACCAAACCGTTTGAATTGAGGGAGCTTGAGGCGCGTATTCATGCCTTGATACGACGCTGTTACGGGGGCTTTCGCAACGATATCGTAATAGGGCGGCTGCTGCTGGACACCAAAAATCAGCAGGTTCTGGCCGATGGACAGACCATGATGCTGTCGGCGCGCGAGTATGGCGTGTTGGAAATACTGCTGATGCAGGCGGGAAAAGTCGTCAGCAAGGACCGCATTGCGCAGCGCCTGTCAGCCGACGGCGAGGGGCTCGCCGATAATGCGATCGAGGTCTACATCCATCGGGTAAGAAAGCGCATAGAACCCTATCAAGCCGTGATTCGCACCATACGTGGACTGGGTTATTTGCTGGAGACGATGAATGCATAAAAAAATAAGCCTCAAAGCCGAAATTCTTTTTCGTCTGATAATACCGCTCATTGTTTTTGTGGCCCTGGAGACTGTGCTGTCTTACTTCGTGACCTTGCATTATGTCGATGCCACCTATGATCGCTGGCTGCTGGACTCGGCCAGATCGTTAACCCAGGAAATTGCCGTGAAGGACGCCAGGGTACTCGTTGAACTGCCGGCGGTGGCGTTGGAAATTTTTAAATGGGACGATCTGGATAAAACCTTTTTTAAAATCGTCTCCACAGAACAAGGCCTGATAGCCGGAGACAGCTTTGTACCGGAAAACGCTGATTCCAAGGCCGACTGGTCAAGACCTGTGTTTTATGCCGCCAAAGTTCACGGTGAGCCGGTGCGAGTGGTGTCCATGCTGGTCGAAAACAAGCAAAGCAAGGACAAGATTTTTATCTATGTCGCAGAAACCTTGAATAAACGCCACGAAATGATGACGGATATTTTATTGGCCGACCTGGTTCCGCAGATTATTCTGGTTATTTTGGTGGGTGTTTATCTTATTTCGGCCTTAAAGCGGGGCCTGCAGCCTTTGCATGATTTGGCTGATCAAATCGCCGAGCGCTCGCCGCGGGATTTAAGTCCGATTGCCGGAGCACAGGTTTTTCTTGAGGTGCGCACGCTCACCGACACAATCAATGGCTTGCTGCAACGGCTGGCAGCGGCTATTGCGGCCCAGCAACGTTTTATTGCCAATGCCGCTCATCAATTGCGCACACCCTTGGCCGGCTTGAAACTTCAGGCGGAACGTGCCCTGCGAGAGCAGGATTTACCGGCGATGCAGCCGGCTCTTATGCAGATGCAGAATGCGGCCGACCGGGTATCGCATACCATTAGCCAGCTCTTGGTACTGGCGAGATCGGAATTTATCGAGGGCGTGCAGGAATTGAGGCCGGTTAATCTGGTGTCACTGGCAATGGAAACCTGCATGGAATGGACGCCCAAAGCCTTGCAAAGAAACCTGGAGCTCAGTTTTGAAAGTGCCGCGCCTGAGCTGGCTGTTGAAGGTGATGAGGTGCTGTTGCGTGAATTACTGGCCAATCTAATCGATAATGCTATTGTATATGGCAAGGACGGCGGCAATATTCTGGTCACACTGAGCGAAAGTCCCAATCCAACATTGACGGTTGAAGACGATGGCGCCGGTATTCCCGAGACTGAAGCTGAAAAAGTATTCGAACGGTTTTATCGTATTCCGGGAAGTCCGGGTAATGGTTGCGGATTGGGGCTTGCCATTGTTAAGGAAATTGCCGATTTGCATAAAGCGGGCCTGGAACTTAAGCGGGTCAATGCGGACGGCGGCACCCGGATTAATGTGTTCTTTGCCGCATCACTATCAAGCTAGGCCGTTCTATCCGCGTACAGCGCACGCTTGCTTAACGGGGTAGGACGGCTGTGTTAGATATAATGACCACACCCAATTTGTAATAGATTTGAAAAAAACAGGTACACCATGCACGCACGCCTATTAAATGCTTTGCACCATGATCATGATTTTGCGGTCATTCACAATAAAGGTGAACGGCGCACGAAACTGGTTCTTGTGCTGACTTTTCTGACCATGGTGCTGGAAATAACCGCCGGTTCCCTGTTTGGTTCCATGGCATTGCTGGCCGACGGCTGGCACATGGGCACCCATGTTGCCGCCTTTATGATCACCCTGTTTGCGTATCGTTATTCCCGCATTCATGCCCATGATGATACCTTTGCCTTTAGTCCCGGCAAGGTTGGAGTATTGGGCGGATTTGCCAGCTCTGTGGCCCTGGGGGTTGTCGCTTTAATGATGTTGATTGAGTCTGGTGAGCGCCTGTTTACACCGCACATCATCCATTTTGATGAGGCGATTGCCGTGGCCAGTTTTGGGCTGTTGATCAATCTGATTTGCGCCTTGCTGCTTCGAGACCATCATCACCCTGCTCCTAAACATAAAAATAAATCCAAGAGTCGATATGAGGCTGCACATGCACATCAACACTCACATGAGCATCATCCCCATGATCACAATCTTAAGGCCGCCTATCTGCATGTACTGGCCGATGCGCTGACTTCTGTTTTGGCCATTATCGCCCTGGCAGCCGGAAAATATTACGGCTGGAACTGGCTGGATCCCCTGATGGGCATGGTGGGTGCGTTGGTGATTTCGCGCTGGTCTGTGGTGCTGATGCAAGAAACCAGCCCGCTGCTGTTGGATGAGAGCATTGATTCGACATACAAGGCAGCCATCAAGGAAAAAATTGAGAACGATGCCGATAATCGTGTTTCTGATCTTCACATCTGGCGCGTTGGTCCCAGTCATTTCGCCGTCATTATTTCTTTAGTATCGCATACGCCCAAAACACCGGATTACTACAAGGCGTTGTTAAGTGATTTTTATGGGCTCTCGCATATTACCGTTGAGGTTCATCAATGCCGGGATGAAGTCTGTATATCGGAATAATGAACGATGAGTACAACTAAATCGCGGCCTGAGCGCACATTGGTTGTAGAATATCTGACACCCTTTCTTCCGGAGAAAGCCGGTATAAAAACCATTGCCGCTAGCATTATATTTTTGACCCGTAAATGACCTCACAAGCCCAATTTATCAATTTAAGTCATATTAGCGACCGTATCCGGCGGATT
The DNA here is from genome assembly GCA_963848675.1 of uncultured Gammaproteobacteria bacterium. Classification (GTDB taxonomy): domain Bacteria; phylum Pseudomonadota; class Gammaproteobacteria; order Methylococcales; family Methylomonadaceae; genus CAWKEY01. Next base: position 179,697 of record CAWKEY010000052.1, read on the forward strand.
TTACCTAACTCGCAAGCGATTGCGCTGGCCGTTATTTTAATTGGCAGTTTTGTGCTGATTTATTCATTATCTGGCCTTTTGATGCCGGTTTTTGCCTCTATCGTACTGGCATATTTATTGGAGGACTTGGTGGCGGCTGTGGAGCGCATCAATATCCCGCGCTTGCCCTCGGTTTATCTGGTGTTTTCTGCTTTTATGGCCTGTCTGGGTTTTTTCCTGTTTTACTTGATGCCCATGGTGTATCAGCAAGCAGTCGAACTTATTCAGCATGTGCCGGCAATTATTGATCAAGCCGAGAAGGAAATCATGCGCTGGCCGGAAATGTATCCGCAATTTATTTCAGAAGACAAGATCAGGCAGATATTGCTTGTCGTACAGAAGGAATTGTTAACCTACGGTCAGAACGTGTTATCCATTTCGGCGGCGTCCGTGGTGGGCTTGGTCAGTGCGATGATTTATCTGTTTCTGGTGCCGATGATGATTTTTTTCTTTTTAAAGGATAAAAACCTGCTGATTGCCTGGTTTCTGCAGTTTATGCCGAGAGACAGGCATTTAAGTGCGCGCGTATGGGAGGAAGTCAATATGCAGATTGGTAACTATGTACGCGGAAAACTGGCTGAAGTTTTTATTCTTTGGGCGCTCAGTTATCTGGTTTTCGCCTGGATGGATTTAAATTATGCCTTGTTGCTGGCGGTATTGATGGGCTTGTCGGTGGTGATTCCTTATGTGGGTGCAACTTTGGTCACGTTCCCGGTGCTGGGCGTTGCCTATTTTGAGTGGGGATTGGCCGGTGACGAATTTATGTATGTGGTTATTGCCTATTCGATCATCCAAGCCTTTGACGGTGTGATTCTGGTGCCGGTGCTGTTTTCTGAAGCGGTGAATCTGCATCCGATATCGATTATCGTCGCCATCCTGTTTTTTGGCGGCCTGTGGGGCTTTTGGGGCGTGTTTCTTGCGATCCCATTGGCAACCGTGGTCAAAGCCGTGCTGACCGCCTGGCCGAGGATTGGCGATAGGAGTTTTGATACCATTACCAATTGTTGACAACAGCGGGGCGTCATGCCGCCCCAGCTGAATTCCGTAGCTACAAAATATCCGAAGCATAATCGGCCAAACGCGAGCGTTCACCCCGGCGCAATGTGATATGTGCGCCGTGAGGCCAGGTCTTAAAACGATCGACCACGTAGGTTAAACCCGAGGTTGTCGCCGTTAAATACGGTGTGTCTATTTGCGACAAGTTGCCAATACAGATGATTTTGGTGCCAGGGCCGGCTCGCGTGATCAGGGTTTTCATTTGCTTTGAGGTCAGATTCTGGGCTTCGTCAATGATCAGAAAACGATTCAGAAAGGTGCGTCCGCGCATAAAATTAAGTGAGCGTATTTTGACCCGGTTCATGAGGATATTGGCGCTGGCGCCTTGTTCCCATTCCGTATGTCCGGTGCGGCTGCCAAGCAGCTCAAGATTGTCAATTAATGCGCCCATCCACGGCGCCATTTTTTCTTCTTCGGTGCCGGGCAAAAATCCAATATCTTCGCCGACCGGGACAGTTTCCCGGGTCATGACAATTTCCTGGTAAATTTTATGCTCCATGGTCATGGTCAATCCCGCGGCCAAAGCCAGCAGCGTCTTGCCGGTGCCGGCGGTGCCCAGCAGGGTGACAAAATCAATGTCGGGATCCAACAATACGTTGAGGGCAAAATTTTGCTCCCGGTTTCTGGCGTTGATGCCCCAGATATTGTTGTGTTTGGTGCGATAATCGCGCGCCAGCTCCAGGATGGCGACATGCCCTTCACAGGATCTGACGATGGCTTCGAAATTGGATTCGTCTTCCATGTATAAATACTGGTTCGGGTACCATTCCGCAACCAGGGGATCTTCAAGTTTGTAAAAGGTACGATCTTTTTCCTGCCAGGATTCCATTTTGGTGCCGTGCACATCCCAGAAGTCGCTGGACAAAGCACTGGCTCCGCTATACAACAGTTCAATGTCTTCGAGCGTTTGGTCGTTGTGGTAGTCTTCCGCGGGCAGTTCCAAAGTGGCTGCCTTGATGCGCATGTTGATGTCTTTGGACACCAATATGACATGGGTACCGGGGAGTTCTTTGGTGAGCGCCAAGACGATGCTGAGTATGGAGTTGTCGGCAATGTTGCCGGGCATGTTCTCAGGCAGTAGTGCCGTCATGGCGCTGGTCTGGAAGTATAAACGGCCACCGCCTTCAGCCATTTCAGCGCTCGGGCCGTGTTCTATGCGCGATAAGGGCAGGCCGTCGTTGATGGTTTTTTGATTGGCATCGCGAATCAGCTCGTCAAGAAATCGGCTGACTTGCCTGACGTTGCGGGCGACTTCGGATATGCCTTTTTTGGAGTGATCGAGTTCTTCCAGGACAATCATGGGGATGAAAATGTCATGTTCCTGAAAACGGAAGATCGCGGTGGGATCGTGCATGAGCACATTGGTATCCAGTACAAACAGTTTTTTACCGGGTGCAGTTTTAATATTCATTGCGTGTTGCCTGTCAGTTCTTCGAGTGCTTGCAGAACTTCTGCGATATGGGTTTTGACTTTGACTTTGCGCCATTCGCGGACAAGCAGGCCCTCCGGATCAATCAAAAAAGTGCTGCGTTCTATGCCTAAAACCTGCTTGCCGTACATATTTTTGGTTTTGATGACATCAAACAACCGGCACAGTTGCTCATCCTGATCGGCAAGCAGATCAAACGGGAATGCCTGTTTACATTTAAAGCCTTCATGAACGCGAACGCTATCGCGGGATACACCCAGGATAACGGCATTGAGGCGGGTGAATGCCTCAAGATTGTCGCGGAAACTCTGGCCTTCCTGCGTACAGCCGGGCGTGTTGTCTTTGGGGTAAAAATAAAGCACGACATAGCGGCCGCGGTAATCGGCCAATCTAACTGTTTTATCGCCGGTCGATGCCGCCGCAAAATCAGGTAAAAGGCTGTTGATGTCGATGGATGTCATGGGTAGACCTAGCGTTTTATGGGTTCAAGAATGGCGTCTATGTTCAGTTGGTCACAGAAATCCAGAAATTCTTCACGCAACGACAACAGTTGAAGTTGTGGCGGGATGGTAATGATGAATTTGGTTGAAAGAACGGAGGTTTGTATATAGGGCGCCTGATAACAGCTGCCGGTTATTTCTTCAATGCCGATGTCCCGGTCGAGCAAAAATGCGCTAACCGACTCGATTACACTTTCACGATCTAGAGACAATGTTTCCAAAGAGTAGGGAATGCAGTCACTGCCTTTGTCTTTTTGCTCGGGCCGCAGGGTGTGAACATGAATTTCCAGCCGTTTCTGGATCACTTCCAGGGCATTTTCCAGTTTGGCGATATGGTTCCAGTTGCCTTGGATCAATAGATAGGCGGCCGTAGCCTGCGACAGGCGAGAGGATCTGATTTCAACAATATTGCATTTGCAGTCGCGGATAGCCGGCAGTATTTCTGCAATGAAATTATGATGATGGGTGCCCAGTAAAGTGATCGCTAGTTGCATGGTATTTTTTTGAAGTTTTTTTTGAAGTTTATCACCAAATAAGCGAAACTTGACGAATATTAATCACAGAAAACCATAGTCTTCCTGCCGATAAATAATCAAGTCCGCTGGTAATTTTATTTTCCTCTCGCCATTTTTTAGAAATATGACCGATTCAAGAGCTAAAACATCAAGAACAAACCTTGATGATTTCGATAATGATACAGACGCCATGCTTAATGATGAAGCATTGTCTTTTGAGGGTATGAATGACCTGACGGAGGATGAAGATGCCATCGATAGACTACTGATGGGGGATGCTTTTGATGCGGCTGAAGAATCCGGGCAAGCTGTCGGTATAAAAGATAAACTGGTTGAAGACATCACATTGCCTGAATTTGACGAATTTGCAGGCTTTAATGACGAGTTCGATGATTTTGAACAGACGCAGCCCGTTCAATACGACGTTAAAACTGAAATGTCCAGGGGCATTGATCCTTCTGCGCCGTTTGAATCCGAGCCGGGCGAAGCATCTGGCGTCATATTAGCGGATGATAATCTTGCTGAAATTGATGATTTGGATGAAATTGCCGATGACTTTGGCGAACAAGCATTATCGGACTCAGCATCTGTAACAGAAACTGCGGAGCCGGAGCAGACGCCGATGCAGGCAGCACACTTGCCGGATGAGCTGGAAGAGGATTTCCTGCTGGCCAATTTCGATATAACCGCGGATTTCGAGCCTGATCTGCCGCAAGAGCAGTTAGCCGAAGCACTGGCGGATGATAGTTTCGAGCAAGCTGAACAAGCGCCAGTGGTGCCACATGAATCGAATCACAAGGACTCCGCCGGCAAAATATCGCCGGATCCGTTGCTAGCTCATGAGCCTGATGCAGTCAGCGCTGACATGCAAGTCATGAATCAGTTTAAGTTGGATCAGGAGCTGATTAACAGGCAGCAGAAAAAAATCATGCAGGAACTGGATAACAAGACCAGAAAGGCAGCGATCTTCATGTCTGTTGCTTTGGCGCTTGCGAGTGCAGCCCTTATTGCTGCCATCAGTGTGGGCATCCTGGCTTTTGGCGCTAGAACGCAGGCCGCCAAAGTAACTGAATTTGTGACAACGCTTGCACAAGACGTTAAAGCCATTACGCCAACGACGTCCGGGAATGACCTGGATAATGTTAATTTGGCTGTTGAACAGTTAAACCAGAAGGTTGACGGACTGGCCGGACAGCTGGACGAATTGGGCAAGTCTTCAGCAAATGTGTCGAAAAATAAACTGACCGATGTGGTGAGCAAGCAAAATGTGGTTAATAAAACCATTGCGACGCTGCAACACAAGATCGATGTCCTGGAAAAGCAGAAAACCACCGGCGCTCCAGTGAAACCCGAACCTCAGCAAGTCGAGCCAGCCAAGAAGCCGGCCACGGCCAAAGCCGCAACGGTCAGGAAAAACACCAAAAGCGCGGCGATTGCACCAGCAGCGGACTGGTCTGTCAATCTTTTGGCCTTGCGGGAGCCAGGCTTTGCCAGCAGCAAGGCTGCCGAATTCGCAAAAAAAGGGGTTCCTGTTGAAGTCGTTCAAGTCGCCGTTAATGAACAAACCTGGTATCGCTTGCGTGTGTCCGGTTTCAACAACCAAAACGAAGCGGCTGCGTATGCAGAGCGGGCGAAAAAAGCCCTCAAGCTAAACTCAGTTTGGGTCAGAAAAACTAATTAACTGATTATGATCAAGCAGAAACTCGTGGTAGCGGTATCATCCAGGGCGTTGTTTAATCTGGATGAATCCCATGCAATTTTTGAAACGCAAGGCAAGGAAGCTTTCTGCCGTTATCAGGTAGAACATGAAGATGAAATCTTGGAGCCCGGTTACGGCTTTGCTTTAGTCAGAAAGTTCCTGGCCATCAATGAGCATCGTCCCGATGAGCCTCTGGTAGAGATTATCCTGCTCTCCCAAAACAGCGCCGACACCGGCTTAAGGATTTTTAACTCGATTGCCCATCACGGTTTAAATATTACCCGTGCGGCATTTACCAGTGGAGTTTCGCCTTACAGTTATATTTCAGCATTCGGTGCGCATTTGTTTTTATCGACCAACGCCGATGATGTGGCCAAAACCCTGGATGCCGGTTTTGCCGCTGCCACCATTCTTTGCGGCTCGTCGATAACCAGTCACAACAACCAATTGCGCATAGCCTTTGATGGCGATTCGGTGTTGTTCTCGGATGAGTCTGAGCGCATCTATCAACAGCAGGGCCTGCAGGTGTTCACCGAAAATGAACGCAACGCGGCCAAAAAACCTTTGCCCGGCGGGCCGTTTAAGGAGTTTCTGAGCGCCTTGCATCATATCCAGACTCAGTTTGATCCGCACTTGTCACCGATCAGAACGGCTCTGGTGACGGCGCGCGCTGCCCCTGCTCATGAGCGTGTCGTCAGAACCTTAAGAGCCTGGGGCATTCGCATTGATGAGGCTCTGTTTTTGGGCGGCATGCCCAAAGGGGCTTTTCTGAAAGCCTTTGGCGCCGACATTTTTTTTGATGATCAAAAAGGACATTGCGAATCTGCTGCCCAGCACGTCGCTGCGGCCCATGTCCCTCATGGCATAGTCAATCAGCAACTGATAGAGGAATGATGCTGTCGTTGCGGGGCTGGCGCATCCTCATTAAAAGAGGTATTGCTTGGATGCCGCGCCTGCCTGTTCTTTAACCAGTTTAGGCACCAGATAGCCGGGCAGGGCATGTTGAAGCTGTTTGATAAGGATCAGGGCTTCACTTTCGGCCACTTCAAAGTGGCCGGTTCCGCTGGCTTTATCTAATGAATGCAGGTAATAGGGAATGATGCCGTTGCTGAATAGGCGCTCACTCAGTGCACACAACTGCTCGGCATTATCATTAACGCCTTTTAGCAGCACCGATTGATTAAATAAGGTGATGCCGTGGTTTCTCAATAGCTTGCAGGCGGCATTAACGCGGTCATTGATTTCGTTGGCATGATTGCAGTGTACGACCATGATGACTTGTGCCGCACTTTGGGACAGGGTGTTCATTAATTCACCGGTAATCCGCGCAGGCAGAACGATAGGTAGCCGGCTGTGAATGCGGAGACGTTTTAAATGCCTGATACGGCTGAGTTGCTGTATAAGCCGGGCTACTCTTGCATCGTTTAATAACAGGGGATCACCGCCGCTTAAGATGACCTCAGAAATGCCGCTGTCATTCTGTATATAGTGGATGGCGGCATCTTCTTTTTGTTTGCTCAGCTGCAAATTAGCATAAGGGAAGTTGCGGCGGAAACAATACCGGCAATTGATTGCGCAACTGCCGGTATTGATAAACAGAACCCGTCCCTGATATTTGTGCAATACCCCTGTCTGGGCGGCTGCCGGCAGGTCGCCGACCGGATCATGGCTGAAGCCTGGGTAGATCAGCATTTCATCGTTAACCGGCAGAACCTGTCTTAATAAGGGGTCGTGCGGGTTGCCTTTTTCCATGCAGGCGGCAAAACTGTGCGGAACGCGGATAGGAAATTTTTCATGAGCCGCTAACGAGACCGGCAAGGCATTCGGCGACAATTGCAGGTAATGGCATAAATCTTCAATGTTATTAAAAGCTTCGGCAAGCTGTTGTTGCCAGTTTTTAGTAAAGATATGGGTTTCAGTTTGCTGTATTGACATGAAGAGGCTTATTTAAGGTTTCTATCGATTCCGGCGTCTATTATAATGCCCGGATTTTACATTTCTTGAGGATAAAATGGCCGTTTATAGCACTAATGAATTTAAAGCCGGGTTAAAAGTGATGCTGGATAACGACCCTTGCGCGATTATTGAGAATGAATTCGTCAAGCCAGGAAAAGGACAAGCCTTTAACCGAGTGAAAATCAGAAATCTGAAAACCGGCCGCGTTATTGAAAGAACGTTCAAATCCGGCGAGTCTTTGGAAGGCGCCGATGTCGTCGATATGGAGATGCAGTATCTTTACAACGACGGTGAGTTCAGACATTTTATGGTGCCGGACACGTTTGAACAGTATCAAGCAGATGAAAAAGCCGTGGGTGATGCCAAAATTTGGCTAAAAGATCAGGATATGTGTACGGTAACCTTATGGAATGATGCGCCGCTTTCTGTATCTCCAGCAAATTTTGTTGAATTAGCCATTATTGAAACCGACCCCGGTGTGCGCGGTGATACTTCGGGCGGCGGCGGCAAACCGGCGACCCTGGAAACCGGCGCCGTGGTTAGAGTGCCTTTGTTCGTGCAGCAGGGCGAAGTTATCAAGGTCGATACTCGCACCGGGGAATATGTCTCGCGCGTAAAAGAATAGTGCAGAATGTCTGGCGGCCAACTTGTTCGATTGAGCATCTGCGCTTAAGAGCGCAAATGCTTGCCGATATACGGCTTTTTTTTGCTGCCAGATGCGTGCTGGAGGTGGAAACGCCGCTGCTGAGCCATGCCATAGGCACCGCTCCGCACCTGGCTTTTTTTACGACGGCGTATCATCTGCCGCCATGGCAACAGACCCTGTTTTTACAGACCTCACCTGAGTTTGCCATGAAACGACTGCTGGCAGCGGGTAGCGGCTCGATTTATCAGATAGCCAAGGCTTTTAGAAATGGGGAGTCGGGGCGCTTCCACAATCCTGAGTTTACGCTGCTGGAATGGTATCGGGTCGGCTTTACATTGCCGCAATTAATGGCTGAAATCGCTGAGCTGATGGCCGTGCTGTTTAGCCGCACCCATGCTCTGGGCGCAACCGAATACTTTAGCTATCAAGACATATTTCAGCGCTATACCGGGCTCGATCCATTGGAATTCTGCTATCAGGACTACTGTGCTTATGCCCGGCATCAACATCTGTCTGAAGCCGTGGCAATATGCCAGCATGATCATGTCATGTGGCTGGATTTCTTGTTCAGTCACCAGGTGCAGCCGCATTTAGGCACCAATGCCTTGTGTATGATTTATGGTTATCCTGCCTGTGAGTCTTCATTGGCAAGAGTTAATGCGCATAACCCCTTGGTCACCGACCGGGTTGAGCTATTTATCAACGGCATAGAATTGGGCAATGGCTTTTATGAATTGACCGATGCCGTGGAACAAAGCCGCCGGTTTGATGCCGAATTTTCTGTCCGGCAGGAAAGAAAACTCCCGGCTGCGGTCATTGATCAGCGGCTTCTTGGTGCTTTGGATGCCGGATTGCCGGACTGTTCCGGCATAGCGATAGGCCTGGACCGTTTGCTGATGATATTGGCCGGCAGCGCATCCATTGATGATGTGCTGGCTTTTCCCGTAGACAGGGCTTAACTCGTTTATAAGAGTTACTGTGTTATAATTCCGCGGGTTTTACATTACAAAGAAGTTCTATTTTTAGACACTACATGAAAAAGAATACGCTTTCACGCTTGTTATTGCTATCCCTGCTAATGTCCCAGGCAGTTATGGGCAGTGAAGAATTTGTGGTCGAAAACATTCAGGTCAAAGGACTTCAACGCATCTCTGCGGGTACTGTTTATAACTATCTTCCTGTGAATGTAGGCGAAAAATTTTCTCTGGATAATGTGGCTCCAGCCATCAGGGCATTATTTAAAACCGGTTTTTTTAAGGATGTGTCTCTGGATAGGGAGGGTTCAACGCTGGTCGTTACGGTGGTGGAACGCCCCTCCATCGCGAAAATTATTTTTGAAGGCAACAAAGACCTCAGCAAAGATGATTTGACCAAAGCCTTGAAGAAAATCGGCCTGGCTGAAGGCCGGGTCTTTGATCAGCAGGTGCTGGACAAAGTCGAGCAGGAATTAAGCCGCCAATATTTCAGTCACGGCAAATACGGCTTGAAAATTGATACCGAGGTAACGCCATTAACCCGTAATCGGGTGGGTATTCATATCAAAATATCCGAAGGCAGGGCGGCCAAGATCAAACAGATTAATATTGTTGGCAATAATGCCTTTGATGATGAAACCTTATTGCGCCGGTTTGAGTTGAGCACATCCAACTTATTGTCGTTTTATACCAAAAACGACCAGTATTCCAAGCAAAAATTATCGGCAGATTTGGAGAAATTGCGCTCTTATTATCTGAATCGCGGTTACATTAACTTTTCAGTTGAATCCACTCAGGTGGCCATGACGCCCGATAAAAAAGATATTTATGTCACCATCAATGTTAAGGAAGGTGATATTTATAGACTGGATAAGGTAAAGCTGGCGGGTAACTTGGTGGTTAATCCAGAGGAACTGATTAAACTGGTAAAAGTCGGGCCTGGCGAAATTTTTTCCAGAAAAAATGCGACTGAAACTTCAAAAGCCATTTCTGAACGTTTAGGCGATGAAGGCTACGCGTTTGCCAACGTCAATATGGTGCCTGAAATACATGAAGCACAAAAAAGTGTCGATATGACTTTTTTTGTTGATCCAGGCAAACGTGTCTATGTCCGGCGTATCAACATGAGCGGTAACACGAAAACCCGCGATGAAGTCTTGCGCCGGGAAATGCGCCAAATGGAGTCCAGCTGGGCATCCAGTTCAAAAATCGAGCGCTCGAAAACCCGCTTGGAACGTCTCGGCTATTTTGAATCAGTCAATGTGGAAACGCCGCCGGTCGTGGGTACAACCGATCAAATTGATGTGAATTATTCGGTGGTAGAGAAGCCGTCCGGGAATTTAATGGCTGGTGTAGGTTTTTCGCAAGTACAAGGGATAGTCTTGAACGCCAATATTTCTCAAGACAATGTTTTTGGCTCGGGTAAAAGAGTGAATCTGGCCTTTAACAACAGCAGCTATTTTACCCAATATCAATTTGGTTTTTTTAACCCGTATTTCACCCAGGATGGTGTGAGTATGGGTTATGATCTGGGCTATACCACACGAGATGCGGCGCAGGTCAACCTGGCCAGCTACACGACCGATGTCATTAATACCGGTGTTAATTTTGGTATCCCTTTAAACGAATTCGACCGCTTGCAATCCAATTTCGATTTAAAGCATACAACCTTAAAAACAACCGATAATACCTCGGATGAAATTAGAGCGTTCCTGGATAAAGAAGGAACCGATAAATTTTTGACTTTTGCACCATCGCTGGGCTGGACCCATGATACCCTGAATCGGGCCATTTTTCCCGACAGGGGCGGGCAGCAGCGCCTGTCTGCTCTGGCGACAGTTCCAGGCAGTGATCTGCAATATTATAAAGTCAGTTATAAGCATCAGCAGTATTTCCCGTTGGCCAGTGATTTTACCTTCAGATTGCATGGCGAGGTGGCTTATGGCGATGGCTATGGAAACACAGGGGATCTGCCTTTCTTTGAAAACTATTTTGCCGGAGGCTGGGGTTCTGTACGCGGGTTTAGGGCCAATACCTTGGGTCCAAGAGACCATATTAACGGGGTGCCCAACAGACCGTTCGGTGGCTCCAGTAAAATAATCGGCAACGCCGAATTGTTTTTTCCTGTGCCGTTTATGCCGGAAACAAAATCAGTCAGACTGGGCACTTTCTTTGATGCAGGCACTGTTAGCAACGGCTTTAGTATAAACAATATGAGATATGCCACCGGCGTTTCAGGTGAATGGCTGTCGCCATTCGGCGCCTTATCCGTGAGTGCGGCATTGCCTTTAAATGCCGATCCCCTGGACGATAAACAGATTTTCCAATTTAACTTCGGACAGAATTTTTAGAAAGAAGTTTTTTGGTTTAACTTGCTTATCACCTATAATTTCGCCAGAATCACCAATTATCATTAATCTTTTTTAACTATTAGAACCGGAGATGGGTTTAACAATGAAAACAAAAATTGCTTTATTTTTAGGATTACTGCTGACTGCGAATGTGAGTTTTGCCGACTTGAAGATCGGTTTTGTCAATATTCCGGCGGTACTCGAAAAAGCACCCCAGGCAGAAAAAGCCAAAAAACGTCTGGAACAGCAATTTTCTCCCAGAGATAAGCAACTGGTTTCTCAGCAGAAAGAAATCCAAAGCATGGAAGAGAGAATGACCCGGGATGCTTCGGTGATGAGCGCTTCAGAAAAGAGTAACCTGGAAAAGGATATTCTAAACAAGAAAAGAGATGCCAAAAGAGCACAGCAAGAATTTAGCGAAGACTTTAATGTTCGCCGTAATGAGGAACTGGGTAAATTACAGCAGCGTATTGTCGAAGCTATCCGTCAAATAGCCAAAGATCAGGACTTTGATTTACTGCTGACAGACGGCGTCATCTATGCCAATGAACAGATTGATATCACTGCGCAGGTTCAGAAAAAACTCTCAACCATGCCCGAATAATTGACTTAGGCTTTTATTAAATGCACTCACTTACCCTCTCTATGAAGCCCTCTAAGTCATGTCTGTTAAGCTAGATATTTTACAAATACAAGCGTTCTTGCCACATCGTTATCCTTTTTTACTGGTTGATAAGGTTGTGGAATGCGAACCTGGAATTAGGCTCCTAGGGGTGAAAAACGTAACGTATAACGAACCTTTTTTTCAAGGTCATTTCCCTCAAAAGCCGATCATGCCGGGGGTGCTAATTCTGGAAGCTTTGGCGCAGGCGACCGGCTTGTTGGCATCTGAAACTGCCCGTGATGAACTCAGTGGCATGATTTATTACCTGGTAGGAATTGATAAAGCCAAGTTTAAACGACCCGTAGTGCCCGGTGATCAGTTGATGTTGGAAGCAAGGTTTGTTAAAAGCAGGCGTAATATATGGGCATTTGAGTGCAGGGCAGAAGTCGAAGGTGAATTTGTAGCGAGTGCTGAAATCCGATGCGCGGCCGTGGTAGATTAATTTTGATAAATCAGACTGCCATTATTGATAAGCATGCCGAGATTGCCGATGACGTTTCCATCGGTCCGTACTCCGTTATAGGACCGGATGTCAGGATTGATTCCGGCACTGTAATCGGGCCGCATGTTGTGATTAAAGGGCCAACCTCGATTGGCAAGCATAACCGCATTTACCAGTTTGCTTCAGTCGGTGAAGATCCGCAGGATAAAAAATATGCCGCCGAAATTACCCGCCTGGAGATAGGTGATCGAAACACGATCCGGGAATTTACCTCAATGCACAGAGGTACCCAGCAGGATCAGGGGGTGACCAGGATTGGCAGCGATAATCTGTTCATGGCGTATACGCATGTTGCTCATGATTGCCTGATCGGCGATCACGTCATTATGGCCAATGGTGCGTCGTTAGCCGGCCATGTCCATTTGAACGATCATGCTATCCTGGGCGGATTTACACTGGTACATCAGTTTACCCAGATAGGCCAATACAGTTTTGCGGCCATGGGCAGTGCCATTACCCAGGATATTCCACCTTTTGTCATGGTTGGGGGAAAACCCACGCGCCCGCATGGCATAAATTCAGTGGGCATGGAACGTAATGGTATCTCTTCAGAAGACATTCGTTTGATAAGAAAAGCCTATAAACTTATCTACAAAATGAATTTGAAACTGGAAGATGCCATTGAGCAATTGGCAGATATGGCGGGTGATAGCAACCAATTAGCCCAGATGATCAGCTTTTTGCGAAATGTCACCCGAGGCATACTGCGTTAAGCTGCGGCAGCGCAGCCACAGTTCTTAAATTAATCAGTAATGATTTCTTCACTATTGTTATTCCCCTTAGCGTCGCCGGGTTGTTTTCAATTAAATTGCGTATAGCAAAACAATTCAGACGTTTTGAGTAATGGCTGACCATTACATGATCAGCATTTCAGAACATTATCTTCTGGCCGGCGTTGACGAAGCTGGGCGCGGTCCGCTGGCCGGCCCGGTAGTAGCGGCTGCTGTTATTCTCGATCCAAAAAAAACCATAGCAGGGCTGGCCGACTCAAAACAGCTGAGTGCACGCAAGCGTGAAAGCTTGTGTGAAATGATCAAGGAACAGGCTTTAAGCTGGGCAGTGGCCCAGGCCAGTGTGGACGAAATCGACGAGCTCAATATACTCCAGGCAACATTGCTAGCCATGCAGCGAGCCATCAACGGATTAGCAGTACGGCCAGACCGTGTTTTAATTGATGGCAATCGTCTACCAAAACTTTCTATCCCCGCGCAGGCAATCGTTAAAGGGGACAGCAAGATTCAGGCAATCAGTGCCGCCTCGATACTTGCGAAAGTTGAGCGGGATAAACTCATGGTTGACTATCATGAGCAATACCCAGATTTTTCCTTTCACCTGCACAAGGCCTATGGTACTCCACTGCACTTGTCGGAAATTGAACAATTTGGTTTTTTAGACGTACATAGAAAATCTTTCAATCCGGTAAGGTCGCTAATCAAGCAACAAAACGAATAGAAATTGCTAATAACTTTTTGGATCAGGTCAATCAATATCAGGCACTTATTCCCAATCAAATACAGAACTTCCGTTCCAAGTTAAGATGTTTTGTCCGTTGAGGTAATGATTGCATCCAGTTCTTCGGCATTTTTGGCGGAGCTGTAATGCGGCGCTATGCTGATTAACAGGGTGAGCAGTGCTGCCAGATAGGGGACGGCCTGCACGGATAATACCGCTATCCATAATTTGCCGCTTAGATTATCGAAATGCTCGAGGGAGTTCATCATGCCGATCGCCATCCCTAATAGAATCAGCAACATCAACTCTTGCCAGATGGTCATTAAGCCGGCAAATAAAGGGCCTTGTTTTTCATACTTTGGCGTGCGCATAAACGGCTTGCCGGAAGTCAATAAGCCTTGCCAGGTGCCTTTGGCCACGGTATGGGTTAAAGCCAAGCCCGACAAGGCGGCACCCACTGAATGCCAGACCGAACAGGGAACGCGCGCCTGATAAAGCCACAAGCCGCGCAGAATTTTGAAGCTGAACACGCCAATGGTCGGCAGTAAAAAGGCATTAACCGGTAGTTCGCTATGCAAGGGATCATAAGCAATCACGGCGGTCAGCATCAGACTGGCGGTGGTAAACAACAAAGCGAGCGCATCGGAAAACCAGGGCAACCAGCCGGCAATAAAGTAATAGCGTTGTGCCGGGGTAAGCGGCGATTTTTTAGTCGGCAAAAAGCTGCGCCAATGGGCTTTAATGATCTGCATGGCGCCATAAACCCAACGATAGCGCTGGGTCATATAGCCGGACATGGTGTCTGGCATCAGACCACGACCGAAGGAATCTTTTACGTAAACCGAGTCATAACCGGCTTCATACAGGCGCAATCCCAGTTCGCTGTCTTCGCAGATACACCATTCCGCCCATTTGCCGACTTCTTGCAAGGCAGACTTTCTGATCATGGTCATGGTGCCATGCTGAATAATGGCGTTGTATTCGTTTCTTTGCACCATGCCAATGTTAAAAAAGCCGGCATATTCCCAGTAGCAAAATGCTTTAAAGGTGCTGACATGCAAGTCACGATAGTCCTGCGGCGACTGTACAAAGCCGACGTTTTCATTGTCGAAATAAGGCACCATACTTTTGAGCCAGTCAGGCGACAGAATGTAGTCGCTATCAATCACGGCAATTATTTCCGCATCTTCGGCAGTTTGTTCGAGAGCATGATTGATGGCCCCGGCCTTGAATCCGGGCCAGTTTTCCAGATGGAAGAAGCGAAATTTTGGCCCCAGACGCGCACAGTCATCGCGCACAGGTTCCCAGACGGCCGGGTCTTTGGTGTTGTTATCCATGACCAGCACTTCCAGATTCGGATAATCGACGGCCGCAAGCGCTTCCAGCGTTTTTCTCACCATGGCTGGCGGCTCGTTATGGATGGGCAAGTGCAGCGAAACTTTCGGATACCTGAAATCAGGCGAAGGCGTGAGCGGCTGAAAAGTACGCACGCTTTTCCGGTGCCATACCACTTCCGCAATTTCTAAACTCTCGATGAGCAAAATGATGACAGCCAGCATCTGCATCAAGATCAGTATGACCCAGAATACGATGGTGAGTGTGGTCTGGTACTGTTGCGCGCCAATGGAGACTGTCCAGAAAATCACTGACGCCGCCAGATTGGCTATCAAGCCAACAAAAAGCAGGCCGGGCAGGTTAAGAGTGCGGCGCGTCAATAACACCAAAACTATTAACGCGACACTGAAAATGGCCGCGCCGGTGGCCCAGTTTTTCCAGGTTGGTAATGCCAGAACCTGGCCATCAAGGGGATATTTGGGTTGCCGGTCGGCATTAAACATGCCCCAATAGGCACCTGCGGAGCCTTCCAGGGACATTTTCCAGGGTTGATCAAAAGCCTCAATAATGTAATAGGCGAGTTTTTCTTCGGTAGCCCGGTTCAGAAATTCGCGCAGGAATTTGGCCTGGTTAGAGCGCGAGGCGATCGCGTGTTTGAACGGTTGACCATCTGAAGGCCAGCCTACTTCAGTAATTACGATGGGCTTGTTAGGAAAAGCCTGTTGCAGGGCGTGATAGCGGTCGAACACATAATCAACAGCTTCATCAACATCAAAGCCTTCCCAATAAGGCAGAATATGCACCGCCAGGTAATCCACTTCTGCGGCGAGTTCGGGGTGCGCAAGCCACTGATCCCAGGTTTCCGAGGTGCTGACCGGGCGCCAGGTTCGGCTGCGGACTTCACGCAGGTATTCAATCAACTGTTCTTCTTTGATCTCTTTACGCAGCATGACCTCGTTACCTACCATCAGGCGCACGATTTTCGGATTTTCCTGGCGGCTGACTTGGATTAAGGTTTCAATTTCCTTACGATTTTCTTCCAAATCATCACCTATCCAGGCACCGACCGAGACATTCAGGTTGTATTTGGCGGCCATTTCTGGAATCTTGTCTTGGCCTCGCAGGACGCTATAAATCCTGATAGCGTGAACTTTTCCGGCAAGCAGCGCAATATCTTGCTCAATTTGAGCTTCGCTAGGATATAACTTATTTTCTTGTGTGAAGTTTTCCCGTCTTGGATCAAAGGTCACCCCCATCATGGGTTTGTTCCATGATTGCAATTGCAGCGGGTTGTTTATATAGCTCCAAATACTGAAATTTATGACAACCAGTAAGGCAAGTGCAATGACGGCAACTATTTTTTTCATCTGAAAGCTCGAAGTTTTCTTACTAGTGGAAGTGTTTTTGGTTAATGTAGGGTTTTACGGCGATCATTTCATAATTTTAAGACTACGAAAGATGCTGTAAGCCCCTCATACTAGTTTAATAGGATGGTACTACAAGTAAATCGATGACTTCTTAAGCCAAAGAGGCTCTTAGGCGCCGAGTTAGTGCTCTATTTTACACTTGATCAATAGGGTTAAAGAATTTATTTAATCAGCTGTGGATTTATAAATCCTGCTTAATATTTTCTTTTAAGTTGGGCCAGTGACTAAAGGCAAACACCCATATCATGATGATATTGACCACGGGAATTAAAAGGCATAGAACCCAAATTTTTGGGATGCCTGCCTTATCAAGAATTTTGCTGCCAAGCCAGAGTGTAAACGCGACAAATGCAGCAATGAGGGCCACTTCCATTATGAATGCTCTTGATGATTAGGCCAGGGTAGTAAGGCAAGCTGTAAAAATATCAACAGCAAGCCGAAACCGGGTAAAAAAACCAATAAGCCCCATGCCGGATGAAAGCCGGCTTTCCTGTAAATCAGGCAAACAGGCAGAACAATCATTAACCCCACTATAACGATACGGCCGATTTCAGGAAATAAAAACATACTGGGTTGTCTACATTACTTCTCGGAAAATCGCAGCCGTTCGGCATGGTTGTCAGACATGACTAATCTTTTTTTATATACAGATCGGTAATGGTGCCGGTAATCATTTCGGCGGCGAAACCAAAAGTTTCTGACAACATCGGATGCGGGTGTATCGTTAAACCGACGTCTTCTGCATCTGCACCCATTTCCAGGGCAAGTACTGCCTCGGCAATCAGTTCACCGGCATTGGGGCCGACCATGCCGGCGCCTAGGATGCGGCCGGTTTCTTTTTCGCACAGAATTTTGGTTAATCCTTCCTTGCGTCCAAGGCATAATGACCGGCCACTGGCTGCCCACGGGAATACGGCTTTGTCATAGGTGATGCCTTGCTGCTTAGCCTGATTCTCAGTGAGTCCCATCCAGGTGACTTCTGGATCGGTATAGGCAACAGAGGGAATAGTCAAGGCATCAAATTCGGCCTTGAGGCCGGCGACCACTTCGGCGGCAATTTTGCCTTCATAAGTCGCTTTATGGGCCAGCATAGGGTTGCCGACGATATCGCCAATGGCAAAAATATGCGGAACATTGGTGCGCTGCTGCTTATCAACCGGAATATAACCCAGTTCGTCTACGGTAACGCCGGCCAGATCGGCAGCGATCAGTTTGCCATTGGGTCTGCGGCCGACGGCGACTAAAACCGCGTCAAAAACTGCCGAAGCAGGGGCACCTTTGCCCTCAAATGATACTTTCAAGCCTTCTTTATGTGATTCAATGGAAGCGACACGGGTTTCCAGCCAGATATTTTTATATTGTTTCTTGATGCGCCTGAATAGGGGGGTTACCAGATCATTATCGCAGCCGGGTATGATTTGATCCATCAGTTCCACGACGCTGATCTCTGATCCGAGGGCATGGTATACAGTAGCCATTTCCAGGCCGATGATGCCGCCGCCGACAATAAGCAGTTTGTTGGGAATCTCGGTTAATTGCAGGGCGTCAGTCGAATTCCATAAGCGCGGGTCATCATTTGGGAAAACCGGAATCTTGGTAGGATGCGATCCCGCTGCAATAACGGCTTGCTCAAAGGTGATGGTTTTTAAACCGGTCTCGGTTTGTACTGCGACGGTATGCGCCGTGGTAAATTTGCCGACGCCTTGTATCAGGTTGATTTTGCGCTGTTTGACCAGGCGGGCGAGGCCTTCATTGAGGCTGCTGCTAATACTTTCTTTCCAGGCGCGTATTTTGTCAAGGTCAAAAGCCGGCTTGCCGTAACTGAGCCCATGTGGTTCGAACTCATCCACTTCATGAACGACCTGGGCGATATGCAGCAGGGCTTTGGAGGGAATACAGCCGACATTAAGGCAAACACCGCCCAACACCGGGTAGCGTTCGATCAAAACGACCTGTTTGCCTAGATCAGCCGCCCGAAAAGCTGCTGCGTAACCGCCTGGTCCGCCGCCCAGCACCAGTACTTCTGTGTGCAGAACAGATTCATTAATCGCCGGTTTAGCATCCATATTGTTCCCCTGATTAAAGTAACAAGCGGCGAATATCGCCCAGATAGTTTTTAACGACAGTCATGAAGCGCGCACCTTCTGCGCCGTCAATCACGCGGTGATCGTAAGTCAGGTCCAGAGGTAGCAGCAGACGCGGCACAAATTCCTTGTCATTCCAGACCGGTTGCATTTTTGCCCGGGTGACGCCGAGTATGGCGACTTCCGGCGCATTGACTATCGGTGTGAACGCGGTTCCGCCTATGCCGCCCAAACTGGAGATGGTGATACAGCCGCCTTGCATGTCGGCCGGCATGAGTTTGCCTTGACGGGCTTTGTCGCTTTTTTCGGCTAATTCGGCCGATAATTCGAGCAGGCCTTTCGTGTTGACATTACGCAATACAGGCACCACCAAACCATTGGGCGTATCGACGGCGATACCGACATTGAAATACTTTTTGAGAATCAGTTTTTCGCCATCGGCCGATAGCGAAGCATTAAATTGCGGGAATTGCTGCATGGCGGCAACGAGCGCTTTAATGATAAAGACCAGGCCGGTAATTTTTAACTCGCCGGCTGATTTTTCGCTATTTAGCGCGCTGCGGAATGCTTCCAGTTCAGTGATGTCGGCTTCGTCGTGGTAAGTCACCATCGGCAGATTCAGCCAGACGCGACTCAGGTTTTGCCCGGTCAGTCGTTTGATTTTACTAAGGTTCTGTTCCTCGGTGTCGCCAAACTGAGAGAAATCAACGGCGGGAATGGATGGAATGCCCGCGCCCGTTTGTGCAAGGCCTTCGCTCATCGCCTTCTTGACGAAATTTTTAACATCGTCTTTGGTGATGCGGCCTTTACGGCCAGTGCCAGTTTTGAGTTGATAGACATCCACACCCAATTCACGGGCAAATAGCCGGACTGCCGGGGAGGCATGCGCTATTTGTATGCCTTTAGGGCTGGTTACCGGTTCAGGCTTTGATGCGGCAGGTGCAGGCTGGGTTTGCTCGGGCGCTTTGGCAGCGGAGGCCTGCTCTTTGGCTGCCGGTGGCTCTGCCTTAGGTATGTCAACCTTTTCGGAGCTGGCCAGGACGGTGGCTATCAGGGAGCCTTCCGAGACTTTATCACCCGGCTTGATGAAAATCTCTTGTATGGTGCCGGCCGCACTGGAAGGCAAGTCTATGCTGGCTTTTTCGGTTTCAAGTATCGCTATGGTCTGTTCAAGTGCAACGACTTCACCGGGTTGAATCAGTACATCCAGAACTTCGATATTGGGGACATTGCCAACATCGGGAACTTTAATTTCAATTAGAAAGGCCATTCAATTTCTTCCTTTAGATTAACCAGGGAGCTGTTGCATCAGGATTGATTCCGTATTTGACAATAGCGGCGGCCACTTGAGCGGGTTCAAGTTGGCCGCTATCGGCCAGACTTTTGAGTGCGGCAATGGTGACGTGATAGCGGTCCACTTCAAAAAACCGGCGTAGTTGCTCACGGGTATCGGAACGTCCGAAGCCATCCGTACCCAGGACGCTATAAGGCGCCTTGATATAAGCGCGAATCTGTTCGGCAAACGCGCGCGTATAGTCACTGGCGGCGATAACCGGGCCTTGCGCGTTGCCCAGGCAAGTGACGACATGGGAGATTTTTGCGGTTTCGGTTGGATGCAGCCGGTTCCAGCGTTCACAGGCTTGACCGTCTCTGGCGAGTTCGGTAAAGCTGGTGCAACTCCAGAGATCAGATTCCACGCCCCAGTCATTACGCAACAATTCGGCCGCATGTTCAACTTCGCGGAAAATAGTTCCTGAGCCCAGCAATTGCACGCGAAGGGCCTGTGTATCGGCGCCTTGTTTGAAGCAGTACATGCCTTGGAGTATGGCGTGCTCTATGCCTTTGGGCATGGCAGGGTGGACATAATTTTCATTCATCACGGTGATGTAATAAAAAACGTTTTCCTGATCAACATACATGCGGCGCAGGCCGTCCTGGATAATCACTGCCAGTTCGTAGGCGTAAGTCGGGTCGTAAGACACGCAGTTGGGAACCGTGGCAGCAATCAGGTGGCTGTGGCCGTCTTCATGTTGCAAGCCTTCGCCATTCAGGGTAGTTTTACCGGCGGTGCCGCCCATCAGGAAGCCGCGTGTGCATTGATCGGCAGCGGCCCAGATTAAATCCCCGACCCGCTGGAAGCCGAACATGGAATAGTAAATAAAAAACGGAATCATCGGCACATTATGCGTCGAATAGGATGTGCCGGCAGCGATCCAGTCGCATAGACCGCCGGCCTCGTTGATGCCTTCCTGTAACACCTGGCCGTGTTTGTCCTCCTTGTAAAACATCAGTTGATCGGCATCCTGCGGTGTATAGAGTTGACCCACCTGCGACCAGATGCCGAGCTGCCTGAACATGCCTTCCATGCCGAAAGTTCTGGATTCGTCGGGCACAATCGGCACGATGCGTTTACCGATCTGCTTGTCTTTGATCAGAATATTGAGCAAGCGAACAAACGCCATCGTGGTGGAAATCTCACGGCCTTCACCGCTGCTCTCCAGCAGGGGTTTGAAATCGCTCAATACGGGCACATCCAGCGCATAGGATTTAGTTCTTCTGGCAGGCAGGTGGCCGCCCAACTCGTTTCGGCGCTGCTGCATATAGGTCAGTTCTTTTGAGCCTTCGGCAAAAGTCAGATAAGGCAGCTCTTTAAATTGTGCATCGGTAACCGGCAGTTCATAGCGATCACGAAAGCGCGTCAGCGATTCCATGCTCATTTTTTTCTGCTGATGTGTGATGTTTTGCGCTTGTCCTGACTCACCCATGCCGTAACCTTTAATGGTTTTGGCCAAAATGACGGTAGGTTGTCCTTGATGATTCACTGCTGTATGGAAGGCGGCAAACACTTTGGCCGGATCATGGCCGCCACGATCTAATTCCCAGATGTCACGGTCAGACCAGTCAGCGACCATGGCTTTCAGCTCGGGGGTATTAAAGAAATGTTCGCGCACATAAGCGCCGTCTTTGGATTTGAAGGTCTGGTAATCGCCATCGACACACTCCATCATGCGCGCCGCCAGCAGGCCTTTTTTATCACGAGCCAGCAAGGCGTCCCAGTGATGCCCCCAAACCAGTTTGATGACATTCCAGCCGGCGCCGCGGAATTCGCTTTCCAGATCCTGAATAATTTTACCGTTGCCATGCACGGGCCCATCCAGGCGTTGCAGATTGCAGTTGATAACGAAAATAAGATTATCCAGCTTCTCCCGCCCAGCCATGCCGATGGCGCCCAGGGACTCAGGTTCATCCGTCTCGCCGTCGCCAAGAAACGCCCAAACCTTGCGATTGGCGGTATCGGCAAAACCTCGATCCTGCAGATAACGCATGAAGCGGGCCTGATAGATAGCCATGATGGGACCCAAGCCCATGGAAATGGTCGGGAACTGCCAGAAATCGGACATCAACCAGGGATGTGGATAGGAGGACAAGCCGTTGCCATTGACTTCCTGCCGGTAGTTATCCAGCTGTTCGGCAGTTAACCGGCCCAGCAAAAAGGCGCGGGCATAATCACCAGGCGCCGAATGGCCCTGCGTGAAAAGCAGATCACCATCGTGCTGATCAGAGGCGGCGCGCCAGAAATGGTTATAGCCGACGTCATATAAGGTGGCAGCGGAAGCAAAACTGGCGATATGTCCGCCGACATTGGTATTTTTGTTTGCCCTTAATACCATCATCATGGCATTCCAGCGCACATAGGAGCGAATTTTTTGCTCTATGGTGGCGTCGCCCGGGAACTGGGCTTGTTGCGACAGGGGAATGGTATTCAGATAGGCGGTGTTGGCGCTGAAGGGGACATCGACCCCTGCACGCCGGGTTTCTGCTACCAGCTGCTCAATCAGAAAATGTGCGCGGTCACTGCCTTCCTGCGCCAACACCGCTTGCAGGGCCTCAATCCATTCTTGGGTTTCTGCCGGATCGATGTCATCCTGACCCGTAATTTCTGAAATTAAACTTTTGTTCATTGTTTGATCCTGTGGGGACGGAGTGCTTGGCTTGATTGGAAATTAGGTACTCAAATGCTCTGGCGGCAATTCTATATTAAATGCAGCGCGTAGGGATATCGCAGTGCAGCTTAGATTAGGGTCAGACAGCATTTTTGATGTCAAAGCTGAGGGTAAATGAGTGGTTAAAAAAATTCTTGAGCAAGCAGCAGATTTTACTGTTAAGGGATATTGGTTCGTCATTCAACAATAGTGGCGCAAGTGTCGCAGTGTCATCTGTTCCAACCTTGTCCGTGGTGCTGCAAGGAATGCCTTTGTCAATTGTCTAATGGATGCATAACCTGTTCTGGGCGTGATTAGTGACATTGATAGCATTGAGGGTTACTTACGTTGTTGACGGGTTTTATAGGTTAATAACGGGCCAGTTTATCGGAGGTTTTTTAAGCTTTCAATAAAATTTGACTGTTGATTTTTCAGTTTAATGGTAATACGCTGAAGATAGAAGGATTTATTCATTAAAGCACACCAGCCCAAACTCAATTTTTCAGGAATGTTGCAAGTATTAAATCAGTATGAATCGCTTTGAAACAGGCGCAGGCAAATACCTTGTTTGTAATGAAAATTAGCACGTGCTAATATTTCTTCGGCTGTTGATTAGGGAAAATCAACGGGATAGGTCAATAAAATTATCTCAATAAGGGGAATAACATGGCTCGTATAGTGATTTTAGGTGCAGGCATAGGTGGCGTACCTATGGCTTATGAAATGAAAGAAACGGTAGGGAAAAATCATGATGTCATCGTGATTTCCGATAGCCCTACTTTTCATTTTGTTCCGTCAAATCCCTGGGTTCCACCCAAATGGCGTAAACCGGAAGACTTAAAAATTGAGTTGGCGCCGGTGATGAAAAAGAAAGGCATAGAATTCATTCAAAAAGCGGCATCAAAAGTGGATCCGGTTAATAATCAGGTACAGCTGGATGATGGCTCGGCCGTTGCTTACGACTTCCTGATTATTGCCACCGGGCCGCGCCTGGCCTTTGACGAAGTTCCTGGTTTAGGCCCGGATGGTTATACCTCATCAGTCTGTCATGTCGATCATGCCGCAGTTGCTGTACGCGATTGGGAAAAGTTTATGGAAAACCCTGGCCCGATAATTATCGGGGCTGTGCAAGGGGCTTCCTGCTACGGTCCCGCCTATGAATATCTGATGATTCTTGAAACAGAATTGCGGAACAGGCAAATTCGCGACAAAGTGCCGATGACTTTTGTGACCGCCGAACCTTATATTGGGCATTTAGGTTTAGGTGGTGTCGGCGATACCAAAGGCTTGCTGGAAAGTGCCTTGCGTGAGAAGTCCATTAAATGGATAACCAATGCCAAGGTCGACAAAATTGAGCCCGGCATGATGTTTGTTACTGAAGTCGATGATGACGGCAAGGACAAGAAAAAACATGAGCTGCCCTTTAAGCATTCAATGATGTTGCCCGCGTTTACCGGCGTTGACGCGGTGCGTAATGTCGGTGTGGAAGGCTTGGTTAATCCGCGCGGCTTTGTTTTGGTGGATGAGCATCAACGCAACAAAACTTTTAAAAATATTTATTCTGTCGGCGTTTGCATTGCCATTCCGCCCGTTGAAGCGACGCCGGTTCCGGTTGGCGCGCCCAAAACCGGTTATATGATCGAATCGATGGTGACAGCGACCGCGCATAATATTGCCGATGAATTGGCGGGCAAAGAGCCAACACACAGAGCAACATTGAATGCTTTATGTCTGGCCGATTTTGGTGATTCCGGAGTGGCTTTCCTGGCCAAGCCGCAAATTCCGCCACGTAATACCACCTGGTCGGCCGAAGGTAAATGGGTGCATCTGGCTAAAATCGGTTTCGAGAAATATTTTATGCGCAAAATCAGAAAGGGCATCAGCGAACCTTTTTATGAAAGGTTAATGCTCAAATTTATAGGCGTTGTCCGTTTGAAAGGAAAGTAAGATGACTATTGATCGCGTGGTTTTTGCTGTTGCCGGCAGTTTTATTTTGATCAGTTTGTTGCTGGCGCATTTTCATTCTGAAAACTGGCTGTGGTTTACGGCCTTTGTCGGCGCCAATCTGTTTCAGTCTGCTTTCACCGGATTTTGTCCTCTGGCGATGATGCTGAAAAAGCTGGGAGTTAAGCCAGGCTGCGCTTTTTAAGCACCCGTTTTAACAAGCCCCTCAAACGGTCATGCCGGCTTGGATTCGCCTTGCGTTACACCGGGTCAAGCGAGGCTAGGCTCTGACCATGCCGGCCCAGCCAAGGTCTCAGGCAGTGTCGGCTTTCAAAGCAGCGCGCTGAGGCGTTGATGGTTCTCGGTAATCTTGTTTCTGCACTATTTCAACGCGGTGCCTTTCTGCCGTAATTGTTATTTTCCGGTATAATATCCAGCATTTTACACTCAAGGTGCTTAAGTCATTATGTCGGAAATCAATAAAGTAGTGTTGGCCTATTCCGGAGGTCTGGATACTTCCGTTATTCTCAAATGGTTGCAGGATGTTTATGCGTGTGAAGTCGTCACATTTACCGCAGATATAGGTCAGGGCGAAGAAGTTGAGCCGGCCCGAACCAAAGCGCAGGCAATGGGCATTAAAGAAATCTACATTGAAGATTTACGTGAAGAATTTGCCCGCGACTATGTTTTCCCCATGTTTCGCGCCAACACTATCTATGAAGGTGAATACCTGCTGGGTACGTCGATTGCAAGGCCCTTGATTGCCAAACGGTTGATTGAAATTGCCAACGCAACCGGCGCTAAAGCCATTTCTCATGGCGCAACCGGCAAGGGTAATGACCAGGTACGTTTTGAGCTGGGTGCTTATGCATTGCGGCCTGATATTCATGTGATTGCACCCTGGCGTGAATGGGATTTAACCTCCCGTCAAACCCTGATGGCTTATGCCGAGAAACATGGCATTCCGGTTGAAATGAAAAAAGGCAAGGCTTCGCCCTATTCCATGGATGCCAATTTGCTGCACATCTCCTACGAAGGCGGTATTCTGGAAGATCCTTGGGCGGAGCCTGAAGAAGACATGTGGCGCTGGTCGGTAGCGCCTGAAGCGGCGCCCGATCAGGCAACGTATGTGGAATTGACTTACCGTCACGGTGACATCGTTGCCATTGATGGCATTCCGCATTCGCCGGCCGAGGTGTTGGAAAAATTAAATACACTGGCAGGCAGCAATGGCGTAGGTCGCCTGGATATTGTTGAAAATCGTTATGTCGGCATGAAGTCACGCGGTTGTTACGAGACCCCGGCCGGAACGGTCATGTTAAAAGCGCATCGGGCGATTGAATCCTTAACCCTGGATAGGGAAGTGGCGCATTTGAAGGATGAGCTAATGCCGCGCTATGCCTCATTGATTTACAACGGTTACTGGTGGAGCCCGGAGCGCCATATGTTGCAAACGATGATCGACGCTTCTCAGCGGCATGTGAATGGTTTGGTCAGAGTCAAACTTTACAAGGGGAATGTCATCATTGCCGGACGCGCTTCTGAGTCTGACAGTCTGTTTGATGAAAGTATTGCCACTTTTGAAGAAGATGAAGGCGCCTACAATCAAAAAGATGCTGAGGGATTCATTAAATTGAACGCCTTGCGCATGAGAATAGCGGCAAAAAAACAACGTTAAGCCCGATTGGAATAAGTTGCGGCCGGATAGTGTGTTCTTGGCTAAAAGGCTGCATTCTTTTTAAACATACTCTTTTACGCAGCCAAATAAAACGCAGGACAAATGGAATTTAACTTGTATAATTGCCAGTTCGTAAATTTTGTTCAATAAATTGGGGCGTCCCGGATGTTGTTTGCAACAGATTCCTGCTTTCAGGGGAAGTAAGTAATGAGCGATAAGCGAGAGGTGAATTCAGGGGGTGTCGAAGCGCATCGACATCTTTCTGTCGTAATGCACAGACAGCCCCCGCACCAAGAATTGATCAAAGTGAACAGAGTGTTGCTGGCAATAATTTTTGCCTTGATGACCGTCGTTTTAGTCTTGGGTTTTGTTTTGTTTCCTGCCCAAGATGTATTGGAAAGTCACAAACAGGCCATGCCTAATGCCGTCGAGATGAACCCAGTGTTGTCAGCAGAAATTAGCACACTTAAAGGTCAGTTGGTTGGTTTGGTCAGCGGTTCAATTGAAAGTAAGTTAAGAACGCTGGAAGAAAGTGTGCGATTGGGTAGCGTATCGCAAGCTTTGGGAACTATTGATGATTTGAAAAATGACATTAAAGTTTTGCGTAGCTATTCTGCGCCGAAAAACCCAGAGTCGCCGGCAATTTCCAATGAGCAGATTTTGAAGGAAATGTCCCATTTAAAAAATCTGATTTACCTCACTATTGCATCCTGCGGGCTCATGCTGGCGGCAGTTGCCGGAATTTGGATCAGGAATCGTAAGCGCTTGCCGTACAAGGAAGAAGCTAAAAGAGTCTATTTGGGCAGCCTTTCCGATAAAATTTAAAGCGTATAAAGATTTTTTTAGGCTATAAAAAAAGCCGTCGCAGTTGGTCATTGCGGCGGCTTTTTTTCTAATGACCCAAGATATTAATTGCTTTTCAAATAACCGTACAAATAATCAAGAGCCAGCTCTTCGGTAAGACCTGCTTTTGTTACGGCAGGTTGTTTCATGATTTCATCCATGGCTTTTGGCATGCCGCCTTTACCTTCTCTGATAACAGTTTCGAATTTTGCTCTGTCTAGTGTACCTGCTTTAATTAAAGCACCTAACTGTGGGTTTGATTGAATGTCATGGCAGGTGCCGCAACCACGACCGAAAGCACGATCATAGATTTTTTTACCGATTTCAACGTCTTCAGAAGCAAAAGCTTGCCCACTTAAAGCGATTAACACAATACCTGCTAATGAACCTAATGATTTTTTCATATTGACCTCTCTTGATGATAAAAAGAACTGTGCTTTCTATGTTGGGTAGGCAGTACAGTCCGAGTAAAACTTTAAAGCCGCAAAGGATAGGGAATTTATGAGGAAAATTCAATTGTTTTTGTTAAATAACCAACTCCCTATTGCCGGTGTACATTATCAAAAGTATGTCTGAATGATAACTGAATTAGCGAATTTATTACAGGTTAACCTTGCTGTTATTTACCGGATCATTGGCCCTGGGTTTGATTGCCTTGAAACCAGTTTAGTTTGTTATGTAGCGTGACCACGGTGCCGATAATAATCAGTGTGGGCGCTTTGATGTCCTGGCCGGCAACAATGGCGGGCAGGGATGCCAATGTGCCGGTAATAACACGCTGGTTGCTTGTAGTGCCTTGCTGCACAAGGGCAATAGGCAGCTCTTCTGGGCTGCCGTGTTCAATCATAGACTGACAGATTTTTTCCAAACCTAGCAGACCCATATAGATAACGATGGTTTGATTGGGCGCTGCGAGTTGCGTCCAGTTTAAATTGATAGAATTGTTTTTCAAATGACCGGTAACAAAGGTGCAGGATTGGGCATGATCTCTATGCGTCAGAGGAATGCCGGCATAGCTTGCGCAGCCGGAGGCAGCCGTAATCCCCGGAACCACCTGAAAAGGAATACCCTGCTGCATTAAAGTTTCGATTTCTTCACCGCCGCGGCCAAAGATGAAGGGGTCGCCGCCTTTTAAACGCACCACGCGTTTACCGGCTTTAGCCAAGTCTGCGAGCAGACTATTAATGGACTCCTGCGGCAGGGCATGGTGCATTCGCTGTTTGCCGACATAAATCTTTTCTGAATCACGGCGCGCCAAATCGATGATTTCCGGAGCCACCAGCCGGTCATAAACGATAACATCGGCCTGCTGCATCAGGCGCAAGGCGCGAAAAGTGAGTAGATCGGGAGCACCTGGCCCGGCACCAATCAGGTAAACTTCACCGCTTGTTACAGCCTCTTTCTGTTTGATCAGCGTCTGCTCTAATTGCTGTTCGGCTTCCTGTTCCCTGCCTGAAAAAACCAGTTCGGCAACAGCACCCTGCAAGATATTCTCCCAGAATATTCTGCGTTGCGCGGGTTCTTTGATGTGTTGTTTAACGCGAGTCCTGAATTTATCAGCCAGTTGCGCCAGCCGGCCATAAGCAGGGGGAATCAGGCTTTCTATCTTGGCCCGCAGCAGCCTTGCTAAAACCGGTGCGGCGCCACCGGAGGATACTGCGGCGATAATCGGTGAGCGGTCAACAATGGCGGGAAAGATGAAACTGCACAGTTCGGGTTTGTCTACCACATTAACCGGGATGTTGCGTTCCTGTGCGGTCTGGGCAACCAGGCGATTGGTTTCCGGATTGTTAGTGGCCGATACCACCAGTCTGTAGTCCTTTAAATCGTCGGGCGCAAACGGTTTCTGCAGTATATTCAGATTATGTTTGCTCTGCATGGCGACAACAGCCGGACTTACTTCCTTGGCGATCACGGTAATATTTGCGCCGGCTCGTGCCAACAGTTCAATCTTGCGCACAGCGACTTCGCCCGCTCCTATAACAAGGCAATCTTGGCCAGTAAGTTTGATAAAAACGGGGAAATAATCCATTTGCTTTTGTTGATTCGCGGATGAAGTAGAGAATGTTATTATAAGTGTTCTGATGCGAGTTGATAAACAAAACCCAAACCAAACAATGATTGAATTTAACCTAGAAGTCGATGCCAGTGGTTTGAATTGTCCTCTGCCGCTGTTACGCTTAAAAAAAGCCCTGATGGGCATGGTCAGCGGCGATGTCGTCAAGGTGATTGCGACGGATCCGGCTGCGTACCTGGATTTTGGCGTCTACTCTGAGCAGACGGGTAATCAGATTATTGAATTTATGAAAGAATCAGGGAAACAGATTTTTTATATCAGAAAGAAGTGATGAACTGTTGGGCTTGTTGTCATGCCAAAACGGGTCTATCCCGTCTGCTGCAATGACGGGATAGACCCGTCAGGTAATTTAGCCATGAAAAGGGAGTATTTAATAAATTGCCTTGTTGTCGGAACGACCGGCTGGTTTGCTTATTTTGCCCATCTTACCTTGATAAATCCTGTCTCTTAAGGTTAGCGCTGGTTGCCGTCCCGGCAGGCAATTGAGAAAGCTACTTATGAAAATGATGCGTTGGGCAGGTGCCATTTCGTAAGCTAATGATTGGCCAATTGGACTCGATGGCAAATTGACTCAGTTTTTCGTCAGGATCGACGGCAACCGGGTTTTCTACCAGCTTAAGCAAGGGCAGATCGTTATGGGAATCGCTATAAAACCAGCTATTGTCCATGGTTTCCTCCGAGCTTCTTAGCCATTCTTGTAATAATTTAACCTTGCCTTCCTGGAAGCAGGGTATGCCGTTAAAACTGCCGGTGTAGCGGCCCTCTCTGAATTCCGGTGTAGTCGCCAGTAAATTTTCAATGCCATACAGCTGAACGATGGGCTCGGTAACGAAGCGATTGGTTGCAGTGATGACCAGCAGGGTATCTCCCCGGTTTCTATGCTTGGCAATAAGCTGTTGGGCGGGCTTCAAGAGCAGGGGTTTGATGATTTCGTCAACAAACTGTGCCCGCCACTGATATAACTGTTCAGGGTTGTGGTCGGCTAAAGGCTTTAAGGAAAAATGCAAAAACTCAACAATATCCAAGGTTCCTTGCTTGTAATCATCATAAAATTTGGCATTGGCATCTTCGTATTGCGCTTTGTCAACAATGCCCTGGTCCACTAAAAATTGGCCCCACAAATAGTCACTGTCATCGGCAATCAGGGTGTTATCTAAATCAAAAATCGCTAAGCTCACGGTTAAACCTGTCTGTAGTAATTAAAAGACTCTGCCCTATGGCATCCGTACTTTTTTTATGGAACAATGGGGTCATTTATTGATGACCTGGCTTGTTTTTTGATTTTACCATAGGCACGATCAAGAAGCAGGGCGGGTAAAGACACAGGTTTTAACATGATTGACTCTAAAGGATACCGGCCCAATGTCGGCATCATCCTTTGCAATGACGAGGGTCGCGTGTTTTGGGCAAAACGAATGGGCGTGAACTCCTGGCAGTTCCCGCAAGGCGGAATTAATCAGAATGAAGACCCTGAAACAGCGATGTATCGAGAATTGTGGGAAGAAACGGGGCTGCAACAACAACATGTCCAGGTACTTGGGCGCACGCGTTACTGGCTAAGGTACCAGCTGCCTGAGCGCTATATACGTAAAAACTCCTTGCCTTTATGTATAGGGCAGAAGCAGATCTGGTTTATCTTGCGCCTGATCACACAGGAGTCCAATGTGCGTTTTGATCATAGCCCTAAACCCGAGTTTGACGGCTGGCGCTGGGTGGACTACTGGGAGCCGCTGAAAGATGTGGTGTATTTCAAGCGCAAGGTTTATCAAAAAGCCATGAGCGAACTGGGTGCTATTTTGACCATCGATTCGGTTCCCGTTAATGCCTCCGGTTATTTGGCCAGAGAAATAAAATACGGCAAGGTTAAGCGTAACCCTTAATAGCCATGTTGGCCTGTTTGCAGGCCGATTAGCGGCCCAGGCAGGTAATTAAGCCCGGATTCAATGCGTCCATCTGCATAAAGTTGTATTGTGCGATAGCCGGGCGGCGTGTTGTCTACGCTGAATTCGGTGCTTTCAGGTTTAAACTGAAAGCATGTTGACGGTGTACCCATGATGCGTACAGAGTCTGTGGTGATATCCATCGCCTGATGGATGTGGCCGCAAGTGACGGCTTTTACTGCCGGGTATTTGCGGATCAGGCCCAATAGCGAGGTGCTGTTTTCTATCATCATGGTATCCATCCACACGCTGCGGGTTGGCAGGCAATGGTGATGCACGGCAATCAGCGCGTGATGATTTGGCTTTGCCGTCAGGCAGTCTTCAAGAAATAATAATTCCTCGTTTGACAATCTCCCTCCAGGCTCTCCCGGTATCTGACTATTCAAGCTGATGAGCTGCCAGTTATTCCAAAGTACCTGTTTCGTGCAATTGACCCTGGCGGTATTGAAAGCCTGCTGCATCAGCGCATAGTCATCGTGATTGCCGGGCAAACAAACACAGGGAATATTATAGGCTGCAAGGCTGTTTAGAATCCGCTGGTAACTTGACAGGCAAGGGTGCTGGGCAAGGTCGCCGGTCAGCAGCAGCAGATCAAAATGTGGCTGTTCCGCAAAGGCGTGCTCAAGGACTGCATGGAAATAATATTCTGTATCGATACCCAGTAATTGTTCTCCGGCATTCGGCAGGATATGCAGGTCAGTTAATTGCAATATCGAGATAGAGCCAGAATTGATTGCCATGGACGCGCTAGTCAAGGTGCTTGCGAAGAACTTTGGAGTTTCTTTGCGGATTATAGAGCGCCTTCAGGTGACCTGGAAGGCTGTTAATGTCGGAAGATTGAAAGCCCCGTTCGATAAACCAGTGCATGGTTTGTGTGGACAAGACAAATAATGTTTTCAAGCCCAATTGTCTGGCTTTGCCGTAGGCAAATTCCAGCATACGATTACCCCGGGCCGATCGTTGATAATCAGGATGCACGGCAAGACAGGCAATGGCGCCTGACTCGGATTGGTCATCCGGGTGCAGGGCGGTGCAGCCTATAATCAGGCCGTCTCTCTCGATAACAATATAATCGGCGATTTCCATTTCGATTTTTTCGCGGGAACGTTTGCTTAATTTGCCTTGCTGTTCCAGCGGTTTTATCAACTCCAGAATGCCGCCTATATCGTTCAAGGTAGCCGGACGCAATTCTTCAAAAGGCGTCGAGCTGATCAGTGTGCCGATGCCGTCGCGGGTAAACAGTTCAAGCAACAGTGCGCCGTTATGGGAACGCTTGATTAAATGCACGCGCTCTATGCCGGCCTGGGAGCTTTGAATGGCGGCCTTCAACGGCAGGCTGATGGTATCGCTGATAGCGGGATATTGCAGCAGGAAAGCCTCGGCCTCTACAGTGGTCATTTGCTGCATTTGTGCAGCTGTTTCAGGATTACAGCAGCTTTCTTCGGTCAATAAGATCAGTTTTTCCGCTTTTAAGGCAATGGCAACGGCCGTTGCCACCTGTTCGGCGGACAGATTAAAGATTTCTCCACTGGGCGAATAGCCGATAGGGGAGATCAGCACGATAGTATTCTGATCGAGTTGCTGATGAATGGCCGCGCTGTCGATACGGCGCACTTCACCGGTGTGGCAATAATCAATGCCGTCAATTACCCCGATGGGCTTGGCGGTGACAAAATTGCCCGAAGCAACTTTAAGCCTGCTTCCTGCCATGGGTGTGTTGGCAACACCCATCGACAATAAGGATTCAATCTCAACGCGTACTATACCCGCGGCTTCCTTCACGCATTGCAGGGCCAGATCATCGGTAATGCGCAAATTGTTATAGAAGCGCGGAGAAATATTTAATCTGTGCAGGCGCTGGTCAATCTGCGGGCGTATGCCGTGCACCAGCACCAGACGGATGCCCAGACTGTTGAGCAAGGCAAAATCATGAACGTGGTTGGCAAAGTCTTCATCCAGTACCGCTTCGCCGCCAAAAGAGATAACAAAGGTTTTGTTGCGGTGTGCGTGAATGTAAGGGGATGAAGCCCTGAACCAGTTAACGAAAGATTTTTGTGGATCCATGATTATTTGATTTATGTGTATCTCGGATGCTGGGTATTTTGTAGGTTGGGTTAGCGATAGCGTAACCCAACATTTGGAGGCTTCGATGTGTTGGGTTACGGCTACCGCCTAACCCAACCTACGCTGCTCTGTCTTGATCTTAGCTCTTCAATTGAACGGAACTCCGCTTTACCTTCTTCAATGTTCTTTTTTCTTGCTGCAAGAACATCCTGATGCCATTCAGGTGATGCTATCTCTGAATTTTCATGGATAAGAGAATCCCATATAGCTTCCATTGTTTGAAGTCTTTCAACTTTGCTCATTCTGGTTATTTCAATTGTATTCATTGTATTTCCTATTCTATCTAGGTAATCAACGTAAAAAACAACCCGCCGGTAGATTAACGGCATCGATAATTCGACATAACATCACCCGTAGGGCGTGCCGCGCGCGCCAAAGGGGTTAATAAGGTTGCGGTAGATGTTATTCCAAGCTCAGATGGCGCGCTACTGGGCTGAGCTGGCGAAAAGTTTCCGTAAATTAGCAATTTCTCTCCAATATGTCTTGCGTTTATTTTTATATTGAAGCTCGGCTTGTTTTGCTCTGCCTTTCCTAGGTGGCTTTGCTGAATACTCCTGCCATTTGCGTTCTGCATAGTGATCTTCAGCCGGAAATTGGGCGGATGACAATTTGGCGAGCTTTACATATTCACCATTTTGCCCGCTTGGATGGGGTAACGAGATGAGTTGAAGCCCATGTGCCTCAAGTGCTTTCCAGACCGAGAGACCATCATCCATGAGAATGGATTTAAGTGCTACGGTGGCTTTGTCACCAAACACAAAAACATGGGAAAGCCTTGTGAATTGGAAGTTAGTTACCTCAGTAAAGAAACGTCGTGTGATACAGCGGACATTTGACAAATATGCCTGAGGATCAAAATCGTCCGATGAACCATCTACGGTAAGGCTGGCGCATTTAACAAGTGAGTTCGTCAAGATGTCGGGGTGACCGGCGAAAGTAGTCGTTTCGTCCAATAATAGACCGAGATACTTATCAATCTCAAGCCCTTTGAACATACGAATAATGTCATCTTCCATGCCTCGGAACGACGCCCAACGGGCAGCCTGATCGTAACTTTCAGAAGAGCGGTATTTATCCAAGAAACCTTCAATCTGGTTCCCTGCGGGCGAAAGCCCCACAATCATTACTCGAGGATTAAAAGTTGGTGCTGGTTTGGCTGGATGATTGCGAGGCATAATAAAATACAGTTGCCTTTCCCGATCTCGATGAAAAGCGAATGCTGCTTTGGTTTCACCAGGGTTCGGCACAGAGAAGATACGAGGGTTTTCCAGGCAAGGCATTGAACAAAGATCTGTGCTTTTCATAGTCATCGTTGCTTTATTTGAGAGGTCTAGTCGTAAAATGAACTTGGCGATAGCCGTAACCCAACACATCGAAGCAGCAAATGTTGGGTTACGCTATCGTTAACCCAATCAATCCAAATTATCAGTAACCGCCCCCAACGACGCCGAACTCACCAGCTTGGCGTATTTTGCCAAAACGCCGCGGGTGTAACGTGGCGCGGGTTGCTGCCATTTTTCAAAACGGCGGGCGATTTCGTGTTCGTTGACGTGCAGGGTCAGCGCATTGGTTTCAGCATCGATGGTGATTTCATCGCCGTCCTGAACAATTGCCAGGGCGCCGCCAACATAGGCTTCCGGGGAGATGTGGCCGACCACGAAGCCGTGGGTGCCGCCGGAGAAACGGCCATCGGTGATTAGCGCCACGTCTTTGCCCAGGCCTTTACCCATAATAGCCGATGTGGGGGAGAGCATTTCCCTCATGCCGGGACCGCCTTTCGGGCCTTCGTAGCGGATGACGATGACGTCGCCTTTGACGATGTCGCCATTCAGGATGCTCTGCAGCGCCTGCTCTTCGGCATCGAAGACTTTGGCTGTGCCAGTGAATACCAAACCTTCCTTGCCGGTGATTTTCGCTACGGCGCCTTCGGGCGCCAGATTACCGTATAAAATAACCAGATGGCTGTCTTTTTTGATCGGATTATCGAGCGAATGGATCATGTCCTGACCGGCAGGATAGGGTAAGACATTGGCCAGATTCTCCGCCAGCGTTTTGCCGGTCACGGTCAAACAATCGCCATGCAGCAGGCCGCGATCGAGCAGTTCTTTCATCAAGGGCTGAATGCCGCCGATTTCGATCAGTTCGGCCATTTGATAGCGGCCGCTGGGTTTTAAATCGGCCACCATGGGCACATGCTTGCCGATGCGCGTGAAATCATCCAAAGACAGATCGATACCGGCGGCGTTGGCCATCGCCAGCAGATGCAATACCGCATTGGTGGAGCCGCCGAGGGCAATGACGACGGTAATGGCGTTTTCAAACGCGGCTTTGGTCATGATGTCGCTGGGTTTGATGTCTTTTTTCAACAATTCCAAGACGGCAGCGCCTGCGTGTTCGCAGTCCAGGCGTTTGTCTTCGGAAATGGCAGCTTGCGCCGAACTGCCCGGCAAGCTCATGCCCAGGGCTTCAATCGCCGAGGCCATGGTGTTGGCGGTGTACATGCCGCCGCAGGAGCCCGCCCCTGGAATGGCTTTTTCTTCAATCGCCGCCAGTTCGGCATCGTCGATTTTGTTGTTGGCTCTGGCGCCGACGGCTTCAAATACGGAAACAACATCGAGTTTTTTGTCTTTATGGCAGCCGGGTAGTATGGTGCCGCCATAGACGAAAATCGCCGGACGGTTCAGGCGCGACAGCGCGATCATGCAGCCGGGCATGTTTTTGTCACAGCCGCCGATAGCGACGATACCGTCAAAGCCCTGGCAGCCGACCACGGTTTCAATCGAGTCGGCGATTACTTCCCTGGATACCAGCGAATATTTCATGCCTTCGGTGCCCATCGAGATGCCGTCAGAAATCGTGATGGTGTTAAAGATCACCGCCTTGCCATTGGCGTTATCAACGCCTGAGGCAGCCGCATCAGCCAGTTTGTTGATGTGCATGTTGCACGGTGTGACCATGCTCCAGGTCGAGGCGATGCCGATTTGCGGTTTTTTGAAATCTTCATTTTTAAAGCCGACCGCGTGCAGCATGGCGCGGCTGGGTGCGCGTTCCATGCCGTCTACGACGAGGGAGGAAAATTTGCGGGTTTTGTCGTTTGATTGGGACATTTGGGAAGATCCTGGACAATAATGAATGATGTTAAGCTACAAGGTTCAAGGGGGGATATTTTTTTTGTACCTTGTACCTTAGTAATGCGCACGAAATAAGTTGAACAAGTGTAGGTGCGAATTTATTCGCACAATGCGGATAAATCCGCACCTACACAAAAAATTGTTTATCAGAGTTGCGCAAGTTATTTGATACGCGTTCCTTAATACGAATCCCAGCCGCTACTACGGCGGCGCCAGCTTAATTTGGGCAGGAAAAAGCCTAAAATGACACTGATGATCGAAAGCAAGCCGCCGTATAAAAACCAGTCCTGATTGGTGCTGTCTTCAAGCGCTCTGTTTTCCAGTTTAAGTTGTTCCAGTTCCCTTTCGACATTAACCACGCGTTCTTGCAGTTCGTCACGCTGATATTTTATTTGTATGGCATTGGCTGCGGTTTGTTTAAGTTCGCTGAGCTCTCTGCTTAATTGGTCGCGTTCATTGACCAGGGATTGTTCAAGCGTCGAGCCTGTACTTACCGATTTTTTGAGAGCCTCTAATTCAGTTTTGAGGCTGATATTTTCTGCCCGTAATGAGCTTGAATCGAGATTGAGCGGCTGTTCTTTAGTGATATGGCGGGTCAAAATATAGCCTACCGTGCCGTTTTCGAGACGAACATATGCGAATCCGGTTTTATTGTTTTGCGACACGACAGTTAAAGGCGTTCCGGATGGGAGCATTTTTATCACTTTACCCCGTACACTTTCAGTGCTGCGGAGCTCGAAATCTTTACTACTGGTTACGTAGACGGTTTCCGCGGCGTGTGCCAGAGATAAAGTCGTCATTAGGATAAAAAAGCAGATGAGTATTTTTTTCACGGGAAATCTCTCTTATTGGACGTATGACGGCTGCCAGGGATGGTGGAAGAATCGCAATCGGCAGGGAACTGCAACTAGGCTCAATTTTAGCGCTATTTTGTACATAGAAGAAATTCCAGCAGTGCTTTTTGGGCATGCAGCCGGTTTTCGGCCTCATCAAAGACAACACTTTGAACGCCGTCAATGACCTCGGCACTGACTTCCTCGCCGCGGTGAGCAGGCAAACAATGCATAAACAGGGCGTCACTGTGAGCTGCCTTCATGATGCTGGCATTGACCTGATAGTCTTTAAAGGCAATTTCGCGTTGTTTCTGTTCTTCTTCCTGGCCCATGCTGGCCCAGACATCAGTCACGCATAAGTTTGAATTTTCAGCGGCTGCCTGTGCGCTGTCAAAGAAACGGATGCGTTCGCCGGCGGCTTTCACAATGGCAGCATCAGGCTGGTAAGCTCTTGGGCAGGCAAGGTTTAAATTGAAGTCCAGCACACGGGCCGCATCAATATACGAATGGCACATATTATTGCCATCGCCAATCCAGGTGACGGTTTTGCCTTGAATGTCGCCGCGATGTTCAAAATAGGTCTGCATGTCGGCTAATAATTGGCAAGGGTGTTGCAAATCGGTTAGGCCGTTAATAACGGGCACACTGGAGTGTTGCGCGAAGGTGGTTACGGTTTCGTGGCTGTTGGTTCTGAGCATAATGCAGTCGACCATGCTGGAGATGACTTTGGCGCTGTCTTGCAGCGGTTCGCCGCGGCCAAGCTGGGTGTCTCTGGGCGATAAAAATAATGCACTGCCGCCAAAGTGACACATGCCGGCTTCAAAGGAAATCCGTGTGCGCGTCGAGGATTTCTCGAAAATCATCGCCAGGACCTGGCCCTTTAACGGCTGGTAATCAGGGTCGCGGTTATTTTTAAGGGCTATGGCCCGCTTGATCAGATGGCGGAATTCTTCGCTGGATAAGTCAAGCAGGCTGATGAAATGTCTGGGCTTCATAGGGTTAGTCTTTAATAACAGCGGTTTGCTCTTGTATAAGCCTTGATAAGGTGGCTACGAGTTCGTTGATCTGTTGCTCGTCAATGATTAATGGCGGCAGTAAACGGATGGTTTTTTCATTGGTCACATTGATCAGTAAACCCCGTTCCAGTGCCGCTTTAACCAGGTCTGCGCAGGGGAAGTCGAGTTCGATGCCTATCATCAGGCCTTTGTGGCGTATGTCGACGACATGCCGATTGTCTTGCAGGTGTTTAGTGAAGCCTGAACAAATGGCATTGCCTTTATGTTCAGCCTGACCAATCAGGCGCTCCTGATCCAGTGTTGCCAGTACCGCTAAGGCTGCGCTACAGGCCAAAGGATTGCCGCCAAAGGTGGAGCCGTGCATGCCGGCGGTCAATAAATGTGCGGCTTTGCCGCGGGCAAGACAGGCGCCGATAGGTACGCCGTTACCCAATGCTTTGGCCAGCGTACAGACATCAGGAATGATATTGCTGTGCTGGTAGGCAAGAAATTTTCCGGTACGGCCTATACCGGTCTGAATTTCATCGAGCATCATCAACAGTTGATAATGGTCGCAGAGATTGCGAATCTGGCCAAGATAATCATCGGCCGGGATATTGATGCCGCCTTCGCCCTGTATGGGCTCGACCAGTATGGCGACAATATTGTCATGCTGCT
The DNA here is from genome assembly GCA_963848675.1 of uncultured Gammaproteobacteria bacterium. Classification (GTDB taxonomy): domain Bacteria; phylum Pseudomonadota; class Gammaproteobacteria; order Methylococcales; family Methylomonadaceae; genus CAWKEY01. The sequence goes on from CAWKEY010000052.1 coordinate 218,552, forward strand.
TGATGGCCTGCTTGATGGCATGGATGTTGTTGTACGGCACGCGAAAAAAGCCTTCAACCAGTGGCGCAAAGCCGGACTGCACCTTGGTATTGCCGGTGGCGCTCAGGGTGGCCAGGGTGCGGCCATGGAAGCTTTTCTCCATGACAATGATGGCAGGGGTTTCTATGCCCAGCTCATGGCCATATTTACGCGCGAGCTTGATGGCGGCCTCGTTGGCTTCGGCGCCGGAATTGCAAAAAAAGACGTTATCCATAGCGCTTCTTTTTGTCAGCTCATGGGCCAGTTGCTCCTGAGCCGCGATGCCATATATATTTGAAGTGTGCAGCAAGGTTTGGCTTTGTTTGCATATTGCCTTATGCACGGCCGGATGCGAATGCCCCAGATTACAGACGGCGATGCCCGACAAGGCATCCAGGTAACGCCGATTGTTGGTATCCCACAACCATGCGCCTTCGCCTCGTTCAAAGGTTACGGGCAAGCGTCCATAGGTTGGCATAATATGGCTGGTCATTGATTCGGCCTGTAAACGTAAATACCGGCGGCAATCAGCCGCCTGTTGAAAAAATGCTCGATTATAGGTTTCAATAAGGTATCAGGCAAGCATTGGCTTGCAAGATTAGCTTTTTTTAGTGTCATAAAGTTGATAACATCAATGGGTTTTATTTATTGAGTGATTGAATATGAATGTTATAGAAAGAATTAAAGACCAGCTTGAAAATCATCCGGTGGTTTTGTACATGAAAGGCACTCCGGATTTTCCGCAGTGCGGTTTTTCCGGCAAAACGGTGCAAGTGCTGGATGCCTGCCATGCCAAATACATGTATGTCAATATTTTTGAGGATCTTGAGCTGCGCGACGCTCTCAAAGAATATTCAAACTGGCCAACGTACCCGCAGCTTTATATTGGCGGTGAATTAGTCGGCGGTTGTGACATCGTGACGGACTTGTACAGCAAGGGCGAACTGGCCAAGATGTTGGCAGCGGTAGGTGGCGTCGAGCAATAGTGCTTATGCCCAAGCCTGCCCACGCGGTATGTGGGTAGGCTGTTTTGTCTTCAGTTTGCCAGTGTTTCCAGCTGTTTCCAGCGGTTGACTATCATGCAGAATAATTCAGCCGTTTTTTCGGCATCATAAAGCGCCGAGTGCGCTTTTTCATTATCCCATTCCAGTCCAGCGGACTGCGCGATTTTAGCCAGCACGGTTTGTTGATAGGCCAAGCCGCCCAAAGTGGCAGTGTCAAAGGTGCTGAACGGGTGGAAAGGGCTTCTTTTTATTTGTGTGCGCTGAATAGCCGCATTTAAAAAATTAATGTCGAAAGCCGGGTTGTGACCCACCAGGATGGCCCGTGTGCAGTTATTGCGTTTTACCGCGTGTTTAATCGGAGTAAACAACATATCCAGTGCCGCTTTTTCTTCAATCGCCATGCGAAAAGGATGATGTGGATCGATGCCGTTGAATTTCAGCGCAGCCTCGTCCAGCTCGGCGTTTTTAAAGGGAATAACGTGTGTACAATAGCGTTCTGTGATTTCCAGATCGGCGTTGCTATTTAGCTCGACGATCACTGCGGCTATTTCCAGCAGAGCATTCTTTTTTGGATTAAAGCCGGCAGTTTCAATGTCGACAATAACAGGAAGGTAGCCTCTAAATCTTTTGTTCAGAGGAATTGCAGGCGTGGTCATTAATTATGAAATGTATTCAGATGGGTTCAAAAATTGAAAATGAGTGCAGCGCGCTCGAAGGCTGAGCTTGTTTATGCTATGTTACGCGAAAATGAATCCAGAATAAATGAATGACAATCCAAAGAGGGATAAAATGAAAAACAAAAAAATAATAACCCAACTTGCTGGTTTTGCTTTACTCGGGTTGGTTTCAGGATGCGCAACGACTGGAACAAACAGCGGTGATCCACTGGAAGGATGGAATCGAGGGGTACAGACATTTAACGACAATCTCGACAAATATGCGATGAAGCCTTTAGCCAAAGGCTATCAATGGATCATGCCGGAATTTGCAGATCAGGGAGTAACCAATTTTTTTAGCAACATTAATGATATCGGCGTCACTATCAATGACCTGTTGCAGTGTAAATTTGTCCAAGGTGGTCAGGATGGCGCCCGCTTTATTGTCAATACCGTTGCCGGCGTGGGCGGGTTTATCGATGTTGCCGAGATGATTGAATTGCCCAAGCACAAAGAAGACTTTGATCAAACCCTGGGCGTGTGGGGCGTGCCGATGGGTCCCTATCTGGTACTCCCATTTTTTGGACCCAGCAGTCCCAGAGGGGTGACTGGATTGGTGGGTGATGCGGCGATGAATCCAATCACCTATGTTGGTTTTGGTGTTTTTCCAGGCATTGATAATGGATTGGGCTCAGCCATTAGTGGGGGAGCATTCGCTCTGAATGCGATTGACCTGAGAGCAGACAATTTAGTCACTGAAAAAATTGCAAGAGAAGCGGCGATTGATCGTTATGCATTCCTGAAAAGTGCTTATATTCAACAGCGCAAATATCTGATTTATGACGGCAATGTGCCAGAGGAAGAAGACGGGTTTGAGTTCTATGAAGACTCCGAAAAGGATCATTTAGGCCCCATCAACCCTTACTAAGCGCAGGTGCTGAAGGCAAAAGAACAGGCCTTAGCCGCCTGTTCTTCTTGTGTGTGCTTACTGTAATTTCCAGGCCAGTTCTTCATTGGCCCTCAGTGGCGTGATCGATAGGCCATTTTCTCCATAAGCTTCTGGTACTTGCCAAGCCATTTTGACCAGCGTCACTGTGCCTGTGTTTCTCGGTAAATGGTAAAAATCCGGGCCGAAAAAACTGGCAAAGCCTTCCAGCTTGTCTAATTTGCCCGCGTTTTCAAAAATTTCGGCATAGAGTTCAAGGGCGGCATGGGCGCTGTAACAGCCGGCGCAACCGCAGGCGGCTTCTTTTAATGCCGTCAGGTGCGGTGCGCTGTCGGTGCCGAGAAAGAATTTAGGGTTGCCGCTGGTAGCGGCTGCAAGCAATGCTTGCCGGTGGCGTTCACGTTTGAGAATCGGCAGGCAGTAATGGTGCGGCCGAATACCGCCTGCCAGCAGGGCATTGCGGTTATACAGCAGATGCTGCGGCGTAATGGTCGCGGCAATATGGGCGCCGCTGGATTGCACAAACTGAACTGCTTCAGCAGTGGTTACATGCTCTACTACCACGCGTAAAGCAGGAAAATGCTGCACGATTGCGCTTAGAGCCGTATCGATAAACACCCGCTCCCGGTCAAAAATGTCGCAGTTTTCATCGGTCACTTCGCCATGAATGAGCAAAGGCATGGCGTATTTTTCCATGGCCTCGAACAGCGGATAGACGGCTTCAATATCGGCCACGCCCGCATCCGAATTGGTGGTGGCGCCGGCCGGATAAAGCTTGAAGGCGTGAACGTAGGTTGATTCAGCGGCTTTTCTGATTTCATCGGCGCTCGTCGAGCCGGTCAGGTAAAGCGTCATCAGCGGCGTGAAATTTAAGCCTGTAGGCACGGCTTGTAGAATTTCTTCCCGATAGCTTAAGGCTTGCGCCACGGTAGTCACCGGCGGCTTGAGATTGGGCATGATGATGGCGCGGGCGAATTGTCTGGCGGTATGGGCGATCACCGTTTTTAAGATGGCGCCGGTTCGGACATGTGCGTGCCAGTCATCGGGTCGTGTTATAGTCAGTTTTTTCATTATAATGAAGAGGTTTTTGTAAAATCGACCTTATTTTATAGTAAGGGTCTTGAAATGCTCAATGTAGACCCTATCTTAAGCCATATTTTTTTAGCGGGAGTAGTTAATGCCAATTTACGAATATCAATGCCAATCATGTGGCCATGAGCATGAAGCTTTACAGAAGCTGGGCGCCGAACCTTTGATTCAATGCCCTGCCTGTAGCCGGCCGGAATTAATGAAAAAAATTTCCGCTGCCGGCTTCAGACTCAAAGGCGGTGGCTGGTATGAGACTGACTTTAAGAGCGGAGCAAAGAAAAATATAGCTGGCGAGAGCAGCACTCCGGCGCCTGCTGCCAAGCCAGGCCACTCCTGTGGCGGCGGTGGCTGCAGCCATTAGAGTGCTGGCTTGCATAAGCCGGTTTAAGCACGTAATATCGACAATTTTTTGGATAAACAGAGACCACATCTATGCGTACCCACAAGTGCGGAGAATTGAACAAACAACACACGGCTCAGGCAGTCGAATTATGCGGCTGGGTTCATCGCCGCCGGGATCATGGTGGAGTCATTTTTATTGATTTAAGAGACCGTGCGGGCTTGGTGCAGGTGGTATTCGATCCCGATTCTCCCGAAACGTTCGCTATTGCCGAAAGCGTGCGCAGTGAATATGTGTTGAAGGTCAAGGGCGTGGTGCGCGATCGGCCTGCGGGTACTGTTAATGCCAATATGCAAACCGGCGAAATTGAAGTGCTGGTCAGCAACATCGAAGTGCTGAATGAATCGGAAACTCCGCCGTTCCCGGTCGAAAGCGAGATCGAGGTCAACGAAGAGCTGCGTTTGCGCTATCGCTATATCGACTTGCGCCGTTCCGAAATGCAGGAAAAGATGAAGGTACGCCGCGATGTCACGCGTGTGCTAAGAAATTTTCTCGATGACCATGAGTTTTTTGAGATTGAAACGCCGTATCTTACCAAAGCAACTCCTGAAGGCGCGCGCGATTATATCGTGCCCAGCCGTACTCATGAAAACGCCTTTTTTGCCCTGCCGCAATCGCCGCAGTTGTATAAACAAATGTTGATGGTGGCGGGTATGGATCGCTATTATCAAGTCGTGCGTTGTTTCCGTGATGAGGATTTACGCGCCGACCGTCAGCCTGAATTCACGCAGCTGGATATCGAAACTTCGTTCATGGATGAAAATGAAATCATGCACATTATGGAGGAAATGATCCGTCAGTTGTTCGCCAAGGTGATCGGTGTGAACTTGGGGGCCAAATTTCCGCGCATGACGCATCAGGAAGCCGTATCGCGCTTCGGTGTCGATCGCCCCGATTTACGCATTCCACTGGAATTGGTCGATATTGCAGAGGACATGAAAGACGTCGATTTCAAGGTCTTCTCCGCACCCGCCAACGACCCGAAAGGCCGAGTTGTCGCGATGCGCGTCCCTGACGCGGGCGATTTAAGCCGCAAAGACATCGATGCGTTAACCAAGTATGTCAGCATTTACGGTGCCAGAGGCCTGGCTTATATCAAGGTCAACGACCTGTCCGCCGGTGTCGACGGCTTACAATCACCGATCGTCAAATTCGCTCCTGCCGAAGTATGGGACAGTGTGCTGGCCAAAACCGGCGCACAAAACGGCGATTTAATATTCTTCGGCGCGGATAAAGCCAGCATCGTTAATGAAGCGATGGGTGCCTTACGCGTCAAACTGGGACATGATCTGAATTTGCTGAAAGGCGACTGGAAACCGCTCTGGGTGGTTGACTTTCCGATGTTCGACTGGGACGAGAAAAGTCAGCGTTGGAATGCTATCCATCACCCGTTTACTGCGCCGAGTTGTTCGGTCGAAGCGCTGGTTAAAAATCCGGGTTCGGCATTATCGAGAGCATACGATTTGGTGCTGAACGGCACCGAGGTCGGCGGCGGTTCAATACGTATCAACCGAACCGCCATGCAGCAGACCGTATTTGAAATTTTAGGTATCGGCGAAGACGAAGCCAGAGAGAAATTCGGCTTCCTGCTGGATGCCTTGAAATACGGCGCGCCTCCGCACGGCGGTCTGGCGTTTGGCCTTGATCGTCTGGTGATGCTGATGACCGGATCAACGTCTATTCGTGACGTGATCGCCTTCCCGAAAACCCAATCAGCCGCCTGTCCATTGGTCAGTGCTCCGGCGGTCGTCACCGACGAGCAGTTGAAGGAACTGGGTATTCGCCTGATTAAGCCCGCAGGAAAAGAAAAAGCCAAGTAAGTTTAACCTTTTTGTAGATTAGGTTACGACCGTATGGATACAAAAGGTAGGGCAATGCAGGAGCAATTGCCGAACGATAGCGTAACCCAACAGTTGCCGTTTTGATGCGTTGGGTTACGGTTGTCATCTAACCCAACCTACGCGAATACTCAAATATTCTCCCTAGAGGAGTACCATGCAAATGACCAATACCCCATTTCCTATTCAAGATTACGCCCTGCTCGACGATGCCGAATGCGATGTCCGCATTATTGCCGCCAAAGCCAAGCTCGGGCGTCGCTGTGTCATCCTGGGCCATCACTATCAGCGGGATGAAGTCTTCAAACATGCCGATTTCACAGGGGATTCATTAAAACTGTCCAGAGACGCCGCCCGGTCAGAGGCTGAATACATCGTTTTTTGCGGCGTGCATTTTATGGCGGAAGTGGCCGATATTCTGTCCAGACCCGAGCAGATTGCGATTTTGCCGGATATGGCGGCCGGCTGTTCCATGGCCGATATGGCCAATCTGCTCAAGGTTCAGCAATGCTGGAATGAATTGGCGCAAGTGATTGATGTAGAATCAGAAGTGACGCCGGTTACCTACATCAATTCGGCCGCCGATCTGAAAGCCTTTTGCGGACAGCATGACGGGATTGTTTGCACCTCCTCCAATGCCTGGAAAGTTCTGGAATGGAGTTTTGCCAAACGGGACAAGGTGCTATTTTTCCCTGACCAGCACTTGGGCCGCAATACTGGTTACACCATGGGCATTCCCTTGGAGCAGATGGTTACCTGGGATTTCACTCAAGCCATGGGTGGCTTGACGGAAGCTCAAATTCGCAACGCCAGAATAATTCTCTGGAAAGGCTACTGTTCTGTGCATCAGGTATTCAAGCCCGAGCATATCGATAATTTTCTTGAGCGCTATCCCGAAACCAAAGTCATTTCGCATCCGGAAGCCTGTTTCGAAGTCTGCCAGAAATCGGATTACGTCGGTTCCACCGAATACATTTTAAAAACCGTGCGCGAGGCCGAGCCGAATACCCGCTGGCTGGTGGCGACCGAATTAAACCTGGTCAATCGCCTGCACGAAGAATGCAAGGCGCAGGGTAAAAACGTGCATTTCATGGCGCCTACGCTGTGCATGTGCTCCACCATGTTCAGAACCGACCCGCAGCATTTGGCCTGGGTATTGGAAAATCTGGCGGCGGGTCATGTGGTCAATCAAATTTCTGTGCCTAGCGAAGAAGCCAGACTTGCCAAAAAAGCGCTGGATAATATGCTGTCGATCAACTAGGTTTTTAGCCCGCAAGGTGGAACACAAGAACGGTACTGAAACACGCGAACTGGCACCGCTCAAAAAATCCATCTATAGCCTGATCGACCTTCGAGAAATTCTCTTCGGCTGCAACCGACGCTATCTTGATTTCTTTGCCTCGCTGGATGATCATTCAGATGGACAGCGCGCATTACAAAAGCTCACCGAACCTAAAACCGACCCAAAGATCACTTGGCGGGGCTTTAATTTCTTCGCCACGACTGACCAGGCATGGTTACGCGCGGTGTCAGATCCCAAGTTTACAATACACGGACTACGTCGTGCTGATTTGAAACCGTATCTCTCAAAAGTGTCGGATAGTTCGCTATCACGCCAACTAAAACGCCTGCGACTATTTAGTGCCTGACCGATAAGTAAAATAGCTATTATATAACAACAGCTTGCAGTATAATATCAATAATGAAGATGATGACCGCACCCAACCAGCGGCGCCGGGCCAAAACCTTCAAGCCATTGAAAAACAATAACAATAGAAAACGTCCCGTCAACACCAACAGGGCGGGCCCTGCCAAACCACCCAAAACTCAGGGAAAACTCATGAGAGACACCTTCCCAAGCCAACAGACCATCGGCCAAGTCGACATCGCCGACATCCAGATCGACGTGCGCTCGCGGGACGACATCCCCCTGATCCTGCTCGGCCTCCAGCACATCTATTGCAGCGATGGCTTGCGGGACAAGGTCTTCGAGATCATCAAGGACATCCTGCCGACGCAAGTCGTCGACGGCCAGGCCAAAGTGGTCTCCGCCGAGTTGGGCTGCCCTGGCATGAACCAATGGACCATCCTGGTGCTGGGTTGCTTGCGCCTGTGCCTGAACGCCGACTTTGACCGCATCCACGAGTTGGCCAACCAGCACCGCACCCTGCGGCTCATCCTTGCCCATATTTAACACCTGCAATTAATATCCATTTAAAAACAATATGTTGTGTTATAAAAAATCTTCGTGTGGCACTACACTTTGAAAAATAGCGCCTAGCCTCAGTGTTTTAGACGATGGTTTTGCTGATACCTCCGGGTGCCGGGTTCTCTTTTAAGGCACGATAAATAGCCATTTGCTCCGGTTCCGCACGGGTGGCTTTGCGCACATGCAAGGCTTTACCATCGGCACGACGGAAACTGGCGGTTACCCGGCATTGACTGCGCATGATTTCCCGTAATGTGCGCCAACTACCGTTGGCATCAATAGCGCTCTCTTGTAGACGGCGGCGAATAAGTTGGACAAACTGATAGGCCAATACGGTGATGAACAAGTGACTGTCAGCCCGCTCTTCTTTACTATGAAAGATAGGCCGAAAACCCAGATCACTTTTAAAACAGCGAAACACGGCTTCAAGGTCAGTGAGCATCATATAAGTGCGCCATAGCTGTTCTTCCGGCCATTGGCATTGGTTACTGCGCAGGCAATAGACACCTGGGAGATCAACATAAGAACCCGGCACACTGTGTTTTTGCCAGGTGATGCTTAGCGCTTTTTCACCGCTGTCATCGGTTTGCAAGTCGATTTGATAATGCTGACCGATGCCATGATGCTTTTCTTTCAAGCGGCCGATACGCTCCCATAATTTATCCGGGCGTTTTTCGGTGCGGGGGCGTTGCAACCCTGCGTTTAAGGCGTTAAGTCCGGCTTCAAAACGGCTGGCGAAGCGTTCCGCCATGGCCCGTTCCTTTTGTTCGCGGCCGGATGAATGGCAATAAAGCCGCACTTCTTGGCCGTCTTCGGCGACGACTTTTTGGCAGCGTACCGTTTCCTGGGCAGCAGTTTCAACCGAGATGGCGGCATCCGCATCAAATTGACGTGCGCGTTCGCGACTGACGACCAGATAACCATAGCCTTTTGTGCGCAGCCATTGAATATTGGCCTCTGTAGCAATTCCGGCATCCATCACCACCAGGGCCCCCTGTGGCGCACCCAGATTTTGCAGCATGGTTTCCAACGTACTTGCTTCGCTGACATTACCGGCAAAGGTCTGAGAACGGCGTACAAAGCCGCTGCCGTCCAGGACTAAGCCCAGTGTCACCAGCGGACAATCCGTGCGCTTTTCTTTTGAGCGTCCACGCCTGCCTTTGGTATTGTGGGGCACTTCGCCTTCAAAATAGGTATTGGTGAGATCGTACAGGGTGATGGTGGTGGAAAAACCAAACAAATCCGTAAGTCGCGTGAATAAGGTCTGTTCGATTTGGGTGCTGTGTTTCCACAAGGTGTCTGCCGCCCGGTACATTGTCATCAAGGGCAGGCTTTCATAGTCAACGTCCATTAATTCGCCCAGCGCGCTTTGCTTCATCAGCCAGTTGTGGGTGGCTAACTCCGAACTTACACCGGCCATACGCCCGATAATGGCACCCACTATCGCGGCTATGTGCGCGCCATTGATGCCCAGGTGAGCCAGCAAGTCGAGGAAATTCAATTGTTGCATGGCCCAAAGTCCTAACTGTTCCACGCCGACGGTTCTGGGCCGGGTCAATTCCAGGGAGTACACATCGACGGTTTGCAGATCGGTTGGTGCACTCACTATGGATTCTACACGCGCGACTGACGACTCAGTAGGCGTTGAAGGACCCTCATCCGCTATCGGTGTGTTGGTGACGACCGCCCGTTGCGCTATGAGCTGAGCGGCAAAGCGTTGCGCCGCCTTGTCAACGGCAGCCGGCAATTCGAGTGGTAATAGCTCAGTCTGGTGGCTCAGCAATTGCTCAATCCGCACACAAAGCGAAGCCCACAAATCTTGATCAACAGCGAAATGCCTACCCAAATTTAATAGGGTTATCTGACGCGGTTTTCCATCCACGCGTTGGCTAGCCACCAAGCGATAGGTGTAATAGCGTTCGCCCGTGGACGAGTTATTGGTATGCGTTCGACGGATATACATGACGCAAAAAAATAGCGCAGTCTGGAAAAATATGCAATAGGCAGACATAACTATTATGGCCCTACAAAACACAAATAACACTAAAGATTAGCTGCCTATAGTAAAAATCAATAACTTAGACAAGCCTCTCAGCTTGATTTTGAGTAAATTGAGGGGCGTGGTGTTAAATATGGGCTTGGCATTGCCGAATGGGACGAAAAGATATTCTCCCTACAGACGCTCAAGGACAATCTCGCCTTGTTCACGCCGGAGATCCTGGCCCGCATCAACCAGGCGGTGGTGGAGACCGGCTATGCCCTGCTCGGTAAAAAAAACAGCCCCGCGCCCGCCGCAGGCCGCTGTGACTCGTTCGTGGTGGAGACTGACGTGCACTTTCCAACCGACGTCAACCTGCTGTACGATGCCATGCGGGTGCTCCTCCAGCTTTGCGCGCAATTCAGCGAGACCTACGATCTGAAGGGCTGGCGGCAGTTTAAGAACTGCCTGAAGAAACTCAGAAAAGCCATGCGCGTCATCCAGAAGCTCAAACACTCCACCTCCAAGGACGCGGCCAAGCAGCAGGCCAAGGCCGAGCAGATCGCCAAGGCTCACCAGACCTTCATTAGCCTGTCGGCCGCCCACCTAAAGCGCGTCGAAGCGACCGTCGCGCAACTGGCCAGCCAGTACGCCGTCTGCGCAATGCAACTAGCCAAGCCCCGGCAATTCATCGCCCACGCCCAGCGCCAAATCGGCCAAATCGAGCGCCGCGTGCTCAAGGGTGAGGTCATCCCGCACGATGAGAAAGTCTTCTCCCTGTTCCAGCCGCACACCGAATGGATCGTCAAGGGCAAGGCCGGGGTGCCGGTGGAGTTAGGCCTGCGCGTGGCGGTGGTGGAAAGCAAGGAGGGCTTCATCTTGCACCATCAGGTCATGGAAAAACAAACAGACGACCAGATCGCGGTAAGCATCGTCAAGGAAACGCAACAGCACTTCCCCTCGTTCAAGGCCTGTAGCTTTGACAAGGGCTTCCACAGCCCCGCCAACCAAACCGAGCTTAAGGCGATGCTTGACCAAGTCACCCTGCCCAAGAAAGGCAAGCGCTATGTCGCCCTGGCCGTGCTGTCGCGCAACCTCCAAAAGATCGGTCAGATCAAGCGCGACGCCGAACGCCAGCGTCTGGCTCAGGAGCGGGAGCGGGAGCGGCTACGACAGCGCCAGCAAAAGCTCGCCGCCTAAGTTTTTTAACCGCGGTATTGCGGCAAGACAGGCAAGCTGCGTCCGGAATCCCGAGAGCTTGCCCCTGCCGGATGGATTGCAAGCTTTTTAGTCGATAAGCACCACAAGAAAGCCGTTAGCCTTCCAGCTTCCGCGTGAATTTTGGCACCTTTTGCTGTGAGGGCGGTTATTTTTGGCTTTTTCGGTCAGGCACTATTTACGCATACCGTACCCGGCGCCTATCGTTATTACCTGACCAAACTGGGCAGAGCCGCAACCGCAGCATGTGTTCATGCGACAGAATTTAACATTCTGCCACCCTTGCCACTGCTGCTTAAGAGGCTTATTCTTGTCAGAAAATGTAAAGACTTGGTTGATAAGAGACTAAAATTGAGACCAATCGACTACGGCGTGCCATTTGGGATGGAGCGAAACCCATACGGTCAGGAAAAATAGCTTGGAAGTTTTCCCGCCAGGCTATTTTTCTGCTCTCAAGCAACAATGATTTATTTCATCATTGATCTTTTGAATCCACGATCCAATTTGCTATTGGCATCTTGAGATAATTGAGCTGCCTGATTGGCTGCGGCTTCTGCGGCTTCTGCCTTTGCAGCCGCATCATCTGCTGTAGTTTTTGCGCTGGCTGCATCAGCTGATGCTTGTTTTACAGAAGTGTCCAAGCCATTAACTTGCGACTGTAAATTTTCAACATCTGAAGTAGTTGCGCAAGCTGCAAGCTGACTGAAAACCAGGGCAACAATTGATAACTTTATTACTTTTTTCATATTAGTTTTTCCTTATTCAACATTATTACTGTAAATTTACCCGATATTGCCAAAACCGTATTCTGTCTGTATTGAATGATGAGCGGTAAAAACTGTTCATCTCCAAAGCCATCGCGGCCAGGGTTGCGCACAAGCCGCTACGGTTGAGCATAGATTACAGATTCAAGATGAGAGAAAACCGGGTGGTTTGATTAAGATCCGATGAAGATTGTGCCATAACCCCAACCTTTCCTTGTTCCGAGGAGCTTGATTCCGAATTTTCTAGAACTCGATTCCATGCAGGGTCTTCTCCCTTTCTGTTAGCAAGTAGCCCGTATGAAGTGGTGCGACTGGCATGGTAGTCAGCTAGCTGGTGGAAGTCCAGTCATTGCCCTGTGAGAAGGGAAAATGTAGGCGAAGGCAAGGGTGTCCAAAGAAACTCTGAGTAGCTACCCAACAGGGAAACACGGTTACTTTGAGCCAATGCGGAATCTGAAGGAAGCCGTAGCCAAATCGGTCACCTAAACGAAAGTGAACCTTCGTAAGGCGGCAACAAGGGGGTAAGGTGCCCGCAACCACCGAAGCCCGATATTCTCACCGTAAGGGGTTCTAAGCCCGTTGCGGCCCGGCAATGCTGCATAAACTAGCGGGTGTGAATCCCGCCCAGGTAATCGCTAGCCACGAGCCTGGTATTGAGCCTTGCAGGCATAGCGGTAACGATATGCTTGATGCGTAGGCACGAAAGAAAGCGAGGCACAAAGGTAACAGGTGATGCTGACCCTGAAGGATACAGTCCCGAAATAACCGCATTGGATATGGCCGATAGTCTGGGCTTACTAGCAGGCAACAGTTGCTATAGCTTATAGGCGAGCTATGGCAAACATCCCGGGATCTCAGTCCGTATCGAGCTTTACATTGAGTTTATGCAGTAACCGGGGAGATCCAATGGTCGGCGCACAAGCGCACCTCTTGCCAAGTCTAAACAGCGAGAATAGAGGCGGAGTCCATTGGAAGTCGGAGATGCCTATAGTAGCGATGAAGTCTGGTAATTCGGATGGAGTCAAGGGGCATCGGTTTGAGATAATGGGTAATGGATACATGACCCGACACCGAGCGGACTATGTTCATGACAACACAAATTATTCATTTCACACAGTGGGCTCGTGATAATCCACAGCGAAAATACAACGAATAAGGTTAGATTGTGCGGTGCGACTGGCATGGTAGTCAGCTAGCTGGTGGAAGTCCAGCCATTGCCCTGTGAGAAGGGAAAATGTAGGCGAAGGCAAGGGTGTCCAAAGAAACTCTGAGTAGCTACCCAACAGGGAAACACGGTTACTTTGAGCCAATGCGGAATCTGAAGGAAGCCCTAGCCAAATCGGTCACCTAAACGCAAGTGAACCTTCGTAAGGCGGCAACAAGGGGGTAAGGTGCCCGCGACCACCGACGCCCGATATTCTCACCGTAACGTGTTGTTGTATTGAAGGTAGGTAGACCGAGACAGAGGTGACTATCTTACCCAGTGAAGGACCGTCGGCTTTGGGTCGGTGTAACTGCGACACTTTAAGCCCTAAGCGCAGCAGTAATGTTGACGTTATGAACCGAGGGTCTGCAGATGAAGCCGTAGTAATCGTAAAGTTCGGTGCCGATGAACTCATGGTGACA
>CAWKEY010000053.1:0-88889 GCA_963848675.1 uncultured Gammaproteobacteria bacterium
AGCACAAGCATGCGAAATTTTTGCTGGCAGCGGCTCGCATGAAAGAAATGGGACGCTGTTAACTTCTTGAGTTGATGAAACGTTCTTCGCGGCTGTGGCGGTGTGACCTCCAGGATAGCACTTGAAAGCCTGTGGCCTGTAGGCTACAGGCACCCCGTGATCGAAATACGTGGGGGCGCTCTTGGCATGTTGAAATGTGACAGATTCAGGCCCAAAACATTGCCCAACTAATTGATGCAACCGACTCGCTACACTCGCGGCTGATCATGGCGTTAAACGATAGACAGCTTTCGAGTTGTCAGCCGCCATACCCTAAAATCATTGATTGTCTCGTTTTGGCCTGGTCGAGGCAAAGAGGAGGCAAGGTTGCTTGCCAAAAAGCTGTCATTCGCTGAACTTAGGGATGGAAAATTTCGCCAGCATCTTAAGTGGCCGGTTTTGGCCGGGTGTTGACCATCAACCGGATCAAGAGAGTCTATAAGCGAATTATATTAGATGTTAACGTACGTTTTCTTCCAATTGGATTTTCAATCCAAAGATCAAGCAGGATCGGCATGCAGATGAATGCCTAGCGCCTTTGTTACCTTGAGGATCGTATCGAAACTGGGAATATGCTCGCCGTCCAGAGCTCGATACAGGCTTTCGCGGGAAAGCCCTGTGTCACGGGCAATCTGTGACATACCCCGTGCACGGGCAATATCACCAAGCGCCTTGGCTATGAAGGCTGCATCGCCGTCGGCTTCCTCAATGCAGGCATCCAGATAGGCCGCCATTTCTTCGGTGGTTCTCAAGTGCTCCGCTACATCGTAGCGGCTGATAATAGTTTTTGTCATTGCGTTGTCCTACAGGTTACAGGCAAGTTCTTGAGCGGTTTTAATATCGGCATTCTGTGTGCTTTTATCACCACCGGCCAACAAAATGACAATTTCGTTGCCGCGTCGCGTGAAATACACTCGATAACCGGGGCCATAGTCGATGCGCATTTCAGATACTCCTTCGCCAACCGACTTAACGTCACCGGGATTGCCGGCGGCCAGACGTTCGACCCTAGCCAAAACTCGTGCGCGAGCACGAATGTCGCGAAGATTGTCCAGCCATCGGGCATAAACATCGGTTTTCTTTATATCAACCATGCCTTAAGTGTAGCCGATAGGCTACTATTGTCAATAGAACGGTAGCCCCTTGTGCACTCGGCAAACGTAATGGCTCTTATTGAAATGGGTAATAGCGGGGATGGATTATGTACCAGATTGCTTGGTAAACAATAAAGCTATGTGCATGCCAGCCTATTAGATATTGCTAATTTTTACCTTTTCGAGGGGATGGGCAAAAATAGCCTTATGGCGGTTGTTTTTAGGAATTGGTGTGTGAATATTTTTGCCAGCAGTAGTCGATTTCTTTATCGAGGGTCGTTTTATCCCATTAAAAGCGCTTGCAGCTTATGCTGTTGTCTGAAATCGGACAAAAAGAAGGCTGTAAAGGGGCTTGCTAAGGCCCCTGAGCATTAATACTGATTGCGCACAGGTCCGCGCGGTGTGCGCATAAATTGCTGCACGTCTCACGATTCCGAGAGAGTATAATTTTCACATCATATCGCAAGGGAAAGTCTTCATTTTATGTCTATAACCGATACTGCTCCATATCCGGTTCTGGAAGTTTGTTCGCAAGCAGACGGGCGGCAATGCGTCAGGCTGTCCGGGTGCTGGAATCTGCGCAGTTTGCTGACGGCATCCGAATTGCGCCGGAAAATCAGGCAGTTTTCTGAAAATAAGACGCTGCAATGGGATGTTAGCGCAATTGATGTATTGGACAACGCCAGCGCGTTGATGCTGTGGCAAGACTGGGGCAAACAATTACCCGCCGGATTACGCATGCGGCCCGAGCATCAGCGCCTGTTTGAACGCTGGAATATCCAGCAAATTGCAGAGCCGGAACCTAAAGCTCATGGCTTGGTGGTGTTTTTTGATTTTATATGGCATGTGCTTCTGGGCTTTTGGCTGCAGATGCTGGATCTGGTGATATTATTGGGACAACTGGTTCTGGATATAGGTCACCTGCTGCGGCAACCCCGCGATATTCCCTGGGCGGAAATTTCCATCACGATTTACGAGGCCGGTGTGAGGGCTCTGGGCATAACGGCGCTGGTGGGATTTTTAATCGGTATTGTGCTGAGTTATTTGTCAGCATTGCAATTAAAGCTGTTTGGTGCGGAAATTTATATTATTGATATTTTGGGTTTAAGTGTCATTCGTGAATTGGGGCCTTTGCTTGCAGCCATTCTGGTCGCCGGCCGTTCCGGTTCGGCCATGACGGCGCAAATTGGCATCATGCGCGTAACTGAGGAACTGGATGCTCTGTCGGCCATGGGCATTTCTCATTCCCTGCGGCTGATTTTGCCTAAAGTGGCGGCATTGACTTTATCCTTGCCGTTATTGAGTGTGTGGACCAGCGCGGCGGCGCTGATCGGCGGCATGTTCTCGGCGCAAAATACCCTGGATATCAGCTACCAGCAGTTTTTTCAGAAACTGCCGGATGTGGTGCCCTTGCTGAATGTTTTTATCGGGCTTGGCAAGAGTGCCGTATTTGGTCTGATGATTGCCTTGATAGCCTGTCATTTTGGTTTTCGCATCAAACCCAACACCGAAAGTCTGGGCAGCGAAACCACTAATTCCGTAGTGGCGGCAATTACCGTGGTGATTATGATCGATGCCGTTTTTGCTATTCTCTTTATGGACGTGGGGATGCCGTGAGCGAATCTTACGCAATTCGTCTGGAACATATCTGGACACGTTTTGGCGACAAGATTGTCCATCAAGACATTAATCTGGCATTGCCAAAGGGTGAAATCCTCGGCTTGGTCGGCGCATCCGGTTGCGGCAAGACCACTTTATTACGCGAAATAATTGGTTTGCAAATCCCCAGCGAGGGGGAAATATTCGTGATGGGCGAGTCATTAACAAACCTTTCATCTCGGCATGGGCTGCGTCTGCGCAGCAATTGCGGCGTACTGTTCCAGAAAGGCGCCTTATTCAGTGTGCTCAACGTTTTCGATAATATCGCTTTTCCTTTGCGTGAGCTCGGCTTTGATGACGAGGAGCTCATTAAGCGTCTGGTGTTCATGAGGCTTGAAAGTGTGGGTCTGTCCGCCGGAGACGCCTGGCTGAAACCGGCCGATTTGTCAGGCGGCATGACCAAGCGCGTAGCGCTGGCACGCACCCTGATTCTGGAGCCAGGTCTGCTGCTGCTTGATGAGCCGACCTCGGGGCTTGATCCCATTTCCAGTCAGGACTTTGTTGATTTGTTGGCTGAACTGCATCGGGATCTTAACTTTACGGTGGTGATGGTGACGCACGATTTAGATATTTTGCGGGATTTGTGTACTCAGGTGGCGGTGCTGGCCGATAATCAATTGGTGGCTTATGGCACATTGGCTTCGGTTTTAAACTGCAAGCATCCGTTTGTGGCAGAATTTTTGCACAATAAACGCGCAGAGCGGGTATTTCAATATCACGAGGCAAGTCATGGGTAGAAATAATCGCGCACTGATTACCGGCCTGTTTTTGATCAGCCTGGTGACGGCGGCAACGGCAATTGTCTACTGGATAGGCAATTTTCAGCGCGAACGCAATGTCTATGTGGTGTCAACCCGGGAGTCCGTGTCCGGTCTTAATCCTGAATCCACCGTTTTTTACCGGGGCATCGCCGTGGGCAAAGTGCTTAAAGTGCAGTTTGATCCCGATGACAGCGGCGTTATTCTGGTGCCGATTGAGGTGGATAAAAATATTGTCCTGACCCGCGGCGTTTACGCCACTTTAAGGTATAAGGGTGTGACCGGTTTAACGCAGATTCAATTGGAAGATTCAGGGAATATTGCCACGCCATTGCCGCCCGGACAGAATCCTTTGAATCGTATTCCTCTGGTGCCCTCCCTGACTGATAAGCTGATGAATACCGGCGAGGATTTGCTGAAAAAGGCCGAGCATCTCATGGGGCGTCTTAGCACCCTGTTAAGTGATGAAAATGAGAAAAACATCGGCGATATTTTAAGTAATCTAAAAACGTTGACCGATAAACTGCATGCCTTACAAGCAGGAGTTGACAGGGCTTTGGCAGGAATACCCAAGCTTACCAGCGATGCCAGCCAGACCTTAAAACAGATCGATACCCTGACCAAGGACCTGCAGGGCTTGAGTAAAGAAGTGCATACGCTGGGTAAAAAAGCCGGCAGCCTTGTTGACACTGGAAAAACAGCAGGGAAGGAAGTGACGCAAACAACCTTGCCAAAAATTAACGAATTGTTAAGTGAATTGCAGTCCACTAGCCAGCAGATCAAACGGGTCGCCGAGATGCTGGAGCATGAGCCCCAATCGTTATTACTGGGACCCTATCAACAAGCGCCGGGGCCAGGCGAGCCGGGCTATAAGGAGCCGCGATGAACATTAGAATCTTGCTGATTTCACTCATCATGACCGCAGCCGGCGGCTGTAGTCTTGCGCCTAGGCAACAACCTGCGCTGCATGATTTTGGCGCATCTGTTTCGGTGCCCAGAGGCAAACAGGCGGATAGCGCGCTGGTTACCGTAAACGCGCCAAAATGGCTAATGGATACTCGTATTCGGTATCGACTGCTTTACGCGGCGCCCACGCAGGTTAGATTTTATACCCTGGATCGCTGGCTTGCGCCGCCCCCGGAATTATTTGAACAGCAGCTTACAGCCAGCAGCAAAATGTTGAATTATGCTTTGCATATTCGGTTGCTTGACTTTGAACAGCAATTTGACTCACCCGATAAGGCGCGGGCGTTGCTGCGGTTTTATGTAGAGGCTTATGCGTCTGACAATAAAATACTGCTCGCTGCGCAGGAAATCAGCCTGGAAAAAGTGACGCAGACGGCCGATGCGGCGGGGGCGGTCAGTGCTTTTTCAGACTTGACACAGCAAGCGGGCGACAAAATTCAGGACTGGCTGTCCATACTGCCTAACAAGCCCTAAAAACCCAATGTTTGTGCGTCCGGAAGCTTGTTACCGTGTTTCAGGCAAAAAAAACCTCCCGGTGCCGAAGGCGAAAGGAGGTTGGAAGGGTACAGACACGGTAGGTTCCGTTTTTTCACATCATGAGGAGGTATATGAAACTGGTCGAGATCAGCTGTTCAGCCGGGATCTCATTGCCATAGCGCTAACAATCGCAGCACTGGCGAATAATACGGTTGAAATAATAAACGTGCCGGAAATGAATCCCCAGATGCCAGAAATAAACATCAGGCCGATCAGAACGTCTCTATTAAAATCATTCATGCTTGACTCCAAAATTTAAATTCATTTTTAGCCATAGGTGGCTCAACAATTGCCTTACTATTTAGTTGCTGCATACTATACGCAGCTCATAGAATGTTAACAATAAGCCTTAATATTAATAGATTGTTTCATTTTTATTAACTATTGTTCAGTTTTTGTTAAGCTCGCAGCACTTCAAAATGCTTGATAAGCGCGGTTGAATGCAAAACTTTTATCATCCGATAGCGGATGTTTCGATGTTTTTTAAGGATGAAGAAAAATTCTGCGGGTTTAAATGCACCATTCAACAGAATCAAACTCTCGGCTTTTTCTAGCGCTTCATCTGCAGGCAAATAAATGCCATCAGCTTCAAGGTCAGGGAAGCCGGGGTTTGAAATTCGCACGGCTTGTGCCTGGGCACCCAATAGTTCAATACCCATTAACAGTCGGAACTCTTGAGAACGGGCAACCCAGCGGATGATACCCAAGGCAAGATGCTTGTGATTTAAGCCGATTAAATGCCCCACTTTGGGTTGCATCTGTGAATTCGTCGATAATACGCTGTAGCCTTTTTTACTTTTGTCGATTAGCGAGGCATTGGTTGCCAACAGATCCGGTGTGTCTTTTTTCCATATTTCGTCCGGATCAGTAATTTCGATAATTTTGAAGGCATTAGGATTCGCCTTTTGGCTGCCAAGCTTATATTGAACAAGTGGTTCTTCATCATCATCATGCTTGGCGATGGTGAAATTCAAATCACGTAGTTCGCCCGGGTTGGTCACATCAAAATACCCGCTGAGGGCAACTTCACGGTCTTGCCGGGTTTTATCGCCGTGTAATAAATCGATGATATTGTTAAAGTCGATTATGCCGAAGAAAGCACCCTGCGCTCGTTCACGTGCATGCTTTCTTTGTTGGTTCATAGACAGGGTTTTTGCCAGCCGCAACAGTATCAGACGAGTATTGGCACTCTGATCTTGGGTTTTGTCAGGCATGGCCTCGAGCAGTTTTCCGGCTACACCGGCTGTTGCAATATAAAGAGTGCGGCTAGTTGCTTTATGATCAGCAGGATAACGCTTGGCCGGTGGCGCATCTTTATCAAGACAGATAAAAGGTATCTTGCTGGCGGGGGCTGAAGCAGGAGAAAGCAGTCTGACATACTCAGCATATTGATATAGCAGATCATAAATGATGGACATTTCTTGCTGAGAGAACTGATTTGCATTACTCAGGCTGAAAACCAATAGCTGTTTGAAGGCATTATTGATGAGGTCGGCACTCGGATTGGCAGCATCAGTCAGCTGATGTTGTTGGGCAAGTTGATAAAACTCCAGGCATGACAGCCAAAAATGAGGGTAGGGGACGGTATAACTTTGGCTTATATACAGCAGGGCCTTGCTCATGGCCTGAATACCGCGGCTGATAATCAATGATTTTTGCGCTAGGGAATAGGCGAGCTTATCTTTAAAATCATCGGCTTTACAGAGAAGCATATAACCCTCAGCCAATTGAACACAGCACCAGACGGCATTTTCCAATTGTTGTAAGCCCTCCGGCGTGAGTGCAGTATCTTTCGCAAAAGCTAGGTTTGCCAGCCGGTCTGACAGTTGCGATACCAAGCCCCCGAGCTTTTCCAGAAACAGCAACCGGGTTTTGCCGGCCATGGCAGTACGGTTGAGTGTCTGCAATACCTGTAAAAGCAGCTCGCAGCTTGCCTTGCCATCCGTGCTGCTTAGGGCTTTAAGCCATTTAAGAAAATCCAGCTCGGCAACGGTAAACGGGAGCGGCTGATTTTGTAGTACAGGGCAAGGTCTAAACATTGGTGCGTACCGAATCGTATTTAATATTGAAAGATAAATAGCCACTATCCAGCGGTTTTGCAAGGTGCTTGATTGTACTGTCATTTCGACCAACGGGAGAAATCTTAGGCGCTGCAGCATGCGTACACGCTTCAAGATTCCTCGCTCTGCTCGGAATGACACATAACGCTGAATAATTAAAATAAATATTAATTGTTGTTAATTTTATTAATGCCGGGAAACTTGTTAAATGCATGTCTGCCATGCGTCCGCATGATGTGGTACTCAATTGCCATTTTGGAAAGTATAGTAGGGTATGCGCTCTGTGTAGCATTTAGCGATCCACTTAATAAATCCGGAAAAAACGCGCTCAAGCTTCGATCCTCAGTTTTCCTGTCTCTGCGATCAGAATAATGGCCGAGCCGTACTCCGTGTTAGCAGGCCATGAAATAAACTGTTAAGATTCCAGGAGATTGAGTAAACCATGCTTGATGATTGCAAATACGGAGAATAGAGATGACAAATAGGCAAAAAAATCGCTGGGGATGGGTGCTGGCAGCGGCATCGATATTAACCATTACCACTGCTGTACAGGGCGAAACACCGGCGGCAGCAGAAAAGACGGTTTACGGGGATTATAAGGATTGGCGGGTATTAGGGGTCTCTCACCGCTTGGACAAAAAGTTTGTGCGCGCCATACTCGGCAACAATCTGGCTATTAATGCCGCAAGATCAGGCAAACTCACGCCCTGGCCGGACGGCGCCATCATCGCCAAGCTGTCATGGAAAGAACAAACTCATCCCAACTGGCCGCAGGCTATTGTTCCCGGCGAGTTTGCAGGAGCCGAAGCCATGATCAAGGACAGCAAGAAGTATTCCGAAACCGGCGGCTGGGGATTTGGCCATTGGGAAGGCAAAGCCCTGGTGATGAACGACAAGGAAAAATCGGCGATCTGTTTTGCTTGCCATATGCCGATGAAAGATCATGATTACGTCTACACCACCCCTGTATTTCAATAGTCGGCGTTCATCTATGCTGTATGCACATACAGCATAGGCGCTTGATTCCAATGCCTCGCTGGGTTCGCAAAGTGCGCCAGTATAAAGAATTCCGGTTAATCAAACTCACAAAGCAACGCGATGCGAACCCTGCAAGGCGGTCAGCGCATAGACGTGTTCCTGCATCCGGCTCACACCTCTGTCGCGAAAGCGTGGTTCCCGGTCCAGAATATCCTCGCTTACCAACAACTCGACGCCGCACCAGCTGCCATATAGCGCCAGCACTTCCGGCGTCTGTACACTGAACGGCGGCCCCGACATTTCGTCCTGGGGATAGTCGAAGGCAACCAGCAGTGTTTTCGTTCCCGGTTCGAGCAAATACTGCATGTGCGTGGCATAAGCGGCGCGCATGTCTGGTGGCAGTGCAACGAGTGAGGCGCGGTCGTAAACGGCGCTTATGCTGGCCAGATCGTGGGCGGTCAGGGCGAAGAAATCGCCGCAATAAATACGTAAGCCTTCGGCCTCGCTGACGCTGAATTTGCCTTGCTGACTAATCGCCGCCGACAAGCTGTTTTCGTCGAAAAACGCCTGTACCGCCAGTGGGCTGAGTTCCACGCCGATAACTTCATGGCCCTGGGCGAGCAGCCACAGCATGTCCTTGCTTTTGCCGCACAAGGGTACGAATACCCGGCTACCTGAGGCAATGCGCAATGCCGGCCAATTCTGTTGCAGGCGTGGGTTGATTTCCTCGCTATGAAAGCCGATCTGGTTGAGTTGCCAGCGTTCGTGCCAGAATTCGTGGTGCATGGCTTGTTCCTGAGGGTATGGTTGTTAGTTACAATTACTTTGCATGGCATCTAAGCGCACCCAAATGAGAACTCGGTGCCTGGCTGTCTTAAGAATCAACCGGATAGACCGCGTTTATACTGACCAGGCCCGTTTTAACGCGTTTGTTCATGAGCTGCCTGAATTCTTGCTCCGCTTCTAACCAGTCCTGGATATCGAGGCCTGGCTTTGGAATGCGTTCCAATGACTTGAAATAAGCGGCATCGGAGATCCATTTTTTTTGCTGTGACTGGTTTATATTCATGATATCCAAACGATGATAGCGTTGCAGTGAATTGTTGTTAAAAAAAGATCAACAGGTAAACATCAAGCCGTATTTTCAATTATAGCTGACCTCACCGGCCAGTGGTTAAGCCACTAGGCAGTTATCAGCACTGATGGGGGCATCATGTGTTAATTGGATCGACTGGGCAAAGGCACGCTGGTGTCTGCGGCTCATGCGTTGCGAATACAACTAATGACCGACAATACCAGCTATCAATTTAGTTTTGAGTTGGGGATTGACAGCCCAACATTTCAGACTGCTACTTGAAGCTTGAGAAGCCAAGCTAAATGTTGGCGCGCAGAATCCCCGTGTTTTTCATTTTAGCGTATTTGTCTGCTTGACAAACGGCGCTTTTACAACCTAGGCTCGATTGTCCTCTTCTGAATCCGGAGCGAAAGTATGAAACTCAAGCTATTTGCTATCTTAACAGGGGTCGATGTCGCGCAAAACTGGGATAGAACCCAGCGGTTAAATCGAAGCTTGCCTTGTCCATCCGGAGGGCACAGCGATCACGGTTGGTTTGTCCCCTGTGGTGATCCTAAAAACAATAAAATGCATCATATTCATCAATACCTTCGCCAAAAATCATGCTGCTTTCGCATGAATTCGACCGATTTCTGCGGCTTTGAAAATCCTATCATCAATATAAAACGCCTCTGCATTTTTGCCGAGCGAATTAATAATCCGACGCGTGTATTTTCGCGCTCTGAAGATGGTTTTTAAGTCCAGCATGCTGCCCCTGTTTACGCCCTCGATTTTGGCTGACAATAACTGCGAAAAGGTCACCATAAAGAGGGCAAAGTTAGCGGCATTGTTGACTTGGGTTGCTTTGACATTCATAAAATCTTCTAGCCCCCAGTATTGTTTGGCGTCACGAAAGTTAAACTCGATTTGAAAACGCAAGGCGTAATAATCAATCAACGTTTCACTGGCCAAGTTCAGGTCATCACTAAACAACAACACCTTCGCGGTTCGCCCTGTTTTCAGATTGGTTTTTACGATGATCACAACATTCAGCAATTCGGGAAAGTTTTTGTGCCAAACCTTCGCCTGGTAGACGCGGGTTCGGATGTTTTTTTCCACAGTTTCTATTTTTAGATGATCAGCCGTCAGCGTTTCCACGGTTAGTTTTTCGCCATACTTGCGGGGCTTACCCTTGCCCGAATACGCCTCGGCATAAGGGAAATACAGCTTTGAGTCATGGCGCAGCTTACAAATCAGATGCAGTCCTGCTTGTTTAACCGCTTGTAGGCTGGCATTATTCCCCAAGGCACCATCATACACAAAATAGACGATGCCCACGTCCAGGCCTATCAGGGTCAAGGCTGAACGGATGCAGCTCTGCAACTGCGTCTGGAAAGGCGACAGTGCCACCTCCTTTCTGTTTTTGTTAAGGCTGCCTTTGGGCCTGCCGACGGCCTGTCCTTTCGCCTTGACGGCTTTGGGCGCACTTTTTTGAGCGTCCATCAGCACCAGCTGCTCGGTGATTAAAGGATAAGCGGCACGCGTTTCAACGTGTAGCAATGACAGGTTTAAAAAGCACAGGCCAGGGAGCGCCTTGTTGTAGATGGATGAAAAAAAATTCCCAGCCCATGCGTTTGTTTCCCTGATTTGGTCACCATGACCTCGTCACCGATGAGCAACCATGTTCCTTTTGTTTCCAGTGTGTGCGGTTTTACCAGTTGCCAACGCAACAGTGGCCAGTCTATTTTTTCTTTAAAAAAACGTTGTACCGTCCGATAACTGCCGCCTTTTTCAGTCCAGCGGGATATGCCCAGCATGGTGACTCGCCCGGTCATCGCCAACACGGCTTCAACGATCAGGGTTAGCTGCTTGAATGTACGAGGCGCCAGCGTTGGGCTCAGGATACCAAGTGTTGTTATGATTTCGTCCATGATCAGATTGGGTGAGTGATACTGTGATTTAAGGTTCCTGTATTCTACCTTTTCTGGGCATCTATGTTTTGTCCCATTAGCAAAGAATCATGCTTACCGTTTGGCGAAGGTATTGATTCATGCGCTGTCATTTGCCCAGCGTAATCAACTTGGCGGCATTGTTTATGTATGGGGCGAAAACTCTATCCTCAAGTCTTACAATTTTTCAGCTTTACGCGGCCCAGCAACGGCGTTTCGTGCCGAAGGTGTCGATGAAGCCTCGTTAAACACCGAATCACCGGGTGGAATGCCGGGAGGACTTCTGATGTTATCCAGCAAGCCATCGGCCCAATCAGGATTCCCCTATGCCGTAGATTTCGGTTCGGCCATACTCTGGGCGGTATATCCCAAATATGGCGATGTCAACAAGGGCTTTGCCGAAGGCCAATTGGTTGCCTATGATGCAACGACCATTGCTCCCGGCAATAAACTTAACCGTCTATACCGGACCGGAGACGTAAACCATTGCCGCGCGCCAGATAATCAGCTCAAGGTATGCAGCCAGCTTAAAATATACGGGTTGAAGTGAGCGTTCACGAGGATGGCCTTCTCGAAGCCAACCAGACCCTCGCCCGGATCATTCCAGGCGAGGGTTTTTAGTGGCTTGGGTTTTCGGTTGTCCGATTTTGATACTGGACATGCAGGATTAACTGCGGTTTTTTTGGCCACCGCTTTGATCGGAAAATGGAAGGTCTTTACTTTATGACTTTATTATCCGGCTCCGGACAGTACAAATGAAAAATGTTTTTGCGATATTTACTCCGCCATCCGCAGCTGAGCAGACGATAGTGAGCCCGGACTCGGCACTATCAAAACAATTTCAATCAGTAGCGAGGAAAGGGCGTATAAATATACATTCGGATTGCTTCAATTCGTTGGTGTTCACTGGTATACAGGCATCATTTCCCTTAATTTTCAGAAAAAACCATCAATAATTTGGAGTGAGACCATGAGCAGAGAACAAAAAAGCAATAAAGAAAACAAGAAAAAACCAGCGCTTAGCCCAAAAGAAAAGAAATCCGCGAAAAAAGCCAAAAAAGAGTTAAACAGTTAATCAAGCCACCCACCCTCAGCAACAATCGGCCCCTACAGATCAAAAGCACAAAAAAAACTGTCGTGCCTAAGCCGGCATTAGAACCAATGCCACATCAAAAGCAATCGAACAAAAAACGCTCGGAAAAATCCGGGTGGGGGTCAGGTTCAAGGCTTCGGTTATCCTAGCCGTGGATAAAAACCGCCACACCGTAGGCCGGGTTAGCTCGGATCGGGTCGGGGTAACGGGATTGCGCCCGTCACCTCTCCCACACCACCGGTAATGCGGTTTTCCGCAACGGCGGTTGAATCCAACAGCTTATGCTGTCGAGAGTTCCGATGGTACATATAATCCATAGTGTCTTAAAGTGGCATTGCTCAGGACGGTATGTAGAACCGGGCTACTCGCTATTCGCCATGCGCCGCGTGAGCTGCTCGCCACTTTTAGATGACGTGGTTTTGCCCCCAGTCTGCGCAAAGCGTTAAGCCGCCCTTTCTTGTTATGCCAGCGCTGCCAGAAACATTTACGCATGTGGCGGCGTGTCCAACCAGCAAGTTGTTCGACATTCCAACGCTTGCTTGCCAGTTTGAAGTAGTTCCACCAGCCGATGTTGTATTCCCGCCATTGCTCAACCAGCTGTTTGCTGGTCAAACTTTGCCTTGCATTCCAGAGACTACGAACGTTAGCTTTGTAACCCTGGATAGCTTTTGGGGCAATAGCGATTTCGCCGTCTTCGGTGACCTGAAAACTCAGAAACTGCCGCTCCCACGGCCGGCCTGTACCACTTTTTCCTTGATTAACGCTAAGTTTTAAATGCTTTGCTATCCATGCTGTCAGACTTTCCAAGACCCTTTTGGCGCTGCGTTCGCTGCTGACGTAGATGGTTAGTCGAGTCACCCGAGGGAACCGCCCCCTCAGGTGCTCACAGATCCGGACTTGAACGTCTCCGCTCATCCGGCTCCTATCGTCCAGCCGTTGCATACAGCACTTTCCAATGAGCAAACAAATTCGGCTGTTTCCGCGCAATGCGATTCAGCCACTGTGCCGCTCGTCTTTTATGATGCCGTAGGCGTTTGTATTTTCGCGTCGCCCAAATAACCAAGCGTCGCTCAAGACATTTCAGGATCGGATAGAGTGCTGACTTATAATAACGACTGAAGTAGTTGATCCACCCTTGAATAATCGGATTGAACATTCGGGCTAAATCTTCCAAGCTCTTGTCGCTACGCTTTGGCCAGCTCCACCCTCTGGATGTGCGCCGAATAGCTTTAGCTGCTTTATTGCTGATCGCCGGACTGAAGTTGATAAAGTATTTCCCCCAACGGTTCTTTGAGCGTCTGGGGCGAAACGTATAGCCCAGAAAATCAAATACCGTGTTCGGATACTCGCCTTGCCGGTCGTCATCCTGACAGTAGACAATCTTCGTCTTCTCAGGATGAAGTTCCAAACCGACGTCCTTCATTCGTACGTTCAGCGCTTGCTTCAGTTGTTCCGCCTGGGCTTCGCTCTTGCAGTGGCACACACTATCATCTGCATAACGTTCGAAGGGAATGTCGGGATATTCCCGCTTCATCCATTCGTCGAATGCATAGTGCAAAAAGAGATTCGCCAGCAAAGGACTGGCAACACCACCTTGTGGCGTTCCTTTCTGCGGCTTTTTACAGATCCCATCCGGCATTTCAATCGGGGCTTTAAGCCACCGTTCAATGTATAGAAGGACCCATTTCTCTTTCGTATGTGCGCGCACTGCCCGCATCATGAGTTCATGATCGATATTATCGAAGAAACCTTTGATATCGAGATCGAGGACCCAGTCGTTTTTCCAACAGCGCTGTCGCGCCATCCCCACCGCATCCAATGCCGATTTACCCGGTCGATAGCCATAGGAATCAGGATGGAAATGTTTTTCCAATTCCGGCTCCAGATGTGTCTTGACTACCATTTGAGCAACTCGGTCAGCTACTGTGGGGATGCCCAGAGGCCTTATTCCACCGTCACTTTTGGGTATTTCTACCCGTAGCACCGGTTGTGGAAAGTAGCTGCCTGAGGCCAGACGATTCCACAGCTTGTAGAGATTATCTTGCAAATCCTCTTCAAACTTTTCGAGCGTCTGACCATCCACTCCGGCAGCTCCCTTATTAGCCTTGACCCTTTTATACGCCTCCCAAACTTGGCGTTTAGTAATACAAAATGGCTTTGCTTGTTTCAATCCAATCCTCCCGTTTCCGGTTGTTTTCTTTAGTTCAAGCTGAA
Organism: uncultured Gammaproteobacteria bacterium; assembly: GCA_963848675.1. Lineage (GTDB taxonomy): Bacteria > Pseudomonadota > Gammaproteobacteria > Methylococcales > Methylomonadaceae > CAWKEY01. The sequence continues at coordinate 14,402 of CAWKEY010000053.1, forward strand.
CAATGCTCCCCCTTTGCTCCAATCCCATTACAGAATCTTCATCACTGTCGGGTCGGAGGAGGCGCGCCGAAACGCTAGCCTCCGTCCGCCGCTCAAACTGGACATGCAGTTTTCCCGCATCCAGCTTTCACAAGGCGGCCCTTGGCGGATTTAAAGAAGGTATTAAATGAATTAAGCTTACCAGCCCCAACTCACCGTACAAACGGGTGCCAGGTAATTGCATCCAGCCACAATTTCGCCATCGTTTATGACGTTGTGACCAGAGTCGCCTGATAATCCAACGGTCAAGTTGGTTGAACAACTTTCTGACGTGGGCTTTCTTGTAGTAGTTGCCCCAGCCGCGGATGACCGGATTAATTTCGTCAATCAGCTCTTGGGTACTCAAAGGTGCTTTTCGTCGGGTTCGCTTTCTGATTTGTTCTTTAAAGTGGTCAATCGACTTCTGCCGCGGATAGACATACAGCGAACCCTGTCGGATACCGCTTTTGATCTTGTACGCAGGCAACTTTAGTGGCTGCTTTCCACGCTTGATCTTGTAGCCTAAAAACTCAAACCCATGTCGAACATGGACAATCCGAGTCTTCTCCTTATGCAAAACAACGCCCAACTTTTCCAGAACTTTTGACGCAAAGATCAGTACCGCCTGAGCTTGTGCTCTGGTTTGGCACGTCACCAGCCAATCATCAGCAAACCGGGTTAATCGATACCCCTTGCGGCGCATCTCTCGGTCAAACGGAGTCAAAAGAATATTGCTGATCAGCGGTGAAATCACTCCACCCTGGGGAACGCCCATAACGGTAGGATGAATCCTGTTATCCTGTAAATAGCCAACTTTCATCATCGATTCTAAAAGTCTCAATACACGTCCGTCCGCTATCCGCTGATTGAGCATTTCCATGAGTTTGTCATGGTCAGCCGATCCGAAAAAATCTTTCAAATCTGCATCCACAACCCATTCATTTCCTTGCTCTAGTTCGCTCCAGATCTTTCTCATCGCATCTTTTGCTGATCTTCCTCGCCGATATCCAAAACTGGCTTCATCGAATACAGGCTCGAAGATAGGCTCTAGTCGGTTAAGTAGCGCCTGTTGACACACTCTATCGTAAATAGTCGGTATGCCAAGCGGACGATACTTGCCCGGCTGTCCACTCTTGGGTATTAAGTGGCGTTTAACGGGTTGCGGTTGGTACGTCTGCTTGATCAGTTCATTATGAAGTCTGTCGAGATTCCCTTGCAGGTTTTCCCCAAACTCTTTTATGCTCTGCCCATCAATACCGCCTGCTCCCCGGTTCCGTTTTACTTTCTCCCAAGCTAACTCCAAGTTCTTCAGCTTATAAACTTTGTCCACTAATGAGTGAACCTTCTTTTCTCCTGTTGGATTCAGCCAATGCACTAATCTCCTCGGTTCATCGCCTAGGGGTTTTTCACTTAAGGAACTGTTCCTTGCCATAAACTTTACTCTTTAGATTACTTGTCTTTGTCCAACCACCTTGCCGACCGCCTTCCCCAGCACACTCTGCTGCCATTTTCATGGTCACCTTATTTTCATAACGCTTCAGGTACTATTCAGTCGTCCGACTACTCATAGAACATCGTTCACCATTTCGTGTTTGCTTATAGGTTCACTTATCTCAGCGCCACCTGAAAATTCTATGAGTTCTCCTGGGGTCACGTATTAATCTTCCACACCGTGCCATCCGCACACACCTTGGTTCGATGGGTGGATAAGAACGCCTTCGCCTCCATAGTGCAGGCTCGACCTTGCCCCATCTTTGGCCGACCGGTTCATCTATAGAGTCGCCTCTTCGATTACGGCCCGGTGTTTCTCCTCAAACCCTTCGGATTCCACCTCGCGGTGGACACCCTGTCCTCCGGTTGTCTTTCAACAGTACACCCGACTTAGGCTCAACCTTGGCTATGTCCACCGTTTCCAGCTTCGTGCCCGTTTAGGCTTCTCCTTATCTGTATACCCCGGCTAGCAAGGCATTACCCCCGCTTTTGGATATAGCACTCCTTATCAGAATGCCAGAGGGACTTTAACCCTCCTGATTAATGCGCTGCCCAGCGCACACTACGGGTTGCTCCGCCCCTGTGCTCCGCATCGGTACTCTGACACTTATGGGGCTTCCACTTGTGTTTCTCCCTTGGCATCGGAGCGACAGGTTCCCACGTTCCACATAAGAGCCTGAATTTAGTTCATGCCACCTTCATGCCGGATGCCATCTAGCCAGTAAACAGGTATCCGCTAGACTGTTCCCGAAGTAACGACTACCCCTCGGTTTTGACATCATCCCTACGCTTTCGACACTTCAGCAGTGGTTCACTTGCGTTCATCTCCTAAATTCCTACCTGACAAAGTCTTGCTCTGCCTTTTCCGTAACGCTCACCACAACAGCTCTTAACTGTTGCAGCTTACGGTGGTTTGAAACCTCCCCCTGTAGAGCGGTTTCGAGGGGCCCTCCCTCATCTCTTATGCAGCATAGCTGCACGGAGGACTTCGTCCTCCTGTGCGCCTTCGTGGCACACAATCATCAGCAAACCGGGTTAATCGATACCCCTTGCGGCGCATCTCTCGGTCAAACGGAGTCAAAAGAATATTGCTGATCAGCGGTGAAATCACTCCACCCTGGGGAACGCCCATAACGGTAGGATGAATCCTGTTATCCTGTAAATAGCCAACTTTCATCATCGATTCTAAAAGTCTCAATACACGTCCGTCCGCTATCCGCTGATTGAGCATTTCCATGAGTTTGTCATGGTCAGCCGATCCGAAAAAATCTTTCAAATCTGCATCCACAACCCATTCATTTCCTTGCTCTAGTTCGCTCCAGATCTTTCTCATCGCATCTTTTGCTGATCTTCCTCGCCGATATCCAAAACTGGCTTCATCGAATACAGGCTCGAAGATAGGCTCTAGTCGGTTAAGTAGCGCCTGTTGACACACTCTATCGTAAATAGTGCCTGACCGATAAGTAAAATAGCTATTATATAACAACAGCTTGCAGTATAATATCAATAATGAAGATGATGACCGCACCCAACCAGCGGCGCCGGGCCAAAACCTTCAAGCCATTGAAAAACAATAACAATAGAAAACGTCCCGTCAACACCAACAGGGCGGGCCCTGCCAAACCACCCAAAACTCAGGGAAAACTCATGAGAGACACCTTCCCAAGCCAACAGACCATCGGCCAAGTCGACATCGCCGACATCCAGATCGACGTGCGCTCGCGGGACGACATCCCCCTGATCCTGCTCGGCCTCCAGCACATCTATTGCAGCGATGGCTTGCGGGACAAGGTCTTCGAGATCATCAAGGACATCCTGCCGACGCAAGTCGTCGACGGCCAGGCCAAAGTGGTCTCCGCCGAGTTGGGCTGCCCTGGCATGAACCAATGGACCATCCTGGTGCTGGGTTGCTTGCGCCTGTGCCTGAACGCCGACTTTGACCGCATCCACGAGTTGGCCAACCAGCACCGCACCCTGCGGCTCATCCTTGGCATTGCCGAATGGGACGAAAAGATATTCTCCCTACAGACGCTCAAGGACAATCTCGCCTTGTTCACGCCGGAGATCCTGGCCCGCATCAACCAGGCGGTGGTGGAGACCGGCTATGCCCTGCTCGGTAAAAAAAACAGCCCCGCGCCCGCCGCAGGCCGCTGTGACTCGTTCGTGGTGGAGACTGACGTGCACTTTCCAACCGACGTCAACCTGCTGTACGATGCCATGCGGGTGCTCCTCCAGCTTTGCGCGCAATTCAGCGAGACCTACGATCTGAAGGGCTGGCGGCAGTTTAAGAACTGCCTGAAGAAACTCAGAAAAGCCATGCGCGTCATCCAGAAGCTCAAACACTCCACCTCCAAGGACGCGGCCAAGCAGCAGGCCAAGGCCGAGCAGATCGCCAAGGCTCACCAGACCTTCATTAGCCTGTCGGCCGCCCACCTAAAGCGCGTCGAAGCGACCGTCGCGCAACTGGCCAGCCAGTACGCCGTCTGCGCAATGCAACTAGCCAAGCCCCGGCAATTCATCGCCCACGCCCAGCGCCAAATCGGCCAAATCGAGCGCCGCGTGCTCAAGGGTGAGGTCATCCCGCACGATGAGAAAGTCTTCTCCCTGTTCCAGCCGCACACCGAATGGATCGTCAAGGGCAAGGCCGGGGTGCCGGTGGAGTTAGGCCTGCGCGTGGCGGTGGTGGAAAGCAAGGAGGGCTTCATCTTGCACCATCAGGTCATGGAAAAACAAACAGACGACCAGATCGCGGTAAGCATCGTCAAGGAAACGCAACAGCACTTCCCCTCGTTCAAGGCCTGTAGCTTTGACAAGGGCTTCCACAGCCCCGCCAACCAAACCGAGCTTAAGGCGATGCTTGACCAAGTCACCCTGCCCAAGAAAGGCAAGTGGTCTGCCAGCGATGAGGCGCGTGAGCGCGATGGCGCCTTTGTTGCCGCCCGGAAGGCGCACTCGGCCGTTGAGTCCGGCATCAACGCGCTGGAGGTGCACGGCCTGGACAAGTGCCCAGACCACGGCATCGGCGGCTTCAAGCGCTATGTCGCCCTGGCCGTGCTGTCGCGCAACCTCCAAAAGATCGGTCAGATCAAGCGCGACGCCGAACGCGAGCGTCTGGCTCGAGGAGCGGGAGCGGCTACGACAGCGCCAGCAAAAGCTCGCCGCCTAAGTTTTTTAACCGCGGTATTGCGGCAAGACAGGCAAGCTGCGTCCGGAATCCCGAGAGCTTGCCCCTGCCGGATGGATTGCAAGCTTTTTAGTCGATAAGCACCACAAGAAAGCCGTTAGCCTTCCAGCTTCCGCGTGAATTTTGGCACCTTTTGCTGTGAGGGCGGTTATTTTTGGCTTTTTCGGTCAGGCACTAAATAGTCGGTATGCCAAGCGGACGATACTTGCCCGGCTGTCCACTCTTGGGTATTAAGTGGCGTTTAACGGGTTGCGGTTGGTACGTCTGCTTGATCAGTTCATTATGAAGTCTGTCGAGATTCCCTTGCAGGTTTTCCCCAAACTCTTTTATGCTCTGCCCATCAATACCGCCTGCTCCCCGGTTCCGTTTTACTTTCTCCCAAGCTAACTCCAAGTTCTTCAGCTTATAAACTTTGTCCACTAATGAGTGAACCTTCTTTTCTCCTGTTGGATTCAGCCAATGCACTAATCTCCTCGGTTCATCGCCTAGGGGTTTTTCACTTAAGGAACTGTTCCTTGCCATAAACTTTACTCTTTAGATTACTTGTCTTTGTCCAACCACCTTGCCGACCGCCTTCCCCAGCACACTCTGCTGCCATTTTCATGGTCACCTTATTTTCATAACGCTTCAGGTACTATTCAGTCGTCCGACTACTCATAGAACATCGTTCACCATTTCGTGTTTGCTTATAGGTTCACTTATCTCAGCGCCACCTGAAAATTCTATGAGTTCTCCTGGGGTCACGTATTAATCTTCCACACCGTGCCATCCGCACACACCTTGGTTCGATGGGTGGATAAGAACGCCTTCGCCTCCATAGTGCAGGCTCGACCTTGCCCCATCTTTGGCCGACCGGTTCATCTATAGAGTCGCCTCTTCGATTACGGCCCGGTGTTTCTCCTCAAACCCTTCGGATTCCACCTCGCGGTGGACACCCTGTCCTCCGGTTGTCTTTCAACAGTACACCCGACTTAGGCTCAACCTTGGCTATGTCCACCGTTTCCAGCTTCGTGCCCGTTTAGGCTTCTCCTTATCTGTATACCCCGGCTAGCAAGGCATTACCCCCGCTTTTGGATATAGCACTCCTTATCAGAATGCCAGAGGGACTTTAACCCTCCTGATTAATGCGCTGCCCAGCGCACACTACGACTTCTGCTGACTTCTCCTGCACTCTCATGCTGGAGATCTCCCCGGGAAAGGTGCCAAAACTTTCTGCCCGTGCCGTCAAGCTCTACTTGGTGCGTCTTTCGGTAACTGTTGGATTTCGTGTTTCCTAGCACACTCATCGCCCACACCCTGCCTCACTGCTTGTTCGTGTTCCTACGGTCGTGCATTTGCTACGCGCTTCTTTTAGGCTGACCTCGCGGCTTCCCCTTTGCGTTTCGCTACGGTTGTCATTACTACTTCCGGTTATCTCCTTTCAGATAACAAGTTTTAGCCCATGCCGGGCACACTAGGGTACGCATCGCGTACCATTTACAAAATGCACCGGCCAAATCAAGTCCCCCAAAAAGGTACGCGATGCGTACCCTACCAGGCTACTCCAGCACAGTCAGCAGCCGACGGCAGTGGGGCGCCGTGTTCAACGTCCAAAACACAGGTCTCAACGTCCACATCACCCAGCGCCGCCATGGTCCATACGTCGAAATCGCCAAACATCTTCGCCGTGGCTGGAAATGTGGTTCCTATTTTAAGAATGTATAGCTGCTTCATTTTCTAGTTGGTCAACAAGTTATTATCCCGACCGGGCGACCGGGCTAACATACTGCTTTTCCAGCAATTGTCAACAATGCAGCTTCAACGCTAGATTTTCTAAACGGTATAACCGACATTTCATTCATGATAAACAGACCGGGATCATTCCAAAGCCACATTTTGAATGACCGCAATGACCCACTCAAGCGACAGTTAACATCTAAATTAAGAGACGGGTATGGGTCGCTATGTAAAGCTATACATAGCGACCCAAAAGCGACATTCGAAGCTATGCGCTCAATGTCGGCTGGGATTCAATGAGCTGACATTAAAGCTCCGCTAATGTGTGCCGCTTGCGGCGTCACCATTGAGCGGTTTGTTAGCAGCTTCAGCTTTCAATCGCTCAACCAGCCAGACCTTGATGATCGATTGCCGGGTAACTCCAATACGAGCCGCTTCACGATCTAACGACTCCACAACCCAGGCAGGAAAGTCGACATTTATGCGCTTCTGTTCCTGGTTGATACGACGCGCAGTGGACAGATCAAGATCGTTAATGATGTCCCTGTTGCCCAGGTCAAATTTCTTGTCAAAATCTTTAGCCTTCATACAGCTCTACCTCTTTTTTGCGGGAACGCCTCACAGAAATGAGCCGAATTTTTCCGCTTCTGTAGGTGACGACAGCAGACCAATGTTTTCGGCCGATAAGACCGATGACAAGGAACCGAGGCTCATCGTCCGATTTTGCCCGGATTTCCAGCAAATCGGGGTCATTCCACAGCGCTTGGGCCACCAGAAAGTCAATTCCATGCTTTTCCTGATTGGCTGCGCTCTTGTCGTCATCGTACTCGAAGTCGTTCATGAGTATAAATTATTCCTTTTTTACTCATTTGGCAAGGAGGAAGGCAGAACAATCCTGGGTCTTGCAATCAGTATATATAGCTAAACTATCAGGCAGCTATCCATTAAACTGCGGTTACTGACGGTCGAAACGCAGCAGTCCGCAAATGGCCGATCTTCCAAAATTGGTTGATATTAGCCACAGTCCGCTATGGAGCAGTTGCGTATTTAATTGTTTTTATTGATTTATATTCTTTCTTATCTTTTCTACACAAAAACCTGCTTACTGTTTCTTCTAACATTGTCTGCGTAAGTTTTTCCACACGCATGGGTAAATTTGTTGACAAAACCGCCTGTAAAGATATACAATTATATATCGTATATCTAACGAGGATATCTTGCATGCAAGTCGCTAAATGGGGAAATAGCTTAGCAGTCCGTTTGCCTGCCGCCATCGTCGAAGCCCTTCAGCTAAAAGAAGGCGACGACATCGAAATCCATATCGCCAATGAGCGGGTTTTCGAGCTTGAGAAAAAACCGACCCCGCAAGAATTATTGGCGAGGCTCCGGAAATACCGGGGCCGGTTGCCGGAAGGTTTCAAGTTCGACCGTCTTGAAGCCAATGAAGGACGCTAGCTTTTTTTTCGACACCAATATTCTGCTGTATCTCTTGTCTGGGGACAATGAAAAGGCTGCCTGTGTTGAAGCCATTGTTTCAAAAGGCGGAATTATCAGCGTCCAAGTGCTTAATGAGTTTGCCTCGGTCGCCTCACGAAAATTAGGGATGACCTATGCCGAAATACGGGAATATTTAGTGACTATCCGTGCTATATGCGATGTCCGGCCTTTGACGGTCGAAACCCATCTATTGGGCTTGGACATTGCGGAACGGTATAGCTTTTCTTTTTACGACAGCTTGATTGTCGGCGCAGCACTCCTAGCTGATTGTTCAACCTTGTATTCGGAAGACATGCAACATGGCCAAAAAATCGAAAACAGTATTGTGATTGCCAACCCTTTCTTGGTTCAAATTTAAGGCTTCTTGATCCTACCTATGTTCCTCATAGCTTATGATTTATCGATTGAATTCAGATTCTCTATAGCAGACCATCAAAAAATTCATTTTTGGCTAAAAATGAATGTAAAAGTCCGACCCAAAAGCGACATCCACAGCAATTGCTTGATCGACTGGTTAGCAACTTATAACAGGCGGTCATTAAGATAAAAAATTCTAATTTTAGTAGGATCGGAGGAATAGCTTGTGTTCTATGACATAATGCATACGACTATTCTAACGCTAATCGTACCTACGCAGGATAACCTTATTTGATGGGTGTCAAAAGGCGTGCAGCAACTAACGAAAATGAGGAAGAAGAATGAATGTTTCTAATGCTGAAGCAAAAATGGAGCTTGCGCTTATCGATTCCAAAGCCAATGAGTTTGACCGTGCAGATTTTTTTTCTAGGCTCACGAATGCGGATCTGCCACCAGAAGTTCTATTCCGGCTAGAAGAATTGTGGGAGACAACGAAAGTTATTGGTAAGAAGGTCGTTCATACAGGAAAAATCATTATCTTTGAAATCATCCGATTCATTGAAGAAAATCCACATTTAGCTATTGGTGTAGCACTTGGTGCAGCAATCGGTGCCCTTGTCAACCTGATTCCTTTTTTAGGTTCCCTGCTGGCTCCTATTGCAACAGCAATTGGGGTAGTTGTTGGTGGCTTCGCTGGGGCGCGTCTTGACCGAGATCTAAAGGTTGAGAAGAGTGCTATTGGGATCGCGCAAGAACTGATAATTCTGGCTAAGAAGTTCTTCGAATTTTTTGCGGCGATCTTCATGGCTTTGAAGGCGGATTTCACAGATGAGTATAGCTTTGCCCTATGAAGAAACTCTCGATGGAAGAATATATCCACGCTTTAGAGAAAATGAAGCGCAGCCCAAGGGATCGACTCGGTATCCTGGGTGAACTCGGAGTTACCGGCTTGGGTGTTACGACTGGAATCGCTTTGTCCGGAACTGTAGCTGCTGCTTCCGGTGCAGCAACGCTTGCGGGTTCAACAACCTTGGCATCACTTCTTGGTGGGGTATTTGTCACCACAACTCCTGTTGGATGGGTCGTCGGTTCTGCTGTGGTATGTGGCTCTCTTGCATATACCATAGGAAAACTGGTGCGCAGCGGCGGCGAGTGCGACACCCTTAAAGCTGAAACCATGCTCGAACTCGAAAGAAGAATTGCGGTGATGAAGAAGGAGGCCAAACTTTCTCAAGATTACGATGGGAAAATGGCTAATGTAATCACCACCATTCAGCACCTCGTTTTTAATCGATGCTTAACTCAAGACAAAGGCACAGAAATTCTTGCGGCAGTTGAAAAGAAGAGCTTGGATGTAGATGAGGCGCTTGAACTACTTCAGGGACTCTTGATAGAGCGGCGTAATGGAGCCAGCAAATAACTTCCAGCAATGCGCTCCAGCCGACCGTTTTCCGCTAAGCTCAAAGCGGACGACTGAACTTTACGTTAGAAGTATTTATTCCTATGACACAAGTTCCTGATAAAAAAGACCCAGAAAAGAAAAATCACGATAACCGCTGGTGGGAATTCTATTTTGTCAGATATTTCGTCGGTACCGCACTTGGCGCGATTGTTGTTCTATTTCTTGCGACAGCAGATAGCCCTGTATTCACCAGTCAGGGCGTGCTAGCCACAATCCTAAAGACGCTCAAGCCTGAAAAATTTGAATCGGGATACATTGCGGTTTTGGCGACTATTGGCTTGACATTCTGCTACGTCGCTAGCGCACCAATCTTAGTGCTACATGCGACAAGAGGGTCGCTGCTAAAAGTTCGTAATATTATGAACTGGAAGCTAATTATGATCTTTACATCATTCGTACTACTCCCTTCTTACTCTAAAACCGTTCAACTTTAGAGCGCCCTATAAAGTCGATTAGCCTGCGTATTTGCCAATCGGTCATGGGCGAATTACGAGCCAGTTGAGTTTGAATGCGCTCAGCCTTTTCGCGCACGGTTAATGTACAGGGTACATGATATAAACCGTTTCGCCGTACTTCGTGAATCACATACTCAGCCGGATTGAGCTGAGGCGAATAACTGGGTGTGTGCCAAAAGCTCAGGCTAAACTCCGGCAGGACCACCTGCCGGCCGATTTCGGCAAGTAACTCATGTACGCCGGTTTCCATTCGCTTGCCGTGAATTCTGGCGTTATCCAGCAAAAAGGTTAACTGCTTGAAGCCTTTTTGCAGGTACAGCAACACGTTGAGTACGACGACCCTGACGGCTTCTTCAGTGCTACTTTGCTCGTTAAAGTCAACACGCGTGGTTCCGCGTTGTACATCAACGGTCAGGAAGCCGTTCAGTTTTTGCCGGTGCCGCTCATCACTCGCTATCCTGGGCTTAGTATTTTTCTGGGCCCACGCGTAATGCGTGTACGGCACACTTTGCACCGCAAACTCGTCCAGAGCAATCAAAGCAGTATCTTCACTGAGCTGTGCCGTTTTTTTTAAAGTCGGCGATAAATTCAGCCTGTGCCTGGGCGTTGGCAGGGCCATAGTCGCGGTGCACTTTTTGTAACGACAGGCCCCATTGGGCGAACAGTTGATACAGGCGAGCGCGACTTACTTGAACGTGCCATTTTTGCTCAATCACTGCGCGCATGCGGTCTGCCGTCCATTGATAGCTGTCAATACCATAATCAGCCGGGGTTTTATGCAGCAGCATATAGCGCACGATACGTTGGCGCTGTTCAGACAAGCGCTGCTCCCGGTGCACCGGCGCGCGCTCAAGCAATTTTTCAAAGCCGCCGTGTAAATAGCTGTCGAGCCAATACACCAGGGTCTGCCGACGAACGTGGTGTTCGCGACACACTTCGGACAGATTCTGCCCATCCCAAATGGCTTTCAGTGCCAAAAGCCGTCTGCGCTGCCAATACTTTTGATGGCCGTAATACTGCTTCTGCCAAGCTTCCTGATCGTGAGGCGCCAGGCGCTGAAGGCGTAGTCTGCGAATCATGCCTCCTCCTTAATATTGCTGTTTCAGTAACTTAAAGATACACGTTTTTTGGATCAGTTGGGAATAATAAGATCCTTCAGCCAAGACATAAGCATTACGACGCTGGACCGCGTATAGTGGACATTTAGTCTTTTAAAAGAGGGTGTTGTCATGCCAATGAATCGCATTCAGTTCCAACCGGGCTTGTCGATGCCTGAGTTTCTCAAAGACTTCGGTACCGAAGCACAATGTGAGGCCGAGTTAGAACAAGCGCGATGGCCTCGCGGCTTTGTTTGCCCTTGCTGCACCCACACGGGGCATAGCGTATTTAAAGTCGGATCGCACAACATGTTTCAGTGCCAAGCGTGTCGACATCAAACGTCGCTCATCGCCGGGACGCTCTTCCAAAGTACCAAACTACCGCTGACCCTTGGGTTCTTGGCGATCTACTTCATCAGCCAAGCCAAGACCGGCTTGTCCGCATTGGCTCTGATGCGATATCTGGGCGTCAGTTATCCCACGGCATGGCTTATACAGCACAAGCTCATGGAAGCCATGTCGGATCGGGAAACGCATTACACTCTCAGCGGCCAAGTTCAAGTCGATGATGCTTACTTCGGTCTTGAGCTCAGTGGTGGCAAGGCCGGCCGGGGTTCTGAAAACAAAGTCCCCTTTGTTGCGGCGCTTGCCTTCGATGAGGAAGGGCATCCCTTGCGCGTCAAGTTAACGCCAGTCTCCGGCTTTACCAGCAAGGCCATTGCCGACTGGGTTAAAACCAACCTTGCTTCCCGATGTGCAGTGCTTTCTGACGGCTTGGCCTGTTTTGCTGCGCTGACCGAGGCGGGTTGCCAACACCACGCGATCATCATCGGTGGCCGCAAACCTAAAGACCTGCCAGAATTCCTGTGGCTCAACACCGTACTGGGCAACCTAAAAACCAGCCTGGGTGGGGCTTATCACGCCTTTGATTTCGCAAAATACGCCTCGCGTTATTTAGCGGCGTTCGCCTATCGCTTCAACCGTCGTTTCCAGCTCGATACCCTCCCGAGGCATCTTCTCGTGGCCGCCATCGCTGTCGGACCTCGCCCAGACGCCTGGCTTCGATCAGCTGAAGCATCTTGCTAATCAAGAAAAGTAATGCGGACTGATAGATAAAAATGAGCACTTTTTAACTACCTTTAAACCCCTTTGAACACCTATAAATTCTCAAATCGCTTTAGTGTTGCTCCGATGCTCGATTGGACGGACCGCCATTGCCGCTATTTTCACAGGCTGCTGACGCGGCACGCTTTGGTATATACCGAAATGGTGACGACAGGTGCTTTACTGCATGGCGATCCGCAGCGATTTTTGCAATTTAATGCGGCTGAACATCCGCTTGCATTTCAATTGGGTGGCAGTAATCCGCATGATCTTGCTGCTTGCTCCAGGCTAATTGAAGATTATGGCTATGACGAAGTCAATTTGAATGTGGGGTGCCCAAGTGATCGGGTGCAGAACGGACGGTTTGGTGCTTGTTTAATGGCTGACCCTGAGTTGGTTGCCAAATGCGTTGCGGCAATGGGGCAGACGGTTGCGATTCCAGTTACGGTTAAATGCAGAATTGGCATTGATGACATGGACTCTTATGAAGAGCTGGTGCATTTTGTGGCAACGCTTGCCGATGCCGGATGCAGCACGTTTATTATACATGCCCGGAAAGCCTGGCTGAGCGGTTTGTCACCCAAGGAGAACCGCGATATACCGCCCTTGCGCTATGATGTGGTTTATCAAATAAAGAGCGATTTTCCGCAGCTGGAAATTGTTTTGAATGGCGGTATTACCTCACTGGATCAGGCTGAGGCCGTTTTGCACCATGTTGACGGCGTAATGATGGGGCGTGAAGCCTATCACAATCCGTATATCCTGGCTGAATTGGATAGCCGGTTTTTTGCCGATACGAGTGGGCCAAAATCACGGCAGGAAATCATGCAACTGCTGCTGCCCTATATTCAACAACAGCTCAAAACGGGTGTGCGCCTAAGCTCTATATCGCGGCATATCTTAGGCCTTTTTCACGGCGAACCCGGCGCCAGAGGCTGGCGCCGGCATATCAGTGAGAATGCCTGCAAACCCGGCGCCGATGCGCAAGTCATTGTAGATGCATTAAACTTAATTACTCATTGATGTATACTAGCCGGTCATTTTTTTATAACTGAGAGTGTCTATGGAAGAGTATTTTTCCAAAATTATCGAAGCCGTCGGTGAAGACGTTACCCGCGAAGGCCTGATCGATACACCGAAACGTGCAGCGCAAGCGTTTAAATTTCTAAACAACGGCTATGAGAAAACACTGGAGGAAGTGCTCAACGACGCCATCTTTACGGCCGACACTGAGGATATGGTTATCGTCAAGGATATCGAATTGTATTCCTTGTGCGAACACCATTTACTGCCGTTTATTGGTAAATGCCATGTCGGTTATTTGCCCCAAGGGAAAGTGCTGGGCTTGTCCAAAGTAGCGCGCATCATTGACATGTATGCCCGACGTTTACAGATTCAGGAAAAACTCACCAAACAAATAGCGGATGCCATTGAGCTTTCAATTGGAGCTAAAGGTGTGGCCGTGGTTATAGAAGCCAAGCATTTATGCATGATGATGCGGGGAGTGGAAAAACAGAATTCGGTAATGACAACTTCGGTCATGACCGGAATTTTCCGTAAAGAAATTAGCACCCGCTCTGAGTTTTTGAATCTGATTAACAGATAATGTTAGTCATGACAGCAAAAAAAACAGCTGTGTTACTGGCCAATCTAGGCTCACCTGCGGCTCCCACAACGTCGGCAGTGCGGCGCTTTCTTAAGGAATTTCTTTGGGATCCACGGGTTGTCAATCTCCCCAGGCCATTATGGTGGTTGATCCTGCATTTTTTTGTACTGCCCTTTCGCCCTCGCAAATCAGCAAATGCTTATCGCAAGATATGGGATACAAAGGGCTCACCTTTAATTTTCCTGACCTGCCAACTCACTGAGTTGGTGGCTGAGCGGCTAACAGCAAAAGGTGTCATTACAGACTATGCCATGCGCTACGGCGAACCTTCAATTGCAAAGCGCTTAAGAGCCTTTAGAGAGCAGGGCATTGACCAGATCATCATTTTGCCCTTATATCCTCAGTATTCTTCAACAACAACGACATCCATCTATGATGATGTAATCAAAGAACTTAACCGATGGCGCCATCTGCCCAGTCTACATTTTATTAGTCATTACCATCAGGATGAGCGCTATATTGCAGCAATTGCCGATGCCGTTGAACAGTCATGGCGCAAACACGGCAGACATGAGCTGTTGTTAATGTCTTTTCACGGCTTGCCTGAAGTGCTGACAAAATGAGGTGATCCGTATTTTTATCATTGCCAAAACACGGCTGTCTTAATTGCTGAAAAACTGGGCTTGAATGATAAACAGTGGCTACTGGTGTTTCAGTCGCGCTTTGGAAAGGCGGAATGGTTAAAACCCTATTGTGTGGATACCCTGCAAAGTTTACCGGGTCAGGGCATAAAACAAATCGACGTGGTATGTCCGGGTTTTGCCGTCGATTGCCTGGAAACGCTAGAAGAAATCGCCATGGAGAATAAAGCCCTATTCATTGCCGCTGGTGGCGAAGAATATCGTTATATCCCAGCTTTAAACGACGCAGAATCTCATGTTGATGCTATAGTTAAATTGCTTGAACGACAACTTTAAAAATCATGAATACGAATGGATATGACAGCGACTGTTCTGTTTGCCGGCTGATGCGTAGCCTTGCTTTTACGGGTGTCGGCATGGGCATAGGCGGAGGAGCGGCCTATTTGTTGGGCGCATCGAAAGAAAACGCGCTGCTGATAGGTGTTGTTGTGGCGGCGATTATAGTTTTTGGGGTTATCGATAAGAAAAAGAGCTAAAAACCATGCAAGAGACAATTTTACAAGGCTGGCGTGATAAATCCTGGCCCGTCGTGCGTTCAAGCAAGCCCTTACAGACCGGCGAAGGTGTTATTGATGAAGGCGCTTTTAGTACCATTGAAGTTGACGAATTATTCGATACCATCAACCATGCCTCAACAACGATAGGCCAGTCACTATTGTTTCGGTCTTTAACCCGGCCACTCGCTTCCTTGGCCGAAATCAAGGCAAAACAGGCAGCCGTTTCCGAGCTGAACAATAATCCGGTGCTAAAAGTAAATCTTGATCGCATTGTGGAAAATGCAGCCGGCAGCGAGAAAAACTTTTATTTACTGTTGTTTGGTGAATTTCTCGGCTCATTCGGCACCGCCAGAGAAGAGCATGAAATAGAGGGATATGGCTATCTGCAATATAAAAGAGGCGTCCGCTTTATGTTGGAACTTGTTGACGGTATAAACGCAATTGAGACACCACAAAGCACCTATCTGCGAAGCGTTTTTGACAAAATAAAAGCATTTGCCGATAGCCGCGCCTATTCTTTAATGGCTGGCCCCGTCTATGTCTCGGAAAACGGCATTCAATGCAAGCAGGAGCGCAAGGGCTCGCTGACACCGGCAATCATTTTTAAACCCCGCATATTCAAGCCGCTGCTAATTTTTTTGTTTTTCGCGTGCATATGGACGCTGGCGCATTTTTTCCCCACTGACATATTCAAAGTTTCTGTTGAGTCCATACCAACAGCCACGATTTTTTTTGTGCCGTTATTACTAATTTATTTTCCGATTGTCGGCGGATTTGACAGGGATAGCTGCATCATCCCTTTAAGGCATGAACTTAAGCATTCACAAGCAGTTGCAGAAACTCTGGACGCACTGGGGCAGCTGGATCAATTACTCTCATTTTTGAAATTTGCCGATGCATTCGGCAGCAGCATGGTCTTGCCTGAGCTTACAGAAGCAACACATCACCGGATCAAACTGGCTGATGCCAAAAATCCGGTTTTAGGTAAAGCCAACAATCGCTATGTCGGCAACGATTTTGTACTGGAAGATGAAAAACTCGTGCTCATAACCGGTCCCAATAGCGGTGGGAAAACTGCTTTCTGCAAAACCATTACCCAGATTCAATTGCTTTCGCAAATTGGCTGTTTTGTGCCTGCCAAATCTGCAACCCTGACAGTGGCCGACAGAATTTTTTATCAGGCGCCTGAAATCAGTCATCTGGATGATGGGGAAGGGCGCTTTGGCACGGAACTGAAAAGAACCAAAGATATTTTTCTGGCAACCAGCGCTAAAAGCCTGGTTGTGCTTGATGAATTATCGGAAGGAACGACGTTTGAAGAAAAAATGGAATCGTCATCCAATGTCCTCAACGGCTTTTATCGGAAAGGCAACAGTACCATTTTAATCACCCACAATCATCAATTGGTCGATAACTTCGTAAAGCAGGGGATCGGCGTGGCTAAACAGGTGGAATTTGCTCATGACGCGCCGACCTATAAACTGATTACCGGTATTTCACGCGTGAGTCATGCCGATCGCGTCGCCAAGAAAATCGGCTTTTCCAAAGAAGATATAGACAACTACCTGGCCGATTCAAAATGAATCCAAAGACATCAGCTTAACTGATTCAAGCCCGATGAGGAGTCACCAACATGCTAAAAACAGTTGCTCTTTTGCTATTCACCATGATCATCCCGGCTAGCGCCCTGGCTGATATTTTTAAATATGTAGACTCCTTTGGGCGTACCTATTATAGCGATGAGCCTAAAAACAGCTTGTACAGACGGATCATCAGGACTAGACCCAAAGATTATGCTAAAGCACTGCCCTATGCCGGCGTTAATAGAAAGAAATATTCGGAACTGGTGGCTGAAGCAGCCTATAGGCATCAGGTTGATGCCAAATTATTACACGCTGTTATTCAGGCGGAGTCAGCTTACGATGCGAGCGCCATATCTTCGGCCGGTGCGGTCGGTTTAATGCAGTTAATGCCTGATACCGCCAGACGATATGGTGTTACTGACCGTCGTGATCCCAACCAGAATATTGAGGGTGGCACTCGCTATCTTAAATATTTATTGCAATTGTTTAATTCCAATTTAAATCTCGCGGTTGCCGCGTACAATGCAGGTGAAAATGCGGTAATTAAATATAACCATTCGATTCCGCCGTATCCCGAGACACGCAATTATGTCAAACAGGTACTGGCTTTATATAATAAGTCCTGATAATGCAGGTAATAACGCCGCAATCATTGGTTGAAAACACGTTAGAGCTGTGTTCACTTCCGGATATTTATTTTCAAATTCGTGAAATGATCAGTGATCCCCGGTTTTCGATGGAAGACATGGGGCAAGTGATCAGTAAAGATCCCGCCCTGAGTCTGCGCCTGTTGAAAGTCGTAAATAGCTCCTTTTACGGATTTTCGGCACGGATTGATACAGTTTCCAGAGCAATCAGCATCGTCGGCATCAATGACTTGCAGAATCTGATTCTCGCCACGGCTGTAGTGGATTCTTTCAGCAATATTCCGAGCGACCTGGTCGATATGACCGCCTTCTGGATGCGTAGTATTAGTTGCGGCGTAATAGCGAGGCTATTGGCAAAAAAAAGTGCAATATTGCACAGTGAGCGCCTTTTCTTAACCGGTTTGCTGCACGATATCGGCTCTCTGGTCTTATATGCCAAGTTGCCGAGCCAATCTCTTGAGGTTTTATTGACAGCTGCGAACAATCGCTATCTGGTAGCTGATCTCGAACAGGAAATTATAGGCTTTACCCATGCGGATATAGGTAGTGAATTAATCAAAGCCTGGGGTCTGCCGGATTCACTGGCTGAAGCGATAAGATGTTACTTGAATCCGGAAATGGCTTTAACCTACAAGCTTGACACTCATTTATTATTTTTGGCAGCGCGTTTGTCCGATAGTGCCGAACAAAACAAATCAGTTGCAGATATTCTTGCGGAAGTGCCCGAGGAAACCTTGCTCATCACCCGACTCAATGAGCAACTGATAACAGAAGTCATGCAGTGCGCCAATACAGAATTTACACAAACATTTGAACTGATGGCCCCCGGCAAGCGCTTTCATTAGACCACTTGCACGCCAAATTGGGCCAATAAGGCAATCAGTTTGATTAAAGGCAACCCGATTAAAGCATTGGGATCATCGCTCTGAATTTTCTCAAATAAAGCAATGCCCAGGCCTTCAGATTTAAAGCCTCCGGCACAATCATAGGGCTGATCAAGATCAACATAATGCTCAATCTGTTTCAACGCTAATGATTTAAAAAAGACTGTGCAAATGTCTACATCAGTCAGGCACTCTTTTGTTTGGCTGTTAGCAACACACACCCCCGTATAAAAACTTACCTGATTTCCGGATGCCGCCTTGAGTTGAGCAATGGCATTTTCCCTGTTGCCTGGTTTATTCAGTTGCGTTCCATTGAGCATGGCAACCTGGTCAGAGCCAATAATAAGATGCTCAGGGAATTTTTCGATCAGCGCGAAGGCTTTTAATCTGCTTATGCGTAGCGCTAGTTCAGGTGGAGTTTCGTGGGCAAGGGCGCTTTCATCAATCTCCGGACAGGCGCTTGTAAAGTCAACCCGCAATTTTTTTAACAATGCCTGACGATAATTTGAGCTTGACGCTAGAACCAAATTATTTATTTTCATCTCAAGATTAGTTTTGTCATGCGTTTGACGCATTTGTTGTTTCCGGATATTATTGCACAGTTATGTTAAATCGATTGCCCGAATATATAGACCCTTTACAGCTGGCTGACAAGCGCGGCGAGTTCAAGGGTCAAATACCATTAAGCAGCATGGATCGACTGGCCGGTTTACTGGCCAATGATTCCGGCGCCGTTACTGTTGAGCTTTTTTTTGGCCGGGAAGGAAAATTGGCTAAAATTGAGGGGCAGATACTGGCCGTTTTGGAGCTTGAATGTCAAAACTGTCTTGGGGCAATGCAATGGGCCGTCACTGGCACAATAAAGCTCGGCATTGTTACCTCAATAGATCAAGCGAATAGATTGCCCGCAGATTATGAGCCCTTGTTAGTTGAAGACGGAAAAATTAGTCTTAACACCGTGATTGAAGATGAATTGCTGCTTTCCCTGCCTGCATTCCCCAGGCATCAGCACGATTGTTTTCACTCCGATTGGCACAATGACACAGTAGAGTCTTCACTGCATAAAGAGCAATCACCCCCAGAAAATCCTTTTTCCATCTTAGCCAAACTTAAAAACATTGGAGATTCATAATGGCCGTACAAAAAAGTAAAGTATCACGTTCAAGACGTGGTCAACGTCGTTCACACGATGCTTTAACCAGCAAAGCCTTGTCTCAAGACCCCATGACCGGTGAAACTCATCTGCGTCATCACGTTACCCCCGATGGTTATTTCAAAGGCCGTCAAATTGTAACTAATGGCTCCGAAGACTGATTAATCTTCCTTTCATTAGCATGATGATGTGCCGAACCCAATCGGGTTCGGCTTCTTTTTATTAACCAGGGAGTCATTCGTCAGCGTGAGTCTAACCATTTCAATTGATGCAATGGGCGGTGATCATGGCCCTAAAGTTACCATACCGGCATCGCTGGATTGTTTAAAGAGCAATCCTGACTTAAAAATAATTTTAGTGGGTGACGAAACTGTTCTCAAGCAGAAGTTGACCCAGGCTTTAATCGATTACCCAGGCAGACTGGTCATTCAGCACGCTTCGCAGTGCGTTGACATGGATGAATCACCATCTAAAGCGCTGAAAAATAAAAAAGACTCATCCATGCGAGTAGCCATCAATTTGGTTCATCAGGGATTAGCAGATGCCTGCGTCAGTGCCGGCAACACCGGCGCATTAATGGCCACTGCGCGCTTTGTATTAAAAATGATTCCAGGCATCGACCGCCCGGCCATCATTTCCACGCTTCCTTCTGTGTTCGGCCATACGCATGCGCTGGATCTGGGGGCAAACGTAGATTGTACCGCTGAGCACCTGTTTCAGTTTGCCGTGATGGGCGCGGAACTGGTTAAAGCCGTTGAAAACATCGATAATCCGAAAGTTGGCCTGTTAAATATTGGCGAAGAAGATGTAAAAGGTAATGAGCAAGTTAAAGCAGCAGCAAAGTTACTGGAAAATTCATCCTTGAATTATATCGGCTATGTGGAAGGCGATTCCTTGAATGCCGGCCATATCAAGGTTGATCTCATTGTCGCCGATGGCTTTGTCGGCAATGTTGCGCTTAAATCCATCGAAGGTGCCGCCAAAATGATTGGCACTGCGCTGAAACAAGCTTTTGGCAGAAACCTGCTCACCCAGTTGGCTGGACTGCTTGCCTATCCGGTATTGAAATCTTTCAAAAAACGCATAGATCCGCGTTTATACAATGGCGCAAGTTTTCTGGGACTGCGTGGATTGGTCATCAAAAGCCATGGCGGTGCCGATGTTCTGGCTTTTAAAACGGCCATTCATCTTGCCGAAGTTGAAATCAAAAAAGATGTCATTAGAAAAATCAGCGAGCAAGTTGAAAAAACTTTGGCCAAGAGGCAGCATGCATGACTCGTTATTCAAGAGTAATCGGTACGGGCGGTTATCTGCCTGAAGAAGTTCGCACCAATGAACAAATATCACAGACTGTCGATACCTCTGACAGCTGGATTTACGAACGCACAGGCATTAAAAGCCGCCGCATTGCCGGGTCTCATGAAACGGCCTCCAGCATGGCGGAAATTGCCGCCCGGCAAGCCATAGAAGCGGCGGCATGCGATCCCGATGAAATTGATTTAATTATTGTCGCGACAGGAACCCCTGACCGGGTTTATCCCAGCACGGGCTGCTTGTTGCAACAGCGGCTGGGTATAAAAAACTGTGTTGCTTTTGATATTCAGGCGGCCTGCTCTGGCTCGATCTTTGCCCTCAGCATTGCCGACCAATATATCAAGTCGGGTGCAGCTAAAAAAGTGCTGGTGGTTGGCACTGAAATCTGCTCGCGTATCGTTGACTGGACTGACAGAAGTACCTGCATCCTGTTTGGCGATGGCGCCGGCGCCTTGTTGCTGGCAGCCTCTGATCAGGCAGGTGTGCTCTCCACACATATCCATTCCGATGGCGAATACGAGGATCTGTTGTATTGCCCAAATCCTCAGTCGGCTAACGGGGCCAACAAGCATGAAGGCGGCTATATCAGCATGCGCGGCAATGAAGTCTTCAAGGTGGCGGTTAATACCTTGGGCCGCATCGTCGATGAAACTCTGGAAGCCAATAATATGAAACAATCTGATGTAGACTGGCTGGTGCCTCATCAGGCCAATACCAGAATTATTGCGGCAACTGCAAAAAAATTAAAAATGTCTATGGATCATGTTGTTTTGACGCTTGAAAATCAGGGCAATACCTCTTCAGCTTCCGTGTTGCTTGCACTCAATGAAGGCATCCGTGATGGCCGCATTCAGCGTGGGCAGGTAGTATTGCTTGAAGCCTTTGGAGCAGGATTCACCTGGGGTTCTGCATTAATCAAATATTAATCGGGCGTACTAATGAATAAGCAACACTATAATTTAGCTTTTGTTTTCCCCGGGCAAGGCTCTCAATCTGTCGGTATGTTATCTGCTTTGGCTGATAGTTATCCTGAAGTAAAACAGACCTTTGATCGAGCCTCCGATGCTTTGGGCAAAGATTTATGGTCTCTTGTCGCCAACGGTCCGGAGCAAGAGCTCAATCAGACCCATAACACTCAGCCCGCTATGCTTGCAGCCGGCTTTGCCGTCTGGGAAGTCTGGTGCAAACACACAGAACTGCGTCCAGCCTGGATGGCGGGCCATAGCCTGGGTGAATATACGGCACTGGTTTGTTCAGGAGCACTGTCTTTTGAAGAGGGCATAAAACTGGTAGCGGCAAGAGGTCAATTCATGCAGCAAGCCGTGCCGGCTGGTGTCGGCGCCATGGCGGCCATTTTAGGGCTTGAAGATCATCAGGTGGTAAAAGTCTGCGCCGACGCAGCTGGCACTGAGGTGGTTTCCGCAGTCAATTTTAATGCTCCAGGGCAGGTCGTTATCGCCGGCAATGCAGCAGCTGTAGAAAAAGCCATGGCGGCAGCAAAAGAAGCTGGCGCCAAACGCGCTGTGTTGCTGCCGGTGAGCGTTCCATCGCATTGCGCCTTGATGGAATCAGCCGCAGAAAAGCTGGCAGAGCAATTACAAAACACTCCCATAGATACGCCCAAAATGACGCTGATCCACAATGTGGACGTTGCCGCGC
Organism: uncultured Gammaproteobacteria bacterium; assembly: GCA_963848675.1. Classification (GTDB taxonomy): domain Bacteria; phylum Pseudomonadota; class Gammaproteobacteria; order Methylococcales; family Methylomonadaceae; genus CAWKEY01. The sequence goes on from CAWKEY010000053.1 coordinate 36,827, forward strand.
ACAGCGCTCCTGAGGTCATTCGGAACGCCTTGAAAGAGCAGCTTTACAAGCCTGTTCGCTGGGTTGACAGCATCAAATTCATGCACGATCAGGGCGTGACCTGTTTTGTTGAATGCGGGCCCGGCAAGGTGCTAATCGGACTAAACAAACGCATCATTAAAGAGGCCGAACATCTGGCTATATACGACCCGGAAACGTTAAATCAAGTATTGGAGCAATTAAATGGCTAAACAAGTAGCTTTAGTTACCGGCGCTAGTCGCGGAATCGGCCGTGCAATCGCGGAAAGATTGTCCGAAGACGGCTTTTTTGTGATCGGAACGGCCACTTCTGATAACGGCGCCGAGGCAATTTCAGCCTATCTCGGTGAAAGCGGCAAAGGCTTGACGCTTGATGTCGCTGATCCACAGTCCATTGCTGAAGTAATCAAATCAGTAACCGACGACTTTGGGGTGCCGGCTGTACTGGTCAACAATGCCGGCATTACCCGCGATAATTTGCTGATGCGCATGAAGGATGAAGAATGGGATGACATCATCAACACCAATTTGACATCCGTATTTCGCATGAGCAAAGCCGTGCTGCGCGGCATGATGAAAGCCAAATCCGGTCGTATCATTAATATATCATCCGTGGTCGGCGCTACCGGCAATGCAGGGCAGGCCAATTACGCAGCCGCCAAAGCGGGCATGATCGGCTTTACCAAATCCATGGCCAAAGAAGTCGGTTCACGTAATATCACGGTGAATGCCGTCGCGCCCGGCTTTATTGATACCGACATGACCAGGGAATTAGGTGATGACATTAAAAATGCTTTATTGACATCCATTCCTCTGGCTCGCTTGGGTGACGCCAAGGAAATTGCGCATGCAGTATCGTTTTTGGCTTCTGAAGGTGCCGCTTATATTACCGGTGAAACCTTGCATGTGAATGGCGGCATGTTTATGGCTTAATATTGTGACATTATTGTAATATCAAGTATAATCCCCCCGCCGTCTGGAATTGCCGGAGGCGGGATTTCAAGTAAAATTAATAACAATACAAGTGTAAGTTTTCCATAAAAAAATAGACAACTTGCACTGTTTGAGGATAATAATTATGAGTAACATTGAAGAACGAGTAAAAAAGATTGTTGCAGAGCAATTGGGTGTTAAAGAAGAGATCGCTAATGATGCTTCATTCGTGGATGATCTTGGTGCTGATTCTCTGGATACAGTTGAACTCGTCATGGCTCTTGAAGAAGAATTCGAATGCGAAATTCCAGACGATGAAGCTGAAAAAATCACCACCGTTCAGCAAGCGATCGATTACGTAGAAAAAAACGCGTAATAGTCTTACCTATTTTTTAGTGGATGAATTCTCTGTTCATCCACTAAGTAATACAGCCCGATTATTCCTGGCTTCATTTCTTCTTACGGTACATCACATTGAGCAAACGTCGAGTTGTAATAACTGGATTAGGCGCGGTTACGCCTTTAGCCAATACGGTCTTAGAAACCTGGGACGGTATCATTAACGGCAAAAGCGGCATAAGTCCAATTGATTCCTTTGACATTTCTCCTTTTGCCACCACTTTTGGCGGTGTCATTAGAAATTTTGACATCACCCAGTATATTTCTGGCAAAGACGCACAGCGTATGGATGGCTTCATCCACTATGGCATTGCGGCTGGCTGTCAGGCTTTTGAAGATTCGGGACTTGAAGTCACCGAAGCTAATGCCGAGCGTATCGGTGTGGCTATTGGTTCGGGAATAGGCGGCATCACCGGCATTGAAGAATGTTACGCCACCTATGAAAAAAACGGTCCCCGGCGTATTTCACCTTTCTTTGTGCCCGGCAATATTATCAATATGATTTCCGGCAACCTTTCAATCAAATATGGCTTGAAAGGCCCCAACTACGCCATTGTGACTGCCTGTGCTACAGGTACGCACAACATTGGCGATGCCGTTCGCCTAATTAAATATGGTGATGCTGATGTCATGATCGCTGGCGGTGCCGAGCGCTGCACCAGCTCGCCGACTGCGATGGGCGGTTTTGCTTCGGCAAAAGCCTTGTCCCGGCGCAATGATGATCCCCAGGCAGCAAGCCGTCCCTGGGATAGAGATCGTGACGGTTTCGTTTTAAGTGATGGCGCCGGCGTCGTAGTGCTTGAAGAACTGGAGCATGCCAAGGCGCGTGGTGCACAAATTTATGCCGAAGTCGTTGGTTCCGGCATGAGCGGCGATGCCTACCACATGACCACGCCTTCCGTCGGCGGCGAAGGTGCGGCACGCTGCATGCGAAATGCGTTGCGCGATGCCGGCCTCAATGCAGGAGATGTGGACTATATTAACGCCCATGGCACTTCAACGCCCGCTGGGGATATCGGTGAAACCCATGCCATGAAGGCAGCCCTGGGCGATAATGCCTATAAGGTTGCTGTCAGCTCTACCAAATCCATGATTGGTCATTTATTGGGCGCTGCAGGCGGTATTGAAGCGGTGCTGACGGCATTAAGTATCAAACACCAAATTGCGCCACCCACGATCAATCTGGAAAACCCGGATCCCGAATGTGATCTAGATTATGTGCCCAACACAGCAAGAGACATAAAAATTGATGTCGCCATGTCCAACTCATTTGGTTTTGGCGGCACCAATGGCACACTGGTTTTTAAACGTTACCAGTAATTTATGATGCCTGTCACTGATGATACTGGTCAATGGTATACACCAGCAGCATATCCCCATAGCCGATCGCGGCTTCCAATACGGTGACGGCCTATTTGAAACCATCGAAGTCATCAAGGGCCGCCCTGTATTTTTTGAGCAGCATCTAGCGCGCTTAACTACCGGCTGTCATCGTTTACACATCCCTTGCCCTGATTGGGAAGAGCTTAGCGCTGAAGCGCAAGACCTATGTTGCCATTCAATCAGGGCGGTTCTTAAAATTATTGTGACACGAGGCTCCGGTGGACGTGGTTACCGTCAGCCCGACTGTATCCAGCCGACTCGCGTGTTGAGCTTACATCCTTATCCCGAATATCCGGATTCCTACTCAGAGCAGGGCATAGTAGCCCGGTTTTGCTCGACGCCATTAGGTCTTAATCCTGTTTTGGCGGGCATTAAACACATGAATCGCCTTGAGCAGGTCATGGCTAGGGCAGAATGGACAGATTCCGTTATTCAAGAAGGCATTATGCTGGATATTAATGCACAGGTGATTGAAGGTACCATGACCAATCTTTTTTATGTTAAAGCGGGTGCTATCTATACTTCATCGCTTACTCAAGCCGGTGTTGCCGGCATTATCCGCGGTCTCATCATTGAATTAGCAGGCCATCAGGGTCTTGACGTCATTGAGCATAGCTTTACCCAAGAGCGCTTGCTGTCGGCGGAGGAAATATTTGTCTGTAATTCGATTATTGGCATCTGGCCCATCTTTCAAATTGGACATATACAATTTCCGGTAGGGCCTATTACCCGCCGCCTACAGTGCTGCTTGAAGCAATTTAAAAATGAGGCGCTTTTGCGATGAGCACTAAAATCATCGGTTTTATTTTATTAATCTTCAGCTTTTTAGGCGGCTGGGCATGGCTGGATTACCAAACAGCAATGCACAAATCCGTCGTGTCAGATACAGTTTATGTGGAGATAGAGCAGGGGGACTCTTTAACCAGGATTACCGAAAAACTGCTTGAGCAAAAGCTGCCGGTTAAACCCATCTGGTTTACAGTAATTGCCTATACTACCGAGTCCGCGAAAAAACTTAAAACAGGCGAATACGAGCTCGCCCCGGGCTCAACCATACCTGACATATTAGGGCTTTTTGTCCAGGGAAAAACCCGGCAGTACGCCATAACGTTTCCGGAAGGCTGGCGTTTTAAGGAGATATTAGCGGAAATGCAAAAATATCCTCAAATTGAACGCACCTTGAACGCTATCGGCCCTGGTGGCTTATTGGCCGAACTCAACAGCGATTCAAAACACCCGGAAGGTTTGTTTTTTCCTGACACCTATTTCTTTGAAAAACACACCCGCGATGTTGCTATATTAAAACGCGCTTATGACAAAATGCAGCAGGTGCTCCAGCAGGAATGGCAGAATAAAGCCGATGACCTGCCGTTTCAAAACCCTTATCAGGCCTTGATTATGGCATCCATCGTGGAGAAAGAAACCGCTGCGGTCGAGGAAAGGCCTTTAATAGCCGGGGTATTTATACGCAGACTTGAAAAAGACATGCTGCTGCAAACTGATCCCACGGTCATTTACGGCATGGGGGAGCAGTATCAGGGTGACATCGGCTTTAAGGATTTGAAAACCCAAACTCCTTATAACACCTATATGATTAAAGGCTTACCGCCCACACCGATCGCCATGCCAGGCCTAGGGGCCATTCATGCAGCACTGCATCCTGATAATGGTGATAGCCTTTATTTTGTAGCGCGCGGTGACGGCACGCATGTATTTTCGTCAACGCTGGAAGACCACAACCGTGCTGTAGATATTTTCCAAAGGAAAAGGTATGACTAGAGGAAAATTTATTACCCTGGAAGGCGGCGAAGGGGTAGGGAAGAGCACCAATCTGAACTTTATAAAGGATCATTTATTACAGCATCACATTTCCGTTGTGGTGACGCGTGAACCGGGCGGTACCGTACTTGCTGAAAAAATCCGCCAATTATTATTGGACACCAAAAGCGAACTCATTTCAGAACAGGCCGAACTATTACTGATGTTTGCCGCCAGATCGCAACATATCAAGCAGGTGATTGAGCCCGCTCTAACTCATGGCAGTTGGGTGCTTTGTGATCGCTTCACTGATGCCACTTACGCGTATCAAGGCGGTGGGCGCAAGATGAGCATCAGCACCATTGAATGGCTGGAAAATCTGGTGCAAGGCTCATTAAGACCCGATTTAACATTGCTGCTTGATGCACCCGTCGAAGTCGGTATGGCGCGCGCAAAAACACGCGGTCAATTTGATCGTTTTGAAGCAGAAAAAATTTGCTTCTTTGAGCAGGTCAGGCGGGCTTATCTGGTTCAAGCTGAACTGTATCCGGAACGCATCAAGCTCATCAAAGCCAATCAGCCTTTAGTGGATGTAAAACGGGCTATCATTGATGCCCTGCGCCCCTTATTAAGATGAAGCCGTTATTACCCTGGCTACAGGTAAACTGGGATCATCTTAACCGCTATATTCAGCAGAAACGGATTCCACAAGCATTGCTTATTACCGGCCATCAAGGTCTGGGCAAACAGCATCTGGCCAGTCAATTTGCTTGCTCTTTACTGTGTACTCAGCGCCAAGCTAACGGTTTAAGTTGCGGCTATTGCAACAGCTGTTTGTTACAGGCTGCTGAAACGCATCCCGATTTGATTCATATTCACCCGGAGGAGCCGGGCAAAGCCATTAGCATTGATCAAATCCGCAGCCTCATTAGCAAATTGACATTGAAGCCTCAATTTGAAGCTTATCGCGTCGTGATTATTAATCCGGCCGAGCAAATGACCCGTCCGGCAGCAAATGCGTTTTTAAAATGCCTTGAAGAGCCGACAGAGCGTACCGTTCTGCTGTTGATTACCGATAAACCGAGCAAACTACCGGCAACCATCATCAGCCGCTGCCAAAAACTGACCATCCCAACACCGGATAAAAACGTAGCCGTTAACTGGTTAAAACAGCAGACGGTTCAGGATGATCCGGAAATACTGTTGAGTCTGGCACAGGGCGCTCCCTTGATGTCCCTGCAAAACAGCACTAACGGAACATTAACCCTGCGCAATCAATGTTTCAATGCCTGGCTAAGCCTGGCCAAGCAGCAGGGTAGCCCTGTTGTTATTGCTGAATCCTGGCAGAAATTGCCCGAGTTTTCGTTAATCGTATTCTGGATGACGTCCTGGACCATCGATTTAATTAAATGCGTTTACTCCTTGCAGACCCAGAATTTATATAATCCTGATTTAAACTCCGCCTTGAAAGCCCTCTCGCAGCAACTAGAATTAAAAGGTCTTTATCAATTATATGATTTATTACTTCTAAGCCGGCAACGCCTGGATACTCCTATCAATAAACAATTGTTGCTCGAAGAAATTTTAATTCAGTGGTCAGAACTTAACAGGAGCAGCTAATATCATGTCCGACACATCGCCCAAACAAGGAATATTGTCGCTTTCAATTAAAGATAAAAATGCGTTATACGCAGCCTACATGCCTTTTGTAATCAATGGTGGCTTGTTTATCCCAACCAACCGCATTTATGAAATGGGGCAAGAGGTATTCATTCTGCTGAATTTAATGGAAGAGACCGAACGCCTGCCGATTGCCGGCAAAATAATATGGAAAACGCCCACGGGTTCCGAAGGTTATAGGGCAACCGGGATTGGTGTGCAATTTAGTGATCAGGACGGTGGCACTGCGCGTAATAAAATCGAAACCTATCTGGCCGGCGCACTAGAATCCGACCGCTCAACCCATACTATGTAGCTTATTATCGCCCATGCTGATTGACTCGCACTGCCATCTGGATCGTATTGATCTGGAACCGTATCAAAATGATTTTGCCTGTTTTATGCACGAGGTTGGCCGGCAGAACATAGAACACCTGCTGTGTATCGCCATTGACCTGGAATCTTATCCGGCCATGTTCGACAGGGTATCTCCTTATCCAAGCATTTCAATGACTGTTGGCGTGCATCCCAATGTTCAGGATGGCAAAGATCCTGATATCAATGAGCTCATCGTTTTAGGCGGCCAGGATAAAATTATTGGAATAGGGGAGACCGGCCTGGATTATTTCCGCAATGAAGGTGACTTAGGTTGGCAACAACAACGTTTCAGAAATCACATCCATGCTGCAAAAGCATTAAAAAAACCCTTAATTATTCACACACGTGAGGCCAAAGAAGACACCTTACGGCTATTGGAAGAGGAGGGTGCCGATGAAGTAGGTGGCGTCATTCACTGTTTTACCGAGGACTGGGAATTTGCCAAAAAAGCCCTGGATCTAAATTTTTATATTTCTTTCTCGGGCATTGTCACTTTCAACAGCGCCAGGGAAATTAAGGACGTAGCCAGAAAAGTGCCTTGCAATCGCTTTTTGATTGAAACCGATTCGCCTTATCTTGCGCCTGTGCCATTTAGAGGCAGGCCCAATTATCCCACCTATGTCCGCTATGTAGCTGAACACATCGCCGGGTTGCGTGGAACTTCCGTTAATGAAATTGCCGAATTATCAACACAGAATTTCTACGATTTATTCAAATTGAATTGATTATTTCCAGGGCTTTGGCTAATTCTTGTGTTGTATTATAAAAGTGGGGCGAGAAGCGTATGCCGCCACCGCGCAAAGCGCACATTACACCATTATCCTGTAGGTGTTTGTATAAAGCCTCATTGGGGATGCGCTGATGTTTAAAGACAACAATGCCTGAATTCAAAGTATTTCTTGGTTTTGATAGTAATCGCAGTTGTTTGTTTTGCTCAATTTCCTGCATTAAATAATTAGCGTTTTCAAACACTAAGGCCTCAACAGCCGGCATTCCGGTTTCCAACAGCAAGGACAGACTGGCGGAAAGAGCATGAATACCCAGCATGTTCGGACTGCCGCATTCAAAACGCCGTGCTCCCGGGTGAATTTGCCAAGGCTTGTTTTCATAATTATGGGTGTCTTTCATCATGTGCCAGCCGTATTGAGTCAGTTTCAGCTGGTCTCTGGCTTTGGGTGTGGTATAAAAAACGCCCAATCCTTCTGGCCCCAGCATCCACTTGTGACCATCGGCCATAACGAAATCGGCCTGATAAGCCTGTACATCAAACTGCACCGCGCCCAGACTTTGAATGGCATCAATACAAAACAGAATATCGTGGTGCTTACAAAATGCGCCTATTTTTTGCAGATCCATACGCAACCCTGTTGCAAACTGAATGGAACTGATGGTCATTAAGCGCGTTCTTTTGTCTACCAGGGCAAACAAGGCATCTTCCGGGGACAGTGAACCGTGCAGATCAGTTTGACGAAATTCCACACCTTGATTTGCCAGTGTTTGCCAGGGCATTCTGTTGGATGGAAACTCTTCATTGCTGGAAACAATGTTGTCGCCGGCTTGCCAATTCAGACCAAATGCCACGAAAGACAATGCCTCAGAGGTGTTTTTCACCAGCGCAATATCATCGGTTGAGGCTGCATTTAATAACACCTAAATCCTGCAAGCCCTGAAAACTAGAGTTCAAGTCCTGTTTTTTATTCCCGGATTGTATGCTTCAAGGCCTGCCGGTGCCCGCACGCGTCCATGGATTCAGGATTGTTTAACCAATACACACCCGGGATAGCAATAAATTCTGGAAATTGGGTGACAATTTGCCAAACCTGACCCTCCTTCCCGCAGAAAGGCTAATGCTAGTCGTTGATTTTGGCGCTTCGTGTATTTATCGGGTCACGAGCCCAAACCAACCGCTACCCAGTCATCCCAAACCCCAGGATAAAGATGATTGTCCGGGGTTTTAACAGTCAGTTGCCTATTTCCGATGAGTAACTTGCCCGCTACACGAACCAGATAAGTCCTTACTGTTTCTGGCTCCCATTGCCGAAGCGCCTGGCTGCCACTCATGATGGCCATCCAGCGCAGGGTATTGTAAGCCAATACTGCGCAGTGGAATATGGCAGCATTAGCTAAAAAATCGGCGGTTCTTATCTTGCCCATGCCCATTTGCCCTTTGGATTCTTCGATCCAGGTTTCGCAAGTCGCGCGTTCGCCGTATTTTTTATGGGTTTGCCAGGGTGTTAAGGCCTCAGTGGTGACATAGCAGAAATAATCATAGCGTGCCGTTTCCAGTAAATCGAGTTGCGGGCTTGCTTCTTTGGGCAGTCGTTGGCGCACGGCAACGAAGCGTCGAGTCGTTTTCCACTCACCGCAACGATAGTCAAAGGTACACTGTTCCCAGTCTGGCTGTCCGGCTATGGCACTCCAATGTTGCTGGGTTAACAGTGCGACCAGATTTTTCAGCTTAACTTTGATCAGATAGCCATGGCCATGGGCATCCAGCACGTCTAATAAAGCGCCGACAAAGTAGCCACTATCGGCCCGGACGATGATGCGCATTCTGTTAGGCAAATGCGCTAACAATTGCTTGACGAATTCAACAACGCCATTGCTGGTATAGACGCTTCCGGTCCTAAACCAGGCTTGCAGAATTTCTTTGCTACCCGCTAAGAAGGCTAATTGAGGATGGTAGGAAAGGGCGCCTTTTTTCTTGGGGTTATAGCCTTTGGCAGCCCCCTCTTGGGTACCGCACACTGAATCAACCGTGGAATCTATATCGACCCACTGAACCGGGTTAAGCCCTACTTTGGAGGCACCTGAACGATTAGCACGGCGCCAAATCTGTCCTCGCAATCGATGAGTGACGCTTTCAAACTGGTTGATCTGTTTTTCGGTAACTTCTTTAAAAATCCGCGCTATCGTGGTTTCAACGGGTAGCTTGGTCCAGCCCGCAATCTTACGTAAGACGCTATCCGACCAGACGCCACAAACCTTTGCCATGGAGGTGGCGCCACCAATGATGCCCACCAAGGTGAACATAACCACATTAGTCAATTGATAATCGGCGTTATCACCGCGTGGGTGCGGAATATCCTGGTCGACTATTCTTTCAAAGCCAATTCGCTGCAAGTATTTGACAACCGGGATCAGGCCGGCTTGGCTGGTCAGTCCAGTTGCAGTGGCTGACATGTGAACTTTGCCTGTTTGTTTACGAGTGGCTGGTTTTTTCCGTATGTGTGAGGATTTTGTCTTCATTGAAATCATGATCTGGATAGTTGCTAACTATTGACATTATATCATTGATTTATATGGGTTATTAAATATATCCTGTTGTTTGATTGCAGGATTTAGGTAACAACATAAGCTGGGTACGCAGCTCAACTTCTTTGTGCAGCCAGTCCGTATAAAAATAAGAGCCATAGCGCGTGTTTTGCTCGGCAAATTTTATTACAGCGGTGCTGGTTCTTTTAGGCCAAGGCACCACCGCAGCATGGTTAAGATAAATTAATTCATCGGCTAATGGAAATTCAGGGCGTTTCATAGCTGGAATCAAGTAAGAACTAACAGTGCATAAAATAATATATGGATACGCATAATGTATATTATGTTAAATTATATTGTGATCTCTCAACTCAGATCAACTGTCCCCGTTCTTTAAGTTAAGAAATAAAAAAATTGTAAACGCTTGAATTCATATAATAAATGCAACACCTCTTAAAGAGGCTAGATGGTATAGTTTCCGTCTACCAAAACAAAAAACTAAAGAGGTGTCCAATGAGAACATTCAACCATCTAACCCAAGAAGAAAGATACCATATCTACCTAATGCATAAGAAAAAAGTTTCCTTGGAAGAGATAGCCAAAGACATAGGCAGGAGTAAGTCCACTATCAGTCGGGAACTGCGTCGAAATAAGGGTCAACGTGGGTACCGTTACCAGCAAGCTCAGACCAAAGCCGAACAACGCCATGCAGATAAGCCCAAAGCGATCAAGCTTGACGAGGCGATGAAGCAGGTGATAACGCCATTGATCGAAGAGAAATGGAGCCCGGAGCAAATTTCAGGGCGCTTAAGAATACTGGATGAGCCGACGGTTAGCCATGAAACGATTTATCGCTTTATCTTGGCAGACAAAGCCAAGGGTGGTGAGCTATACAAGCATTTGCGGCATCAAGCTAAGCCGTATCGTAAACGTTATGGTAAAAATGACTATCGTGGCACCATTCCTGGTCGTGTAGACATTGACGAGCGCCCCTCCATAGTGGCTGAAAAGACCCGCATAGGTGATTGGGAAGCCGATACGGTCATAGGCAAAGGCCATAAAGGGGTTTTAGTCACTTTGACCGAACGGGTGTCAAAATTGAACCTCGTCATTCCCATTATCCGCAAGGAGGCCGGGTTGGCCAAAGACGCGATTATTGAAGCCCTAAAGCCCTTCGCCGCTTTTGTCCACACCATCACTTTTGATAATGGTCGTGAATTTTGTCGGCATCTAGATATCGCTAAGGCATTGAATTGTGAAACCTATTTTGCCAAGCCCTATCATTCTTGGGAGCGTGGTTTAAATGAAAACCACAACGGCTTATTGAGGCAATATTTTCCGAAAGCTAAGCCGCTGGATCAAGTAACACAAGTCGATGCCAATAAAGCTTTGGCTGGGCTTAACCATAGACCTAGAAAAACCTTAAACTACAAAACTCCTTGGGAGGTGTTTTGTAAAATGGCGAGACTTGATACCGATAATTTGCTGGGTGTTGCATTTATGGGTTGAATTCGCCACGGACTAAATAACATGTTTCTAGCACCTTGAGCGATGGGCGCGGCCTAAACTTGATGTCATTTCTAGTATTATGCTATAACACATTGAAAATAAGCAACCACATACGGGTCATAAGACCCGTTCATGTTTCTGTCCTAAAATTATGGGTGCATTTAAACAAACGACGGAATTGTTTCATAGGATTTTTTGCAATCCCACGTCTGGCGTGGCTTTGACTCGATTTTGGACTTCCCAATTTTAGTCCGGTTTCCAGTCCGGATTTTTGGGAACTGCCAAGCCCATCGAATCGACCATACGCTCATCTGAGAAATCGAACTCCCCGTGCAAGTTAAAATGTTTCCAGGTAGATACCGAGCCGTTACGAATCGCTTCGATCAGTTCCGCCTTGCGTTCCTCGTTCTTCTCGGTGGTAAGCTCCCGTGAGAGATAAAGATAATTCCAGCACACGATAGCGTTCTTGATTAACCGGCGGCATGCTTCGGCAATCTCCTGGTCTTCCTTTTCGCTTTGAATGAATTCTTGGCTGTGACCGAGCGAAAAGTACCAGTTTACCGCGTTATCCAGATCAGCATCATCGATCTGCTTGGAAATTTGCGCCAGTTTACGATGGCCAATATCACAGCCATAGCCGATAATACCGGCAAAGAGAGTCTTCTTGGCTGGTCTGTTTTTCTGATATTTGATCTGCCAATGCTCAAATTCGTCGAGGAAATTTGTGGCTTGATCCACCGTTGCCAACATTTCAAGCATGGAAATATATTTTAGTTCCGGAAAGAAGGTTCCAAGAGGCAAACAGTCCACCTCTTCCAGTTTGAAGGTGCTTACATGCGCTCTACCATTAGCCCGCATCGTCAAATATGGATTTTTGCCTGATATCAGGTTCTGATTGGTCTCTTGATAACGAGCGTCAAGCGCTTGGTCTAGGGCTTTCAGCGTGGCTTTGCAGTCGGCGAAGCCTTCGAGCTGGGCTCGTTGCAGATATGAAGCTCGATTGGCTTCCCAATCCGCCTTCTGAATCATGTACTCATCAAGAGAGCGGTATTTTTCGGAATGGAGCAGATTTAACGCTCCGGATTTGATACCCTCGGCGATTTCGACAAAGAACAGCGCCTTGTATAGCGATACGCGGAATTTACCATCCTGGTCAGTTAGTGCCGCGCATTGATCCTCGGTAAGAAAGTCAACGGGAGCACTTTTGTCAACGTTGCCGTCCTTTTGCTGGTAATGGCGCAAAGCACGCCACAATGCGGGTTTGCTACAGTTCGGCGCGAACTGTATCTGACGGACGATATCGGCAACGCGGTGTTGTAATTTGAGTGAGCGCGATTCAAGGAGTGCTAAGTAGTGCCTGACCGAAAAAGCCAAAAATAACCGCCCTCACAGCAAAAGGTGCCAAAATTCACGCGGAAGCTGGAACGCTAACGGCTTTCTTGTGGTGCTTATCGACTAAAAAGCTTGCAATCCATCCGGCAGGGGCAAGCTCTCGGGATTCCGGACGCAGCTTGCCTGTCTTGCCGCAATACCGCGGTTAAAAAACTTAGGCGGCGAGCTTTTGCTGGCGCTGTCGTAGCCGCTCCCGCTCCTGAGCCAGACGCTCGCGTTCGGCGTCGCGCTTGATCTGGCCGATCTTTTGGAGGTTGCGCGACAGCACGGCCAGGGCGACATAGCGCTTGAAGCCGCCGATGCCGTGGTCTGGGCACTTGTCCAGACCGTGCACCTCCAGCGCGTTGATGCCGGACTCAACGGCCGAGTGCGCCTTCCGGGCGGCAACAAAGGCGCCATCGCGCTCACGCGCCTCATCGCTGGCAGACCACTTGCCTTTCTTGGGCAGGGTGACTTGGTCAAGCATCGCCTTAAGCCCGGTTTGGTTGGCGGGGCTGTGGAAGCCCTTGTCAAAGCTACAGGCCTTGAACGAGGGGAAGTGCTGTTGCGTTTCCTTGACGATGCTTACCGCGATCTGGTCGTCTGTTTGTTTTTCCATGACCTGATGGTGCAAGATGAAGCCCTCCTTGCCTTCCACCACCGCCACGCGTCGGCCTAACTCCACCGGCACCCCGGCCTTGCCCTTGACGATCCATTCGGTGTGCGGTTGGAACAGGGAGAAGACTTTCTCATCGTGCGGGATGACCTCGCCCTTGAGCACGCGGCGCTCGATTTGGTCGATTTGGCGCTGGGCGTGGGCGATGAATTGCCGGGGCTTGGCTAGTTGAATTTCGCAGACGGCGTACTGGCTGGCCAGTTGCGCGACGGTCGCTTCGACGCGCTTTAGGTGGGCGGCCGACAGGCTAATGAAGGTCTGGTGAGCCTTGGCGATCTGCTCGGCCTTGGCCTGCTGCTTGGCCGCGTCCTTGGAGGTGGAGTGTTTGAGCTTCTGGATGACGCGCATGGCTTTTCTGAGTTTCTTCAGGCAGTTCTTAAACTGCCGCCAGCCCTTCAGATCGTAGGTCTCGCTGAATTGCGCGCAAAGCTGGAGCAGCACCCGCATGGCATCGTACAGCAGGTTGACGTCGGTTGGAAAGTGCACGTCAGTCTCCACCACGAACGAGTCACAGCGGCCTGCGGCGGGCGCGGGGCTGTTTTTTTTACCGAGCAGGGCATAGCCGGTCTCCACCACCGCCTGGTTGATGCGGGCCAGGATCTCCGGCGTGAACAAGGCGAGATTGTCCTTGAGCGTCTGTAGGGAGAATATCTTTTCGTCCCATTCGGCAATGCCAAGGATGAGCCGCAGGGTGCGGTGCTGGTTGGCCAACTCGTGGATGCGGTCAAAGTCGGCGTTCAGGCACAGGCGCAAGCAACCCAGCACCAGGATGGTCCATTGGTTCATGCCAGGGCAGCCCAACTCGGCGGAGACCACTTTGGCCTGGCCGTCGACGACTTGCGTCGGCAGGATGTCCTTGATGATCTCGAAGACCTTGTCCCGCAAGCCATCGCTGCAATAGATGTGCTGGAGGCCGAGCAGGATCAGGGGGATGTCGTCCCGCGAGCGCACGTCGATCTGGATGTCGGCGATGTCGACTTGGCCGATGGTCTGTTGGCTTGGGAAGGTGTCTCTCATGAGTTTTCCCTGAGTTTTGGGTGGTTTGGCAGGGCCCGCCCTGTTGGTGTTGACGGGACGTTTTCTATTGTTATTGTTTTTCAATGGCTTGAAGGTTTTGGCCCGGCGCCGCTGGTTGGGTGCGGTCATCATCTTCATTATTGATATTATACTGCAAGCTGTTGTTATATAATAGCTATTTTACTTATCGGTCAGGCACTAAGTAATTCTGACCCTGCTGAAGCTTGACCACATTTTGCTGGAATTCGTCGATTTGCTGATCGACTTGAGCTGGCTTAGCGGATTTGACATTCAGCAAGCCATCAATCAAAGTAACTTTCTGACTGTCGTTCAGCTTTGCATCAGCGACGATAGTCCTAATTTCTGACAGTGTTTTTTGAACATTTTGCCTAAACTGCTCAACAAGCGTGGCAAATGACTGGTTGCGTTGGTCGCGCTCTCGGAAATAAACTTCTTTTTGTTGTTTCTCGGCGGCATTGACGGCTGTTTGCACGGCGCTTAACATTGTATCTATCAAGAAATCGTTCAGCTTGAAAGTCTGATATACGATAAAGGCAATCAGGTGCAGGAAGCGGTCTTCGTTCGCACGGCATGAGACCTGTGGAATCTGGGACTTGATCACAGAATAGGCATAATAGCGGATGCACTCGTAGCTAAAATCCAGGCGGTGCACTACCGACGATAGATCAAGATAGAGTGTCTGCACGGTATCTAAGTCTGCCAGATTTGCTTTGATTTTCGCTGGCCTGGTGGATTGAGATGGCTTCTTCAGCAATGTGAGACGGTATCTCCAGCCCTCTTCGGTTCCGCTGATGGGCTCTTTTTCCAGCAAATTATCGAGATTGGTACGTTGATTTTCGGTGAGTGTGCGTTGGTGGCGATTGAGAGCTGCGATGATTAGGTCAGCCAGCACATTGTAGCTTGGGATCGCAATTTTCTTACGGGTCAGCACCTGAATGATTTCCAACAGAACCAGCTTGGGCCTGAACTGGACTTTGATCAGCGCTGCAATCTCGTCGGCAGTAATGATCTTCGCTGCTTCGTCGAACGGGCTATAGCCGAAGTAGTTCAGGATGACACGCTGATGGCGAAAATACGTTATCCGATCATAGGCATCCATATGAACCTCGACTGGGTTCAGGCCAACTTGGCGTGCAACGTACTCGATATCCGCTTGGCGAAATTGTCGTACAAAGAATTTATGCCGAGCCTTGAAATAGCCTGCCGCCACCAGAAAGCAAATTTTATTCGTAGGGGTACGCAAGGTAACTACCGAATCTTTGAGTATCAACGGCAAGGAAAAAAACCGCTTACGCTCTGCGCTGTTGAACACCGGCGTAGATTCGAACTCCTCCTCCAGAGTGTTGAAAATTTTCATTCTTGCCATGCGTCTAATCCTTCAGATGAAAAATACGGAGGTTTCGTCTATACTTTAAACGATCATTTATACGATAAGGAAAATTAGACAAAAATGCTTGATATTTCTATATATATGCTTATCTTAAAAGCCGAAATTAACTGTATTCATCGAATGTCATAGGTATGGCGACAAAAGTGGCCTCCTCTGAGCGCAAAACAGTTGCTTATCTGCGTGTATCGACGCTTGATCAGGGGCTTGAGAAAAACAAGGCGGATATCTTGCACTTTGCCAACCATCATGATCTAGGTAAGGTGAATTTTGTCGAAGAGATTGCCTCTGGTAAAAAACCCTGGCGGGATCGGCAAATCGCACAGGTGCTTGAGGAATTGCAGAACGGTGACGCCATTATTGTGGCCGAACTTTCGAGACTGGGTCGCAGTATGCTCGAATGTATGGAGATTCTGGCGCTCGCCACACGCAAAGGTATTCGGGTCTATTCGGTAAAGGGAAGTTGGCAACTGGATAACAGCATTCAGAGCAAGATCATTGCCCTGGCGTTCTCGATGGCAGCAGAGATCGAGCGCGACCTGATTTCACAACGAACCAAGGAAGCGTTACGCTTCAAAAAGGAACAGGGTCTTACGCTCGGTCGGCCTAAAGGGCCGGGTAAAAGCAAGCTGGATGTTTTTCGTCCGGAAATTGAAAGCCTATTGGCAAACGGATCGACGCAGAGGTTTATCGCGCAACGTTACCACACTACAGAAGCAAATCTCTACAACTGGCTCAAGAAGAATGGGATAAAGACAGTCAATGCCCATCCGTCATCGTGAGTGAACGGATTAACTCAAGAAGAGTTTTTGATGTTGAGAAATTATGCCTATATGGGTATAATATAAAGCATGGGTTTACTTGTAAAAAAACTACTTTGGATAGGCTCCGCCAAGAAGGATTTAATGGCTATGCCGCCCGATGTAAAAGACACTTTTGGTTATGCACTACATCAAGCCCAAATCGGAAAAAAACACGCACAAACCAAGCCATTAAAAGGGTTTGGTTCAGCGGGTGTTCTCGAGGTAGTTGAAGACTCCGGCGGCGGCACGTTCCGCGCCGTCTACACGGTCAAATTCGGTGATGCGGTTTATGTCCTACATTGCTTTCAGAAGAAATCAAAGCACGGCATTGCAACACCAAAGCCTGACATGGATGTTATTCGGGAACGGTTAAAGGTAGCTGAATTGCACTTCAAAGGGGAACAACGGCAATGAACGAAATTGAAGAAAGCACAGGTAATGTCTATGCCGATTTAGGTATGGATGACGCCGATGAAATGATTGTGAAAGCGCAGCTTGCAACCAAGATAGGCGAAATCATTAATAGTCGAAAATTGAGCCAACAGCAAGCCGCTGAAGTTTTGGGTATTACTCAGCCGAAATTATCCAAAATGCTGCGCGGTCAGTTTCGTGGTATTAGTGAATCAAAAATGCTCGATTGTCTGGCTCGTCTTGGTCGTGATGTGCAAATCGTTGTTGGCCCTAATCGTCATGCGGCTTCGGTCGGACATGTAACTGTCGTATTCTCCGGTTAAGCGGTATCAGTTTTTTTCTGGCGTATTTTCGCTATCACGAAAACGGGGATTTGAGAACGGTAGAAGTTTGCGCCTTGTTACCCCTCAAAATCCTATGAAACAAATCTGTCGTTTGTTTAAACTCACCCACTCTTGTTTGCAGAGGGCTTTCATCAATCGCGCACGGCTGATTCGTTCACTGTTTACGACGCGAATACTCAGCCGCTCCTGTCAGGCTGATCTCAGTCCTCCGGTCTTTAATCAACGGCCATGGCCTCTTACATGTTCCATCTCCAACGTCCTGTCTCTGATTCGATGTTTTACCCTCCTGCATGTCGCCATGAATTCATCGGCACCGAACTTTACGATTACTACGGCTTCATCTGTAGACCCCCGATCCATAACGTCAACATTACTGCTGCGCTTAGGGCTTAAGGTGTCGCAGTTACACCGACCCAAACCGACGGCCCTTCACTGGGTAAGGTAGTCACCTTTGTTTCGATCCACCTACCTTCAATACGACAACTCGTTACGATCGAGGTAGAACAGCCTGTTACCTATCAAACTCAGCCAAGATACAGCACCATTAGCCGCCTATAAAATCAATCGGTTACGAGAACGGGCATGTGTGGCAATTCTTGCAAAGGCAACAATCCACCTCACTTTGTAAACCTCATTATTGCTGTACCCCGTGTTTGTTAGGGTAACAGCCTGCAGTTGGGCTGATCAATGACTGAATATCATGGGTAATCAGGAAATGCTATGAAACAAATCTGTCGTTTGTTTAAACTCACCCAGTTTTATATTGATGATAGGATTTTCCAAGCCGCAGAAATCGGTAGAATTCATGCGAAAGCAGCATGATTTTTGGCGAAGGTATTGATAGGTATTTGTACTTATATCTTTGTTCTTATTATTCTGATTCAATGATCTCCGATCGAAATAAAACTATTTAGCCTACTTAAAGGAGGCGTTTTGATTCGTACTGCGTTGGAGTTTGTTAAAAAAGAAGTAGAATCCTACATTGTGGCGCGGGAGCAAGACCCAAATTACAAAGTGGGTAATGTGGTGGATTTGAAATCTATCGTACTTCCTAATGGTAATCTGAATGTTACCGACACTACGCACGTCACTGTGATGTTGGTAGGCGTAGACGAAGAACGCCGGGAAGGTAAACGCCCGGTATATATTCCGGCAGATGATAAGAACTTTTCCCGATTGAATCCGCCTGTTGAACTGGATCTGTTTGTTCTATTCGTTGCGCATAACAAAGATTATGAAACGGCTCTTCGCGATCTTTCCGATGTAGTAGGTTTTTTTCAAGCCAATCCATTCTTCGATGCGACTAAAAATCCCGGCATTAACGCAACAGTCAGCAATTCGGGGGGAAAACCCTGGCAACTGATTGATAGATTGTCGTTTTCATTACACAGTCTCTCTTTTGAGCAACAAAATAACCTTTGGGCCATGCTCGGTTCTAAATATATTCCCAGCGTGGTCTATCGAATGAAAATGCTGACATTCTTTGAGACCAAGAGTAATGAAAAGGCTGCTGCCATTACCGAACTCAATTTTGCGGGGAGTTCACAATAGTCATGGACAAAGCCGTATTCAAATACGCCGAATTGGCGAAAGCAACAGTGTCACAACCTTACTACGCAAATGGCGTGTGTCAACAGTATCACGTCGATCCGATACTCGACTTTGAGCTGCTGCCGACTGACGAGTGTCTGGCGTTAATGAAAAAGCTGGATATAGTGTTTCGGCCTACAGATCCAAGCGGAGGGTTTATCGTGCTTGCCAGGGTTTTGGGCACTAATGGTAGTGGTGACGATATGCTGCGTTTTCCGCCGCGGGCGGGCGATAAATTATCTTTTTGGATAAAGCTGAATAATCCTAATGTCCTGAATTTTGACGACCTGCCGACGCATGGTGATCTGAGCGGAATTTACTATTTCAGCAACCAGCAGATTGATGCTTCGGCGCTTCGCGACAATCTGCATCTTAGCAGCTCATCTTCAGGCGCTAGTGGTTCAAGCGACTACATGGCGAAATCAGCTGCAAATTACCGTTTCCATCACACCGCTCAAGTTAGCGCTGGTACTGCAATGGTTAAGCATATTTTGAGCGGCATGCTGGTTTTGCCCGATTCGGTTATCAATCGGTCTGGGCAATCGGATCTTGTGTTTAACTTGAATTCTCTGCCGCTCGGCAAATGTCAGCTCATAATCGGTGGTAGTGTGGAGGATGAGTTTTATTTTTTCGGCAACCCGGCCTTTCAGGTGTTTGGCGTGATCGAGCTTTTACTCTCCGATATCCTGGACTCGAATTACCGGATGGTCGAGTCCGACCGCTCGCTAACGAAAACGCGGCCGACTTATTCCATTCTGTTCCGGAACCGGAAGACGTTTTGGCGCTACACCATTCACATGCAAACTAACAGTCCGTTGTTTCTTGAAATGGCTGGGTTAAATGCGTCTGATAAAGCGGATTTTTTAAGCAAACTCAATATCGTCAGCAACGATACGGCGATTACCTTTACCCAAACATCGGCTAGCGACAAAGACATTGTCTTCATCTCCGATAGCGATCTGGCCTTACAGGAGAAATATGTCTCCGGCTCAAGTGCAAATCATGAACCTCTCAGCCTGACACTGAAAAAGTATATCGGTGTGATGCTAAAAGAAGCCGATGTGCGTTCGGATCTGTCTTATCCGCAGACCGGATTAATCGATGCAACCACGCCGTCTGTTATTTATTCGGACGTTTTCTTAACACTTTAGCGAGAACTTAGTTATGGCTGTATTAAAATTATCTACCCCAGGCGTGTATGTACAGGAAATCTCTACATTTCCGCCATCGGTTGCCGAAGTGGAAACGGCTATTCCGGCATTTATCGGCTACACGGAAAAAGCTGATAGTTTCGCGGTTGGCGACCTGAAAAAAGTCGCAAACAAAGTCAATAGCCTCAGCGAATACGTGCAGTTTTATGGAGGACCCGCTGAAGAGAGCAATGCAAGCATCACCGTTGCGGTTACTGACAATGGTAGCAGCAACTATAACGTCTCCATTACCCCCGTAACACCCAGCGTACGGTCTTTGTACAATCTTTATTATTCCGTCAAACATTTTTACGATAACGGTGGAGGCACTTGTTACATAGTGTCTATGGAAACCTATCAAACACCCAGTGCTGTAAGCGATACGCTACTGCTGGAAGGGCTTGATATCGTCTATGAAATTGATGAAGTTACTATTCTTGTCATCCCAGAGGCAACCAAAGTAAGTTCCGCATCCTACATTACGATTGTCAATAAAATGATAAACCAAGCGGCAACGCTTAAAGACCGTTTTGCTTTGGTAGACCCCTTTCAAGTAACGCCAAAAAATACCGCCGATCCCAATGGGAATATTGATGCTGATGCGCTAGCAATCAGAAATGCCACGTTATCCGTTTCCGAAAACCGTTACGCCGCTGCCTACTATCCGAACCTCACTACTACTTATGAGTACAAGCATGATTTTGATGCATTGGTAGTCGATACTTATACACTGGCTCCGGGAGTACTTGCTCCTTCGGTAGCCGGTCATACAGCTGGTATGACAATGGCTACTGCAGGTGCAGGATCTGTTTTATATGGAAAGGTAAAGGAAGAGCTTAAAAAACAATATGTCGTATTACCGCCATCGCCTGCTATTGCGGGCCTATATACCCGGATAGATAATACAAAAGGGGTTTGGAAAGCGCCAGCCAACGAATCCCTGCTTTCTGTTATTGGCCCTAATCTTGCCGTTTCCCATCACGAGCAGGAAAACCTCAATGTCGACCCGAGTTCCGGTAAATCCATCAACGTCATTCGCACATTTCCCGGCTATGGAACATTAGTCTGGGGTGCGCGCACCTTAAACGGTAACGACAATGAATGGCGCTATATCAGCGTCCGCCGCTTCTTTAATATGGTGGAAGAATCAGTCAAGAAGTCCAGTCAGTGGGCGGTGTTCGAGCCGAATGTGATCGATACCTGGGTGAAGGTTCAGGCCATGATCGAGAACTATCTGTTCCTGAAATGGAAAGAGGGTGCACTGGCTGGTGTTAAGCCGGAGCAGGCCTATTTCGTCAGGGTAGGATTGGGTTCCACCATGACGTCGCTGGATATTCTCGAAGGCAGAATGAATGTCGAGATCGGTATGGCGGTTGCTCGCCCGGCGGAATTCATTGTGCTGAAGTTTTCGCAGTTGTTGCAGCAATCTTGATTGCGTTTGAAAGACAACACTTCTCAACTTTTAAAAGAGATCTACTCAAATGGCAACATATCCTATTCCAGTCTTTCATTACAAAGTTTCTTGGAACAATCTGGACATCGGTTTTTCCGACGTGTCCGGATTGACGCAAGAGCGTGCAAGCGATTGAATATCGCGATGGCTTAATGTCCGGTGACCAACTTCCTCTGAAACGGCCAGGCTTAACAAAAGCCAACAACATCTCGCTCAAGCGGGGCATCGTTCAGGGTGATAACGATTTGTACAATTGGTTCAACAACAACGGGCTTCCGAATGTTGAGCGTCGTGATTTGCTGATTTCCTTGCTTAACGATGAAGGTAGTCCGGTGATGGTTTGGACTATTTCGCAGGCATGGCCGGTGAAATGTGAGGGGCCGGGTTTGAAGGCGACCGGCAACGAGATCGCAATCGAATCGATCGAACTGGTGCATGAAGGCATTTCTGTCGCGACAACCTAAGTTATGGCCAACTTATTATCCACCGGTCGGTTTTCACTTCAAGGTCGAGTTTCTCGGCGTTGATGGTATGGACTCGGATACAGAACATCGGTTTCAAGAGGTTGGCGGTCTTTCGTTCGAAGTGGAGACGGAAGAATTGCGCGAAGGTGGCGAGAACCGATTCGTTTATAAGTTGCCGAAACGGGTGAAATATCCGAACTTGGTGTTAAAGCGAGGCTTGTTACAAGGTACGGCAATCTTGGACTGGTTTAAGTCAGCGCTGAGTACCTATTTTACCGTGGTGATTTACGACTTTAAACCGGCAGACTTGATGATTACCTTGCTGGACGAAGCCGACCAGCCCGTCGCCATTTGGAATGTGGTTCAGGCTTATCCGTTGAAGTGGGCAGTATCTGACTTTAAGGCCACGGATAACTCGATTGCTATTGAGACCATAGAGCTTGCTTATCAATATTTCGAAAGGAAGTTATGAAGCCATGCCAGTACAGATTAACGAAGTGATCATTCGTACCGTTGTCGATACACAGCCCTCCGATCAGTCGAGCGGGCAGGGCGGTAGCATCCCATCTGCGAATATTAGGTGTTCGGAGGAAGAAATTCTCGAACGGGTGTTGGAAATCATTCAAGAACAAAAAGAACGATAATGGACACTCAAAGCGCGATAAAACTGCCGTTTAATCTCAAGATACTGAAAACGGATGAAAAAGGTGTGCCGAAGCTGGCTCTGCCGTTTATAGCCATGTTTAATCCGGAACAATTTGCGATTAGCGAAACTATTATTTTAGATGACACAACAGCAAAAGGAGCCGATGGCGCCGACCCCAAGTTCAAAGGCGCTCAACCACGCACGTTTACTATCGACTTTACACTTGACGGCACGGGTGTCAACACCAACGGGGTAAAGATTCCAGTGACGGTGCAAATTCTGCTGTTTCGTTCTGTAACGACCGAGATTGATGGCGAAACTCATCGGCCGCCTTATTTGTTGGTCCAATACGGACCGTTCATCTGCTCTTGCATACTTCAGTCATCGACCGTGACCTACACGATGTTCGATATGTTGGGATTACCCATCAGGGCCAAGGTGTCCGCAAGTTTTGTCGAACGGAAAGTGGCCTCATTAGGCAACATCGTTGGAATGCTTTCCTCGCCCGACCTGACCCATCGGGTGCAGGTTAAAGAGGGTGATCTTTTGCCTTTGTTAACCTATAAAATCTACAAAAACCAGTACTACTACCTGCAAGTCGCCAGATTTAATAAGGAGAAAAACTTCCGGAAGCTAGAGCCCGGGAAAACGCTGATGTTCCCGCCATTATCGAAAACTTGACGAGCCCGACATGAGTCTAACCAGCCTGCCACCAGGATCGAATGATGCAACAGATGTTGTCAGTCTAACCATACTGGCAGACGGCGCACCATTAAATAATGAGATTGGGATATCGCATGTCGTCGTTAACAAAACTTTCAACAAAGTGGCGTCCGCAAAACTGGTGTTTCTGGACGGCTCCGCATCCGACCGGGACTTTCCGCTCAGCAACGAAGACACGTTAAAACCCGGCAACGAAATAACCGTTCAGCTCGGCTACCATGGAGAAGTCGAGACTGTGTTCAGCGGCATTATCGTCAAGCACGCCATCAAAGCCAGGCAGCAGGGTGCTTCGGTATTGGTGATCGAAGCCAAGGATAAAGCGATCAAACTGACCGGTTCCCGAAAAAGCGCCTATTTCATTAACAAAACCGATAGCGATGCGATTGCGGAATTGGCCGGCGATCTGGAAACGGATGTCGAAACGACGACAGTGACACACAAACAGCTGATGCAATTCGACGCCACCGATTGGGATTTTATCTGCACCCGCGCCGAAGCGAACGGGATGCTGGTGCTAACCGATGACGGCACGCTGACGGTGAAGAAGCCATCGACTGATAGCGAGGTAGTGCTCACGGCGACCTACGGGGCCAATATTTTCGAATTCGAAGCGGAAATGGATGCCCGCCGCCAAGTCCAGCAGGTTATCTAGCCAATCCTGGGATTACACCCAGCAGCAACTTGAACAGTCGGATTCTGGAACCGCGAGTTTTTCGGAGAACGGAAATTTGTCTTCCGACGACCTTGCCAGCGTGATGAGTGCACAGATTGCGCTCAGCCACCCGGGACATTTAACCCAGGATCAGTTGCAGGATTGGTCGGACGCACATGCGCTGCGCAATCAGCTTTCGAAAGCGGTTGGCAGAGTTCGTATCGAAGGAAATGCGGTGGTCAAACCCGGTACGCTGATTACCCTGGACGGTGTTGGAGACCGATTTAATGGTGATGTGTTCGTTAGCGGCGTACTGCACACCTATCGATGGCAACTGGCTGACGGATATTCAATTCGGCTGGCGTGACGACTGGTTTTATAAAAAAGATGACGTGATGGATAAACCCGCACGCGGGTTGTTACCGGGGATCAATGGCTTGCAGATAGGTACGGTATTGGATACTGACGATACCGAAGACGGCGGGCAATATCGGGTAAAGGTGCATATTCCGACGATTACCTCGGGAAACGAGGGCTTATGGGCGCGTGTTGCCGCTCTGGACGCTGGGCCGGATCGGGGTGTGTATTTTCGTCCGCAGCCGAACGATGAAGTAGTGCTGGGTTTTCTCGGCGATGACCCACGAGAACCGATTATTTTGGGTTATCTACATAGCAAAAGCACTAACCAGTCTCCGCTTCCGGAACAGGAAGGCTCACAGCAATATGGCTTTGTGACCAAGGAAGGCCTCAAACTGATCTTCGACGATACTAATAAGACCATGAGTTTGATTGCTCCAGCCGGGTCTGGCGAGAAATCCGTTGTTATCAACGACAGTGCCGGGGCCATGGAGTTGAAGGACGAAAATCAAAACAGCATCAAAATGGATGCGCAGGGCATTACGATTCAATCGAGTTCCGGGATAGTCACCATAAAGGGAACGCAGGTCATGATCAATTGATTCGGTTTTTATCAGGCGTGACGCTGCGCAATTTTTCGATCGAAGCCAGCAGCGCCTTACGCCTACTGATATAAAAGGGTACTTATGCCAGCAGCAGCGCGAATATCCGACAATCATGTTTGCCCGATGCTCAATCCAAACGGCAGCCCGCATACCGGCGGACCTATTCTGCCGCCGGGCGTGCCTACTGTTTTGATTGGCGGACAGCCGGCTGCAACAGCCGGGAATATGTGTACCTGTGCCGGCCCGCCAGACAGCATCGCTATGGGCTCGGCTACTGTGTTGATCGGCGGACAACCGGCAGCACGCATGGGAGATTCCACAGCGCATGGAGGCAGTATTGTTGCCGGGCTTCCTACTGTGATCATCGGTGGCTGATTCGGTCATAACGTCAACTTTCTTAAAAGGCATCATACATATGGACAACATCGATCGCTCATTTTTAGGCATAGGCTGGAACTTTCCACCGACATTTCGCCGTGAATGGTACGGCGTCGAGATGCTGGTCGAAGAGGATGATGTGCGTAGCAGTATGCAGATCATTTTAACGACCATCACTGGTGAACGGGTGATGCTACCCACCTTCGGAGCCAATCTGCATCCGTATGTCTTCGATACGATGAATGTTCAGGACATTGCCTTAATCGAAAAGATCGTCAAAGAAGCGCTTGTTTTCCACGAGCCGCGCATTATCGTCGACGCTATCATCACGACACCCGATCAGGCGAATGGCGTGCTGCTGATCGATATTTCGTACACAATTATTACCACTAATACGCGTTACAACTACGTATTCCCGTTCTATATCCATGAAGCCACGAACATCGAAATATGAAGAACTGTAATTGCCACTATGAAATACCCCGGGACGGTTCAGGTCAGCTGGGCCGCTATTTAAAAGCGCTTGATCCCAGTTATGCGCCGATAGACGGGCGAAGTCTCGAAGACTTGCTGGTGTTTGCGAAGCGATATGCGGCGCAGATTCGTTTCTACGATATGCCTGATAGCAAGATAGACGACGATACAGCGCCTGAACACGTCAGCTGGCGCGAATTCTTCCGCCGTGATATGGCGGTGATTGCGGCTTCCATTTCCGTCGTCGATACTGCACAGCTGAAAAGCGATTACGATCAGAACCGTGATCACCTTGATGCTCATCCGGATTCCGATGCGCTAAATGATTTGTTTGAGCCGATTCTGGGTATGGTTGCGCAAATCGACCGCTGGTATGCCTGGCTATTCCAAGGTAATCCGCTACATGCCGATCTGCAGTTGGCAATCGATTCGGTACTCCGTGAGCAGGTTAAAAAGATTGTCGCTTACGAAGAAGGCTACAAATATTTAGATCCTAAGCATCCGTTGCAACTGGATTATTCAGCCATCGAGAACGATAGCCTTTGGGGATTGGATGAAGAGATCAACCCTGATGCTTCTATTTATCAAGGCACCAATCTCGACGATCAGATACGTTATGCAGCACTCTTCGTCGATGACATCTTCCATGCTGTCTACGGTTTTATGACGGATCTGGTTGAAGTAAAGTCAGTGGGATATATGCAACTACGCGCTGCAAGCCTATCCCTCGCATCAGCCGCATATGGCGCTATTTATTGCCTTTCCTTGAATTGTTTCGACTGGCACAGGACCAGATGAACGGGCTTACCGGCAAGATGCTGGATTTTTACTATCAGGACGTGCTGCGTCTGGCGACTAAACCTTCCATTCCTGATCGCGCCTATGTGGTATTCGAACTGGCGAAAGATGTCGTTCAATACGACATTGCCCAGGGTACTACGCTGAAAGCCGGTAAGGATGCGGCAGGCAAAGAGCAGATTTATGCCACCAATGCCGATCTGGTGGTCAATCAGGCCAAGGTCAAGGAATTGAAAACGCTGTTTATTCAAAAAACGCCATCGGTCGATCCGGTAAACGGCACGATAGATGCGATTTTTGCCCGGCCTGTGGCGAATTCCCAGGATGGATTCGGGGAAAAAATTGTCGACGATCCCAGCGGCAAATGGCCTACTTTCGGCAAAGGCATGCCGAATTTACAAAAAGCCAAAAACATTTGCCAGATAGTTGATCAATATAAGGAAATACTGTCGCGTAAGGATCAGGCAAAAATTGGTTTTGCAGTTGCTAGCCCGCAGTTGTTGTTGCAAGGTGGAAATCGCCTGCTGGAATGGCATATCGATCAATTGTCGGAACTACTGCCGGAAACCGATGAAGGGGAGATACCTCATCAAGTCGAGATCTGGCTGACCGGCGAGAAAGGCTGGTTGATTTTAAGTCCACTGGAAGAAGGCGTCTTCAGTGTTATCAGGCAGATGGTGACGACATACGGTATTTTCCCGTTAGCGAATGCAGTAACCAAGTCCGGCTACTTTATCGATCGTGCCGCTAACAGTTTCTACCTTTATTTGTCACCTGCCGAAGATGCGGTTATTCCATTCGATGCCAAACTGCACTTGGGCTATCCGTATTTGACGGCTTATCCGGTCGCGCAAATCATGCTCGGGCCGAATTTGGTCTTCGATTACGCCTTGTTCAAAAAAGTGAGCTTAAATACTCAATCAATTTCGGCTCGAGTCGGATCTATATTTCCATCGGAGGAAGTTGTATCGAAATTTATGGAAGAACAGAATGTATCGGCGGCAACTCTAGTCAACTTTCTCTACGACGGTTTAAAAAAACTGGTGCTGCAAAACGAGACCGGCTTGCTGCCTGCAAATAAGCCATTTGATCCGTTTACCTTGTATCCTGGATTTGGAAAATCGTTTTATGTCGGTAGCGACGAGGTTTTCAACAAGCGGCTGTCCGGACTTGCCGTTCACATCAAGAATACTCAGGACCCCGAAATTGCCAGCGAACCGGTGCTGACGCTGAACTTGGCCAGAGCTGCTGCAGCAACGAATCTGAGTTTCAAATACAGTGCAAGCTTGCTGGTTGATAAACGCTGGGATCAACTTTTTACCGACGAACCGGCCGGAGATTTTTTACGCGGTCAACTCGTGCAAAACCTCCTTAATCATGCCGTGGTTAAAGAAGATGGATCGCTTCAGGCGTCGCCTTTTACGACCGAGCGCGAACCTTTGCAGGCGGTCACCGAATTCAAGCCGGATACGATTAAAGGCTTCATCAGAATCAGTAATTTGCAAAATATCGACGGAAACGGAAATATTCCGGGGATACAGCTGAGCCAGGATCTGGCGCCAAGGTTACAAATCAAGGAAATCTCCGTCAGTTATTACTCGAAACTTGCAGTACTTGATCCTGAGATCGATCAGTTCTTTCATGTTTATCCGTTTGGTGTGACGGAAATCTTTGTTGGCAATGTGGGGGACTTTACGCTGGAAAGCAGGATGCGGTTGAGCCGCTAGCGACCAGTTTGCTGCCCAGTATCGGTTCGAGGCAAAGCAGCCTGTTTAACACGCTCGATAGCAGGCGAAAGATTATTTACTCGTCAATGCCAATGCAGCCTTACTGCCCCAGTTTGGCTATCTCAGTCCGAATGCTGTTTACGAAAGAGCGTATCCCAGTCAAGTTGGGCAAGTACCTATAAAGCAAAGACCGATAAAGGAATTGGCTAGCAAGGGTGTTATGGAGACGCTGGTTCTCGAAGCGAGTGGCATCAGGCAAACACTATTGGGTGGGAATAATCAATATTCTGCCATGTTGCAGGAAGAGGGCATGCTGTTTATCGGTTTGGAGAAATTACAGCCGCTTGATACGCTTTCTCTGTTGTTCCAATTCGCCGAAGGCAGTGCTGCCGATGAAGACAATGACCCACCCGAAATCCATTGGTCGTATTTAACTTACAACGAGTGGCGGCCTCTCAAAGGCGAAAATCTGATTTCCGACGGCACCTATGGTTTCCAGACCACCGGCATCATCAAAATCGAAGTTCCGGAAGACAGCACCGATCACAACACTATTATTACGGACGGTTTACGCTGGTTCTGCGCCAGTGTGACGGAGCATGCCGATCGTATTCCACAGCTGGTGAACGTGGTGGCTCAGGCAGTCGAGGCACAGTTCCAAGATAACGCTAACGATCAATCGCATTTCGACACCGCGTTACCCGCCGGTAGCATCTCTAAGCTTGCCGTTGCCGTTGCGCAAGTGGGCAAGGTTGAGCAACCTTTCGCTTCGTTCGATGGTAAGCATAGTGAAATCGGTAAGGAGTTTTACACCCGAGTCAGTGAAAGGTTACGTCATAAAGCCCGTGCGATTACCCCATGGGATTATGAGCATCTGGTACTGGATCGTTTTCCGAGTATTTATAAGGTCAAATGCATCACGCATACCGATCCAAATTGCCTATGCCGCCAACCGGTTCCTCGCTTGAGTCGAGATGGCGGGGACACGATAACTTGCTGCGGTCCGCAAATTGCGCCGGGGCATGTGTTGGTCGTGCCCATCGCCAACCTGAAAAATCGCAATGCTGCTAATCCTTTGCAGCCAAAAACCAGCCGTCGCACGCTGCTTGAAATTGAGGACTATCTCGGCAAACGCACCTCGCCTTTCGTAAAGGTGCATGCGAAAAACCCGGTTTATGAACAAGTTTTGGTGTTTTTCAGAGTGCAATTCGTTGCCGGTGCGGACAAAGGTTATTACTTGAAGCAGCTCAACGACGAGATCGTGCATTATTTGACGCCATGGGCATTTGATGAGAACGCCGAAGTATCGTTCGCACAAAAAATCTATGCATCTGCCGTTATCAATTTTATCGAAGAACGCTCATACGTCGATTTTATCACTGACTTTTTAATGTTCGTTTGCAGCGACGAATGCTGTCCGGCGGAAACCGAATCTATCAGGGATACTGGCGCCGGAAAATCGGAGAAAATGGCCGATATTCTTGCGCATATCTCAGGCTGTTGCGATCTGGAACAGATATTCGCAAACGCCCCCATATCCCTCGGTAAAGTCATCGTCGAACCCTCGACATCTCGATCTATTCTGGTCTCTTACCCACGGCACATCATCATCCCTTACGAGGCGCCGGTCGAAGTTTCAGCGTGTGAAGCACGCAAAATTTCAAGAGCGAGGGTGGAAGCCGTTGTCGACAGGCCGCTGGGTGAGGTTACAGGCAACACGATTCGCCCTGAGGCAAAATCCCGAAAACCGCGCCGGAATCGATAGCGGGAACATACCAAGAACAAATCGCTAGCCGAGTGAAGCAAATACTCAAGCAAGCACCCGATCTAACTGGAGAGATAACCCTATGTCGGACACGATTACATTGATCAAGGCCAACCCGCTACTGCCCGCCGAGGATTATGTCGCGCTTCGCAAGCAGGGTTTTAAAGCGATTGAAAGACTGGGTAGCGCCATCTGGACGGATTACAACAATTCCGATCCCGGTATTACCATTCTGGAAGCCGTCTGTTATGCCATTACAGATCTGGCCTATCGCACCGGTTTCGAAGTTAAGGATATTCTGGCGCCGGATGAATTATCCGAAGACACCTGGCAGCAGATTTTCTACACGGCACGGCAGATTTTGCACAATAGTCCGCTGACGATACTGATTACCGCAAGTTGATCGTTGACGTGAAGGGTGTGCGCAACGCCTGGATCGAGCCGAGTAAGGATTATGAAGTGCCAATTTGGGTGGACTACAACGCCTGGGAACTTCGTCAGCCGCAAGATTGTGCGTGTGAGGATGCTGTCGAGCAGGTTTGTCTGGGTAAGTTGCGGCTGAATCCGATCAGTTGAGAGCAAGCCACAGCAGCAAACCAGGAATCGATTAAGGCTTTAAAGTCGCGCATGCAGGCGATTAGTAAGCTGTCAAGAGCCTTTGCAGAATCGGCTTGCTGGTTTGGAAGCACAATTGAAGCAAGACCCCACTAATCCCATCCTTGCCGCACAGATCGTAGAAATCAAGCTGCAAATCAAACGATTGCAGGCAGAAATAGACCTGCTGGGTGCCGTTATCAAGGACCACGAAACGTTGTGGTATCTTTCTTCAAAGATACTTGAGCTCGAAGGGTTGTTATAACGTTATGATCGAATACGAGGAAGATGTTCTCGAAGAACAGCAACGCGAGGCTGTCCGCCAAGTCGTGATCGCTCGCCTTGCCCACCATCGCAACCTATGCGAGGACTTCTTAAGTGTCACCGCCGTTGATTACCAGGACTTCGGCCTGGGCGCATCGATAGAGCTGGAAGATTATGCAGATCCCGATGTGGTGTTGGCGCAGATATTTTTCACAATCTATAAATATTTCACTCCCTCGATTCCCTTCCACACGATCGATCAATTGCTGGCCAAAGGCCACCAGGTTGACGAGATATTCGAAGGCCCGGCGCTGAAACACGGCTTTATCGACTCGATTGAGCTGGAGAAAACCGATCTTTTCCGAGATATCCGGTTGTCGGACATTATTAACGAGATATCCGACATCAAAGGCATCAAAGGTATTTTGTATTTACATCTGCCGTTTGACGGATTCGACAAAGCCGATGAAAACCAAAATTACTTTAACCTTTGGGTTAAAGCTTTGCGTGAGGCCAGGAAAATTGCCCGTATACAGCCCTCTCTGTCGCAGGTGATGTTTTGTAAAAACCGGGAATTCATGACCTATTTCGTCGGCAGACCGGAAGACCGTCGTCCCGAACGTATGCTCAAGCTCTTCAAGGATATGAAAACACTGGAGCGTAAGTACAAACTCGAGGGGCAGGCAGTCGATTTTCCGGTGCCGGTCGGGGAATATATGCACCTCGAGGATTATTTCCCGATAACCGAATCGTTGCCAATGTGTTATGGCGTGAGCGAACGTACCGGGTTGCCTAGTAATAACGAGGCAAAACGTAAGGCGCAGGCCTTGCAATTGAAAGGCTATCTGCTGTTTTTCGAACAGATTCTGTACGGGTATTTGGTGCAACTCAATTACCTCAGAGATTTATTCAGCTTCGATGGCGCTATACGCCACACTTATTTCAGCCGAGTGCTAGAAGAACTCGACCAATTGCAGGCACTACTGATCGATCATGAAAACCAGGGTGCTTCACAATTCGATAGGATTAAGAAAGAATTTGCCCATACCTTGCAGAATCTGCTGGAAACGCCGGAAGCCTTCGGCAAACGCAGAAACGTATTCCTCAACCATTTGCTGGCGAGATTTAGTGAAGACCTGAGCGAATACGAACAAATATCGCGTTGGTTGACGCCTGATCAGGTTGACGAACGCTTGATTACAGATAAGGCCAATATTTTGCAAGACGGCGAATATTTTCGCATCAGTAGTAATCGTGGACGTGGCTACGATTACGCGCTGGCTGCCTATTGGGATACGGCCAATGTTTCCGGAATCGAGCGCAGGGTAGGACGTTTACTCGGCTTTTCATGTATCAAGCGTAGGACGCTTGCGCCGGATTTCATAGTGAGTGAAGCAGTGATGGAAATCGATTCGAAAACAAAAGCTTCGGTACCGAAAAAAAACGTCAGGGGACAGCTTCTCAATATCTTCAAACTGTATGATCCGGATGATAAAAGTCGCGTGTTGCTCACCAGTGTTGAAGTGGCGGACGGCTGTTGTACCGAACAACTCATGACTGAGATTTTGCAGCACGCCGGCGAGCGTCAATATTTTCGGCTCAGAGAAGACCTGAAACAACGCAGTCGGAAAAGTGCCGGGCTGTTAGGCTATTTCTGGTTCGAACTTTGGGACGGCACCGATCCGGAAACGGCAGTGCTGCTGGGTGTCAGCGAGCGATTCGACAAGAAAGATTTGCGCGACAAGGCGTTTCGTCAATTGTTGGCGACGATGGAAAAGATCGACAGTAACGAAGGGTTACACCTTGTCGAACACATTCTGCTTAGGCCCAGATTCGACGAAGTGCTTGATGAAGCGGGAAGAACCATCGATGTGTTATTCCCTTTGATTTGTCTCGACGCATGCGACTTAGGCATCGGCCTTGACGAAGGCACCGAAATCCCGCCATACCGTAAACGCATACATCGCATTCCGGCTGAAAAGTGTTACGACCAAATGCCGTGGGTGCTGGAGTATTTTCGCTTCAATCCGGCAACGAAACATTTCGATCAGTCGTTTTTATGGCAAGCAGTGCCTCTCGATGGAAGTTTACCTGTTGCGTTGAAGTTCAGGCGCTACGAATATCTTGCTCAGCGGGTGCGTGATCTGCAGGAGTTCGGATCGGAACGCATCAATTACGAGATCGTTTCCAACCAGGAAACCGATCCGGCCAAATTGAAGTACGGATTTATCATTCATGGCAACAGTGACGCCGTGCTTGCCCAAAGTCTGTTCCTGTTCAACAAAAAAACGCCGGGGCAAACGGGCAATATTCAAGACGATGTCGAACAAGAGATCGAAAACCTGATGCGTTACTTCGAATTCGAACTGGATCTGTATTGCGAAGCTAATCCGTGCGACAACAACGAAGACCCATATTCCTTGCGGGCAACGGCGATATTGCCATGCTGGCCGAAGCGTCTTCGCGATCCTACGTTTCGTAATCTGGTGGAGAAAACCATTCAAACCGAATCGCCGGCGCACGTCCATATCCGCATCGTTTGGCTGGGCATCCAGGAAATGCAGCGCTTTGAAAAGGTTTATTGCGAGTGGTTATTAGAAATGTCGCAGACCGAAATACCGTCTCTCGAAAAAACCAATCCGCTTGTGGATGTGCTGAATACGCTCCGGCCCTGTGGAGTCTGCGAAGATGAATGCGATTGAAGCAAAGCATCGCCAGCGAAACGGCACGCATCTGGTTAATCGGCTGCATTTTGAGGTCAGTTGTTCCGAACAGGAACAGGCTTTCACGTTACGCCAGAATTTTGCCCAGACACTGCAGCCGGAA
This sequence comes from uncultured Gammaproteobacteria bacterium, assembly GCA_963848675.1. GTDB lineage: Bacteria > Pseudomonadota > Gammaproteobacteria > Methylococcales > Methylomonadaceae > CAWKEY01. The sequence goes on from CAWKEY010000053.1 coordinate 70,655, forward strand.
ATCATCGAAATTATCGATGAAGTGTGCTCGGAATATGTATCTGAGCATGAATGGCTGCGGATAGACAGGCTGGAGCTTGATCTTGGACGATTCAGTCCGAATACGTTGACGCGAGATTTTGTTGCTGCTTTTCGCGATCAGTTTGGGAAAGAACTGGCTAAACAACTTGGCGTATTCAGCGATGAACGACGGCATGAGTCGAAACAGCATTCCAGCCTGGAATTGTTCTGTCATTTCATGCGGCTGGGGACATTACCTTGGTGGGCGCATGAAGCCGATGTAGATATAGACGCGATAGCACAGGAATTGTTTACCCGTGTTCCCGCGCAATCACGAGCGTTTTTTTACGAACAAAAACTGAACCGATCCGTCTGGATGAGAGCGGCACTGCAGTTGGATGACGCAGCCAAAAGCACGATCATCTCGCTTTTTAGTGAGCTACGGGATGCCGAAACACGACTGGTGCAGTGGATAGAAACCTGTAAAACAAACGATATCCGCTTCTATGAGCCTATGAGGGTTATGGAATCTGTTCGCCAGGCATTGCTCTTCAATGCGCCGGGAATGATTGATAAACAGAATTACGCGGCGGTTATTGCTTGTGTGCTTGATGATGTCATCCATGAAACCCACCCTGATTGGCCTGAGAGCATGGTTCAACTGGCGAAGATCGCTTTTGGCGAACAACAGGTAATCAAGCTGGGAGCATCTTTAGATACCTTGATTTCTGAGGTTGCGAGCGAGCAATCTCCCCCGGATACAAGGCAAAGATACAACGACAGCAGCAGCGACTCATCGTTTCATGCTGATACTGAGCTGGGTATGGAGCAACGTTATGTTGTGTACCATTCCGGCGTAATTTTGCTGGCGCCATTCTTCAGAAAGTTTTTCGATGCTTGTGGCTTGCTTGAGGGGCTGGAGTGGAAGAGCAAAGACTCTCAATACCAGGCTGTACATTTGCTGAAATATCTGGCGACGGGCTCGAAAAAAGCAGCGGAATACTGCTTGGTGCTGGAGAAGTTAATTTGCGGTATTGCCATCGAAGAGCCGATTCCCTTGGAGGCCGATTTGGAGGAGCAGCAAATGCGTCAAGCCTACGAGTTACTTGCTTCGGTCATTGAAAATTGGCAAGCACTTAAAAACACATCGATCGATGGTTTACGTGCTACTTTTTTGAAACGCGATGGGCTGATTACCCGAAAAAACGACGGTTGGTTGTTGCAAGTCGAGCGTAAAACCCTGGATGTGCTGCTTGATAGTATCCCGTGGGGATATTCAACGATCACGCTGCCATGGAACGGTTATTTAATTCATGTGGAGTGGTAAAAAGTGCCTATTGAACCTACTGAACCTAAACTGGAAAATGCCGATACCAGCCAGGATCGCAGTGCTCTGAATGCGGATAGTTTGGCGCTTGAGATAGCTTGGTTTACGCAGGTGGTTAACGAACGTTTGCGCGATTACTTTGCGACATCAAAGCCGGATGAGGTCAAGGACGAAAAAGCACCCAGCTGGATGGATAAAGTGTTTTCCAACACCATTAAAAAAACCAATGATGAGTCGAGTTTAAGCAGCAAAGACACTGCCTCGGATTTTTCCAGACAAGCGGCGGCGCCCGATCTTACAAACGATCACTCGGTCTATGCCGAATTTGTCAATTATTACAAACTGTCCCGCGATGAACGTTTGCTGTTGATGCTTGCCATCATTCCGCACATACAGCCGCATTTGCTTGACGTCTTTTTTTCCGCCAACAAGACGCTCGGGCGCGGCTATACGGAATTCGGGGGTGTAAAAGGCAGCCGCCACAGCGGATTCATTCCCACTATTGAAACAGCCTTATTCCTGCTGGCAGGGAATGATCTTGCCTATCGGTTTCGTTTGTATAAATTGTTCGATCCCGACCATATTTTTACCGCACATCAAATTATCCTGCTCGAACAGGGCGGGGGGAACGAACCGTTTTACAGTAGCCCGATACACCTTACGGAAGAATACGTCGATTTCTTTACCACTGGGCATATTCGCAAACCGCAGTTCAGCATGGACTTCCCGGCAAAGCGGATAACCACAGGCATGAATTGGGACGATCTGATCGTCGATGAGTTTACCGCTCAGCAATTGGACGAATTGCGCATCTGGCTGCAACACGGCCAGACTCTTTATGAAGACTGGGGTATGAGCACCAAGCTTAAACCTGGCTACAAAGCGCTCTTCCACGGACCTTCGGGCACCGGAAAGACGCTGACCGCTGCTTTGCTGGGTAAACTCTATAATCTCGATGTCTACCGGGTCGATCTCTCGATGGTAATTTCGAAATATATCGGCGACACGGAAAAAAATCTCGAAAAGGTATTCAAAAAAGCCGAAAACAAGAACTGGATTTTGTTCTTCGACGAAGCCGACTCGCTGTTCGGTAAGCGCACCAGCATCTCGGATTCGCACGACAAATACGCCAACCAGGAAATATCCTATCTATTGCAACGGCTTGAAGATTACCGGGGGCTGGTGATCCTGGCGTCGAACATGCGCAATAATGTCGACGAGGCCTTTACCCGCCGCCTGCAAGCGGTAATTCTCTTCCAAAAGCCGCAGGCCAACCAGCGCTTCCAAATCTGGGTAAATGCTTTCAGTAAGCAATGCACTCCGCCGAGCCAGGACGAGCTGCTACGCATCGCCCAACAATACGAACTCTCCGGCGGTTCGATTATGAATGTCATACAGTTTGCGTCGCTGCAGGCGTTGAATCGCAATGAAAAAACCATCACTGTAGACGACTTGCTGCAAGGCATCAAAAAAGAGTTTCGTAAAGAAGGCAAGACATTTTAAAGGAGAACAGCCATGCATTCCCACCAAGCAAAAACATCTGACAACAAAAATGGCTACAGCCCGGCGGCAACTAGCGCTTCGGGGATGGGCTTGCAGTGCAAATTGACCATCGGCTCGGTCAACGACCCGCTAGAAACCGAAGCCGATGCAATGGCTGACCGGGTGATGCGGATGCCCGAAGCGCCGCTAGTGCAGCGCAAGTGTGTGGGGTGCGATGAAGAGGACAAACATCTGCAACGAAAACCTTTAGCTCCTGTTTCAGAATCATCGGTTTCCGATAATTTTGTTTCTTCGCTGGGATCTGGACAACCATTGGACAGGGCGACTCTGGACTACTTTGAACCCCGTTTTGGAGCTGATTTTAGTGCTGTCAGACTCCATGCGGATAATCGAGCGGCGGAATCGGCAGGTTCCATTAATGCGCGGGCCTATACTTTAGGAAACAATGTGGTATTTGGGGCGGAGGAATACCAACCCCAAACTATCCAGGGGAAAAGATTGCTAGCACATGAGTTGACCCATGTGGTGCAACAGGGGCGGGCGCAGCAGCAGATCCAACGCCTGACCGTCACCCAACATGCCCTCACGAAGGGGACGTGCGGTCAACGCAATGTGCAATGGATTTTCAGCCTCGACAAGCCTGCTCCGGAGGATGGTTACATCGTGCAACAGGTCGACAGAAGCGAGTATGTCGAGACCTGTCCCAACGTGGCATACGGCCCAGCGGCTCCGCTGCCCACGTTTTGGGAAGCATGGTTCGTCAAGAAAGGCGACAAGGTCGATTGGCTAGCCGGAACGATGAAGTATACGGATGGAAATACGCGCCCAGCGCGACCCGGCACTAATGGCTCGGATAGCGCAACGGGCACAATAAAGTTCTTCACCAAGGCAACCACGGGTGACTTGGGTGTTGACAACAAGGCCCCTGCCGACCCCAAGAGCCCTTGGGGGCCGGGTAAGGTCCCAAACTCCGGGGCTCTTCCTTCCACTCCCAAAGAGCCGTCCTGGTGGAGTGGCACTCCCGTAGAAGGACCCGCGAATCGCGGGGCCTGGGCTTCGTGGAACTGTTGTGATGCCGACAAGAAAAAACATTCCTTCGACCTCAAAACCAAGCCCTGATCATTAGCGATTAATTCGAGCAAACGCGATGACCGATTCCGTAACAGTCCAGAGTCTACTGAGCAAGTTTCGCATGTTAGCGCCGTGGAGCAACGCCCAAGACTTCTTCGGAGATGACTGGCGACGTTACACGGACGCTGTGCGTCTGGTGCAGAAGTCGGAACCTGCAGACGTTGAACGTGCTCTGGCCCGGTTTCTGGATGAGGCGGATGGTTTCACCGGCGTCGAGAACGAGACAAGACTGTTCCTGCTCATGCGGATTGTGTTCGACCTACCTGATTGCGCCCCGGCCGATTATCGACGTGTATTTAAGGGCTGGGTCAACTGGCCCGCGCCAGATGCCGAAGGCAACGTCAATCTCTCTTGGCCGGTAGGTTGGCAGGATAGTCAACCTGCCCTACTCGCGCACTTCGAAGGAGCAGATGGCCCTCGCTACGCCGCCATAGAGGAATACCGTTATCTGCTTGCCCGTTTTCCCTTTCGCAAGCTCCATATGGCAAAGGGCTGAGTGGCGCATTCTGAATGACTATGCCTACATTAACCGTTGATGGAACAAATTATTCCCGATGGCGTGGTCAATAAACATCAAATAGTCAATGGGGTTAGTCACAATACTGCTACCTTAAATATATTCATTATTATAATCAATGTGTTGACGTACTAATAAGCGGCGAGATCAAATTCAAAAAGGGTTAGGAATAACTGATTACAATCCTGTTTCTATTTAACTTGTTGATTCTGCGCCTATTGGGCGCTCCACAAAGACCAGGTTTTTGCATGCTTACAATCTATAACATGTTGATTATTAGATGAATACAAGTTTAAGGTAGCAGTATTAGGGTTAGTCACGAATGGCACGGTCAATCAATGGCAATAAATGGGGTCACCCATTAGCCTGCCGTTGTCAGACTCGATTGATTATTTTTTTCGACTCGACCCCTACCTATAATGGGTGATCTATGCATGATGTTGCCGCAAACGCCAAACCAACTACCACGCATCCGGCGGCAGCAGGCGTCGGCTTGTCGCCTGCGGAAGAGCAGCCCCAGCAAGATATCTATCTCGAAGGTCTTGAACGCCTACCCATCCAGCGCAAGCTTGACATCGGTGCCGTTGACGATCCGCTCGAAGAAAAAGCAGATGTAATGGCAGATCGTATAATGCGAATGCCGGAACAAAACTTTATTCAACGTAAAAGCGCTAGTTTTGAGGATGAAGAAAAACTTCAGCGTAAAATTGAAGAAGATGAATTACATCCTCAGGCAAAACTCATAGATGGCACCTCATTAATTCAACGCAGATGCAGTGAATGTAAGAAGGAGAATGAGGAGACATTTCACCGCAAGCCATTATCTGAACTCATAACCCCATTTATTCAAACCAAGAGCGATGAAGCGTCGTCTGTCGGCGATTCGCTTAATTCGCAGATTCAAGGCAGCAGGGGGAGCGGCTCGTCGTTAGACAAAAATACCCAAACTTTTATGGAAAGCCGATTCGGCGCCGATTTTAGCTCGGTCAGGATTCATACCGGCAGCGAATCCATTCAGATGAACAAAGAACTGAATGCACAGGCGTTTACTGTTGGAAATAATGTGTATTTTAATGAAGGAAAATACCAGCCGAGTGCTACAGAAGGAAAACATTTGTTGGCTCATGAACTGGCACATACTATCCAACAGGGCGTATCCAGCAATTCCTCACAGATATCAATGCGGCATGAGTCAGCCGCAAGTTTTTTTAAAGCTTCGCAGAAACAACATTCACTTGGCTCAATCGTGCAGCCTAATAGGCTTTTGAAGTCTGTTTCCAGTCCGCAAGATGCCAGGTACAAAATACAACGTAAAACAGATCCTGAATCTTTGGCCGATTGGCAAAAACTGCCCGAAAGTATTTTTGTGGTCATTAAAGAAGATGTTTTTTTCAACGAAGCCCCGGGCGGTGGTGCCATATTCCAGTCAAGAGTACTCATCAAAGGCGAGCCTCTTGAATTGACCTGGAAAAAGGGTGATTGGTTTTTTGGATTCAGCGAAGACGGGACTAAGGGATATGTCAACAAGAGCAGTGTAGTTTTCCCACCAGATAAAATGCCAGTAGAAGAATATGTCGGTGTCATCGGAGACATTCTTTTTATTCAGGCCAAAGATATGCACAGGGCATTTGTGCTGGCTAAAAAATCTGGACTCAAACCCAATGTAGGCATGGTCTTCTGGTACTCGAATGGCAAAGTAAAGCCATACCCTGTCGATTATGAAATCACTATTAGAGACCCCTCTGCTGAAGAATTAGAACGCATGCAACGACTGGCAGGTTTTTCTTCTTTGGGGGGTAGCGGATCATCAGTAAGCAAACCGGTTCCAGGGGGGGCAGGCTCGACATCAACGCCGGAACAAAAGAAATGGAAAGAAGCGGAAAAGGTACTGGAGCCCTATGCCAATGAATATTTGCTTGCCGAAAGCAAAAAAATGCCCGGCGAAATGCTGATGAATGTGCCTAATGAAAGTTACTTTGAATACTTCAATTTGTATGATCGCTTTTGTAACGATAAAGGAATCAAAAAAGATCCTAGCAATCCAGACTATGAATACTACAACACCGTCTTACAATTGCTGATACGCGCAAAAATAAAAGACGTCATGACGACATTTGCCTACAAACCCACCGACAAAATGCTTGTCACAGGGAGCATGGAATGGTGGATTGCCGCTAAACAGTTACTTGTCATTGACAATGATGCGTTTCTGAAGGCTGGGCTTGAAAAAATCATAGCCGAAGAAAACGAAAAGCGTAAATCAGATGTAGAAGCCTTCTTTAAACCTTATAAAGATCGATTTAAGGTCGAACAAGACGACTTTCTGGCAAAAGCAAAATCCAAAATTGACTCAATATCCGGATGGTACCAGCAGGAAGTAGAGCGGAAAGCCGCGATGGAAATCCTGAAAAAAAGACAGGATGAATACATGGCAAAAGCAATGGCCGATTTTCAGCAATCCACCATTGCAAAGGAAATACAGGCAGCTGTAGAAAAAAGATATGCGGCGCTCGAAAAAACCATCACCTATCCTGATCCTTACAGCCATGCAGTAATTAAGGGAGACACTGTTTTGATCGGCATGATGAAGTTTTATGATCAAAAAATAGCGGATGCCAAAGATTCGCTAGCACAGGCAGAAGCCTTCGAATCCCTGAGGGATAAGATCGGCACTTATCTTTCCACTACTTACCCCGATCAGTTCAAGAGCCTGCTTAGAGTAATATTGGTGTATTACTCAGATAAGTTGTTAGTCAAGCAGGATGGAAAAATATCGATTTACGCGATTAAAAATTGGGCCAGAATCAATAGCAAAGACCTCGCTGCGGCTATTGAAAGATTCGCTCCTGTCTTCTACAAACGATTTCATAAAGATTTAGAATCGATGCGCCTCATGGATCAGCATTCCATGACCGCGCAAGCTTATGTCGATCTCGGTTATGAACTGATGTATGCTAAAGAGTTCTTTGACAAGGTCATTGCGCATCCCGAAAGCGACGAAGGCTTCTGGGATGGTTTCAGTTCTAAGAGTCTCGGAGAATTTATTCCTTTTGTTCATTCAATTATAAATATTTCCAAGTTATATGAAGTAATGCGGGTTTCTAATAAAAGCCTGATGGGAGGTACGCTTACTGTTTCAGAACAATTGATCTTACAAGCATTCGCTGCACTTCAACAGATAGAAGCGATGAAAGCGAAACCTTTTTGGTACAAGGTAGGAGAGGGTGTGGCCGATGCTATTCCCTTTATTGGCGAATTCGTCATGACAGCACCGTTGGGCCTCGGAACGGCCGCAGTAACGGAAAAAGCCATGGAAGCAACGGTAAGAAAACTCGCCGTACAATACCTTGAAAAAAGGCTGGTGAAATTTATCATCAAAGGAGTGGGGGTACTGGCTGGCTCCCTGGTGCAGACATTGGCAAATCCATTGGATATTGAAAAAAACATCCTCGCCAATAAAATGAATATTGTCAGTCTAGTCCAAAATGAAGATGGCAGTATTACTGTCGAGGTGCAAGCCAATAAAGAGTCTGAGGCTTCTGCAGTCTGGAATGGCTTTATAAGCAGTTATATCAATGTGTTTACCGAAAGGCTTGGAGGCAAGGTATTGCCTTTTGTGGGTAGTAAAGTTGCCGGCGCTTTCAGCCGTTTTGTGCCGATGGTCGTAAGAGACAAAATTATTACCGCCTCCATGAAGAAAGTGGCGGAATCTCTCAGTAAATATGCCGGTTTCCACGGGATTCTTGGGGAATATGAAGAAGAAGTTTACGGGCAAGTGCTCGAAGCGCTACTAACCGGAAAACAATTGAAATGGAATAAGGAAGACCAGCTACAGACGTTTGCAGTAGTGGCTATCCTTGGAACAGCAATGCGTGGTCTGCAGGCTACCATTGTTGCTTATGAAATCATGCGGACTTTTCGCTTTAATAATAAAAGCATAGTACTTCCTGCGGAAATCTATACCAGGCTTACGCGATTGACTAACGAAAGGAGTTTTGAATCCTTCAAAGAAGAGCTGGCAGCCATGAAACTTAGCACAGATCAGCGTGAACTGGCTCTGATGCTTGCTCAGCAAACCCTGAATCTCGAACACGAAATTTCACTTTCTGAAAAAGAAGTGGCCAACTTGCACCCAAAGGCAGAATTGCCAAAGACTCTTAAACAATTGCATCTATTGATCATAAATTTATATACAGTCAAGAAGAATATGCTTGTGCAACTGCAGCAGGGAAACCGCGTGGCAGAAAGTGTATTGCTTTTTGGCGATGCAGAATCTGTACCTTTGATCCTATATAACGTAGACCAGGCCAACCAGTGGATATTGGAAACGGAAACGGCTATCGAAAACCTGGAGGGAACAGACCTGAGGGATGCCAAAAAAATGGCTGGGGTAGCTGATGGCATGATTGAAAACGTGGGGTTTTGGACAAACTGGGCTGCAGGATGGAGACCTTATATCCAGCAAGTACTTGAAATAAGTCCAGACAGTAAGGTGAATATTACCGACGATCTTGTGACAGTTAATATCAATGGGAATATGCTGCTCACGCCAAGGATGCTGCAACGCCTGTTATTGTTGGATAAACAAAATCTTGAGAAAATGCTCACGCTTTCATTGCGGACTGCCAAGACAGAAAGTCCGGCAGAGCTCTCGGCTGCCAACCTCACAGCCCTCAGCGATGCAAATGCACAAAACAGCGTCAGTATCGCTGATAACGGCTTTGTAAATATTAACAATGGTGTTTATTTGTCCAAGGCTTTACTGGAACAACTTTTGCCCGAAGATCCCAAAGCCAAAGACAAAAAATTGCTTTCGCCGGCCAACTTCCTGTTTTCCCATTCAGGAGCTTTCGAATACATCAATAATAAGTTTACTGAATTTACCCCGGAAGACCTTCAGGCAGTTAAAAATTTGGATCCGGCAAGTGCGGTAGTGTTGCTCACTGCAGACAATCGGCTGGATATGAATGGACAGATTGATGTATCCGCATCCTTTATCAAGGAACTGATGGCGAAAAACAGTGCCGATGTAAAAAAACTATTGGAAGCAACTCTTGCTTTGAGCAAAACTGGCGGCAGTCTGCTTACTCTTGCTGATGCGCACAGAAAAATAATAATTTATTTTAGCAGTTCTTCCGGGTACCGAATGCGGTTTAAATTCCAGTACGATACAGAACTAAATACCTTCCTGAGCAATAGTGGTGCTAATACGGACCCTCGCTTCCAATCGCTTTGGGCTAATGCGAGTTTTGAGGAAAAAATAAGGTTATGGGATTTGTATAATGAGATCGGTGGTTATAATGCTAAGGGAGAGCGTGCAACGGATAAAATGCCCGAAATGCGGAAACAGGCAATGGACTTTGCTTTGTCGATGAACCCAGGCAATCTTTTCGAGCTAGTTGATTATTACCAGTACTACAAGTCCTATTTCATTGAGGAAATGGAAAGGCTCAAAGATCAGTATAAGGCCGATCTAGAAAAAGCCAAGCAGGATTATAAGACGGCGAATTCAGTAAGCAATATACCGGAAAAAGAAAAAGAAAAAATTGAAACGGATACTTCAACCAAAGAATTTGGCATAGGATTTAAAGGAATATCAAGCTCACTGAATGAAGCGGTGTATGCTAAGTTAATTGCACAGAATAGAGATAGTGCAAAAGGAACTGGTTTTATCAGTGTAAATGTGCAAGAAACACTTAGTAAAATGTTTGAGTCGGGCAAAAAACAGGTAGCAGGAAAACTCGGCAAAGGCCATATTACACCTGGATTGAATGACCAAGATACCGTAAAAGCTTTACAGCTCATTAATAACTTATCTTTCGCCGAAGAAACGGCAGCGGTATATCATGTCCTTAAGCACCACCACGAACTGCCCAGGAATTTACAGGACAATGCTGATCCCGGAAAAGCATACATCGAAGCAGCGCAGAAAACCGTCAAAGAAGCAAAACAGGTGGAAGTCTCTTCTGCAGCAATGGAGTTTGGAACAAGAAATATTAGATTCACAATGCCTTATTTTGCCGCTGATGAAGGCTCATTCGAACTAACTGCTATTGTCAGGTGTAATGTCAATGGGGAAGTTTACATCGCGACGCTGATAATAAAAAAATTAAAATTATAGTAATGATGTCAGAAGAACAGGTAGAAAAATTGTTATCTCATCTGTCCGCACAATGGATGTTGGCACTGGAAAACAGGTCTGCACCAACTCCTTTTGTACAGCAGGCGCTTGCCGATGTATTTGAGCTGTATATTGCCACTCAAGATATTTCCGTCGGATCCATAAAAGACAAAATTGAAGAGGGTATTAAGGCCTCTGCCACACTTGCAGAAAGCTGTCTTGAATACATTGGCAGTTATGTTTCTGATGAAATCTGGAAATGCTATGCAACTTGGGAACAGGAGGATTGGAAAAGTTGGCAAACATTATGTCGCATCAGGTCGCAGCTTGAAATTATGAAAACGCTATACCAGTCTTATATTTCAGCAGAAAAATACGAACAGGCAGAATTGCCCCTCTTAGACCAGACAATAGACGAAAATTGCGGAAGCGGTTATCTACCCGGGGAGTATATCCCTACCGGGATTCCTGCAACCCACTTCTGGTGGTGGCTTCCAGAAAAACCTTCATGACCCTTAGTCAGCAAGCAAAAATAGCCGACTTGGCGCTCAGAAAAAAGGATGAGCAGATTCGACAATTCATGACGAAGGTTTTTCACCGTGCTATTTTCTTCATGATGGGGTAGTTACCACATAGCTGTCAAAAGTGCCATCTACCAATAAGCCACTGACGCCAATGGATACAGAGGAGCCTCAGGACAAGCCGTGCTGTTGGTTAATAAAACTCCAGTTGAAAGGCTTCCTTTTAAATCCCGATTTTCTCCACCTCATCCAGCGTCATGTCGTCACGGCGGCGATCGTAGAGCTGGGTGGTGCGGGTGCTGGAGTGATTCGCCATCGCCGCGGCTTTCTCAAGGTTACCGCCATTTTTAAGATAGGCGGTGATGCCGGTCGCCCGGAAGCTGTGGTTGCCGGCCTTGGTTGCAATCCTGGCGGCGGCCATACGGCGCTGTATCATCGCATAGGCATTAGCCTGGACGAGGGGAGTCTGGGTGAGTTTGCCGGTGCCGCGGCCAAGGGTGCAGAATAGGGTGGCCTTGGGGTCATCGCGCAGGCCGACGCCGTCGATATAAGCAGTCAGGTTCTCTTCAAGGTTGTGATGACAGGGCATTTCATGGCGTTTGCCGCCTTTTTCGCGCAACCGTACCCAGAGGCGGCGGTTCTGCGTGTACACGTCCTCCATCTTCATGGCCAAGGCTGCGCCGATGCGGGCGAAGGAATACACCATCAGCGCGATCAGGGCGCGATCGCGCAGACCGGCGTGTGTGCGGGTATCGATGCTGGCAAGCAGTTGGCGGGCTTCTTCAGGATCCAGTACCGGCGTCTTGCCGGTCTTCACGCTATGCGACGGTCCCCGTACCGAGGAGGCCGGATTGACCGACACAATCTGGCCGGTCACCAGCCAGTCGAACAAATGGCGGATCGCTGCCAGATGTTGCTTAACGGGGTAGTTACCACATAGCTGCAAAAACCGCCATCTTCGACCTGAATAATATTATTATTCAATATAATCAGCAAACTAAGCTTTCCTCGCTTTAGCTAATACCCTATAAACCGTAGCTTCACCCACGCCAACCTGACTGGCAATCTCGGCCTTGGTTAAACCTTCAGTATTTAAACGGATAATTGCTGCCTGGCGGGTGGTGTCAATGGGTTTTCGACCCGTATATTTGCCTTCCCCTTTTGCTTTGGCCACACCCTCGCGTTGCCGCTCAAGCATCATTTCACGTTCAAATTGGGCGATGCCACCTAAAATGGTCAACATCAACTTACCTGTTGTGGTTTGGGTATCCATGCCTAAATTCAAAATACGCAAGCCGACTTGTTTACGTTCAAGCTTATGAATTATATTCATTAAGTCCCGCACCGAACGGGCTAAGCGATCCAGTTTTGTCACCACCAGGACATCGCCTTCCCGGACAAACTCTAATGCGGCATCGAGTTGTACGCGGTTGCCGACCGACGAGACTTGTTCCTGAAATACCTTTTCGCAACCGATACTTTGAAGCTCAGTAATCTGAGACTCAAAACCGGCCATTTGGTCGACCGTTGATGTGCGTGCGTAACCAATGATCATTTTTCTATCATAAGATTCTAGTAGTTGTGATAGAAACGCTATCTAAATTAAAATATAACTCTAAAGATAGTCTTTATCGCCTTTTTTTAAACTATCACTAGGGCATGCCCTATTGGTAGTATTGTGCGGCTTCTTCTTTTCAATCTATTCACTAGGCTGCCATTCTTTCGATGGGCAAGCGCTTGTCCATATCCAATTCAAACCACCCATAGGGGTTTATGTGAGCGTAAATCAGCGGAGTCAACGCCCTGAAATCAGCAACGGTCATCCGGCCATGCCAGATACTTTCCTTCAGTACTTGCTGTATCATGAGCGTGTTCACATACACCAGGCAAAGCTGAAGCAGATGCAGCGATAGCACCGACAGTTCTTGGTCTTCGATTCGGTTACTCGCTATTTCGCGGCCGTCGCCATAAAAAATAAATCCGTTAGCGCTGTTCCAATTTTCAACCACGTTCAGTCCGGCGTGTATCTCCTGGCGCAGGGTTTCTGAAATAATGTACTGGCATAGAAAGAGGGTTTTGATGACTTTGCCTAGTTCCGCCAGTGCTTTGTAGGTCGGATGTTGGACGTTATTACGCGTGAACCGGGACAAGATGGCTTCAGCCTGGGCCGTACCCAATTTTAACGCCGTTGTGTATTTCACCATTTCATCGTACTGCTGGCGAATCAACTCCCAGTTTATGGAACGGGTCAATATGGGATCAAGATGGGGGTAACGAATGCCGCTGCCTTTTTCCGGCAGGTAGAGTTTTTGTGAGGCAACCCCTTTTAACCGGGGCATTAAGTTAAACCCCAACAAATGGCAAAATGCAAAGCCGACTTCACTTTGGCCATGGGTATCGGTATAGCTTTTCTGTATATCAATATCGGCTTTATGCCGCAGCACACCTTCAATCATTGAAGCCACTTCAGAGGATGAACAACGCTTTAACTGAGAGTAGATACAGACAGATTGTGCCTCGACGTGCCAATAAATCATCACCCCGCGACCGCCATAGCGAACATGCCATTCCGTCATGAGATTCTGATCCCAGGCACCGATTTTTGTGGAATCAGAGGCGCAACTAGTTGTGCCTTCACCCCAAATTTGAGGAAGCCTTACGGCCAGGGTCGCATTGGCGACTTGCGCAATCGCCTCACGTAAGGTATTTTTTTCAAGAAATGAATGTCTGATGTGAAGCAATTCTTTATAACTGGCATCATGTCCGCTTGCGGCAATTCGCTTTAATCCAGCATTTGTACCCAACGCAAATAGGGACAACAATAAACGTTTTTGTATCGTGTTTTGATCCAGCGTTTCACGTTGTCGGCTGCTCTGAAACAGCTGGGTAAAATTAACCCGCAGGTCTGCTTCCTTTAGAACATCAAGCAGTCCTGTTGCAGGCCAGCGATTGAATATCTCGGCTTTGAGGCGAGCCAGGTTTTCGGGCTCTGCTTGAGGCTCTTGAGGGGTAATCCGAATACGATTCTTACCCGTAGGAATAATTTTAACCAATGGATTTTTGGGTATTTCCTTATTCGTATGCTTAAGGGCCTTCTCTAAATCCGTTTTCAATTTCTCTATCAGGTCTTCCGGATTCTTGGGTAAATTTAACGCCTCATAATAAGCGTCACTGTTGCTGCTAAAATCGCCCGGCAAGTCTTCATCCGGATTACGGTAACGACAAGCACCTACCACCCAGATTTCTTTGCTCCGCAAGCGCTCACGCAAAGCCTGTAATACCTCGATTTCATAATTGATACGGTTAATCCGGTTATCGCCATCCTTATCTTGTTCGATGACCGTATCGAACCGTTTGGACTTAACCACACCTACAACGGGGATATCATCAATATCAGTAAAATATTGGCCCCGATGTTCCCGATTGCTTTTGAGGTGATTTACGGCATCCAGCACAGGCGTGTGCTTGCTGTTATTGCTACGGAATTCCAGGGTGTCGAGTAGCGGTACGATCATACGCCGGTAATGGTTGCCGTAAGAACGCCGAACCACTTGATGGACTTCCTCCTGATAGGCCTTGCCGCTAGATTTGTACTCTTTCACCAGGTTTTTCAGGGTTTCTAAGCTCACTTTAGGATACAAGACATCTTTTATAATCCCTTCAGGCTGTTCAACCGCCACTTCGGCCAACTTGAATAACAGCCCGGTTTTGCCATGGACTAGTTTTAAATCCTCAAGCAGTTTCTTATCAATTTTATTTTCGGCACGTTTGCCAATGTTATGGACGACTTGAATCAGCAGATCAATCAAGTTATCCGTTATTTCCATTTGGCGTTGCCAGCAAAAAACGGCCACCAAGGCATAGCAGATAACATCGGGGTGGCGGCGCAACTCCCACGCCGATTCAGTCGAAGCCCGGCGGTAATATTTTTGCAACCATTTCGCGGGCAGTGATGCCAGCAGTTCGCCAGGGATGACCAGGTCTCGTAGGTAGTTTATTTTTTCGACAGCTTGCAAAATTCGGTCAAGCCCCACTTTTCCCGTGTCGTCTTTTAACCAACTGACGCTCGAAAAGGTGTTGCTTAACGCAGAACTTCCATCCGCATCGTCTTCAGCAACATTCAGCAAGCCATCTATCAATTTTTTTGTGTTCGGATTTAAGCCCTTTGTAATCCGATTGAATAATTCCGTTTCAAAGGTACATGTCGCTGAGCGGATTAACCGTTCAAGCTGCATGGAGCTTGGCGGCTCTATGCGACGGTTCTTGAACCAGTGAATGGCGAAGTCCAGCAATGAATTAAAGGTCGGAGCGGACGGCAGCATCTCGACCAGAATTACCTTGGCAAACTCAGACCTGTCTTTTTCATTGGAACGACGAATTCCCAAGAATGAGCGAATCTCAGCGCGGTCACGGGTACCTGTACGTCCAGTGAATTCGTATTGATTTAAATTGTCGCCAGAAACACCAATTTGACTGGCCAAATAACCCAAAACCGCTTCCGGAATTTGATGGCAATGTTCTGGAAAATAGCCTTCATTTTGGAAATACTTGAGGGACACGACAAAACCCAAGCGGCCATAAGAGGTTTTTTTAAACAGCAGGCCAGATTCTTCAGCCGTCAAATGCCAATGGGCATGTAATTCATGTAATTCATCTGCTTGCCATTGCCATTTCACAATAGAATCCCTTCACATACTGATTTTAATAAACCTAAAATGCTATCATTAGACTTGCAAAATTGATAGCACTTTTTAGCAAAATTTATTTACGGATTCTTTCGAAGATGGCGGTTTTTACAGCTATGTGGTAACTAGCCCATAATGGTGGCGTGATGAATAATGCGATCAATAGCCGCAACGGTCATCATGGTGTCTGGAAAGATCTGATCCCAATGACTGAAAGGTTGGTTAGAGGTAATGATTAAGCTACCGCTTTCATAACGATGCGCGATGAATTCAAATAATACCTGGGTTTCAGCGTCATTTTTTTTAACATAGCCAATATCATCAATCACCAGAACCTGATATTTATCCAGCCGCGTCATCGCTGTCATTAAATCCAGATCTCGCTTGGCTTGCTGTAGACTTTGAACGAGCGCCACGGCTGAGAACCATTTAACACGGACATTTTGTTCTATTAACTGAGCGGCGAGTGCGGCTGCTATATGCGATTTACCAACCCCCGATGGCCCGATTAACAAGACGTTTCCGGCCTGGTGCGCCCAATCACTGTGCTCTTTCTGCGCAATGATCAGTTGTTGCTCGGACGCGCTGAATTCTTCCAGCTTCAGGTTGGCAAAGCTTTTTCCTGGCGGCAAACCGGCTTCTCGTGTCCAACGTTGCACACGTTTCTGATAACGATCCGCGACTTCCTGTTCACAAAGTCCCGATAAATAGCGGACATGACCATAGCCTTTTTCAATAGCCTGTTCTTGATGGCGTTGATAATGCCGGCTAAAGGCCGGCAGCTTGAGTTCTTTCAGTAACAAGTTGATAGTTTCAGGCATGACCAACAGCCTCCGTAAGATGCCAATTACCCTGTAATAGATGATCATAGCTCGCTAAATCCTGTTGCCGTGCGGGAATAATGGGCACCGGTTTACTGCCCAAGTAACGCTCTTGTAAGGCCTTGAGCGTAAGCAGCGGTTTGTTGTTATCGACTAGCGCCAATAACTCATTGCCTAAGCGTTCTTCACAGTCATGATCCATAGCGATGCGGAGAACGCCAACGATCCATTTACACGCGTCTCTGGATTGAAACTGTTGATCACAGCGTTGCCATAGCTGGCGATACGTATCGGTGGGCAATAGCTCATCCCGGAACTGTAAAAACCGGAAGGCCTGGGGTTTAGCTGACAGGCTATGAATGATGTGGCGATAATCAATACAGCGAGCGCGTTCCTGACCCGGTTTAGGGTAAATACGCAGGAGCGTAGCGGTCAACGTTTGGCCAATAAAAAAAGCCAGGCGATCATGATAAACATGGACCCGAACGGTTTCACCAATCATTCTGGAGGGTACTGAATAAAGCACCCTTTTGATTTCCAGGGTACTGCTACGTGTCACTTTCAGGCTGAGTTCGCTATAGTCCATGAAGCGTTCGCGGGGTAGCGCTTGCAATGCCGCGTGCTCGTATTTAAAGCGGCTCTGGCAGCGTTTATTCAAACGCTCAGTGACTTTATTCAGAAACGCCTGGTAGTCTTTGATGGTGGCAAAATCACCACTGCCTCGTAGTTTTAAAGCCTGATCCAGACGGCGTTTGAAAGAACCATGCGCGCATTCAATGGCGCCATTTTCATGGCTCACGCCGAGATTATTGCGCGTGGCACGCAGGTTGTAATGGGCACAGAGAGCTTCATAGGACGCTGTCAGTTTCTGTTCTTCAGCGTGGTTATTAAAAGCCGCACTTAAACTGTCGGTGCGATGCTCAATGGGACTGCCACCGGCCAGTGCTAGCGCTGACTGCAAGCCATCGGCCAGCGCGGAATAGCTTTCACCGCCCAAAACGATCTGGATATAGCGCCAGCCACTGTAAGCAAAACGGAACTGATACAAAAGATGGCTAAATGCCTCACCCTGAAGGGTAATTTCCGTATTGGGATGGCTGAAATCAGATAAGCCTTGCTGGCCAGCGGGTACAGACTGACGGAAGATAACGGCTTTGTCCGGCCCTTGCGTGGCTTTCCAATGTTTCACTCGACGCTGCAGGGTACGCAATACCTGGTAGGGAAATTGACCGGCGTGTTCGTCTTCCAGGTATTCCCAGAGGGTTAAGCCCGTTAGTTGCGGCTCTTCCTCTAACAAGGGTACCAATTCACTTTCCCAAATGGCATCCAAAGGATCTTCGCGAGTACGCCAATGGCGTTCTCGTGGAATCGATGGTCGCTCACCTTTTTCTATTCTGCGGGCAGAACGCTCAGAAATGCCGCCTTTAGCAGCGGCTGTTTCTTGGCTCTGTCCCTGTTGACGTTTGTTCATATATAAATTCTCTTGTCTTTTAGTGATACGTTTTCCAGACATGGGCGGACTCCATAAAGTTGAAATTCACCGTTGTCCTACATATCGGTCAACCGGACAAGATAATTGTCGTCAAACCGGACAAGATAATTGTCGCCGA
>CAWKEY010000054.1:0-35490 GCA_963848675.1 uncultured Gammaproteobacteria bacterium
TAATTGTTAACTCAATACAATTGTCAGCCGGCCTCCGGCAACTTGGGCCCATCTAAAAAACACTAAGGACATTACCATGACCCGTTTCAACAGAATCTGCAGGAAAACCAGCCTATCCCGCAAAGGCATGGCTCTGGCCATGCTATCAGCATTAGGCAGTTCGCTTGCCTGGGCCAACAACCTCAACGTCAATACCCTGACTGATGTAACTTCATCGGGAGATAGAAACTGTACGCTGCGCGAGGCTATTGCCAATGCCAACGCCGATAGCGATACGACCGGCGGCGATTGCCAGGCTGGGGCTGGCGAGGATACCATCAGTTTTATGATCAATGGCACGATTCTTCTCGCCAGCACACTGAACATCAGCGACACAGATCGACTCACCATTGACGGTATCGACCGGAGCGTGACTTTGAGCGGAAACTATACCGCGCGCGTGCTGCAGGTGAACACAGGTGCTGCGCTTACACTGAAGAACCTGACCGTAGCCAATGGCTTTGTCACCTCGAATGGTGGCGCCATCAATACCCAGTCCGGCAGTACCCTCGCGGTGATCAATAGCACTTTTTCGGGCAATAGCGCATCCGGCAACGGTGGCGGCATCGCCAATTCTGGGGCACTGACTGTCGTCAATAGCACCTTCACCGGCAACAGTGGGTACTTTGGTGGAGCCATCAGGAATGATGGCCCTGCCACCCTGAATGTTGTGAATAGTACGATCGTTGGCAACAGCGCCGTTACCCGCCCATGTCCTGTGGGTTCGATCTGTACTCTGGTTATCGCCGACGGCGGCGGTATCTACAATTCAGGCACTTTGAATCTCGATAATAGTATTGTGCTGGGTAACAGAGCAGATCAAAATCCCTCTGACATCAGTGGATGGGTAACCACCGCCCACTATAATCTGCTTGGCGATCCTTTGGTTTTCTATGCCTGGAATGGCGTGGATCCAATTCGTAAAACTGTCAATGACGACATCGCCAATGGCAATTTCTCCGTTATTGACCCTACCGGGGTGCTTGATTTTAACCTGGCCAACAATGGCGGCCCGACTCAAACATTGGCTTTAGTATCCGGCAGTTTGGCCATCGATGCCGCCGATGACGCCATGTGCGCCAACCCACTGGTCAACAATCGCGATCAGCGTGGTGTGACCCGTCCTCAGGGAGCGCACTGCGACATCGGTGCGTTCGAGCTTGCTGCACAGGATTCGGCTGATCTGGCCGTCACTCAAACCGCTGCGCCCAATCCCGTGATGGTTCGAGACAAACTGACCTGGACCATTACGGTCACCAACAACGGCACAATCGATGCCACCGGCGTGAAGCTGATTGATACGCTGCCTCCTGCAGGTTTGACTAGTGTTTCGGCGAAAAGCTCGCAAGGCACTTGCAGCGCACCGGTGAACGGATTAATCACCTGTAACCTTGGTGCCTTAACCAACAACCAAAGCGTTACTGTCAGCGTCGCGGGCATTCCTACCAGCGCAGGCAGCCTGATCAATCAGATTTCGGTGAGCGGCGACCCATTCGACGCGCAGCCAGCCAACAACAGCTCAACCCAGGCAGTAACGGTACAACCACCACTCTGCAATGGCTTGCAGCCTACCATCGTCGGCTCCGCAGGCCCAGACAATATCATTGGCACCAAACGCCGTGACATCATTCAAGGCCTGGGCGGCAACGATACCATCAGCGGCGGTGATGACAACGACATTATCTGTGGCGGCGAAGGTCAAGACGTGTTGAAAGGTGACGGTGGCAATGACACCCTAAACGGCGAAGCAGGAACAGATAGTTGTAACGGTGGCTCGGGTACGGATACCGCAGCAAACTGCGAAGCTAATACCAGCATCCCCTAGCCCTTACCGACTAACCATCTTCAAATCTTCAAGAACCCGATAAGTCGCAATTCATAGGGTGCAATAGGCGTTAGCCCTATTGCACCGCATGTTTGCCGCCAATCATTCGGCGCAATACGTTGCGCTATTGAGCCCTATAGCTCTGGAAAAGTGGCTCAAAATTAATGGCCGAAAATGGCTTAATTCAGTTGGCCATTGACAAAACCGTTCTTTTAGTCAATTAACCTCGATTAGACGGGTCGTTTAGCCGTCGGTTATCCCGACTTTTCAGCACGTAATAATAATGCATCGGCTTGATCCAGCGGTTGTTGTAAGCATTTTTTTATAAAAAATGCTCTGATGATTAACGTCTTCCTTTAGCCTTCTGGTTTTGTAAAGCTTTTTCGGTAATCTCATGGTACAGGAAGGTTATCTTCCCTGCTAGATAATCATATTCCGTGTGGCGATGAAGAAGTGGCAAATTATTTTGGGCATCAGCGAATAATGCCTTCAAGAATTCAATGTCAAATCCTTCAAGGCATTGACCATTGTCTACTTTTTCTTTAATTCCTAAGATCCTGGGGAGTCTTTGTTTTTGAAAACGCTCGAGAAGAACGATAATAATGCCTAAATCATTTGATTTCTTCATATTTTTGTCCGTGAATTCAAGTAATAAGTGATAACCCACCAATTTTTCACCATCAAGGGCAAGCGGAAACGCGGCCGGCTCATAACAGTATTTGTCTTTGAAGTCCTTGATTTCGTCGCCTTTCATTTCCCGGCGCGCAACGAGCCCAGATTTGCGGTGCCTAGGTTCAACGCAGGCGGCGTGGTCGAAGAGCCTGTAGCTTGAATCTGAATATTCACATTCGGATAAAAACTGTTGAAAGTCTCGGACCACAAGATCATCAGGTTGACCAGGGTATCGGAGCCGATGGTTGACAGGTTACCTGAAATCCCGGCGGCGGTTTGATTGGCAGGAAGACTTGGATCAACCATTAACTTAGGGCTGCTTGGGGGGCGCGAATGACATGACACCTAGGGATAAGCTAAAGCCAGGGATGCTTTTTTAAATGATAATATCATATCAACTCTCAATAAATGAGTAGGTAAATGGATTTATTAAAATTTAGTCAGTCATTGAATAGGACAGAATTATGACAGCGGCAGGCTTTTCAGCACAAGTCGGGTAGGGTAGGCAATCAGCCTTATCGTTTTGCCCACCCTATGCTCATAACAGCGATATCTTCATTCCGTCTATGCGCAGGACCGCAGAGGCGGAAGTGACTCGGGTTGATTGGAAAAAATAAGATATTGCTTGGTAATGCGCACGAAATAAGTTGAACAAGTGTAGGTGTGAATTTATTCGCACAGTGCGGATAAATCCGCACCTAGTGTGCCCGGCATGGGCTAAAACTTGTTATCTGAAAGGAGATAACCGGAAGTAGTAATGACAACCGTAGCGAAACGCAAGGGGGAAGCCGCGAGGTCAGCCTAAAAGAAGCGCGTAGCAAATGCACGACCGTAGGAACACGAACAAGCAGCGAGGCAGGGTGTGGGCGATGAGTGTGCTAGGAAACACGAAATCCAACAGTTACCGAAAGACGCACCAAGTAGAGCTTGACGGCACGGGCAGAAAGTTTTGGCACCTTTCCCGGGGAGATCTCCAGCATGAGAGTGCAGGAGAAGTCAGCAGAAGTCGTAGTGTGCGCTGGGCAGCGCATTAATCAGGAGGGTTAAAGTCCCTCTGGCATTCTGATAAGGAGTGCTATATCCAAAAGCGGGGGTAATGCCTTGCTAGCCGGGGTATACAGATAAGGAGAAGCCTAAACGGGCACGAAGCTGGAAACGGTGGACATAGCCAAGGTTGAGCCTAAGTCGGGTGTACTGTTGAAAGACAACCGGAGGACAGGGTGTCCACCGCGAGGTGGAATCCGAAGGGTTTGAGGAGAAACACCGGGCCGTAATCGAAGAGGCGACTCTATAGATGAACCGGTCGGCCAAAGATGGGGCAAGGTCGAGCCTGCACTATGGAGGCGAAGGCGTTCTTATCCACCCATCGAACCAAGGTGTGTGCGGATGGCACGGTGTGGAAGATTAATACGTGACCCCAGGAGAACTCATAGAATTTTCAGGTGGCGCTGAGATAAGTGAACCTATAAGCAAACACGAAATGGTGAACGATGTTCTATGAGTAGTCGGACGACTGAATAGTACCTGAAGCGTTATGAAAATAAGGTGACCATGAAAATGGCAGCAGAGTGTGCTGGGGAAGGCGGTCGGCAAGGTGGTTGGACAAAGACAAGTAATCTAAAGAGTAAAGTTTATGGCAAGGAACAGTTCCTTAAGTGAAAAACCCCTAGGCGATGAACCGAGGAGATTAGTGCATTGGCTGAATCCAACAGGAGAAAAGAAGGTTCACTCATTAGTGGACAAAGTTTATAAGCTGAAGAACTTGGAGTTAGCTTGGGAGAAAGTAAAACGGAACCGGGGAGCAGGCGGTATTGATGGGCAGAGCATAAAAGAGTTTGGGGAAAACCTGCAAGGGAATCTCGACAGACTTCATAATGAACTGATCAAGCAGACGTACCAACCGCAACCCGTTAAACGCCACTTAATACCCAAGAGTGGACAGCCGGGCAAGTATCGTCCGCTTGGCATACCGACTATTTACGATAGAGTGTGTCAACAGGCGCTACTTAACCGACTAGAGCCTATCTTCGAGCCTGTATTCGATGAAGCCAGTTTTGGATATCGGCGAGGAAGATCAGCAAAAGATGCGATGAGAAAGATCTGGAGCGAACTAGAGCAAGGAAATGAATGGGTTGTGGATGCAGATTTGAAAGATTTTTTCGGATCGGCTGACCATGACAAACTCATGGAAATGCTCAATCAGCGGATAGCGGACGGAGGTGTATTGAGACTTTTAGAATCGATGATGAAAGTTGGCTATTTACAGGATAACAGGATTCATCCTACCGTTATGGGCGTTCCCCAGGGTGGAGTGATTTCACCGCTGATCAGCAATATTCTTTTGACTCCGTTTGACCGAGAGATGCGCCGCAAGGGGTATCGATTAACCCGGTTTGCTGATGATTGGCTGGTGACGTGCCAAACCAGAGCACAAGCTCAGGCGGTACTGATCTTTGCGTCAAAAGTTCTGGAAAAGTTGGGCGTTGTTTTGCATAAGGAGAAGACTCGGATTGTCCATGTTCGACATGGGTTTGAGTTTTTAGGCTACAAGATCAAGCGTGGAAAGCAGCCACTAAAGTTGCCTGCGTACAAGATCAAAAGCGGTATCCGACAGGGTTCGCTGTATGTCTATCCGCGGCAGAAGTCGATTGACCACTTTAAAGAACAAATCAGAAAGCGAACCCGACGAAAAGCACCTTTGAGTACCCAAGAGCTGATTGACGAAATTAATCCGGTCATCCGCGGCTGGGGCAACTACTACAAGAAAGCCCACGTCAGAAAGTTGTTCAACCAACTTGACCGTTGGATTATCAGGCGACTCTGGTCACAACGTCATAAACGATGGCGAAATTGTGGCTGGATGCAATTACCTGGCACCCGTTTGTACGGTGAGTTGGGGCTGGTAAGCTTAATTCATTTAATACCTTCTTTAAATCCGCCAAGGGCCGCCTTGTGAAAGCTGGATGCGGGAAAACTGCATGTCCAGTTTGAGCGGCGGACGGAGGCTAGCGTTTCGGCGCGCCTCCTCCGACCCGACAGTGATGAAGATTCTGTAATGGGATTGGAGCAAAGGGGGAGCATTGTTCAGCTTGAACTAAAGAAAACAACCGGAAACGGGAGGATTGGATTGAAACAAGCAAAGCCATTTTGTATTACTAAACGCCAAGTTTGGGAGGCGTATAAAAGGGTCAAGGCTAATAAGGGAGCTGCCGGAGTGGATGGTCAGACGCTCGAAAAGTTTGAAGAGGATTTGCAAGATAATCTCTACAAGCTGTGGAATCGTCTGGCCTCAGGCAGCTACTTTCCACAACCGGTGCTACGGGTAGAAATACCCAAAAGTGACGGTGGAATAAGGCCTCTGGGCATCCCCACAGTAGCTGACCGAGTTGCTCAAATGGTAGTCAAGACACATCTGGAGCCGGAATTGGAAAAACATTTCCATCCTGATTCCTATGGCTATCGACCGGGTAAATCGGCATTGGATGCGGTGGGGATGGCGCGACAGCGCTGTTGGAAAAACGACTGGGTCCTCGATCTCGATATCAAAGGTTTCTTCGATAATATCGATCATGAACTCATGATGCGGGCAGTGCGCGCACATGCGAAAGAGAAATGGGTCCTTCTATACATTGAACGGTGGCTTAAAGCCCCGATTGAAATGCCGGATGGGATCTGTAAAAAGCCGCAGAAAGGAACGCCACAAGGTGGTGTTGCCAGTCCTTTGCTGGCGAATCTCTTTTTGCACTATGCATTCGACGAATGGATGAAGCGGGAATATCCCGACATTCCCTTCGAACGTTATGCAGATGATAGTGTGTGCCACTGCAAGAGCGAAGCCCAGGCGGAACAACTGAAGCAAGCGCTGAACGTACGAATGAAGGACGTCGGTTTGGAACTTCATCCTGAGAAGACGAAGATTGTCTACTGTCAGGATGACGACCGGCAAGGCGAGTATCCGAACACGGTATTTGATTTTCTGGGCTATACGTTTCGCCCCAGACGCTCAAAGAACCGTTGGGGGAAATACTTTATCAACTTCAGTCCGGCGATCAGCAATAAAGCAGCTAAAGCTATTCGGCGCACATCCAGAGGGTGGAGCTGGCCAAAGCGTAGCGACAAGAGCTTGGAAGATTTAGCCCGAATGTTCAATCCGATTATTCAAGGGTGGATCAACTACTTCAGTCGTTATTATAAGTCAGCACTCTATCCGATCCTGAAATGTCTTGAGCGACGCTTGGTTATTTGGGCGACGCGAAAATACAAACGCCTACGGCATCATAAAAGACGAGCGGCACAGTGGCTGAATCGCATTGCGCGGAAACAGCCGAATTTGTTTGCTCATTGGAAAGTGCTGTATGCAACGGCTGGACGATAGGAGCCGGATGAGCGGAGACGTTCAAGTCCGGATCTGTGAGCACCTGAGGGGGCGGTTCCCTCGGGTGACTCGACTAACCATCTACGTCAGCAGCGAACGCAGCGCCAAAAGGGTCTTGGAAAGTCTGACAGCATGGATAGCAAAGCATTTAAAACTTAGCGTTAATCAAGGAAAAAGTGGTACAGGCCGGCCGTGGGAGCGGCAGTTTCTGAGTTTTCAGGTCACCGAAGACGGCGAAATCGCTATTGCCCCAAAAGCTATCCAGGGTTACAAAGCTAACGTTCGTAGTCTCTGGAATGCAAGGCAAAGTTTGACCAGCAAACAGCTGGTTGAGCAATGGCGGGAATACAACATCGGCTGGTGGAACTACTTCAAACTGGCAAGCAAGCGTTGGAATGTCGAACAACTTGCTGGTTGGACACGCCGCCACATGCGTAAATGTTTCTGGCAGCGCTGGCATAACAAGAAAGGGCGGCTTAACGCTTTGCGCAGACTGGGGGCAAAACCACGTCATCTAAAAGTGGCGAGCAGCTCACGCGGCGCATGGCGAATAGCGAGTAGCCCGGTTCTACATACCGTCCTGAGCAATGCCACTTTAAGACACTATGGATTATATGTACCATCGGAACTCTCGACAGCATAAGCTGTTGGATTCAACCGCCGTTGCGGAAAACCGCATTACCGGTGGTGTGGGAGAGGTGACGGGCGCAATCCCGTTACCCCGACCCGATCGCAAAAAATTGATTCTCAGAGTTGCGCAAATTATTTGATGCACGTTCCTTGGGTTGTTGATCGACTATCGGCTCAGAGCCAGGTTGTAGGGCGTAGTTGTGGTATAGGCTCCTCCGAAAGCAACCACCTTGATATAGTAGGTTGCCGCCGTTGTACCGGCGTTCTTGTAAGTCACCGATTCGGTGGAGCCGACGTTGGCGCTGGTTTTCAACGAGTTACCGGAGCCGTTCAGCAGGTAGAGGTCGTAGTCTCTCGCAGGGCCCGTCATATTAACTGTTACGGCGCGACCGGCCGCGACATTGATCCTGAAATAGTCCTGATCGGTAGACGTGCCGATGTAGCCCACAATCTTCGTGACCGTGTCGGCGATGACATTGGCTGTCTGGGTTGTGCCATTGTTTTCCACCTCGTTGTAGGTAGTGGGAGTGGGCCCGGAATTATTGATCGTGAAAGCAACATTTGAGGACGTACCGATATTGCCTGCGGCATCATACGCTTTGCCCATCAAGACATGGTTGCCATCGCTTAGGGTCAGGGAATCCAGGTTCATGCTGTAAGGCGAAACAGTATCCGTACCCTTAAGGATATTGTCCACGTAAAACTCCACTCGGGTGACGCCACTATTATCGGTGGCCGTGGCACTGAAGGTAATGGCGCCGCTGCTGCCGTTCGCGCTGACGGAAATGACCGGAAGCTCTTGGTCGACACCCGTATTGTTGACGGAAAAGCTGACTGGCGTTGATGTGCCGACATTACCCGCCGCATCGTAGGCTTTAGCCACCAGAATGTGGGATTCATTGGTTAGCGTCTTGCTGTCCAGGGTCATGGTGTAGGGAACGGTCTCGTCGGTACCCTTCAGAACACCGTCCACGGTGAACTCTACCTTGGTCACACCGACATCATCCGCAGCCGTAGCCGAGAAAGTGATGATGCCGGTGCTGCCGCTTACGCTGGCACTAATGGTGGGCGCTTGGTCGCCACCCCCATCGTTCACAATGAGGTTCACCTTATCCAGTATGAAACCCGTGGATAATGCCGCATCCTCAGCCCCCAGGAAATACAGCTGGATCGTCTGCCCCCTATATGCAGCCAGATCGAAGCTGTAAACCTTGTAGCCCGTTGCTGCGTTCAAGTTGCTGTTAATTGCCAGCGTCTTGAGAATAGCTCCTGCACTATTGCGGATTTGTAAGGCAAAAGTGTCGCTGGCAACGCTGGCAGAGGTATCCTTGGTTTCGACGTGCAGGGCATAGCTCAAGGTTGCCGAAGATACATTGGCAGGAATGGCAACCGACTGATATAGGCCTACACTCATTTTCGATCCGGTGCCACAGAACTTGGCCATCCTGGTGCCGTCATAAGCCGTCTGGCCCAGAATGGCGCCAATCTGCATACCCGTAGTATTTGACCAGCTCACGCCATAGCCTTTTTCAAAGCTGCCGTTCCGGATCAGTTGTCCGTTAGCGATGGTAAAAGTCATCGTGGCATTGGTGTACTGGCCAGAAGTATCGGTGGCCCTGGCCACCAGCGTATGACTGCCGTCATCCTGCATGAGGGAATCATAGGTCATGCTGTAAGGAGCCGAGGTGCTTGAGCCCACCAGAGCGCCATCGAGGAGAAATTCAACCTTGACCACCCCCTTGTCATCAGTGGCGGCAGCACTGAACGTAAGCGTTCCCTTATCCCCGCTTTCGCTAACGGTGACGGAGGGAGGCGCATCGGGACCCGTCCAGGGGCTGCCCACATTGATGCCGGCGAAGGCGTTCCACACGGCAATTTCCTCGGATCCTGAAACCGGAAATAAATCCCTTACCGCCTGAATGCAAGCGATTCTGGCCCCCGCGTAGTCGGTGGAAGGTGTCATGTAAGTAGTCAGGGCGCGGAACCATATCCTGGCAGCCTTATCGTTGCCGATGCCCGTCATGCCCTGCGGCAGGTAGGAAGTAGACGTATCACCGGTTTTGGTAGCGCCCTGACTCAGGAAATAGAAGGAGCGATTCATGGGGCCGGAACTGTAATGAACGTTCAGGTTTTTGAGGGTGGGACTCCAGGCATCGGCACTCTTGCCGTCCTTGCTGGGCTTGTACAGAAAGCGCATTTTGAGGGGATAGGCAGGTGTGGTGATTTGTTCGCCTTGCGTCCAGGTTCCGCCCGTATCAGGGATAACGCTGCCTTGGCCGTTGGCGCCCCGCATATAAAATTCCGCCATGGCGCCCATGATGTCGGAATTGGCTTCGTTCAGACCGCCGGATTCCTGATTGTAAATGAGGCCTGTCGTCGTCATGCATACGCCATGGGAGAATTCGTGGGCGGCGATATCCAGGGAGGTGAAGGTCTGAAGTTTGGTTCCGTCACCGTAGGTGATGCACATGCATTGGTCTGAATAGAAGGCATTATCGTAGGCAAAATCGTAGTGCACTCGCGCGTAGGTGGGGGTGCCGAGTCCATTGATGCCATTACGCCCGAACACATTCTTGTACATATCCCAGGTGGCCTGTAACCCGAAAGCCGCATCCACCGCAGCGGTCTGCCCGTTGATAGACGTTGTGGGTTCAGGGTCCTCCTTGAAGTTGATGCCGTCACCCCAGGTATTGTCGAGGTCCGTATAGAGAGTACCGGTTCCTGAAGTGGCGTGATCGAGATTGTAAATGACGTTACCGCTGCTGGTAGGCCTGGTCAAATCCCGCAACTCGAAGCCGTTTGCCACGCTGTTGGTGTTAAGATTTACGGTGCCACTGTACTGGCTCTTTCCGGTGCCGATTGCAGTCGAGGTCATAAGACTATCCCACTTCTCTATGATCGTGCCGGTATGAGCATTCACCAGATAGTCCGTGTGGCGCGTGTCACCCGGATGCTCCAGCTCCGTGTGGATGTAGTAGGCCAGCTGGTAGCCTTTTACCTCGGTGACAAAGTCTTCGGCATTCAACTTATTTTCGGGGACAAGGGCTCGACGAGGTAACACCCGGCTCGCCGTTTCGGGATAAATCACGAGTTCGACCGTGGGCTTGGCGGTGAAGTCAAAGCGCGAGGCGAGATCCTTCCTGACCAAGGCCAGCGCATCGGCAGCGGAGAGTTTCGGCTTTATATCGACCTGAATATTCTGTTTAAGCGCGGACGTGGTGGCGGGAAGTTCACGTCCATCAGCTTGCGTGTGGCTGATCACCTCACCGCCCCAGATACGAATGCCATGGTAGAACTGATGGAAGCGTATGTGCGTTTGCCCCAGTGCATCCTGCTGCAGGCTGCGCATTTGGAAAGAGTGATTCTCGTCGAGACCCAGCGCCTCGCGCATTTTGGTGAGCCTCTGCTGGGACTGGAGAGTGAGCTCTGCCCTGGTAAGATTTGCGGCTGACGAGGGTGCCGCGATCAGCACAGAGACGGCAAGGGTAAAGACAATCTGGATGTAATACATAAAGCACTCCTCGAATAGCTAGATATGCGTGTTATGCCAATAACAGGGCTTGAAGTCTATGCCGAATTGGCGATAATGATGGCCCGCTCGGGGGCGGGCAGGCCCTCGCAGGTGAGACTTGAATCTTCGGCATCCAGAAAGTCTTTGAGGGAATGAAACCGCATCCATGCGGTGCTGCGTTGCTCTTCAACCGTGGTGGTTGTCACATCGGCCAAACGAATGTTAATAAAACCGCAGCGTTTCAACCAGCTGATCAAGGTACCGCAACTGGGCAGAAACCAGACATTGCGCATTTTGGCGTAACGGTCCTCCGGCAAAAGCACTTCGCCTAGGCCTCCCTCGATGACCAGTGTTTCCAATACCAGCTCGCCGCCGGGCTGCAGGCAATCTCTTAATTCCAATAAATGATCAATCGGCGAACGGCGGTGATGAAGCACCCCCATGGAAAACACCGTATCAAAGCCTTTCAAGCCATAAGGCACATCTTCTATGCCTAAGGGCAAGACATACACCGGCGCTTCGCCATGAAGTTTTTTTACGGCTGTAAATTGCATGACGCTGAGCAGGGTCGGATCAATGCCGACCACCAGTTTGGCGCCTGCGCCTAACATTCGCCAGCAGTGGTAGCCGTTACCGCAACCGACATCCAGGACCAAACGGTGCTGCAGAGGGGCAATATGGTTTTTCAGGCGGTCCCATTTCCAGTCCGAACGCCATTCGCTATCGATTTTGATGCCGAACAGGTCATAGGGACCCTTACGCCAGGGATGCAAGGCTCTGAGTTGGGATTCAAGCTGATTTTTCGCCTCTTCCGGGAGGTCTGTGGAGCCACCTATTTGTACCGCTGCGGCATTCAGATCGGATATTGATGGTGCCCGCACCGGCAACTGCTCTATCAACTGTTGCCATTCCTCTAAATGGCCATGCTTGTCAGCATCAAAAGCACGGGCAAGCTGCTGCGGCAGTAGTTCCGCCCAGGCCCCGGCTTTGGCCTCATGCAGCGCCTTGATTAACGGCTGATACTCTGTCATTTCAGGCTAATAATGGAGGCAAAGTTAAACACGCCAATTCACCCTCAGAGCTGGCATATAAGGCGTCTTTCAGGGAATACATCGACGTTGGGAACGCTGGACACAGCATCTGCTGCAAAATGGATAGTCTGATCTGATGCGCCACGCAGCAATAGCGACTTTGCTGATTCGTGGCTAATAAGCCGCCCTGTCAGCGGGTGCCAGGGCGGCTGCTTTCACTACTAAGACCTTGCGGATGCTTTTCCGGCCAGCGCTTCGGCATTACGCTTGGCCAACCCGTCAATTACTGCGTTTAACGAACCTTTGGTTTTTACTTCGTTGCTGAAAGTGGTTCGGTAATTGGTGACCAGACTGACACCTTCAATCATGATGTCGTAGGCTTTCCATTCACCTTGGCTGAGCAACATGCGGTAATTGACGGCAATAGGCTGCATGCCGGGCTGGAGCACTTCGGTTTTAACGATTGCTTTAGTGGCGCCGTTTTCCATTTCCAATGGCAAGTAGCGTATTGACCAGTCACGAAACTCCACAAAGGCTCTGGAATAGGTTCTGACCAGCAGGGTCTGGAACTCCTGTTTAAAACGTTGGCGCTCATCGGGGCTGGCGGTTTTCCAGATTTGCCCCAGCACCAGCGCCGAAATCCTGTCGAAATCGGTGTGAGGATAAATAGTGTCATTCACAAACCGCGCGATTTGCGCAAAATCCTTGGTAAAGGATTTATCCTGCAATCTTTGCTGTAATTTTGATGATGCTTTTTCAATAGCCTGTTGCGGTGGCAACAAATCAGCGGCCATCACCTTGGTTACCGGCAGCAAGCCAAGTAGTGCCGCAAATAAAACCCAACCTGTAAAAACTTTAACCTTCATAAAGACCTCTAAAATTCAAACTAGCGAATGCTTTCCACATTTCAAATATCGGGGATAAAAATTCCCTGATACAATAAATTCCAGAACCAGTTGCTCGCCAATACACAACGCGAACGTGGATGATATAAACCTGAAATTCTGATAATTGCCAAACCCATGGACATGGATTAGATGAAATATAATATCATTAATTTCCCTCATGCACGCATGCGAAGAATGCGTTATAACGAATTTTCACGCCGCCTGATGCGCGAAAACCGCTTGTCGCTTGATGATTTGATATATCCGGTGTTTGTCACTGAAGGCTCTATGCACAGGCAAGCCATCGCCTCAATGCCGGGTGTAGATCGCCTGTCTGTGGATCTGCTGCTCAAAGAAGCGTATGAAATTTATCACCTGGGTGTTCCCGCCATTGCGCTGTTTCCCGTCATCGCCGC
This sequence comes from uncultured Gammaproteobacteria bacterium, assembly GCA_963848675.1. Lineage (GTDB taxonomy): Bacteria > Pseudomonadota > Gammaproteobacteria > Methylococcales > Methylomonadaceae > CAWKEY01. The sequence goes on from CAWKEY010000054.1 coordinate 13,387, forward strand.
CGATAAAAAATCAGCTGACGCCGCCGAGGCTTATAACCCTGACGGCCTGGTTCAGCGTAGCGTAAGAGCCTTAAAAAAAGCGCTGCCTGAACTGGGCATCATCACCGATGTCGCGCTTGATCCGTATACCTCACACGGCCAGGATGGCCTGATTAATGAGCATGGCTATGTACTCAACGATGAAACCATCGATGTGCTAGTTATGCAGGCGCTTTCCCACGCTGAAGCCGGCGCCGATATTGTCGCGCCTTCGGACATGATGGATGGCCGTATCGGTGCAATTAGACAGGCATTGGAAGCACACCATCATGTCAACACGCGCATACTCGCCTATGCCGCCAAATATGCCTCCAGTTTCTATGGGCCGTTCCGTGATGCGGTAGGATCGGCGGGCGTATTGGGCACAGGCAATAAATACAGCTACCAAATGGATCCGGCCAATTCCGATGAAGCCTTACGCGAAATTCAGCTGGATTTACAGGAAGGTGCGGATATGGTCATGGTCAAACCCGGGATGCCTTATCTGGATATTATCCGCCGCGTAAAGGATCAGTTTGGCGTACCGACGTTCGCCTACCAGGTCAGCGGCGAATACGCCATGCTCAAGGCCGCCGCCATGAACGGCTGGCTGGATGAAAAGCAAGTGGTCATGGAGTCCCTGTTAGCCTTTAAACGCGCCGGCAGCGACGCCGTCCTGACTTATTTTGCCAAATCCGTGGCCCAATGGCTGCAGGATTAAACCGCTAATCCCTAAACTTCACAGGAAGAGCCTGCCTTATGTCCATGCCTGAAGACACCATTATCACTGCCAAAAGAAAATTTCACATTGAAGAAGCCATTTTGATTTTATTGCTGATTCTGTCGCTGGTGGGCATTGGCATTACCGATTATTCACCGGCTGATGGCTATGGCTACTGGATTATCATGGTGTTGGTATTTGCGCTGTTTGCGATTCTGATTGCCTGGGTGCAATCCAAACATCGCGCGTCTGATTTCAAGAAAATTTTGCGCGAGCAATCCCTGCATTGGGCCACCGCCTTGCTGGTGGTCGGCGGCGCATTTTTAATCCAAAAGGCCGGACGTTTGGCGCCTGAAAATGCCGGTCTGGTCATTTTGTTAATCCTCTCGCTTTCAACGATTCTTGACGGTCTGCGTGTGGGCTGGCGCTTTAGCCTGGTGGGACTGTTCATGGGCGTATCCGCTGTCATTGCAGCCTACACCGAACATTTTCTGTGGATAGAATTACTGATTGCCATTGCCATTGTCGCGGCAACCATTCTATGGGAAATTCTGCTGGAAAAAAGAGCACAGGCCTCATGACTACCGACCGCTATGCTGTTTTTGGGCAGCCCGTCAAACACAGCAAATCACCGAGAATCCATCAGCTCTTTGCCGAACAGACCGGTCAAGCACTCAGTTATAGCGCACAGGAAGTGCCGGCCGAACACTTCCAGGCGGCGGCAACCGCCTTTTTTGCTCAAGGCGGCAAGGGTTTAAACTGCACCGTGCCGCTCAAAGGACTGGCCTTTGCCTTTGCCGATATCAAGACGCCGCGGGCTCGGTTGAGCCAGGCGGTCAATACACTGGCATTGCAGGCCGATGGCTCCATACTCGGCGATAATACCGATGGCATAGGCCTGATTACCGATTTAACCCTTAACCATGCGCTTAACTTAACCGGAAGCAACATTTTAATTCTGGGCGCGGGTGGCGCCAGCCGGGGCATTATCGGCCCGATTCTTGAGCAATCGCCGCGCTCACTGGTCATCGCCAATCGCACGGTAGACAAGGCCATCAATCTGGCCCAAAGCTTTCAGGCTCATGGCCCAGTGAGCGCTTGCGGTTTTAACGATTTAGCAAAACAGTCATTTGATCTAATTTTAAACGCCACTTCAGCCAGCCTGAGTGACCAACTGCCCCCCCTGGCCGAGAATTTGCTGGCTAACAACGGCGTGTGCTATGACCTCGCATACGGCAATAAAGCCACTGCCTTTGTGCTTTGGGGCCGTGAACACCATGCCGCACAAAGTCTGGACGGACTGGGTATGCTGGTCGAGCAGGCGGCTGAGGCTTTTTTTATCTGGCGCGGCATTCGCCCTAAAACCCGCCCGGTCATCGACCTGCTGAACGCCGAACGCAGCTCTTGAAGCTTCCGCCATTAATCCTGTTTCAAATACTCATTTTTCAACTGAATATACTGCTGGCAAGAATATTCCAGAAACTCCTTTTCAGTGTCTTTTAAAAGCCTCGTCTGCCGTGCTGGTGAGCCCACATAAAGATAACCGCCCTCCAGCCTTTTTCCCGGCGGTACCAGCGCCCCCGCGCCCAGCATGACGTAATCTTCGAGCACGGCATCATCCATAATAATGGCGCCGATGCCGATCAGGCAATAATCGCCTATCGTGCAAGCATGAACCACGGCCTTGTGGCCAATGGTGACGCCTTTGCCTATTGTTAAAGGATGACCCAACGGAGAAAACTTGCCGGCATGTGACACATGCAGTACCGAACCATCCTGAACGTTCGTGCCGGCACCAATACAGATACTTTCAACATCGCCTCTGATCACCGTTGCCGGCCAGACTGACACATCATCGCCCAGGGTGACATCGCCAATAACCACAGCACTATCGTCGATAAAAACAGACTGGCCGATGACTGGCTGTTTACCGTTAAATTTTCTAACTGCCATAATAACTCCTGATTTCTGGCTATAATTTTCTGTACTTTGACTCTTAACAAGGTTGCCGCCATGCCTGGCTATCGTCTTTTTTTTACCGTCTAGCAACTGTCAATCTGGTGGCCATTATGATCCATAACAGTTTGTTCAAGTCAAAACATAATATCGTAAAGCCCCGGCCAACTATCGCCGTTTTATTGCGGTGCTTCCGTCAATGCTCTTCGCATCAAGCAATTGCCGGAACTTATCAGGCATCCGTTTAGGTGATTTAAACCCTTTGGATTAATTGGAATTCCGTTACCAAGACACACAGGATATTGACATGAACTTTTATACAACATCAACTACGACCTCCCCAGGAATTTATCATGGCAATTCTTGACGGCATCAAACGCCAACTGCGCTCGGTCATTGAATGGCAAAACCCTCCCCCGGACGCCCTGTTTCAGCAATGGACAGACAATGGCGATGAAATAAAAAATGCCTCCACGTTGATTGTAGGTCCAGGTCAAGGCTGCATTTTTGTCTACGAAGGCACGATTCAGGCGATCATTCAGAAACCCTGCCTGATCAATCTTAAAACCGATAACGTGCCGTTCTGGACAACCATCAAAAAATTCATGCAGTTCTTTGAGAGTGAACATAAAGCCGGCATTTATTTCTTTAAAAAAAGCAAAGTGCTCGACCAAAAATGGGGCACCCCTTCGCTCATCAAATATGAAGATCCTAAATATAAGTTTCCGGTTGGTTTAAAAGCCTTTGGTAATTACAGCTACCAGATTTCGGACCCCCGGGATTTTTTTGTTAATGTTGTCGGCAGCCACAACGACTTTTTTATCAGCGATTTTCGCAACATCATGTCAGCCCGCATCACCCAGCCGCTGGCTGATTTTCTTGCGAGCAGCAAATATAGCTACATCGATATTGATGCCAACCGCGAAGAAATAGCGCGGGGCATGCAAGTCAAATTAGCCATCGCTTTTCGCAAGCTCGGTTTTGCCGTCACCGATTTTCGTATTGAGGGCACCGACTACGATGACATTACCTTGAATCGCATCAACCGCATTGCCGATCTAACGGCCGAAGCCCAGGCCGCTCAGGCAGTGGGTCTGGATTATGCCAAGGTGCAGCAGCTCGAAGCGATGCGTGAAGCGGCGCGAAATGAAAGCGGCGGCGCCGGCATGGGCATGGGTCTGGGTGCCGGGATAGGATTTGGCCAAAGCCTGGCTCAGGCCATGGCCGAACCGGCCGGGATTGGGACAAACGTCCCTATGGATAAATTGGCGCAGTTAAAAAACATGCACGCTGCCGGCTTGATCACGACAGAAGAATACGCCGCCAAGAAAAAAGACATTCTCGACAAACTTTAACAACATGGCCAAATGTATCAGCTGCTCCGCCCCGCTGCCCGCCAATGTTAACCGATGCAGTTATTGCGGCACGCGCAATGATGTCGATCTGCACAGCAGACACACGTATGACATCATTGAGGAATCCTCTGATCGCCTGTGCCCGCACTGCGACAAACCATTGCAAACAATTAATCTTGATCTCGGCACTGACTTTCTGATCGAACGCTGCCCTGACTGTTTCGGTTTGTTTTTTGATCCGGGGGAAATAGAAACTTTGCTTGAAAACTCGGTTTCCCAAGTCTTTGACATCAATCTGCAGCAGCTGGACAACATCAATACAGACCGCTATCCTGCAAAAAAACCCGTGAAATACATCAGATGCCCGGTATGCCGTGCATTTATGAACCGGAGGGTGTTTGGTCATCGCAGCGGCGTGATTATCGATCACTGCAATAATCATGGCATCTGGCTGGATAGCGGCGAAATAACCCATTTAATGGAATGGAAAAAGGCGGGCGGGCAGTTGTTACATCAACAGCAGGCGCTTTCCGAACGCCAAAAAAGAAAAGCGCCCCGTGCGCCACTTTCAAATGGTACCGCCGCCGATTATGTCAGCTACGACCTTGAAGTTGATGTATTGGCTTCGCTGACATCCATGCTGGGCAAGCTTTTTAACTAAAACGACCATTTTTAGGGATACAGCAGTTCCATGTGAGTAACGGCAGAGGTGCTGTTGATTAATTTGTGCAGGCGGCAATCAATTTCTTGCTGGCCGCGTCGTATGGTAATAAAGTCGCCCTCTGAATAATCGCCGGTATTCAAGACAACACTATCCGCTTGCTTCAAGGCGCGAATGCCCGGCAATAAAATGGCCCAGCACTCCCTCTGTATCTGACCCTGCCGGGTCAAACCAATCAATTCGGATTCGAATCCTATTACCTCAATAGCCAGCAGCACTGCATCCTGAGTGTGCCCAGCTATCCTTCGAATCAGACCAATTTCCAATCTCTCTGCATTAACCGAAGGCATGGCAAAAATATCGCCAATTTTCACTTTTAAATCAGCCGACTTCCATGAAAGCCGAAAACCATGGGCGCTGCTGTTGAGGATTTCAAATTCTCCCGTAGGAATGTCATCGACCAATTTGTTTTTGCCAATTCCGAGGGTTTTCCAAACACCTGCATCGTTTGGAAGCTCACGGCTTAATTTCAAAATTTTGTTAATAGGAGAATTTTCCGCAGTTTTTTTACGATAATGCGTCTCCATCTGGTGCATCCACTCGCTGCCCTCGGGAACCAAATCCAGATTCGGCACCTGCCAATGTCCGGCAATTCGAGTATCTCGCTGCTGCACCTGCAGCAAATTATTACGTTCGGCAAAATCCCTTTTATACAAAAAACTAATCACATTATTAAATCCAAGCACGCCCACACCGGCACCTTGCTCAACAACACGGTTATGTCTCCTTTTTTGAGCCATGGCCAAAGATTTTACTAGCCGCGTCAACAACTCCCGGTTTATGGCTTTTGTCGCGCCGTGCTCTGATGAGCCCTGCTGTAAAAACTGATAGAGGTTTTTTGCTGCCAGCACAGACACATAGCGATCAGCCGGATCCTTGCCCTGATGCGGAGTTCTTAAGGCTTTAGGCGGCTGATCCTGGTTTAGATTAAATAAACAAAGCGCCGTGACGCGCTCCTGAGCATGCTCAAGAAATATTTTTGCCTGTACAGAGAATTTCTTTAAAAAGTGATAAATAGCTTTCATTTCGCGGGGCCTGAATTGGCTGCTGTCAGCCAGATCAAACAGCAAAACTTGCTTATAGGTGGCATCGATGGTTTTACCCTGGCTTTCCCCGCTATTGATTTCTATATCGAGTAGGCCATGTGCTTCGCCCAGCGAATAGATATGGTGACAGAACAGCCAAAAGCCGTCATAAGGCTGCATATAAACTTGCGATATATGTAATAAGGCTTTGCCCGCGGCTTCTAAAGCCAAAATCAAGGCCAAGGCTATATCTGGAGGTCGGCCAGAGCGAGCAATCAGTTCCTCTCCAGCCAAGGCATAATTTTTCGCCAAGGTTGCATAGGCAAAAGTGACGATATCAACCTGCGCTTGTGCTTCAAGCTCAAGTGGGAAACTTGCATCCAGATAATTTTTCTCTAGCTGGCCGGCCAATTCGTCCAGAAAAGCGCTAATCTCGGTGAGGAACTTCAAATGCTGCTGCGGGCTTATGTGCATTCGGATAAAAACCTGCAACACACAGAACACCTCTTTGCCGGCATGGTAGTTTTGTTTGACTGCCAAACCATGCAACCAGTCAGCAAGCGCCCGCTCATTCAATGCAAAAGGAACTTCATAATGCGCAACGCTTGGCACGCTTCTAAATCTTAACTTTTCCAATCGCCGCCCCCTCACTCTAGCTGCGAATAACTAATCAAATTCTCTACTTGCAATTTGCTATACTAAAAAACAAGCTATTTGAGTTTAGCATATAGTAAATTTTATGGGCTTTGCGAAATCAAGGTTTTAGCGTTGATCCTTACCGTTATTTAGGAACAAAAGATGTCTTTTCTGAACTCTTTTTTAAAAGACAAGAAAAATGGTTCGCCCACACGCCGCCTTGCTATTGAACCAGTTTCAATGGATACATTGAAGACACTGATCCCGATCAGAAATTTCAGCAGCGAAAAACTCGACGCCTTTGCCAACAACCAGCTCTCGGAAGTTTTTCCGGAAAAAAGCGTACTGTTTACTATCGGCCAAGAGACTGATTCAGCGTTTTATCTGCTGGAAGGCAGCATCGTCTTGTCCGATGACAGCAAGAAAAGTTATGAAATAGAAGCGGGCACTGCAAAAGCAAAATTTCCTCTCTGCAGCGGCAGCAAACACACAACCTCCGCCATCGCAAAAACAAATGTGCGGATCTTGCGCGTCTCGCAAAAAATCATGTCGTTTCACAAAACCGACACCTCGCATCTTTCGGAACTGAACATTCCCGTTGAACTCGCGGACAATCGCTTGTTGCAAACCTTTTCCCAGCATTATCTGCATGAGGAACTGGAAATTCCGACATTACCTGACATCGCCATCAAACTGCGCAAAGCCATACTGAACGATATCGGCATCGCAGAAGCGGTAAAAATCATCCAGCTGGATCCGGTGATTTCCGCGAAACTGATTGAAGTGGCCAACTGCCCGCTTTACATTAGCACCACCCCGGCTAAAAGCTGCTTCACCGCCGTCAACCGCATAGGCCTGAACGCAGCCCGCAATCTGGTCGTCAGTTTAAGCCTGCATCATATTTTCAAAAGCCAATCGCCGCTGATAAAAAAATTCCTTGATGATATTTGGAAACAAAGCCTTTACATTTCGACGCTTTGTTATGTTCTGGCCTCAGTCAGCAAACAGGTGGATCCTGAACAGGCGTTACTCGCAGGGCTTGTTTGCGACATTGGCGCCGTGCCTTTTTTGAATTTTGCCGCCAATTTACCCAAGGATTACTATACGGAAGCCGACATTCTCCAGGCACTCCCCATTGTCAAAGGCCCGATTGGCTATAAAATTTTGCGCGACTGGGGATTTTCAGAGGAATTTATCAACATCCCGCTAAACTCTGAAAACTGGTATCAGGACAGCAGCGAAAACCTTAACTTAACCGATATAGTGGTGCTTTCCCGTTTACACAGCAAAATCGGCAAAGCCGAGATGTCTGACTTGCCGGCTGTGACGTCAATACCGGCGGCCAGTAAATTAAGGGATTTTTCCCTGTCTCCCGAACTCTCGCTGAATTTATTGTATGAAGCCAAAGCCCAGATTCAGCAGACCCTGAAAGCGCTTTCCTTCTAACCACGGCTTTAAAACCATTAGCGCACGCGCTTGATAGCGAATAGCGCCAGCGCCACAACCGTCAAACTCGGAAAAGCCGCCATAAGTGGTGGATTAAGCTCATAGATAAGCCCCATGTGACCGACAATTTTGTCAAGAATGTTAAAGCCCATGCCAATAACAACGCCGAGCATCATCCGCGCACCCACACTGACACCACGCTTGACGCCGATAACAAAGGGCGCCGATACCAGCAGCATCACGAAAGTAACCAACGGATTGATAACACGGCCCCAGAATGCCATCTCATAACGCTGCGATTTTTGATGATTGCCCTTTAAAAAATCGATATACATGAGCAAGTCATACAGCGATAAATTATCTGGATTAACCACTACAATCTTTAACAGATCCGGCGCAATCGAGGATTTCCAGATCTGCTCGGCTTGACTATTGGCGGCCATTTGTTCAGTTGAAATTGCTGATTGCTGGATTTGCTCGAGCTTCCATTGCTGCTGGCCCAAGAAAGAAGCCTTTGCCGCATACAAGCTCTGCCGCAATCGAAAATGATCATCCCGCTCATAAATGTAAATATTCGCCAGACTACCGTCCTCTTCTAGTTTCCGGACATTGATGAATTTTTTACCTTCACGCAACCACAGTCCATACCGGGTTTCCATGACCACTTGCTCATTTTTAGCCGTCGTTTTAAGCAGCTGCGCCGATCGCTCAGTGTAGGGGGCAACAAATTCACCGACCAAAATGGAGATCATCACTAAAATGACACCCGCCCACATCACCGCTTTGATTATGCCAAGGATCGACAAGCCGGCTGCTCGCATGGCAATCAATTCTCGATTGTTGCCCATAGCCCCAAGGATAAACAGACTGCCTAACAAGGCCGAGGAAGGCATTAACTCATAAAAAACCCGCGGCGATGTCAGAGCCAAATAATAGAAAATCTCTCTTAGTCCATAACTGCCTTTGCCTAAAGCCTTTAACTCGTCGCTGAAGGTAAACAAATTAAACAAGGTCAGCAGCAACAGCAGCGCAACCAGCGAGCCTTTTATAATTTCCCTTACCACATAAGCCGTTAATACGTTCACCTCGTCACCTTGTCCCTGATTTTCATCATAAGCCACTGCCATCCGTACAGTTTTGCCAATAAAGTTCCACCAATTATCAACAAAACAGCATATAGCCAGAAACTACCCAGCCAGGCAGGAATCGTCTCCTTGATGACCCAGCTCTGACTGATGCGCACAAGATTACCGTAACTAAAATAAATTAAAAAGGCGACCAACATGTTGCCGTAGACGCCGCCACGGGGGGAGGTCTGCGCCAAAGGCACCGCCAGAAATGTTAAAAATATCACGCCCAAAGGGATGGAAAAACGCCGTTGCAATTCGGCTACATTTCTAGTCTCCTTGGAATTCCACAATAAATTGACATCTAGGGCTTCCCTATCGACATTAGCGGCCGAGGTCTTTTCATCGATTCTCACCGCATATTCGACGAAATTTTCAATATTATACTTAAGCCCTCCAGGTAATCCCTCTACGCGTTCACCACGTTCCAGAATCATGTAACGTCCGTCGGGCAAATCTTCCAGCCGCCCCTCTTCGGCATTAGTAATCGCCAGTCTTTCACCTTGCCTGTGTTGCACAAAGACCTGCTGCAGCTTCTTATCGGCTGTGATCTTTTCTACATAAAAAACCAGATCGCCCTGACTGTATTCAGTAAACTTTCCCGCGGCAATGCCCCTAATATCGGCAGACTGCTCATCTTTTTGGGTTAACTGCCCCATTCTGGTTTCCGCCCACGGCGCCGCGTACAGTGCCAAACCCAGGCTCAGCACACTCAGCGGAAAGACCAGCAGGAACACGGCCCTATAAATAGTTCCTGCTCCGCCACCGGCTGAAAACACAGCGGACATTTCCTGATCCCGGTACATCCTGCCGATCACCATCAATACTGCCATGAACAAGGCGGCAGGCAAAAAAGCAATGCCGGCGACCACCGTTTTCAAGCCCAGAATACTGAATAAGGTCTCATTGGACACCTGCCCTTCAATCGCCTTATCAAGAATCCTGATAAACTGCCGACTGACAATAATAACGACAATCACTGATAAAACAGACAGCAGCGTCTTGAGCAAATCCTGCGCTATCATTTTATCCAGCACCGACACCCATGGCCTGCGCCCTATTTTATAGCCTTTAGGCCAATCTGCTTCCAAGCCTTTCTCCCGCATCAAAATTTAATAGTTGTGTTGTATAATTCATAGTGAACTGCTCATCCTGAGCCGGCCCCCTTAGGCCTGCTCGGGGCATCAACCTCCTTTCGCAAATTTAAAGATAAGTTATGGACTATTCTATAGAAACCTCGCCCTTAGAAAAACTGCAATGTGATTGTCTGATCATCGGTGTTTACCAGGATCAGCAGTTTACACCGTCCGCAACGAGGCTCAACCAAAGCACTTCGGGCCTGATCAGGAAAATGCTCAGCCGTGGCGACCTGAGCGGAAAAAATGGCGAAACCGTATTAATCAACGCCATCCCCGACAGCACCATTGAACGTATTTTGCTGGTCGGCCTGGGCAAACAAGAGCCATTGTCCTCCAAAGACTACCGAAAAGCCCTGTCTGCGGCCATTAACAGCTTAAAAAAGACCCCCGTCAAGTCAGTCGCCTGCTGCCTCGCCGAGTGTGACGTCACCAATGGTGGCTGGCAATGGAAATCCAGACAAATCGTCGAAGTGTTTAACGATGCGGCTTATCAATTTACCCAATTGAAATCGGATAAAGAAACAGAATGCAAAGTCGAACAGGTCCACATAGTCACACCAGAATCTGAACGCGCCAGCGCGCAAACAGGCCTTGAACAAGGCCTGGCCATTGCCCGGGGCGTAGACCTCACAAAGCTTCTTGCCGATTTACCTGGCAACATCTGCACACCGTCTTACCTGGCCGAACAAGCCCTGGCACTGGATAAACAATTCGCCAGCCTGGCCGTCAGCATACTAGAAGAATCCGACCTGGCCGCACTGGGCATGGGCGCTTTTCTTTCAGTGTCGCGCGGCAGCCGCCAACCCGCCAAACTGATTAGCCTAAACTATCAAGGCGGTGACAAAAACCGCAAACCCATCGTCTTGATCGGCAAAGGCCTGACCTTTGATGCCGGCGGCATTTCCTTAAAACAGGCCCCCGGCATGGACGAAATGAAATACGATATGTGCGGCGCCGCCGCCGTCCTGGGCGCACTCCTGGCCGCCGCGCAAATGCAGTTGCCGCTGAATATTATCGGTTTGATACCTTCCTCGGAAAACATGCCCGATGGCGATGCCAATAAACCCGGCGATATTCTAACCAGCATGTCCGGAAAAACCATCGAAGTGCTGAATACCGACGCCGAGGGCCGCTTGCTGCTTTGCGACACCCTCACTTATGCCGAAAGATTCAATCCCGATGTGGTGATTGATCTGGCCACGCTGACCGGTGCCTGCCTGGTCGCCTTGGGCCGAGTACCCAGCGGCTTGCTCGGCAATGACGACGTCTTGTGTAATGACCTGCTGGCGGCATCCGAAACCGCCAGTGACAGTCTCTGGCGTTTGCCGCTGTGGGAAGAGTATCAGGAACAACTGAAATCCAATTTTGCCGACATGGCCAATGTCGGCGGCAAAGACGCCGGCACCATCACCGCCGCCTGTTTCCTGGCGCGTTTCGCTGAAAACCTGCGCTGGGCGCATCTGGATATTGCCGGCACAGCCTGGCGCACCGGGCCAAGCAAAGGCGCAACCGGCCGCCCTGTGCCCTTGTTAAGCCAATACCTAATCAACCGGGCACAGGGCTAAAGCCCAAATGCCAGGCGTCAGCTTTTACATCCTGGCCTCCGAATCCTTACTGGATCGCTATCTGTTCGCCTGCAAACTGATAGAAAAAGCCTATCGTAGCGGCCACTACTGCTATGTACTCACCGACAATGCAGAGCAAAGCCAAAAAATAGACGACCTGCTCTGGACTTTCCGGGCAGGCAGTTTTATACCGCACCAGATTTTCACGGGCGAACTGCCGGGTATCGCCAAGGATGGTGTGTATGCCGCAAGCTCGCAGGGAGCGAGCGCGGTCAGTGACAACATTATTCTGATTGGCTCACTACCCCCGCCCGTCAAGTGGCAAAAAATCGTAATCAACCTTTCTTCTGCCTGCCCTCAAGCGTTCGAACAAACCGAGCGTATCCTTGAAATACTTGATAATAGCGAAACCACCAAAACCGCAGGCAGACAGCGTTACCGCGATTACCAGCAGTCAGGAATGGCGATTACTACGCATAAAGATTGGTAGTAAAATTTAAAGCACGCCCCTTCAGTACCTAGTCTCTTATCAACCAAGTCTTTACATTTTCTGACAAGAATAAGCTTCTTAAGCACTAGCGGCAAGGGCTGGCAGAATGTTAAATTCTGTCGCATGAACACATGCCGCGGTTGCGGCTCTGCCAAGTTTGGTCAAGTAATAACGATAGGCGCCGGGTACGCGTTTAATCATGCCAAATAGTCGCAGGCGTTTTATTTGGCGTGATAGCGAACTATCCGACACTTTTGAGAGATACGGTTTCAAATCAGCACGACGTAGTCCCTGTATTGTAAACTTGGGATCTGACGCCGCGCGTAACCATGCCTGGTCAGCCGTGGCGAAGAAATTAAAGCCCCGCCAAGTGGTCTTTTGTAAGCGCTTAATAAAGGACGTACTTGCCCTATTCAGTAGAATCCGATTTTTTAATATTCCACGGTAACAAGCCTTCAAGTTTTTCTACCGTGTCGGCATAAGGCAGTGCGTGGAGCACTTGGTTTAGATAGTCGTAAGGTTCCCAGCCATTGGCTTTGGCCGTTTCGATTAAGCTGTAATGAATCGCGCTGGCCTGTGCACCTTTGGGGGTATCCGAAAACAGCCAGGCTTTTCGGCCGATGACAAAAGGGCGAATGGCATTTTCAGCCAGGATGTTGCTGATATTCAGATCACCGTGCGTGCAATACACCGTCAGCTTTTCCCATTGATTGCTCAGATACGTCATCGCTTTTCCGGTAAGGCTGTCTTTCGGTACTTTATGTTGATTATCTTCCAGATAGGTTTTGATCTTAGTCAATACGGGCAGGCTGCGTTCTTGCCGGTGCTGGTATTTTTCCTCGGTGCTGAGGTCTTTGATCTGCCGCTCGATCAGATAGAGGCCATTGATAAAATGGAGCATGCCATCGGCTTTGCTCAGTTGGTGTGGCTGGCCTTTTTTTGCTTTGGGTTGCGCGGCTTGCGCGTCTTTAAATTTACGGCGTGCGTGATCCCAACAGCCGAGCGGGGTGATGTTATTGGCGATGCAGACGGCATGGTAGCCGGCATAACCATCGGTTTGCAGATAGCCCTGAAAGCCATCGAGCAGGCGCAACGGCACCTCCTGACTGCGCGACGGATCGTAGTCAAATAGTACGCTGGGTTGGCCGGGCGGACCGCCCAGGGTGACCCACATGTATTTGTCCGAGGTAACCGGCCGCCCCGGTTCTTTTAGCACCTGCACCCGGGTCTCATCGGCCTGGATAAGGGCGCACGTATGCTGGTGTGCCCGGAGCAGATGACTCAGCGGTTGCAGTTGTCTGGCCAGGGCGATGACCCAATTGGCCAGGGTGGCCCGGGAGAGTTCACCGCCATAGCGCGCTAAGATGCTTTCTTGCCGATAGAGCGGTAAACCATCACCGTATTTGGCGATCAGTACAAAGCACATCAGGTCGATGCTGCCCATGGCCCCAGCGACAGGATGCTTGGGCATGGGGACAGCGGTGATCCGGCGTTGTTGTTCGCTTTGAACCGGCTCCAGAAACACCGCTTTTTCCTGCATATATTCTAAAATACGCACTTGCGCGGGAATAATATCCAGCTCTTCTCTGACCTTGGTAAAGAAGGTAGCGATTGCACCGGCTTTTTCAGCATCACTCAGGGTGATAAAGATTTGTTCGCGGGGCAAGGCGCTGGAAAACGGTTTACGTCCGGGTTTTTGTCGGGTCTTCGCTCGCTGCTGGCTCGAGGGCTTCTGCCAGCGCCTCTTCTTCGGTGGCGTCGGCCGCCGTCTCCAGATCAATCTCTGCTTCGACTTCTGCTTCATCAAATAATGAGGCTTGCTGCGACTGCTCACCAAGTTATGAACTACGCTAGACTAACTTAGAGCTTATCCATAAATAATATTTACTTGATTTTTTGGCCGTATTTTACGTAAGGCGATAATAGAAGCAGCCAGCATAAGTAAGCCGAGGTACCTACGGTCCATTTTTTCATAGCGCACCAAGAGTTTTCTGAACCGGTTAAACCACGAATGACAAACTTCAACCACCCACCGTCTAGCCTTGAAATCAGGGTTTTTGTCTTTTTCTGCAATTTCCTCACCTCGTGGCCTGACATGAGGGATATAGCTTCTTTCCTCAATCTCGCGCCGAGCCGGCTCGCCCACATAGCCAGCATCCAGGCAAAGGTTTTGTTTGAGAGTGTCCGGGTCAGGACGCTCGATAATAATCCCATCCAGGGTATCAGCCAGTAACTTGACATCATGGGTGTTCGCACCACTGATCACGAGGGCTAAGGGCAATCCCTTTTCATCGGTTAACAGGCTTCTTTTACTACCGTTTTTACCTCGGTCGGTAGGGTTTCTGCCCACCGATTCCAGTGCTAACGGCGCCTTAACCATTGCCCCATCAAGGCTTTGCCATTCCCAGGCAATGCCTTCCAGTTCGTCATATTCCAATAAGCTGGCACGCCATAACTTTTCAAACATGCCTGATGCCTGCCATTCCAGGAAATACCTGTGAACAGCACTGGCACTACCATAGTCACTTTTAGGCAGGGCTTTCCATTGACAACCTGTGCGCAAAACATAAAGAATCCCCTCAAATACTTTTCGCGGGTTTTGGGCTTTTCTGCCTCCACCTGGCTTGCGTTTATAGTCCTTTGTTGAATGCCTTTTCCGCTCTGGAATCAATTGTTCCACTCTTGCCCAAAAATCATCCGATACTTTCCAGCTTTGTAACCTTTTCAAGAAATTGCAACCTCTTATAAAACCCAAATGTGCAATTATTTTCCAATAATCTGAAATTTATCAAGTTATTTATGGATAAGCTCTTAGTACTACTTCGCCGAGATCAAGCTATGAAGCTGAGCGCTAGACTTTTGTAGTGAGCCGTGCGCTTTCGAATGCACGACCATCGCATTAAAAGAACGATCTTCGCAACATAACATTAATTGAATCAATTCTTTACAACCTGCTATTTGTTGATATTGAGCCCCAGAAAGCCCGATTGATCTGACATCGGCATTTCAATACTGCACATTTTCGGGCACATAATATTGTTTGGACTATTTTATAATTCTTCGATTTATAGCCCAATTTAGGCAATATCAGCTAATAAACTCTCATAAGGGATATGCAAACCATCATGTAGGCGTTTTATCATTTTCAGGCTCAAAGGACGTTTATGATTCAGCACTTCAGATACTCTGCCACTGCTCCCAATAAATACCTTTAAGTCCTTAGGGGTCAACCCCTGTTGATCCATTCTGAATTTGATCGCTTCAATCGGATCTGGCGGGTTAATCGGGTAATGCTTGTTTTCATAGGCCTCAATCAAGGTCACCAGAATTTCCATTTCATCCGCTTCGGCGGTGCCTTCTTCTGCCTGAAAGATAACCTCCAGACGTTGAAAGGCCTCCTGTAAATCTTCGTCACTACGGATAGGCTTAATATTCATTGATATTCTCGACATTAATCTTATCGTATTGAGCATGTGTGCCGATAAATTTCACCCAGGCAATGCCTGCTCGATACTGCATTTCTACCACTAATCGGTATTTATTACCGCCGATGTTGAAAACAACGCGATTGTTATTACAGATACTCGCGCTACCATATTGCGACTTGACGGCTTGCGGCGAAGACCAATCTGATTTAATAGCTTCTTCGTACCAGCTTTCCAGTGGACCTTGTGCATCACGATAAGCAGACTGTTCCCAGAATTTTTTTAAAGTGCTTTTCGCAATTACGCGCATAACTCAACATGGCTCCCATAATGGGAGCCATTGTAAGCAACGCTAAACGCTTAATCAAGCGACTGTAGCGGAAAAATGAAATGAGTTATATTATCAGGCTCTGTCGCAATGATTGAACGAGTGAGGGATAATTCACTATTTTAAAGAACCGAAAGTTCGAATCATTAATTTTTCAGGTTTGGATAACGTGAGACCGCTGGCAATTCAATATTCGCTGAAATAGACAAAATCAGGCAACTTCGGTAAGACAGAAATGATTTTCCTTTATTTCAGGGTAAAAGAGGTAAGTTATGGGTCGAAGGACTGAATACGTGGATGAGATCGAAACGCTTACGCTGAGCCATTATAATCAGAATGCGGAAGCATTTTGGCATGGCACCAAAGACCACGACGTCACACAAAACTACGCGGCATTTTTAGCCCCGTTTCCAAAAGATAAAAAGCTGGATATATTAGACCTGGGCTGCGGACCTGGAAGAGATGTTAACTATTTTAAGTCATTGGGTCACAGACCAGTAGGCCTAGACGGCAGTGAAGTGTTTTGCAGTATGGCCCGCCAGTATACGGGCTGCTTAATTCTTCATCAAAAGTTTCTTAGCCTGGCATTATCCAGGCACGCTTTCGATGGCATCTTCGCCAATGCGTCTTTATTTCATGTTCCCAGCCAGGAACTGCCGCGGGTGCTTGACAACTTGCACGCCGCATTAAGACCGGGCGGGATTTTATTTTTATCCAACCCTCGCGGCAATCATGAAGGCTGGTCAGGACAACGCTACGGTCATTACCTGCAATTTGATGCCAGCAAGCTATTTCTGGAGGCAGCAGGTTTTAACGTGATCGATTATTATTACCGACCCTCAGGTAAACCGAACCATGAGCAACCCTGGTTAGCAATCGTGGCTCAAGCCAGCGTGTTCAAAGACCCTTATGAATAGAAACACAGGTATTTTAATTATGAAACAGAGCATTCTTGCGTTGATGATTAGCTGTACAGCAAGCTTTTCCGCCATGGCCGCCAATTCTTATACCGTTGATCCCCGGCATACTTTTCCGAGCTTTGAGATCAATCATCTGGGATTTTCAATTCAACGGGGTCGTTTTAATCAGACTAGCGGCAACGTGCAGCTTGACCCTGAATTGGCAACGGGGCGCATACAAATCGCTATTGAAACGGCTTCGATCAGCACCGGGCTTGCCGAACTGGAAAAGCACTTACGCAGCGACGATTTTCTTGATGCAGCGCACTATCCACAGATTACCTTTATATCGGACCAGCTCAGCTTCAACAAAGATCAACTGGTTGCCGCCGATGGCATCCTCACGCTGCACGGTATTTCCAAACCGGTGCATCTGACGGTAGATCATTTTTACTGTGGAATGAACCTGATACCCATGAAGTACACCTGCGGCGCCAATGCAACCACCACGATTAAGCGTTCTGAATTTGGCATAGACAAATATGTGCCAAAAGTGGCTGATGAGGTCAACATTGCGATTCAGATTGAAGCGACCAAAGATTGATTCATCTTTATTCATTACCAACCCAGAAAAATAAAATGTTATTTACTCACGAAAAAGAAACCGGAAAGCTTACGGCTGTTTTGGAGGCTGACGATTCAACGCAGGTTTATCGGTGCTTACCGACTGTCTGTATGAATCCGGTTTGTGAATGTAATGATGTATTCCTAAAGTTTGAACGATCGGGTGAAACTCATAACGTTGGAATCAATATAGAAGACAGAACGTTAATTGAACGCGACAATGTTTCAACTAGTGATGCATTTGCTACGCAGGTTTTTGATCTGCTGGATGAGTCAGATTTCAAGATTTTAAAAAACGTCTACTGGACGCATAAACAAATCGGCACGGAAACGGCTGATTTTTCACAATTAAAAGTTGAATTCCCGAAAGATGATATCGAACGCGACGGCATCCTGATTATATATAACAAGGTGCTTCCTTATGCGAACAGATTTGAGGTCACGATTGAAGGCATGCGCTATATTGCAGAAGATCAGTATTGCGTCAGAAATAAATGCCATTGTACGGAAACGCTACTTTGCTTGTATCCCCTCATCAATGTAGACGCTGATGCGTATACGGAAGTCGAGCCAGTTGATCTGGCATCGACCATTTGGGTCGACTATCAGTCAAAAAAATGGGTGCCGGAGGATAAATCGCGGGGTGGCCACCTCAACATCATGCAAACGCGATCTGCACTGGAAAATCGATACCAGAATCTATATGACATCGTGCGTCAACGTCATCAGCGACTGAAACTGCTTTACAACAACTACCTAAAAACGCTCCCCTCTGAAAAAAGCCAAAAAGTCGGCAGAAATGCCTCCTGTCCGTGCGGGTCAGGCAAAAAATTTAAAAAGTGCTGCGGCTCAAACAGCGCTTTCTTGGCTTAACCGGTTATTTTGTCCTCAAAATAAGCGCTAAAAAATCATAACCCGCGCAGAAATTTACCCGCATAACATTTCGCACCCGTTAAGCTATCAACTGATTTTAAGTTTTGAAACCCGTTTTCCACTTTGAATTGACTATAAAGACATGAGAAAAATAGCAACTAAAGTCTCAAAACGAATAAACAAGTTCAATGCAAGCAAAGTGATTGATCTGAATGCGTATCGACAGCAGAAAAAAGCAACAGAAGACCTCTTCAATCAAATAATCACCACAGAAAAGGCCATTAAAACAGGACATGATCCTTTACATGCCGTTTATATACATACCCAAAATTTACTATCGGCACTCGTAGAAGCCCTGCAAGATATTCCTGAACCCTCCTTGAGTCGCTTGTTGAAAATTTTTGAAGCGGCTGATGATGCGTATGTTCCAAGTGGCCCTCCGATGAGCCCACTCACGAAAAGTTATTTTAATTGCTGGCTCTTGTTTGATCTCCATGCCGTACTACATAAAGAAACGCTCACCACCATTATTATTGATCTGGCGCATCAGTTGGGTTTACACACCGATATGGTCAAAGTCATACAGATGATGCAAGACTCTCGCATAGGCATTTATGAATTGATGGGCCGTCAGGGTGACAGAGTTTTATTAAGGGAGCTAACCGGCAATACAGTCATACCCTGTATCTGCCCAGCCGGCTACCTGGGAACACATCCACGGCTTTCTCATAAAAAAACTATTGCAATATTGTAAAATATAAGTTTTTTTGAGCTTACGAAAATATGCCCATCCTAGCCTCAACGGATACCAACGGACTTGAAAACAAATTGGGTGAAGCAGAAATAAAATTTATTGATGTGCTCAACGCGTTACCCGATACACGGGATAACCGTGGTAAGCGTCACTCACTGACCTTTCTGGTCGCTACAGTTGTTTTTGCCATCTTGGTTGGCCGCTCAAAAGTATCCAGTATTCACCGCTACATGATGAATAAAATTGATTGGTTACGCGAAGTGACTGGTTTTAAGGATGCAACACCGGTTTCTCGTGCCCATTTACCGAGAATGCTGGCCAACCTGGATTGGGAGGGTTTAAATAATGCGATTCATCAGTGCTTTGATGAACACACTGCGCAATTGATTCAGCATGAATGGCTCAGTATCGATGGCAAAGTCATGAGAGGCACGTTGAAATCAGGTGAAAAACAGGCCCTCATTCATGCCGTTTCGCATGATAGCCGAATCGATGTGGCGCAAGCTCGTCAAGTCGGTGATAAAGCCAGCGAGATTACGGTAGTGCGTGAATTTATAAAAGAAACCGGATTAGACGCGCATCAACTCAGTATGGATGCGCATCATTGCAATCCTGAGACCCTCACGCAAATCAACCAGGCCGAAGGTCTTTATCTGGTTCAAGTCAAAGAAAATCAACCCAAGTTACTCGAACACTGCCGCATTTTAGCTGACCACTCATCATGTGCCGAAACCATTGACTATGACCTCAGTCATGGCCGTATCAGCACACGACAGGCCAATTTGTATGATTTGTCACTATCGGATATTGATGACCGTTGGCAAAACAGTGGTTTACGAACTTTAATAGCGATGAATCGCGAAACCATTGAAAAATCGAGTCACAAAACAAGCCATGAAACCGCCTACTATGTGAGCAATTATCAGGTCAATGATCGGCAGCGCGGCGTTGAAATCTTAGCGAATACTATTCGCCGGCATTGGGGCGTGGAATCCAACAATTGTCAATTAGATGTCACATTTAAAGAAGACCACATTCAGGTCAAGAATGGCACACAAGCGCAAATCATGGGCAAGTTGCGTTTTTTAGCCATGAATTTACTGCGATGGTCAAAGACTGGAGAGCACAATTTTCAAGCCAGCATTGAAACATTCATGGATGCCCCCGAGTCGTTAATTTTAATGCTTAGGCAAGTTAATTTTTTATGAGAAAGCCGTGGGAACACATCCAGGCGAACTATGGTTTGTAAGGCATCGGTATCGAAATAAAAGTTAAATCCGCCAGTATTCCTGACAAAGAAACCTTCTTCAACCAATACCTTCGCCAAAAATCATGCTGCTTTCGCATGAATTCGACCGATTTCTGCGGCTTTGAAAATCCTATCATCAATATAAAACGCCTCTGCATTTTTGCCGAGCGAATTAATAATCCGACGCGTGTATTTTCGCGCTCTGAAGATGGTTTTTAAGTCCAGCATGCTGCCCCTGTTTACGCCCTCGATTTTGGCTGACAATAACTGCGAAAAGGTCACCATAAAGAGGGCAAAGTTAGCGGCATTGTTGACTTGGGTTGCTTTGACATTCATAAAATCTTCTAGCCCCCAGTATTGTTTGGCGTCACGAAAGTTAAACTCGATTTGAAAACGCAAGGCGTAATAATCAATCAACGTTTCACTGGCCAAGTTCAGGTCATCACTAAACAACAACACCTTCGCGGTTCGCCCTGTTTTCAGATTGGTTTTTACGATGATCACAACATTCAGCAATTCGGGAAAGTTTTTGTGCCAAACCTTCGCCTGGTAGACGCGGGTTCGGATGTTTTTTTCCACAGTTTCTATTTTTAGATGATCAGCCGTCAGCGTTTCCACGGTTAGTTTTTCGCCATACTTGCGGGGCTTACCCTTGCCCGAATACGCCTCGGCATAAGGGAAATACAGCTTTGAGTCATGGCGCAGCTTACAAATCAGATGCAGTCCTGCTTGTTTAACCGCTTGTAGGCTGGCATTATTCCCCAAGGCACCATCATACACAAAATAGACGATGCCCACGTCCAGGCCTATCAGGGTCAAGGCTGAACGGATGCAGCTCTGCAACTGCGTCTGGAAAGGCGACAGTGCCACCTCCTTTCTGTTTTTGTTAAGGCTGCCTTTGGGCCTGCCGACGGCCTGTCCTTTCGCCTTGACGGCTTTGGGCGCACTTTTTTGAGCGTCCATCAGCACCAGCTGCTCGGTGATTAAAGGATAAGCGGCACGCGTTTCAACGTGTAGCAATGACAGGTTTAAAAAGCACAGGCCAGGGAGCGCCTTGTTGTAGATGGATGAAAAAAAATTCCCAGCCCATGCGTTTGTTTCCCTGATTTGGTCACCATGACCTCGTCACCGATGAGCAACCATGTTCCTTTTGTTTCCAGTGTGTGCGGTTTTACCAGTTGCCAACGCAACAGTGGCCAGTCTATTTTTTCTTTAAAAAAACGTTGTACCGTCCGATAACTGCCGCCTTTTTCAGTCCAGCGGGATATGCCCAGCATGGTGACTCGCCCGGTCATCGCCAACACGGCTTCAACGATCAGGGTTAGCTGCTTGAATGTACGAGGCGCCAGCGTTGGGCTCAGGATACCAAGTGTTGTTATGATTTCGTCCATGATCAGATTGGGTGAGTGATACTGTGATTTAAGGTTCCTGTATTCTACCTTTTCTGGGCATCTATGTTTTGTCCCATTAGCAAAGAATCATGCTTACCGTTTGGCGAAGGTATTGATTAGTGGACAAAGTTTATAAGCTGAAGAACTTGGAGTTAGCTTGGGAGAAAGTAAAACGGAACCGGGGAGCAGGCGGTATTGATGGGCAGAGCATAAAAGAGTTTGGGGAAAACCTGCAAGGGAATCTCGACAGACTTCATAATGAACTGATCAAGCAGACGTACCAACCGCAACCCGTTAAACGCCACTTAATACCCAAGAGTGGACAGCCGGGCAAGTATCGTCCGCTTGGCATACCGACTATT
>CAWKEY010000055.1:0-5243 GCA_963848675.1 uncultured Gammaproteobacteria bacterium
AAACTGCATTTATTTACCAGAAGAGCCCTTTTCATCGTTTTCTGGCTTATCCAGTGATTTATAAACCTCCAGCTGGCCTTCCAAGTTTGCAACCAGTTTCTCGGCATCCGAAGCGACTTTATTGACGGCTTTCAGCTCAGCTTTAACCGTTTTCAACCCGGAAGCTGCTGACTCATAGTGCACATTCAATTTTTCAAATTCGATAACCTGATTCGATAGTTCAGATGTCTTTGCCTTGATATCCGCTTTCAGTTGATCATTGGCTTTAACCGTTGAATCGAGAGACGATTGCAGGTTGTTGACCTGCCTATCAAGAGACCGGATTTCCGCGTCTTTTTGTTTAATTTCCGCATCATGCTTTTGTTGCAGCTCCTGTTTATCCTGAGCGGCCGCTTTGTTCGATGCTTCCAGCGTGGCTACCTGGCCCTTCAGTTCACCGATTTCATGCTGGAGCCGGTCGTTATCTTTTGATAAACCCACATTAGCCTTTTCAGCCTCGTTTAATTGAGTGATCGCTTGCACATGATCCTGATGTTTTTCGTCTAACTGTGCTTTAAGCGCCGCCAACGTATCTTCCAGACGCTCGTTTTTTAGCGCCTGCGCCTCGGAAAACCGGAAGGCTTCCTCGACTTTCGCTTGAGTGGTTATTTCCGCCTGCTTCAACGCCTCACGCTGAATATCGAGCTCTTCGTCGGCAATACCTTTGGCGACGGCCCATATTTTCTTGATCAGGCCTTCGCCGTCTTTGGTCAGTTCGGGCGGAAGTTCTACGAGAGTCGGGAGCGATTCCACGCCGAAAACTTTAGCCTCATCAGAGGCATTCCAGCTGTTCAGGTACTTGGTGATGGTGGTTAGGCTGCCCCGGCCTAACTTGTCAAGCAAGATCAGTGCTGTGGGGCGTTCACCCTGAGAGGCAATTTCAGCGCAAGCGACGTGTACTTCTTCTTCGGTAAGTCTTAGTGCCATGAGTGTCATCCTGTTGGCGATTGATTTAAACTGAGGATAGCGTACAATTACACTTTAAACAGAAATTATCATTATTACATAATTATGATAATTACATAATATTGCTTAACCTTTATTGCCCTCACCCGGAATCATCCTGGATTGAATCGGTTTCTCATGCTTCGTAGAGTTGGCCACCGGTATAAGCTCGTCTGTCAGAATGATCGTAAGTAACTGGGGGATCACTCGCCAAACGCCTTACCGTTACGTCGCACCAGATGGATTGTTGCGACGGTAAGCAATGGACGATGCAGTACATCCAAGAGGATGGCACCAAGCGATTTGCCAAGGACAGCCGCAAGGAAGGTTGCTTCCATGTGGTCGGCGGCATGGAGGCGCTCGCACAAGCGCCCGCCCTGGTTATCGGTGAAGGCTACGCCACGGCCAGCAGCTTGTCACAAACGTTGGGATTCGCAACTGTTGCCGCTTTCGACTCGGGCAACTTGCCCTATGTCGCCAAGGCATTGCATGAGAAGTTCCCGGACAAGCCCATCATCATTGCCGGCGACAACGATCAGCACCTGGAAGCAACCCAGGGCGTGAACCCTGGTAAAACGAAGGCCAGGGCAGCAGCCAACGCAGTCGGCGGCAAGGTCTTACTGCCGATCTTCGCGCCTGGCGAGCAGGCAGCCGACCCCAAGGGCTTCACTGACTTTAACGATCTTGTCAACAAGAGTGTGCTGGGGAAAGACGGCATCGAGCGTCAAGTGCGTTGCATTGTTGATACCGTGATCGACCAGCACCAGGTGCAGGCCGAACAGCAACAAGAACGCGTACAAAAGCAAGGGCAGGGTGCACGAAGAAGGGCGGCCACTATGTGAAACGGCGTCGACTATTTTTCACTTTCGGCTTCCAGTTTTACCAGATTGAAAATAATTTTTTAGCTAAAACAGGGTTATACAGATTATGGGCGGTCATTTTTGAGGCTGCTGACTGGCAAATAATCGACACGATGCCGTTTCACAAGCGAACCATGGCTATTACCTGCTGGGCGAGCTGTTCGTTGACACCGACAAAGTGGTCAACGTCAGCCAGATCGAAACGTATCATCCGGTAATTTGGGGCGGCAGCAAGGTGAGGCTACACTACGCCAAGGCCGAAGACTTGCGGGATACCTGAATCTGACGGCGATCCGGGGCGAGGTGGTACAATTTTGGCTCAGGCCGGGGGAGGGAAGGCGTCAACCCCGAGTGTGTTGGAGGGATGTTTTAAGCGATCATGGCAAACGTTATGAAAGCTATTGACGCTCTTTTTGAAGTTTAGTTAATTCAATCCGCTGCTTTTCTAAAGAAGCAAGTTTTCTTTTGAGACTATTTATTTCCCGAGTAATTGTTTTTACTTGATGATTGATTTTTTGTTCTTCCAGATATTGGCTGCCATGCGTCTGCTCTACTAAAGCCAAAACTTCATTTCTGAGAAGTTTGTAATATGGATTGCCGTGAGCGTAGTTTGTTTGGTATTGCAATTTTCCTTGCTTTATCGCCTCAAATATTTCTTGTTCAGTAAGGCCAAATTCCTTACAGGCGTTTTTATGGCTCAGTGTTGCGCCTTGTTCTGTCCAGTTAGAGATGGTCATTTTAAAATTTGTCTTAATCTTGTGGTTTAACCGGCATGAGGCGCGGCTATGCACATCTTACACCCAATAGTTCATTCCAATTTGTCGTATATCGCTTCGAAATCCGCTCGGCTTTCGGCTTCCAGGTTTTATCAAAACCGGTTGCCGCTACTGAAATAGCCCTTGGAAAACGCCGGTTGATCTGATCGATCGTTTTCATTAAATAGCGATTCTCCGCTGATAAACCGTTATCGACAAAATCAAACAATTCAATCTGGCCAGGAGATGATTCTGGCTGAATGTTGCTCAGCTGAACGCCGCACTTTTGATAGCCATAGCCTGCTTTGAATATCTCTTTTAGCATTCGGCTTGCCGTAGCGATGATAGCACGGGTGTCCTGGGTGGCAGCATCGAGTTTGATGCTGGCCGCGCGTTGGTATTGAGGTTCTTTGGGGTTAAATGGGCTGGTTCGGATGAACACCGTGATGCAGCCGGTCACCGAATGTTGCCGTCTGAGCTTTTCGGCGGCCCGACTGCAGAATTCGGCCATGGCTTGGGACAGCTCCCGGTATTGCGTCAATCGATGGCTAAAACTGCGGGAACAGACGATTTGCTGTTTGTCCGGGGCTATTTCTTCCAATTCCAAACACGGAATACCGTTCAATTCCATCACGGTTCTGGCGACCACCACATTAAACTGGGCTTGAATGCAGTGGCTGGGTTGAATGGCCAAGTCCAAGACTGTATGGATGCCAAGCTGATTCAGCTTGGTAGTTGTGCGTGCACCGATGCCCCAAACTTCGCCGACTGGCACGATTCGCATCAGCTTTTCCCTGCGCACCGGGTCCGATAAATTCAGCACGCCGCCAGTTTGTTTCCATTTCTTGGCGGCGAAATTGGCTAGTTTCGCCAGCGTTTTAGTCGACCCCATGCCTACGCAGACCGGGATACCGGTGGCCTGGAAAACGGTTTTTCTGATCCGGTGGCCGTAAGCAATGGGATCCTTCTGACAGGGATAAACGCCGGTCAAATCCAGAAAAGCCTCGTCGATGGAATAAACTTCTAGGCTGGGAGCGAATTCTTCCAAGGTGGCCATCACCCGCGCCGACATATCGGCATACAGCGTGTAATTGGACGAGAAGAGCTGGATATTGTGCTGGTTGATCAGGTGCTGAATCTGGAACACCGGAACGCCCATTTTGATGCCCAAGTCTTTGACTTCCTGGCTGCGTGCAACGATACAGCCATCGTTATTACTGAGCACGGCAACCGGTTTGCCGATCAGGTCAGGCCGGAACACGCGCTCGCAGCTCACATAGAAGTTGTTGCAGTCAACCAGGGCTAGCAGCGGTTGCATTACAGCGGATGAATGACGTTGGTTACGACGCCCCAGATCACCATCTCCAGTTCTTCATAAATAACAATATCGGCATAAGCCGGGTTTTCCGCTTTAAGCCGCCATTGTCCGTTAGTACGCCCCAGGCGCTTAACGGTCAGCTCCCCGTTCAACGCACAAATAACGATCTTCCCTGGAACCGGTTCGATGGAACGGTCCACGACCAGAATATCATTCGGGTGAATGCCCGCGCCGAGCATCGACTCGCCTTGCGCGCGCACGAAGAACGTAGCGGCGGGTTTTTTGACCAGCAAGTCGTTCAGGTCCAGGGTTTTCTCGACGTAATCATCGGCGGGCGAGGGGAATCCTGCGGCCACTTTGCCGGTAAACAGCGGCAAGGCTACCCGGCACAGCGTGCGGCCGGGGGAAAAGATGTCCGTCAAACCGGTGCGAATAAATGATTGATTCATAGAGGAATAGGAAAAAGGGGTTAATTATGTTTTCTTTTTGTTCTCCTTTTGCTTTCATTTTAGGCCGATTTTGGTAAGCTGACAAAAAATAAAAAACACCGGGACGATGATGACTGAGCTCACCCGTCGACAGCGGGAAATCTTCGATTTTCTGCGCGACAACTACGAAGGCTTTGCCTATCCGCCGACGCTGGACGAACTCTGCGCCGCGCTAGGCATGGCCTCGCGCGGCTCGCTCTACAAACACATCATGGCCCTCATTGGGGCCGGCCTGGTCGAACCGTTCACCGGCAACAAGCAAGGCGGCATCCGCTTGACCGCCCAGGCGCAACGCGATGACGGCGCTTGCGAACATGCCTTGCCATTTGTCGGTAAGATCGCCGCTGGCAAGCCCATCGAGGCGCTGGAAAACATTAGCTACATGGCCGTTCCTGAAGTCTTGAAAAGCGATAAGCCCTGTTATGTGTTGCAGGTCCAGGGCGATTCGATGATCGAGGCCGGCATATTCGACGGCGACTGGGTGATCATCGAGCAGCGCAGCTACGCCAGCAACGGCGAGATCGTCGTAGCGCTGATCGAGAAAGCCGAGGCAACCCTGAAATACATCGAGCAGACGCCGGGGAAAGTGCTATTGATTCCGGCCAATGCCAACATGACGGCGATGGCATACCGTCCGGAGCAGGTCGATATCCAGGGCGTGTTGGTCGGACAAATGCGCAGTTACCGTTCACATTAGGACACAATCATCTTAACGAGGAGAGCTATCATGCCAAGAAAAATTCACATGCAGGATCAAGTCAGTAATAAGGTCGAGGAGATTATGAGCCACTATGACCGCTGTTACGGGGAGCTATGGGGGATGAAAGTGTTGCTGCTG
>CAWKEY010000056.1:0-18789 GCA_963848675.1 uncultured Gammaproteobacteria bacterium
GGCAAGTTGATGCTGCCGAAGCCTTGATCAATTCGGCTGATAAAGTTTTTATTTCCTCTATCGTGATAGCCGAAACCGAATGGGTTTTAGAAAGTGTTTTTGATTGTAGTCGCCAGGAAATCTATTCGGTGATCCATGAGTTAGCAAGCAATTCAAAGTTTCAATTTGAAGACTGGTCGGCATTGAACAACGCACTACTTGATTATATTGAATATAACGCTGTTGAATTATCCGATTGCCTAATTGCACGAAGTGCTCAAAATGAAGGGGCGACAACCCTTTTTACCTTTGAAAATGAAAAAAAATTGGGGGCATTACCCGTGGTAACAACACTGAGAAAACCCTAAGTAGTGAGCGTATTCACTGCGTCACTAACAAAATCAGAATCGCGCCGTTCGGCAGCAACCCATAGCTAGTTGGTCAACCATTCAACGGTGGTACTCGGCCAGAAATAGGCATTGGTGATTGCCACGCTTCACGACAAGCAGCTTGTCCATTTTAGGTTTTGTGTGTGTGCAAAAAGCAGGCATTTTGCTTCTTTTCATCAGCATTGCGAATGGGTGAACTCGGTGTAACATTGTTCAATAAGAAATTGGTCATGTCTTCGATTCAAGAATGAAATACAAATTACAAAAATACGCTGAAATCGACCTGGATGGGCTATTCGAGAATTTCTACGATACTATGCTGTCGACTCCAGAATTTTCCGGGTTCTTTAAGGATCAGGCACAGATCAGATCACTTATAAAACGGCAAAAGCAATTTCTGCTCGACACGATTCCTTTGACCGATGAAGAGATCAAGAAGCGCTACATTACATTGGGCGAATACCATGACCAGATCAAAGTGCCATTTGTCGACTATTTGGCAGGGTTAAGAATTTTAGAGCAGGGTTTGATTCAGGCTTTAGTGGTGCGTAACGAACCCTTGGAAATACTGGAAATAACGTTTCACTTCTTCAAGCTGATTCGGTCTGCTACCGCTAAAGGCTACCTGAATAAATTGCTTGAGTCGGATATCGAAGATATCAACCACTATCTGGCCCACGTCCAGCGGACTTCTGAGATTGATACCATACTTGCGACTGATCGTGTCATCTGGCTTAAAAACGTTATTAATGCGATCAAGTTCGAAGACCGAGCCACAGCGCCCGCGCCGCAAATACCCCTGGACATCATCGATACGATTATGACGTCTGTCAAAGGCGATGCTGCACTTGCTCGTTATGCCATCGAAATGGCGGACAGGATGGAGATGACCGCCAGAAATATTTTCTATTTCCTGGATAGGGGTAGCTACGAAGATGTGCTCCCTTTGTACCGTGAACTGATGAGCATCTACAAGCTCACATTGATGCTTACAAATCTAGCCACCATTGCATCCAGCGATAAGGAATTGCTGGTAAGCACGGCGAAACTGGAAGGCGCTCTGGACAGTATGAGTGACGCTGTATTCATTTCCGATTCCGAGGGTCGCCTCATTAACTTCAATAACGCCTTTGCGAGGTTTCACAAGTTCAAAAATAAAGATAAATGCGCCAAGGTATTGGCGGAATTCCCTGAATTCCTTGACGCATACTCTTCCAGCGGGGAACGTCTGCCCTTGGAGCAATGGACAGTGCCCCGAGCGTTGCGGGGTGAGACAGATACAAATGTCGAATTTACGCTGCGGCACAAAGACACCGGTGAAACTTGGATTTGGAGCTATAACTATGGCCCTATTCGCGACAGCCATGGCGTGATCGTCGGAACGGTGGTCACCGGCCATGACATCACTGAGCGCAAACAGACTGAGTATCAACTTCGTATTGCTGCAACAGTTTTTGAGTCTCAGCAAGGCATGATCGTCATCGATGTAGATGGCAATATCCTTCAGGTAAACCGGGCATTTACCAGTATTACCGGCTTCTCTGCTGAAGAAGCTATAGGTAAGAATCTGCACCTACTCAGTTCCGATCAGCACGACAAAGCTTTTTATACCGCGATGTGGGACTGCATCAATGACACAGGGGGATGGGAAGGTAAGGTCTGGAACCAGCGTAAGGATGGCGAAATTTATCCTGTACACCTCATCATTACTGCGGTTAAAGATAAGGACGGCAATCTCACGAATTACGTTGCCACACTGACAGATATCTCCATGAGCATGGCCGCAGAACAAGAGATTGAACAGCTGGCTTTCTACGACCCTCTCACCGGCTTGCCCAACCGCCGCCTTTTCACCGATCGGCTCCATCAGGCATTTGCTTCTAGTGCCCGTAGCGGACATGATGGTGCTCTGCTATATATTGATCTCGATAATTTCAAGACGGTAAATGACACCCTTGGTCACTGCATGGGCGACCTACTGCTGCAAGAAGTCGCAACAAGGTTAAGGTATTGTGTACGTGAAGGGGACACCGTTGCCCGCTTGGGTGGAGACGAGTTCATGGTCATGCTGGTAGGGTTGAGCGTGCAAAACATTGAAGCAGCTGCGCAAGCTGAATTGGTTGGCAATAAAATTCTACTCGCTCTCAGCGAGCCATACCAGCTTGAAGCGCACCGATACCATTGCTCCTCCAGCATAGGCATTACCCTTTTCAATGTTCACCAAATGGGGGCAGATGAGCTGTTACAGCAAGCCGACATTGCCATGTATCAGGCGAAGAAAGATGGTCGTAATACCCTGCGATTCTTTGGCCAGAAAATGCATGAAAACATCACTGCCCGCGTATCACTTGAAAGTGATTTACGCGCAGCCATTGCTTGTCAGCAATTCCAGTTGTACTTTCAAGTTCAGATGGATAACACCAGTAATCCATCTGGAGCGGAGGCGCTGATTCGCTGGAACCATCCTGAGCGTGGCCAGGTCTCTCCTGCGCAATTCATTCCATTGGCAGAAGAAACCGGTCTGATCTTGCAGATTGGAAACTGGGTGCTAGATACGGCTTGTGCGCATATCAAGGCATGGGAACAGGATGCATCTACTCGAAATCTTGTGCTGTCAGTGAACGTGAGTGCAAAACAATTCCATCAGGCAGATTTCATATCTCAGGTTCAGGCTAGCTTGCATCGTTATGCCATCAATCCGAAACTACTTAAACTGGAGTTAACAGAAAGCTTGCTGCTTGAGAGAGTTGAAAGCACTATTACAACCATGTGCTCGCTGAAAGAACTTGGTGTCCAATTCTCACTGGATGACTTTGGCACCGGTTATTCCTCCCTGCAATATCTCAAGCGGTTGCCGCTAGATCAATTGAAAATTGACCAGTCATTCGTGGATGACATTGTCACTGACTTCCATGACCAATCCATCGTTCGTACTATCATCGCCATGGCACAAAGTCTGGAATTGGAAGTGATTGCGGAAGGTGTCGAAACGGAAGAGCAATGGCGGCTTCTGCTGCACAACGGCTGCACTCACTTCCAAGGTTATTTGTTTGGCAGACCTGTGCCACTGGAAGAGTTTGAAAGCTTTTTGAAGAAGGTCTAACGCTTCTGTTTAATTGGAAGTGATTAGAGACTTGGGTTGATTACCTGATATTGACAAATCAAATGGCCGGTATCGGGCAACGATTTAGCCAGCTTGGATGACCGGTTTGGGTCGGTTGAACTCAGTGACGACTGGCTGCTTTCGGGTATCGGAATTTCATTGACCGCTTTCCGGTGACGAATCTGAAGAGAAGACAGTCACCTGGCGACCCCTTGCTGCCGTACACTCCTCATTTCCGAATGGCAATGTAATAACATATAACGGACGGTCAATTTCAAACAGAGCGTTGTCATCAACAGCCGTTCATATCCCATCTGCAAGTAAGAACCAAAGATCAGTTCAACTTGATAACTTTAAAATCGCCTGAGATTAAAGGCTTGTTAAAAACCAAATGTTGAGTAAAACACTCAGTAGAAGTTTTGCAAATTTTATGGTACATATTTGGCAAAAATAATTAGCCAAACCTATCGTAAGGTAGGGACAGAAAGTTGCGGATCCTCTGATCCAGGAAAGCCGGACTGCCGAAAGCAACCATCGTTATGGTCGCGTGAGGTGGTCCGGCTTTTTTATTTTCTGCTTTTTATCAATCGAAGACTTCGCAATAGCTGAGGACAGAATGAGATGAACAGCTTCATTACCGCGCTTGAGCGCATTACGATGGATTCGAGGTACTTCGCAAATTTCGGAAAATGGTGAGCAAAACAGCGTTGCCCACCCGAAGAGGCTATTGTAAATTCGTATACGACTGAGGAGAAGAGAGATGTCCATCTTTATTAATGAAGCATCACACGTCAGGTCTGTACCGAAAAGGCCGATTATCAATAATGCGCTGCCCCTTAGTGGGCGAATAGCGATCTTTACGTTCTTTACCTTAATTCTATGTTTTATCGCCCCAGTTTTTGCACAGATGCCCGCCGGTCCTGATAAAGGATCAGTGTCGTTCGACTTACCCGTTAATGTTGCGGTCCAAGGCGGGTCGGGATCCATTGCTCTTGGGAATTTTGATCTGGGTCAGACCACGGACATCGCTTCCTTGGGGTTTGGCGGCCTTGCACTTCTATACGGTGACGGGCAAGGCGGGTTCTCGGGACTACCTGTCTCTGTGGGCATCAACCCTCAATACCCTATTCTTTCAGGTGATTTCACCGGGGATAGGTTGAGCGATCTTGTCATTAAAGACTCCAGCAATGTAAAAGCGTATGTATTAATCAATGTTGGTGAAGGACGCTTTTCTCCGCCCGTACAACTCACTTCTGGAGCCGGCGCTTTATATAACCCTGCCTTAGGAGATATTAACAAGGATGGCGCACTTGACATCATCGCCGTAGGACAGACGACTAAGTTCGACCTCTACGTCTTCCAAGGTGACGGGGCCGGCAATTTCTCTAGCGGATCTCCTGTCGGGGCCGACTGTATAAGGGACAGCGCGCCTATCACCGCCGATTTCAATCGCGACGGCCACCTCGATTTGGCCTGTGTAGCTAGTTCAGCACTAAGACCCCTGGCAATCTTGCTGGGTGACGGAGCCGGAGGATTCGGTACTCCAACTATCTTTCCCACTGAACCCCACTTTTACAGCTGGCTTGTAACTGCCGATTTCAACAACGACGGTAACGCGGACGTTGGCCTGGCGGACGGAGCTGGCAACGTTGATGTTCTATTGGGCGATGGCCTAGGAAATTTATCCCAGGCAGGTACGTTCAAAGCTGGAGATCGCATAGCCGGGCTCCAAGCAGCGGATCTCGATGCAGATGGTAGTATCGATCTCGTTGCGCCAGATTCAATCAATAACAGGGTGGTTGTTTTGTTAGGGACCGGATCGGGAGCATTTGAGCCACCTCTGTTCTTTGCGGTGGGCAAACCTGCCAACACTCTAGCGCTTGCAGACTTTGATAAAGACGGTGCGATCGACATTGCTGTCGGCACTTCGGACGGTATTTCCCTGCTGCACAACAACACGCTTGCTGCGATCGGAGGGATATTTCCCACGTCGGGCGGCAATACGGGATCCGTCTCGGCGCGAATAACGGGAAGCGGTTTCGTGAATGGCGCAACCGTCAAGCTTGTTCGGGAGGGCGTTACGGATATAGTCGGTTCAACTCCGCAAGTTATCGAGAGTGGTAGAACGATCTCTACGACTTTTAATTTGCGGGGCGCGACCTTAGGATCATGGAATGTGGTGCTCACGAATCCAGACGGGAGTTCGGTTACTTTGAAAGACCCCTTCATAGTTGACGTGGGCCTACTTCCCAAACTGTGGGTGGAACTGCTAGGGCCGTCCAACATAAGACACTTTAGGGAGACTACCTATCAAGTTATTTTTGGCAATTCTGGTAATGTCGACGCCTACGATGTGGCGCTGCGGGTGACGGTGCCGCGCGGCGTCCACGTAACTGTGGATGTATCCGATTTTGCCGCCGCTTTCCCGGATGTGGGGATCGATTGGAAGTCCATTCCCATGACCATGGAGACCGATACGGAGGTAATTATTCCGGCCTGGCTACTAAAGTTGGGTGCTGGCAGCCAAGGTTCCATGTCTTTTTCGATGCGGGTGGATGACATTCCTCCAGGCGGCCAGATACCTATGGCGGCGGAATTGTTCCCCCTTGATTCGACCTTTTCGGCGTCGGGGAACATTGCTGATGTGGCAGACTCACCTGTCTTCAAAGGCCTGGCAGATGGATTGAAAGCAGCGTTTGCGCAGACCAATGGCCCGTCGCCGAGTGATGAAGAAGTCTCTAATGCGCTTGGGAAGGTAATAGACAAAATAACTGACGCCATTATTCCTGGTTTTCCTCCAGAGGTGATAGGAGGGTTATTGGGGGTGATTCTTGGCCTCGCTCTTGGTGGGCCTCTGCTTCCGTATGTCTTGGCTGGCGTCGGTATAGGCGGAGTAGCGGGCTTGGTGCAGGCCGCATTAAGTGCTGCAGCAATTGCATCGGCGTCCTTTACTTACGCTGGCGCCACTCTTGATTACGGTTCGTCGTTATTCCGCACAGCCGGGGTCGTCACGGCTATCGATCCGAATGAGAAAGTTGGTTCAGCAGGGGCGGGAACCGATCGATACGTCTCGGGTGCCGAACCGCAGCGTTACGCCGTTCTCTTCGAGAATCTTGAGACCGCGACGGCGCCGGCACAAGAGGTGGTCATACGCGACCAACTAGACCTGCAAAAATTTGATCTGAATACGTTCAGCCTTGGCCCGATTAAGTTTGGCAGCAGACATCTTTCGCCACTTCCCGGACAGATGGCATTCAACACGAACGTCGATCTGCGCCCGGCACAAGACCTGATTGTCCGAATTGAGGCGGCACTCGATCCGGCCACTGGCATCGTTTCCTGGAAGTTCAAGTCGCTCGACCCGAAGACTGGGGATTTTCCAGCCGATCCGTTAGCTGGGTTTCTGCCGCCGAATCAGCTCTCCCCGGAAGGCGAGGGAAGAGTCCTTTTCACAGTGATGCCCAAGGCAGGCCAAGCTACCGGCACTGCAATCTGCAACGAGGCAACAATTGTGTTCGATGGCAACGAAGCGGGTGCTCTCAACACGCCCAATTGGTGCAACAAATTGGATAACTCAAAACCGATAAGTCAGGTTTCAACCTTGGCTGACAATCAAGCCTCAACTTCATTCGAGGTCGTATGGTCGGGTTCAGACGAGGGTGCCGGTATTAAGGATTATACCATCTATGTTTCGGAAAACGGCGGCCCCTTCACGGCCTGGCTCGCCAATACGGCCGACACATCGGCATCGTTCTCCGGACAAAACGGTAAGACGTACGCGTTCTACAGCGTGGCCCGCGATCAAACCGGCAATAATGAGACTGCGCCAGGCAA
Organism: uncultured Gammaproteobacteria bacterium; assembly: GCA_963848675.1. Taxonomy (GTDB): domain Bacteria; phylum Pseudomonadota; class Gammaproteobacteria; order Methylococcales; family Methylomonadaceae; genus CAWKEY01. Next base: position 7,306 of record CAWKEY010000056.1, read on the forward strand.
TCCCGATGCTTCGACGACGGTAACTGTAGTTGTCGCCAATCTGCCGCCCACGGCGAAAGCCGGCTCAAACCAGACCGTGGAGAGCACGAGTCCAAGTGGTGCAAGCGTCACCTTGGACGGTACAGCATCGGCTGATCCGGACAACAATTACCCGCTCACCTACAGTTGGACGGGCCCGTTCGGAACGGCTGAAGGCCCCAATCCAACCGTCACCGTGCCGCTGGGAGTACACACCATTACCTTGACCGTGACCGATAGTAAGGGCGCAAGCTCGTCCCCCGCCGACACCGTGGTGGTGACTGTGCAGGACACCGCGCCGCCGTCGGTAACTTTAGAGGTGGCCTCGGGAACTATCGGCGATAATGGCTGGTATCGCAGTGATGTAACGGTGCGAACCAGCGGTACCGACGCCGCGAGCGGCATCGAGTCGTGCACCGCTGACCAGTTCCTGATCACAGATAGCCCGGGAACTATTTTTAATGGATCCTGCAAGGATAAGTCAGGCAACGCCGCGAACGCTGCCCCGTTCACGGTCAAGCGGGATGCCACGCCGCCCGAAACGGTCGGCAACGCCAACGTTGCTGGCACCCAAGCCACGGTCACCTTGACCGCCAGCGACAACCTGTCCGGGATCGCCGGTACCTCTTACCGCATCAATGGCGGCGGGTTGCAGTCATACACGGGGCCATTTGTCCTCAACGGTGCGGGTAACTATACGCTCAGCTTCTTCAGTACCGATGCCGCTGGTAACGAGGAATTGGCAAAGGCACTGAACGTAAACATAGCTGTACCGCCGGTAGGGGATGCTTGCCTGACCCCCTATGTGCTCGACAACTTCAACCGGGCCAATGGTAAGATCGGCAGCAATTGGGGCGGGGTGACTGGAACTTTCTTCTATCGCATCGCCGGCAATCGCCTGGATGTGCAAGCAGGCGGGCCAATCCACTGGAACCTGGAGACCTTCGGCACGAATCAGGCCGCCTTTGTTACGCTGAGCACCGCAGACACGAAAAGTCCGGCGCAAGGCCTTCTGCTAAAAGTACAAAGCGGCAGCGTGCTCAATGCGGGCGCCATTGCCGTGGTGTACGATGCCAGAGCAAAGGCGGTTCGGGTCTCAACCTTGCGCCTTGGCGCACTGGACTGGACGTCCTATGGAAACACGCCGGCCATCGTCAACGCGGGCGATAAGCTTGCCGCGTGCACCAAGGATAACGGCGAAGTGCGGATTTACACAAAAGGTGCGCTGTTGGCGACCGTGACCTTGAATCCAGCAGATCAGGCTTTCTTTAACAAGAAGGGTGGAAAGATCGGATTGTGGTCAGTGCTGGCACCCAATGCCTACTTTGATGACTTTGGAGGCAGCTCGATCGCACCCTAAACAAGCAATAGCCAAATAGGGTGGACAGAAAAGCGTTGCCCACTCTACACAGCTTGCAAGACTTCATAATCAATGAGTTCGAAAATAGTTGATACAACCAATAGAAGAGGATTTTTATGAAACGACTTTTATTATTCATTGTGAGCACAAGCATTGTGCTCGGCACATTAGCCGGATGTGCGACACGATCCGACTTTACCGCAATATCAGGAAAAAACGTCAACCTGTCTAATATCAAGGTTGATAAGAGCATGTCGAAAGGCCGGGCAATGGGGGAAGATTGTCAACATATTATCATTTTAATTCCGACGTCAGGACCACCCACTCTTGATGAAGCACTGGATCGGTCATTAGAATCAAAACAAGCGAATTTATTGCTCGATGCGGTCGTAAAATGGCATATGTTTGCAATACCTTTAATTTATCGCCAAGAATGCTGGAAAGCCGAAGGGGTGGCGTATGACACATTTAAATAAAAACAAGAGACTTACCTATCCAATAATAGCCATTATAGGTTTATTGATGCTGAGTAGTTGCTCAATGAGAGTCGCCGATTTGACGATGGTTTCCACAAAAAATATTGATTTGTCAGACACGCAACTTGACGCTCGAAAAGGTCAGAGACAAACCGGGGAAGATTGCCGCTTCAATTTATTGGGATTAATTCCATTTGGACTTCCCAACATGGAGGAAGCCGTTGATAAAGCCCTGGAAAAAGGCAAAGGAAATGTGATGGTGGACGAAGTTACCGAGTACAAAATTATTTGGGTTGTAATTGGATTTATTTCATGTATTGACGTTGAAGGTACGGTTTTGAATGCACCGATGAGCACATTACCCAAGGCTGTCAAGTGAGTCTTTTATGATTTAACCACTAAAATCAATGGGTTCGAACTCGATTAGTTCCTGGTTTTGAGCGTAGTACGCTGCCTATTTTTCTGACGAGAGAATAGGCAATGGCACGTTCACCTGGATTTGTGATCGCCGATCAACCACAACATGTAATTAATCATAGGTAAACCCCGGCTATGCCGGGGGACTCTCAAAGGTTTGACATATAAGTCGGTCAATAAGATTCTCTGATACTCGACCAAAAGTTAGGAGAATCTAAAATGAGAGGGTATCAAAGTTTGAGTCATACCCGATGGGATTGTAAATACTATGTGGTATTTATCCCCAAGAGGAGAAAGAAATGGCCGTATGGCGGTTAAATTTTGCCGGTGTAGGGTGGATTCGCCGTGAGGTAATCCACCATAAACGGAGCGTACAGGGTTGCTTGGCACCCGTATCTATCAAGCTTTTTGGGTATGCTTATTGGGTCTGGCGATGGTTTGGCATGGCGGTTTGCTTGCGCGAAACCGTCCTACGCTGCACAAGGCCGTAAGGCGGAACCGGTTTACCGGGTTGAGGAGGACACCACTATGAAATTGAACAATGGGGTAGTTACCAAATAGCTGTAACAACCTGGCAAACTCATTATCAAGCCCTTTGGGAAGCACAAAACAGAAGAAAGAGTATAGTCAACGTCTGCTCAGCCTTTTTTAACAGGTAGTGGGGGAGTAATTAAAATGAATAAGAATAATTCGGGGTTTAAAATTAACTTATTTTTGCTAGTAATTCTATGTTCGGTAATAACTTTTGCAATGGATTCTTCAGTTGCAAGTGAATTCAGAGTAAATCAGTTTACAGACTTTCCAACTGGAGAAGCAGCTGAAGACCCGGCAATTGCCACCGACAGCAATAACCATATCATCATTACTTGGGAGGATCCTAGATATAGTAAGGATAATGTCTTAGCCCGAATATTTGACAATACCGGGAATCCCTTAACCAATGATTTCAGAGTTGATCAAAGCCCCGATATCGGTTCAGATCCCTCCATAGCTGTGGATAGCGACAATCACGTCATTATTACCTGGGAGGAAACCCGTGGGAATGACGACATCTTCGTCAGAATATTTGATAGTACAGGAAATCCCCTGACTAACGAATACAGAGTGGATCAAGATCTTGGGACTAATGAAGCTGGTCAGCCTGTAATAGCTACCGATGGCAATAATAACTTCATCATCGCTTGGACTGATTACAGAAATGGAAATGGTGATATCTTTGCTAGAAGATTCAATATAAATGGTGCCCCCTTAGGGAATGAGTTCAGGATAGATCAAGATACAGTGCTTAACCATGCTGAAACTCCTAAAATAGCAACCGACAGTAACAACAATTTCATAATTACTTGGATGGATTATAGATCTGGACATGCTGACATTTTTGCCCGAATATTTAATAATAATGGAGTTCCTTTATCCGACGAATTCCGAGTAAATCAGTTTACAGACTTTTCGCCTGGAGAAGAAGCTGACGACCCGGCAATTGCCACCGACAGCAATAACCATATCATCATTACCTGGGAGGATCCTAGATTTGGTGAGGATAATGTCTTCGCCCGAATATTTGACAATACCGGGAATCCCTTAACCAATGATTTCAGAGTTGATCAAAGCCCCGATATCGGTTCAAATCCCTCCATAGCTGTGGATAGCGACAATCACATCATTATAACGTGGGAGGAAACCCGTGAGAATGGTGACATCTTCGTCAGAATATTTGATAGTACAGGAAAACCCCTGACTAACGAATACAGAGTGGCTCAAGATATTGAGACTGATGAAGCCGCAAAGCCTGTAATAGCTACCGATGGCAATAATAACCTCGTTATCGCTTGGACTGATTACAGGTCTGGACATGGCGACATTTTTGCCGCAACAGTTAACAAACCTGCTCCTGACATAAAGGCCAACAATTCAGATGGGCCTCTAACAATAACTCAAGGTGATAACCTTTCAGTAACAGTAAAACTTGATGCTGCGGGAAATGCTAATAATGCAGATTGGTGGGTAGTAGCTGATACTGCTTTCCTCCCTCCCAGCGACTGGTATTACTACAATCTGGTATCGGATTGGAGACCCAGCCTCTCTGTAACGTATCAGGGACCATTGTTTAACCTGGATCCTTACCAGGTCTTAAACAGGAAACTACCTCCGGGACATTACACCTTCTATTTCGGGGTTGATATGATAATGAACGGAGTGTTGAATATGGGTCCAGGTGAGATGTATTACGACAAAGTTGATGTGACAATCACGCCTTAGCTATATCATAAAAAACATAGAATCAATGGGGTCAGACTCTGAGGTATCCCCACAAAATATCAATAAAAAACAATGCATTATTGGATAAGATTTGGATAAAGATAAGATTTAAGTCGGTCTGAGCATAAGAATTCATTCTAAAATAATAATCTGGAAGGATAAATTTATGTCAATTATTGCTCTGCTGCATAACTTGTTAAAAGAAAAACTTCCTAGCATTCATGCTACTCGATTCACAGCGCTGATGGCTGCAGTCGAGGCTGGGTTGAAAGGAGCGTCGGTATCGATTACGCAACTCGGACGGACGCTTTCCGGACCGGCCTGCATCAAACACAAAATCAAACGCATGGATCGTTTAGCCGGGAATCGCCATCTTAACACCGAACGCATGGCGATCTACGGTGCTATGACCCAATGGCTATTGCAGTCCCTGCCCATGCCGTTGATCCTTATCGACTGGTCGCCCCTGACCGCAGATCAGCATCAGCAGCTCTTACGAGCAGCGCTGCCTACGGGAGGACGTTCCGTTACCTTGTACGAAGAAATTCATCCCATTAAAAAACTGGGCAACCGCCGGGTACAGCAGCGATTTCTCAGCAGTTTGCAAGCATTGCTACCCGCTAATGTAACGCCTATCATCGTTGCCGATTCCGGATTTCGCACGCCATTTTTTCGCGAAGTTGAAAGTTTGGGCTGGCATTGGCTCGGACGAATTCGCAATAGGGATTTCATTGCCTGGGCCAACCGGCCTAACGATTGGCTGGCGGCAAAGTCACTCTACGCCAAAGCCACTCGAAAACCCAAGTGCTTGGGCCCGGCCCGTTGGGTGCGTAGCCACCCGCTAGACGGTGAGTTGGTGACATTTTATCAGCCCGCCAAAGGCCGGAAACACCTGACGGCCCAACATCGTCCAAGCCAATCCAGTGCCAGTCGTAAACACGCCAAACGCGAAAAAGAGCCTTGGCTTCTGGTCGTATCGCCCTCGCTAAAAGCGTTTTCTGCGGCGCGGGTCGTGGATTATTATCGAAGCCGCATGCAAATTGAGGAAGGCCTGCGAGACACAAAAAGTACGCATTATGGCTTGGATTTTACCAGCGAAAGCCGGATTGAAGCCGAACGCCGCGCCAACCTGTTATTAATCGCCGCGCTCATCATTTTCGCGCTTTGGCTCACTGGGCTTTGTTTAAAAGGTACTGAAATCGAACGACATATCAAAGTCAACAGCAACCAGAATCACTCACCGTATTCGGTTATATTTCTCGCCCGAATCGCCTGCCGCTATGTTGCCTTTGAGTTGTCCGCCTCAATGTTGGAACAGGCGCAAGCTCTTTTATTAAACTACTTCGACTCATTCGAGGGAGGGTAAATTCGTGGGGATACCTCAGGGTCAGACTCTGAGGTATCCCCACAAAATATCAATAAAAAACAATGCCTTGTTGGATAGAATTTGGATAAAAACTAGATTAAGCCGGTCTGAGCAATAAGAATTCATTCTAAAATAATAACCTGGAAGGATAAATTTATGTCAATTATTGCTCTGCTGCATAACTTATTGAAAGAAAAACTCCCCAGCATTCATGCTACTCGACTCACAGCGCTGATGGCTGCAGTCGAGGCTGGGTTGAAAGGAGCGTCGGTATCGATTACGGAGCTCGGACGAACGCTTTCTGGACCTGCCTGCATCAAACACAAAATCAAACGCATGGATCGCTTAGCCGGGAATCGCCATCTCAACACCGAACGCATGGCGGTATACGGTGCTATGACTCAATGGCTCTTGCAGTCCCTTCCCATGCCGCTGATCCTTATCGACTGGTCGCCCCTGACCGCAGATCAGCATCAGCAGCTCTTACGAGCGGCGCTGCCTACGGGAGGACGTTCCGTTACCTTGTACGAAGAAATTCATCCCGTTAAAAAACTGGGCAACCGCAGGATACAGCAGCGATTTCTTAGCAGTTTGCAAGCATTGCTACCGGCCAATGTAACGCCTATCATCGTTGCCGATTCCGGCTTTCGCACGCCATTTTTTCGCGAAGTTGAAAGTATTGGCTGGCATTGGCTCGGGCGAATTCGCAATCGGGATTTCATTGCCTGGGCCAACCGGCCTAACGATTGGCTGGCGGCAAAGTCACTCTACGCCAAAGCCACTCGAAAACTCAAGTGCTTGGGCCCGGCCCGTTGGGTGCGTAGTCACCCGCTCGACGGTGAGTTGGTGACTTTTTATCAGCCCGCCAAAGGCCGGAAACACCTGACTGCCCAGCATCGTCCAAGCAAAGCCAGTGCCAGTCGTAAACATGCCAAACGCGAAAAAGAGCCTTGGCTTCTGGTCGTATCACCCTCGCTAAAAGCGTTTTCTGCGGCGCGGGTCGTGGCTTATTATCGAAGCCACATGCAAATTGAGGAAGGCCTACGAGACACAAAAAGTACGCATTATGGCTTGGATTTTACCAGCGAAAGCCGGATTGAAGCCGAACGCCGCGCCAACCTGTTATTAATCGCCGCGCTCATCATTTTCGCGCTTTGGCTCACAGGGCTTTGTTTAAAAGGAACTGATATCGAACGACATATCAAAGTCAATAGCCGCCAGGATCACTCACCGTATTCGGTTATATTTCTCGCCCGAATCGCCTGTCGCTATGTCGCCTTTGAGTTATCTGCCTCAATGTTGGAACAGGCGCAAGCTCTTTTATTAGACTACTTCGACTCATTCGAGGGAGGGTAAATTCGTGGGGATACCTCAGGGTCAGACTACAATACTACAATTATTGTTACCAGCGCACTGGCACATTTAGGGAAGGCCGCTACAAAACGACGCTCGCTGATTGATTCTGAAGCTTATCTATTAACCTGTATGCGCTATATTGAGCTGAATCCGGTGCGGGCAGGCATGGTTATCGATCCGGCTGACTATCCCTGGTCAAGTTATGATTGCGGTGCACTGGGACAACCCAATGATTTGGTTGTGCCTCATCCCGAATACCAGCGCTTGGGTGAGTCGAATGAAGCGCGTCAGGCTGCCTATCGCGAGTTATTCATGCATCATCCTTTCTGAAAACAGTATTCCCGAAATCAGAGAGGCGACCAATAAAGCCTGGGTGTTGGGCAATGACCGGTTTAAGCAACGCATTCAAGAACAGTTAGTGAGGCGTGTGGAGCCCAAAGCCAGAGGCGGGGACAGGAAATCTGAACAGTTTAATGCCAATCGAGTTTTGTTTTTGGGTGGAGATACTTCATCCTGAGTGACTACGGTGGGTATGTGGAGGCCATCACTGGCGGTCTCTGAATGACAGCTTCTCAATAATCAGCAGACGTTGACTAACATTTGCCGACCGGCAGAACTTGGCCGATTGGGTGAGGTCGCCAACGGCTGCTTTGTAGTCTTCCAGTTCGCAGAATCTGGATTTGGCTGACTGGCCGGTATGGAGAAGCCCGACAGTCAAGAATGGGTCGACTGCCGCCGATGGCCAATGACATAATTTTAGTTGCAAATAATGTCGGTTTGAGCGCCCATCAATTGCATTTAATTACGGTCGAAAAATGCGCTGATTGCGGGTTTTAGATTGCAAGTCCGCTACACTTACCGTCCCCGGCCCAGCTCATGCACCGGTTGCGGTACGGTTTCTTTCTGCACCGCCTGCGCCCTCGCCTGCTGTAGCCGCTGCCGCTCGTTCTCGATGCCGGTTTGCAGTTCTGGATTATTGATCTTAAAGCCGTGTTCAGCGGCCAACTCGACGCACAGGGCTTTATATTCAGGATTACCGTTAATCCGGAAGCTGCCCCATTTCTGCGCTGACAGCTGCAAGGCCGACAGTACACAGTCCCGGTTCCGCCAGTCGTGAATGTCAATCTCCCGGCCTTTGTCTACAAAAGACGCTATGCCGCTTTGCCCAGTTGCCTGGGTCTCTTCCTCTTTCCGAAAATAGTGCACCTGCCGGCCCTGAATTCTCGCCGTATAAGCGCGGATGTCTCGCGGCGTCGGCGGTTCGTTGGTATCCCCTTGGATACGCTGCGGCTCGGTATGGCGATACCGCCAAACATCCGCTTGTTCCGGCTGTTGCTGTTGCCGTAGCCATTGCTCATAGTCCGGAAAGGGCCGGTATTGTTGGCGTAACTGTTTCCAGGCCTGTTGATGGCCTTCCTTGAGACCGGCTTTCTCGGCGGCCTGTTCGGCGGCGAGGACACTGCGCATCGCATTCAGCAAATCGCCCTTGCCTTTCCAGCTGCCTGTTAAAATCGTTTCGCGCTTGGCTTTCTGTTGCGTGGCCAGTTGTTTGCGTTCTGCATCCTGGCGCTTTCGAAGTGCCAGCGTCGCTGCGTTACGGGCGGCATAGTGGGCTTTCCGGTCTGTAATGAAAGTTTCCCAGCCGGGTTGCGCCGCCTGGATCGGTTCTGGCCCGCGCTCAACGATGTTTAACCGGTCAATCGGCGGCTGATAAGGCCCCAGGCGTTTTTGTAAATGCGGCAAACTGGCCGCTCGATCCACGCTGCTGGGTTTGATGGCTACCTCGCCGACAAACAACATTGCCCCGCTGCCCTTCTTTTCGTAGCGGATGCCTTTTTCGGCCAGTTGCCGGTGTAAGGTTTGCCAATCGGTTGCCGATTGGATGATGGCGGCGCCGTCTTCAATCGCCACCCGTTGTGCTGATTTCTCGCCAGTACGTTGCTCACGGTCTCGCGTGACCTGATCGGGTTGCCGCTGCTTTCGCGCCGCATCCAACGCCGTGTCGATGTGCTCCCGGCCCAGCTCGCCGTTTTCCAAGACTTGATAGCGTCCGTGTGGTTCACGATGCCAACCTTGGGCGTGTTCGATGCGAGCAATGGCTTTGTGTGCGGCTTCAATATCAAAGCCTTTATTCGGCTTGACGACTTTCAGGGTCTCCGGATGCACCCGGTTGATGACCAGGTGCAGGTGTAGATTATCGGTGTCGGCGTGAAGGCCGTAGACCGTCTGGTGGCCGTTCAGTCCCAATTCATCCAGGAAGAGGCTCACCGCTTCGTCTATCTGTTGATGGCTGGGTTGTTCGCCTGCTTGCCAGCTGATGACGTAGTGATTGACGGTGTCTTTGCTTCTTACCGCCTCCTGGGACAAGGCCAGCATTTCCGCTTTATGGCTTTGGGGGCTGTCCGTCAAAAAACCTCGCGAACCGGCATAGACGCACTTCTCGTTTTCATTTTTGCTTTCGGGGTTGAGAATGTAATCCAATAGCCCGCCGATACGGCCAGCTTTGCTGGCGGACTTTTTCGGGTTTTTAATTTTTTTGACGACCACAGCTTAAACTCTCGATGTAGGCTTTCAGCGCCACCAGAACCTCGGCGGTTTCTTTGCTGTTGACGCCGTTGCTTTCGTTATGCACATGTTTGACTAAGCCGCCCAGGCGGCGCAGTTCTTTAATCATGATCGCATCGGCATTGGCGATAATCGGCCTGCCGAAGTAGCGGCGGCGCACCAGTTCCGACATGCTCAAGGCCGCTAGGTCTGCGTCTTCGCGTAGGCGTTCTTTTTCGCTGGCCGTGAGGCGCAGCCGTAGCATGGCGTCCAGCGGTTCAACGCCGAGTGTTTCAAATACCATGTGGCTATCTCCTTTTAAATTCCATGACGCTTGTTAAGGGGTATCGGTGTCATAGCATCCTCGCCGTTGACTCGTTTCGGTTATGATCCGGCGTGGTTTTCGGCCACATCGGTGCGGCGTTGACGGATCAGGTACTGTGCCGTGCGAGCTATGTGTGTCTTGAATGCAAGCAGCGATAGCGCCACGCATTCGGGGTCCAGGGGCATCACCTGGCAGGATTGAGCCGGACTGTGAGAAGCGTAGCGCCGAATGGTCTGGCGTCCCTTGGCATCGCATACACTAGTATGTGTATTCCAAGGGCCATCCTGTATCAATGGTTAGGCTTACTTAAAGCGTACGATCTTAGACTGTTTAAAACCGCTTTTCAATCACGACAATTCGTTTTATGCTGTCTACCGATAAACAGTATTGAACACAGTAAGCAACGGAGTGATTCGATGGGATACACTAATGAAAAATTAGAGGCAATTGCGGCTAAGTTGAAAAATATGCCGGTCATTGAGAAAAAGAAGCAGGAACACAGTAAACAGGATGCGGTAAAATTGCTGTCAAAGGAGATAGCACTCTTGCAAAAACGCGGCTATACGCTGGATCAAATCGCGGAAACTTTACGCGGCGAAGGTTTGGATATTACCACACCTACCCTGAAGAGTTATTTACAGCGGATTAAGGCCGGGAAAAATAAAGATTCAAAAACGGCACATAAAACCGAATCGAAAAAAACGGTAACGCCAGTGAATAAGCAAGCAGCAGAAACCGGACAACAGTCTAAAGAGTCGGAAGCATTCTTTACGCCGAAACCGGACAGCGACGATATTTAAAGAGGGGTTAATCAGTCTCATTGAATCAGCAGCTTAATTTAAGGAAAAATCATCATGGCTAAAAAAATATATTTGATCGGCGGTAGCAAAGGTGGGGTTGGTAAAAGCATGGTGTCGATGGCCATCATCGATTATTTGCAAGAACAAGGCGAAAGCGTGTTGTTGATTGAATCGGATACCAGTAACCCGGATGTCTGGAAAGGTTATGGTGAGTGCGTGGAAACCCAATTGCTTAATCTGGATGAGGCGGATGGCTGGATACAATTGGTGAATTTGTGCGATAGCAAACCCGAGTGCGTGGTGGTGATCAATACCGCCGCCCGGAATAACCAGGGCGTTAGCGCCTATGTGTAGCGGCTCGCGTTTGAAAACGGTTGGGCTCGCATTCGATGCGGTTTTGAGCTCAAATTAATTGCAACTGAAATAACCGTTGGGCTCAGATTATCTGCAAATGAGCTTGCATTTATCGACCATGGCTTGCATTCCATTGGCTTGAGCTCAAATTATCTGCAAATGAAAATCGGGCATATCATCGACCGCAAGATATGTATTTTATGGGTACA
>CAWKEY010000057.1:0-17111 GCA_963848675.1 uncultured Gammaproteobacteria bacterium
CTCCACTTGAAATTTCTCAAAAGCAGCCACTGGCAATGAGCAAATTTTTGTTTTCTGATCGTCAGCCAACGGCCAAGTTCTGCCGGTCGGCAAATGTTAGTCAACGTCTGCTGATTATTTAGAAGCTGTCATTCAGTGACCGCCAGTGATGGGCTCCACATACCCACCGTAGTCACTCAGGATGAAGTATCTCCACCCAAAAACAAAACTCGATTGGCATTAAACTGTTCAGATTTCCTGTCCCCGCCTCAGGCTTTGGGCTCCACACGCCTCACTAACTGTTCTTGAATGCGTTGCTTAAACCGGTCATTGCCCAACACCCAGGCTTTATTGGTCGCCTCTCTGATTTCGGTAATACTGTTTTCAGAAAGATGATGCTTGAATAACTCGCGATAGGTAGCCTGACGCGCTTCATTCGACGCACCCATGCGCTGGTATTCGGGATGAGGCACAGCCAAATCATTGGGTTGTGCCAGTGCTCAGCAAGGATAACTTGACCAGGGATAGTCAGCCGGATCGATAACCATGCCTGGCCTGCACCGGATTCAGCTCAATATAGCTCATACAGGTTAATAGATAAGCTTCAGAATCAATGAGCGTCGCTTTGTAGCGGCCTTCCCAAAGTGTGCCAGTGCGCTGGTAACAATAATTGTAGTATTGCACATAGTAACGCCCCAGCATTTGCATGGCTTTACCCAAGCTTTGTTCACCGTGGGGAGTAATGAGCAGATGAACATGGTTGGTCATTAGCACATAAGCATGAACCGAGCATCCGTGTTTGTCACAGGCTGATTTCAGCTTTTCAAGATAGAAATTATAATCAGCATCCGCGCAGAATATTTCTGCGCGATTGTTGCCCCGAAGAATGACACTAAAAACCATAAATCAATCGAGTCTGGCCCTGAGGTATCCCCACGAATTTACCCTCCCTCGAATGAGTCGAAGTAGTTTAATAAAAGAGCTTGCGCCTGTTCCAACATTGAGGCGGACAACTCAAAGGCAACATAGCGGCAGGCGATTCGGGCGAGAAATATAACCGAATACGGTGAGTGATTCTGGTTGCTGTTGACTTTGATATGTCGTTCGATTTCAGTACCTTTTAAACAAAGCCCAGTGAGCCAAAGCGCGAAAATGATGAGCGCGGCGATTAATAACAGGTTGGCGCGGCGTTCGGCTTCAATCCGGCTTTCGCTGGTAAAATCCAAGCCATAATGCGTACTTTTTGTGTCTCGCAGGCCTTCCTCAATTTGCATGCGGCTTCGATAATAATCCACGACCCGCGCCGCAGAAAACGCTTTTAGCGAGGGCGATACGACCAGAAGCCAAGGCTCTTTTTCGCGTTTGGCGTGTTTACGACTGGCACTGGATTGGCTTGGACGATGTTGGGCCGTCAGGTGTTTCCGGCCTTTGGCGGGCTGATAAAATGTCACCAACTCACCGTCTAGCGGGTGGCTACGCACCCAACGGGCCGGGCCCAAGCACTTGGGTTTTCGAGTGGCTTTGGCGTAGAGTGACTTTGCCGCCAGCCAATCGTTAGGCCGGTTGGCCCAGGCAATGAAATCCCTATTGCGAATTCGTCCGAGCCAATGCCAGCCCAAACTTTCAACTTCGCGAAAAAATGGCGTGCGAAATCCGGAATCGGCAACGATGATAGGCGTTACATTAGCGGGTAGCAATGCTTGCAAACTGCTGAGAAATCGCTGCTGTACTCGGCGGTTGCCCAGTTTTTTAATGGGATGAATTTCTTCGTACAAGGTAACGGAACGTCCTCCCGTAGGCAGCGCTGCTCGTAAGAGCTGCTGATGCTGATCTGCGGTCAGGGGCGACCAGTCGATAAGGATCAACGGCATGGGCAGGGACTGCAATAGCCATTGGGTCATAGCACCGTAGATCGCCATGCGTTCGGTGTTAAGATGGCGATTCCCGGCTAAACGATCCATGCGTTTGATTTTGTGTTTGATGCAGGCCGGCCCGGAAAGCGTCCGTCCGAGTTGCGTAATCGATACCGACGCTCCTTTCAACCCAGCCTCGACTGCAGCCATCAGCGCTGTGAATCGAGTAGCATGAATGCTAGGAAGTTTTTCTTTCAACAAGTTATGCAGCAGAGCAATAATTGACATAAATTTATCCTTCCAGATTATTATTTTAGAATGAATTCTTATGCTCAGACCGACTTAATCTTGTCTTTATCCAAATCTTATCCAATAATGCATTGTTTTTTATTGATATTTTGTGGGGATACCTCAGAGTCTGGCCCCATTGATTGGCCCCATTGATTTGATTTCGCCTTGATTTTGAGGACATGGCTAATGAGGCACCGCCGGACGAAAGGGCGGAAACAGGTAGGCTATGTCTACGGAGAGTGAAATCCTGTTCTCTACTCTACCCTTTTACTCTTGTACTCTTGGGATAAAAATTTAATGCCACCGATACGTTAGGATTTTGACTGTTCAAATAAATCAGAATACGCAGGGACCAATATAAATTCGTAATTCTTGACTAAAAAGCTTCGTTGAAATCCATTTTATTGTATGAAATAATTATTGTCTAACCTACTACTTTTTGAGTCAAAAAACGTCTAATTATAAGTTATGGAAGACTTGATCTATAAAGGCTTTGGGCGTTTTTCGAATTATACGTTTTCTCGATCAAACGGGTGTAAACCTATCGTAAGGTAGGGACAGAAAGTTATAGAGGTCGTATTTAATTTATTGGCTGTTGGATTGCAGGAGTTAGGTCAAAGGTATGTGGAATATGCATAAATACAAGAAGTATGGTTTTTGTTTTTGGTTGGTAATAGCTACATTAGTCGCCGCCTGTATTTCTACGGCGTCAGCTCAGGAAGATAGGCAGGTTTGTGAAGATCTGCGTGCATCAAACAATTATGTAGCCGCTGCCCAGTGTTATTTGAGTCTGACACCTGCTGACAACTGGTGGGCTGCGGATTCATATGGTTGGGCTGGAAATATAGCCTACAATCAGGGAGATTATAATGCTGCGCTCAATTATTATCTATTGGAGATACAGTATGCTGACCTGACCACGGACTATAAAATAAAAGGTGAGGCTAATTATCATACAGGTCAAGCCTCTTACAAGCTGGGCAATCTTGAAGATTCCAAGAATTATTATCTCCAAGCTGCTGATGATTATATCCAATTGCCTGACGACTGGTGGGCTGCGGATTCATATGGTTGGGCTGGAAATATAGCCTACGAACAAAAAGATTATAAAAATGCCATAGATTTTTTCCAATTATCTGCCGAAAATTTTGAAATAATTCCAGAGAATAAACGGGCAGGAGATTCATATAACTTAGCTGGAAATGCTGCAAATGCTAATGGGGATTGCCCAAAAGCGACCATGTATTGGCAACAAGCTAAAAAATACTACGACGTAGCTAGTTATGTGTATAGCATACCTACTTCATGTACTGCAAATTTATCGCCAATTACAATCACAACGAATACATTTCCCGGCCTCAGCCTCAACGGTTCATCGTTAACAATACAGCTAAATGCCGGCGACAACATAGATAAGAACGCAGACTGGTGGTTTGTTGCATATACACCATGGGGACACTGGTTTTCTTATGTTTATCCTAACCGTTGGATAGATATTGGCACTGACTTAAGCCAAGTGTCTCCTGCTTACCAAGGCCCGCTAGCTGATGTATCCAGTTTGACATTATTTGATACCACCGGTATTCCTGATGGAAATTATGTTTTTTATTTTGGAGTAGATACGAACATGAATGGCGTATTGGACTATAGCCAATTGTATTATTTCAGCCTTCCACTAACTATCAACAGTGCCAATTATGCTGGCATCTACTCTGGTACATTCTCAGGTGGGGACAGTGGGACGTTCAATGCTACTGTTTCGGCAAATGGCGCAATAACCGGGACAGTCTATTCAAATTCGGACCACGAGTCTTATAGAGCTACTGGTCAGGTATCAGCGAACGGATCGTTGACAATGGTTGCTGGCTCCGTATCTACCGGCGCAACCTTTAATGGCAATATCAATTTGATAAACGGGAATTTTTATGGCTCATGGACAAATTACGAAGGAATTGGTGGCAGTTTTTCTGGGACAAAAAACAAGTGAGACTATTAGCAGGTGTCTTTGTGTTTCCATCGGTTGACTTAGCTCGGGGGGGCGGTGAGGATTCCTTCGTAAATGAGTAACATCTTAATCAGGTATGCTTCAATTTAATAGAATGCAGACCGATGTTTACACCTTGCAAATGTATGAAACGGCCACTGGACTAAACCGCTTCGCGCTATGGTGTCATCCAAAGCTTGTTTGTGATTGAAAAAGAGAAACTGCTCCCTATGTTTAGGAATAAGGCAATCCGCCTTATTTCAAGACAGGAGCAGCATCATGTCTACATCCACTCAAACCATCACACCGTTGCGCCAACGCATGATCGACGATATGCGAATTCGCAACCTAGCCGATAATACCCAATCAGCCTACCTGCAACAGGTTATCGCCTATGCAAAATATTTTCACCGCTCCCCGGATGAACTGGACCTGGAAGCGATTCGTGCCTATCAGGTTTATTTAACAAAAACCCGCAGACTGTCTCCGAGCAGCATCAGTGTGGCCACCGGCGCGCTACGCTTTTTGTACAAAGTCACGCTCAAACGCGACTGGGCCATTGATGAGATTCCGATGCCTAAACGGCCCTTCAAACTGCCGGTGGTTCTCAGCCGGGAGGAAGTCACGCACTTCCTATCTTCGGTCGACAGCATCAAGCACCGAACGATTCTCATGACGGCCTATGCCGCAGGTTTGCGGGTCTCCGAAGCGATCCATCTCAAGGTGACCGACATCGACAGCCAGCGTATGACACTACGCGTCGATCAAGGCAAAGGGCGCAAAGATCGTTACGTCATGCTCTCACCACGTTTGCTTGATGAGCTACGTGTTTATTGGAAAGCAGTGCGCCCAACGCTGTGGCTGTTTCCGGGCGAACTGATCAGTCAACCGATTACCCGATGCGCCGTCGAAATGGCCTGCCAAAAAGCCCATCGTGCCTCTGGGATTACTAAACCCATTACTCCACATTCGTTGCGTCACGCGTTTGCTACGCACCTGCTGGAATCCGGCACCGATGTGCGTACCATCCAGCTCCTACTGGGTCATCGCAGCTTGGCTACCACTTCCCGTTACCTGAAGATCGCCACCAGTACGGTCTGTGCAACAACCAGTCCTTTTGACTGTTTACCACAGATTGAAGGTTCAAAAGCATCCCCAGCACCGCCCGCTCATTGCTGAGCTGCATGATGGACACCTCCAGACTCGAGGTGGCGGATATTTTTCGCCAGGAAGGTTCTGCCTACCGACAGCATCACGCTGAGTCCCTCAGTCGTGGGCAACGTTGCGTGATGAGCGCAATCGAGCGTTGCCGCACCGCCGCTCTCGGCGGACATGTCGAAGAGTGTGATCACTGCGGCCATCAACGCATTGCCTATAACAGTTGCCGCAATCGACACTGCCCTAAATGCCAGTCACTGGTACGCGCGCAATGGCTGGATGATCGCCAGGCCGACCTGATACCTGTTGAGTACTTTCATGTGGTCTTTACGCTGCCCGAGGCCATCGCCACCATCGCATACCAGAATAAATCGGTGGTCTATAACCTCTTGTTTCACGCCACCGCCGAAACCTTGCGCACGATCGCTGCCACTCCTAAGCACTTGGGCGCCGAGATCGGCTTCATCGCAATTCTCCATACCTGGGGGCAAAACTTGCAGCACCACCCACATTTGCATTGTGTCGTGCCCGGCGGTGGTTTGAGTGCTGATGGCGAGCGCTGGATCTCCTGTCGGCCAGGCTTTTTTCTGCCAGTGCGTGTGCTTTCGCGGTTGTTTCGCCGGTTATTTCTGGAACAATTGCAGGCTGCCTTTGATAGTGGGCAACTGCATTTTTTTAACGGACTTGAAGCGCTTCTGAATCCCGATGCTTTTGCCCAGTATCTGGCTCCAGTACGAAAGGTCGAGTGGGTGGTTTACGCCAAACCACCCTTCGGCGGTCCTCAGCATGTCCTTGAGTATCTGGGGCGCTATACGCATCGGGTGGCCATTGCCAATCATCGCTTAATCGACTTCGTGGATGGTAAGGTCCGTTTTCACTGGAAGGATTACCGCCACGATTCACGCCAGAAAGTGATGTGCCTGGAGGCTGATGAGTTCATTCGTCGATTTCTATTGCACGTCCTAACCAGCGGGTTTCAACGGATCCGGCATTACGGCTTTCTTGCCAATCGCTATCGCGCGGTTAAGCTGGCTCGCTGCCGGGCGTTACTCAACGCCCCAACTCCCGCCGTCAAAATCAACGATACCTCGTTAGACTATCGTGACCGCTACGAACAACTCACCGGCAAATCGCTACGGGATTGTCCGAAGTGTCATCAGGGCCACATGATTTGCACCGAAACCTTCCTGCCCGGCACGCTGCCTCGCGGGCCACCTGGAGAAAGTTTATGCCTGACCACATGAAAATGCAGCTGAACATTTCCGGAATACCCAAACGGAATGACAACCTTCCTTTGGTCCGCGTGGGCAAGGTTTGCGGTAATACGCTCATATTGCGGCTTGTTTACCCATCAATTAGTATATTGCAGCCATTCAATACCCTGAAAACCAGTCAGAAATTAATACCTGGTTCCGGCATTATGTCTTTGTCTCTGTTTAGCACCCTGACTCGATGATGCCGCTCTCATTCAATCCCCATAATTTCAAAGCCTGAGCGGCGGTTCAGTCCAACAGGATTTTTAGTCAACCAGTCGCGGTGACAGTCCGACAGGTTTTTAATACTTGTTTGCACCGCGACCGCTAGACTAAAAACCCTCTTCATTATGTATAGCCGTGAATTGCCTGTCGGTGGCAATACCTGATTTTACTGACCTTTCAACCAGCCCTCAGCCAAGAAGCTTTACATAGTTTTGCCTGGATTCTGAGGTGAAAAATTATTTGGTTCAGAAAATTCAATGGACTTTGCCAACCGCCACATATGCACATAGTTACTTGAGTGCCAATTGGCGCTCTTCGTTGATGATTTCATGCCTGAATTGCTTGAATGTCGCCATGCATTTCACGGTTTATAGGTATCATCAAACTAGCAATGAAATTAGGGAGTTCCTTCAAGCATTAAAACTCTGTATAGAGCCCTGCTGGTAATCCCTGGTAATTCTTTGGGTGAAAATCGCTTCTATTCATAGTTGCGTACTATGCATAGTGGCGATATAATGGCCGATATGAGTAGCTATGTTGGCCGCGGGAGATTCCTCCAGAGACATTCCAATCCTCAATAGAGATGCTTGAAGTCATACACGCGTAATGGCAGGATCATCAACTCGCTGCCATTCTTATCCCTTGTGCACCACATCGTGGTAGATGAAAGGCCATGAAACCGTTCTGCGAACGATGCGAACCACTGAAAAGACTCTTCTTGTGCCCTGCACGACTTGTCATGGGACAATACCCCGACAACAGGTCCTTTCCTTGGATCAATTCTGTTTTCGAGTATCTCGCCCAAGATGGTCGTCGTCCTGGATGGCGCTCCGGCTGCCATCTCGATGAACCGATTGTAAGCTGCCTGGGCACTTGATAGGCTATCCATCTGAGCGCAAAGGACGCTGACGGTGAAGCATCCTAGTTTTTCCGTCATCTCTGCTACCAGTGCTTCCTTCTTGTCATTCGTTTGTTCTGATGTCTCGTTCATGGTTCTCCTTTCGATAGTGACCGTATTGTCGGCCAACAAGTTATTATCCAGGTCAGGCTAACACACGCTTTTTTTCAATTCGTTGTCAAGAATGAGCTTCAGTGCCAGATTTTCTAAACGGTATAACCAACATTTTATACGTGATAAACGGACCTGGATAATTCCAAAAGGTAAATTTCAATGACCGGTATCAGGTAATAAGCAGCTAGTTGGGGATGCTGAACAAATGGCAGCTAGGGGTCGACTGCCGCCGATGGCCAATGACATAATTTTAGTTGCAAATAATGTCGGTTTGAGCGCCCATCAATTGCATTTAATTACGGTCGAAAAATGCGCTGATTGCGGGTTTTAGATTGCAAGTCCGCTACACTTACCGTCCCCGGCCCAGCTCATGCACCGGTTGCGGTACGGTTTCTTTCTGCACCGCCTGCGCCCTCGCCTGCTGTAGCCGCTGCCGCTCGTTCTCGATGCCGGTTTGCAGTTCTGGATTATTGATCTTAAAGCCGTGTTCAGCGGCCAACTCGACGCACAGGGCTTTATATTCAGGATTACCGTTAATCCGGAAGCTGCCCCATTTCTGCGCTGACAGCTGCAAGGCCGACAGTACACAGTCCCGGTTCCGCCAGTCGTGAATGTCAATCTCCCGGCCTTTGTCTACAAAAGACGCTATGCCGCTTTGCCCAGTTGCCTGGGTCTCTTCCTCTTTCCGAAAATAGTGCACCTGCCGGCCCTGAATTCTCGCCGTATAAGCGCGGATGTCTCGCGGCGTCGGCGGTTCGTTGGTATCCCCTTGGATACGCTGCGGCTCGGTATGGCGATACCGCCAAACATCCGCTTGTTCCGGCTGTTGCTGTTGCCGTAGCCATTGCTCATAGTCCGGAAAGGGCCGGTATTGTTGGCGTAACTGTTTCCAGGCCTGTTGATGGCCTTCCTTGAGACCGGCTTTCTCGGCGGCCTGTTCGGCGGCGAGGACACTGCGCATCGCATTCAGCAAATCGCCCTTGCCTTTCCAGCTGCCTGTTAAAATCGTTTCGCGCTTGGCTTTCTGTTGCGTGGCCAGTTGTTTGCGTTCTGCATCCTGGCGCTTTCGAAGTGCCAGCGTCGCTGCGTTACGGGCGGCATAGTGGGCTTTCCGGTCTGTAATGAAAGTTTCCCAGCCGGGTTGCGCCGCCTGGATCGGTTCTGGCCCGCGCTCAACGATGTTTAACCGGTCAATCGGCGGCTGATAAGGCCCCAGGCGTTTTTGTAAATGCGGCAAACTGGCCGCTCGATCCACGCTGCTGGGTTTGATGGCTACCTCGCCGACAAACAACATTGCCCCGCTGCCCTTCTTTTCGTAGCGGATGCCTTTTTCGGCCAGTTGCCGGTGTAAGGTTTGCCAATCGGTTGCCGATTGGATGATGGCGGCGCCGTCTTCAATCGCCACCCGTTGTGCTGATTTCTCGCCAGTACGTTGCTCACGGTCTCGCGTGACCTGATCGGGTTGCCGCTGCTTTCGCGCCGCATCCAACGCCGTGTCGATGTGCTCCCGGCCCAGCTCGCCGTTTTCCAAGACTTGATAGCGTCCGTGTGGTTCACGATGCCAACCTTGGGCGTGTTCGATGCGAGCAATGGCTTTGTGTGCGGCTTCAATATCAAAGCCTTTATTCGGCTTGACGACTTTCAGGGTCTCCGGATGCACCCGGTTGATGACCAGGTGCAGGTGTAGATTATCGGTGTCGGCGTGAAGGCCGTAGACCGTCTGGTGGCCGTTCAGTCCCAATTCATCCAGGAAGAGGCTCACCGCTTCGTCTATCTGTTGATGGCTGGGTTGTTCGCCTGCTTGCCAGCTGATGACGTAGTGATTGACGGTGTCTTTGCTTCTTACCGCCTCCTGGGACAAGGCCAGCATTTCCGCTTTATGGCTTTGGGGGCTGTCCGTCAAAAAACCTCGCGAACCGGCATAGACGCACTTCTCGTTTTCATTTTTGCTTTCGGGGTTGAGAATGTAATCCAATAGCCCGCCGATACGGCCAGCTTTGCTGGCGGACTTTTTCGGGTTTTTAATTTTTTTGACGACCACAGCTTAAACTCTCGATGTAGGCTTTCAGCGCCACCAGAACCTCGGCGGTTTCTTTGCTGTTGACGCCGTTGCTTTCGTTATGCACATGTTTGACTAAGCCGCCCAGGCGGCGCAGTTCTTTAATCATGATCGCATCGGCATTGGCGATAATCGGCCTGCCGAAGTAGCGGCGGCGCACCAGTTCCGACATGCTCAAGGCCGCTAGGTCTGCGTCTTCGCGTAGGCGTTCTTTTTCGCTGGCCGTGAGGCGCAGCCGTAGCATGGCGTCCAGCGGTTCAACGCCGAGTGTTTCAAATACCATGTGGCTATCTCCTTTTAAATTCCATGACGCTTGTTAAGGGGTATCGGTGTCATAGCATCCTCGCCGTTGACTCGTTTCGGTTATGATCCGGCGTGGTTTTCGGCCACATCGGTGCGGCGTTGACGGATCAGGTACTGTGCCGTGCGAGCTATGTGTGTCTTGAATGCAAGCAGCGATAGCGCCACGCATTCGGGGTCCAGGGGCATCACCTGGCAGGATTGAGCCGGACTGTGAGAAGCGTAGCGCCGAATGGTCTGGCGTCCCTTGGCATCGCATACACTAGTATGTGTATTCCAAGGGCCATCCTGTATCAATGGTTAGGCTTACTTAAAGCGTACGATCTTAGACTGTTTAAAACCGCTTTTCAATCACGACAATTCGTTTTATGCTGTCTACCGATAAACAGTATTGAACACAGTAAGCAACGGAGTGATTCGATGGGATACACTAATGAAAAATTAGAGGCAATTGCGGCTAAGTTGAAAAATATGCCGGTCATTGAGAAAAAGAAGCAGGAACACAGTAAACAGGATGCGGTAAAATTGCTGTCAAAGGAGATAGCACTCTTGCAAAAACGCGGCTATACGCTGGATCAAATCGCGGAAACTTTACGCGGCGAAGGTTTGGATATTACCACACCTACCCTGAAGAGTTATTTACAGCGGATTAAGGCCGGGAAAAATAAAGATTCAAAAACGGCACATAAAACCGAATCGAAAAAAACGGTAACGCCAGTGAATAAGCAAGCAGCAGAAACCGGACAACAGTCTAAAGAGTCGGAAGCATTCTTTACGCCGAAACCGGACAGCGACGATATTTAAAGAGGGGTTAATCAGTCTCATTGAATCAGCAGCTTAATTTAAGGAAAAATCATCATGGCTAAAAAAATATATTTGATCGGCGGTAGCAAAGGTGGGGTTGGTAAAAGCATGGTGTCGATGGCCATCATCGATTATTTGCAAGAACAAGGCGAAAGCGTGTTGTTGATTGAATCGGATACCAGTAACCCGGATGTCTGGAAAGGTTATGGTGAGTGCGTGGAAACCCAATTGCTTAATCTGGATGAGGCGGATGGCTGGATACAATTGGTGAATTTGTGCGATAGCAAACCCGAGTGCGTGGTGGTGATCAATACCGCCGCCCGGAATAACCAGGGCGTTAGCGCCTATGGCGCTACCTTGAATAGCACGCTGGCGGAACTGAAACGTGATCTGGTGACGCTGTGGGTGATTAACCGGCAGCGGGATAGTCTGGAACTACTCAAGGAATACATGGATGCGATTCCGGACAGCAGGGTGCATGTGGTCAGAAACGGTTATTTCGGCGAGGAAAAGAAGTTTGAGCTTTATAACGGTTCTAAAATCCGTACCGCCGTCGAATCGCGCGGTGGTCTGTCGTTAAATTTTCCGGATTTGGCGGATCGGGTTAGCGACGATATTTACAGTAAACGGCTGAGTATCGCCAAAGCCTTAAAAGAACTGCCGATAGGCAACCGTGCAGAATTGTCCCGATGGAAAACCGAAGTGAAGAAAACCCTTGAGGCTGTGATTCATGAGTGAGGGGGGCAACAGCCTGGACGAGAGCTTTGCCAAACTGCTCGGACGACAACCCAGTGATACCGAACGGCAACAGCTCTACCGGGTCAGGGATGCACTTCAGTTAAAAAACAATGATGCCCTGTGGTTAGTATTGATGGCCTTACAGTACTACCAAGACCAGTACGAACGGTTTCCGAAGGCGATAGCGCTGGCCGCGAGTGAAACCCTGGCCGGTTTTAAGGAAACGGCGGATAGCATGATTTTGGCTTCGGCGGAAGCGACCAAAGCAGATTTGGCCAAAGCCATCGCCAGAACCGCTCAGGAGGTAGCGAATCACACCGCCAGCAAACAGATGTGGCAGTGGGCGGCAGGTTGTCTGGCGGTGGCTTTCTTGGCGTTTGGGGGATTCGGCTGGTATTTACACAGCACGGCCTACGATGCGGGCTATAACTCAGGCTATGGGTTTGGATATGCTGAGGCTAAAGACGAAAAAGCCGCAGCCGCCTGGGCGAATACGCCGGAAGGTAAAACCGCCTATCGACTGGCGCAAGCCGGTAGCCTCGGTGCCTTGATCCATTGCAATCAACCGGGCTGGAAGATCGAAAAGGGCCTGTGTTATCCACATTCGGTCACTAAAAAGGACGGTTCAGCCGAGGTTTACGGCTGGCGATTACCTTAAAAATAAAGGAAAGCGGCCTTATGAAAACCCTCACCTTCATTCGTCACGGCGAAAGCACCGCTAATGCCGGTGGTATTACGATGGCGCACGATGCGATTCCCTTGTCCGAGATAAAGTCTAGGCTCTGGCACTGGCCGATGCCCTCGAACTGCAACCTGGCAGGATTGTGGTCTCGGAATTCCTGAGAACCCATCAAACCACCCTACCCTTTTGTGACAAGGTATCGATGCAGTCGGTGATTCATTCGGCACTGAACGAGTTCTCATGCCTTGAATCAATGCCGGCAATACTTTTTTAGTCAGTCACCCAGCCCCACTTTAAGCTGCCTACTGCTTTGGTCTTTTCGGCTCAAAAAACGCCATATCAAACCCGTGGCGGCGATTTATCCAGTTCAGCCATACAAATCCCTATCTTAAGCAATAAAAACGCAAAGCCGGCCATTTTCGCGGGTTTTACAAATGAAGGTCATTTGTCACGCGGCGGAAGCAATTAAATAATAAGCTAGTTACTTTATTTGTTTATTACTTTGTTCGTTTATTTGTTATTGTAATAGTTTGTTTATTATTTTATTTGTGCTATATTGAACCCGTCACCTCAAAGGAGAAATCCTCATGCAAACCACCACCATACAAACCGGGCGCCCTGCCGAATTTGCGCCGGAAGCCATCATTCAAGCCGGTCACGAGCTGCGTGATGCCGGTCGTAATATCACCGGCTTTGCTTTACGCCAGAAGGTGGGTGGCGGTAATCCCAGTCGGCTTAAACAGGTTTGGGATGAGTATCTGTCCAGCCAGTCTGTGACCAGAGCGGAACCGGTGGCGGAATTGCCTATCGAGGTAGCCGAGGAAGTGGCTATTGTTACTAAAACACTCACAGAACGCCTTGCCATGCTGGCCGTTGAATTAAACGACAAGGCGGTAAAAGCCGCAGAGCGCCGGGTGGCCGAAGTGGTCAGAGCCGCCGGCGATCAGCGGGAACAGGCCGAACGCGAATTAACCGATGCATCCAGTACGGTCGATGATTTGGAAAGCAAATTGAATGAAGTCAGAGCCGAATCGGAAGCTTTTGAAAAGCGCTTGGCCGAAACTCAGACCTTTAGCCAAAAACAAGCCGTAGAACTGGCGCAATTGCGGGAACGCCTGGCGTTAACCGAACAGACCGCCAAGAGTGCCGGCGAACAACACGCCGTCGAACTGGAAAGAATCCAGACGGAACTAGCCGAGCAGAAAAAAGCGGTTCAATCGTTAATGGCTGAACGCGACCAGGGTCGCGCAGAACTGGCGACCGTAAAAGCCCAAGCCGCTGTCGCTGAACAAACCCACCAAGAACAACGCAAGCGCACCGCCGAGGAAACTCACCGCGTTGCCGAACGTTTAACGAAGATCGAGGCCGACAGAGACGACGCACACAAACAAGCGGCTACAGCCCGCGAGGAAGCCGCTCAATTACGCGGACAACTTGAGGCCACGAAAGCCCAAGCCGCCGAACTCATACAGGCGCTTAGCAGCCATCAGCCATCGAAAACTACTGGGGCAAAGAAAACACCACCTAACTAAAAACCACTGAGCCTTTAAAACCCATCGTTTATTAGGCCATTCGGTGGGTTTTCATGTTTGACGGCTATGCACGACTGATCGAGGAAGGACTTCAGCGAAACCGCCCTGCCCTATTCCTTCCTGGCGTAAAACAAAAAGCCTTGTTGGACGGTTCAGCCTTGCCGGTGCTGTTGTGTGATCAGGATCAGGAATTGATGGCTTACTAACCAATATTAAAAGCCAAATCAACCGTTTGCTGGTACAATTGCCAAGGATGGCAATTAACGGAAAGTGTTGGATTTTTCAGTTTTCGTGAATTGGTTTGCCATACATCTTACGGTTTTTTCCAAATATTACCCGACTAACTTTGCACTGGCTAAGTGCTTCAGGCTAATGCCCTGCTCCGCCGCTTGCAGGGCTAAGATGCAATGTACTTCTGGTGGAATACGTACTCTAAATTCATCGCTGTAGTGTTTTTCTATCGGTGTTGCCCAAGGATAGAAAGGGATTTTTTCTCTTTCACCGGATTAAGAGATAGGATGGGCCGGTTCTGGTTCAAAGCTGATTTTAAGCCGTGATCCGGTTGCTTTAGCGATTTTTTCAAGGGTTCGCGTAGTGGGCATGACATGACCGCTTTCTAGCCGTGCCACAACAGATTGCTTGGTTTGCATCCGGTCGGCAAGCTCTTCTTGCGTTAGGCCAGCTCGTGAGCGTGCTTCAATGACCGCGCTTGCCAATGCGAATTCGTCCTCTAAAGCCTCATAAGCGGCTGAGTAGTCGGCGTTTTTCAGCCATTTATTGTGCAATTCATTGATCTTAGTCATTTTGAACCTCTTTCGCCCGTGTTAAAGCAATTTCTATCTCGCGGCGTGGTGTTTTTTCAGTTTTCTTGATGAAAACCCGAACAAGCACCACCCGTTTTTTTCTGGCCGTCACATACAGTGCACATGAAATCCCGTCTTTGCCTTTCAGCCGCATTTCCCATAACAAGCTTTCAAGATGCTTGATCTGCGGCTCGCGGACATTTTCAAGACCTACTGTTGCTATTAGTTCGGCAATGCGGACTAAACGGGCTCGCATATCAACAGGGAGAGCCTCAATTTCTTCGTCCACGGTTGCATTGAGGGTTTCAATTGACCATGTCATAAATTCAAGTTATAGCATTTTTGCTATGCTGTTTGACAACGATTTTAGCGAAAACCTTTAAATTAATGATGAAGATGGGGAAGGTTAAAGCCCTGATTATGGAGGCATCCATTTTAAAGGATATATAAGGAAAAGGATAAAAAAGGAGGCCTTAAAAATCGCTTTTAAATTTCAATCAAATCAGAAAGATAGAAATTCACCTACGACCTAAACCTACCGAGTTCTGCGACCTAAACCTACCGAAACGCTATGATCTGCGACCTAAACCTACCTATAGAAAAGCCAGTTGCGACCTATTCCTACCTACCTTGCGACCTAAACCTACCGCCTTTAAGCGCGACCTGCGACCTAAACCTACCGTGTTTGGTTGTGCATAACTGCGTTTTTCGTGGTTTTTGATCGCTGTTTTTGCCAGTTGCGACCTAAACCTACCGCATTCTGCGACCTAAACCTACCGCCTTTAAGCGCGACCTGCGACCTAAACCTACCGAATGTTTGTGTTCTGCTCTTGGAAGTCTTTTTGTCGCTTATTGGCTGCTTTTACATCCTTCACAAATTCAGGGCTTGGGGAAAGTGAATATTTTATATCGATGATTTTGTTTCGTTCACCCCTTACATCTTCTACTCGTTCAAAGGACAGTATAACCGCATTGCCCTTCAGCTCAGATAAGGCCTCTTCGAACTTCCGGACCGCGTCATTCGCTCTTTTATATTCGAGCAATCCGCTATCTCTGCGGATCGTAGAGAGCCAGATTTGATAGGGAACCGTATAAGAAGCATTGGTATAGTTATGAGATAGTTTCTTGTGCAACCAACGGGCCAGTTGGGTGCTATGGGACATCATTTGATGGTAGTTGAACTGGCGGAAACTTAAGGCATCAATGCTTTGTGTTACAAGCGGATGAAAGTGTGCCACCCATTTTGCATCAGGGTCTTCTTTGAGGTTTTGTCTGGAAACAGTCGCAAGTGAGGGTAAAAAATTTGTTTTTGCAAATCCCTTCCCTCCTGGAAGAATGATTTCTATGTGACTGCCTGACAAGATATTGAGGCTTTTAACGATCTCATAATAAGAGCGAGCATGGCCGCGTTTCTTTAATTCGTTTCGTAGCAGATACAGCGAAAAGACGACACCGCTTTTGAATTGTGGTTTATCAAAAAAACCTCTTTGTTGTTCAGCCGCTATTTTTCGCAAAGCGTCTTCGACCAGTTCTTCATTTGCACTGGGATAGTAGGCTTTTTCCCCCTCTTCCGTATCAATAATGGCGGCGGTAATCCTGATCTCGTACTCCAACTCCCTATAAATGAACTTTTTAGAGAGCCGCTCCAAAAAACCTTCTTTTGTCCTTTTTTCATTCATGGATTGTTGCGAGATAGCGTATTTCGGAATGCTATCCCAAAGCTCTATGGTATTCGAGAGCTTATCTTTTTCATTTGGCGTATTGCATAAGAAGGTTTGGAACAAATCAAGCTGAGTGTTTTTGAAGTCGGCGCCCTGTGGGATAGTAAGGCGTTCTTCCTTGCCTGATTGGATTTTCCGTGTTGCCATGGGTTAAACCTTTTCCATTCTCGAATAGACGAAATCGTCTATTCGTTATTTAATGTGTGCCTGTTCGTACAAATCGACAGCCGCCCGCAGAACTTCAACCAAGCTCGTGTCTTTTTGCGCAGCAATCATCCGCAACCGGTGCCGAAATTCTTTGGGTACTTTGAACCCCATATTGACGAACTCGCTGGAGGGTGGCGCATCGGTTTCTTGATTTCGTCTATTCGTGCTTTCTGGTTTTTGCGATTTCTTGACCACTTGCCGCGTGGGCGCATCATTGGCCGGGGCGCCCTCCCCTTTTGTGGCGAGTAAACCGGACATATCAAGGGCTTTTTTAGACATTCAGGGCCTCCTTCTTTTTAGACGAATTCTTTTTTTCGTCTATTCGTGATTTTATATACTTCCATAATTCGCGCATTTCGTCAGCCCCTTTCCCATTGGGTTCTTCTTCCAGTAACGTCGAACCGGAGAGTGACGCTTTCGCGTAGCCTTCGCGTTGCGCAATGATGGTCGGGCAAACAATGCCATGCTCAGATAAAGCGGCCATGGTCGATACCAGTAATTCAGTGCCTT
>CAWKEY010000058.1:0-15488 GCA_963848675.1 uncultured Gammaproteobacteria bacterium
TTGAAGATGATCTTTACATTCCCAGAATCCAGGACTGCTTCATTGACATAACTAACATCGAATAGAGAGCGTATAAGTAATTGATTTAATAGCGTAAAGTTCCTGGATGAAGACTCAGACAATAGGGCAGAATAAATTTTATCTTTTTATTAAAAAACAATAACATACATTTTGATAGTGCGACCCTTGTAACATAAGAATTTGCGCTTAAAATGATGTAAGTTATTGATTTAATGGGGTGAACGACGGGGCTCGAACCCGCGACAACCGGAATCACAATTCAAAATGTTTTCGTTTTATTTCAAATACTTAATACCCTTCAATGTTACCAGAAAGCCCAACATAAGCCTTAATGTGTATGGTTTGTAAGATTATTTGTTACCAGGAAATGCGGGCTACGCTATTTCGCAAATGGCGCTAACTTAGGCGAGTTTTAGATCAGCCAGTTTATTTTCATACTAGCAAAACTGACGCTAAATGTGAAAAAAATTGACTGTCGTTTAACCAGTTCCGGCCCCTATAATAAATGTAATACCGCTGATCAAAAACAACACACCAATAACATGGAGAGCGCGGGCAAAGGTACAATAATTGACATTTTCCATAAGTCGTTTTTGAACTACAGTAGTATGTAGCTGGGTTTACATGAAACAAGTAAAACTGGACTCATTATACTGTTGACGCCGATTGAGAATTGACAATCTGTCCCGGTTGAAATTTGATTATAAAATTTAGTTTAATTATCTAACGAGGCTCCGCCTCAGACCAACGAGTCATGGGTGACGGTGAATTGAAGTTGGGTGGACTCCGTTGGCGCGCCGGGTATGGTAAAGTTGCCACGCCCGGTATTCGATCGCCGAGCGATCAGACCTATAAGGTTAACATCAAAAAAGCCAACGGAGTCCGCTGCCATGGTATCTCAAAACGTTGCCGAAATAATCAAAAATCATGTGGTGCTGGAAGTCGAAGGCATCGATCGAATGTATCTCAATGGCTATGTACCGGGGCTTCAGACTGAGGGCGGGTTTGTCCATT
Source organism: uncultured Gammaproteobacteria bacterium (assembly GCA_963848675.1). Lineage (GTDB taxonomy): Bacteria > Pseudomonadota > Gammaproteobacteria > Methylococcales > Methylomonadaceae > CAWKEY01. The sequence goes on from CAWKEY010000058.1 coordinate 1,036, forward strand.
TCGTGCGTAAGCACTTGGGCTTTCCCATCGCGTCGACGGCGGTGATCTCGCCGTTGTCCAAAGCCTTTGTGCATGCCATCGAGGTGTTTGCCAAGGAGCAGCAGGTTGATCTGGTCGCCTTTGATAAAAAACAACGCAAGGACGAGTTGACCCAGGAATACCTGGCGCGCGCCTCTTTTACCGAAGGGGTGCTGTATATTGGCAAGGCCCAGGAAAAAGCCGCTGTGTTCCGGACGATTCATAAGCGTAACGCCGAGACCGGAAAATCCTATCCCTGGATCAGCCGAGGCACGGCATTACCGAACCATTACTACTTCTACCTGCTGGACGAAGACTTCGGCCCGCTGTTCATCAAATTTTGTGCTTATTTTCCTTATGCCGTCAAGGTCTGCATCAATGGTCATGAATGGGTCAAGCGCCAATTAATTAAGCAAAGAAGGCATTGCCTTCGAAGCCTTGGATAATGGTGTGCTGTCCTGCGAGAACCCTGCGCGCTTACAAGCACTCTGCGATTCGCTCGATAGCGAAAAAATCGACGCGGTGTTCCGTAAATGGCTCGCCCGCTTGCCTCATCCTTTCCGGTCCGAAGACCGTGCAGCCGGTTATCGCTATGAATTGTCGATTCTCCAGGCGGAATTTTCACTGACTCAGGTACTCGACTTTCCCCGCACGGGACGTCAATTCTTTGAAGAAGTGATTCGCGAGAACCTGGATATCGGCAGGCCTGATCAGGTGCAATTGATCTTCAATCGGCGCGTGACCAGAAGGACGCCTAGTCGTTTTCGGACGCGGGTGCTGACCGAAGGCGTCGTGCCATCGCTGTATGCGCAATACAAGCATACCAAGATCAAACAGTACCATAAAGAAGGCCGGGCGCTGCGCACCGAAACCACCATTAATGACACCTACGATTTTGCCATCGGACGTAAGCTGTGCAATCTGCCCGCCCTGCGGGAGATCGGCTTTTCAGCCAACCGTCGTCTACTCAACGTCCAAACTCTCAGCCATGACTGTTCGATCGGCAAAGAAAAGTTTAACGCGGTGGTTCAACCTATCGTCAAGGAAAAACAACGGGCCAGCGCACTTCCGTTTGGCGATCCCCGGGTACTGGCTTTGATGCAGGCTTTATGCTTGTTCGAGCTGTTGCCTGAAGGCTTTCGCAATGCAGACCTTCGCGTCAAGGTGGCGGAGCTGCTCGGCCAAGAACCTAGCGCTTACTCACAAGGCAGGATGACCTACGATCTCAGGCGTCTGCGCTTACATGGCTTGATCGAGCGTCAGCCGCATTCCAATCGCTACCGCATCACTCAAGAGGGCGTACGGATCAGCCTTTTTTTCACCCGAGCCGAGGCCCGGTTTTTCAGCGTTGCGCTTGCCATCGAACAGCCGCTAGAAGCCAGACATGCACCTCGAGTTCTCGTACAGGCTAGTCAAGCAATTGACCGGCTTATTCAGGAGGCAAAATTAGCCGCATGAAAACTTGACTCAATTTTAAAGATCAATGTCACTTAAAGAATTTTAAAGAATTCTAGCTAATCAATGACCTAAGCTAAAATCACACTGGTCAGTCGAGTTCCGGTAATAATGACTCAAAATTGTCAAATTTCAACCGGCGGCAACATACCGGTTAAAAGCCCGACAATTAGCTCGGCGCCAACAGGTACCCTCGGCAGGTGAAAATGCTTGGTTCATTGCTGCATCGGCTTTGTGTTTTTGTTGATAGATGAACTTATGGCTGACTTTCTCTTGGACAGTAAGTCTGCTAATCGGTCCGCGCCCCCCCCTGTGCCAATATGACCTGAGACTGAATGGCGATTTGCTTACTGGCATCTGAGGTAATTTGGCTGCGATGGAATGGAGTGAAGGCAGCGGCATCGAAATAAAAGTTAAATCCGCCAGTATTCCTGACAAAGAAACCTTCTTCAACACTAATCAACAACAAAAACTGTTACTTTGTTTTGAACTAGGCCAGCTGGTGTTCTTAGCTAGCCAACTTGGCCTTGCTGCCCTCCCATAAACTTCCCCGCATTGCCAGGTATTATTGATATGAGGGACAACTCGGCCCCGATACCCTGAAACACAGAATTAATTGAAGTAGGCTATTTTGGCCCCCCTCGAATATGCTGAGCTCAGCATATTCGAGGGGGGCCAAAATAGGCATTCTCGGACAAGTTCCTAAGTAGGACTGAGATCACTCCATCTCTCGCTCGATTTCCCGCATCACCGTCGTCAGCATCTGGTCATCGGGGATGATTGCCCGAAGCCGATCATAAAACGTAGATTGCATGACCGCAGGCGGCTGCCCCGGTGCTGGTTTCCGGCAATACTCCTCCAGACATCGCCTTAGCTCATCAACGCTGATTTCTGCTTTCTGCAATGCTGCTTGAATGCTCTTCTGGCGAAGCAAGCAGTTGATTAGACGGCAGAATCGATCGTCACGTGCATTGGGATCATTCTTAGACATTGGCGGCGGATTATCGCCGCCCTTCCAAACGCCGCCAGTCAAGGTCTGCTCCCGCGAGAAGCGTCGGCCTCGGAGCGTCCGGCCATCCGCGACGAGACGGAAGCTATAGATGCCCGGCATCGTCGCCGTGGTGGTCGCTTCAAATACGCCTGGATCGATTTCAGGCATCATTAGCGACGCTTCGGTATTATCCGGTCGCGTCAATGTGGCATGACTGGTTGTACGCGCGGCGACCGGGACGCCGTACTCCGTCAATCTAACCCGTACTGTTATTGTTGCTCCTGGCTCATTGCTGGATTGCACCAGGCGTGCCTCCATTCGCAAATTGGAATAAGCATGAACATTGAAGTTATAGCGAATACCGTGGGTCGTTACGAACCGGTAAAGCTTCAGATTATTCTCCTCGAGGTACTGCAGGTACCGCAGTAAGTTTTTTTCGTCGATCTTGAGCTTGGCATGCCAGCGCCCAGCATGTGCCTCGTTGGCACCAAGCGGGATGGGTAAGCTGACACGATACAGCGCCACCTGGCCACCCATTTCGAAAGATGCGGCCGGACTGGCGCCGGCAATGGCGGGATCGATAATGTCGCCATCTGGGGTTTCCAGTGCGAAGCGAATGACATGGGGCGCGGGTGTAAGCAAGATGGCCTTTGCGGAGATATCCGCCTCGTTCAGCCAGAAGGGAATGCGAAGCTCCTGTCGAGAGGCAAGAAACCCTTCGGGGTCAAGAACGATTTCATTGTTTGTTACACCCGCAAAGATCTGTTGATAGAATTTCGCGACACGGTAGCTGGCATCCAGGGTCAGGTCTCCTGTCATTGACATGTAACCGTTGTTTCCGTTGCATAAAGCCTGCAATGCTGTAGCGTTCAGCACCTCTGGACGACCAAGGCCAATGGCGTAAACCCGCCCGTTCAGTGACGTGATCTGGTCCGCAACGTCGGCAATGTAGCGGCGCGTGTAAGGCCCGTGATTTTCCTCTCCGTCGGTAAGAACCACCATCGCCTTTACGTCATATTCCGTAACTGGCTCGAGGATGTCATGGGCGAAGGCCACGCCTTCGCCAATGGAGGTCCAGCCATTGGGATTGGGATTATACGCTTCGATAGCGCCGTTGATGGTCAGCTTTCCGACACCCGCCGCAGGCGTCATACCTATTCCGGCATGGGCATCCTGATCAAAACTGCACACTGCCATGGCATTTTCTTCCTCTAGGACCACCACCGCTGTCGGTGCTGAGAACTTGAGCACATCCTCCCGCGTTATACCCGGCCCTATCCCAGAGTCGAAGTGCATGCTGTTGGATTGATCCAACACCATCACAATTGCTGCGGTCGGTCTTCGGATCGTGTTGGCGGACAGTAGTACGACAAATTCCTCACCCGTCTCGTCACATCCAATCGTGACAGTACCCGTTGCCGTATCGTCCTCACTGGTGCCTGTATAGGTGATCCATACACGCCCTTTGGCGTCGATGTCCGGATTGGCGGTGACCAAGGATGCCAATACCCCAAACGTCGTCTCGGGTGGTCCCGAGGTCACGGTCGGCCCGCTTATCACACTGAAATGCACTGGCTCACAGGCAGTGACACTGAACACAGCCGCCCCCAGGCGGGTCTCACCTTCCGGCACTTCGATAAACTGAACGGTCGGGGTATCTAACGTCACCTCCGGCTGGTCTTCCTGGAAGCCCGGCGGGTAGCTGTACAGGCCAATTCCACGGTGATCGATAACATCCGCGGGTGTTGTGGAGACCGAAGTCATGGGGTCATTAAGACCAAAACCTGGGCCACTGGATACGAACGCAGCTCCTGGATTGAGAAGTTGCCATTGCGCCCACACCAGATCAATCCAACAATGATGCAGGTAAAATGCCGGATCTCCCGGCGAAGCAACGCTCACCATTACGCCGCTGACCCAACGGTGTGGCGCATTGTGAATTATGCTTTCCAAATCGTCCCAAAAACTGTCGTATGTACTTAGATCGAGCGTGTCCTGCAACTGCTGCGGCGTGGGTAACGTATCCGCCCCAAGCGCGCGATTAAGGCCCCAGGCGGCGTCGAACTGACCAAGAAACACATTGTCCCAAAGTGGATCGGAAGGACTCGTGTCCTCCGTCGAGTTCCAGTACGGGATACTGATATCCGGATGGTAGGTGCGTAGGGCGTCTTCGAATCGACGCAGGAAGTCGCGATGCCAGGGCAAGAAATGCGAAGTGCCGTGGATGCCTTGACTGAAAAAGGCAGCATGTTCGTTGGCGAACTGATCGACAAGGCCCGTCGATTTCAGGTGATAAAGCGCCTGAACGAAGCGATCTTTCTCGACCGTCGTGAGGTCGCGGTAGTTTTTGCGGCAGTTCATGTTACTTCCCTCCCGTTTCGAGAGCATGCTTGCGGCGAATGCTGTCGGCCTTGTCCCTATAGACGACATATCGTCGAGCTAGCTCCATGAGATCATCCGTATGGTCAAAGGCATACGCGTGCAGAAAATACATCCCGGTATGCGTTTGACCGTACCTAATGGGTATATTGTCGATGAGCAACTCAAACCTGTCTTCGCTTTCGCGAATTTCAATTCGATGCCCTTCGTATTCCTGACTTTCTGGTTTCATAGGATGAGCCTCCTAGATAATGCATATGCCGAATCTTGATGATCACTTGCCACAGTATTGCCGCGCTTCAATGGAGCAAAGCTAGCCGCTGGGTCCACATTTCCTTATCGTGCGTTAGTGTTGACAAAGCAGGAATGCTGAAGCCGAAGCGGAAAGCCTTGCAAACTATTCTTCAGTTCTTTTCCATGCGCATAACTAACTGTCCGTTTCATCAGCGAAATTTTCAAAAAAGAACGCTTCAAAATCGCCAAAACTTTCGTGTTAGTAAATATAATTTTCTATCTAAAAAGTCAATACGCTTGAATTCATATAATAAATGCAACACCTCTTAAAGAGGCTAGATGGTATAGTTTCCGTCTACCAAAACAAAAAACTAAAGAGGTGTCCAATGAGAACATTCAACCATCTAACCCAAGAAGAAAGATACCATATCTACCTAATGCATAAGAAAAAAGTTTCCTTGGAAGAGATAGCCAAAGACATAGGCAGGAGTAAGTCCACTATCAGTCGGGAACTGCGTCGAAATAAGGGTCAACGTGGGTACCGTTACCAGCAAGCTCAGACCAAAGCCGAACAACGCCATGCAGATAAGCCCAAAGCGATCAAGCTTGACGAGGCGATGAAGCAGGTGATAACGCCATTGATCGAAGAGAAATGGAGCCCGGAGCAAATTTCAGGGCGCTTAAGAATACTGGATGAGCCGACGGTTAGCCATGAAACGATTTATCGCTTTATCTTGGCAGACAAAGCCAAGGGTGGTGAGCTATACAAGCATTTGCGGCATCAAGCTAAGCCGTATCGTAAACGTTATGGTAAAAATGACTATCGTGGCACCATTCCTGGTCGTGTAGACATTGACGAGCGCCCCTCCATAGTGGCTGAAAAGACCCGCATAGGTGATTGGGAAGCCGATACGGTCATAGGCAAAGGCCATAAAGGGGTTTTAGTCACTTTGACCGAACGGGTGTCAAAATTGAACCTCGTCATTCCCATTATCCGCAAGGAGGCCGGGTTGGCCAAAGACGCGATTATTGAAGCCCTAAAGCCCTTCGCCGCTTTTGTCCACACCATCACTTTTGATAATGGTCGTGAATTTTGTCGGCATCTAGATATCGCTAAGGCATTGAATTGTGAAACCTATTTTGCCAAGCCCTATCATTCTTGGGAGCGTGGTTTAAATGAAAACCACAACGGCTTATTGAGGCAATATTTTCCGAAAGCTAAGCCGCTGGATCAAGTAACACAAGTCGATGCCAATAAAGCTTTGGCTGGGCTTAACCATAGACCTAGAAAAACCTTAAACTACAAAACTCCTTGGGAGGTGTTTTGTAAAATGGCGAGACTTGATACCGATAATTTGCTGGGTGTTGCATTTATGGGTTGAATTCGCCACGTATGAATACTTATAAAGTGGGGTTTATAGTGCTACGAAACGGATAACCTGGTTAGCGTCTTCCTTGATGCGCATTTGAAGTGAACCCGCTAATACAGCAGAGCATGCAAAACCGGGGGAGGCAGCTAAGCAACCTTTTTGAGTTTTTCATCATTTGCCGCCCGAAAGCCGGGATACCAGTCTCGAAACGTTTGTTCCAATTCGCCGTTGAGTACCCGTGTCCGCATCTGCAAGAGTAAATGGGCGCCCTTGGGACTCCACTGCATTTGTTGCCGCTTTGTAAAGCGCTTGGCGACGACGTAATTCACCGCAGATTCAACAAAGCCCGTGCTGATTCTGTCTCCCTGGCGATAGCGCTCGCCGTAGTTGGGGATGAATGCTTGATTGTTGGCAATGTACGTGTGGAATTCTTCAACCGCTCGCAATAGCTTGCGTGTCGTCGCGTCTTTATTCTCATCATCTGCGGCGTCAAGATCCATCTCCAGGGTTTCCAGGTGCTGGAGTGCCTCGTAGGTATTACCGTGCCAGAGATACCACTTGATACTTTCGATTGCTTTTAAGGTGGGTACTCTCAATTCGTACCGTTGATCTTCATCGTCGAATGTCATCGGCAAGCCTTTGGCGGTCTGGTTAAGCACTGTCAAACGCATCGTGACATGGAACCAATCCAGCAGGTGTTCGGCTTCTGGGTTGAGATAGAGCTGCAGGTTGCGCACGGTGTCGCCGCCATCGGAGAAAAAAGGTGATTTGCTGATTCAGTTGCATGCCCTGACCCTTGAGCACCTCGAAGAGTCGTCGTTTGGGCTTGTCGTCGTGGGATTGTAGGAGACCAAAGCACTTGCTGGTACCTTCTTCAGGAATAGACTTGCCCACGATCACTTCAAAATGAGTCTTCTTGTTATCCCACTTTCTGACGTACCCGCCATCAATTCCGACGGTAATGGGCGCTGATGGTCGCGGCAATGCGGCCCACTCCTGCGGACATCCTTCGATAAAGGATAACTGTTCTTCGCCAAGCCCGGCCTCGACCCGTTTTGCCACGCGCTGCAGATGATTGCGTACACTGGTGGCGTGAATGTGGGTTTCGATGGGCAATACGTCTTCGAACATTTGTGCAGCAAGATCAAAAGAGACCAATGACGCCCATTTCGTCTCCAAATACAGCCGCTCCGGTGAGCAATGCTCCGTTAGCATTTCGGCAAGAGGACTGAACGTATGGGTCTCGTGTGGCTGGCAAGAACACTGGAACCAGCGCGGACTGGGAAATTCCAGGTTCCCAAACAGCGTGCGGAATACTATGGGATGCTGGTCTTTATGCCGAAACGCCTGAGCACAGTGAGGACATTTTTTCCGATCCGCCAGGTAAGCTGCGAGTTGCTGCTCAACGACTTGTCTTTGCAGGGTGGCCAGTAGCCCCTTCGTTTCAGCCAAGGTGATACCGAGATATTCGAGTCCTTCGGTTTCTCGTTCCAGGTAAGCCAGTTCATGGATGGCTTCACCCGTTTACCGTAGTGACACTCAGTGATAATGTCAAATTGTTCGCCGAATAACGGACAGTCAACTGGGTGACAGGATGCCTTAACTATTGAAATTGGATGGGGACCCCGGCGGTCGGGTTATGGCCGACAATGTATGCGCTGGTTGATATGAGCCACAGTCGGCTTTGGAGAAGCAGGGGTTAATTGATATATCATATTGAAATTAATAAATATTAAATGAAATGTTATTCTAACCCTTCCTGACATCTATATAATTTCAGGAACTGACAAAATCAGTGTTATGTGATAATCTAGTCTAATATTTAAACTAGAACCGTGAGTTCCTAAATGATTACTGTAGGTGCTTTTGAAGCCAAAACCCATTTGTCCTCGCTACTTGAACGTGTTGCCCAAGGCGAAGAAATCGTCATTACCCGTCATGGAAAGCCTTTGGCACGGCTTATTCCGGTTGCTGTTGCTGACCGATCTCGAATCGACCTGGCTATTTCAAAACTAAAGGCCCTTCGTAAAGGCTGCAACCTTGAGGGTTTGTCGTGGCAAGAACTGCGTGATGAAGGCCGCCGATGACAGGATTTGTGCTTGATTGCTCGATAGCGGTCGCCTGGTGTTTTGAAGATGAAGCCTCCGACATCTGTGACGCTTTATTGGAGCGGGTCAGGGATGAAGGGGCGTTAGTGCCTTCCTTATGGCATCTCGAACTGGGAAACGTGATGGTACAGGCTGAACGCCGAGGTCGGATCATGTCAGCTGACGTATCAACCCGGCTTGAACTGATCGGTGATTTACCTATTGTCACTGATGACGAAACACCACAACGGGCTTTACATGAAGTGTTGGCACTTGCCCGTGCCGAAAATCTAACTACTTATGATGCCGCTTATTTGGAACTTGCAATAAGACGTGGCTTGCCGCTTGCGACTAACGATAAGCGTCTGCGCAATGCTGGCATTAATACAGGTGTCCAGATTATTCCGGCTTGATTTGGCACCTATTAAATTCATTTCGGCTTCGGTTGTTGCATAATAAGATGAAATCATAATCTGATCATTGGCACAGTATTCAGCAAACAATCAATATGTCGTCAATTAACAGTCTGTGCATCTATTGTGGTTCGAGCCCAGGGCGGCGTGGAATCTATGCATCTTCGGCAATTTTACTTGCCGAGGCATTGGCCAGCCGCAATATTAGATTGGTTTACGGTGGTGCCGGAATCGGCATAATGGGGATATTAGCTGATCATGTCCTAAAGCTCGGCGGCCAAGCCATCGGTGTCATCCCGAAAGCCTTGGCGCATAAAGAGGTTGCGCATCAAAATCTCACGGAATTGCACATTACCCATTCTATGCACGAGAGGAAGATGCTAATGGCTGAGCTTGCAGATGGTTTCATAGCGCTCCCTGGTGGCATAGGAACCCTTGAAGAACTTTTTGAGATTTGGACTTGGGCTCAGTTGGGCATTCATGATAAACCCTGCGGCTTGCTCAATGTCGAAGGCTATTACGATTCACTCATTAAATTTCTTGGTCACGTTTTGGCAGAACAGTTTGTTAAAAGACATCACCATGCTATGTTAATCGTCGAGGAAACTCCAGACCTGCTGTTAGAACGCTTTTTTAATTACCAACCTCCTGACGTTAAACCTTGGATACTTAAAAATGAAACCTGACGATTTCATTACAACTACAGCGGGTATCAGTATGCCGAAGATAATTTACGGCACGGCCTGGAAAAAAGAACGTACATCGGCCCTGGTACAACAAGCGATTGGCTTGGGTTTTCGCGGCATTGATACAGCATGTCAACCTAAGCATTATCTTGAGTCCGGTGTTGGGGAAGGTATCGTTGCTTGTATAAATCGAGGTTTGGTAACCCGACCTGAGCTTTATGTGCAAACCAAATTTACTTCCTTGAACGGGCAAGACCCCCAGCGTGTACCTTACGATCCCAAGTCAAGCCTGAGTGAACAAGTCACTCAATCGTTCCAGGCCTCTCTCAATAACTTGCAAACGACTTACCTGGATTGCCTTGTACTGCATTCGCCGTTAGCAACCCAACAGCAAACAATGGAAGTCTGGCAGGCGATGGAGAAACTCGTCAAAAGCGGCGGTGTTAAACAACTGGGCATCAGCAATTGCTATGACTTGAAAACATTGGAAGGTTTATATCGGAATGCTGAAATCAAGCCGGCCGTCATCCAGAACCGATTTTATTCCGATACCCAGTATGACCACACTATCCGGGATTTTTGCCGAGATAACAAAATCATATATCAAAGCTTTTGGACGTTGACTGCTAATCCCAACGTTTTGTCGGATAACACTTTGCAAAGCTTGGCAACAAAATACACTCGTAGCAACTCCCAGGTGTTTTTCCGGTATTTGACCCAAATAGGCATCGTCCCGATAACAGGTACAGCCTCAGCAACCCATATGCAGGAAGACTTGTCGATTTTTGAATTTCAGCTAAATCCAAAAGAATGCGCTTCGATAGAAGCCTTGCTATGAATAAGCACGAAAGGCAGTGTATTAATTTCCTTCTCGATAGCCGACCGTCAAGAATGGGTCGGTTTTTGTCAGCTAACCAAACGGCTTTTTGCTCATTGTGAATGGCTGCTTGAGTAATTTCTAGTGGCGGGTTTGTATCGTAATCACAGGCTGGTTTGGAAGGAATATGCAGCCTGATCCTGCAATGTTGTGCCACACAACCGCACCGGAATGCCAGCTGATTCCGGGATCAAGACATCCTGCGCGGCATAATCTGGCTATCGGCATAATCAACATTGGAACTTAATAGAGCCGTTTGCTGATTAGCACCCAATTTTGATCAAGCAGATTGTTTTCTCTCTCGATGCTATCGGAAACCATCATCAAGTTGGATTTTAGCAGCGGCAGCCACTTTGTTTCTTGAATGATTTAATCAAATCCTGTGACACAGAAAAGATGACATGATGAGTAAGTTCCAGTTTGATTTATTACGGTCCGTAACTATATTTATCGAGATGGGTTTCCTAAACATAGCCCTGAAAAACAGAGCGTATGCCTGGGTAAAACCAGTTCAGTAATAGCGATTAATATATTTGGAGGATCAACTGTGTCAGAGAATATGAAGTACCGCTTAGTCACTCGAAGTGATTTTGATGGATTAACTTGTGCTGTTCTCCTGAAAGAGCTGGATATGATCGACGATATCCAGTTCGTTCATCCGAAGGACATGCAGGACGGCAAGATTGAAATCACGGCCAATGACATCACGACAAACCTGCCTTATGTTGAAGGATGCTATCTAGCCTTTGATCACCATGAGAGTGAAATGATACGCAGAGGCGAGCAACGCCCCGACAATCAAATCATTGATCCTGACGCACCTTCTGCAGCGCGCGTGGTATACGCTTATTATGGTGGGCGGAAAGTTTTTCCGGCAAGATTGGCTGAAATGATGGCAGCGGTCGACAAAAGTGACTCTGCCCAGTTCAATACAGAAGATATCCTCAATCCAACCGGCTGGGTGCTGCTCAATTATTTAATGGATGCCCGCACAGGATTGGGACGCTTTAGGAATTTTAGAATCTCCAATTATCAATTAATGATGCATTTGATTGATTATTGCAAAGAGCACACCATAGACGACATTCTAAATTTGCCTGATGTCAAAGAACGGGTAGAGCTCTATTTCGAGCATGCCGATAAGTCCAAAGCGCAGATACAAAAATGCATGAAGGTCTGTGGTCATGTTGGTATTTTGGATCTTAGAAATGAGGAAACCATTTTCGCGGCGAATCGGTTTATGATCTATGCCTTATATCCGGAAATAAAACTATCTATCCATGTACTGTGGGGGTTAAAAAAGCAAAATGTCGCTTTAGCTATCGGAAAATCTATTCTCAACCGTACCTCCGCAACCAATATCGGTGAATTATGTTTGCAATACGGCGGAGGGGGTCATGCTAATGCGGGCACCTGCCAAATTGAAACAGAGAATGCGAGCCAGGTGTTAAATGCGTTGATTGGCCAAATCAATGCTGCTGGCGATGAGGTGGGGAGCATGCAAATCCAGGCTAGGCACTCAGCGCCGGTGATGTCATTGAGCCTATGAGGCGATGAAAAAACAAGTGTTTTGCGACACCGCTGAAACCCTTGGTATCAGCGGCTTGCGGCCGAAACAAAGCTATTTTGCCCATCCATTCACTGGAAACTAGCGACGACTGGCTTTTCCTTAGCGACTTTTTTTTTCAGAAACGCTATGACGACCTCTCCATTGTAAAAATGCATGCTATTTTTTCTTTTTGTAATTATGGTCAAGCCATTGCGGTCAGCATGTATACTCGCGTTTTCAACGTCAATCTCTTTATTCATCATTTAGGAACCATCTCATGAACAAATCCGAACTCATCGACGCCATGGCCCAACACGCCAATTTATCCAAAGCCGACGCAGGTCGTGCGTTAGGGGCTTTTGTCAAAACGATCGAAACCACGTTAAAAACCGGTGACTCTGTTGCCTTGGTCGGCTTTGGCACCTTCGAAGTCAAAGAAAGAGCGGCGCGTGCAGGTCGCAATCCGCAAACCGGTGAGGAAATCACTATTCCGGCTGCAAAAATCCCTTCCTTTAAACCCGGTAAAGGCTTGAAGGATGCTATTCATGGATAACCGACCAGGGGGGCTTCAAGATTCTCTATTTAGCAAGATCCTAGACGCCTAAACCGATAAAATTAATGCATAGCTGAAGGATAGATTGAATGGTATTAACGAAGGCAGATTTGGCTGAACCATTGTTCGACGAAGTTGGTTTAAACAAACGCGAAGCAAAGGACATGGTAGCGTTATTTTTTGAAGAAATTAAAGAGGCTTTAGAACAGGGTGAGCCAGTAAAAATTTCAGGATTTGGCAAATTTGGTCTCCGCGACAAAGTCGGTCGTCCAGGAAGAAATCCCAAAACAGGCGAAGAAATCCCGATTACGGCTAGGCGCGTTGTGACATTCAGAGCGGGTCAAAAACTGAAGTCCCACGTTTGTCAATCGGCGTCAAATGGACTATGAAAAATCTTTGTCGGGTTTAATAAAAATTAAATTTAAAGATAGAAGGCTGTCATGACTGAAATGTTGTTTATATTAACGGCAATTTTTGTTGCTTATGTTATTTATGTGTTCGTGAGCGAACAAAAAACATCCAATTCCCAAGTAAGTCAGGCAAAGCCTGAAAAGCCAGTAGCGGCAGTTACACAATCAAAACCTCGGCCAGTTCCCAAAAATGCAAAGGTGGCGGCAGTAAAATCGGTTGCCTCAGCTATCAGTAAACCCGAGCCTGCTCCTGAACCTCAAGATGCCGGAAAACCAGGATTAAGAAATCCGAAAACAGGAGAAGTTGCTACAACCTACAGTAATTACCGTTTTACCAAACGCTGGATAAAAGAGGCTTTGGTCGCAGAAGGATTACTGGATAAGGTCTACAAAAACGACGAGCTGAATGCCGACATAGGCGCGAAGATAAAAAGCGCTGTATTAAAGCTAGAAGCAATCGATAAATACCGTGTTTGAATAAACAGGCAAACAGCTACTGAGCAAAGGTTTGTTGACGCCGGTTGAAAATTGACTACCCGTACCGGTTTAATTTTGATCATAAAAATGGCCTTAAAAAATAAGCGCCATCAGCATTTTGGGTCATATTGACGTTGATCAATCCGATTCCGGCAAAACCAACTCTATAAGGTCAAATTTCAACCGGCGCCAACATACTGACTACTGCGACTGGCAAGCAACGGCCAGTACCGGCCAAAATGCTCATAGACAACGTTCTGATGAAAACATAACTGCTCATAAGCAATTTATGGCTTTAGCAAGATAACCATGTCTACTGATTAGGCGACCTTGGTTTTTTATAATATTTGTGACACAACCCAGCAAAGAATGATTAAAATCAGAAACCTTATCCTGTTAGCGAATGAAGGCAAAAAATGAGTATCAAATCCAGCTTAATAAAAATGGTAATAAAATTGACACCCAACATATTGATCATTTGGGTGTCGAATATAATCCTTAAGGGCATTGCAGAATTAACAGAATTTAGTTTTGACCTCGAAGAGCGAAAAGTCTACATTCAAACAAGGCTCTACGGTGAAGAAGAAACGATTGAAGTTTGTCTGGAAGATTTTGCTGTTTTTAGTGATGGTGAATCCTACAGATTTATCATTCATCAAGCAAAATCGGACCGACCTTGGTTGAATAATTTATTGTCCCGTATCATAGGAAAAGCCTGGAAAATTCCTGCGACACCTCAATTGACGGCTCAGCTTGAACTTTTAACCGAGTTGTTCAAAGCCAAAACTCCAGCACTGGAAAATATTGATTGAGATTGCGTTGTTTAATTGTAGCGTCCTGCAAACATCTGATAAGACCCACAATGTGTGCAAATAAGAAAATACTGACTACCAATAAAAGCCGCCATTGGGAATTAATAAATTTCCGGTGAGCTGACCTGCCGTAATCGGCCAA
>CAWKEY010000059.1:0-13864 GCA_963848675.1 uncultured Gammaproteobacteria bacterium
GCACCGACCAAAAAGCGGTAGGTATAGGTTCCGGGTCGAGGTCGTTTTCGGTAGGTATAGGTTCCGGGTAGCGGTAGGTATAGGTTCCGGGTGGTCTTTTAGTAACCATTTTTAATAATTTAAACCCCGAAAAAGCGGTAGGTATAGGTTCCGGGTCATGGTCTTTCGGTAGGTATAGGTTCCAGCATAGGTAGGTATAGGTTCCGGGTGGCGATTTTTTAGGTAGGTATAGGTTCCGGGTCAGCTCAAAAGCGGTAGGTATAGGTTCCGGGTCATAGCCTTTCGGTAGGTATAGGTTCCGGGTCAATTTTTTAAGGCTTTGTTTAAGAAAGATAAAAAGGCCTTTTTTTTACCCTTATCCTTTTAACCTTATATTTATCCTTTTATTTAACCATTCCATAGCCTGTGGATAACTCACGACTAAGCCAAAAAATGAGAAAGATAAAGTCAAAGCTTATCAGGCCAAACAGATGCTGTTAGCCATCGACAAGTTAAAGTGGGAATCCAAATGAATATTGAATATTACGCTTATTGTCTTATCTGCTCACCAGAAGATAATGAGCATGTAGGCTCTGCGTCGAACTACCTTGAATCGCTTAGCCGGGGTAAAATTTGGGACAAACAGGAAGATGTATGGCAATTGACGAAAACTGAAAAATCCAACACTTTCTATTAATTGCCATCCTTGGCAATTGTACCAGATAAACGATTGATTTACCTTTTTAATATTTTTAGTAAAGCATTAATTCCTAATCACACAACAGCACCGACAAAGCTATACCATTCAACAAAGCTTTTTGTTTTACGCCAGAAAGGAATAAGAGTAGGGCGGTTTCCCTGAAGTTCTTACTCAATCAGTGGCGCGCGTAGCTGTCGGGCATGGAAACCCGCCGAATGGCCTAATAAACGATGGGTTTTAAAGGCTCAGTAGTTTTTAGTTAGGTGGTGTTTTCTTTGCCCCAGTAGTTTTCGATGGCTGATGGCTGCTAAGCGCCTGTATGAGTTCGGCAGCTTGGGCTTTCGTGGCCTCCAGTTGTCCGCGTAATTGAGCGGCTTCCTCGCGGGCTGTAGCCGCTTGTTTGTGTGCGTCGTCTCTGTCGGCCTCGATCTTCGTTAAACGTTCGGCAACGCGGTGAGTTTCCTCGGCGGTGCGCTTGCGTTGTTCTTGGTGAGTTTGTTCAGCGACAGCGGCTTGGGCTTTTACGGTCGCCAGTTCTGCGCGACCCTGGTCGCGTTCAGCCATTAACGATTGAACCGCTTTTTTCTGCTCGGCTAGTTCCGTCTGGATTCTTTCCAGTTCGACGGCGTGTTGTTCGCCGGCACTCTTGGCGGTCTGTTCGGTTAACGCCAGGCGTTCCCGCAATTGCGCCAGTTCTACGGCTTGTTTTTGGCTAAAGGTCTGAGTTTCGGCCAAGCGCTTTTCAAAAGCTTCCGATTCGGCTCTGACTTCATTCAATTTGCTTTCCAAATCATCGACCGTACTGGATGCATCGGTTAATTCGCGTTCGGCCTGTTCCCGCTGATCGCCGGCGGCTCTGACCACTTCGGCCACCCGGCGCTCTGCGGCTTTTACCGCCTTATCGTTTAATTCAACGGCCAGCATGGCAAGGCGTTCTGTGAGTGTTTTAGTGACAATAGCCACTTCCTCGGCTACCTCGATAGGCAATTCCGCCACCGGTTCCGCTCTGGTCACAGACTGGCTGGACAGATACTCATCCCAAACCTGTTTAAGCCGACTGGGATTACCGCCACCCACCTTCTGGCGTAAAGCAAAGCCGGTGATATTACGACCGGCATCACGCAGCTCTTGACCGGCTTGAATGATGGCTTCCGGCGCAAATTCGGCAGGGCGCCCGGTTTGTAGGGTGGTGGTTTGCATGAGGATTTCTCCTTTGAGGTGACGGGTTCAATATAGCACAAATAAAATAATAAACAAACTATTATAATAACAAATAAACGAACAAAGAAATAAACAAATAAAGTAACTAGCTTATTATTTAATTGCTTCCGCAGCGTGACAAATGACCTTCATTTGTAAAACCCGCGAAAATGACCGGCTTTGCGTTTTTATGGCTTAAGATAGGGATTGGTATGGCTGAACTGGATAAATCGCCGCCACGGGCTTGAGTCGGCGTTTTTTGAGCCGGAAAGACCAAAGCAGTAGGCCGCTTAAAGTGGGGCTGGGTGATGGACTAAAAAAGTATTGCCGGCATTGATTCAAGACATGAGAACTCATTCAGTGCCGAATGAATCACCGACTTGCATGGATACCTTGTCACAAAAGGGTAGGGCGGTTTGATGGGTTCTCAGGAATTCCGAGACCACCATGCCGCCGGCATTAGCAGTGCTTTCGCCGTGACGAATGAAGGTGAGGGTTTTCATAAGGCCGCTTTCCGTTATTTTTAAGGTAATCGCCAGCCGTAAATCTCGGCTGAACCGTCGCTTTTTAGTGACCGGATGTGGATAACACAGGCCCTTTTCGATCTTCCAGCCCGGTTGATTGCAATGGATCAAGGCGCCGAGGCTACCGGCTTGCGCCAGTCGATAGGCGGTTTTACCTTCCGGCGTATTGGCCCAGGCAGCTGCGGCTTTTTCGTCTTTAGCCTCAGCATATCCAAACCCATAGCCTGAGTTATAGCCCGCATCGTAGGCCGTGCTGTGCAAATACCAGCCGAATCCCCCAAACGCCAAGAAAGCCACCGCCAGACAACCTGCCGCCCACTGCCACATCTGTTTGCTGGCGGTGTGATTCGCTACCTCCTGAGCGGTTCTGGCGATGGCTTTGGCCAAATCCGCTTTGGTCGCTTCCGCCGAAGCCAACATCAGGCTATCCGCCGTTTCCTTAAAACCGGCCAGGGTTTCACTCGCGGCCAGCGCTATCGCCTTCGGAAACCGTTCGTACTGGTCTTGGTAGTACTGTAAGGCCATCAATACTAACCACAGGGCGTCATTGTTTTTTAACTGAAGTGCATCCCTGACCCGGTAGAGCTGTTGCCGTTCGGTATCACTGGGTTGTCGTCCGAGTAGCTTAACAAAGCTCTCGTCCAGGCTGTTGCCCCCCTCACTCATGAATCACAGCCTCAAGGGTTTTCTTCACTTCGGTTTTCCATCGGGACAATTCTGCACGGTTGCCTATCGGCAGTTCTTTTAAGGCTTTGGCGATACTCAGCCGTTTACTGTAAATATCGTCGCTAACCCGATCCGCCAAATCCGGAAAATTTAACGACAGACCACCGCGCGATTCGACGGCGGTACGGATTTTAGAACCGTTATAAAGCTCAAACTTCTTTTCCTCGCCGAAATAACCGTTTCTGACCACATGCACCCTGCTGTCCGGAATCGCGTCCATGTATTCCTTGAGTAGTTCCAGACTATCCCGCTGCCGGTTAATCACCCACAGCGTCACCAGATCACGTTTCAGTTCCGCCAGCGTGCTATTCAAGGTAGCGCCATAGGCGCTAACGCCCTGGTTATTCCGGGCGGCGGTATTGATCACCACCACGCACTCGGGTTTGCTATCGCACAAATTCACCAATTGTATCCAGCCGTCCGCCTCATCCAGATTGAGCAATTGGGTTTCCACGCACTCGCCATAACCTTTCCAGACATCCGGGTTACTGGTATCCGATTCAATCAACAACACGCTTTCGCCTTGTTCTTGCAAATAATCGATGATGGCCATCGACACCATGCTTTTACCGACACCGCCTTTGCTACCGCCGATCAAATATATTTTTTTAGCCATGATGATTTTTCCTTAAATTAAGCTGCTTATTCAATGAAACTGATTAATCCCTCTTTAAATATCGTCACTATCCGGTTTTGGCGTAAAGGATGCTTCCGACTCTTTAGACTGTTGTCCGGTTTCTGCTGCTTGCTTATTCACTGGCGTTACCGTTTTTTTCGATTCGGTTTTATGTGCCGTTTTTGAATCTTTATTTTTCCCGGCTTTAATCCGCTGTAAATAACTCTTCAGGGTAGGTGTGGTAATATCCAAACCTTCGCCGCGTAAAGTTTCCGCGATTTGATCCAGCGTATAGCCGCGTTTTTGCAAGAGTGCTATCTCTTTTGACAGCAATTTTACCGCATCCTGTTTACTGTGTTCCTGCTTCTTTTTTTCGATGACCGGCATGTTTTTCAACTTAGCCGCAATCGCCTCTAGTTTTTCATTGGTGTATCCCATCGATTCACTCCGTTGCTTACTGTGTTCAATACTGTTTATCGGTAGACAGCATAAAACGAATTGTCGTGATTGAAAAGCTGTTTTAAACAGTCTAAGATCGTACGCTTTAAGTAAGCCTAACCATTGATACAGGATGGCCCTTGGAATACACATACTAGCGTATGTGCTTCCAAGGGACGCCGGACCATTCGGCGCTACGCTTCTCACAGTCCGGCTCAATCCTGCCAGGGGATGCCCCTGGATCCCTAAATGCGCGGCGCTATCGCTACTTGCATTCAAGACACACATAGCTCGATACGGCACGGCATGATGTAAAGGCCCCCATCGGTCAACGCCGCACCGATGTGGCCGAAACGAGTCAGCGGCGAGGATGCTATGACACCGATACCCCTTAACCAGCGTCATGGAATTTAAAAGGAGATAGCCACATGGTATTTGAAACACTCGGCGTTGAACCGCTGGACGCCATGCTAAGGCTGCGCCTCACGGCCAGCGAAAAAGAACGCCTACGCGAAGACGCAGACCTAGCGGCCTTAAGCATGTCGGAACTGGTGCGCCGCCGCTACTTCGGCAGGCCGATTATCGCCAATGCCGATGCGATCATGATTAAAGAACTGCGCCGCTTGGGCGGCTTAGTCAAACATGTGCATAACGAAAGCAACGGCGTTAATAGCAAGGAAACCGCCGAGGTGCTGGTGGCGCTGAAAGCCTACATCGAGAGTTTAAGCTGTGGTCGTCAAAAAAATTAAAAACCCGAAAAAATCCGCCAGCAAAGCCGGCCGTATCGGCGGGCTATTGGATTATATTCTCAACCCCGAAAGCAAAAATGAAAACGAGAAGTGCGTCTATGCCGGTTCGCGAGGTTTTTTGACGGACAGCCCCCAAAGCCAGAAAGCGGAAATGCTGGCCTTGTCCCAGGAGGCGGTCAGAAGCAAAGACACCGTCAATCACTACGTCATCAGCTGGCAAGCAGGCGAACAACCCAGCCATCAACAGATAGACGAAGCGGTGAACCTCTTCCTGGATGAATTAGGACTGAACGACCACCAGACGGTGTACGGCCTTCACGCCGACACCGATAATCTACACCTGCACCTGGTCATCAACCGGGTGCATCCGGAGACGCTGAAAGTCGTCAAGCCGAATAAAGGCTTTGATATTGAAGCTGCACACAAAGCCATTGCTCGCATCGAACACGCCCAAGGTTGGCATCGTGAACCACGCGGACGCTATCAAGTA
Source organism: uncultured Gammaproteobacteria bacterium (assembly GCA_963848675.1). Lineage (GTDB taxonomy): Bacteria > Pseudomonadota > Gammaproteobacteria > Methylococcales > Methylomonadaceae > CAWKEY01. The sequence continues at coordinate 5,423 of CAWKEY010000059.1, forward strand.
TTGGAAAACGGCGAGCTGGGACGGGAGCACATCGACACGGCGTTGGATGCGGCGCGAAAGCAGCGGCAACCCGATCAGGTCACGCGAGACCGTGAGCAACGTACTGGCGAGAAATCGGCGCAACGGGTGGTGATTGAAGACGGCGCAGCGATCATCCAATCGGCAACCGATTGGCAAACCTTACACCGGCAACTGGCCGAAAAAGGCATCCGCTACGAAAAAAAGGGCAGCGGAGCCATGCTGTTTGTCGGCGAGGTGGCCATCAAACCCAGCAGCGTGGATCGAGCGGCCAGTTTGCCGCATTTACAAAAACGCCTGGGGCCTTACCAGCCGCCCATTGACCGGTTAAACATCGTTGAGCGCGGGCCGGAACCGATCCAGGCGGCGCAACCCGGCTGGGAAACTTTCATTAAAGACCGGCAAGCCCACTATGCCGCCCGTAACGCCGCGACGCTGGCATTGCGCAAACGCCAGGACGCAGAACGCAAACAACTGGCGACGCAACAGAAAACCAAGCGCGAAACGATTTTAAAAGGCAGCTGGAAAGGCAAGGGCGATTTGCTGAATGCGATGCGCAGCATTCTCGCCGCCGAACAGGCCGCCGAGAAAGCCGGTCTCAAGGAAGGCCATCAACAGGCCTGGAAACAGTTACGCCAACAATACCGGCCCTTTCCGGATTACGAGCAATGGCTACGGCAACAGCAACAGCCGGAACAAGCCGACGTTTGGCGTTATCGCCATACCGAGCCGCAGCGCATCCAAGGGGATACCCACGAACCGCCGACGCCGCGAGACATCCGCGCGTATACGGCGAGAATTACTGGCCGGCAGGTGCACTATTTTCGGAAAGAAGATGCTGGCCAGATAGCAGTGCAAGGCGGCGCAGCATCTTTTGTAGACAAAGGCCGGGAGATTGACATTCACGACTGGCGTAACCGGGACTGCGTACTGGCGGCTTTGCAGCTGTCCGCGCAGAAATGGGGCGGCTTCCGGATTAACGGTAATCCTGAATACAAAGTCCTGTGCGTCGAGTTGGCCGCTGAACACGGTTTTAAGATCAATAATCCAGAACTGCAAACCGGCATCGAGAACGGGCGGCAGCGGCTACAGCAGGCGAGGACGCAAGCGGTGCAGAAAGAAACCGTACCGCAACCGGTGCATGAGCTGGGCCGGGGACGGTAAGCTATCCGGCTGACGCCCGGTACTCGATGAACCGGCAAAACAGATGTAGGCTTGCAATTGACGGGCGCTCAAACCGACACTGAAATTATGTCATTGGCCATCGGCGGCCATCGACCCTAAGCAGCCAATGAAGATTAATTTGAAAAGACAAGAAAAGTCAAATAAGCTGCCATTAAAAATGTAGGTCCGATTAGTTTGCATAATCGCACATTCCGAAGCCAACATTCCTCCGATTACGCTATCGCTACGCGGACAGCCGACATGTTTCGTCGGCGGCTGATTGTAAAGTTGGGCGGCACGGCTCGAGATTGATCATATGTCCTTTTTTTGATGAGAAATCCAACTGCTGTTCATGACACCGCCTGAATGTGGCGACAGCCAAAAGTGAGGAACAATGCCATATCATCAGTTATTGGATTCACTGCCCATCCTCGTTGTCTACGTAACGTTAACAGTCGTTGGGCTAATCACGTCCGAGGGCGGTTACCAAATTGGGCACTGGTGGCAAAGCCACACGCCTGACGAGAAGGAGGGTCCCACGGCTATGATCGTGGGCGCGCTCCTCGCCCTTATGGGTTTTCTCCTCGCGATCACGATGGGGATGGCATCTGATCGCTTCGACACGCGCCGCGGGCTCGTGCTGACCGAGGCGAACTCGGTGGGCACCACGTATCTCCGGGCTGGCTATCTGCCAGAGCCGGCCTCGAGTGACATCCGGGGCCTGCTGCGCGAGTATGTTCCCCTTCGCATCGTCGAGACCAACGATCTGGCAGACCTCCGGGTAAGAATGGCCCGATCGGTCGAGCTCCATGCGCAGCTCTGGTCGATCACCGAGGAGTTGGCCCGCACAATGCCCGAATCGGACGTTCTGGCCCTTTTTATCGAGTCACTAAACGAAACGATAGATTTGCACGAGACGCGCGTCACGGCGGGCATCTACGGACGCGTGCCTGCGACAGTCCTCCTTCTGCTCCTTTTCGGTTCGATGCTGACGCTGGGTATGGTGGGCTACAACGCGGGCCTGTCCCTACGGCGCAGTCCCCTTTCCGCTCTCGTGCTGATCCTCGTTCTTGGTGCGGTCATCACCCTCGTGGTCGATCTCGACCGACCCCAGGACGGATTCCTCAAGGTGAACCAGCAGCCGCTCATCGACCTTATGGATCAGATCGGTGCACCGTTTCCGGCGAATCTACCTGAGTAGCTTGCGTGACGCCCAACATCATAATCAACCCCGACCATTAAGAGCGCTGCGGCGCTCATGGTGCCGGGTTATTATGGCGTTAGCCGCGCTTGCCAGATAATGGATTATCAGTTGCGGTCATTCTATTGGCACCTGGTGAACCGGTTGCCGAATGTGCAGACGTACTAAAAAACAGGAGACAACATGAAAACCAAAAGCCTTAACCGCGTCCTCGTTAGGTTCATGGCGGCATCAAGCCTTCTAGCGAGTGCTTGTGCCTCTGCTCCAAACATGAAGATGACGACGGAGATTCCCGAGTCCATCACCACGCCTGACAGCGTCAAGACACGGATCGGCACCCTCGAGTTCTTCGATGGGATACCCACCAAAGAGACGTCCAGTTTGGTCTACGACTACCTCGACTTCTCACGGGCCATGGAGACCTTCCTGAATGGGATCCCCGCCGCCTCCGTTGAAGCTCTTAGGCTTGGCGCGGCATCGCTCGGGCAAAAGAACTCGAACCAGGTCCTATACTTTGACGAGCTGATGGACAGCAAGGCGCTGTTTCTCACCGGCAACACCAGCACCGTCTACGCCATCCCCATTCTCGATCTCAAAAAGGATGGCCCGACGGTGGTTGAGATTCCGGCCGGGGCCGGCCCGGGAACGGTGAACGACGCCTTCTTCCGCTTTGTGATCGACATGGGTGCTCCCGGCCCGGACAAGGGCAAAGGCGGCAAGTATCTGATCCTGCCCCCGGACTATGAAGGCGACCTTGAAGGTCCCATCGGCGGTAAGGCACAGGTCATTAACGGCGAGACCTATTTCGTTGCCAAGTCCACCAGCTATGTGAACTGGATCGGATTGCGTGGATTCCTCGTTGACGGCAAGCCGGATGCAGCAGCGAAGATGTGGAGGGATGGCCTGAAAATCTATCCCCTCGCCAAGGCAGACAATCCGCCCGCAATGGAATTCATCAGCGGCTCCGGGAAATCGTTCAACACGATACATGCTAATAATTTCGAGTTCTACGAAGAACTTTACAACGTCATAGAACGTGAACCCGTCGAGATGCTTGATCCCGAGCTACGCGGACTTTTTGCATCCATCGGTATCGAGAAGGGCAAGCCTTTTGCCCCGGACGCACGGATGAAGAAAATCATGACCGAAGCGGTGGCGGTGGCCAATGCGACTGCACGCTCTCTCCTCTGGAATGAACGCAATCAAGAGGAATTCCTCTATGAAGGCAGCTACTGGAAGAAGGGTTATCCCGGCAATAACTATCAGTTCCTCAAAGATGAGGGCATGGGCGGGCGCAACCTGGATGCACGGACCCACTTCTACTATTTTGCAACGGTGAACACGCCGGCGATGGCGATGAAGTTGATCGGCGCGGGTTCACAATATGCCTGGGGTTATCTGGACTCCAAGGGTAATTATCTTGATGGTAGCAAGACTTATAAATTGAATATACCTAAAGAAGCTCCCGCCAAGAAATTCTGGTCGGTGTGTGTCTATGATCCCCAGACCCGTTCTATGCTTCAGACGGATCAGACTTTTCCGAGCAAGCAAAGCCAGCGTGATAAGTTGATCGCTAACGACGACGGGTCGATCGATCTTTATTTCGGTCCCAAGGCCCCGGCTGGCAAAGAGGCGAACTGGACCCAGACGGTTCCCGGCAAGGGGTGGTTCGCTCTTTTACGCCTTTATAGCCCTACCGAGCCATGGTTTGACAAGACCTGGCGACCGGGCGAGATCGAGTTGATGAAGTGATATGGAAACGAGCCCGCTAACCAGTTGCTCCACCGTCCCCAGTAAAGCCGCGCGATGCGCGTCCTCACTGATCCGGTGAGCACGACGTTATGAATGAGCAATAACAGATGTAAACCAGCCATTCAAAAAACGCCCCGACAGGCCGGTATTGGCCGATTGGGTGAGGTCGCCAACGTCGGCTTTGTAGTCCTTCAGTTCGCAAAATCTGAAATTGACCGACTGGCCGGTTTGGGTCGCCTGGCGACAGTCTGCTCTTCGAATTCATCGCCGGAAAGCGGTCGGTAAAATCCAGATTCCTGGAAGCGGCCGTTGTCAAAGAGTGCAACCGACCTACTGCGGCCATAGAACCCAGACTCACCAATGGCTGCAGATTCGCGTAAAGCTTTCCATCATTTTGTCGCAAAGAGCCTATCGACTTACTGCCAGAATCACGGGTGAAAATAATAAGCCGCCTTGACTTTCTTGAATGGAATAATATGATATGCGATATGAAAAAATTCCGTGTCGTTTTGGATACCAACGTTCTCGTCGCCGCATCCCGAAGCAGGAATGGTGCTTCATTTGCCCTGCTATTGGCCCTAAAAAACGGTAAATATACAGCGCTGGCGTCGGTGCCGCTGATGCTGGAATACGAAGCTGTGCTGAAGCGACCTGAACAACTGGCTGTCAGCGGACGTACTGCGACCACGACCGATGCCTTCCTGGACGCACTGTCGTTATTTATTGAACCAGTACACCTGCATTACCTTTGGCGACCACAATTACGTGACCCAGCAGATGAAATGGTGCTTGAAACCGCATTAAATGGTCGTGCCGAAGTGCTGGTCACCTTGAATATTGCTGATTTTGTTCCCGCCAGCCATTTTCGACTGCCGGTGTTGACCCCAGGTGCTTTTTTGCGCCAATTGCAAGTGGAGAAAACCTGATGACTAACTATGCGCTGCGCGTCCCCGAATCCCTATTTACTTACGCCCGCAAAGTGGCGGAGGAAGAGCATGTATCAATGAACCAGTTTTTCGTCATGGCCATTGCCGAAAAGGTTTCCGCATTGAAGACCGAGACCTATTTTCGTGAGCGGCAATCGCGCGGCGAACTAAATGCTTTTGACACCTGGCTCAAGGCCAGTCCTGATGCAGAACCTATGGCAGGAGACGAATTGATTTAACATCGGAGATAACCGGTTTATTCCTGCGGTTCAATTCAATATTGTCTGTACTGATGGGATAAAAGTGAACCTCATGGTGAATGTCGCAAGCCAAAACGGTGGCAAGGCTGATGGTTTCCCCTGTGCGTGTGTTATTCGCCTTATCTTTGCCATAACTACCGGAATGGCCGGAGCCGATTCGTCTTTTCCGGCTTGTGGCGAAGGCTTGCTGGAATTGGCCGGGGTGAGGCAGTGATACTGTTAATTTGCTCACCGAATACCGGACAATCAACCGGGTTCCAGAATGCCTTAACTATTGAAATTGGATAGTTACCCCGACCGACCGGTTTTGGCCGGGTCGAGCCAGAAGGGACGTAAGGTTGCTTGCCGAAAAGCTGCCATCCGCTGAACTTAAGGATGGAAAATTTCGCCGGCATCCTCAGCGGCCGGTTTTGGCCGGCTGCCGCCGATGACCAGTGACATATTTCAGTTGCAAATAATGTCGGTTTACGGCGGATGATTGCAGGTCAGCACGAATGATTGCAGGTTCAGTTGCAAATAAACTCGGTTTGTACGACCGTCAGTTGCATTTAATTCCGGTCGAAAATTGCGCTGATTGCTGGTTTGTGGGTTTTTGATTGCAAGCTGCTACACTTACGGTCTCCCTAGACTGTCCTCGCCAAAAAAGCCCCCGACTTGTCTAGCGTTGCATCTCCGGCAGAACCGTTGTCAACGGTTACAATAGTCTTTTATTAAAATAACGTCGAGTGTATCGGTAGAGCGAATGCCGGCATCATTCGTTATAAAGAATTTGCACCCTGCTTTCAGCGCGGTCGCATAATGAAGGGCATCAATTAACTTCATCCCTGTTTCTGCCCGTAATCTTGAAGCGGTATCAAATACAGCACTATCATGAGAGAGCACTTGTAAAAAATTTTCCCTCATAAAAAATGCTTTGCCACGAGCGATCTCGATTTCATCCCGTGTACGATAGGGGTACACCATCAATTCAGCAACAGCCGCATCCCCTGTACAGCCAAAAACCTCATTACGATCACAGGCGAGTATTATTTGAGAAACAACCGTTACATACGGCTCTGTTCTATCAAAGAAGTAAATTAAAAAATTCGCATCAAAATAAATGCGTTGCCCTTGTATTTTTGCAAGCAATACGTCTACTTTTCCCATTCGTTATGAAGATTATTGATAGTTGTTTCAACTTCTTTCGTCGTTTTACCCCAAGCACCAGAAAATAGTCCCGCATACGAGAGCACATCATCTTTTTTTGGTGTGGGATTTTGGGGTGTAAAAATAATAACCCCGTTCATGTAATCAACATCGAATTTGCAATTTTCTGTCAGGTGAGCTTTTTCGACAATACTTGCTGGAATGGTCACTTGATTTTTACTACGCATCTTCACTTCAGGCATAAAAATCTCTGTGGAGTAGGAAAGTAAGAAATATTTTCCTACTTATTATAGAGAGTGTTGTTCTAATGTCAAAATGATAGTCACAATAACGGTAAGCCGCTAAATCAAAAAGTTAACCGCTTAACCGGATTTTACGTTCTTATGGAAAGCTTCCCATAATCGTTCCATTGTCCCCTAAAACCGCATGCTAGTAAAAATCTGTGCTGTCATCGCGCTATATACGATAATGCCCTTATCAAACCAAGACGAATTAACAAAACTAAACAAGTGATGATCCATGAGTAACATCTACCCTCTACTTCCCCGGTTGGTTGTCAATAGCCGGTTTATCGATGAGTTCATCTCTGCCGAAGCGCCCTGCTTTGCGCTTGGTCTGGTCGAAGAGCGGAAACAAACGTGCGGATTTTTGGCACTTCGGCCCAAGATTGTTATACCTGATGAGTACACCCGTTCTGGTTTTCGGTTTGGGCATTCGTTGCTGGGTAACGCCAATTTCGTCGTGGTTCACTTTGCTTTCCATTTCTACAACTACGAGACCTTCAACGTACTGGTAAACCCAAACAATCCGGTGGTGCAGACCGTCCTGAACAGGATGCTCGAAACCGGCGACTACTTCTTTTTCGCGGTCGATCCAAAAGGGAGCGTCACCACTTTCCGGTCAGAACTGGGGCAGGAAGATTTAGCCGGACTAAAAACTAACTTGCCGCTCATCAAAAACGCCAAGACAACTGATGCCCAGTACCGGAAAGCAGTAGCCCTGTTCGAGAAAAATCCAGACCCGCCAGGCCGGATGCTCAACTGGGTTTGCCGCGATGACACTGATTATCTTGACCTCACCCGGCATCGGGAAGAGTTGACTCCTGCTCCCCAACCCGTTAACCCCAAAAAAGCAACGGCACCCGATGAAATCATAGAAAGCCGTCTCATTCCATGCGAGCACTGTGGGGAATTAGCCGCGCAATTAATATTTGTCGATGATAGTACTGATAGCAATGCACTTGAAGAGTATGCCCGAAAAATGCTTGTCCAATATAGCGGCCTCAATGTGCCTACCTGGATCATTGGCGAGCCTTTGGGTACGCCTGGATTTGATACAAAAACTAGGCTATTAAAAGTGTGGCCGAACCATGAGCCTATTCAGCTAAAGACGGCCAATGAATTTAATGAGGAGCTGGACGAATTATTAGCACGTCACTGTAAACCAGGGGATAGCTATGCAGAGGACCCTATTACGGGTGATCAACAAATTCAGTGGCATCCTATCAGTATGCTGCCAACATTCACATTCATGGTGGACGGAATGCTGGAGGAATCCTTAGTGCAATTGAGCAATATGCGGGGGGTGGTGGACAAGCCCCATGTACTGGATGATGCAACACTAAACCGGGTCTTCGATCTATACGACAAGCAACTGGACGACCAGCGGTATTTCGTGGAACAGTTTTCCCGTTGGAAACAGGGCCATCTGAGCAATGCAGAAGCCAAGGAAGTTGATCGACTGATTAAACAATCGGCAACCTTGAAGGATGTCAACGAAGAAATTCTGAAGATCGCGCACAGCATTAAACATGAAACGATTGACCAAATCCTGGCGATAGATGAAATCGAACTGGCTATAGCCGTGCTATCGGGCAAGATAAAAATGCCCTGATAACGTTAAATGCTTCACTTGAAATTTCTCAAAAGCAGCCACTGGCAATGAGCAAATTTTTGTTTTCTGATCGTCAGCCAAC
>CAWKEY010000060.1:0-4316 GCA_963848675.1 uncultured Gammaproteobacteria bacterium
AATGTTCATTGAAAACCCCTTGTTAATGTTACTAAGTTTAAAGTGGTGTTAAAGAAAGTGGTTTATGCGCCTTGCCACATACCGGGCATGCCGACGTAACCGGGCAATGCCTGAATTCGGCTTACCCAGCTTCCGGGTAAGACTCAAGGTCAAGTCGACCTTCCGGCGCTAATGCGATATAGGGATAGATTGCGATGTCTGCGATAGTTAAGTGATCTGTAGCCAGCCATTCATATTTTTCGAGTCGTCCTTGCAGGATATTCAGCAAATTTATGGCGGTTTGCCTGGATTCTTCACTATTGATGGCACGACCGAATTTATAATGAAGACGCAACCGATTCGGTCCCATGGACACTTCATTGGCCGCAGTGGAAAGCCAAGCCGCAACTTCTGCCAGAGCAGTAGCTTCATTCGGTAACCATTGCTCATTCCCATATTTTCTGGCCAAATAAACCAGGATGGCTTGACTATCCCGAACAATAACATCGTCATCTGTTAATACAGGCACCTGACCAAAAGGGTTCATGGATAAAAAATCCACTGACTTTTGTTGCCGTTCGCTACCATTAACTATAACGCTCCGGTAATCAAGGCCGAGCAGGGACAGCATTGACCTGATTTTGTGAGAATTACCAGATAATGCAAATTCGTAAAGCGTCATCATATTTTTATCCTCAGGTGAAATTTAATAAGCTGATTGCACTGATGTCGATGATAGGACCTTCAAGCTGATGCGATTTGCGCTTTGAGCGCCTGGATTTCATCGAGCAACGGAGCGATCAGGCTCTCGACTTCGGCCTTGGTATAACGCGGCGTAATATGCTGTGGACAATTCCAGTCCACGGCTTCAATGGTCATAATGATTCCGCGTTCCACCCTGGCTTGATAGCCAGGCACTTCAAGTTGGGCGATCAGCGCAGCATCCTCGTTCTCGTAAACAAGCCGCGCCCGCGCCCAAATCTTTAAGCGTTGGCGATTGGGATAATCCATGATGAACAGCGAGACGCGATCATCGGTGCTCAGATTGCCGGCACTGATGTATTGCTTGTTACCCATGAAGTCGGCGAAACCGATGGTTTTCTGATCCAGCACTTTCAAAAAGCCCTTCGGTCCACCCCGATGCTGCACATAGGGCCAGCCATTCTCGCCTACGGAACCCATGTAGAAGCTATCACGCTCGGCCAAGAAGGCAATCTCGTACTCGCTAAGATAATCACGACGTTCCTCATCAATGTCGAATTTCGCATAGGCTTTGCGTGACCCGTAGCGGCTTTGCATCGCCTTGACCGAATCCGTGAAAGCGATTTCTGAAAATGCGCGTGCCATGGACTGTGCCTCCTTATCGATTGTCTATTTTAAAAACATAACTACTGCGTGAATCCCGCCGACAATGTATCGGCGGGGATTGTGTCGGTTTTAACTATTGGGTTTGAGATGTTTGCCAAGGAAATCACGAATCAGATTGGCAATTTCAGTTCCATGCGTCTCAAGGGCAAAATGTCCGGTATCCAGCAGGTGAATAGCCGCGTCCGGAAGATCACGCTGATACGGCGCGGCACCGGCAGCGACAAAGATTGCATCATTTTTACCCCAGACCACTAAAGCAGGTGGCTTGTGTTTGCGGAAATAAGCCTGCCACTGGGGATACAGCGGGATGTTGGTGCGGTAGTCATAGAACAGGTCAAGCTGGATTTCGGCATTGCCGGGCCGGTCGAGCAGTGCCTGGTCTATCGTCCAGGTATCGGGGCTGACCAGTGAGGTGTCGTTCACGCCGTTCGTGTACTGCCATTTCGTCGCCTTAATGGACGTCAACCAACGGATGGCTTCCCGTTCGGTTGTCCCGCCGGTTTGCCAATAGGCCTTAATGGGATCCCAGAATTGTTCGAGACCTTCATTATACGCGTTACCATTCTGGACGATGAGAGCCGTCACTTTTTCAGGGTTTTTCGATGCCAAGCCGGAAGCCGATGGGCGCACCATAATCCATCACATACAAAGCGTAACGGTTCACGCCCAGTTAATTAGTGCCTGAACGAAAAAGATACTTTTCAAAAAAACCAGCTCAAATTCAAAAAATATTTTTTTGAAAATTTTTTCAGAGGCGGAAAAATCCTCTCATTTCCCAGTTGACCAGCCAATATTCGGAATTATTCCTGCAAATCACAAATTGTAGCTGCACCTTTCCCGTAGATAACCTCAGGTGTTATCAAAAAAGCGTTAGGCAGCTAGCTTTTGTTGCTCCAAAAGCCGCAGCCGCTCCATGTCGCGTTTGATGGTGCCAAGCTTTTGAATGTTACGCGATAACACGGCTAAGCCAACATAACGCTCGAAAGCTTCAATGCCGTAATCAAGGCATTTGTCCAAGCCATGTACTTCTAACGCGTTAATGGCCGATTCAACGGCAGAATGTTTTTTTTTCGCTTGCTTAAATTCCGGTGCGTATTCGCGGTCCTGATCGGCTTTGGACAGCTTGCCTTTTTTGGGTAAAACAACTTGTTCAATCAGAGCTTTCAGATCGGTTTGATTGGCGGGACTGTGGAAGCCTTTGTCAAAACTACAGGCATTAAAGCTGGGGAATTTTGCTTTCGTGGCTTTAACCATCGGCACAACGACTTTGTCGTCGGTGGTTTTTTGCATAACTTGACTGTGCAAGATAAAGCCATGACTGTCTTCCATGATGCAAACCCGCAAGCCCAGTTCCACGGGGACACCGGCTTTGCCTTTGCTGATCCATTCGGTGTGGGGTTGGAACAAGGAGAAGACTTTTTCGTCATGCGGAATGGTTTCGTCATGAATAGCTCGGCGTCTTATCTGGTCGATTTGACGATCGGCATGCAGGCTAAACGTGTGCAGGTCAGTGAGCAATACGTCCGGAATTTTATGGTCATTTTTTAAAGTCAGAATACCGACTTTAACACGCTCAAGATAGAGTCCCGCCAAAGCAATGTAATCCTGGTAGGCCTGTTTAATCTCAAGGGCTTTGACGGCCTTGATATCTTCATTTTTAGAGGTGGAATGTTTGAGCTTTTGCAGCTTACGATACAAGTTTTTAAACTGACGCAGATTATGCTGATGCTGCCGCCAGCCTGGCAACGCATGTTGCTTATCCCATTTTACACAGATGCGGATCATGACCCGTGTCGCGTCAAACAGCAAGCTGATATCGGTGGGGAAATGCACATTGGTTTTTAACACAAAAGAATCGCAACGGCCCCGGATCAGCAGATGAATATCAAGATCCAGCAATTGATAACCGGCTCGAATGACTTCTGCACTGATACGCTCCATGATCGCTGGTGTAAACAGCTTGACATTGTCTTTTAAGGTTTGCAGGCGATAACATTTGTCGCTATCGAAACAACCCAGCCCCAGCATTTCACGCAGGGTATTATGCTGATTGGCGAGTTCCAGAATACGGTCATAATCAGTATTCAAGCCAACACGTAGTGATCCTAAAACCAGAATCGACCATTGATCCATGCCTGGGCGACCTTTGTTGATTGAAACGACCTTGGTCTCCTCGCCGTCTGTTTTTGTAGGTGCCACTTCTTCCAGTATTTTAAAAACCGCGTCTCTTAATGGAACGTTCGTATAAATGTGCTGTAAGCCCAGCAAGATGGTCGGAATATCATCGCGTGAAGAGATGTCGATTTTGATGTCGACAATGTCACGTTGGCCGATGCTCATTTGCGGAGAGAATACGTTTCTCATAGGGAGTTTTCCAGCGAAGATTTGAATTTTAAGGTGGCTATCAGGGAGGTAGATTTCGCCAATCCATTTTCGGTGAAAATAAAAAACATGATTATCAGTAAGTTACTTGATTTAAGCATTATTTACGCCAATAGAGAATTGATTGATCTTTAAAGGCATATTATATCATAACCTATTGTTTTTTATTGTTTTATAGGTTACCGTTCAAGCACTACCTACGAGACCTGGTCATCCCTGGCGAACTGCTGGCATCACTGCCCGCGAAATGGTTGCAAAAATATTACCGCCGGGCTTCGACTGAATCGGCGTGGGAGTTGCGCCGCCACCCCGATGTTATCTGCTATGCCTTGGTGGCCGTTTTTTGCTGGCAACGCCAAATGAAAATAACGGATAACTTGATTGATCTGCTGATTCAAGTCGTCCATAACATTGGCAAACGTGCCGAAAATAAAATTGATAAGAAACTGCTTGAGGATTTAAAACTAGTCCATGGCAAAACCGGGCTGTTATTCAAGTTGGCCGAAGTGGCGGTTGAACAGCCTGAAGGGATTATAAAAGATGTCTTGTATCCTAAAGTGAGCTTAGAAACCCTGAAAAACCTGGCG
>CAWKEY010000061.1:0-16416 GCA_963848675.1 uncultured Gammaproteobacteria bacterium
GGCTGCGTTACCCGTTTTCCAAGCGTACGACATCCACCACCAGAAGCATTCTAGCAGTGACGGCCAGCATATAGTCACGCAGATCGACACGATCAATGCCCGACACTCCAGCAAGTTTTTCGCGCTAAAGAAAGGCGTAAACTCCATTACCTTGGCCATGAATCATGTCCCAATTAATGCCAGGATTATCGGTGCGCACGAACACGAATCACATTTCGTGTTCGACATCCTGTACAACAATACAACGGTGATCAAGCCGGAAAGGCATTCGACGGACACGCATGGCACCAATCAAGTGAATTTCTTTATCTTGCGCGTCTTCGGCTACCAATTTTCGCCACGATATCGTGACCTGCATAAAAAGATCGATAGCCTAGTTGGGTTCCAGCACCCAAGCCGTTATGGCGATGCCTTGTTTAAGCCATCGCGTAAGGCCTTTGATACCTTAATATGCAAGGAGTGGTCGAATATCCAGCGCATTCTGGCTTCGCTTGCACAAAAAGATGTGACTCAAGCAACCATCGTGCGTAAGCTCGCCAGTTATAAGCGGCAGAACCAGACCAAGAAGGCACTATGGGAATTGGACAATATTTATCGGTCACTTCATATCCTTGATTTCATCGATGACCCGATACTCAGACAGCGCATCCAAAAGGCGCTTAATCGCGGCGAGGCGTATCATCGCATGCGACGAGCCATTTCCTATGTCAATGCCGGCAAATTCCGGGTAAAAACCGAAGCGGAGCAGCAAATCTGGAACGATTGTTCCCGGCTTATTGCCAACGCCATCATTCATTACAACACGCTGATCTTGTCGCGGGTGTATGAGCAAAAACTGGCAGCCGACGACCAGGATGCTATCGAGATCATTAAAGGTACTTCGCCCGTCGCCTGGCAAAATGTGAATCTGATCGGTAAGTTTGAATTTACGGAAGAAAACGCCAAGGTTGACATCGATGCGTTGGCGGCACGATATAACGATCCTGATTTCTGGCGTAAGTTTGTGGAAGAAGCTAGCGACCTTTAACATTAGCTATTGCTAATTTTTACCTTTTCGAGGGGATGGGCAAAAATAGCCTAATGGCGCTGTGCGACCAACTGGAAGCTCAGCTCAACACCACCGAGGCCGACAGCCGCCGCCTGCTCGAAGCCGTGCTGCATGAAGCCTTGGCTCCGGTACTAGAGGAAGCTGCATGACAATTTTGGATTTAGATAATCTGAAATTACAATTGCAGCGCCATTTCAGTGATGGCCTCGTGACCGTTATCGGTTCAGGTCTCTCATGTGCGGAAGGCCTACCCGGCATGGGCGAATTAGCGGATCACCTTCAGGCGGTAATTGGAGATGGCTTGGCAACCACTGATGCTGATCACTGGGCAAAGCTCGCACCACTTATTGCGGCAAAAGGCTTAGAAGCCGCCCTGCTGGCGATGGCACCCACGCCAGCACTGGAAATCGAGCTCGTCGCCCGAACCTCAGAACTGATAGCCAAACGAGAGCAGGAAATTGTTAGTCAAGTGTTCGCTGGAAAGAGGACGCTCCGATTCACCAAGTTGCTGTCACACCTCCTCAAACCTCCAACTGGCCTTCCGGTCGTGACGACCAACTATGATAGGCTCATTGAAATTGCTGCGGAGGAAGCGGGACTTGGCGTCGACTCCATGTTTGTCGGCCACTTCGCCGGTGCATTGAATGAGCAGGAAAGCCGTTTAAGCTTTTTGCGAGAAGTGAGTTTGCGTGGCAAGCAAGTACAATATCGCTATCGGCCTCGGGTCAACGTCTTCAAACCCCATGGCAGTCTTGATTGGTATCAACGCGACGGGAATCCGGTGCGCTACTCTGGCGATCTTGCATCGCCAAGACTAATTATTACGCCAGGCCTGAACAAGTTCCGCAACGGCTACGAAAGTCCGTTTGATAAACATAGGGAGCGAGCAAATTCAGCCATAGACCGCGCAACCCGCTTTCTAATAATTGGGTACGGCTTCAATGACGACCATCTCGAAACACACCTGACACCTCGTATTCGCAATGGAATTCCTACACTTCTGCTGACCTACTCGCTGTCCCCCAATGCGATGAAGCTTGCAAGTGAATGCGCAAACGTCATCGCCATCCAACACGCCATGGTCGGCAGTAACAAAGGATCGTCCATATTTATTAACAAGGTTGAGAATCAGATCGCTGACCTTGCCTTGTGGGAACTAGACACATTTATATCCGAGGTACTCGAACCATGACCGAACCAGCACTCCAGTTTTCAAATGATGAAAAGATAGGGCGGGTCGCGTCTGTCGATACAAGCCGCGTTGCTATCGACGTTACTAATTCAATACTACTTACCCGCATTGGTATCGGCCAGCTTATCGCAATCCGTGGGACGACCGAGCGCGAGTATTTGATTGCCATGACCGAGCGAGTCACGCGCAGCATTCGCGAGGAATTACCGGAACAAGGTGAAGATGATGGGGTCATAACTCCGCTCATTACTGTACCCACAGATATTATTCAGGGCGTTCTGATTGGGACATTCAGGACAATCGAGGGGGCGAAGGCAAACACTTTCAAACGCGGAGCAGACAGTTTTCCACAGATAGATCGTGAATGTTTCGTTATCGAGAGCGTAAATCTCCAACGGTTCATGGGAATCCTCGGGGCTGGCTTCTCAGAGGATGAACGCTTGAAGCTCGGCACTTTCGTTGCCGACCGCTCAGCGGACGCCATCGCGAGCGGTGACAAGTTCTTCCAGCGGCATGCCGCGATTCTTGGCAGTACAGGATCAGGCAAAAGCTGGGCGGTAGCTCTCATTCTGGAGCGTGCCGCCAAGCTCAAATATCCAAACATCATCGTATTTGACATGCACGGGGAATATGCGCCTCTTGCCAATAAAGCAAAAGGAGGCTTCGCAGATCGGTTTCGCATCGCCGGACCAGGCGATTTAGAAAACCCCGGCGACGACGTTCTATTTCTCCCTTACTGGTTACTGAATCGCGACGAAATGCTGTCGATGATCCTTGATCGCAGTGACCAGAATGCGCCAAATCAAGCGTCACGGTTCACATTGCATGTCCGCAATCTGAAAGAACAAACGCTAGATGCCGAAGGCAAGGCCAATATTAAGAAAACCTTTACCGTCGACTCGCCTATTCCTTATGACGTGAGGAAATTGGTCTCGCTGCTTAACACCGACAACACAACAAAGGGCATGGGTAAAACCGGCGCAGTCAAGGGAGAATGGGAAGACAAGCTGACTAGGTTCCTTTCGCGCTTGGAAACCAAGCTTGATGACCGCCGCTACGGATTTATGTTCTCGCCGCCGGAAGCCGCATCAAAATATGACTGGCTCGCCAGCCAAGTGTTGAACCTCCTAAAGTCAGGTGATGGCTCTGGCATCAAGATCATCGACTTTTCGGAAGTGCCTGCGGACGTACTGCCCGTGGTTACTGGCACCCTAGCGCGGCTACTCTATGACGTGCAATTCTGGATGGATAGCAAGGCGCGGACACCTGTTACACTTTTGTGCGACGAAGCGCATCTATACCTACCGATTCGTGACGATGCAGACGCAGTTCAGAAGCAGGCATTGGGGTCGTTCGAGCGGATCGCGAAAGAGGGTCGCAAATACGGCTTTTCATTGCTCGTCGTTAGTCAACGCCCATCAGATGTAAGCCGAACGATCTTAAGTCAGTGTAATAATTTCTTGGCTTTGCGCCTGACCAATGAGACAGACCAAGGGGTGATCAAACGCCTTATGCCAGATTCGCTTGCAGGTCTAACCAGTATCCTTCCGCTTCTGGATACAGGTGAGGCGCTTCTGCTTGGTGACGCAGTATTGCTGCCTAGCCGTATTAAGCTGGATATTCCGAAGATTCCACCTGACAGCGCGACACGCGATTTTTGGAAAGAATGGGGATCGATAAAGCCCGACGATACCGCGATAACCAAGGCCGTGGAGTGCTTGCGGAGTCAATCGCGTGGGGAAAAAGAGATATGAATATCAGGTTGGCACCCACTACAAGCAGGGAAAATATGCAATGACCGAACCAACGATTGTTTGCCCAAACTGCAAAACAGAAATAAAACTCACCGAATCTCTGGCTGCGCCATTGATTGAAACCACTCGCAAACAGTTCGAGCAGCAATTAGCCCAGAAAGACAGCGATATTGCCCAGCGCGAACAGGTCATGCGCGAAAAGGAAAAGCAGCTTACCGAGGCTAAACACAGGCTCGACGAGCAAGTCGCCGATCGGGTAGCAGAGCAACTGAAAATAGATCGCACCAGAATTATGGCAGAGGAGGCCAAAAAAGCTAAACAGGCGGCGGCAACAGACCTCGAACAAAAAACACAGGAGCTTTCCGAGCTGCAAGAAGTCCTGAAACAGCGGAATGAAAAACTGGCTGAGGCGCAGAAAGCGCAAGCTGAACTAATCAAAAAACAGCGCGAGCTAGATGATGCCAAGCGTGAGCTGGAACTCACTGTTGAAAAACGCGTTCAGGAAGGCCTTGATGCTACCCGCCAACAAGCCAAAAAGGAAGCTGAAGAGGAACAAAAGCTTAAAGTGATGGAGAAAGAACAGACCATTACTGCAATGCAGAAGCAAATCGAAGACCTCAAACGCCGTGCGGAACAAGGTTCACAACAATTGCAGGGTGAAGTTCAAGAATTGGAGCTTGAGAACCTGTTACGCACAAAATTCCCTTTCGATACCATTGAGCCTGTACCCAAGGGCGAATTCGGCGGGGATGTGCTGCACCGTGTTGTCAGTGCTGGCGGTCAGCCAAGTGGCACTATTTTGTGGGAATCTAAACGCACAAAGAACTGGAGCGATACATGGCTGGCTAAATTGCGCGAAGACCAACGTACCGCCAAAGCGGAAATTGCAGTGATCGTTAGCCAGATATTGCCAAAAGGTGTTGAGACCTTTGAAATTGTTGAGGGTGTTTGGGTAACGCATCCACGCGCCGCCTTGCCAGTGGGTTTTATTTTGCGCCAATCGTTGCTGGAACTCGCCCTAGCGCGGCAGGCTTCCGAAGGTCAACAAACCAAAACAGAAATGGTTTACCAATATCTCACTGGCTCACGTTTTCGTCAGCGCGTTGAAGCCATTGTCGAAGCGTTCTCTACCATGCAGCAAGACCTCGACAAAGAAAGAAAAGTCATCATGAAACAGTGGGCTAAACGAGAAGAGCAGATTGAGCGCGTGATGAGCGCGACAGTGGGCATGTATGGCGATTTACAAGGGATTGCAGGGAAGTCCTTGCAGGAGATTGAAGGCCTAGAATTGAAAGCTCTAGGGGATCACGCCGATGGAATGTCTGAATGATCGAACAGCTAAATAGAAAGTCGCCTCGTATCACACTAGACGACAAAGAGGAAAAGCATGCTTAAGCGAATCTCAGACATTCAAGGGATAGGGCTATTACACCAAGCAAGCGGCAAATCACATTCTTGCGAGAAGGCAACGCTCATTTACGCAGACAATGGACGGGGTAAGTCCACTCTCGCGACCGTGTTGCGGTCAGTGTCTACGGGTGATGCCTCATTAGTTACTCACCGTAAAACAGTTGACGGGACGCTTCCCCCAAAGGTCAACCTGCAATTCGATAGTGGTCATAAGGTTTTGTTCGACAGTGGTGCTTGGTCGGAGCAACGATCCGAAGTGCTGGTTTTCGATGCAGATTTTATCGAAAACAACGTGCATTCTGGTGGTTCTGTTAACACAGGACACAGAAAGAATCTACTTGAGTTCGCTCTCGGTGAAGCAGCCGTCGCAGCCCGCGCAGCCGTCGAAAAAGCTACTAGTGAAGCGAAGGCCGCTACGGATCAGGTGCAAAGCTTGAGCTCAAAACTCTCTGGGCATCATGTCGGAATAACATTGTCGCAATTTGAAAAATTGACACCGGTACTTGATGCTGATGCTCAGTTAGTCGCGCTACAAAAACGAATAAGTGCGGCAAGAAATGTCGCAGCAATTCTCGCCAAACCTGTTCCAAGCAACATTAATGAACCTTCCTTTGATCTAATTGGATTATTTTCCGAACTTGGAACGTCTCTTGATGATGTGCATGCCGATGCCGAGCAAATCGTCAAAAATCACGTTGCAAAACTTGAAAGTAAGACAGCCGAGAGCTGGCTAAGCCAAGGTCAACAATTCAATAATACTGACGCCTGTCCATATTGTGCTCAGGATATATCAAACAACAATCTTATCCGGGCGTACCGAACCCACTTTAATGCAGCATACAACACGTTAAAAGCTAAAGTTGCCGCTTTACACAACAAGGTTTCAACTGGCTTTGATACTAGCATCGTTGAGGGGTTTGCAAAAAGCACTAGCACTGCGGCGGCTCAAGCGGAGGCATGGAGTGAGTACGTTACCACTAAACCAATTACGTTTGAGGCAGACGCATCACGTTCTGCATTAACTGAATTACAGGCGTTTCTTCTCGATCTTTGTCAGAAAAAGCGTTCATCACCTGCTGAACCACTGGGGAGCGACGCAGAGTTAGAACGGGCAAAGGCGTTGTGGCTGCAAATTCTAACCCCGATGCAAGCCGCTAATGATGCAATCAAATCTGCCGCAGCATTAATTACCTCGTACAAGGAGAAGCTCGCAACCGACAACGTACAACAACTACAGCAACAGGTGCAAGCGATCCAAGCAAGCAAGCGACGCCACGACGAAGTCGTGGTCGGACTTTTCAGCGAGCTTGGTGCTGTGCGCACATCAGCCGCGAATGCCGAGATTGCCAAGAAGACAGCTCGTGATACCCTCGACACACTAATGACAGCGACGCTGAGCGAATATGAGGATGCTATCAATGCATTACTTAAAAATTTCGGCGCATCATTCAGCATCAATGGCATGGGTGCTAATTTCAGAGGCGCTGCGCCACGTAGCGAGTATTGCCTACTACTTCGCGGCAAAAATGTGACTCTCGAAGGTGGAGCACCGTCCTTTGCCACAGCTTTGAGCGAAGGCGATAAGAGAACCCTAGCCTTTTCGTTTTTCATAGCAAAAACGCTCAAAGATCCCAAGCTTGCGACGCGAATAGTCGTCATTGATGATCCAATGTGCAGCTTGGACATGAACCGGAAACATCATACTAGATCAGTCCTTAAAAACCTTCATTCTAAAGCTGAGCAACTCATTGTGCTTGCTCACGATCCTTACTTCATCCGTGATCTTCGAGATGCATTGCACAAGGATAACAAGACCACTCCAATTGCCGTTTTCCAGCTTGCCCATGCTCCCGACGATTACACGAGCTTCGCATCACTCGATGTGGACAAGGAGTGTGAATCGGTCTACTTTCAGCATCATCGCTTACTCAACGACTTCGCGACGGGAAAAGGCGGCGATGCCAAATCAGTCGCGAAAGCAATTCGACCAATGCTGGAAGGCTATCTGCATCGTAGGTTTCCGGCGATAATCCCAAAGTCACTTTTATTTGGTCAAATCGTTGTTCTTATACGCGAAGCATTGCCTATAAGCCCATTGCGCCATGCGAAAAACTTGGTAGAGGAGCTGAATGAAATCAATGACTACGCCGGACAGTTTCACCACGATACCAATTCAAGTGCCGACTCTGTTGTTGTTATAGCATCAGAACTTAAAACCTTTGTTGAGCGGGCATTACAAGTGGTACATAGATGTGCATAGGCTGCTGATGCAGCAGCAGAGTATAGGAAGAGTAAATGATTTATGATGACTGGCATGCCGAAACGCAGACGCGCTTAGCAAAAAGCAATATATTTGCCACGTTAAAAGGCAAATGCGACAACGATCCCGCCGGAAGCCAAGCGCTAACGCTCATCGATGATGCAACCTCCTACGCGTTCCAAAGGACAAAAACGATCCTTAAACATATGGGGGAATTCACACTTCACGACGGCGATCACCTGTTCCGTGTGCTGGCTTTAATGGAACGGCTACTGTCGCCGGACCAGATTAAAGAGTTATCCGTTCCCGAACTTATGCTTCTCATTCTATGCGCCTTTTTCCACGATATTGGAATGGCACCGGATGAAGCGGACGTTCAAGCATGGAAAAAGTATTTTGACACGGAACCTACATTCACAAATGAACGCGAGAAAAAGGAATTAGAATTATTCCAACGATTTTGCGCTGCTCGGCCCGATCAAATAAATCGAATTAATTCTTATATCCAGCAAGGTAACATCAGCGCCGCTGAGCTGGCAAAGAATTATCTCGTATCCGATTATATCAGGATTACTCATGCGGACCGAGCGCGTGAAATAATACAAAGAGATTGGGTTGATAAAATCCGCTATAGAGACACGGACCTTACGGTTGAATTCGCCACTATCTGCTTTAGTCACAATGAAGATGCCATGAAAGTTCTTGAACTAGACAAAAGCTATCTTTGTGGACCTGAAACATTCGCATGCTTACCAATGGTAGCAGCGATCCTGCGATTGGCTGATCTGCTTGACTTCGATGCTAAGCGGACCCCATCTGTTCTATTTTCTCATCTTTTTGTAAGACACCCGATCTCTATTCAGGAATGGAATAAGCATAGAGCTGTGGAAGCTTGGACCATCAATCCCACCCTTATTCAGTTTCATGCAAAGTGTTCCCACCCTGCAATTCAGTCATCTATAAATGCGTTCTGCAACATCATCGATCAGGAGCTTAGCGCCTGTAATAACATTCTTTCCTCTTTAAATGACTATAATAAGAGCCTGAATCGGAATTTGATGATTAAAATTCCCTTCAAAGTTGATCGGTCAAAGATCGAAACAAAGAAAATGATCGATGGAAACCCAGAGTTTCTGTACCGGGAAACACAATTCAACCTGAGCAAAAATCAAGTTATCGATTTGCTAATGGGTACGAAGTTATATGGCGATCCTGAAGTCGCGCTGCGTGAATTATTGCAGAATTCCATTGATGCCTGTTTATTGCGAGAGGCCATGGAACTGAGTTGGGGCAATCCCTATGCTCCTGAAATTCAGATTGAACATTATACTATCGATGGCGAAGACATACTTGAAATCGTAGATAACGGGATTGGAATGGATCAGCATGTTATCGATACTTACTACTCGAAAGTCGGGTCATCGTTTTACAAATCTTCTGACTTCTATGATCTGAAGTCGCAATCCAAGGCAAAGTTCACACCGAATTCCAGATTTGGGATCGGCATTTTGTCATGCTTCATGGTTGCCGACACTATGGTTGTTGACACCCGAAAGCTCTATGGACCTCATGAATCAAGCCCCGCGCTTAACCTTACTATAGAAGGTCAAGAAAGCATTTTCTGGATAAAACCGGGCCAGAGAAAAACGCCTGGAACTACGACAAGGTTGTATTTGCGGAAACAGCAGAACCCTTGGAAAAAGATGGATGAGGATCAATTCATCCAGTCGGTTGAAAATGTAGTTCCAAATCCGCCGTTCAAGATTTCCATTAAAAGTAAATCTCATAAGAAGATTAGGGATCAAAATAGCTTTAAGGATTTAAAGGCATCGTCATTAAAGGATTATTCATGGGATAAGCATGAGAACATCCGGAAGTTTTCTATCGAGTTGGATAATCCTGACATCGGTTTCGTCGGCTCTGCTGTGGTAGCTGTTTTAGAAAGTCACGGAATGCCCACAGAAAAAATATCTATGAATTCGAAGTCGGTTACAATTGAAGGCGAAAATTACGACCTTGAGAAAGCCATTAGCTTAAGTGGCAAAGAAATCAGCTTAAATACAACGAATATAACAATTGACGAAGATGGGGGGATTGATTCATCAAATTCTTCTAGCCGACTGACACATTCTAAATCTCGGATTTCATTGCATGGCATTGAAGTTCCTTCAAGCCTGTTCCCTGAATCATGGTCAATGCAGAAAAACCAAGTACGTCTTGTCTGGCCATTGCCCATTCTTTTAGTTATTGATATTTGCGGATCAATGGATTTAGACCTAAATTCTTCTCGAACGCAAATCTTGATGAGCGAAAAATGGCTCAAGTTTGAGGCAAAATTCGCGCATGAAATATTTTCCGCAATCATGAAATCCGTGACAGTGGAGT
This sequence comes from uncultured Gammaproteobacteria bacterium, assembly GCA_963848675.1. Taxonomy (GTDB): domain Bacteria; phylum Pseudomonadota; class Gammaproteobacteria; order Methylococcales; family Methylomonadaceae; genus CAWKEY01. Next base: position 10,050 of record CAWKEY010000061.1, read on the forward strand.
ATTGGGAAAAGCTTAAGGAAATTTTATTGGGATTGTCAAAGAACGAAATCATTCTCCAAGTGTTGAATGATCTCGTTCCTGAGTAGTTGTGCGGATTGCTGAATGTTCCGATGGTCTAGACACCCCATACCGAAAACCCCTCTGAATTCCCCTACCCATAACCCAACAAAACCGATGCTTCCGGCGAGACGGTTTTGCCATACCGTAAACACTTATTGGGTAACCGCAAGGATTCGTCCGAAATTGAGCGATTTTTCGAAACAGTCAAGCTCGATTTACACCTTCGTGAAGACGACAAAAGTGGACTGATAGCTTGAATACAAAAAGATAGAATCCGACTAAGCTAAGCGTGAACTGCTTGCTTTTCTCAGCCTCTTGCTCAAATGCTTTTGCAGGTATTGTGTGAATGTCATCTAAAAGAACAATGTGGTCTTTATCAAGACAATCCCCAGCAGGCAGATAAAAAATAGTAGTGATCTGTTGCGCTTTAATGGCCAGTATCTTTTGCTGAATTTTTTCAGAGCTGATTCCACCTTTTTCTAGGGCGGCGCTATATGCTGAGAGAGGGATAATCGGAGCAAACACTATATTAACGGGAATATCTCGCGCATTCTCCGGCGTCACATCACAAGTGTTTGATAAAACAATCCCATTTATTGAGGCTTTCTCCCCAGTGTAAAAATTGAATATTTTCAGCTTAGTCCAACCATCTCCCTGCATCAACTTTTCTTGATATTCTTCTTTATATTGCCCAGTTAGATAATAAGGAGTATTGCGCGGAAAATCTTTTAAGGCCTTAAGGAGGCCTTCTTTTTGTTCTCTTGTCAGATAGTACGGAATCTGATCATGAAGGGAATCAACACTAATCGCCATAACATTCCTTTAAGAGCGCACATAGAGATTCCAACGGTTCTCATCTAGCACATCCTCAAACTCTTTTCCAAGCGGTTCCTGCTTTTCCAAAAGCGACGCATAAAATGCTGTCATAGATCGCTCAAAATCACTGGTAGAATCTTCATAATCTCCAGTGAATGTATTTTCTAATTGTCCAAATGTTTTTGAGCTTTCGGTAATCGTGTATGAAGGGAGATAACTAGGTATAGGTTGTAGGCTCTGTGCTGCAATCCCGGCCAACAGCAAAGGTTTTACTATAAATAGATTCAGTCGGTAAGTTCCGGCGGATGTTTCAGATTCTTGCTTGATACGATAGTTATTCATAGATTGGCTCCAAATAAGTTATGGTCTCTGGCCGCAAACATTCAAAGAACATGGTTTTGTTGCTTGTATGAATAGCCTCAAGGTTATCGGCAAGTGTATCGGCAAAGCTGGTCAAATCAATTGTTAACTGTTCACTGATGCTATCTACCGCTACTAGAACACCGTCTCGTGTTTGCCCGTCAAAATTAGTAGCGCTAGATGGCGTTGCAATCTGCACAATATGAAGATACTTATCATATGGAATTTCAACGCGGATATTAAACGGTTCAGAAGACAGTGTGTGATTTCCAATATTAAGGCTTAGATTTACCCTCTTAATCTGCTCAGATAGGGTTTCGCCATCTATAATATCAACATATTTAAGACTATACCGATTAACATTATCAATGATCTGTGAACCTTTGAGGATGTTGATAACTTCAACAATTTTGGCTTTGAAATTCAGCCAACCCGGATACGGCATCGCACAAGCAATTGCGAGGCTTTCATCGCCTATAAGAATGAGGAATTTGTCCCACTTTATCCTCAAGAGAGGCTGAAAGCGCAGATTCGGATCAAACTCTCGCATTTGGATAGGAATATCGGCAACAGGAAGACGTTCTATTTTTTTATCACCATCGTTGATGTGCGCAAACAAAAATCCCGGCAATACGCTTGATATTGGGATAGATGAGGAAAAACGAATCTCAAAAACCGCATCAACTAGCGGCTCCTTGTTCAATTTCTTAGGAAGAGGTTTAGCGGTCATTTTCTGTAGCCTCGCATGTTTATCCCTGAGCATCCCTCATTCTTAGGGAGGCCATACCGACACATTCCTTATAGGATGTAAATAGTTACTATTTTGCCATTTTTTAGGTGAAGTTGTTTAATTTTAGCACCCCAGCCAGCTTCTGGCTGACTTTATCGCCACAACTTCTCAAACCGTGCCGGATTTGATGCGGTATAGCGGACAGTGTGCTGAATGTTCCGGTGTCCGAGATAATCTTGAATGAGCCGCGTATCAGCTCCTTGGTCGGCCAGTGCGAAGCCGCAAGCGTGGCGGAGCATATGCGGATGAGCTGACAACGGCAGATCGGCCAGCTCGCCATAATGCTTGATAAAGAGCCATGCGGTTTTGCGGCTCAAGGGGCTGCGCCGCTCACTCACAAAAAAAGCATCCGTTTTCGGTTTCATCTTCTTGCGCTCGGTAAGCCATGCCTTGATCACGCGCAATTCGTCCGTCCGCAGTGGATGACTGGTTGAAAGACCTTTTTTCAGCCGTGCAACGTGCAAAACGCGGCTCTCGGTGTCCACTTGAGACAAGTTCAGCGCACAAGCTTCTGACACGCGCAAACCGTGCCGGAACATCAGCAACAGGAAACACTTGTCCCGTGCCTCATTGCGGCTGTCCTTGACGGCGGCAATGAGGCTTTCGACCTCGCGGGCGGTGAGGTGTTTTCTGTCGTCCTTGGGGTTGGATTTTCGGTTTTTTGGCTGGTTCATCATTTTGTCTAATGTTTGCCTCGTTCGATACCCCTGAAACCCGCATTCTATCAGGGTCAGGTTTTCAAACAATAGACAGAATAATTCATTCTGTCTATTGTTTGCTCGTCAATGGGCCGTGAGTTATTATGAGGCGATCCTAAACTAAAATGGTTGTTTTATATGGATAGCGCGCTTCGAAACCGGATAAGTAAAATTCTGCAAGTTGCTTATCGGCAAGATTGGACTGATAGGTCGTTTTCGTTGGAAAAAGCGCATGTCTGCGTAGAACTATCAGCAATCGTCTATGAGGATGTCCAAGAGCATGAGCTGAAGAAGGCGAGCCGCATACATCTGTTTGCGAGTGATGCATATCGTAAACTTATAGAGTCTGGTAAATGCAATAATGTAATAGATCAGTTAATCGGTGCTGGTGGTGGTATCGGCGGTGATTTCCCCGCGAGCTTCTTTATAGTTCGCGGTCGATACGCGTTAATACTTGGCATGTTTTTCAATGATGTGCTGATTCTGGCTGTCAGAGGTACGGTCTTTCGGAGACTCTGGGACTGGAAGGCCAATGTGGATACAAAGAAGTTCTACGTGCCAAATAGTCTTTTCTGCGATTTCCCAGATAGGTTCATTACATTGAAAGCCAGCAGTGATTGTTTCTTTCACAGGGGTTTTTTTGAATCAGTCGTCCCGCAATTTGGATCGATCGCTAACGAGATAAAGAAGCTCAATGTCAAGTCAACCCCGACGGTTGTATGGACGGGACACTCTCTCGGGGGTGCTATGGCTGCTACTGGCAACGCCCTATCCAACAACTATTGGAGCAGACGTAGCTGGTTAAGTGATGACTTGTCGGGCAGTGTAGGGGCTTATACATTCGGAATGCCACGTTATTGCGGTCTTGGAGCCGTTTGTAGTTTTCCTGTACCTCACCATGTCTACAATAAGCGTGACCTTGTCCCGACTGTCCCTCTTCGTAAAATGGGATTCGCGGATTGTTCCCGCGAGTATGAAATAACCGATTCCGGAATGGTTGCGCTCTCCGAGCGTACTGATACTTTTGATCTAGCCGGGCACATACCAAAACTATTGTCTAGTATTAAGGCGCACTCAATCGATGGTTATGCGAATTTTTTATCCATGGCAGTAAACTTACCACGACCATGATGCAGAGAACAACGCCAATTAGACAAAATGGCACGAACTGTCTAATCAAGTGGCGAACCTCCGGTTATTTAGTATTGGGCAAAATAGCCTATTGATAAAAACCGTTATCAATAGGAGAGCATGCTCTCCCTTCCTATTTTGTCTACAACTTACCTTATCAGGTTCGACTCACGCGCTGGCTGCTGTGCCGTTTTTTTCTGCACCGCCCGCATTCTTTGCCGCTCGCTCTCGATGCTTGCTTGTAGCTCAGGATTGCTGATCTTAAAGCCGTGTTCCGCCGCCAGCTTGGCGCACAGGGCTTTGTAGCCGTCATTGCCGTTGACCTGGAAGCTGGCCCATTTCTGCGCGGATAACTGTAAGGCAGCCAGTACGCAGTCCTTGTTCCGCCAGTCATGAATGACGATCTCCAGGCCTTTATCCACGAAAGACGCAGCGCCGCTCTGCCCTGCCTCATCTTTTCGGAGGTAATGAACCTGCTGGCCATGAATTTTCGGCAGATAGGCCCGGATGTCTCGCGGCGTCGGCGGCTCGGTCGTGTCGCCATTGATTCTCTGTGGTTCTCCTGCACGATATCGCCAGGCATCGGCCAGCTCAGGCTGTTGCTGCTGCCGTAGCCAGTGTTCAAAATCCGGAAACGGTCGGTATTGTTCGCGTAACTGCTGCCTTTCTTGTTGGTGACGTTCTTTCATGCCAGCTTTCTCGGCGGCCTGCTCGGCGGCGAGTACGCTACGCATGGCATTCAATAAATCGCCCCGCCCTTTCCAGCTACCTTTCAAAATCGCTTCGCGCTTGGTTTTCTGTTGCGTCGCCAGTTGTTTACGTTCTGCTTCCTGGCGTTGGCGGAGATCCAGCGTCGCTGGGTTCTTGGCGGCATAGTGCGCCTTCCGGCCCGTGCTATAGGTTTCCCAACCGGGTTGTCCGGCCTGGATCGGTTCCGGCCCTCGATCAATAACATGTAGCCGGTTGCTAGGCGGTTCATAAGTCCCCAGCCGTTTTTGCAAATGTGGCAAACTGGCGGCACGGTCAACGCGGCTGGGTTTCACACCGACATCGCCGACAAACAGTAGGGCCCCGCTACCCTTTTTTTCGTAACGCAGGCCTTTTTCGGCCAGCTGTCGGTGTAACGTTTGCCAATCGCTGGCCGACTGGATAATGGCTGCGCCGTCCTCAATCGCAATCCGTTCTGCCGATTTTTCGCCGGTGCGGTTCTCTCTGTCTCGCTTGGCCTGATCGGGTTGCCGTTGCTTTTCGGTGTCGACGTGCTCCCGGCCTAGTTCGCCGTTTTCCAAGACCTGATAGCGTCCGTGTTGCTCACGCCGCCAGCCTTGTGTATGTTCAATGCGTGCTATCGCTTTATGGGCAGCTTCAATGTCAAAACCCTTATTCGGTTTGATGACTTTCAAGGTATCGGGATGCACCCGGTTGATGACCAGATGCAGATGGAGATTATCGGTGTCGGCGTGAAGTCCGTAGACGGTCTGATGGTCTTTTAGTCCCAGTTCATCGAGAAATAGGCTGACTGCTTCGTCTATCTGCGCATGGCTGGGTTGTTCGCTGGCTTGCCAGCTCATGACGTAGTGATTGACGGTATCTTTACTTCTCACCGCTTCCTGGGACAAGGCCAACATTTCCGCCTTTTGGCTTTTCGAGGTATCTGTTAAAAAATTTCTTGATCCAGAATAGACGCATTTCTCGTTTGCATTTTGGTTTTCGGGGTTAAGGATGTAGTCCAATAGTCCGCCGATGCGGGCGGCTTTGGTCGCGGATTTCTTTGGGTTCTTAATTTTTTTGACGACCATCGCTTAGATTCTCTATGTAGGCTTTCAGTGCGATCAACGCCCCGGCAGTTTCCTTACTGTTGACGCCGTTGCTTTCGTTATGGATGTGTTTGAGTAAACCACCTAAGCGGCGTAATTCTTTAATCATGATCGCATCCGCATTGGCGATAATCGGCCTGCCAAAGTAACGGCGGCGCACCAGTTCCGACATACTTAATCCGGCCAGGTCGGCATCTTCACGCAGGCGTTCTTTTTCGCTGGCGGTTAGGCGTAACCGCAGCATTGCATCTAGCGGTTCGGTGCCTATTGTTTCGAATACCATGTGGCTATCTCCAGTTTAAATTCCATTGCTCTTGTAATGGGTGTCGGTGTCGTAGGATTCGTTTCGGTCATGATCAGTCGTGGCTTTTGGTGACATCGCTTTGAAGTTTTTAGTGATACGGTGTTGCGTTTGTCTTGAATGTAAGCAGCATCAGCGCCGCATAGCCGGGGTTCAGGGGTGTCCCATGACAGGATTGAGCCGGACTGTGAGAAGCGTAGCGCCGAATGGTCTGGCGTACCTTGGAATCATATACGCTAGTATGTGTATTCCAAGGGCCATCCTGTATATGTTATTAGGTGTCTATAAAAATAATAATCTTAGACTGTTTAAAACAGCTTTTCAATCGCTATAAATCGTTTTATGCTATTAATGGATAAATACTATTTAACACAGTTGGCAACGTGGGGATTAT
>CAWKEY010000062.1:0-39659 GCA_963848675.1 uncultured Gammaproteobacteria bacterium
CGAAAGAAAGTCACCAGTTCACCGGCTAACGGATGACTAAGCACCCAACGGGCCGAGCCCAAGCACTTGGGTTTTCGAGTGGCTTTGGCGTACAGCGATTTTGCCGCCAGCCAAGCGTCCGGCCGGTCGGCCCAGGCAATGAAATCCCGGTTGCGAATGCGTCCGAGCTGCTGATGCTGATCCGCCGTCAGGGGCGAGCAGTCGACAAGGATTAACGGCATGGGCAGGGACTGCAACAACCACTGGGTCATAGCACCTTATAGCGCCATGCGTTCGGTGTTGAGATGGCGATTCCCGGCTAAGCGATCCATCCGTTTGATTTTATGTTTGATATAGACAGGTCCGGAAAGCGCCCGCCCGAGCGCCGTAATGGATACTGACGCTCCACTCAAACCAGCCTCGACAGCAGCCATCAGAGCCTGGAGCCGGGTAGCATGAATACTGGGGAGTTTTTCTTTCAATAAGTTATGCAGCAGAGCGATAATCGACATAAATTTATCCTTCCAGGTTACTATTTTAGAATGAATTATTATGCTCAGACTGGCTAAATCTTGTTTTTATCCTAATTTTGCCCAGCAATGCATTGTTTTTTATTGATATTTTGTGGGAATACCTCAGGGACAGCGCTATTCAGCTGTAATGAGTGCAGGACTCTATCTTAAACTCAATGAATATTTGTCTGGACAGAGGGGTCCACTTTATATTTCTGATATCGTGTAGGATCGATTGTTCCAGCCGCTATGAATCCAGCTTTTCTCAATCGACAGGCATCACAAACACCACAAGCACGGCCCCGATCATCAGCAGAATAACAAGACACGGTGAACTTATAGTCCACTCCTAATTCAATGCCCTGCTTAATAATTTCCGCTTTACTAAGCTCAATCAGGGGGGTGTGGATTATGAAGCGTTCGCCTTCTACGCCGGCTTTAGTGGCTATGCTTGCCAAGTCTTGAAAGGCTTTAATAAACTCAGGCCGGCAGTCGGGATAGCCTGAATAATCGACGGCATTGACACCAATAAAAATATCATGCACCTTTAAAACTTCTGCCCAGGCTAGGGCAAAAGACAAAAACAAGGTATTTCTTGCGGGCACATAGGTTACAGGTATGCCTTCCTGGAGAGTATCGGGTACGGCAATATGTTCATCCGTCAGCGCAGACCCGCCAATCGAACCCAAACCAAAATGAATGATTTTATGCTCTGCTACCTGATAATCAGCGGCAATCTGGGCGGCTGCTTTTAGCTCGGCGTTATGTCGCTGTCCGTAATTAAAGCTTAACGCGTAGCAGGTAAATCCTTGCTGCTTTGCAATAGCAAGCGCTGTAATGGAGTCGAGTCCGCCCGAAAGCAGGACGATGGCTTTTTTCTGCATGTTTATTTACCTTGGGCATCATCCCAAAGTATTTTGTGTAGTTGGATTTGAAAGCGAACAGGCAATCTGTCCTGAAGAATTTTTTCCGCCAGTTCCGTTGGGTGTTGTCGCCCCATGACCGGAGAAAATAATATTTCACAGCGGCCAGGCAAATCATATTGATCCATGACTGCCTTGGACCACTGATAATCCTCATCGGAACCGATGACGAATTTTAGCTGGTCTTTAGCGCCCAGATTGTCGATATTGCTGTAAAGATTTTTGCCAAGCTCACCTGAGCTGGGGGTTTTGAGATCCATAACCTTGATAACACGCGGATCTACGGCAGATACATCGAGTGCCCCGCTGGTTTCAAGCGAAACCACATAGCCTTTATCAAGCAATGCAGACATCAATTCGTAACAGGCTGGCTGCGCAAGCGGTTCTCCTCCGGTGACGGTAATATAGTGAGTGCGATATTGTTCGACTTCGGCAATGATGGCATTAATATCCATTCTCTTGCCGCCGGTAAAGGCATAAGCTGTATCGCAATAAACACATCTTAATGGACAACCGGTGAGCCGGATAAAGACGGTGGGTAACCCTACTGTATTCGACTCACCCTGCAGGGAGTAAAAAATTTCGGTGATGCGTAAGGAACTCGCCATCAATGCTTGGCTTCATCCATCTGAAATAATCTTTTTGTTGCCAGATGCGCCGCTGTCGAATCAGGAAAATCGGTTGTCACTCGCGTCAAATATTCACGAGCTTTAGTCCAGTTTTTTTGCTCATACTCGATATATCCCAGCTTTAGCAAAGCATCGGGCACTTTGGCACTGCCAGGATAATTATCGATGACGAGCTTAAAAGCATTGCGCGCTGAATTGATATCCTGCTTGACTTTATAGGCCTCGCCTAACCAGTATTGCGCATTATTGGCAAATACGCCCCCAGGGTACTGGCTGATCAGCCCGTTGAAACCGGCTATTGCCTGGTCGGTTTGTCCATTTCTGAGCGCTTCATACGCTTGTTGATATAGCAGTTTCTCATCACCTGAAGCCGGTGCGGGAACCGCCTGATTAGGAGCAGGTACCACAGAGGAAACAGCAGGCGTTGGCGCTTGAACTGGAGAGGGAGCTGCAGGTGCGCTCACTTTTGCTTCGGAGTCTACTGCAGGCGCCGGCTCTTGCGGATTTTCAGTTGCGGCATCTGCTCCAGCAGGCGCTTTGGTTTCGATACTTTGTAGGCGATCGTCAAAATCAGCGTACATGGTTTTTTGACGCTTTTGCAACTCAATGATTTGATAGCCCTGCTCTTCTACCTTGCCAGTGAGCTGCCGCACTTCCGCCTGCATTTGATCCAAACGCCCCATCAATTCAAGCAGAGTATTGGCTGACGAAGGCTTGGGTGCATTCGCCTGTGCCGGATAAACTGAATTATCGACCACAGGCGGCAATGGCCACGGCTCTGCATAAGCACTGCTGCAAGCACACAGCAATATAAACAAGCGCGCTTTCATTTATCTACCCTGATAAACTAGCTCAACTCGACGATTGAGTTCCCACGAAGATTCATCGTGCCCAAAGGCAGCCGGTTTTTCTTCGCCATAACTGACAACTTGTAACTGGCTTTCAGAAACGCCTTGCGCCTTCATCATGCTGGCAACTGATTTTGCTCGCTGCTCACCCAAGGCAATGTTGTACTCGCGTGAACCGCGCTCGTCGCCATGTCCTTCAAGGACCATCCTTTGGCTGGGATTGCTTTGCAGGTAGCGCGCGTGCGAGGCAATGACCGGAACAAAATCCTGCTGCACCTGGCTGCTATCCAACATGAAGTAAATGGTTTGTTTTGAAAGCGGGTTGTTTGGATCACTGAATTCAGGCCCTAAGCCATTGCCGCCCATACCACCGGCGCCGCCAGACATTGTCGAACCTGACAAACCCGAACCACTGTTTAAACCGCTGGTTGAGGCATCGTTGATGCCCGCCGCGGCCTCTTGACTGCCGTCTGTCAAACCCAAATCTTTTTCATCATCGGAGCCACAAGCGGCCAGGAGGGTTGCGCTGAATGCCAATGCCAATATTGTTTTATTAAATTTCATTTTCACTTTTCCAAAAATAGCTTGTTGATTTAATTTAACCTTTAGCTTACTAAGCGGCAGGCCTAGGGAGACCAGGCGGGCTCACGGACTTCACTGCTGTCAAACGTTAGTTTTTGTTGCATTCTACCATCGATTGATACTGCCGATAAGTAGGCCGCCCCACCTTTTCTTGAAGCATACAAAATCAGACTGCCATTCGGTGCAAAACTGGGCGATTCATCGAGCCGGCCTTCTGTCAGCACATTCACGGTTCGGGTAGCCATATCCATGACGGCAATACGATAATCGCCGCCATTGCCATGCACCATGGCCAAATTTTTACCGTCCGGTGAGAATTTCGCGCCGGCATTATAGTCGCCGCTAAAGGTCAGCCTTTTTTCCTGGCCGCCACTGCTCGGCATGATGTACAACTGGGGCTTACCGCCTCTGTCCGAAGTAAACACAATTTGGCTGCCATCAGGCGACCAAGTGGGTTCAGTATCGATGGCGTTGCTTTGCGTCAGCTTGATCAGGGAGCGCGACATCAGATTTAACGCATAAATATCGGGATTGCCGTCCTTGGATAAGGTCAAAGCCAGTTTCTGACCATCGGGTGACCAGGCGGGCGCGCCGTTAATTCCGGGGAATTCGGCCACCTTGGTGCGCTCACCGGTTCCCAGTGTCTGCACATAAACCGCTGCAGTCTTGCGCTCAAATGATACATAGGCTACTTTTCTGCCGTCTGGCGACCAGGCCGGTGACATCAATGGCTCTGGCGACGTCGCTATGGTTTGCGCATTAAAACCGTCGGTATCGGCAACCTGTAGCTTATGCGTTCTCTGTTTATTGCCACCGCTGCTGGTAATGTAAATAATGCGGCCGCTAAACACGCCTTTGTTGCCAGTGATGGCTTCAAATATAAGATCACTGATTTTATGGGCGGTTCTGCGTAAGTCTGCAGATGATGACGTCATGCGGTATCCCAGCATTTGGGTGCCTTTATAGACATCAAACAGCTGAAACTGGATGCTATATTGACCGCGGTCTTCCGTTATCTGGCCGATAACCAGATAATTTTGGCCTAAGGCCTGCCAGTCATTAAAACTCACCTGGTCCGGACTGCTCGGCCTGCTGCGCATATCCTGCTCATTCAGGGTTCTAAAATATCCGCTGCGCGCCAGATCCGAATTAACCACAAATCTGACATCAACTGGCATTCCTGCGCCCTGAACGGCAAACGGCACGACAGCGATAGGCAATGCGCTTTCAATGCCTTCAGTAACTTCAATAGTTAATTCAGCGTGACTGGGCGCTATAAAAAGAAACACTAGACCCAGAAACAACACCCTTTTAAAAAAATCCATGTTATTTCCCTCTGAAACTTAAACAACTTATTAAAAAACTTGATATTTACATTTCGGCAATTTTTCTGACATCGAATTGGAATAACCCTATCTAACTGAAACCAATGAATCAACAACTATCCCTACTAAACCAGGTCATTTTGGACATAATCTATCATTTTCAGCTAAACATAAATTAAAAGACCTGAATTCCTTGGCAAATAACTCTTTATCTGTAGGAATTGGCAACCGTGCCGCTCTTTCAACAGCATTTACCGCTGAACGATCAAAAATATCGTCTCCACTTGTCTGACCTAAAGAAGCGTCTATTACAGTACCATCGGACATTAATCTGACCTTGATTATACAAATCAAACCTTTTTTGTCAGGAGGTTGAATCCAATTTTGACTAATTTTTCGTCTAATCTCAGAAATTATTCTAGCTTTTTCAGCCTTTCTGGCCGCAATATCAGATTTGGCCGCTTCGGCCTTGGCTTGTGCTGCCGCTGCAACCTTTTCAGCGCGCGCTGCTTCAGCTTTTTCGGCGGCGGCTTTTTCACGGGCGGCTTGTTCTGCCTCGGCTTTGGCTTTTGAAGCCGCTTCGGCTTTCGCCTGTTTGGCCGCTTCGGCCTTGGCTTGTGCAGCGGCTTCTGCTTTCGCCTGCTTGGCGGCTTCGGCTTTTTCGGCAGCCGCTTTCTCGCGTGCGGCTTGTTCTGCCTCGGCTTTGGCTTTTGAAGCCGCTTCGGCTTTCGCCTGTTTGGCCGCTTCGGCCTTGGCTTGTGCAGCGGCTTCTGCTTTCGCTTGCTTGGTGGCTTCGGCTTTTTCGGCAGCCGCTTTCTCGCGTGCGGCTTGTTCTGCCTCGGCTTTGGCTTTTGCGGCCGCTTCGACTTTCGCCTGTTTGGTAGCTTCGGCCTTGGCTTGTGCTGCGGCTTCGGCTTTTTCGGCAACTGCCTTTTCACGGGCGGCCTGCTCTGCCCCGGCTTTGGCTTTTACAGCCGCTTCGGTTTTCGCCTGTTTGGCCGCTTCGGCCTTGGCTTGAGCTGCGGCTTCGGCTTTTTCGGCAACTGCCTTTTCACGGGCGGCCTGTTCTGCCTCGGCTTTTGCTTTTACAGCCGCTTCGGTTTTCGCCTGTTTGGCCGCTTCGGCCTTGGCTTGTGCTGCGGCTTCGGCTTTTTCGGCAACTGCCTTTTCACGGGCGGCCTGCTCTGCCCCGGCTTTGGCTTTTACAGCCGCTTCGGTTTTCGCCTGTTTGGCCGCTTCGGCCTTGGCTTGTTCTGCGGCTTCGGCTTTTTCGGCAGTTGCCTTTTCACGGGCGGCCTGCTCTACCTCGGCTTTTGCTTTTGCGGCCGTTTCGGCTTTCGCCTGTTTGGTAGCTTCGGCCTTGGCTTGTGCTGCCGCGGCGGCCTTCTCAGCGCGAGCGGCTTCAGCTTTATGTTCCTCTTCCAAGCGCTGCTGCCTGACGGCTACTGCTTGTTTCTCTACCTGGGACTCAGTCGGCCGCTCGGGCTCGGGCTTGGCAACTGCTGTAGATTTAGACTGCGGCTGTGCTGTGTCTTGCTCGACAATAGAAGCCTGTATAACGTCCTGAGCGGGCTTTGCTGCTTCCTTGTGTTTCAAGTTGAAGCTTAATGCGAACATGCCGATAAGAATAACGTGCAAAGCTAAAGCCAGAATGAATGGCCATGTAAATCTCTTTCGACTATCCATTTACTCTCTATTGTTCATTTGATTTGGTCAGCAATCCTACATTAGGCACACCGGCATTTTTCAATGCCGCCATAACGGTAACCACTTTGCCATAGCCTACGGTTTCATCAGCATTGATCAGTACCTGCGTTTCCGGGCGATTGCTTAAGACGCCTGCGACCCGGGCATAAATATCTTCCGGCTGGATGATCTCGTCCTTATCGCCACTCGCGTTGATGTAATATTGATAGTCTTTATCTATTGTGATGACAATGGGCGGGATATCCTTTTGCTCTACCATAGACGATTGCGCATGCGGCAAATCAACTTTCACTCCTGTTTGCAGCATCGGGGTTGTAATCATGAAGATGATCAACAATACCAAGGTGACGTCGATATAGGGAACGACGTTGATTTCCGACATGGGTTTTCTGCGGCCACGACCGCCTTGCTTACCTGATTGTGGACTCATTTGTTGTGCGCCTGCCGTTGCAATAAGACGACGAACTCTTCAACGAACAACTCGTATCGGCCGGTGAGCCTGTCCAGACGGGTAGCAAAACGGTTATACGAAATAACGGCGGGGATAGCCGCAAACAGACCAATCGCTGTCGCAATCAAGGCTTCGGCAATACCCGGCGCGACTTGCGCCAAGGTGGCCTGCTGCACATTACCCAAGGACCGGAATGAATTCATGATGCCCCATACCGTACCAAACAAGCCGATATAAGGACTGGTTGAGCCAACGGTAGCCAGAAACGGCAGGTGTTCATCGAGCCTATCCAGTTCCCGCGAAAGTTCAATACGCATGGCACGCTGGGCACTTTCCACTTGAACACCGGGATCCACATTGCCGGCCTGGCGCATACGTGAAAATTCCTTATAACCGGCCAGGAATATTTTCTCTATGCCTTCCGGTTCAAAATCTTTTGCAGTCAATCGTCTGTAAAGGTCCGTCAAGGCCGCACCGGACCAGAATTGCTCTTCAAATTCATCAGTGATTTCCAGCGCCCGGTTGAGTTCCTTGCGTTTGGAAAAGATAAACGTCCATGACACCAGTGAGGCTGCCAGCAATATCAGCATGACAAATTGAACAACAAAGCTGGCTTCTTTAATTAAATGAAAAATGGATAAATCGGTGTTCATTGTTTGATTTGCTCTAGTAAATTCTCGGGAATTGCTTTTGGGCGCATGGTTTGTGCATCCAGACAGGCAATGCGAATAATGCCTTCGCATAAAACTTCATCGCCTCGTTTAATTTGTTGTGCAAAGGTAAGACTGGCCTTTTTGGCAAGACAGACTTCCGCGCTGACCTGTAGCAGTTCATTAAAACGGGCCGGCCTTAAATAGTCGACCTGCACAGAACGCACGACAAAAATAATGCCTTCGTTGACGATCAGCTGATCCTGCTCGTGGCCCATGGCCCTGAGCATTTCTGTTCTTGCCCGTTCAAAAAACTTCAGATAATTGGCGTAAAACACCACGCCGCCGGCATCGGTATCTTCGTAATAAACCCGTACCGGCCAAATATAGTTTTTATTACTTATCATTGTATTAATAGTACAAGCACGATGACGCTGCTGGATGCGCAGTGCGCACCCGGCTTATTCAAACAAGTCTTCAGACACGCCAAAATGCTGCGGTGGCTGCAAGCCAAAATGCAGATAGGCATTCTGGGTCACCACCCGTCCACGTGGCGTACGCATGATAAACCCCTGCTGCAGCAGGTACGGCTCCAGCACATCTTCAATGGTGCCGCGTTCCTCACTAATGGCGGCGGCCAGGGTATCGAGTCCTACCGGCCCGCCGGCAAAATTGTCAATCATGGTCCTCAGCAGTTTGCGATCCAGTGCATCAAAGCCGTTGTTATCCACTTTCAACATGGCCAGCGCCTGACTGGCTGTCGTCTCGGTCACGGTGCCATCGCCCTTGACTTCGGCATAATCACGCACCCGGCGCAGCAACCGGTTGGCAATCCGCGGCGTACCGCGCGATCGGCGCGCAATTTCATGGGCGCCGGCATAATCCAGCACAATACCCAATACGCTGGCTGAACGCACGACTATGCTGGCCAGCTCATCGACCGTATAAAATTCCAGTCTCTGCACTATGCCAAAGCGATCTCGCAAAGGGGACGTCAGCAGGCCGGCGCGTGTGGTTGCGCCAACCAGGGTAAAGGGCGGCAAATCCAGCTTAATTGAGCGTGCCGCCGGACCTTCGCCGATCATGATGTCAATCTGATAATCTTCCATGGCCGGGTATAAGACTTCTTCCACTACCGGGCTCAAGCGATGAATTTCATCGATAAACAACACATCATGCGCTTCGAGGTTGGTTAACAGAGCGGCAAGATCGCCAGCCTTATCGAGCACCGGGCCTGAAGTCTGGCGAATATTAACACACATCTCGGCGGCGATGATATTGGCCAAAGTGGTTTTACCCAGCCCCGGCGGCCCAAATATCAGGACATGATCCAGGGCTTCCTTGCGCGCCGATGCCGCCTGAATGAAAATTTCCATCTGCGTGCGCAATTCTTGCTGACCGATATAATCCGCCAGACGTCTGGGACGGATGGCCCGATCCTGACGCTCTTCATCTGAATGGCCGTGTGCGGTTATCAAGCGATCACGTTCGATCATCTGATGCTGCCTTGCAAGGCCTGCCTGATGATATCTTCGCAGCTTTTGTTTTCAGGGCTGATATTTTGCACCATTCGGCCGGCATCCTGGGGCTTGTAACCTAACGCGCATAAGGCGCTGATCGCTTCCTGCCTCGGATTATTGACTGCCTGCGTCGGCTCGCCCGCATAGCTGCTACCGGCAGCGACCGGTTCGCCGGGACCAGGCAAACGGTCGCGCATTTCAATAATCAGGCGTTCCGCTGTTTTTTTGCCTACGCCGGGCAGTCGCACCAGCGCCTGGGTATCGTTATTCTGAATGCAGCGATGAAATTCTTCGGCGCTTTGCCCGGATAAAATCGTCAATGCCAGCTTGGGGCCGACACCATTGACCTTGATCAGGGTTCTGAACATCAGGCGATCCGCTTCAGTTGAAAACCCGAACAGGATATGCGCATCTTCCCGCACGACCAGGTGCGTGTGCAGCTTTATTTCCGCGCCTATAGACGGCAAATCATAAAAAGTCGTCATCGGCGCTTCAACTTCATAACCGACACCCTGCACATCAAGCACCAATACCGGTGGCGCTTTCAGCACCAGTGTGCCGCGCAAGAACCCAATCATCTGAACACGCCCTGCGCCATGCGCAATGCCGTTTGCTGATAATGGGAATGACAAAGACCAATCGCCAGCGCATCACTGGCATCACACGATAAGTCACCTTGAATACTGAGCAAAATTTTCACCATGTGCTGAACCTGGAGTTTATCGGCGCCGCCCTTGCCCACTACCGCCTGCTTGACCTGCCGGGCGGCATATTCAAACACCGGCAAACCAGTGATCTGGACGGCACAAATCGCCGCGCCGCGCGCCTGCCCCAACTTCAGGGCGGAATCGGCATTTTTATGCATAAAGATCTGCTCTATGGCCATTTGCTCGGGCTCATATAAGTTGACGATTTCCACAATACCATCGAATATTTGTTTAAGCCGGTCAGGAAAATAGTCCGCCTTGATGCGTATGCTGCCGCTGGCCAGATATTTATAGCCGCGCGGTGAATCTTCTATAATTCCGTATCCGGTTGTTCTTGAACCGGGGTCTATCCCTAAAATTCTCATCAGTTATTAATCAATGGTAGGGTGAGGTGTGCACACCATTTTGCTATCGCTGTTTTTCATCAAGCAGCATTACCGATTGCAGGCGTGCAAATTTCTTATCAAAGGTAAATAACTCATGATTATTTTCCATACAGCCTGACAAAATAAGGCAATCTGAAAAATCAGCCGCGTGATTTTCAAAGGTCGCCAATGCCGTACCAAACTGAGATTCATCCTGTAACACAAAAAGTAAAGTTTGTTGGAGATGTTTTAGTACGGTAATGACAGCTGGCTTATCAAAGCCATAAGCAGTTTCCAATACCCAAACCATTTCAATTTGTACGATTTGCGGCACATAAACCTGTCCCGCACGTTTTAACAAAGCCTTAGCTAAACTGACTTGTATCTGTGAGTCCGGATCATTGATTAACAAACGCACCAGCACATTGGTATCAACTGCGATCATGAACTCCCGCCGCGTTTTTTTATTGCCTCATCCATTTGTTCCAAACTGATGCCGTAGGGTGCCTGTAAAATGCCACAAGCCTGTTCGATTTCTTCGTCGGTTACTTGATTTTTATGCTGTGTTATTGATTTGAACGAATATCGCTCTTCCAGGAAACAAATAAAATCCAAGACCTCTTTTTGTAAATTTTCCGGTAGTCTTTGGCTATGAGTCGTTATTTCATTAAGATGATTCATGATAATTCACTCTCATTGAGTGCATGTTGGGATTCATGCCACATTAACGCGCATAAATTCTGACTTATATAACATCGCAAGGCTGTTTAACTTAACCAAAATTGAAAAATTGAGTTAAAAAAACGGCATCCCAAACAATAGACTTGTGTCGGGTTACACTAAAGCTAACCCGGCCTACGTGGCTCCGGATTCATGGGGAAACAGCTTTTTGTGTGCAAGGCGTACCTCCAGTACTGTGCCAAGGAGCCAGGCAGTAGTAGCCGGGAGAATCCAAGCCAACAAAACAGGCACTACACAAGTAAGACTTGGTATATTTATCAGGACAAACGCTAAACCCGCTTCCATGACGAGTATTAGGAACGCATTTCCATGCTCACGTAGGTGCCGATACGACTCTACGTATTCTTTGACAGGCAGATTTGGGTCTGTTTTTTTGGCTTGAGCTCGCTCAGTGGACAAGGAAACATAAAATTCCTCGATATCATTAAATTTCAACAAAGATGTACGAAGCAATAAATATATCTGCATTCCAATGACTACTGCGAGAATTGCTGCAGGTCTAGCCGGTAAAAACTTCCAAGCTATAAGACCTGATAAGCCGATAGAACCAACTAAAAAGGACAAGGTAACTATTGGTTTCGCAGAAATATGAGTAAAACGAAGATTCTCTCTGGTTGCATGAATGGTGAGAATAGGTGCACTAGCAACATAACAGAACGCAAATCCTATCGCAGCGAACAAGGTGACATCTTTGAATGAAGCATCTTTGAACTCTTGCAGAGAAGAAATAACCCCAACAAAAGGCGAGCTCGGATATTGATTAAGAAACGCAACTAATCCTGCGCCAACAATAGTACCAACCAAATAACGTACAGCATAGTACTCCCACCACTTGTTTTCGTTCATTTGAAATCTCTGTTAATGCGATAGTTGGCTAACAACCAAGCTCACTTGGATAATGGAGCACCGCAGAATTACCATCCGAATGTAGCGCCTTGTTATGTGTGAAAAGCAATCAAACGATGCATACGCTAAATAAAAGAAAAAATCATTTTTCGACCCAAGAATATTCGCAACTCGATGAATAAACACAAAAGTCATTAGAATTAGGAATATGAACATCAATTGACTTAGAGGACAATGGCTCAACAGAGCCTGAACAAATCACATCTGATTCTCTAGTATCCGTTTTTTCATAAGTTTTGTTCATTACCACTTTCCCACATACAGTGCCTGAACCATCACCTGTATTCGTAAAAGTGCATTTTCCTAAACCGTGCGAGTTAATGGCACATGTTTCAGAAATCTTAGCAGTACCTAAGAAACTCCATCCAGATATGAAGGGTATGCTTAGAGCTAATACAGCAGTCATAATAATTGTATTTTTTATTTCATTGTCTTTCATAAATACATCGACCTCTGATTAGCTATTATTAAATCGAGCAAATTCATTGACGTCTTCCTTTTTGTAGTAATCCGCAAACAAGTGATTATATGGTTTTTATATATCTACAAAGCCCCTAGACTAAGACCGGGATGTGCAGCATTCTGTAATTCTCTCACACACCGCGGGCAAAAGACCTCATCAATATGTTATACTCGAAACGATAAAGGTAAAAAAGCGTTGTTCACCCGAAGCGGTTTATTAATTCAACCCTTCCATAATTTCGTCACTGATATCGGCATTGGAATAGACATTCTGCACATCGTCCAGATCTTCCAGACGCTCTATCAGACGCATCATTTTCTCTGCGCTCTCGGCATCGAGTTCGGTGGTGGTAGCCGCCTGCATGGTGACTTCGGCATTGTCGGGATGAAAGCCCGCGGCGATCATGGCATCTTTTACTTGCAGATAATTTTCAGGCGCGGTCATGACATCCACGGAGCCATCATCATTGGCAATGACATCGTCAGCGCCCGCTTCCAGGGCGGCTTCAATCAGCGCATCTTCATCGACGGGACCGGCATAACTGATAATACCAACCTTGCTGAATAGATAGGCCACAGAGCCGTCGGTACCCAAATTGCCGCCAGCTTTGGAAAACGCATGGCGTACTTCGGCAACGGTACGGTTGCGGTTATCGGTCAGGCAATCGACCATGACGGCGATGCCACCAGGGCCATAACCTTCATAGCGGACGTCTTCATAGTTGACGCCTTCCAGTGAACCGGTGGCTTTCTTGATGGCGGTGTCAATGGTGTCGCGCTTCATGTTGGCACCGAGACCTTTATCAATCGCCGTCCGCAATGCCGGGTTAGTGGCCGGATCGCCGCCGCCGGATTTTGCCGCCACGCTGATTTCACGCAGTATTTTGGTAAACAGTTTACCACGCAGGGCATCCTGCCCGGCTTTGCGATGCTTGATATTAGCCCATTTACTATGTCCAGCCATTGTTTCTCTCTGAGTTAAAAAATGCTGTCAATTTTAGCATTGAGTCCGGCGCCAATAAAAATTAGTAACGCTTGGTCTAGAGGCAGGAGGAGTATATAAATCGCGGCAAGGACGACATCTCACCCGCTTTACATTTAGAGAATATGCACCAGCACTGCCGTCAGGCACGGCTCGGCCACATAAACGTCGGCCAGCTCGCGTACTATGGGGCGCTCTACCACGCCGCCAAAACCAATCACATAAGCCCCGGACTGCCGGGCTTCCATATCGGTCTTGCCGTCGCCTATCACCACTAATGAGCCATGTGCATTAAGTTCGGCGGCAACCAGCGCTTTGCCGCCGGTTCTGGCCAAGGGCGAACTGCGTTCATAATCGCGGTAACTGCCGTCGTCATGGAAATAAATATCAACGGCATGAACATGACTGTCCGGCAGCCCCAGATACCTTGCCAGCGGCAAAATGGACTGGCGCAGACCGCCGCTAATAATATGCAGTTCCTTACCCTGCCCGGCTAGGGCCGCAAACACCTCTGTGGTGCCATCGACGATTTCGGCTATATACAGATCGGCCAGCCAATTGATGCTGGCCTGATCCGGCCTGATCAACGACAAGCGCTGTTCATAGACGGCTTCCAGCGGCACTTCGCCATTCATGGCGGCATTGGTGAGCCGGGACATTTCTTCACCCAGCCCGACCCGCCCGGCCAGTTCATCGATACCCTCGATCTTGCTTAAGGTGCTGTCGCAATCAAAACAGATAACATCAAAACTCATAAAACAATCTGCGTCGCCTTGTGCACGGCAGGAATACCGCATAGTTGTTGCAATAAGTCTTCATTGAGAGGCTCGGATACACTGATAACCGCCATCGCCTGCCGCTGATCATCGGCCGTACCCACCTGCATTCTGGAGATATTGATATTGGCATTGCCCAACACAGCACTAATTGCCGAAATGACCCCGGGTTTATCATCATGACGGGTTACCAGCAAAGTGCCTTCGGGCACCACTTCAATATCAATCTGGTCGATACATACGAGACGCGGATGGCAGCCGCCCAGCAAGGCCCCGGCCAGGGTAATGGTACGATCCTGACAATGCCCGATAACCTTAATCAGCGACAAATAATCCTGGGTTGCTTCTGTTTTTGATTCAACCAACGAAATACCCTGGCGTTTGGCGATATTCTCGGCATTCACCCGGTTGACAGGCGTGGAAAATTGTCCGCTTAACACGCCGATCAGCGCCGCCACAGAAATCGGACGCACCTCCACTTCCGCCGCCCTGCCGAATAACGCGACTTCTATTTTTTCCAGCGGTTTGGCCGCCAATCCCACCAGCACCTTGCCCAAAATATTGGCCAGGGTCATAAATTCGTGGGATTTTTTCAGTTCTTCCGCAGAGACTCTGGGCAGGTTTAAGGCATTAACTGCTTCACCGGTCTTTAAAAAGGTAACCGCCTGCCGGGCAATTTCGACGCTCACCGCCACTTGTGCTTCACTGGTCGATGCCCCCAGATGCGGCGTGAAAACGATATTGTTCAATTCCAGCAATGGCGAATTGGCAGGCGGCTCCTGTTCGTACACATCGAGCGCCGCACCGGCAATCTGGCCATTCTTTAAGGCCTCGTACAAGGCCGCTTCATTGATCAGACCGCCTCGGGCGCAGTTAATCAACATGGCCTCTTTCTTCATCATCGCCAGCTGATTGGCGTCGATGATGTTGCGGGTTTTTTCTATCAACGGGCAATGCAGGGTTAAATAATCCGCACGGCTCACCAGCTCATCCAGACTCACCGGCTCAACACCCAGATCTTCAAATATCTCGGGCGCCACAAAAGGATCATAGGCAATGACCTGCATTTTCAAACCCAAACCACGCTGCGCAACAATCCGCCCGATAGTGCCAAAGCCCAGTATCGCCAAAGTCTTATGCGCGATTTCTGACCCCATCAGCTTGGAGCGCTCCCATTTTCCTGCGCGTATCGAGCGATCCGCCGCCGGTAAATGGCGGCTCAGCGACATCATGTGGGCAATCGCCAATTCAGCCGTGGTCGTCGCATTGGCATCCGGGGTATTCATGACAATAATCCCCAATTCTGTGGCCGCGGGTATATCGACATTATCGACACCGATACCGGCGCGGCC
This sequence comes from uncultured Gammaproteobacteria bacterium, assembly GCA_963848675.1. Lineage (GTDB taxonomy): Bacteria > Pseudomonadota > Gammaproteobacteria > Methylococcales > Methylomonadaceae > CAWKEY01. The sequence goes on from CAWKEY010000062.1 coordinate 15,418, forward strand.
AATCAGCTTGAGATTCTTCGCCGCCTGCAGAACTTTTTTTGTTACCTGGGTATCACTGCGTATCAACAAGGCATCGTAATCACCGATAATTTGACACAAGCCGTCCTCCTTGAGTCCGGTCTCGATATGAACCTGGATGCCCGGCTGATCATTTAGATAATTGATGCCCGCTTCCGCTAATTTGTCAGCAATAAGGATTTTTTTCATGGGTAAGATGACAGCGCTAAAAAAAGCCTATAGCTTACCAGCTTTGTTATAATATTGCTTGCAGCACGATTAAGGCTCCACCATGATCAATATCACTATTACCAATCCTAATCTTGAATCGCTACTTCATCAGGCTTATGGCGATAATATGCCGCTTATCGAGGCAGAATTTGCCCGTTTCGTACAAGAAACACGCATCAAACAAGATATAGACATTGCGCTTCAACAATTACAAACCCATGAGTCCGTTTTGATGGAGGAGGCTTTTAAAACCATTCGCAGTAAATATGAATGAGGCGTTTAACGTTGTTTTTTTCTATAAAAGCCCAACAACGCCTGGAAGAGCTTGCCGATTATCTGTTTATCCAAACGCAATCCCCTGAATTCGTTATTAAACATCTGGACCAGCTCGAAACTTATTTACGCCACCTACTCACGCTATTTCCAGAAGCGGGAACGCCCACGGAAAATTATGGCAACGGTATCAGGCGCTTGTCATACCAAAAGTATTCAATTTTATACCGCGTTACGGGACAACAAATTGAAGTCTTGACATTCTATCGTAACAATCTGCCGTAATTTGGCTTTCAAGATTAAAAAATGCTTCTTAAACCAACCCTCATTAAAAACAGCCTGTTTGGCTTGTTCGCACTGGCGCTGATTGCATCAGGACTCTGGCTAGCCTTTAGCAAAACCGTAACGCCCGCGCCGGAGGTCATTTTTAGCACCTTCAGCGGCAAAAAAATCGCGCTGCACGACTTGCGCGGAAAGCCGGTACTGGTCACCTTCTGGGCCACCGACTGCCCGGGCTGCATACAAGAAATACCACACCTGATTGATCTTTACCGGCAATACCACGACCAAGGCCTGCAGATTATCGCGGTTGCCATGTACTACGATCCGCCCAATCATGTTGTCGAGATGACCAAACAACAAGCCCTGCCTTATGATGTTGCTTTGGATATCCAGGCCGAACACGCCAAAGCCTTTGGTGATGTGCGCTTGACGCCGACAACTTTTCTAATCAGCCCTGCCGGCTCGATCACCCTGCAAAAAATCGGCGTATTCGATATTGCCGACATGAAAGCCCGTATTGAAGCCCTACTTGAAGGATAAGTCATGCTCTGGTTAAAAGCCTTTCACCTGATTTTTATGGTCACCTGGTTTGCCGGCCTGTTTTATCTGCCGCGTCTTTATGTGTATCACGCGATGAGTGATGATGACATCAGCAATGAACGCTTTAAAATCATGGAGCGCAAACTGTTTTTCGGCATTATGACGCCAGGCATGATCGCCACCTTTATCTTCGGCATCTGGATGCTGGTGGATTACGCCTGGGCACTGTATTCATCGGCCGGCTGGCTGCATGCCAAAATGGCGCTGCTGCTGTTGATGGTGGTCTATCATTTTTTCTGCGGTGTTTGGCTGTTTGATTTCAAACATGACCGTAATCAACGGCCCCACGTTTATTACCGCTGGATGAATGAAGTGCCGGTTATATTCTTGTTGGCCATTGTCATTCTGGCCGTTGTCAAGCCTTTCTGATATGCCTGCCAAACGCCCCGTTGTTGTCTGTTTTTCCGGCCACGATCCCAGCGGCGGCGCGGGTGTGCAGGCCGATATTGAAACCCTGGTCAGCCACCAATGCCATGCCGCCAGTGTAATCACAGCGCTCACTGAACAGGACAGCCGGAACGTTAAAAAACTGCTTCCGCAAAGCCCTGAAAACATCATCAGTCAGGCGAACACCTTACTCTCAGACCTGGCGGTTGACGCCTTTAAAATCGGCCTGATCGGACATCATGAAAGCGCTGTTGCCATCCACGAAATCTTAAAGCAGCATCCGCATATTCCGGTGATTTTGGACCCGGTATTGGCGGCGGGCGGCGGCACCGGACTGTCCAGCCAGCAACTCATCGACACCCTGATCGACTTGCTGCTGCCCTGCACCACGGTATTAACACCTAACAGCGAAGAAGCCCGCAAATTGGTAGGGCTAACTGATCTTGAGCAATGCGGGCTGGCTTTGCTGGACAAAGGCTGTGAGTACGTGCTGATTACCGGCACCCATGAAACAACGCCCGCCGTCAGCAATCAGCTGTTCCATGCCCATCGCTGCCTGGAAAGCTTTACCTGGAACCGGCTGCCAGCCAGTTACCATGGTTCGGGCTGCACGCTGGCTGCGGCCATCGCGGCATTGATCGCCCATGGTCTCGAACCACTTCAGGCGGTTATGGAAGCGCAGGAATATACCTGGAATGCCCTGAATGCGGCTTACCAGCCCGGCCAGGGCCAGCATAACCCCAATCGATTTTTCTGGATGGAAGACAGCTCATGAAATTTCCGGCATCTGGCCTTTACGCCATCACCCAGACTGACAACAAATCCCCTGACACCCTACTCAGCGAAGTGGCAGCCGCTATCCGCGGCGGCGCAGTGGCTGTGCAATACCGCGATAAAAATCCCCTTGATGCGGTAGCTCTGGCCAGGGAGCTGGTCAAAATCTGCCATCAGCAGCAAGTGCCTTTGCTGATCAATGATGACGTCGAACTGGCGCTACGCACCGGCGCAGACGGTGTTCACATCGGCAAGGACGACGGCCATATTGCCGAGGCCAGAAAACATTTGGGAGCCGATGCCATCATTGGCGTGTCCTGCTATGACTCGGTTGAACGGGCGATTGAAGCCCAGCAGCACGGCGCTAACTATGTTGCTTTCGGGCGATTTTTCCCGTCCGGATCCAAACCGTTGGCGGCTCCCGCGCATATTGAAACATTAAAAAAAGCGCGGCCTTTGCTGCATATTCCCATCGTTGCGATTGGCGGCATTCTGCCCGGAAACGGCGCAACTTTAATCGCTGCGGGCGCGGATGTGCTGGCTGTCATTGGCGGCATTTTTGACCATGAACCTGAACAATCAGCCCGCGCCTATCAGCCGTTGTTCAGCACAAAAACCACAAAGCAATGAAAGCCAGTTGCAGGAGCAACACCCACTTCGCGACAAGCGCTAAATGGTGCTGTGCTCTAATCGCGACGTGGGCGTCGCTCCCACAGGAAATGGTTTTCGCGGCAAGCCTTCTGAAACATAGCTCCCCGAGCACACGAACATGATCCCCACGCAACCGAGCTGTACCGATATTTACGAACCCGGCCTGATCTCTGTTAAAGACGCGCTGAGCCAGATTCTGGCAGAAGTCCCTGTCATCAGCGGCTATGAAAGGCTGCCTATCGAGCAAGCCCGCGGACGCACGCTATACGAACCCGTCAACGCCTCTTTCAATGTGCCGTCGCATACCAATTCAGCCGTGGACGGCTACGCGATTCGTAGTGAAGATGTGCCTGCCCAGGGCAAACGCAGTCTAAAAGTAAGCGGCTATGCCTTTGCCGGCCGGCCTTACCTTGGCGATGTAAAATCCGGGCAGTGTATTCGCATCATGACCGGAGCACCGGTGCCCGATGGCATGGATGTGGTCATCATGCAGGAACATGTCGCAGTGCAAGGCGGCTGTATCCAGATTGACGCCCGGCACAAAGCCGGTCAAAACATTCGCAAAGCCGGGGAAGATATGCAGCAGGGCCAGAGTATCTTGCAGCCGGGTAAATTTTTGACGCCCCCGGACATCGGTTTGATGGCGTCCCTGGGTATTGCCGAAATCAACGTCCGCCGAAAACTCCGCATAGCCATTGCTTCCACCGGCAATGAAGTCACCAGTATCGGCGCCCCACTCAGCCCGGGCAGCATTTATGACAGCAACCGTTACAGCCTGCTGGCTGCGCTGGATCGGCCCGATATCGAGGTCATTCATTTGGGCATACTGGAAGATGATCCGGCCAAGTTGCTCAACAGCTTTGAGAATGCCAGCCGCTTTGCGGATATGATTATTTCTTCCGGCGGCGTGTCGGTCGGTGAAGCCGATTACACCAAAACCGCCTTGCAGGCCTCCGGTTTAGTTAATTTTTGGAAGGTGGCAATCAAGCCGGGCCGCCCGCTGGCTTTTGGCCACATCGGCAAGGCGGCATTTTTTGGCTTGCCGGGCAACCCGGTGGCTGTAATGGTAACGTTTTATCAGTTTGTGCTGCCCGCGCTAGAAAAAATGCTGGGCACCCACAATAAAGCCATTGCGCCGGTTTTTCTAGCCAAAGCAACCGAAACGCTGCGTAAAAAACCCGGGCGCACCGAAATTCAACGCGGTATCATCGAGCAGGACGACAGCGGCAATTGGACAGTCAAAACCACCGGCAAACAGGGCTCGGGCATTTTGCGCTCGATGAGCCTGGCCAATGCATTTATTATCCTGGGCCATGACAGCGAAACGGTGAAGGCCGGTGAATGGGTGAGCGTGCAAGCGTTTGCGGGCCTGTTTTAGCATTAATGGTACGCAATGCATACCCTACGAATTTTTTTCGCCTTTCGCCTTGGGCCTCAATTTTTAATCCCGATGCCCTTGTGGAGCAGATACAGACTGAACAAGGTCATGGCCACAATAAAGCCGCTGGTAATTTCAAACGCCAGCACAATGTCTACATCGCTCACCCCAATCAAGCCGTAACGAAAGGCGTTGATCATGTACAAGATAGGATTTCCCCTGGAAATGGTCTGCCAGATATCCGGCAGCATCGACACCGAATAAAACACACCGCCCAGATAATTTAACGGCGTTAATACGAAATTGGGAATAATGGAAATGTCATCAAAACTATCTGCAAACACGGCATTGATAAAGCCGGCCAGGGAAAACACCGTTGCCGTCAGCACGGCAATGGCCAAGGCAATAGCGGCACTATAAAAAGCAACATCGGCAAAAAGCCGGGAAATCAGCCCCACCACGACCCCCACCAACAAGCCACGGCAAATGCCGCCGCTGACATAGCCGGCCAAAATCACCCAATTGGGTACCGGCGCCACCAGCAATTCTTCAATATTGTGCTGAAACTTGGTCGAATAAAATGAAGACACGACATTCGAGTAGGAATGACTTATCACCGACATTAAAATAATGCCGGGAACAATATAATCCATATAAGTGGCGCCGCTGACAGTCCCTATACGGTCGCCAATCAGCTTGCCAAAAATCAGAAAATACAACGCCGTGGTCACGGCAGGCGGCAGTAAGGTTTGCGGCCAGATGCGCACAAAACGGTATATTTCTTTAACGACAATAGTTCTAAACGCAATCGAATAATTCATCGTATACGGCCTTCGGGACTGGCTTCAATCAGATCCATAAACAACTGTTCCAGACGATTGGTCTTGTTTTTCAGACTGATGACTTCAACATTTATTTCGCTTAAACGCTGAAACAATTGATTAAGCCCCAGCTCTTTAGGCACCGCGACCGTCAAGCTTTTATCAGTGGCCCGCTCGACCTGATAGCCCTCAATCACCGGAGCCGTTTGCAGCGGCTGCGCCAGATCCAGCACAAAATGATCAACGTGCAACCGGGCCAGCAGACTGGCCATATCCGAATGCTCGACAATCTGGCCATGATTGATGATGGCAATATTGCGGCACAGACTTTCGGCTTCTTCAAGATAGTGCGTGGTTAAAATAATGGTTGTGCCCTGCTCATTCACTTCCCGCATCATTTGCCACATGGAACGACGGATTTCAATATCGACGCCGGCCGTCGGCTCATCCAGAATCAGCAGCTTGGGGGCGTGCACCATGGCCCGGGCAATCATCACCCGCCGTTTCATGCCGCCCGACAACCGCCGGGATACGCTATCCCGCTTGTCCCACAAATCCATCTGCCTAAGGCATTGCTCGGTTCTTTGCAGCGCCAATTTGCGCGGTGTGCCATAATAGCCGGCCTGATTGAGCAGAATATTCTTGACGGTTTCAAATTGGTTGAAGTTGACTTCCTGCGGTACCAAACCAATACAACTTTTTGCCTGGCCCCGATTCCGTCGCAAATCATGGCCAAAAATGCTGACCGAACCGCTGCTTTCATTGACCAGCGAGCTGATGATGCCGATCGTGGTGGATTTGCCGGCGCCATTAGGCCCCAGCAAGGCAAAGAAATCACCGGCTTCGACATCAAGATCGATGCCTTTTAACGCCTCAAAACCATTACTGTAGGTTTTTCTGAGATTTCGAAGAGATAATGCGTTCATGCTGAAACTATCACTTAACGAGAGCCTGCAAATAAGTTAAATTAAGAAGTGTACTCATTCAAAAGATTCTTGATCGATATTAAAATTGCGTAATTTTATCAGATATACAAATCCCCGCCGACAAAACTGGATAACCCGTGCAAAAGAAACCGCCTGAAATTGTTGCCGCTGTGGACCTGGGTTCTAACAGTTTTCACATGATTGTCTGCAACCTGACCGATGGTAAATTACAGACCGTCGACCGGCTAAGAGAAATGGTCAGACTGGCCTCCGGACTCGACAAGAGAAACTACCTGGATCTTGCCACTCAAAAAAGAGCCCTGGAGTGCCTGGAACGATTTGGTCAAAGAATCCGCAATTTTCCGCCTGGCAGTGTGCGCATTGTCGGCACCAACACGCTGCGCATGGCGAAAAATTCCCGGCAGTTTTTGATTAAAGCCGAGAAAGCACTCAATCACCCTATCCATATCATTTCCGGCATTGAGGAGGCGCGCCTGATTTATCTGGGCGTGGCGCACAGCCTGGGCAGCAGCGCCAAGTCGCGCCTGGTCATGGATATAGGCGGCGGCAGCACCGAATACATTATCGGCATCGATGACACGCCCAGAAAGAAGGAAAGTTTGCCTATGGGCTGCGTTTCACTCAGTAATGCTTTCTTCAAAGACGGCAAAATTTCCAAAAATGCCTTTAAACAAGCGGTTTTATTTGCCGAACAACAACTGGAACCTTATCAGAAAAAATTTCAGCGTAAAAACTGGAAGGAGGCTATTGGCGCCTCCGGCAGCTTGCGCTCAATCGATAAAGTCCTGAAAGCAAAAAACTGGAGCAACAACGGCATCACCCGGGAAGGCCTGGAACAACTGGTCAGCCATTTCAATCGCTGCACTCATGTCAATGAGCTAGCTTTGCCGGATCTCAATCCGGACCGCCTGCCGGTCTTCCCCGGCGGCTTGGCTATCATCTACGCCACATTTAAAAGCCTGGGTATCGAACAAATGACTGTTGCCGACGGCGCGCTTCGGGAAGGTCTCATCCTGGACTTGCTGGGCCGGATCTATGACCACGATATGCGCTCGGCAACCGCGCAGGCCCTGGCCAAGCGTTATCATACCGACCATGCGCACGCAGTGCGCATTAAACAGACCATTCACGCCATGCTAGGGCAATTGGATGCCGAATGCTGTCTCTATGACAACGAAGGCATCGTGCAATTTTTGGATTGGGCGGCAGAACTGCACGAAATCGGTCATGACATTGCCCACAGCCAGTATCACAAGCACAGCGCCTATATCATTGAGAATGCCGATCTGGCCGGGTTTTCCCGGCAAGATCAAATTTTGCTGGCAACCATCATAAGGTCACACCGGCGCAAATTTTCCCGCATCCGTTTTTTTGATTTATCAGACCCCTGGAACAATTACGCGCCGTACATGACCATTATTCTGCGCTTGGCCGTTCTGCTGCGCCGCAATCGACATGAGCACGATTTGCCCGAATTTAAAATAGCGATCACCAAGACAAAAGTCGGCTTGCAGTTTCCCGGCGACTGGCTGGCTCAGTCCCCGCTCACGCATGCCGATCTAATCCTGGAGGCCGATTATCTGAAAGCAGCCGGTTTCAAACTGGAATTTCTCTAAGACCAGGCACTATGAAAACTGTCTTTCATACTCTGAGCTTTTGCTTCCTGGTTGTCGTCATTTTATCAACCACATTGGTCTTGTTTGCCGTGGGTAACGAGCCTGAAACTGAACTGGACTGGTCGCTGAGCCATGACGACATCATCCGGGCAAAAAAAATCCTGCATGAAGGCTCAAAAATCAAACCCGACGAAATCAATACCATCGAATTAAGCGCCGTCGACCTTAATCTGGCGGCTAATTATTTATTAAACCGCTACAGTAAAAGCGCCGCCAAAATAGAACTCAAAAACGACCAGCTGCGCTTTAATGTTACCGTGACCCTACCGGATAATGTTTTAGGCCGCTATTTGAACGTTAGTTTTAGGCTCGGGAACGATGTCGACAGCCCGCTGCCCAGCATCACCAAATTTAAGGCCGGCAAATTGTTACTACCGGCAGCTTTATCGGCGTGGGTCATCGACACGGTCATTCAACACACGTCTCTGAACGAATATTTCATTCTGGCCACGCGCCCCATCAATGCCATTGAAATAGACTCCAAAAAACTGACGATTAACTATTATTCGAACCCTGAAACCCTGATACAGGCCAAAAATCTGTTGACTCACGGCGACATCAAGCCCGCTCAAAATGTGTATCAGCAAAAACTGACCGAGGTCGTCGCCACACACGACCCCGAATGGCGATTATCGCTGGCAGACATTTTAAAACCATTATTTGAAATGGCCTATCAGCGCTCGACCCTGGATAATGCCATTGAAGAAAACCGAACCGTTATTTTTACCGTCAATGACTACGTCAACAAACTGGGCACCCAGAAAATGCTGGCTGGCAACCCGTCAATAAACGACAAGGAGTATCCTGCATTTTTGTACAAAAGAATTGACCTGGCACAACACTTCATCGGCTCTGCCGCGCTAACCGCATCGGTAAACCGCCAGGTAGCCCAGGCCATGGGTGAAGAAAAAGAATTAAGTGATGCTCAGGGTGGCAGCGGTTTCAGCTTTATCGATTTGGCGGCCGACAAAGCCGGCACCCGTTTTGGTGAACTCGCCACGGCATCACCGGAAAATGCCCGCCAGGTGCAGAAAGCGATGTTAAATATCAAAGATTACACCGACTTCATGCCCGACCCCAGAGACCTGCCTGAACATATGAATGAGGACGAATTCAAACAACGCTATCAATCCGTTAACAGCCCGGCTTATCAGGAAATTTTAAAGCTCATTGATGCGCGCATAGCGGCATCGCCTATCTATCAGGGGCTAGGTGAAAGGTGAACGGTATTCGATTGTAGGAATGACGGCCCTCGTCGCGATTAAAAATCAATGCGGCTTCATAAAAAAAGGGAGCCGCAGCTCCCTTTTCAGTATAAAGGCCAGAATAGCAATTAGTTAAACGTCGTTCCTGGCGTACCCGGCAGAGTCGGCATTTTTTGTTTAGGGAACTCACCGGTCAGCGCATTCAAAAAGGCTACAATGTCAGCGACTTCTTCTTTGGACAAGTCCTTGCCCAACTGCAGCTTGCCCATTAATGTCACCGCTTTATCCAGGGTTTTAACCGAACCATTATGGAAATACGGCGCTGTTAACGCCACGTTGCGTAAGGTAGGCACTTTCCACAAATGCGCATCGGCCTCATTTTTAGTCACTTCTGCCAGACCCTTGTCTTTCTTGAAATGATATTGCGCTTCAAAATAGCCATTGGTGTTCACAGGAAAACGCTGGAACGCTCCTCCACCATTAAATGCTGGTCCGCTATGACAACTCGTACAGCCCAGTTCGGCGACTTTTTCCATACCTCGCACCTGTTGCTCGGTTAGAGCCGCCTTATCACCGTCAACATACTTGTCATAAGGGCTGTTCGGCGTAATCAGAGTTCTTTCGTAAGCCGCAATCGCCTTGGTGGCATTGTCCTTGGAAATGGAATCCTTGCCAAAAGCCTGTTCAAAAGCCTGCTGATAACCCTCAATGGACTTCAAACGCACCACAACATCATCCCAGCTTTTCATGCCCATTTCGATAGGATTAGTGACAGGGCCTGCCGCTTGATCTTCCAGACTTGCCGCCCGGCCATCCCAAAATTGCACTTTGCTAAAAGCTGCATTCCACACCGTCGGCGCACTGCGGCCACCGGTTTGACCATTGACACCCATCGAATTGGGCCGGTTATCTTCACCGCCCAACATGGTGTTATGGCAGGACGCACAAGACACCGTACCGGTGGAAGATAAGCGCGGATCATGATAGAGCATTTGACCCAGCTCAACTTTGGCCTCCGTAGTCGGATTATCAGCCGGAGCCGGAGCCTCTTTAGGCAGACTTTCTGCCGCCGAAGCCATGGAAACAGAACCCGCCAGCGTCAACGCAGAAACCAGCAATCGCATTTTAAACATACCATCCTCCAAAATATTATTATTAACTATAAGCAGCCATTGTCATGGCAACTGTGGGGGCAACTTAATTCGCCCGGTAACCATTAATACATGTACCCTATGGAATTGTAAGATAACAAACAGACAAGGTACAATCAATTCTGCCAAACTCATTTTACAGAGCAGCCAAAAAATGTCACTCGCAGAAAAGCTCACCTTAACCGCGGAAGAATATCTACAAGGCGAAGAAACCGCCGAGTTTAAACATGAATACCTGGACGGTGAAGTCTGGGCCATGGTGGGTGCAACCGATGCCCATGTTACCATTGCCATGAATCTGGCCTATTTGCTTAGACAGAAACTCAAAGGTACGCCCTGCCGCGCCTACATCTCCGACATGAAAGTCAATGTAGAAAAAGCCAATGCCTTTTTTTACCCGGACATCCTCGTCACCTGTGACAACAAAGACCGGCAAAACAGCCTTTACAAACAACAGCCGCTATTTATCGGGGAAGTGCTGTCATCCTCCACCGAAGCCTTTGACCGCGGTAAAAAATTCACCGCCTACCGCCAGCTCGACAGTCTGCAAAGCTACTGGTTAATTGACACCAATGCCTTGCACATCGACAGCTACACACGCACAGAAAATAATGACTGGCTGCTGCACAGCTATTCCCACGCTGATGAAACCGTAAAAATCGCTGCACTGAACCTTGAATTTCTCTTGCAAGAACTGTACGAAGATACCCTGGTAACGCAAAAATAATGTGGACACCAAATTCCGGACAGTAGTTTGAGCTTTGTCCTGCCGGAAAATAAGCGACCGCTATTCCATCAAACGAGACACCCCTATGACCTTAAAAAAGACACAGCCGAATAAAGAAAAACTTACTCAGATTGTTACCGAAGCGCGCCGTAATCAGGAACTGCGGGAACAATCCTATCGCGGGCAGGCGCTCAAACTGTATCCTTGGGTATGTGGTCGTTGCGCCCGTGAATTTACCCATAAAAACTTGACTGAATTAACCGTTCATCACAAAAACCATAACCATGACGATAATCCCAGCGATGGCAGCAACTGGGAATTGTTGTGCCTTTATTGTCACGATAATGAACATTCAAGATATGAAGAAACCCGCTTTGGTAAAGCGCAGCCCACCACAACCACTTCGCCCGTTGCGACCCACAATCCGTTTGCTAACCTGAAAACCCTCATAGATGGCAAAAATTAGTCCTTACTCGGCAAGCACACAATTCCCATTGCCTTTCTTTACTGACTGATGTGGCTAGACTAAACCGTCATGAAGCTGAGTGCCCTGCAAAGAATCGACACCCAAATTAGCCAGCGCATCAGCACGTTCGTTGCCTTGCTCGCCCGAATGGCCTTTCACCCATTTCCACTCAATATCGTGCCTTGCGATGGCGGCATCCAGACGTCGCCACAGGTCTTCATTTTTGACCGGATGCCTGGAAACTGTTTTCCAGCCGCGTTTTTTCCAGTTGGCCATCCACTCGGTAATGCCCTGCAAGACATATTTGGAATCGGTATTGAGCTGAACGGAACAGGGTCTTGTTAACGACTCCAGTGCCGTGATGGCCGCAATCAGCTCCATGCGGTTATTGGTGGTATCCTGCTCGCCTCCATAAAGCTCTTTGGTTTTCCCTTTATACTTAAGCACCACCCCCCACCCCCCCGGACCGGGGTTGCCTTTACAGGCACCATCGGTATAAATAATAACCTGCTCAGTCATGCTGGTTTAATTGTGTTGATGAACCCAATGAGTTGGCAAAGGACAATCGGGGTTTTTCTGCTTTTACGGGCGTTAAAGGAATTAAATTAAAACGGCGCTTTATCGCCTTGATCGCATAAGCCGTTGACGTAAACGAAAACGAATTGGGCACGATAACTTTGCCATGACTGGATTCGACCGAGGTACAATGAAACTGTGTTGAAACCGTGACCTCAAAGTTCAATAACTTGAGCCAATCTACAATTCTGGACTGGGAAATAAAATGGCCACGCCATGAGTCCGCCATTTTTTTATCCCACAAGAACTGATATCTTACCCAAACACTCCAGGGATTAAGACTTAACACCAGCAATATCCCTTCCGGTTTTAGTACCCGTTCGACTTCCCTGATGGCTTGAAATCGCTGAGCATCAAATTCCAATAAATGCGGCAATATAATCATGTCAACACTGTCGCTTTGCAACGGCAGGCTGTGAGATTTAGCCTGAATTTTTTGAGCCCCTTCATAGCCCAAACATTTGGCATCCAGTACCGTATAATTTTTGTATAAAGAGCAGTCAACAAACTCATTTTCCCAGCCTAATCCGCCAATTTGCAAAACGGTCTGTTTACAGCTGACCGTAATAGAGCGTTGCAAATAATCAGTCTCAAGTTGTTTTAGCAACTTGCCTCTGGGGGTTTCATACCAGGCGAATAAAAAATTACGGTTCATTGATATAACTCAACTTCACTAGCTTTAATGATTTTTAGAAAAAAAGGTCTATAATAAAATAGTATACCTATTAAACTTTATTCTCAGGATTAAATGATGCACGTTAATTTTAACAGATCAGTTAGATTCCTTTTGATCTCATTAATCGCAACGGGTTGTTCGCAAACTACAAAAGATCCTTTGAGTACGAGTCAAAAGCCCATAGTCGTCACCAAGGAAGATACTTCCTACCGCTATCACCCGCACCAGAGCACTTTCACCAAACAAAAATTTAAACGCTCACTCGGACCACACAAGACGGTGTGGGATCGTCTGTTTGCCTTATACTCGTTGCCAGAAATTAACAATCCGCGCATCGACGAGCAATTAAACTGGTATTTGCAAAACCCCGATTACCTGGCAAGAATTCAGCAGCGTGCAGAGCCTTATCTGCATCTTATTCTCGATGAGATAGAAGCCAAGAACATTCCTGGCGAACTGGCCCTATTACCCGTTGTAGAGAGCGCTTTCAGACCGGAAGCCTATTCAAAAAGTGATGCCTCAGGACTTTGGCAGTTTATACCTGCTACTGGCCGCCTGTTTGGACTTAAACAAAATTCGTGGTACGACGGACGCCGTGACGTTTATGCTTCAACACAAGCCGCAACCACTTTTCTCAAGCAACTGAGTGAGACATTTAATGGAGACTGGATGCTGGCATTGGCCTCCTATAATTATGGCAAAGGCAATATCTGGAAAGCCATCGAAAGAAACGAGGACATGGGCCTTCCGACCGATTACTGGTCTTTAAGCCTGCCCGAAGAAACCACCAACTATGTGCCTCGTTTACTGGCTGTCGCCAAATTATTCGCCAATGCCGATCGTTACAACATTCCGTTGCAGCACATCCCCAATGAGCCTTACTTTGAAGTCGTAAATATCGGATCGCAATTGGATTTGAGCAAAGCAGCGCAATTGGCTAACATGCCGCTCGAAGATTTTCTGAAATTAAACCCAGGCTTTAACCGCTGGTGCACAGCACCGGATGGCCCGCATCGTTTGCTGGTACCCGTTGACCAGGCCAAAATCTTCAAAAGAAATCTGGCCCAACTGCCGCTTGAAGACTGGTTAAGTGACAATCCCTACAATGTAAATCGCCTAGCTCAGCCCAGCTATACGAAAGCTCAGTTCATAGCAAAACAGAGTAGTTCGACAAAAACAACTGAAAAACGCTATGCTCCAGAACAAATTGCTGCCAGTTCATATAAAGTCAAGGCCGGAGAAAGCCTGACCAGTATTGCCAAGAGAAACCAGACAACAATTGCAGCCCTTAGAAAAACCAATCATTTGCCGGGAAACACTATCCGGACTGGTATGAGCATAAAAGTGCCCGTCTCTGAAAAATCAGCAAAAATATCGACACTGGCTCAGGCGAGCAAAAATAAACCAGTCAATAATCGTATCTATATTGTAAAACGAGGCGACACCTTCTTTAAAATTGCCAGAAATTTTTCGGTTAGCACTCAAGACATTGCAGACTGGAACAAAATCACTGCAAAGAGTGCCCTGGTACCCGGACAAAAACTCAGCATTAAAACAGCCGATCAACAGATGGCCACTTCCGCCGCCGCCAACCAGTACCGGTTGATTCAATACATTGTCAAGCCCGGGGATACCCTGATGCAGATTTCCCGCAAATTCAATGTATCCTTCAGCGACTTACGTAAATGGAATGCAGACACGCAGAACGGCGTCATCAAACCAGGACAAAAAATCAAAGTTTTGCTGGATAGCGACCAGCCTGCAACCTAAACCAACACATTTACCGGTTTCGCAGTACAATTTTCAGTTTATCTTTGCCGGATGATAGAGCTGCAGGGGCTTTAGTTCAGGCCTCTGCCAGCCAGCATAAAATCAGATGGACGGCAGACATGTAATTTACTCATTTCGTTATTCTGGACTGTATCAGCTTCAGTAAAAGAAACGCTTCAAGTTCAGTATCCTTGTTGACTTTCGCTGGCGCCATTCAATACTCTTTCCCCGCAAGCTCAATCCTACCCAATCGGAAACCTGCCATGAGCATCATTCGTCAAGACGATTTTATTCAAAGTATTGCTGATTCGCTGCAATACATTTCATATTATCATCCACTGGATTTCATCAAGGCCGTCCACGAGGCCTATCAAAGAGAAGAAAGCCAAGCCGCCAAAGATGCAATGGCGCAAATATTAATCAACTCACGTCTCTGCGCCGAAGGCCATCGCCCCATTTGTCAGGATACCGGCATTGTGACCGTGTTTTTAAAGATCGGCATGAATGTCCAATGGCAAACCCAGATGAGCGTTAACGCTATGGTTAACGAAGGTGTGCGCCGTGCTTATAGCCATCCCGACAATATCCTGCGTGCCTCCATACTGGCGGATCCAGCCGGCAAACGCATCAATACCAAAGACAACACACCGGCCGTCATCCACATGGAAGTGGTGCCGGGTGATACTGTCGAGGTTGAAATAGCAGCCAAAGGCGGCGGCTCAGAGGCCAAAGCCAAATTTATCATGCTCAATCCTTCAGACAGTATTGTTGACTGGGTGCTAAAAACAGTGCCCACCATGGGCGCGGGCTGGTGCCCCCCTGGGATTCTGGGCATCGGCATCGGCGGTACAGCGGAAAAAGCCATGATTATGGCGAAACAAGCCTGTATGGGCTCGATTGACATACAAGAGCTCCTTGCTCGCGGCCCCAGCACTGCACTTGAGGAATTGCGTCTGGAACTGTATGAAAAAGTCAATGCACTGGGCATTGGCGCACAAGGATTGGGCGGACTGACCACGGTACTGGATGTCAAAATTCTGGATTATCCGACCCACGCCGCCAACAAACCGGTTGCCATAATTCCCAATTGCGCAGCCACCCGCCATATCCATTTTGTGCTTGACGGCAGCGGCCCGGCCGAACTTAAACCGCCACGCCTGGAAGACTGGCCCGAAATTACCTGGAACGCCGGCACTACGGCACGCCGGGTTAATCTTGACAGCATCAGCCAAGCCGACATAGCAAGCTGGAAGCCGGGAGAAACCTTGCTGCTCAGCGGCACCCTGCTAACAGGCAGAGATGCTGCGCACAAGCGCATGGTTGATATGTTTGCACATGGCGAAACACTGCCGGCCAGCGTCGATTTTACTAACAAATTTATCTATTATGTCGGTCCCGTTGATCCAGTACGCGACGAAGTAGTCGGCCCCGCCGGCCCCACCACGGCAACGCGCATGGATAAGTTTACCGAAACCATGCTGGCCAAAACCGGATTGCTCGGCATGATCGGCAAGGCCGAGCGTGGCCCTGCCGGTATTGCCGCTATCAAAAAACACAAGGCCGTTTATCTGATGGCCGTGGGCGGCGCGGCTTACCTGGTCTCAAAAGCCATCCGCAAGGCACGCATCGTCGCTTTTGAAGATCTCGGCATGGAAGCCATCCACGAATTTGTTGTTGAAGATATGCCGGTGACCGTTGCCGTGGATACCCATGGCGAATCGGTACATCAAACCGCACCCAAGATCTGGCAAGCCAGGATAGGCAAAATACCGGTAACAACAGAAGACTGAGCATACGGTATTCGTTTAATCAAGCAACATACTGATTTTCATAGCCAGATCCGATAAAATACAGCCCGCTGCCACAACCGGATTTTGCCATGAATAACCATCAAATAGCCGTCAACATCAAGTGTCTGTTGGCCCTGCTAATTCTGTTTGTGCTCGACATAGGCCCTATTCCGGTCACGGCAGTAATCGGCCTGTTTGTCGTCATTTTCAAGCCACGCTGGTTTTTGAATCTGGTGGCCGCCCTTTATGGCCGATAGCTCCTGTTGTTACTGGCAAACTCCTTATGTTGGCAGTCGCGGCTGAAGCCCCTCCTAAAACCTCATTCACCTTCAATAGCGACCAGAACTGTTTGCAGCAAATTGGCTTGCCCGGTCTGAAAACGCAGCGCCCCGGTTTCCCTACGCAGCCAGGTAAATTGGCGCTTGGCCAGTTGGCGGGTCGCGGCAATGGCTTTTTCGGTCATGGTGTCAAGATCATCCTCACCTTGCAAATAGGCCCAGACCTGGCGGTAGCCGACGGCTCTGATGGCCGGCGTGTTAGCGTCTAGATCGCCGCGCTTGAAAAGCGCGGCGACTTCCTCGATCAGGCCCTGCGCCAGCATGTGCCGGAAACGCAGGGCGATGGTATCGTGCAGTTTAGCCCGGTCTTCGGGGGCAATGATTAGCTTGATGAGCCTGTAGGGGATGTGTTGCTGCCGAGCATCCTTGAACAAGGTGCTTAAAGGTTTGCCGCTGATTTCGAAGACTTCCAGGGCGCGCTGAATGCGCTGCGGATCGTTGGGGTGAATCCGTGCTGCGGCCTCCGGATCAATTTTTGACAGGCGCTGGTGCAGGGCCTGTTTGCCCAATTGTTCGAGCTCATCATCGAGTCTTGCCCGAATAGCGGCATCCGCTTCGGGCAAGACCGCCAGTCCGCTGCTTAAGGCATTGAAATAGAGCATGGTACCACCAGCCAGTATGGGCAGTTTGCCGCGTTCAGTTATCTCGGCCATTAGCGCCAGCGCCCGTTTTCTAAACTGGCCGGCGGAAAAGGATTGCGCCGGGTCGAGGATATCAATTAAATGGTGCGGGACGCCGCCGCGTTCTGCCAGCGCCGGCTTGGCCGTGCCGATGTCCATGCCTTTGAACACGAGCGCGGAATCCACGCTGATGATTTCGCCGTTTAGGGTCTGGGCCAGTTGTACGGCCAGGACTGTCTTTCCCGAGGCGGTCGGGCCCATCAGGAAGATGGCGGGGGGATGCTTGGGTGTTGGCATTGCTGGGTTGCTGGAGGTCTTGATAAGGTTGTAGGAGGGTTGTGAAGGAGGGGCTTCGCCTAAAGCACCTACTGTTGGTAGCCGCGACAGTCGCGGCTAAAGTCCCTCCTACAATGGCGAGCGTCATTGCCCGCGCAGAAAGAATTTGTCCAGGTCGCGGGTGGATAGTTCTATCCAGGTCGGCCGGCCGTGATTGCATTGGCCGCTGCGTTCAGTTTGTTCCATGTCGCGCAGCAAGGCATTCATTTCCTCGAGAGTCAGACGCCGGTGCGCGCGCACGGCGCCATGGCAGGCGACGGTGGCGAGGACTGCATTGGCTTTTTCCTGTATGCGCCGACTCAGGCCCTGTTCGACGATATCGGCTAGCACGTCGCGGATCAGGGTTTCCATGTCCGCGCCGGTCAACAACACCGGAATAGATCGCAGCACCAGGGTCTCAGGGCCGGAGCGATTAAGCTCAAAGCCTAACGTGCTGAAGAATTCGTGCTCCTGTTCGGCCAGATCGGCTTCGGCGGCGCTGACGCTGATTTTGATGGGCAGCAGCAGCGGCTGGCTGGGAACCGCGCCCTGTTCATGTTGCTGCTTTAATCGTTCGTAAGTGACGCGCTCATGCGCGGCATGGGCATCGACCAGGATGATGCCGGTTGGGGTCTCGGCCAGTATATAGATGTTGTGCAGATGCGCGATGGCATGGCCTAGCGGGCGGAGATCCTGATGCTGGCTGGCGGCTGGCGGTTTAGGCGCGGGATCGGATTTTGGATACAGCGCTGCGTAAGCCTGTATGTGTTCTTCGACATGCAGGGGCAGTGCGGCCTGCTGGGGTGCTCTGGATGTATACGCCGGCTTGCTTGCCGATTGTTGGGCTGCGCTATCACTTGCCCAACCTACGCTGGCTCCAGGTTGCGCTTGTTGGGTTGCGCTGTCGCCAACCCAAGCCACTTTGTGCTCAGGCCTGAGCTCTGCCAATGAACGGTACAGGGCCGAGTACAAGAAATCATGTACCAGACGCCCTTCCCGAAAGCGAACTTCGAGTTTGGCCGGATGGGCGTTAACATCAACCAAGGCGGGATCAAGGTTCAGATACAAAACAAAAACCGGATGGCGGCCATGATACAGGACATCCTGATAGGCTTGTTTTACGGCGTGTGACACTAGTTTGTCTTTGATCAGGCGGCCATTGACGTAAAAAAACTGCATATCGGGCTGGCTGCGGGAAAAAGTAGGCAAGCCCACCCATCCGCTCAACTGCAGGCCGGAGGCGGCAAAATCAATTTTGACCGCATTGTCGATAAAAGCCGGGCCACAGATGCCGGCAATGCGCTGTTCCTGCTCAAGTTCGCTGAGTGCCGGCTTGAGGTGAAGCACTTCGCGCTGGTTATGCGCAAGGGTAAAGCCGATATCAAAACGGCTGAGCGCCATGCGTTTGATGAGGGTTTCGATGTGGGCAAATTCGGTTTTTTCGGTTTTTAAAAATTTGCGCCGGGCCGGTGTGTTGTAAAACAGATCGCGCACGTCCACGGTGGTGCCTTGCGGATGCGGGTCGGGTTGCGGATCAAAATCCTGTTCCGAACCATCGGCAAGGACACGCCAGGCGCACTCAGCATCACTAATCCGGGAAATCAGCGTGAGCCGGGCCACCGAACTGATACTGGGCAGAGCCTCACCGCGAAAGCCCATGCTGACCACCTGTTCCAGGTCTTTCAGGCTGGCAATTTTACTGGTCGCATGCCGGGACAGCGCTAACGGCAGGTCTTCCTTGACGATGCCGCAGCCGTCATCGCGGATTTTGATCAGGCGCGCGCCGCCCTGTTCGATTTCAATATGAATATGCCGGGCGCCCGCATCAAAACTGTTTTCAAGCAGTTCCTTGACTACGGAGGAGGGTCTTTCGACCACTTCGCCGGCGGCAATCTGATTGATCAGTTGGGTCGGGAGTGAATGGATACGCATCAGCCAGCCTACAGCAAAAGCCGGTATTTTACCTGATTAGCGGTAAGTTTCAGCGATTTATGGCTGGCTCAAACAAATACTAAAAAATTCAGAGGCTGGAGCTCGCTTTAGCCTTTAGTTCTACTTTGTCAGATTATCCGTAGGCCCGTCATACCAGCAGGGAAGCGAGTATCCATGTTAGCCTTGAACCTTTAGCCTTTATCACAAACTTTCCCCGGTTCCTGCGGCGGCCATGCGGGTATCGGCTGGTGCATTTTGTTTGAAATAATTAACGACCCCTCTATAAATGGCGGTGGCCATTTTGTTTTGGTAGCCGGCGCTCATCAATTTTCGTTCTTCCGTGGGATTGGAGATATACGCCGTCTCCACCAGAATGGAAGGGATGTCTGGCGATTTCAGCACCAGAAAGCCGGCTTTTTGCACAGAGCGCTTGTGAATTTCGGCCACATTATCCAAGGTTTTCAGGACATTTGAAGCCAGTGTCACACTGGCTTCCTGGGTAGCGGTCTGGGACAAATCCAGCAATACAGAAGCCAGCACGTCATCTTTATCACCGAGACTGACGCCGCCTATCAGGTCGGAGGCATTTTCGCTTTTGGCCAGCCAGCGTGCGGCTTCGCTGGTGGCACCTCGTTCCGACAAGGTAAACACCGAGGCGCCTTTGACATTAGGATCCTGAAATGCATCGGCATGAATCGAGATAAATAAATCCGCTTTCGCGGCCCGGGCAATTTTCATTCTTTGACGAAGGTCAAGATAATAGTCGCCATTGCGTACCATAACCGCCTCCATGCCGCGCTGGCCATCAATCAGGGCTTTGAGTTTTTTGGCAATGGCAAACACGACTTCTTTCTCCAGGGTGCCATTGGGGCCATGGGCACCGGGATCATTGCCGCCATGACCGGCATCAAGGGCGACAATCACGTTTTTGTTGCGTCTGCCACCGGTATTGGTCTTTACAGCTTTGTCGGCGACCGGTTTTTTGGCGCGTGTCGCCGCCGGCGCTGAATCCTCTGCAGCGCGGCTGCTGACTGCTTCAGCAACTTGCGTTGGTTTGGCTGATGATTTTTGGGCGATACGCTGCTTATTGGCGCCCTCCCCGGCCTTGCTTGTGGGTTGTTTGGGTGCCTCAATCTGGTCTGCTTTTGCATTGCTGATGGGGCCTTTATCGACCAAATCAACCATGAGCTTACTGCCTGAACCAGCAACCAGGGCTTTGGGGGCCACCCGTCTTTTTAAATCGACCACAACCCGTAAATCGGTGCCATTTTTTGCGGCACTGCGGACACGGTGAAACAGCGGATGCGAGGCTGGCGGCTGGCGCAAGCGCTGCCCTGACTGGGTGTTTTTAATATCGATGACGACACGCGCCGGATTGTCGAGCATAAACACCTGGTGCGTGGATGCCGATGACAGCTCAAAGACCATGCGCGTTTGATCGGGCGCGGTAATATAACTCAATGAATTTACATTGCTTTGCTGCGCATAAGCCGGGACAGACAATAACTGTAATCCAAAAACCAAGAAGACCTTCCAGAGATTTATCATAGCCATCACCTGCAAAAACAATAATTTTGTTTAAATAATAATAGTATGTTCTTGTTATTTCACGACTGCAAAGAGTTTTTTTTTAGTTCTGGCGAAATAATTTCCAGCTCCAGCAGACGGCCGTCAGCTTCCGGTTTGAGGGTAATAATGGCATCCGGTTCCGGCAGAAAGCCTTTGCCCTTATCAGGCCATTCAATAAAGCACACACACTCCTGATCGAAATAATCGTTGATGCCTATCCATTCGAGTTCTTCGGGTTCGGCCAGCCGGTATAAGTCAAAATGTACTATCTTGCGATCGCCCAGCGTATATTCCTCGACCAGGGTATAGGTTGGGCTTTTAACGGCGCCGCTAAACCCTGCCGCCCTCAGAAAGCCTCTGACCAAGGTGGTTTTGCCCGCCCCCAAATCGCCGTGTAAAAACACCAAGCATTTTGACGGCAAAAGCCACCAGAGCTCTGCGCCCCATTGCTCTGTTGCTCCGGTATTGGGTAAATACTGCTTCATGTATTGACCCATTGCCTGAGATAAGGCATTAAATCACTGGCCAGCAGCCCTCTTTCGCCGCCTTTTTCTGCGGCTGTATCCGCCGCCAGCCCATGTATATAGACGCCCTGCTGTGCCGCCTGTGGTAACGATAAGCCCTGCGCCAGCAAACCCGCGATCACGCCGGACAGCACATCGCCCATGCCGCCGGTGGCCATGCCCGGATTGCCGGTGCCCGAAACGGCAATCTCGCCTTCCGATGCAATCAGCGTTCCGGTGCCTTTAAGCACGACCGTCCCGCCGTATTTGGCCTGTAGGGCGAAAACCGCAGCAAACCGGTCCTGCTCTATCTGCCCGCTGGCGCAGTGCAGGAGGCGCGCTGCCTCGCCAGGATGCGGGGTTAAAATCCAGCCGGGGTTTGCGGCCGGCGCCTGTGCCAAAAGATTCAATCCATCGGCATCGATGAGCACTGGTTTTTCCGCGGTTATCGCCGCAGCAAACAGAGCTTTTGCCCAGCCACTTTGTCCCAGGCCCGGCCCAACCACGATGACACTGGCCTTGGTCAGCAACATCGTCAGTTGCTCGGCAGTTTCCACGCCATGACACATTAATTCGGGTCTGCTCAGATTCATGAGTCCGGCGTGTCCGGGCCGTGTGGCAACACTGACCAAGCCCGCGCCCACCCGCAAAGCCGCCTCTGCGGCCATTCTGGCCGCGCCTGAAGTGCCCTGCTCACCGCCTATAATCAGGACATGGCCATAGCTGCCTTTATGCGCGCAGCGCCTTCGACGCGGCCATTGGGTTTTGATAACGCGATACACCGAGGAACTGACCGTTTGAAAAACAGCCTCCGGCACCGCTAATGAGGCGTAATGTATTTCACCGCAATAATCTGCCGCCTGTCCGGTAAACAGGCCTTGCTTCAGGCCGATAAAAGACACTGTGCAGACGGCCTGCACCGCATGGGCCATGACCTGACCGGTGTCTGCATTCAGGCCGGAAGGAATATCCGCGGCAACAATGGGTTTTTGGCTGTTATTGATAAGTTCAATGGCTTCCGCATAGAGCCCGGTGACCGGCCGGTCCAGGCCGGTACCCAAGAGTGCATCGACTATCACATCGGTCTCAATAATAGGCATGGCCGCTTGAAATGAAATCACCTGGCCATTGAGCTGTGCATAGTGCCGGTAAGCGGTCAAGGCGTCAGCCTGGAGTTTTTCAGGGTCTGAGACTGCGTACACCGCGACCTGCAAGCCCGCCTCAAGCGCCAGCCTGGCAACAATATAACCATCGCCGGCATTGTTACCGCCGCCGCAAAACACCGCCACGGCCTGTGCATCCGGCCATTGATCCCTCATGCACTGAAACACGGCCAGCCCTGCCCTGCTCATCAAATCAAAGCCCGGTATGCCGCATTCCTGGATGGCGATGCGATCCAGCTCTCGAACTTGGGCGGCGCGATAAAGTTTTATTGGTAAATTCTGCATGGTATTGTTACAAACCTTAATTTCTTGAATATTATATTTCCTGAATTCCGCTATGGACACCAGCAGCAGTCAAAAGATGGCCAACCTGGCCTTGCAAATTAAGCAATGGGGCCAGGAACTGGGCTTTCAGCAGGTAGGCATTGCCGATACCGAGTTAAAACAAGCCGAAGTTCATCTGCACAACTGGTTGACTAACAACTTTCATGGCGAAATGGATTATATGCAGCGTCACGGCCTCAAACGCAGCCGGCCTGCAATATTAGAACCGGGAACCCGCCGCGTCATTTCCGTGCGCATGGATTATCTGCCCGAACCTGCTGCAAACATGGCACAGCGTCTCGAAGATTCTGCATCCGCCTATATTTCCCGCTATGCGCTGGGCCGTGATTATCACAAACTCATGCGCAACCGCCTGCAAAAACTGGCCGAAAAAATACAAACCGAAATCGGCCCCTTTGGCTATCGGGCCTTTGTCGACAGTGCGCCGGTTCTGGAAAAAGCCCTCGCCGAAAAAGCCGGTCTGGGCTGGATAGGCAAGCATTCCAATTTGATTAACCGGCAGGCGGGATCCTGGTTTTTTCTGGGAGAAATCTATACCGACCTGCCCTTGCCGGCTGACAGCTTGGTCAGCTCGCATTGCGGTGATTGCAGCGCCTGCCTGGACATTTGCCCCACCCAAGCCATCGTCGCGCCTTATCAGGTCGATGCCCGGCGTTGTGTCTCCTATTTAACCATTGAGCTGCATGGCCCCATTCCTGCAGCCTTAAGGCCGCTGATCAGCAACCGCATCTATGGCTGCGATGACTGCCAGCTCGTCTGCCCGTGGAACCGTTTTGCCAAACTGAGCGCAGAACAGGACTTCAGACCTCGCCATCACTTGGATACGGAGCAATTGCTGATCGTGTTCGCCTGGACGGAAGCGGAGTTTCTGGCCAAAACCGAGGGCTCGGCGATACGCCGCATCGGTCATCAGCGCTGGCTCAGGAACATCGCCGTCGCCCTGGGCAATGCACCGGCATCGGAACCCGTTATCGATGCCTTAAAAGCCAGGCTCCCGGATGCCTCGGAGCTGGTCAGGGAACATGTGCTATGGGCTTTGCATCAGCAATACAATGCCTTGAACAGCATTGCACAGTATT
>CAWKEY010000063.1:0-16084 GCA_963848675.1 uncultured Gammaproteobacteria bacterium
ATATATAATATTGTATAAATAGCACTGTCTGCTAATCTACTCCTAGATTGCTATTACTTTGAGGGGAATTGGTTTATGGCTAAGCGAGGCACATTAAATATACAGCCGGATATTCGGAAACAATTGCTGAGGATGAGTCGCAGCCGGACAGAACCGGCGGGAAAGGTCAGGCGAGCACGGATCTTATTGGCCTATAGCGACGGTAAACGGATATCAGAGATTGCCAGAGAATTACAGACTAATCGACCACTGATCGAGCGGACGGTCGATAAAGCCTTGGCACTTGACCCCCTACAGGCTCTCAAAGACTTGCCCCGCCCTGGGCGCACGCCACAGATGAGCGATGACGCAAAAAGCTGGGTGCTCTCTGAGGCCTGTCGAAAACCCACGGAGCTAGGCCATGCCCATGAAACGTGGACTTACAGCCTGCTGGTCCAGCACATCCGCACGCATTGCGAGGAAGCTGGATATCCGGGATTGGTCAGGCTGGGCAAGAGTCGTCTGCATGCCATCTTATCCAAGAGCAACATCAAGCCACACAAGATCAGTTACTACCTCGAGCGCAAGGATCCACAATTCGACGAGAAGATGGCCAATGTGTTGTGCGTCTACAAAGAGGTGGAAATGCAGAATGTCTCGAACGTCGAGCGCCGCTCAGTGACGCTGTCTTATGACGAGAAGCCCGGCATCCAAGCCCTGCAAGGCATTGCCGCGGATCTGCTACCGGTGGTGGGTCGCCATAGCACTATTGGGCACGATTATGAGTACAAACGTCTGGGCACCGTTTCGTTGTTGGCTGGCATCGACCTTCATACCGGCCAGATCATCCCGCTGGTGCGCGACCGCCATCGGAGCCGCGAGTTTGTGGAATTCCTGGAAACGCTCGATGGCCACTATCCGGCTGACTGGAAGATCCGACTGGTTCTGGATAACCACTCGGCACACCTTTCCAAGGAAACCCAGACTTATTTGCAATCCAATCCCGGTCGATTCGAGTTTGTGTTTACGCCCAAGCATGGATCATGGTTGAACTTGATTGAAGTGTTTTTCAGCAAGATAGCTCGCTCTTTTCTTCGCCATATCCGTGTTGCATCCACGGAAGAACTGGTTGAGCGCATTTACCGAGGGATTGAAGAAATAAATCGTGAGCCGGTTATTTTTCGCTGGCGTTATAAGATGGATGAAACCGCTATCATATAAATGATATACTTTTAACAGAACGAACTACTAGTAATCACAAAATATCCGTCATTTTCATCTCTATAGGCACCAGCTAAGCCAATATGCGCCACACTCCCTTAGAAAGGAATTTCCGCTTAGGCGGTGTTTATTTAATTAGAAAATTAGTATTAGGCATATCCCAAAAATACAGCGGGCTAACCCGCTGCAGCTTTTACTGTATTACTTAATGGTAATTTATTGTGCGGCTTTCAGGTGTTTTTTAGCCTCTTCAGCCGCTTTTTGAGCTAAATCGGCATGACCTTGTTTACCATGCTCAACTGCCTGATCCAGACTGGCAGAGCCGGCATTTAGATGTTCGACAGACTTTTTTACATGTGTATTAGCGGCTTCGGCATGCTCGGCTATGACTTTGCCATCGACGGCTTTAGTGGCTGCTTCTGCGTGTTTCAAACCTTGGGCCATATGGCTTTCAGTTTCCGCCGCATAGACGCCAAGCGAACCCAGAGTCAAAACGATGCCTGCGCATAAACCGGTAAATTGAGTTGTTTTAATTGTCATGTTTAATTCCTGAGAAAATGTTTTAAATCGTTAGGCATTTATTTGTATCATGGTCCGACTACATGGCTAGGCAGTATTAGCTCGGCATTTTTAATCTCTTCTTTTAGGTCAGCAAAGCGCACCCGTACCTTACCGACGTTCTTCCGGACCTTGCCTTCCATTTCCATATTTTCATCGTCCAGAACTTTACCGACGGCTTCCTTGGCGTTACCTGCAACCAATTCCAATCTGCCTTTCAGTTGATTTTTGTTCATATTGCTTTCCGGGTACTCATGGATCACGACTAAATTAGTCTTGACCAGAGTCAGCAAGAGTATTATTTCCTGTAGCTCTAGCGTTAGTATATGCGCAAACCTAAGCCTTGGTCGGTGCGGCAACGTACATATAAGCAGTGACGCTTTGAAACGCTATATACTTTAAGGTATCAAGGCCTTGCGCCAAGCAGCAGTCGTATCTTATGCAATTGACCATCGTCGCTCAGGGTAATGCTGTGGGTGTTTAACTGGCTGACGCCATCCAGTTCCAGTGCAACGATGCCTTGCGTGACACCGTCAGGGTTTTCGACGCTAATTTCATACTGTGAATTGCCGTGCCGATAGACCATGCTGTAGCTGCGCCAGGCACTGGGAATACACGGATTGAACACCAATTGGTCGGCGCGCACCTGCAGTCCCAATACCCATTCCAGTCCGGCACGATAAAACCAGCCGGCAGCGCCGGTATACCAGGTCCAACCGCCGCGCCGCACATGCGGCGATTCGGCATAAATATCCGCTGCTAATACATAGGGCTCGACTTTATAGGCGTAAACGCCGGTGCGGGTTGCCGTCCGATTAATGGGATTCAGCATACGCAACAATTCTGCAGCCTGATCGCCATCGCCAAGCATGGCATAGGCAATCACGGACCAGATAGCGGCATGAGTATATTGACCGCCATTCTCCCGAACACCTGGCGGATAGCTCTTGATATAACCGGGATCGCGCTCGGTTTTGTCGAAGGGCGGGGTGAACAGCAACACCAGTCGAGTCACCCGAGGGAACCGCCCCCTCAGGTGCTCGCAGATCCGGACTTGAACGTCTCCGCTCATCCGGCTCCTATCGTCCAGCCGTTGCATACAACACTTTCCAATGAGCAAACAGATTCGGCTGTTTCCGCGCAATGCGATTCAGCCACTGTGCCGCTCGTCTTTTATGATGCCGTAGGCGTTTGTATTTTCGCGTCGCCCATATAGTCAAGCGCCGCTCAAGACATTTCAGGATCGGGTAGAGCGCTGACTTATAATAACGACTGTAGTAGTTGATCCACCCTTGAATAATCGGATTGAACATTCGGGCTATATCTTCCAAGCTCTTGTCGCTAAGCTTTGGCCAGCTCCACCCTCTGGATGTGCGCCGAATAACCTTCGCTGCTTTATTGCTAATCGCTGGACTGAAGTTGATGAAGTACTTACCCCAACGGTTCTTTGAGCGTCTGGGCCGAAACGTATAACCCAGAAAATCAAATACCGTATTCGGATACTCTCCTTGACGGTCGTCATCCCGACAGTAGACAATCTTCGTCTTCTCAGGATGGAGTTCCAAACCGACGTCCTTCATTCGTACGTTCAGCGCTTGTTTCAGTTGTTCCGCCTGGGTTTCGCTCTTGCAGTGGCACACAGCATCATCAGCATAACGCTCGAAGAGAATGTCAGGGTATTCCCGCTTCATCCATTCATCGAATGCATAGTGCAAAAAGAGATTCGCCAGCAAAGGACTGGCAACACCACCTTGCGGCGTCCCTTTCTGCGGCTTGAGAAAAGCCCCATCAGGCATTGCAATCGGGGCTTTAAGCCACCGTTCAATGTATAAAAGGACCCATTTTTCTTGCGTGTGTGCTCGTACTGCTCGCATCATTAGCTCATGATCGATATTATCGAAGAAACCTTTGATATCGAGATCGAGAACCCAGTCGTTTTTCCAGCAGCGCTGTCGCGCCATCCCCACCGCATCCAGTGCCGATTTGCCCGGTCGATAGCCATAGGAATCCGGATGGAAATGTTTTTCCAATTCCGGTTCCAGATGCGTTTTAACGACCATTTGTGCAATTCGGTCAGCCACTGTGGGGATACCCAAAGGCCTTATTCCGCCGTCACTTTTCGGTATTTCTACCCGCAGCACCGGTTGTGGAAAGTAGCTGCCTGAAGCCAGCCGATTCCAGAGCTTGTAAAGATTATCTTGCAAATCCTCATCAAACTTTTCGATCGTCTGTCCATTTACTCCGGCAGCACCTTTATTAGCCTTGACCCTTTTATACGCCTCCCAAACCTGGCGTTTAGTAATACAAAACGGCTTTGCTTGTTTCAATCCAATCCTCCCGTTTCCGGTTGTTTTCTTTAGTTCAAGCTGAACAATGCTTCCCCTTCGCTCTAATCCTATTACAGAATCTTCATCACTACTACGGGTCGCTCCGCCCCTGTGCTCCGCATCGGTACTCTGACACTTGTGGGGCTTCCACTTGTGTTTCTCCCTTGGCATCGGAGCGACAGGTTCCCACGTTCCACATAAGAGCCTGAATTTAGTTCATGCCACCTTCATGCCGGGTGCCATCTAGCCAGTAAACAGGTTTCCGCTAGATTTATCCCGAAGTAACGACTACCCCTCGGTTTTGACATCATCCCTACGCTTTCGACACTTCAGCAGTGGTTCACTTGCGTTCATCTCCTAAATTCCTACCTGACAGAGTCTTGCTCTGCCTTTTCCGTAACGCTCACCACAACAACTCTTAATTGTTGCAGCTTACGGTGGTTTGAAACCTCCCCCTGTAGAGCGGTTTCGAGGGGCCCTCCCTCATCTCTTATGCAGCATAGCTGCACGGAGGACTTCGTCCTCCTGTGCTCCTTCGTGGCACACAATCATCGCCATAACGCACCAGGTATTCTCGTACCGAATGCATGGCCTGCTGTGCGCGTTCAGTATCGGCTGCGCCGGAAATAACTCCCCAGCTTTGGGCGATGGCATCGATGCGACATTCGGCATTAGTGGCGGAGCCTAGCGGCGAGCCGTCATCAAAATAAGCGCGCCGGTACCAGGCACCATCCCAACCATCCGCTTCCACGGCCCGTTTTAACTGTGCGGCGTGTTCTTGCCAGCGTTTGGCTCTTTCGATTTCGCCTCTGGCCAGTGCCAACGGGACAAATTCATCCAGGGTGGCAATCAGGAACCAGGCCAGCCAGACGCTTTCACCTTTACCCAGATTGCCGACCCGATTCATGCCGTCGTTCCAGTCGCCGCTACCCATCAACGGCAGGCCGTGTGCGCCAGTTGCCAAACTGATATCCAGGGTACGCGCGCAATGCTCGAACAAACTGGCTTGTTGCTGACTGGCTGTCGGTTCGAAATAAAGATCATCCTGTTCCGGAGACAGCACAGCCCCATTCAGGAACGGCAGAGATTCATCCAGCACCCCGACTTCGCCGCTGACCTTAAGATAATGGGCGACCGCTTCGGCATCCGTGTTAACAGGCAACAGTTTTGGTGCCACAAAGGCGGCAGCGGTGCGGGCATGCCGTAACAGTTGCTCGGCCAGAGTGCCACGATTACTGACCAGCACGGCCCGGGAGGCGGTTTGCAACAAGCGCCGTTCTTCGTGTGAAAGCTCATCGCCTCGCAAGACAAAAATGGCGCCGGAATTATCGAACTCCTGATGCGCCGAGCGGGCCTGATTTTCCCGTAACAGACTCTGCAGTAGATTTTGTAAGTCCTCAACATAAGACAGCAGCTTTTTGTTTAAAATCACCAGATCGACGGCCAGACCTTTGATGCGCCAGTATTCGTGAGCGCGTAATAATTGTTCGACGATAGGTCTATCCTCAGGCTCGGCAACCCTTAGCAGCACAATGGGTTTATCGCCGGAAATGCCGTGCTGCCACAAGCCGGTCACGTTTAGAGTATTCATCTGCATTAATCTGCCTGACGCCCGTAGCGAGGGGTCGGCATACAACAGACGGTTAGCCAGATACTGAAATAGCTGTGCCTCGTCCGGTTTGGTTCTTAAGTGATGCAATTGTACGTGAGCATGAGTCCAGGCCAAGGCGGAAACTCGATCCCAGGTGAGCGGATTGCGGTATTTGTCGGTCAGTTCCAGCGCCGCTTTCCTCGAATCGGCGACCAGAGTAGTAAAGGTCTGATGCACGGTCGCCCCGCTGGCAATCCGCACCCGTTTACGCAGGTTAAATATTGGATCCAGCACATTACCCACTGTATTGCTCAACGGGCGACCGTCCATGACTGCAATCGGGGTTCGCAGAGATTGTCCGCGTCCGATAAAACGCGCCCGGTCGGTTTCGTATTGCAAGCCATCGCCACTTTGCTGATCGGCCAGTACATGCACCGCCCAAATCACCGGATCAGAGTCTGCCCTCGGCCTACGATGGGCGATAAGCGAGCTGGTGGGTTGTGTCGCAAATTTTTCCGAAATCAGGGACAATGCCCGGATTTTTACGACTGAAAATCCGATGATTAGTTTTAAAGGGGCGCATTTCCCCAAAGAAATCATTCTGTACGCTGTGTTTTTCTACATCCGTTACGGTGTTTCTTATCGTGACCTAGGACTGCCCATTACCCATAAAATATTGCTGGACAATTTAAGCCAATTGTTGCATGCTTCAAAGCATGAATACACAAAACCAAATCAAACGAGTACTGTCCACATCAACCTGCATAGAATACATCAAGCAGTTGCTTAGAGGTAACGATGTTGCACACAGGTCCAGTTTAGCCAAACAAGTGTGTACCCACTTTAAATTTCATGATGCACGAGGAGAGATGCAGACCAGTGGCTGCCTAAAAGCACTACGTGAGTTAGAATCGTCGGGGCATTTTGATTTACCGAAGACGCAACATAAGGCGGGCACAAAATCACCGCGTCGTTTAACAGAGTCGGTGCCACTACCTGTTGATGTGCCCAGCGAAATCAATAATATTTCAGCGCTCGAACTGGTACGAGTACAAGACGCAGAGCAGATGCGAACCTGGAATGAACTGATGCTCACAGAACACTATTTAAAGGCAGCGACACTGGTGGGTCGACAAATGCGCTACCTGATTCGTTCAGAACATGGTTGGTTAGGCGGCATTGGTTTTGCAGCCCCTGCTTTACAATTATCCGCCCGTGATCAATGGATAGGATGGAATAAAGAAGAACGCCAGGCACAGCTCCATACCATCGTAGGGATGAGTCGTTTTTTGATCCGCCCCAGCGTAAACTGCAAGAACCTCGCATCGAAAGTCCTTGGCATGAGCATGGCAACGATAGCGGATGATTTTGAGCAACAGTATGGCTATCGGCCATTATTGATTGAAAGTTTTGTGGATACTGAGCGCTATTCGGGCACCTGCTACCAAGCAGCTAATTGGTTAGCGATAGGCAAAACAAAAGGGCGAGGACGACAGGACCGTTATTCTAAATCGGTATTAAGTCAAAAAACGATTTATATGTATGCCCTCGAAACACAATTCAGGAAACAGCTTGGGTTATCACCGAGCGCAGGTTTAGGGGCACTGGGTATCAGTGATGGTTTAGATGCGGCGCAATGGGCAGAACATGAGTTTGGTGGAGCGCCATTGGGCGATAAAAGATTGAGTAGAAGACTTGTCAACGTAGCCCATGCAAAAGCCCAAACACCCGGCCGTGCATTCTCCGGCGTAGCAAAAGGGGATTGGGCGGCAACAAAAGCCTACTATCGTATGATCGACCAGCCGGAAGATTCAGCGGTCAATCTAGAAAATATATTGCAACCTCACCGGGAACGAACAGCGCGACGAATGCTGGGGCAAAAAACGGTATTATGCTTGCAAGATGGAAGTGAGCTCAATTACACAAATCTGGAAAAGTGCAGTGGCTTAGGGGACTTAAAAGCCAATCAGACCGGCGCAAAAATGAAAGGGTTGTTGTTACACTCAACTTTTGCCATTGCGCCAAACGGACTGCCATTGGGCGTGCTAAAAGCACAATGTATTGCCCCGGAAACCCGATCGCCGGATGACCCACGCAAGCCATCAAAGAGACCGATTGAGGAAAAAAAGACCTTTGTCTGGATAGAACATCATCGTGACTTGGTTGATTTGGCTGCGACCCTGCCGCAAACACAACTGGTTAATGTCTGTGACCGAGAAGCTGATTTTTTTGAATTGTTTGATGAACAAAGGCAGAATCCCAGCGTTGACCTACTCATTCGGGCACAGCATAACCGCAATCTCAGTGAAGAGCCTTTCAAGCTATTCGAAGCTGTCCGTCAGTGTTGCATACAAAGCAGAGTAAGAGTTTGTGTTCCCAAACAGAGTGCCCGGCCTAAAAAAAGCAAGCAAAAAGCAAAAGCAGCCAGGCCGGGCAGACAGGCAGAATTGGCATTGCGTTACTTAGCCATACCACTCCCCGCACCGGGCTATTATCGCGATAAAGAACCTGTTGAAATACGGTTAATACATGCAGTAGAAGAAACCCCACCCCAAGGCACAAAGGCTGTCGAATGGTTTTTATTAACAACAATTAAAATTGATTCGGTAAAGGACATTGAAAAATGTTTGCGATGGTATACGCTACGCTGGAGAATTGAAGATTGGCATCGCGTGCTTAAGTCGGGCTGCAATATAGACGATCTTGCTCATGAAACGGCTGAGCGTTTGCGTCGAGCCATTGGTATTAACCTTGTTATCGCCTGGCGGATCATGCTAATGACGCTCTTGGGTAGAGAAACGCCGGAGCTTCCCGCTGAAATACTATTTTCTGATGTTGAATTGCGTACTCTGCAGGCCTATGCAAAAAAAAAGGATTAAAACCACCTGTGTTATTAGGTGAAGCTGTACAGTGGGTAGCAAGGATTGGCGGACATCTCGGTCGCAAAAAAGATCTGCCTCCGGGACATCAATTAATGTGGCGAGGATATGCAGCCTTACAGCTTTTGTGTGCTGGTTTCTTGCTGCTGGAAGATGATTGATATTGTATGCGATGATTTATGGGTAATAGGCAGTCCTAGACTGTGACTTGTTTGTCCAATTCCGCAATGAGATCGGGAGCTAAATCCAACGCCTTGGCTAAACGATCCAGGTATTGAAGCTCGGCATCATTATCGACGTTGAGAATAATCCGCGAAAGTAAATAAATTTCCGCGGCTGCTTCCGGCGAATCGGCACCGGCGGCAACATCAATAATATCGATGGGTTTCGTGAGTTCTTCAGTTATGAGCTGTGCCACTGAGGAATCCAGTCCCAATTTTGTAGCATGCTGAACAATCATTTCTTTTTCTTGTTCATCGATATGCCCATCGGCTTTCGCAGAAGCAATCATTGCTTTAAATAAAGCTTTACTTCGCTTTTCGCCGGCATCACCTGTTAATTGATTGACCGGTTTTCCGGCATTTTCGATTTGACCGGATTGCTGATCCTGCCAGTTTTGAAACGCTTTGTAGGCTACCGTTCCTATTGCGGCTAGACTGCCTAGTTTGAGCGTTGTTCCGGTTAGTTTTCGTCCGGCACCGGTTCCCAGTAATATCGCCAGTGCACTGGCGGCAAGTGCGCCTTTGCCGGCTCCGTTGAGCATCGATTCGCGCATGGCTGGATCCTCTGGCACGCCCAGTTTAGCTTCAGCTAAGGTTTTCCCGTTTTCTACTAACTCCTTACCTGAATTTAGCAGCATGTCTAAAATTTGTTGAGTATCCATAGCGCTTACCTATTGTTTTTTATTGAAACAATATAATGCCCTAATTGCGGATAAAACAAAATAAGCCTGCAACGCTGCGGTCAATCAAGTCAGCTTTTTATGGGATACAATGATAGCCGCTTACCGTTAAAAAATCGGCGCGGCATTTCATTGAATATTTTTCTTAATTCTACTTTGTCAGATTAGTTTTGCTATTCAGGAAGGTTTTCTTGATGTATAATAAGCTATTGTTTTATATAGACTATTTATCATTATGACGTGAAAATTCTAGAATCACGCTCATTCATGCTCTCCAAGGGCTTCCAGAGGCGCTCAGTGTGCATTTGGCCGCTTTTTCAAAATTTTTCGTGTCTTCTACCCGCGACTCCACAGCCACGTTCGAAGGCTATATGCGCGGACTGTTTCAATCCGAACGTGCCAACATGTTACGCATGAGCGAAAGCAGTGAAATCGATCATCAAGCAATGCAGCATATGCTGACAGAAGGCTGTGTGGATTGGCAAGGGTTTGGTCAACAGATTGCTCTGGAAGCGAACGACCTGTTGGGCGGACCTGATTCTGTATTGATTTTTGATGAAAGTGGTTTTGCCAAGAAAGGCGAAGCCTCCGCCGGCGTCGCACGGCAGTGGAATGGTCGTTTGGGCAAGGTGGATAATTGTCAGGTAGGTGTGTTTGTTCGGCGACAATTACCTTGTCCGGTCGGCGACAACTATCTTGACCGGTTGACCGATACGTAGGACAAAGGTGGATTTCAACTTAATTTGGAGTCCGCCTTGCCTGGAAAACGTATCACTCAACATCAAGAGAGTCTATATATGAGCAAGCGTAAACAAGGCCAAAGCCAAGAAACAGCCGCCGCTAAGGCCGCTATATCTGAGCGTTCGGGTCGAAGAATAGAAAAAGGTGAACGACAGTCAATTCCAGGAGAACGCCATTGGCGCACCCGCGAAGATCCCTTTGATTCGGTTTGGGATAAGGAATTAGTGCCCCTGTTAGAAAAAGAACCGCAGTTAACGGGACTAACACTGTGGGAATATCTGGAAGATGAACATGCCGAGCAATTTCCCTACGCGGTATTGCGTACCCTGCAGCGTCGGGTCAAACATTGGAAGGCCACCCAAGGCCCGGATAAGGTCGTTATCTTCCGCCAGTCTGTACCTGCCGGACAGCAAGGCTTATCAGACTTCAGCCATCCGGCTACTAGCATCACGATCAATGGCGAAGTATTTACCCATCTCTTGTATCAGTTTCGTTTAGCTTTCAGTGGTTGGCGTTATGTCCAGATCGTTTTGGGTGGTGAAAGCTATTCAGCCTTAGCCGATGGCTTGCAATCAGCGCTGATGCTGGCGGGTGGCAGTCCTATTGAACACCGCACCGACAGTTTAAGTGCGGCTTTTAATAACCATGCTGAAGAGCAGAAGTTGACCCAATCTTATGAGGCGCTCTGTGCCCATTATAACGTTCGGGCAACGCGCAATAATCTCGGCGTGAGTCATGAAAACGGTGCGATTGAATGTGCACATGGTTCCTTCAAGCACCGTCTGGATCAGGCCCTGAAGCTCAGAGGCAGTGCTGATTTTGTCGCCCTCAAAGACTACCAGGCGTTTCTGGATAACGTCACCGCGCGCTTAAATAAACGCTGCCAGAGTCGCTTTAAAGACGAGCAACTGGCCTTGCAAGCGCTCCCCGGCGATTACTTTATGGACTATAGCGAGCTCAGTCTGAAAGTGACGCGTAGCAGTACCCTGGAAATCAAAAAGGTGCTTTATACCGTGCCTTCCAGAATGATTGGGGAAAACGTTCGCATCCATGTTTATCATGACCGCCTGGCCTTTTTTATTGGCCAGACCTTAACCAGCACACTCGCGCGTATTTACCCGAAAGCCGGTCAAGAACGCGCTCGCTGTATTGATTACCGCCATATCATTCATAGCCTGTCCGCTAAACCTCAGGCGTTCCGGTTTTTACAGTTCCGGGATGAGTTATTACCCACCGATACCTATCGTCAGTTATGGCAACACTGTGATCAACAGTTTGACGCCAGAGATGCGTGCAAATGGATTGTCGGCGTGCTGCGTATCGCCATGGATCATGACTGTGAAAAGCGGTTAGGTAACGAGTTATTAGCGGCAGTCGATAACCACCAACCGCTACCCAGTCTTAAGGCCCTACAAGAGCGTTATTTAGGCACTAAACAGGTTCCCATGATACCGGCACGGCAACAGGATTTAGCGAGCTATGACCATCTATTACAGGGTAACTGGCATCTTGCGGAGGCTGTTGCTCATGCCTGAAACCATTGCTTTGTTACTGAAAGAACTCAAGCTGCCGGCCTTTAGTCGGCATTATCAAAGCCATCAAGAGCAGGCTATTGAAAAAGGCTATGGTCATGTCCGCTATTTATCGGGGCTTTGTGAACAGGAAGTGGCGGATCGTTATCAGAAGCGTGTGCAACGTTGGACGCGAGACGCTGGACTACCTGCGGGGAAAAGCTTTGCCACTCTGAAGCTGGCAGAACTCAGCACGTCTGTGCAGCAGCAGGTGATTGCGCTGAAAGATCAAACTGACTGGGCACACCAGGCCGGCAACGTTTTGCTGATCGGCCCCTCGGGTGTGGGCAAATCGCATATTGCCGCCGCCATCGCCAGTCAGTTAATCGAGCAGGCCGTACGGGTTAAATGGTTCTCAGCCGTGGCACTCGTGCAAAGCCTACAGCAAGCCAAGCGTGATCTGGCTTTAATGACTGCTATGACGCGACTGGATAAATACCAGGTTCTGGTGATTGATGATATTGGCTATGTCAAAAAAACCGATGCTGAAACCCAAGTGTTATTTGAATTTATCGCTCATCGTTACGAAAGCGGGAGTTTAATCATCACATCTAACCAACCCTTCAGCCAGTGGGACCATATCTTTCCAGACACCATGATGACCGTTGCGGCCATTGATCGCATTATTCATCATGCCAGCATTATTGAAATAGAAGGAGAAAGTTATCGAAAAAAACAGAGCTTAAAAAAGTAACCCCATTTTTTTAACTAAAACCGGCCAGGGTAATTGTCGTCAATCGGCCAGGATAGTTGACGCCAGACACCTCAAGCCCTCAATCAGAGGGATCGTTTAACACCGAATCATGAGGTTACAGAACAATGACATCGTCTGAAGCAAATTTCAAGCAGGACTATCAAACGCATCTTAAACACCTTAAACTCAAAGGGCTCCAGCCCAAAACGATTGAGGCCTATTCCCGTGCCATGCGGCGCATCGGCGCCTATTTCGATCATCAACTTAATGATCTGTCCGAACCCCAGTTGACCGATTATTTCAGCGATTTGCTGGAATCGCATTCCTGGAGTAGCGTCAAACTTGATCTGTACGGTCTTAAATTCTTCTATACCTATGTACTCAATAAACCCTGGCCAGCGCTTAAGTTGATCAAGCCGCCAAGGGTACAACGTTTACCGGATATTGTGACCGTTGCGGAAGCCAGCCGGCTGTTCACAATGACCCACACCCTCAGTTACCGGGTGTTCTTTTTTACGCTGTATAGTCTGGGTCTACGCCTGGGTGAAGGCTTGCGCCTGACGGTGGCCGATATTGATGCCCAGCGGCTGCGGGTGCATATTCGCGATGCCAAGGGTAACAAAGATCGTTTGGTGCCGTTGCCAGTAGCGACGTTAACTTGCCTGCGCCGCTTCTGGCACGTGCATCGCAATCCGGTGTTGCTGTTTCCCAATCGCCACGGCGGGCTTAAGTCGGCGCATTTGTCTACCACGCCCTTGGATCGCGGCCGGAATGTGTCAATGACATTGAGACACCAAGTTGGTTTATTTAGTGTCTAATTGCTGTGTATTATTGGGTTGAGGTTCTCCTTTGTGTTAGTAGGCGGATTGATCCAAACGGCGTTGGGCAAGCTGGGTGGCAAGGGGCACTTTCCTTTGAATCGCTTTGGATTGGCGAGAAAAGCAGTCTCCAGGATTTTGGCGCGTGCTTGGTATACCGTAGTGGCTTGGCCGAAGTGGACGGTGGCCGGGGTCATGTAAGCGATGCCCGAGTGGCAATGGGACTGGTTGTACCACGGGAAAAACCGTTGGCAATGGCTGCGGGCATCCTCAATGCATCCGAAGCGGACTGGGAAATCAGGCCGATACTTCAGGGTTTTGAACTGGGCCTCGGAATAGGGGTTGTCATCGGAGACATAGGGTCGGCTATGGGTCTTGGCGACATCCAGATCGACCAGCAAGGCGGCCACCGGCTTGCTGCGCATGCTGGAACCGCGATCAGCATGCAGTGTTAGCGTGTTCGGCGGGATGTTGTGCTTGGCCACCGTCTCGGCGATCAACTGCTCGGCCAGTTCGGCGGTTTCCCGCGGAGCGACCATCCAGCCGACGACATAGCGGCTGAAAATATCCAGGATCACATACAGGTGGAAACAGGTCCATTTGGCCGGGCCTTTGAGTTTCGTGATATCCCAGCTCCAGACCTGGTTGGGCGCGGTGGCCAGGAGTTCCGGTTTGGTGTAGACCGGGTGCATCCGCTGGCGCCTGCGCTCCACCGACTGGCCGTTCGCCTCCAGAGCGCGGTACAGGGTGCGCACCGAGCCGATGTAGCGCCCCTCGTCCAGCAGGGTGGCATAGACAAAATACGGCGAGCAGTCGGCGAAGCGTTCGCTGTTGAGCACCGCCAGCAGTTGCTGCCGCTCATCAGCTGAGAAAGCCAGCGGGGCAGGCGGACGGGGCGCCAACGCTGCCGTCGCGGGCAGCAAGAGACGCCGGCGGGCATCCTCGCGATAGACCGAACTGCGGCTCAGGTTCAGGGCGGCGCAGGCCGGAGCCAAGCCGACCTCCGGTGCCAACTGGTTGAGGGCTTGCATCAGCAGCTCTCGCTCGGCGTCTCGTCCGTCGGTAACCCGAGCAAGGCGCAAAGTTTTTTTTGGACATCAATGATGGCATTGGCCTGGGCCAGTTTGCGGCGCAGGCGGTCATTTTCCTGGGTGAGTTGGAGCACACGGCGATCCTCGGCCTGTGCGGGATCGGCCTTGCGTCCGCGCTTTTGCGGCGCCAACGCGGCACGCTCATCGGCAGCACGCTGCCTGCGCCAAGTGGTCAGGTGTGAGGAGTAAATCCCTTCTTTGCGCAACAGGGCTCCAATCTCACCCGGCTGAGTACAGCGATCAGCGGCATCCAGGATGCGGCGCTTGTCGTCGCTGGTAAATTGTCGGCGCCGGGCCGTGGCAACCACCTCCGGGTCGGGCCGCGCGCCGGAGGGCGCGTTTCCAGTCGCCCTGGGGGCGTCTTCCAACGCGCCCTCCGGCGCAGTTAACTGTGATGATTCCATTGTCTCTGCTTTCGATTTGTTCATGATTCTGATCTACCTTTATACTCTAATTTCCGAGGGGTAGGTGTCTCAGGTCATATTGGCACAGGGGGCGAGCAGCATTGGCAGCAGCATTGGCCGGAAATCGAAGCAAAGTTAAGAACAGGCACCTACATTCCAACGCCGTTGAAGGGTATGAAAATAGCCAAAGCAAACGGAGGGGAAAGGCTGTTGGGAATTCCTACGGTGCAAGACCGTATTATTCAACAGGCGGTGCAACAAATCGTAACGGATAAATTCGATAGAGGGTTTAGTCCGCACAGTTACGGCTACCGAGCCGGACACAGTGCGCAGCAGGCTGTGTTGATGGCTCGAAACTATGTTCGGGAGGGGAAAAGCTGGGTAGTCGATATAGACATCAGCGCGTTCTTTGATGAAGTCAATCATGACATATTGCTGCATCAAATCAGTCAGAAAATCGAAGACAAACAGGTTTTGGATTTGATTAGACGCTATTTGAAAACAGGCATCATGATAGATGGCAAAGTCGAGCGCCGTGAAAAAGGGACCCCACAGGGTAGCCCACTCAGCCCATTACTGGCGAACATCTATCTGGATCAACTGGACAAAGAACTGGAAAAGCGAGAACTCAGTTTCTGCCGCTACGCAGATGATATAACCATCTACGTCAGCAGCGAACGCAGCGCCAAAAGGGTCTTGGAAAGTCTGACAGCATGGATAGCAAAGCATTTAAAACTTAGCGTTAATCAAGATAAAAGTGGAACAGGCCGGCCGTGGGAGCGGCAGTTTCTAAGTTTTCAGATCACCGAAGACGGCGAAATCGCTATTGCCCCAAAAGCTATCCAGGGTTACAAAGCTAACGTTCGTAGTCTCTGGAATGCAAGGCAAAGTTTGACCAGCAAACAGCTGGTTGAGCAATGGCGGGAATACAGCATCGGCTGGTGGAACTACTTCAAACTGGCAAGCAAGCGTTGGAATATCGAACAACTTGCTGGTTGGACACGCCGCCACATGCGTAAATGTTTCTGGCAGCGCTGGCATAACAAGAAAGGGCGACTTAACGCCTTGCGCAGATTAGGGGCAAAACCACATCATCTAAAAGTGGCGAGCAGCTCACGCGGCGCATGGCGAATAGCGAGTAGCCCGGTTCTACATACCGTCCTGAGCAATGCCACGTTAAGACGCTATGGATTATATGCACCATCGGAACTCTCGACAGCATAAGCTGCCGGATTCAACCGCCGTTGCGGAAAACCGCATTACCGGTGGTGTGGGAGAGGTGACGGGCGCAATCCCGTTACCCCGACCC
>CAWKEY010000064.1:0-4765 GCA_963848675.1 uncultured Gammaproteobacteria bacterium
ATGAGTAACATCCCTGATTTCGTTACATCAGGAATGTCACGCCGTAGTCAATCGGCTCCAAATCACGCTCCCGCAGCTCATACATCCCGAAACGATTGGCGTGATGCGTCCGATAAGGACTAAACGCCGCAGCCAATTCTGGCGTCAACTTCATCCCATCCGCTTCCAGCTCCTTGAAGGCCTGCGTCATCGTATGGCAGTTGTGGAAAATCATCAGATTGGCAATCAGATGATTGTACTTGATTATCTTCAGCTGATCCTCGCGCACATTCTCCTCAATGGTGTCCGATCCGAAATACGCCCACTGAGCAAAGTTATTAAAGCCTTCGCACTTGTTTTGCGCCGCTTGGATGACCTGGCGTAGCGCATCGTCGCTGATATATTCCAGCAAAAATATGGTGCGGACGACCCGGCCCAACTCACGAAAGGCGAAATACAGTTTGTTTTTCCGGCTGGCAGTACCAAGCTTGCGCAAGATAGTCGATGGTTGAATACGCCCTGCACGAATCGATTGCGCCACTTGCAACAT
The DNA here is from genome assembly GCA_963848675.1 of uncultured Gammaproteobacteria bacterium. Lineage (GTDB taxonomy): Bacteria > Pseudomonadota > Gammaproteobacteria > Methylococcales > Methylomonadaceae > CAWKEY01. The sequence goes on from CAWKEY010000064.1 coordinate 530, forward strand.
GTCCGGCAAATGACAGGCGATCAAATCCCAATCTATCGCATCCTTGGTAAACAGGTCATCAATGTGTTTATACACTTCGTCGGCAGTCGGTCGGAACCATTTCAAATCTTTCCAGTTGCGAATACGCGGCATCAGTTTGATACCCAGCAAAAAAGCCAAGCCATAAACCGGTGCGCTTTGCGCCTGGGTATCGCCATGCAATGTGTCGGGCTGGATATCCGACTTGTTTTTTGTCAGCCCATCCAGGATATACACGGCTTCCCAGACACCGCAGGGAATGAAATGCGAAAACAGCGCAATATACGTGTCGCTGATATGGTAGTAAGCAATGCCACCATAACCGCCGTATCGGATATGACTTTCTGACAACAGATTGTTTTCATATAGATTCCATTGCGTACCGTCTGCCGCCGCGCGTTTTGTGTCACCCCAATAACGAGGCAATTGAAATTGATTGTACGCATTGATCGTCGTACAAATAGCTGCTTCCAGCTTCTCCGTCGTAACTTGGCGTTGATTGACGAACGACACTTGACGCGCACTAACATCGGCAATGTTCTTGGCAATTTGTGTCGGTCCCAAACCGGTGCCATAGGCGAACACCGTCAGAATCTTGCGCCGGTCTTCCTCCTGCAACTTACCTTGGTGACCACTCAACGGGCCAAAATGCTTGCCCCATCCAATCCATTTCATGGTATCGGCAAGCACGTCCAGCAACGAAAGGCCCATGCCATCGAGTTTACGCCTTAATGCGTCATCCAACTCCTTGAATCCGGGTGGCGTCTCTTTTTTCTCCTGCCGACTCAGCTTCGGCCTGCCATCAACGATCTTGAAATAAGGATTGTCTTGATAGGTCTTATCAGACATCTGTGCCGCCTCTGTCAGCAGGGTGCGAATATGCTTGATAAATGCCGCACTCTCGACTGGTAAACCTACTTTCTCGCCGTAATCCGCGCGTGTACGTTCGCATTCCTCCATCGGCACCAGTTCATTCCGGTGATCTGAATACGCATCGCTGCCGATCACGCAAAGGTCGCCAGATTTCAGTTCCCTAACCATTTGCAAACAGACGCATGCCTCGAACTGGCGGCGGTTGATTCGGGTCGGAACGGCATCGCGTTTGACCTCGCCAGTCACCAACTTCCACCATTTTTCGGGAATCCAGTCCAGATCATCCTCAGTTAATATTATTTTACCTTTGCCCTTGAGCGTTAGCCACTTGCTCTGCCGATGGCTGTTCTCCAATATAAAAGCCAATGACCGCTCAAAACTGGCGTCCTGGCTAGTGGATTCTAGCTTTAATTTGCTCAAAATCCGTAGCATCTCCGCCCGCCGTGGTTTGAAGAACTGCCAGACAAATCGGAATTCGTTCTTCCCGCCGTATTCTGCATGCAATCGTGAAAATTCGCACAAATCGGGGCGAGCCGTCACCGCTTGGCGAACGCCTTTCAATTGTTCGTCTGCCGACTGGGTGGAGTTCAAGAGCGTTTCCAGCATCGCAAACCGGCGCAAAATCTCATCGGTCTTCTCTTGATTGTCAGCCAGATATTTTTCAAGGGCTTCTTCGGCGCTGTGTAACGCTTTCTTCATCTGTCTGCAAAAGATATTGCAGAGATCATCGATCACAATCGCCAGACGTTGTCGGATCAAGGCCAAGGCAACGGCGTAGCGTTTGGCGGCAGCCATATCCACCATGCTGGCGGCATCGAGACTGTTGCCTTCCAGCGCCCATTGCTTGATTTTAATGACCGGTATGGTTTTTAACAGGTCTGCGTGACAAGCCAACTCGGTCAATCGGTCATAGCGTTCGACCAAATCGCGCATGCCGTCTATCGTCGGTTTGGCGGCATCTTGCTTGATATCGTTCCAAGGACTCACGCGGCGCGGATCATCACCCACGACGAAAAGTTTATCGAGAAAAGTCCGGCCAGCATCTCCAAGTGCATCGTGAATTTGCGTGTGCAGCGCCTGATTCGTTGCAATCCGCTCGACGCGAGCTTCTCGCAGCAAGGTATCGAATGCCGGCAACTCATAACGATGACGCACCAAGGTTTCGATACCGATATTGATAATATCAATGACATCTTCCTTGGTCAGCGCCGCTTCGGCAAAAGTTTGTCGCATCAGCGCCTTGCCATCGTCGCCGAATGGTTTGACCGCCAAAAACTCCCGCACCGCCGACAAGTGTTTGCGTCTGGCCTGGGAAATATCGTATTGCCGCAAACTCTCCCGATCATAGGGTTCGCCCATGCTGGAGGCAACATGTTCGGCAATGGCATTCGGTACTTGCTCGGAGGTTACAAAATAGCCCAACCGTTGATAGGTTTTTAATAGTAGGGCAAATCCAAAACGCGTGGTGCTTGATCGAGTGGCAGCTATCGCAACATGCCAGCTCAACATCGGTCACCGTGTAGAAACGTTCCAATTCCGATTGCGCAAGTCGGCTTTTGAATCGGGGATAGGCGGTATCGCTGGGTTGCAATTTTAAAAACCGAAAAGTGATTGAGTACAAGAAAAACGTCCGTTTATCTTGCACGCTAAAAATCGACCAAACAAGGCGAAAAATATACAAGAAAACTCATTGAGAAAATCTACGCAACATTGTACACTTACTTTTATCTTTTCTTGTACATTGAAATTTATCATGCTTGTTGGTTACGTCCGTGTATCCAAGAACGATGGCACTCAGACTTTATCGCCACAGCTTGACGCTATGCTGGAAGCAGGTGTTGAGCCAAACCGGATTTACGAAGATTTGGCATCAGGTCGCAAAGATGACAGACCTGGACTTAATGCCTGTCTTAAGGCGCTTCAGCCTGGCAACACACTAGTCGTATGGAAATTGGATAGGCTAGGCCGCGATTTGAAACATTTGGTAAAGACGCTAGACGATCTACGTACTCGTAACGTTGGATTGAAAGTATTGGCAGGTGCTGGTGCCCAAATCGATACAACCACCTCAAACGGTCGATTGTTCTTTGGGATTTTTGCAGTGCTGGCTGAATTTGAACGGGAATTGATTGTTGAGCGCACTCAGGCTGGACTTGCTGCGGCAAGAGCACGAGGTCGAAAAGGCGGGCGTCCTCGAAAGATGGATCGATCCACGTTGAAAATGGCGATGACAGCTCTGGCGGACGCAAATTCAAACGCTACTGATGTGGCCAAGAGATTGGGCATTACAACAACAACGCTTTATATGTATGTGAATGGTGATGGATCGGTAAAAGCAGCTGGTCAAGCTATTCTTAAGCAGTTTGGTGAATCAGATTCCTGAACAACAGAAAGAACCTTCACTATTAAATAAGTTGAAGGCATGTTACTCATTTACGAAGGAATCCTTACGGTACCCCCTAATCGCCTACCTGCATATCATCGTCCTGCAACAAAAATAACTCTACTTCCCGTTGCACACCCTTGGCTGTACAACGCGCGTTATAGCCGTCGATATGGCTGATTTGCATAGGAATCGCAAGACACATTAAATCTTCTCCAGCGTGATATTCGTTAGTAAATGGATTCAGGCATCTGTATTAACTATGGCTCCTGCTGCCATCTCATTATTAGATTCACGGGTTATTTTACATACATTTGGTATTGCTCCAGCAACAGACTCGCTGAGTGAATCTGACCAGTCGATTAACTGAGGTTGAATGCCTATTAAAGCCCTGCGCGCTGGTAAGTGCCCGCTAAGATGAGCTAATGCCAGGATATCAGTGATATTGACTTCGTGAACACTTTTATTTCTATTGCCGGTAACAAATTGATCCATGCTTTCACCTTCGTAAACAGAAATTTCTCCGGGTGAACTATTTAACTGCGCAGCGTCGATAATAATAAGATTGTCTGTTTCTTCAATATAACTTGCCAACGTAAAACTGAGGGTGCCGCCATCCAAAAAAGTGACGCCGTTCAGATCAGCGTATTCGTTTTGCAAGCTTCAATAACATGAACCCCAATGCCTTCATCCCCTAATAAGGTATTGCCAAGCCCTAACACCAAAGTATTCATTATTTAACTGCTATTCCTTTGCTCGATACAACATATTGATATGTTTTACAAAAAAAGAAAGTAACTATTCAGGTAGTTTGTCATTCCGAGTAAAGCGAGGAATCTTAAGGCTGCCCCATATTCCAGCGCTTAAAAAGATTTCTCCCGTTGGTCGAAATGACAGCAAAAATCAAGCTTTTTGCGAAAAACGCGAATAGTTACGAAAGAAAAACCGCAGGTAAAGCATTA
>CAWKEY010000065.1:0-56747 GCA_963848675.1 uncultured Gammaproteobacteria bacterium
CGTTTAAACAAGTGCGACGTGAAGTCACATCCGTTATTGTTTCACCTTGAAAAAGGAAGTGAAACTCGTTGTTCCCTCAACGGTAGCCTATCGATGCAGGCGAAGCTGGTAACGGCTTGGTTTGAAGCCATTGAGACAATGAAGCCCTTCACAAGAGAAGGAAGCACCGCGAGGTGGTTCCAATGGCTGCCAGCATCTGGCGGTCGGGGCGCTAGGCTGGATAGTAAGACCACCCTATGTGAACTGTTGATAAACCTCGTTATGTAAAACAAGCCAAAGATGCTGATAGGCTTGAACCAAAAGGTATGTGATGGGATGTTCGTTTCTAATGTGCGAACACAGGGACAAAGATCACCGGGGAATAGACAGGGTCTAAGCTATTCGTGTAACGGATATGAAACACGGTAAGCCCGTATCTCCGCCCTGAGTATGGGGCCAGCGAACCGCAAGGAACGCCTATGGAAATGCGGGTAAAGGAAAGTGGAAAAAGCGAATGCCGCCCTGTAATCAGGCGGATAGGGATTGAAATATTACCCCACGCGAAAGCGGGCAGACTTCCACTAGGTCTCTCGTCACAAGAGAGTTTGTAGAACCTTTTTCAGAAGGAGAGCAAATGAACGCTGCCACACAGGCGTGTGCACCTTCAGACGCAACATGGCACGGCATCAATTGGGCCGATGTTCATCGCCAAGTCAGGAGGCTGCAAGCGCGTATTGTGAAGGCCACACAGGAAGGCAGGCATAATAAGGTGAAAGCACTGCAATGGCTGCTGACCCACTCGTTTAGCGGCAAAGCATTAGCCGTAAAACGGGTGACTGATAATCAAGGCAAAAACACCGCCGGTCTGGACAAGGTAACCTGGAAAACACCGGCAGCAAAGACCAACGCGATAGCGTCGATGAGGCGGCGAGGTTACTCGCCACTTCCGCTTCGGCGAATTTTAATTCCGAAGAAAAACGGCAAGATGAGGCCACTCGGCATCCCCACGATGAAAGACCGTGCGATGCAAGCGCTGTACTTGCTTGCACTTGAACCCATTGCAGAAACGACTGCCGACCCGAACTCCTACGGGTTTAGGCCGGAACGCTCAACCGCTGATGCGGGCGAGCAATGTTTCACTGCGCTGGCTAAGAGGAAATCAGCGGAATGGGTGCTGGAGGCCGACATTAAAGGCTGTTTCGACAACATCAGTCATGATTGGATGATCAAACATGTTCCCACGGACAAAACGATATTACAGAAATGGCTCAAAGCGGGATACGTGTTTCAACACGAACTCTTTCCGACAGAAGCCGGAACCCCGCAAGGGGGAATTATCAGTCCGGCCCTGGCAAACATGACTCTGGATGGTCTGGAAGCAATGCTCTCGGCGAGATTTCCAAAAAGCAAGCGGCCCAGCCGAAAATGAACATGGTGCGTTATGCAGACGACTTCATTATCACCGGCCACTCGAAAGAATGGCTGGAAAATGAGGTCAAACCCGCCGTGGTTGAATTTCTGGTGGAACGCGGGCTAACCCTATCGCCAGAAAAGACCCAAATAACGCATATTAACGAAGGGTTTGACTTTCTCGGATGGAACATTCGCAAATATAACGGTAAGCTGCTGATAAAACCGTCGAAAGCGAACGTCAAGGCCCATCTTGACAGAATCCGGGAAGTCATCAAAGGCAACAAAACGGCTAAGCAAGCCAACCTGATCAAGATGCTCAACCCGATTTTACGCGGGTGGACAAATTATCACCGGCATATCGTCGCTAAGGAAACCTTTGCTCGTGTCGATCACGAAGTCTGGTCAATGCTATGGCAATGGGCGGTAAGAAGGCATCCAAACAAGGGTGTCAAATGGGTTAAAGAGAAATACTTTAAAACTGGAGACACCCGGAATTGGGTATTTGCCGCCACAGAACAACGAGAGGACGGAAAACAAAAGGAAATAGTCTTGCTTAAAACGTCTGACACGCCCATACAACGGCATATCAAGATTAAGGCGGACGCCAATCCACACGACCCGAAATGGGCGAGGTATTTCGAATCCCGATGGGGTAAGAAAATGCTGAACTCTTCGAGAGGTCGAAGGAAGCTATACCGTACTTGGCTTAAGCAAGACCGCTTATGTCCCGGCTGTCAGAAACCGATCACACGAAACACCCCTTGGGAAATTCGATATATTGTGAGAAAGGCTGACGGTGGGACAAATGCTGCAAGCAACCTCCTGATGCACCATCTCTATTGCCAGAGGCAGTATCGCAACGCCAAGAAATTCAGTCGTGAAATCGGGTGCCGAAAGGCACTTTCGTAGAGGCTTGAGCCGGATGAAGGGAAACTTTCACGTCCGGTTCTTAGGGGAGGAAAAGGCAGTAATGCCTTTTCCTTACCCGACGTGCGACAGAAATGTTTCATAGGGTTTATAACCGATCGCTATTGTGATCGGAATGTCTCAATGTCATTGACACATTCCGGTTGCGGAAGCAGCTTGATAGCCAGTAAATGATTTTTTCCAGAGACAGGAATACCCGTAGAGCCGATAAATTCGAGCAAGGTAGAAAAATCCTTTAGCAGGGTTCCTGGTTCGTTATCACTGAAGGTCTGGGTCTTTAAACACTGAGTTTGGTCCGGAGTTAGTGTGGCTTTTATCTTTTTCATATTGTGTATTTTAATAACCGATGAGTCACTGTTCAGCGACCCTCATCAATCGTTGTCAGTTGGAGCCGGTTTCACATGCTGGGGCTTAAAAACTTCATTAATGAGCTTGTCTGCTTTTTCTTTCAACTGTGATTGCGTCAAGACCGGAACGGTTGGTTTCATCTTCTTAGCAGAGGTGACTGGCCAAGATCTTTTATTTGCCAGCGAAATAAATCCTTTAACAGAGAATGTGACTTGGTGCGAAATATAAACTCCTCAAAATTTAAAGCCTAGTGTGGGATGTAGCTGACATGTCAAAAATAGAGCTTTGGTCATCCAGAAATGGGAGGGACTCAAGATTTACGCAAACTTGGTAGTGTGAGCTACATGAAGAGCCGTATGAAGCGAGAGTCTTATGTACCGATCTGTGATAGCCTGAGGGTGAAGCGCCCTCGGGCGACTCCCCCCTGTGCCAATATGACCTGAGACACCTACCCCTCGGAAATTAGAGTATAAAGGTAGATCAGAATCATGAACAAATCGAAAGCAGAGACAATGGAATCATCACAGTTAACTGCGCCGGAGGGCGCGTTGCGACAGACCGAAGTCATTCTCTTGCGGCCTAACAGGAGAAGTGCCCCATCATTGGTTAACATTAAAGTGCAATATAGAAACATCTTTTCATATCAGCGACTAAATAGAGCTTAGAAAAAGGGATAATACCTACCATGACACATATGCACGATCAGATTCTACCTGAAGGCACTCAACTCGGTGTCTACGAAATTAAAGAAGCCTCAAAAATTGATAGGTTCGATATCACCTATCGCGCCTGGAATCACCATCTTAAGGAGCGGGTAGAAATACGAGAATATTTTCCTCGCGATTTCGCTATTCGCGCAAACGATGGTCTTGGCGTCGAATCCAAGTCCCCAAGTGATAAAGAAAATTTTAATTCTGGCTTAAAGGCATTTTTGGATCAGGCTGAGATTCTCACACAAATCGAACATCCCAATATTGTCAAAGCTGAGAATATTTTGCAATTCAATGAAACTGCTTACCTTATTCTGGATTACCAAGAAGGTGTACCGCTTTCCAAGCTAGTTCGGTCACCGGCATCATTTGCCGAAACAGAACTAAAATTCATTCTGGTCTCGATCCTGAATGCTCTACAGAAAGTCCACGAATACAAAATTGTGCATGGCGGCATTCAACCGGCAACGATTATTTTGCGCAAGGATGGCGAACCACTGCTGACCGATTTCGCCGTCGCCGCACACACCTCCAAGCTTGCAGGCGAATTAGCCCCCGGTTACGCACCGCCAGAACGATATGAGCACGCTCATGAACCCGGGGCCGCCTCTGATTTTTATGCTCTGGGCGCAACGATGTATTATTGTCTTACGCAGAAACAACCACCCGCTGCTCAAAACCGAATAAAGGCTTTAAGCAGAAGCGAACCCGATCCGATGGCTTCACTCTCCGGATCTTTGGGCGCCACGTATAGCGAGGAGTTGTTGCAAGCAATCGATTGGATGCTACTACCTGAATATAATAAGCGACCGCAGTCAGCAACCGAGATTCTAGCGCTACTAAAATCAGAGCCTATCAGCGATCAAACTGGGCCGATAACTGCCAAGCAAGAAGCCAAAGATGTTGCCAATAGTAGTCCGGTTGCGAAGAATCACGTATGGATCGGTGTCTTGGCCGGGATAGTTGGATTGGTTATGCTTGGATTATGGCTTGGTAAAAAGCCTTCAGAAATAAGTGATGACAAGGCCAGTACAGTCACTGTTCAGCCCTTATCCCAAGTCAGCCCCGCCGTCACAGCTGAGACAAAAGAAGACCAATCCGTCGCACTGTCCAGCACCCAAGCAAGTCAAGAATCTGAGCCCGGCAAAATATCCGAGCACACTCAACAAGAAACAAACGCGTCTGAAAATCAGCCAACGCAAGCCGATGGAGAAACTCGACTGAGAACAAGTGCTGACGGCAACCAACCCAAAAATGGCCTGGCGGAAAGCACGGCTTTTCCAGCAAGCAAATCGGTTTCCAAGCCAGAGCTCAAGGATAAAAATACGACCGAGCAGGATTCAATTAAAAAATACTTGGCCGCTGCTAATAAAGCTATGAAAGCAGCGCGTTTCACCACACCATCGAGAGACAATGCCTATAAGTATTACCAAATGGTTCTTGCCATAGAATCAGACAATGCGGAAGCGCATGCTGGGCTGCAAAAAATAGTTGATCGGTATGTCTGGTTTATAGAGAAAGCAAAGGCTGAAGGCAAACTAAACTTGGCCAAGCGAACTTTGAAAAAGGCTGAATCTGTCTTGCCTGATGATCCTAAACTACAGAGTATTCGTGCGGAATTGGCTGCTACTAGAGAATAATTGACTAAACGTTTAATCTCACTGTGTTAAAAATTGGCCATTAGCTGTCAGCCAATGTCAGAATCTGACTGCCTTGGCGTTTTAAATTTTCATAGCCATGCTCAGCCTTTTTTGGGTACGCCTAGGGGTACACTTTCAAATGAGGTTTATGGGTACGGCCTGAAACATAAAAAATGCAACAAGCCTGTAGAATTAGGCCTTACAGCCGGTTAATTGAAACATCCTGAAATGATACGCTACAGTAAACCATGCTCTGCAAATGAGTAGGGCTGGCCGTCACCGATGATGAAATGATCCAGTACCCGGATGTCAAACAAGGTTAAAGCCTGTTTGAGTTTTTCGGTAATGTGTTTGTCAGCCTGGCTGGGCTCGGAAATACCCGACGGATGGTTGTGTTAAGTACCCCTATACATGTTGCGCTATAATGTTGCTATAATACAATTACTCATTCTAAATGTCTTTTTTTTAAAGCCAGGGCTCTGGGGTGGTTAGCGCAACTGCGACAGACGCACTTCGAAACGATACTTCTAATGAAACTTTTTTTCACTGGGCCAGAATTCGTCTTAAATGGAGTATCCCGCCCGGAGATTCCGTTTTTGGTCGACGGTGACATGGAGATGGTCTCTGCGCCGAACCAATACCTGCGCTATATCGCCACAGTCAAGGGGCGTACGCGTTCGGAGAGAACTTGGGAGACTTACGGAAATCATCTTTACGAATTCTTCGCTTTCTTGGAAGACAACGACCTTAAGTGGGATACCGTTAGCAAGTCCCAAGTTGCCTCATGGCGAGACGCAATGCTGGAACGCAATTGTGCGAGAAGCACGACCAATCAACGACTTCGCTGCGTACATGCGTTCTACGAATGGGCCATGAAATACGGAATCACACATGCCGTACCATTCTCAACAGAGGATATTTGGGTGTCTAAACCGCAAGGTTTTCTGGCCCATGTGGATGCTTCAGGCGGTCGATTCGAAGCCAATGAACTGACTGTTCAAACCCACAAGCCGATGCCGCAGTATCTCCACATGGACAAGGCAATCCGCTTTCTGGAGGCCATGACCCCGCACCGCCTGAAGCTGATGGGATACTTGGCGTTGCTGACGGGTATGCGGCGTGAAGAGGTGGTGGGACTCGATTATCGGGTTGTGCCCAATCCGTCCGGTTATAACTCGGACAAGCAATTGCCGATGATTCTCGATGCCACTAAAACCCCGACCAAGGGCAACAAGACTCGCACTGTGATGCTTCCCTATGATCTGGCTGTCGCACTCTGGGACTACTTCTCGCGTGACTGGATTAAGCTTAACGCCATTTACAAACGCAAGCACGGCAAGGAGACCACACGTCTCTTCCTTTCGATGGCGGGAGAAGAGCTTTCGATCAGATACCTTAACAACGCCTTTGCTAAAGTTAGCGCGAAGACGGGCATCAACTGCCATCCACACCTGTTGCGCCATACCTTCGGCACCTACGAACTGCTTCGCATGATGCACAAAAAAGGAGAAAAGCTCGCGCTGATGTGGGTCATGGATCGCATGGGTCACAGTTCAATCACCACCACCGAAAAATACATCCATGCTGTTGACCTGATTCAACACGATGATGTGGACGGCTATCAAGCCGATGTTTGCGAGGCGCTACGTCGTGGCAATTAAACGTCAGAAACTCGATCGCAAGGCCAATCTAACGCTTGATGGCGACCGTGTCATTGATATGCCGCCCGGATGGGCCTTCACCATCAACTGCCCATACCACGGCAAAATTGTCTTCGACTTCAATCCCTACCGCGTGAACGGGCGCGATGACTTGGCCGGACACCTGCGCGACGCAATCTGGAGCCAGCGCCACGAGGTTGTGGGCGTAACATTGAAAGGTAATGAGGAGGTGGGGGTGCGCCGATTCTGCCGTTTCTTGGATGATCTGGATGTGGCTGGCGAATCCATCACCCGCCTCGACCAAATCGACCGCAAGTTGCTCGACCGCTATCTGGCCTGGATAGAGTTGCAAGTTACCACAAAGGGGAAGAACAAGACCCAGAAATGGTCACTAAGTACAAAAAAGGGAGTGTTCAATAAAATCAAAGCGCTCCTAGTAAACCGCCAAAATCGTCAGCCTGCAGCGGTCAACCCAGATCTTTCCTTTCCTCGCAATCCCTTTCCAAATTCCAATAAGCACATCCCGAAGCGGGATGCCTATTCTTTGTCTGAGCATAAGCGGATATTGGAGGCGTTGAACAAAGATCTCCGCACGATCCATGAAAGCGAAGGTGAGCACCTGGCATGCTTGCAGGTGTTAGTGGTGCATCTGTTGATCTTCGGGCTAGCGACGGGGAGAAACCAGCAACCACTGCTGGAACTACGGCGTGACAGTCTGCAAGAACACCCGCTGCCAGACCGGGAACTTCTGGTTACCCACAAACGTCGCGGCTGGTCGACGCATGCGACCTCAATCCGTAAGGAAGCGCCGGCACCAGAGAGCCAGCAAACTCTCCAGTCGATTCCTGCAAACGTAGGGGATCACTTCCGTTTCCTCTGCGAATTCACTTCGCACTTAGTCGAAGAAGCCGCAGCGGAAGACCGTGACCTTGCATTCCTTTGGCGAGTGTCCCAACAGCAGCGCAAGGGGCAGGTCGTGCGACTGGATGCAACCTCCGTTCGTCAAGCGGTCAGGGTCTTCGCGCGTCGCCATGGCCTCAAGGACGACCGAGGACAACCCTTGGCTCTCAATATTTCCAGGACACGCCCTACATTTGCCACTGAGCTTTACAGACGCACCCGCGACATCCGGCGTGTGCAGCAGGCTCTAGGCCATGCCAGAGTTGAAACGACAGCCCGTCATTACGCCGACAAACCTTTGGAAGCCGAGCGTGACCATGCCATCGTGCTTGATGGCATGGTCAGCCAATTCACACGAATTAAGATCGATGGCAAGATACTGCTTGCTGCCGATGGGATGATGCCTTTGCAGGACATGAAGGATATCCTCGCCGGCGGTTACAACACTGGCATCGCCCGTTGCCGCAATCCATTCCGGGAAAACGAGTCCGTCTGCAAAAAATTCTTTGCCTGCTTCAAGTGCCCGAGCATGTGCGTGTTCGAGGACGACCTGTGGCGTCTATTCAGCTTCTACTATCGACTCCTTGCGGAGCGGGTCAAGATCAATCCAGCCCATTGGCTGAAGACTTACGGCCCCATCATCCACCGCATCGACACTGACATTGCTTCGCAGTTTCCTTTGAGCAAGGTCACAGCGGCACGGATCAAAGCCCAGCAAATTCCACACCCGACCTGGAGAGGGCCGTTGCTATGAACCTGCACCCGCTTGACCTTCGACCGATCAAAAACATCGGGCCCTCGGAAAAGGCCGATTTGCCAGTGTCAATCATGATTCAACCTGATGGCACGCAGTTGGTGGTGAGCCGCTTCGGCGACAATATCTGGGACTTCTATCCCTACATCCCTCAGGAAAACCTTCAACCATCTCACAAGCGGATCGACTGGCGCATCCAACTGCCGGACGGTCGCCGTCTCACTGATCCTGAGCATGCCTCACTACTGGACTCGGCCAAGACATTCATCTGGTCGCTGTTTTCTCAGCCAGTCGAGGGACGCCGGCGGTCAACGATGGTGACCTTGGTTTGGAAGGTGAAAGACCTTGTTCCACTGCTTCGCTGGATGGTATCAACGGGACTGCATCGCTTCGCCAGCATTGCCGGTCATGCGCTCGATTATGTGCCAATGGCAAAACTCAAAAGGGACGGAGGTAATGCGGCGGAAAAGAAGGTCAATAGTCGCCTTTGCGTCGTCGAAGACATTTTCCATCAGCGCGATAAGCTCAACGATGCCATCCAGGTACATCCTTGGCCACACGAGTCGGCAGCCTCGTTGGCTGGACTAAATCAGGGAGGCGTGCATCACAAACCCAAAACAAATCCAATTCCTGATGCAGTTGCCGGTCGTTTGGGCGAAACTGCACTTGAATACGTTCAGAACCGGGCACCGAGGATTTTAGCGGCACTGGAAGCAGCTAATTCGGCTGCAATGGAAAAACGTGATGAGGGCCGCTTAAAATGGAAAGAGGAAATCGCACGTCTCTCGGCCGCACGCGAAGCGGGGTTCGTCGATTTCGAGAATTTAAGGACAGAGGGAGTTCGTCTCCGTACCGCCTGCTATATCGTGATCGACATGTTCTCCGGCATCCGGGACTCCGAAATGATGTCGATTGGTACGAATTGCATTTCCTCTGGAAAAAGCAAGGACGGCAGCACGGATGTGTTCTGGTTACACGGAACAATCTACAAGACCGGAATTCGCCCGAAAAAATGGCTAGTACCGCCCGTTGTCGCAGAAGCAGTCAAGGTTTTGACGCGACTAACCGAGCCGCTACGCCAGAAACTGCAGCTGGAGGAGCGAGAGCTTGAGACAAGCATTGGCATTTCCATCGCCAAGGAAAAGGGGCGCTTGGTGAAGCGCCTCAATACGGTTTACAAGCACAAGGACAAGCTTTTTCTTTCGAAAAAAGATTCATCGATCTTCGTACTCTCGGGGACAACAATGCGCATGCACCTCAAGCGTTTCTGCGCCGACTTTGGTATCCGGGGTGAGGACGGGCAACCCTATCTCCTCCATAGCCACCAGTTTCGGCGTACTTATGCCTGCTTCATAGCCCGCGCTGAATTAGGCGATCTCCTGACACTACGTGACCATTTCGGCCATTGGAGCCTCGATATGACAGTATATTACGCAGACGGCGGAGCGGACGATTATGAGGCCGATACTGAACTCCTGGAAATGATCACTGAGGAAAAGATGGCACGGCAAAACGAAGTCATGGGAGGATATCTCGACTCCGACGCGCCGCTGGCTAATGGCAGCCATTGGCTCAAGCAGTGGCGCTCGACGGTTCGCACGGCTCCCAATAAGGAAGCACTGATCGCCGAATATGCGGGGTCGATCACCCTGAACGGCACGGGTCACTCCTGGTGCATCGGCAATGCCAAGGGAACTGGCTGCGGCGGACTGTGTGTGTTCGAGGCTCAAATGTGCGTCGACTGCAACTACGGCATCATCGGTCAGGAACACCAAGCAGTTTGGGAGGGTATCCGCGATCAGCAGAAGGAAGCTCTGGCACTAGGCGATATGGGACATAGTGGCGATGCACGGGCGCAAGAAATCTTAGACTATGCCGAGAAGGTGCTGCGCCGCCTTGACGGTCAGGGGGATGTTGCATGAGCGCAATTCATGAAGCGACACAGAATGCCTTGGCGGCGCAGAAACGACAGTCGGTCAAGGAAACCCGCCAAAAATTGGAACTGGCCTTGCGGCGTTTGGCTAATGGTAATCCGAATGTAGTCAAAAAAGGAACGAAGATTTCAGCCTCCTCCGTGGCAGAAGAGGCTGGCGTAGACCGCGTTACCCTCTACAGATTCCATGAGCCTGTGCTAACTGAAATTCGCAAGATCAACGATACGGCACCCAAGACACAATTGAAGGAAAGTCGATCAGAACTGGCTCAGACAAACATTAAGATGAAGGAATATCGGCGACTGGTTGAGGAAGCGCAGGAAGAGGTCGCGGCGCTTGCCCGGATAAACTATCGGTTGGATGCTCGAATTTCGGAGTTAGAGGGTCTGATTCGGATGAGGGACGAACGCATTGCCGATTTTCAGAACCAATTGAACGAGCGTAATATAAAGTCGAAAATTTCAGCTATGAATGACGGTGCCATTAAAAAAAGCTAGGGTGTATGCGCAACCAATGACCGCTAACTGTCCCATTGCATACATTCGCAGTATGATTGGTTTTGGGTTTTGTCTGACTCTAATCGGCCGTTATGCAAAGCTTTGCATAACGGCCGATTAGAGTCAGACACCGGTTTCCATTGAAGGACTGGTTAACCTTAAAAAGCAGTCATTCAAAGACTGCCAGTTATCGGCAATCACGCACCTACAGCAGACGGTCATTTCGTTTTAATGGAATGGTCGCCCCCTTCCTAAACGGCACGAAGTGTCTGGTCACACATTTTCGGCGCGGCCTATGCTAACGTCAATACACCCTCCTTATCGAGGGTGTGAGACTCGCATGTGTCGCCAATTTTCCCCCCTAACATCGGACTTAACCAATTCCAAGTGTCATAAAAAAATGGCGACACAGTTTAATCAATGTTTTCTGTAGGCGACCTAATTACAGCCAAGTGATACTCCAAGGGCGGCAATCCTGTCGTGCAGCTCTCCTACTCCATTTCCTGAAATCGGGTCAGTCGGCGAAGGCTTGCTGTCAGTAAGCCGCAAATAGGATCCGATAGTGAGCTGACAGAAACGCGATAACGCCGATGGCGTCGATGGCACACCATTCTGGAGATATCGATAAGTTGTTTGCAAACCGGCCCCAAAGAGGTTTACCGAAATTCGATTTACTATCGGATTATTAGAAATACCCGTAACATTTCCACTGGAAACTGCTTTACTGTAAAAGTTTACAATATTTCCCATTTGGCTAGCGGGCGTTAGTGGTGGATTATTGGATAGATTCACCCGAACCATCTCCAGACCGGACCAATAATCCCCCAAAAAGAGCCGCGCTTGACCCTGGAAGATAGAAACTGGATTCATGGCTACGGAATTAAACCATAGTGCAGGACCATACTGAGGGGTACGAATATCCTTAAGAGCACTCGTCAGATCGTTCACATCGAACACCTTAGCCAGACTTTTTGTATCAGGGGTAATAGCTATTAAGGTTAAGACTTCAGGGGAATAGCCATCAATAAAACAGGCAACATATAGTCTGTCGCTTACGGGGTCGTAATCAAGATCCCTGAACACAATGCCCCAATAGAGATTAGGTTCTCCGAAGAAGGTTAACAAATCGGCTTTTTCGAGCAACTGGCTCCGGTCATGTGTTTGGGTTGTGGGGTTCCGATCCGGGTTAAACCGGTAGATATTTCCATTGCTGTGACTGGCGATCACAGAACGGCTTCCCACTCGGTTCATTACCGTCAGGCTCCCGGGATGTCCTTCCTCCTCGAAGCGATAAAAGCTCTTAACCTGCCCCCCTGACACTGGCATCTGAAAAATCACTGGTACTTCATAGAGTGTGAAGAGAATTGTCTCAGCACCATCCACTAATGTCACCACCATCTGCAACGGCTGATTTACTCGGCTATCGACATCGAAATTGCTACCGGCAATAAGCCCCAGTTCAGGTATATTCTCTCCTGCGGTTAGCACCAGCGCATCATTAGTCTTAGAGCTTGGATCGTACCGTACAAACTTGACCCTCGCCTTCTCCGTAGGCTGGGAACCTTCCATGACTGAGTAGACTCCCTCGATGTATGAGATCACTCTTCCCAAGCGATCAAACCCGATGCCTGCGCTGTTGATATCAATAACCTCGATTGCGGATGGCTCAAAAACGCTGAGGTAATTATTCATGGGGATTAATAGTTCTGACTTGCCGTCTGGCAGCTGGGAGGCAACCGTTCGTTCAAGTCCCGCTTCCCAACCGATAAAATACAAATCCCCCTGTGAATTGAACGCCATGGAGTTGAAGTCAGTTCCCCGACGTAAAAGAGATGAAAATTCGGCACCCTGTGTAGCGGGTACGCTTAAGAAAAACATGAAAAAACTTAATGACAAAACAAAGGCGATTTTCTGACGACTGATTTGCGTTTTCATAACAATTTCTCCTTCAATGCAACATAATGAACAAAAACTTATCCTCGCTACATTGGCACAAGAACATGCCCTCCACGATATTCACAATGCCGGAGGAGCTCTCTTGTTAAAGTTGTTTATGGATAAGCATTTACGTCCAAAGCTTGACCTTATCAAGTTCTTCTGGACTTTCTCTTTACAGCCTTGTATTAACCTTACAAATTTATCCAAAGGGTCTTTTCTGGGCTGCGTTCAGCCTTCCTATTTTACGGGTTGCTGATTTTGCTAAAAACTGCTCTTGGCAAGACATTCAGCAAAGCACTGTCAATCGCATTCAAGGCTTGATGGGAGGACCATTTAGCATTGCATCAACATTAAAGTTGAATACAGATTTTTTTTTGCACCACCAAACGTCCTACAAAAACAATTCCCTTAGAAACCGGCAAAAAAAAACCGAACTACCCAATGTGATCTTGACGACGATCACACTCGGCAGCTCGGCTTTCCGTTTGTATAGGACCCGCGACTTTCTGTCCCTATCTTACAATAGGTTTGGCTTTTAATAAATTTTACGCGCTACATATACCATAAAATTAATAATGTTTCTACTGAGTGTTTTACTCAACTTTAGGTCGTTTTCAGTCGTTCAGTTGCTCAAAAATAGAGATAATCGACAGTCCGCTTTCCTTGAGTATGCTGCCATTCGTAAATATGGCTTCAGTGACTCTTGTGGGTCGGCAATCGTCAGTCAAGTCGCATTGAGATCAATGGCTGCTGTCCACCCCCGAGCGGCCATTCGCAAAACTCCGAATCGTAGGCTTCGCCTGCTCTTAAAATATCAATACGCAACACGCATAATGTTGTTTATTGCTGTAAGTTATGCCAATTATAGTGTTTAGCTATACGCCACATATTATTGAATTACATAAGTTATGGCCGAAGTATCACCGCAGCCGCATTATGATACAGAGCCTGTTTAACCACCTCCCTTGGATAAACACTGGCACCGTCTATGGTTCCCCTGAATAATTCATCTAACTGAATAACGCGGTGCTGGTTATCCAAAAATAAACAAACAAACACTTCATAACTATAACTGCGTAATTGTGCGCTGAGATAAGCGCGGGTGATGTCAGGAGAAGTTAAAGCATTACCGCGTTCAAGAACCTCTTTATAGTGTCGTTTAACCATTTCTAACCCCGCCTGAATCTGTGCAAACTTGGCACCACTCAAACCACTAACCGATTTAAACTTTTTTTGATCTGCACCTAGTAACGCCTTCCACGATCCAAAAACGGATAGCAGTTCTTGTGCTTGCTCTACCGCTGATTTTCCTTGTGTGCCGGTACGCAAAAAAATAGCCAGTAATTCAACATCTGTTAAAGCGGTTGAGCCGTGATTCAGTAGTTTCTCAATAGGGTTTTGACTATCTATTAAAGCTTTGTTCATTTTTACTTACTCCAAAGTTGGCCACGGATGCCGCCGTGGACGGGTGTTTTGATTTCTTCAAAACATGGCTTATTTTACCGAAAAGCCGCTATTTTGTCAAGCGATATTAATTGTCATTTTAGAAATAAATCACCTAAATAACATCGCTATAGATGGCTTTATTTATTGCGGTTCACCCTAGATGCTCTTGCTTGAGCTGTCGTGGAAAGTTTGAAAACCAAAGTTCGGTTTTCATTTAAAATCAATCGGCGTTAGCCGCTCATTGGATGGAAAGCTAAACAAACATAAACCGGTTAGGTGAAGATGCCCTCGAATCGCTGTGGGATTCTATAGGCGGTAGGCTTTTTTATAGTCAAGGAAGCTTTATAGCGAAGCGACCCTTGACTATAAAAAAACGATAGCCAGAATTCCCACAACAAGCGATTCGAGGTCAGCTTCACCGGCTTATAGTTTAAGTGTAAATGAATATGAGCTCTAAACTGTCCACAGTCGCGGAAATACTGCGACACTGAGAGGTTCTCGCCCAAATGATGCATACGAGCAGAAAGCAGTCATTCAGCGGCCGCCATTGATCGACAGCCAACGGTAGAGTAGAGATGTGACGCGGTTGTGTTAGGTTTTGCTTGTCTGTTTCCGCCCCTTTCGTCTGGCGGTGCCCTAATAGCCTGAACCTTGACCCCGTTTTCACATCCCCCTCATCGAACCCAGCGAGCCTATCTCAGGCACTGGGCTCTCGGACAAGACACCAGACCTTCGTCCACGGAAGGTCATCCTTAGTCGGACAAGCCATGGCAAGAGCTCGTAAAACTCTACCAGAATCCCGCTTGCCTCGATTTAGGTATAACCGCAAACATCACCACTTGGGAGATGGTCGCTTCTCGGATTAAAATCCGTGTTCTTCCTTCACTTCAGCCTGTGACACCTTTCGCAGCTCTCGTAACTTAACGGAGTTTCCTAGAGTTTCCCCAATCTCCGCTACTTCGCCACTTCCAGTACCGATCTTGAACTAAGGCCCCTTCTCTCCACCGGCATTACCCGGCTTCCTCGATATTACGGGCCTCTCCGCCACCCCAAAACGCCCAGCCTAGCCGTCACCGGCAACTGGTTGATCGTTACGTGCGATCACGTAATGGGGCTTCCCGTGTTGCCTGCGTTTTCCTTATGTACATGCTGTCGCCACTACCCCGGCGCAGCGTCTGAGTGCATGTCTTTGCTCACTTCCCCAGACGTGTCAGCCTTCCCCGATAGGGTCGTCGGGTCGGCCTGCGCGATGTCCTTTTCGAGGCTTGCTCGGCGTTCACTCACGTTACGGCCTGCACATGCGCCAAGTCACCAAGTGACCTTCTACATCGAAGGCTTCAGCCACTTCGTTACCTCCATGACTGCTTCGATTGCTTCCGGCTGGAGCAAAAGTTGCCGGGTGGGACTTTCACCCACTGGAAAACGCCGCCTTAGCACGGCGCACACCCACAAGAGACTGTCGGATTAATCACAAAAAAAACCGCCTTGTAGTGGCATAGCAATCAGCATTCTGCCACGAATGAGTTTTCTTTTAACTTGCTGAGCTTCACATTGTCACTAATGAACTCGACGTAATTCGCTTTTACCCTTTCATATGCCTGACACTATTATCCTTAAGGCGCATTTATAGGCTCTAGATAATCTCTATTATAAGATTGCGCCATGCCATCACTATCTATCGATATAACATTTAGGTAAGCTTCTTTTTACCAGCAAAAGGACCGTCTATGAAAAGGGCTACATAGTGGAAGACGTCGTGCGGGCATAAGCTTTGAAATATTACGCGCCGCATCATGAGCTTAGTGCCTTGAGGTATGACACCTTTGATAGATGGCCATTTCGCTGGATCAGCGTTGAATGCTTTAATCGATTTTGGAATCGAATTTATATAATGCGTTGGATCCGAAAACAATTTTGCGAATAGCGTAGCTTTTATTTTAGGTGCACCGGGCTCAGCCCATGGAGGGCATAGGTAATTTTCATGGAATTGTGCGTAGAATATATTTCGTTTGAGTTGGTAAATTTCACCCCGTTTATAGCCCTTCCAAATTGCTTCCCCACGAAAAGTTTCCTGGTAGGTAACATCCTTCCACCCAACCGAATTTTCATCTCGCGTATATAGATATTGCGTATGGTAACTGACCATTTCCCCAAGTGAGAAAGCTATAATTTCTATATACGTACAGCTACTAGTTACTCCGCACACTACGACGGCCGTCACGATAATAAAAAGCTTCTGGCTCTTCAAGAACATAGCGCAACCTTGTAGAAAGCCCTCTCGACTTGTTTTAAACGAACAAACTAAAGCAACTATTGATTAATTATTATAACCCAATTCAACTTCCATTCATGGCCGTTGGCTGGCGATCACTGGCGGTCGCTAAATTACTGCTTTAAGGTTCAGCCGTTCACTGGAAACTGGCGACTAATTCTTCTTGATCGACTTCCGCCAGTGTACAATTTTGGTATGCCCTTTCGAGACGACGCATTGAGATGTTAAATGCGAGCCATTACAATTACAGACCGCCAAAGGCTAAAAGAAACAGTCAAGATGCTGTTCCTTGTCTGTTTCGTTATTTAACGGCCTCAAACCCCAAACAGTAGCTCAGTTTACGGAGCTTCTGTTCTCCTTAGCGAAAATCAAAATAGACCGCGCATTTACAATTAAAAGAAGCGAAACAACATAAAATAAAAGCAATCTACAATTTTCGCGCCCGCGAAAATTTGCCGCTCTACCCTTTATTATTACGCAAATAAATTAGCAAGGAGGGCGATTTATACACATTTTTTTCGCTTTTTCGGGGGCAGATCGAAAGCCCCCACGCGAAAAAATATGTATAAATCTTGTTATTTTATCTTTGCTACTGCGTGACTCGTTGCTTCGTTTTTTGTTCTCCAAAAAACAAGTGATAAAAGTGGGAGACACCCTCCCCCACGAATACAAGTGCTTTATCCTTAACAGATACCACCAGCCCATTGCTTCAAATCATAAGCCAAACTTGCTTGTTTGCTAGCCGTAAAAATTGCCTTTAGCGAAAGTAAAAACAAGTAGCGAAGAGCCACACACTACAGAAGGGTTCAGCCGGAAATTAGACCAGCTCAGGGTTATAGCAACCGTTGGACTGCATTCTATGACGGCAGGAATAGCAATGTGGGCCTACGGACGCTTACCCTGGGTGCAAAATAATTGCAGGCTTAACCCTGTCCCGTTAGGGCTGTCCTATTTGCGTGCGTAAGATTCCGTTTCTGGTGTTGTCCTCACAATGGTATGCTTTGCACAATCAATATTTAATAATTCAGGTATGCAAGATTTATCAAAATGAAGCGCGGCAACATCATACCTTAACCGTTAGCTGTTAGCTTAGTGCATGGTTAGTGCTGTATCGGAAAAAAGGGTAATTTATTAAAATATCAAAGTAATATATATTGATGACACGAAATTACCAATTTTGACAACTAAAGGATGACCTTACATGAAGAAAGCACAATTTGCCATAGCCGTTTTAATGATTAGCGCAACGGCAAATTTAACCTATGCAGAGAACTTGTCAGGTAAAAATATGGATTTCATTAATCTCGCCCAGGAGTGTGCTCCATTAGTAGCGCCCCAAACAATGGCGGCGATTGTTAAGACAGAATCGCAGTTCCAACCCTTAGCAATAGGAATAAATAACAGAGCGCAACTCGCCCACCAACCCAAAAGTAAAGAAGAAGCAATAATAACGGCTACATCTCTCCTCGCCAAAGGTTACAACATTGACATAGGCTTAGGTCAGGTTAATTCAGCAAACCTCATAAAAACCGGCTTGAGCGTCGAAGATGCTTTTGAACCGTGCAAGAACCTGGCGGCAGCCGCCAAAATTTTGCACTCGAATTACCAAGCCGCCAGTCGCAAGGTACAGGGTGAACAGCCCACGCTTTATGCTGCACTGTCGGCCTATAACACCGGCTCATTCACCAAAGGGTTTAAAAACGGCTACGTGCAAAAAGTCCTGAACAATGCAGCTATGGCCGCAACAAACCAGGTCGTGCCGGCCATAGTAACAATACCTTTAACAGAAACGAACGCAGCCAAGCCAGCTGTAAAGCTACACGCGCAACCTAATGAGGAGGCCGTAAAACTTACCGTAGAAAGGGAAAGCGAAGTCTCGCCACAAGAAAGCTCAAACGTCTATACAAACAAGGCTGACAACGTGATGGTGTATTAATGAATATCACGATTATTGAATCACCAGGCAAAAACAAAAAACTATCTTGTGCCCACGGAAACTGGCGAATGAGTGGTTGATTCGCTGGCAGGTAAGTTTAAGTTGATGAATTTGGAATTCACGCGCGACGCGGAAGAAGACCTTGACTGAATCGCCCAAGGCGAAGCCGGATACAAGACTGTCATTCCGCGTGTGCATGACCAATTGAAGCAGGAGTTATAGAGAACAAAGGAAGTAAAGCGACATTAAATCCCCTCACCCTACCCTCTCCCTCAGGGAGAGGGAGTTTGATATAGCTTTATCAACGCCGGACTCTATATCCACGCTTCACGTTTCGGCTATGCCGAAACACCCCTACCTCGAATGCGGGAAGGCGCTGCATCGCATTCAAGGGAAAAGCAGTTATTTCTGGAGATGTTCAGGATTTAAGAGAGGCTAAAGCTTCATAGGAAAACAACAACAGTGTTCCAGATATTGAGAATGCAAAATAATAATAATCGCATCGTCAAAATATAACAATTCGCACTATCGAAATAAATAACTTGTGTTATTATTTGATCGCTTGTTAACAAACAAGCATGGTGTGAATTACAAGGATATAAAAGCATGAACACCATTATAGAAGCCGAACTGGTAGATTTCATCCGGAACAAGGCTGTGAAAAAGCTGAACATCATTCAAGTTGAAGATAGCAGATACCAGATAGTAGCCAACTTAACCTGGAAAGAAGGGGACTGGTATTTAGTAACCACAAGAAAAACCCCCCGCGAATGGGCAAGCCTGGACAGGCTGGCTCGCCATATATGCGAAAAGTGTAACGGCGCTATACCACCTATCAGCCTGTTACTTAAACCCTTAAAAAAGGATGAACCTTGAACTTACTGAAGCGTTACAAAAATAAAAACATCAATAAACATGCCCTGCTGATGCTTGGCGTCGGCGCTTTCGCACTCATACCGGAAATTGCAATGGCAGCCCCGTGGGACTCGACAGCCACGCAAATTCTGGGGATTTTCACGGGTGGACTAACCCGTACCATAGCCATCATTACAGTGATTGCCTGTGGTATTGCCGCGCTGGCAGGTAAGTTATCCTGGGATTGGGCAATCAAAATCATCGTTGGTATCGTGCTTATTTTTGGCTCGGTTGCCATCGTTGATTACATCATTGCCGGCGCATCCTGATTGTGGAAAATGGTGCGCAAGACGTTTACACAGACCCTCTGTTTGTCGGCTTGACGCGCCCCGCAACGATGTGGGGCATCCCTTATATGGCGTTTGTCATAGAGTTTATGGCGACAACGATAATCTTTCTGGCCGTTGGTGATCCGTTTTATCTACTCTTGGCTGTGCCAATACACGGCGTGCTATACCTGATTAGCGCTAACAATCCGGGAGTGTTCAGCTCTATTTTATTGTGGCTGAACACCAACGGACGGTGCAGGAATTCGGGATTTTGGGGAGCAGTCAGTTTTTCGCCACTACCTACCAAGAAGTGGACAGAATAAAAGTTTCGCGGACGCGAAAATAGACAAAAGGGATAATTATGGGCGCCGCAATTAATTACGCCGATGCATTAAAGAAAGAAGTCACTACTGCTGCCTTCATCCCGTATTCCAGTCATGTGACCAAAAATGCGGTGAAGCTGGCGAATGGGGATTATATACAAACTATCAAGATGCAAGGTGCAGCGCATGAAAGCGCTGATATACAGGATATTAATTCTTGGCACGATCAGTTAAACGGCTTCATGCGAAATATCGCTTCGCCTAATGTGGCGTTGTGGTCGCATGTGGTTAGGCGGGAATATGGCGAATATCCGGGCGGAGAATTCCAGCCGGGCTTCTGCCGTGACTTCAACGAAAAGTACCGCCAACAAATGGCGAACGAAAAAATGTTGGTCAATGAATTGTATTTGACTATCGTTTATCGCCCGCAGCCTTTAAAGGTTGCCAAGCTGTTTGATATGTTCGGTAAAAAAGACCCGAAGGCATTGCAACAACGCCAACTCGATGAGCTTGAAGCCCTGCACGATGTAATCGGTGCCGCGCTGGCGGCACTGGATCGTTATGAACCGGAATTACTCGGTTGCTATGAACATAAAGGAGTCATGTTCTCGGAAGTGCTGGAATTCCTCGCCTTCCTGGTTGATGGTGAATGGCGGCGGTTTCCTCTACCACGCGCTGAAATCAACAAGATTCTCGCAACTTCCCGTCCGCTTTTTGGCAAGGGCGGCTTAATGTCACTCCTGGCACCGACGCGGGGGCAGTATGCTGGCATCGTGACGATACAGGAATACCCGTCTATTACCTGCCCCGGTATTTTGAATGACTTGCTCGGTATGCCTTTCGAGTTCGTACTCGCGCAATCGTTTACCTTTTTGTCTAAGCCGGTTGCCATTGGCAGAATGAAGCGGCAACAAGCACGCATGGTCAATGCTGGTGATGTGGCTATCAGTCAGATTGCGGACATTGATGATGCCTTAGACGATTTAACCTCGAATAGTTTTGTGATGGGCGCCCATAGCCTGTGCCTGATTATCCGCGCGGACGATAAAAAATCTCTAAATGACTATATCAACGAAGCGGGCGCTGCACTATCGGATGGCGGCATGAAGTGGTCGCGGGAAAGCATCGGCCTAGCTGGTGCGTTCTGGTCACAATTGCCGGGCAATTTCGAGTACCGGGCCAATGTTGGTGATATTACCAGCCGAAATTTTGCCGGGTTTAGCAGTTACCACAATTACCCGATTGGCCGCATTCGCGGCAACCAATGGGGTGATGCGGTGATGATGTTTAAAACTACCTCTGGCGCACCGTATTACTTCAATTTTCACAAAGGTGAAGAAGGCACTGACGCGAAAAATAGTGCCAAGCTAGACCCGAATCATAAAGACCTTGCCAATACAGTTGTGATAGGCAAATCAGGGACGGGTAAGACGGTACTTGAAACTGTATTGCTGGCACAAGCACAGAAGTTTTATCAACCGAAAAATGGCAAAGAGTTGTCATGTGTTTTATTTGACAAAGACTTGGGTGCTGCGGTTGCAGTGCGTGCAATGGGTGGCCGGTATTACCCACTCAAAAACGGCACATCCTCTGGCTTTAATCCTTTTCAATTGGAGCCAACGCCCAACCATCTGACCTTTCTCGAAAGTCTTGTCAAGCAGCTCGTAAAGCATGAGGGCTTGCCGATTACACCACGGCAAGAACGCGAAATAAGCGAGGCGATTAAAGGCGTCATGGGGGCTGCCAAGCACAAGCGGCGGTTAGGGTCGGTTTTGGAATTCCTTGACCCCACCGACGAGAACGGTCTACATATTAGATTATCCCGGTGGTGTCGAGGCGGCGCATTAGGCTGGTTGTTTGATAACGCGGACGACACACTGAGCCTCGATAACTGCACGATGGTGGGTTTTGACGTAACCGAGTTTCTGGATAATGATGAAACTCGCACACCTACTATCATGTACCTGTTCCATCGAATTGAAAGCCTGATTGATGGGCGGCGCATTCCGATTTTCATGGACGAATTTTGGAAATTGCTGAATGACCCGGCGTTTGAAGACCTGGCGCAAAATAAGCTGGTCACGATTCGTAAGCAGGATGGTTTTTTGGTCATGTTCACGCAATCTCCCCAGCAAGTGCTAAAGTCACCGATTGCCTATGCCATCATCTCACAAACGGCGACAAAGATTTTCCTACCCAATCCGGAAGCTGATTACGACGACTATGTAAACGGCTTTAAGCTTACGCATCGCGAGTATGAAATAGTTAAGGGATTGGGCGAAAAATCGCGCCGGTTCCTGATTAAACAGGGGCAAAACTCTGTTGTCGCAGAATTGAACCTTCGTGGGTTCGATGATGAATTGGCCGTGCTTTCGGGCAATACGGCTACGTCATTACTAGCCGAAAAACTCGTCGCTGAATTGGGCGAAGACCCAGCTGTTTGGTTGCCAGAATTCCATCGTATTCGTAAAGGAGCATTAATTTGAAACTATTAAATAAAACAATCGGCACTGTAGCTATTGCAATTTCGCTATGCGGTGTCAACAACGCCCTTGCTGTTGACATTGTTACAGACATTACACCTACGACCATCGCAGGGTGGTCGGCGCAAGCCGCTTCATGGGGAACACAACTGCAACGAATGACAAATCAATTCAACCAGTTAAAATCCACCTATGACAGCATGAACGGCTCACGCGGTATGGCCGATCTGGTCAACAACCCCGCCGCCCGGCAATATTTGCCAGCCAATTATCAGGACATTCTGAGTAGCGGCTACGGCAATTGGGCGTCGATTCGATCATCGGCAAAAGTCATGGGTATTGAAGACACCACACTAAACCCAACCAGCGACGTAGCCAAAGCGTTTGAATCGACCGCGCGGCAAGCTGCACTGAACCGCGCAACGATGGAGGACGGCTACAATCAGGCAAGTCAGCGCTTTAGCTCTATTCAAGTGCTGCTGGATAAGGTAAATGCCGCGCCCGATCAGAAAGACATTGCCGATTTGCAAGCCCGTATCCAGGCCGAACAGGTCATGATGCAAAACGAAAGCACCAAACTAGCCATGCTCGGCCAACTAGCGCAAGCGCAACGTGATTTAAGCAATCAACAGGCAATGGAAATTGGCATGAAGGCCACTAGGGGAGATGTTCCTCGCTTCTAATAACTGACAACATGCGCCCACTTCAGGGCGCACCAAAGGAAAAAACAATGAAAAAAATTATCGTACTCGCCTTGCTCCCCATTTTACTGCTGACGGCTTGCAGTGACAATGTGCCAAAGGTTGATGACCCGCATAACGTGGTTGTGGATGGTCAGAAAATGACGCAAGCCGATTTCCTGCAAAAGTATTGCATTAGCAAAGCCGGAAACGAAACTTGTGATAAGGTAAAAAACGCTATGGACAAAGACGCCACCAAAGGCGTCATTCCACGTTTCTAAGGGATAGCGGAAATGGCTACTAGCTTGCACTTCTATGAAGACACCTTCAATAACTTAAGTAGCTCACTTTCGACGTATGTCAGCGATGTTGCTAGTAGCATCATTGCCGCAATTACGCCAGTCGCCACAACACTAATCACGATATATGTGGTGTTATGGGGTTGGTCGATGATGCGCGGCGTTATCTCAGAGCCGATTACGGACGGGGTAAGCCGAATCGTCCGGTTAGCGGTGATTACCGGAATTGCCTTAAACCTCGGGCGGTACAACGGTTATTTGGCCGATATGCTTTGGAACTCGCCGGATGCGCTAGCGGGCTATATAGCTTCAGGGTACTCCAACACCACAACCAACATGCAATTCCTTGATAGCCTCATGTCGCAGATTTACGACTTAGGCGATGTCTATTGGCAAAAAGCATTCGCAGGCATGGGCACCATAGGTATCCCGAACATTGGGCTGATAATTATCGCAATTTTGATATGGGCGGCAGGCTTGCTTGCAACTGCCTACGGTGCATTTCTACTGGCTCTTTCAAAAATGGCACTGGCAATTATCCTCGCTGTTGGCCCCTTATTCGTTTTAATGACCATCTTCGAGCCGACCAGAAGATTTTTCGATTCATGGATTGGTCAAGCTCTGAACTATGTATTTTTGGCTATGCTGTCTGCCGCAGCAATTAAGCTCGTTATGACCATTTTACAAACCTACCTGACGGCAGCGGGCGGGGCGGGCGTACTCACTGACCCGTCTGTCAGCCAAGCCCTACCAGCAATCGTATTATGCGCAATAGGTATGCTTGTAATGATGCAACTTCCCTCCATTGCCTCGGCTTTGGGCGGTGGTGTGGCAATCGGCACCTTGGGCGCAGTCACTTGGGCATACGGCAAAGCTAAAGGAACAACCAGCGGCGCATGGAATGTTGCGTCAGGTAAAACCTTAAGCGACATACGCGCAACACGACGCTCCAAGGCAATGAATGCGCGTTGGGCAGCCAATAACCCAAGCGCAATTAGTCGCGCAGCAGGTGCGCCGCAAGCTGTGTACCGCAAAATCACAGGCAGCGGCAAGAACTGGGTCGCCAAAGGCTAAACAAGCAAAAAAGGGCGGAATTTTCGCGCACGCGAAAACCGCTCTTTTTTAGTATCAAAAATAATCAATATAGTATATTTTGAAATATCGTTATAAGTATTTTGGAATGTCAAAATATGATATATTGATACTTTAATATAATTACTTTATACAGAATTTTCATATGCGTAACACTATCGCAATACTTGCAATCCTCGTGCTCGCGGGTTGCGCAGTTTCTCCACCAAAGCCGCCAGCGGTCGAGGGCGAGTACAGACCCGTAAATCAGCTCAACACTAAACACCAGGAAAGTTACAAGGCAGCCGCACACCCAGTATTCGATTTCATTTATGAAGGGGATATTGTCAATGCACTCCCGGAATTACAAAATGTGCAACCACAATTAACCGTATTACCGCCACTTGGTATGCAAATCCAGCTGCCGGTCAGGCTTAATTTGCAATCTACAACACTTGAGAATGCCTTGCGCTCCATTGGCGAACAAGGCGGCGGTGTGGCCGATGTAGTATGGAACACAACCCAGCAAGGCAATAATCAGATATTCATCCGATTCCATCCACCTTACCCTTACCAAAAACCGGCAGCGAAAAAGAATAGAAAAGCCCTAAAAAACAGGAAACCCTCATGAAAACCAAAGTAGACAAACAGGATTTCGAGAACTACTTGAGGGAAGCCCGCACCTGGGAAACCGACAAAGTTCAAGAAATAGAAAAATCCCGAAAAACTGCATGGCGTGTGGCGACCGCCTCCGGCACTGTTGCGTTTGCGTCAGTGATGGCCATAGCGATGCTGACCCCATTAAAAACCGTCGAACCCTACGTTATCCGCGTGGATAACTCAACAGGCATTGTCGATGTGGTCGAATCGCTAAGGGACGGCGAAACCAATTATGACGAAGCGATCAACAAGTATTTCACACAGTGGTATGTGCGCTATCGAGAAGGCTATTCAAAGGAACTGGCAGAAGACTATTACAGCTATGTAGGCATTCTGTCGGCGGGACCGGAACAACTAAAGTATTACGATTTTTTTAACCCGAAAAACAAGCTATCGCCGCTTACTGTTTACGGCGAATACGCAAAAGTAAAGATTCGCCTTAAAAGCACGTCATTTATCAACCCAAACGTAGCATTAGTACGTTATGTCAAAGATGTTATGCGCGGCTCTGACAAGCCAGAATCATCACATTGGGCGGCTACGATTACCTTCAAGTATTCCAACGCACCAATGAAGGAGAAAGACCGGGCAATTAACCCGCTCGGATTCCAAGTAACCGAGTACCGCAATGACCCTGACGCATTCACCACCGACCCAACATCAACACCACCGGCTTCTGCACCAACAACAGCGGCTTTTATGCCTACAGGCGTGACAGTGTTTCCAGGACAAACGCCAGCCGTGCCTGCGCTGGTAGTGCCTGTGGGACAACGATAAGGGAACAAGAATGAAAAAACTAATGTTGATTGCATTGCTTTTCCCAGCGCTCGCCTTGGGCGAGATCACCCCCAAAAGAGGCGATTATGACGCACGTGTGCGGCTTGTGGATTACAACCCCATGAACGTAGTGAAGTTGTCCACGTTCTATGGCGTCTCAACGCATGTGCAGTTTGGCGAAGACGAAAGCATTAAGGATGTAGCGGTAGGGGATGACCAGGCATGGAAAGTGGTTCCACGCGGAAATCATCTTTTTATCAAACCACAAGCCACGAAAGCGGATACCAATGTTACCGTGGTAACCGACAAACGAACCTATCAGTTTGCCTTGGTTGTGCAACCTCGCCCTATAAAGGATTCCAAAGCGTGGGCAGACCCGAATTTGATTTTCTCGCTGGCGTTCCGCTACCCCGACGAAGAAGCCGCTAAACGCGTGGCTGCCACCAAAAAAGAAGCCGCCAAAGCCAGCTTAAACGAAGTTAAAACCAAACTTACCGATGCGACAAAACGGAGTGATAACTTTGATTATTGGGTCGCTGGCTCGGAAGAAATTAGCCCCACGGCAGCTCGCGACGATGGCCGATTTATTTACTTCAGCTTTACCAATAACCGTGATATGCCAGCCGTCTATTCAGTAGATGCAGAAGACAACGAAGCCTTAATTAACACCAATGTGATTGATGGAAACACGATTGTCATTCAACGTCTCGTACCGCGTATTATTCTTCGCAAAGGCAATTACGTGGCTTCGGTAATTAACAAATCGTTCGACATAAACGGCGGCACAGATAACACAACAGGCACGATTGCTCCGGATGTGAAACGAGTAATTAAGGAAGAGCAACAATGAGTATTTTCGACAAGCACAAAGGTGATGATACGGACAATCTGCCCAATATGGAAACCGAACAACCTACGCTTGCGGATGCCGCGAAACAAGCAAGATATGCTACTAATGATTTTCGCGCCCGCGAAAATATAGCGGCCACAGAAGATGATAACGAAGGGTTGCCCTCGGTAAACCGGCGCAGTGGGAATAACAAGCTAATCACCGTGTTGGGTTTTATCTTCATCCTCGGTGCGGCTGGAGCCTTAATTGTGGCTGTGAACAAGGACAAAAGCGGCAAGCCAAAAACAAAAGCGCAAGCTGAACAGATCGCCAACAATCTACCGGTATTGGTCATTCCTACTGCACCCACACCAATAGCCATTACGCCCAAGCAACCCGTATCGTTTCAGCAAGGGCAACCGATCGCCCCGAATGGTAAACCTGTGCTGGATTGGACAGACCGTAAAATGACCGGAACGCTGCTAGTGCCAATACAAACCAATTCCGGGGCAGAGGCTACCACGGTTGCGGCCCGCCCGATTACGGAAGCAGATGGCGACATGTCAACGGCATTTGCAGAGGGGAGAGGCCAAGGACGGGGGGCAAATAACGAACTAGCCGCAAGGCTTGAGCCAACTATTACCAAGGGCGCTTCGGCCGCCATGTTGCCTGACAGGAATTACCTAATTACGAAAGGCACAACATTGGATTGCGCACTTGAAACCGCGCTAGATAGTACGATTCCAGGTCTAACTACATGTCGTTTGACCCGTGATGTTTATTCAGACAACGGGCAAGTGCTTTTGCTTGATCGCGGGTCACAATTAGTTGGAGAGTATCAGGGCGGCTTAAAGCAAGGCCAGGTGCGGCTATTCGTGCTGTGGACGCGTGCTAAAACCCCAAATGGCGTGATTATCGCGTTGAACTCGCCAGGTACGGATGCACTTGGGCGCTCAGGTCTTGAGGGATGGGTGGATAACCATTTTATCGAAAGGTTCGGTGCGGCTATCCTGATAAGTTTAATCAAAGATTCGCTTGCGATTATTGCGAACCGCTCAGTACCTTCTAATGGCGGAACAACCAACATATACGGCGGCGCTTCTACCGGTGGCGAAAGGGTTGTTGAAAAAATCCTTGAATCGACGGTAAACATTCCTCCGACGATCATAAAGAACCAAGGCGATCATATTCAAGTCATGGTTGCACGTGACCTGGATTTTTCCGGAGTTTACAGCTTACAGGCGACACAATGAGCACCATCACCGCCATCAGACATCACGATGATGACAAACAGTCATCGGAAATGCTCACAGAGTATTTAGAACCTTTGCGGATATTTCTCAATGACGAAACATTAACAGAAATATGTGTAAACCGTCCGCGCGAAGTATGGACAGAAGGGCGGGAAGGGTGGAGACAACACGCAGTATCAAGTCTGAATTTTCAGCACTGCCGACAACTGGCAACACTGGTTGCCAGTTATAACGGCAAGTCCATTACGGCAGACAAACCCGTTTTGTCCGCTGCGCTGCCAGAAGGGTGAACGTGTGCAAGTGATTATTCCTCCGGCCTGCGAACCGAATACGGTATCTATTACCATTCGCAAGCCCTCGATGATAGACAAAACACTCGACGAACTGGATGCCGAAGGTGCATTTGAGGAATTCATGGATGTGGATGATGAATTACTGCCTTTTGAGCATGAGCTTTTGAAACTCAAGGCGGAACGCCATATTAAGGAATTCCTTGACTTGGCTGTTTCCAAACATCGCAACATTCTGATTGTAGGCAAAACCGGATCGGGCAAAACTACGGTCACGAAAAGCCTGACCCGCAGCATCCCCTTTGAGGAAAGGCTTATCACGATTGAAGACGTGCATGAACTGTTCCTTAATCAGCACTCAAATAAAGTACATTTGTTCTACGGCCGGGAGGATGAGAGCGGTGCAAAAGTAACGCCCAAGCAAGCCCTGGCCTCATGCCTACGGATGAAGCCCGACCGTATCTTACTCGCAGAATTGCGGGGTGATGAAGCATGGGAATTCATTAAGTCGATCAACACAGGGCATCCAGGTTCAATCTCAACGATGCACGCAAACGGCGCTTATGAAGCGTTTGAACAACTAACGGCACTGATTAAGGACAGTCGTACAGGAGCACATTTGGATACCGCTTATATCAGACATCGCCTATTTACTACCTTGGATGTAATTTTGTTCTATCACAAACGGAAATTGCAGGAAATTTACTATGACCCTGAATTTAAGCGAAAACAGTTGGGCTAAAGCTGGACTAATTACTGCGCTTGTTCTGGTGGTAATTGGCGTTTGGGCCTATATGGCCGGTGGCATCTTCTTGATGGTATTTGACCACAAGTTTGAAGAAGCCACGCCCCTGACCTTATACCAGTATTGGTATTACTATGGCACAGAAAAACAAGTACTAAAATGGCTATACATTTCAAGCGGCATTGGATTGGCGTTATTGCTTGCGCCTTTTATTGTTTTTTTCGCGCCCGCGAAAAAAAGCCTATTTGGTGATGCGCGCTTTGCAACGCAACGCGAAATAAAGAAAGCGGGATTATTAGGTGAGAAGGGTCTTATAGTCGGTAAATTAGGCAATAAATACCTGACCTTTTCCGGCCAGCAACACGCTATTATTTCTGCGCCGACGCGAAGCGGGAAGGGCGTGGGTATCGTCATTCCAAACCTCTTGAACTGGCCGGACAGTGTCGTGGTATTGGACATTAAACAAGAAAATTGGGGCATTACGAGTGGCTTCCGTAAGAAATACGGCCAGGAATGCTACTTATTCAACCCTGCCGCAGCCGATTACCGGACACACCGGTATAACCCGCTGGCCTACATCAGCAATGACCCTAACTTTCGTATTGATGACGTTCAGAAAATCGCCAACATGCTATTTCCTGACCAGTCAGGCACGGACGTGATTTGGACAGCCACACCTAGAGGTTTATTCCTTGGAATTGTGCTGTATCTGGCGGAGACACCACGCAAGTCTTTAACACTCGGCCAGGTCTTGCGTGAAACACTGACCGATGGCGACGGCTCCGAGTATTTCGCCAAAACCATCAATGAACGTACCGCATCAGGTAAACCCTTATCAGGTGCATGTATCCGCGCCCTGAACAGTTATATTTCGATTTCTTCGGAAAACACGCGTGCCGGCGTAATGACTTCGTTCCGCTCCCGCCTGGAATTGTGGATGAATCCGCTCGTCGATGCCGCCACAAGCGCGAATGACTTTGATTTGCGCGACGTTCGCAAGCGCCGCATGTCGATCTACTTGGGTGTTACGCCCGACAACCTGGAGCGCATGGCACCGCTGCTCAATCTTTTTTTTCAGCAGTTGATTGACCTCAATACCCGCGAATTACCGAACCAAAACAAAGCGATTAAATATAGCTGCCTGTTGCTTATGGACGAATTCACGGCCATAGGCAAAATCGGGATTCTGTCGAAAGGGATTAGTTACATCGCCGGTTACTGGCTGCGGATGATGCCCATTATCCAAAGCCCCGCGCAGTTGGTAGAAGTTTATGGAAAGGATGCAGCACAAACTTTCACAACTAACCACGCCCTAAATATCATTTTTCCGCCCAAAGCATCGGAAACCCAAACGGCACGGGATATTTCCGAATGGCTTGGTTACCAAACGGTTAAAGGCACCTCAGAATCAAAAGGAAAAGAATTATTCTCTAAACGGTCGCGTTCGGAAAGCGTTTCCGATCAGCGACGGGCATTGTTGTTGCCGCAAGAAATTACCAGCCTCGGCCAAAGCCTGGAATTGATAGTAATGGAAGACGTACCCCCCATTCTTGCCATGAAAGTGCGGTATTACAAAGACAGGGTGTTTGTTGACCGATTAAAAGAAGTGTCGCCGAGTTTGAGTGCCATAGGCACCAAAAGTCCGACACAAAAGCTAATGGAAGAGGCTATACACGCGGGCGAACTCGGTGCTGCGGTGCCACTGATAGACCTTGATGCACACCACCGGCTTAACGGTGAAGATGCACCTGTCATTGTGACCGTACCACAAAATAGAGGTGAGCATAAACTCACTGTGATACGCCCAGTTACGCCTAACGACATACCCAAACTAGCCAATCTCGGCCTGGCAAGTTTTGCAGTGGACTTTTCAGCGGTCGAGAAACCGAAAGCAGGCGAATTGGATGAAGTGGCACTTCATGCCTACGCCGACAATCTTTGCAAACAAGCTGGTATCAATGTGTGAGGTGATAAATGGAAGCTCAAATAAAAAATCAAGGTGATAAAGAACCGGTCCAACGCATCAAAGCGAACCTGGCCGAAACTCAACATCGGTTCGAGATTAGCGACCCGCTCACGGACGCAACATACAGATTTCAGACGGCGGAAGCAATCACGGCCAAGGTTAATGAACTCGGTGCAAGCCGGTTTCAAGAACGCTCAGCTGACGGTCAGGTGTCCCAAATCAGCAAGGTCGATAGCGAATGGAGACGTAGCGATGGCAAATCGCTGGCCGACATACAAGCGGAGATCGACAAAGACAGTGTGATAGCCATTGCAGCCCGCGCGGAAAAGCGCAAGGCAACGGGGCAAGGCGTCGATGCTAAAACCGATAAGCAAATGGTGCTGGCCGATGCTCGCGACTTCCTGCGCATTCAAAACCCAGAATGGCAGGAAAGGGCGGCGGTGCAAATAGCCGAGAACGCCAACACGAACCAGGCCTACCAAGCGGCCCTTGAAAAGGCCGCGCCCAAAGTGGCGCAAGAAGTCAAAGACGCGCAAGCCCGCGAAACCCTCAGCCTCAATACCGTCTCACCGACCATCGAAAAGCAGCAAGAGCAGCTTGCTGGTGAAGAAGCGAAGGCCACACAACCAGCGGTCAATCAAAAAAGCAGTGCGGACAATAAGGTAGAGTCCGACGAGGCATTTACGGCTAGGCAAAGCGACCGTAAGCCCGCTGTGCCGCCAGACATTGAAAAACAATACCTGCGTGTCGGTGACAAATTTTATCATCACAAAAACACCGATACGGTGGCTTTTGAAGACAAAGGCAACCGGCTGGAAACCAAGTCAAATAGCGAGAACATAGCCGAGTCGATGGTTCGTATTGCCGAAGCGCGCGGATGGGATGAAATTAAGGTGTCCGGCTCCGAAACCTTCCGCAAGGAAGTTTGGCTTGAAGCGGCTTCGCGCGGTATGTACATTAAGGGCTATTCACCCACGGAACAGGACAAAGCCGAGCTTGCCAACCGAGCAAGCAAGTCCGAAACCAATAGGATTGAAAAGGAAAACAAACCGTTTCGCGCCCGCGAAAAAGAGCCAGAAGAAGCCAAACCTGATGGTCAAAACAAGAGGGTAGCGGAAACCTTCGCCAATCAGTCGGCGACAGATGCAGTGAAAGCATATCCAGAATTGGCAGGTGCCGTGTCAGCAGTTGCAGCAATGGAAAAAAAAGCTGAGGCAGACGGATTGAATCCGCAGCAACGCGCCGTAGTCTCGGCACGGATACATCAAAACGTAATGAACAGCATCGAGCGTGGAAATATTCCAAAAGTGAAAATAAAAGAAGTCATTGAAATTAAGCGAGAACCGAAAGAAGAAAGAGAGTACGCACGATGAAACACGCCCGCATTTCCTTTTTGCTGGCCTCCAGTACATTTTTTTCGGCGTGCGCCTATACATCATTTCATGATGGCGTAGCGCACCGTGTAAGTCAGGATTACACGGCTACAGGGGCAGTAGAAGGTACGAAGGCGTACATTTATGGCAACCGCACTGTTCTCGAATTCGATAAATCCCCGGCCTTTCTATTTGTGAACGATGAAAAAGGCAACGCCGTAGATTACGAAAGGGTAGGGCGGCACTACCGCTTAAACCGTCGCTTGGACACATTCACGACTGTAGTCAATGGCCGATCGATAACATTCACGGGGGAGCCGACAACACAAACCCATGTGTTTTCCGCGCCAATACCCGCGCCCTTAATCGCCTCGCCGAGTGAGCCTGTAAAGCTAATCGCAATTGAAGCCACACCGGTCAGTTATAAGAATGCGGACATAAACGCACTACATGAATTGGCAAAAAAACAGCTTGAGGTAATCCGGCTAAACATAGCGGATGCCAACAAAAACCCTAAAACAAACCGCGATCAACTGGCCGAAATCAACACACGCCTGAATGATATAGAAAACAGACTGAACAAATACACTTCTGCAATTGTATTTGTCACGTTCCCACAATACAGCACGGCATTTAATCCTGGCAGCGAAGTCGCCACAGTATTAAACCAGTTGGCGAAAACCGTTGACCATATAAATATAAGTGGTTACACGGATGCGCGAGTAGCCGGGCCAAGGGATGCTAAAATCGCACTTGGCCGGGCACTGGCCGCCCGCAATTTTTTAGTGAATAACGGAGTTTTGGCAGAAAAAATCAACGTCTTTTCGCAAGCGGACGGCAGGTTCATTGCGCCAAACATTACGAAGGGCAGGGCACTTAACCGCCGTGTCGAAATAGAATTTTTTGGGTAATATTAATAAGCACAGAAAAGAATTAATTAACCCACTGGCTCCAGATGATTATATGTAACGGCTTGCATTTGAGAATGATTGGGATCTCATTTAACTGAAAATAAAAAGGTTCTCGTGCTCACATTAATTGCTCCTTATTGATACGCGAAAGTTGTCTCTAGGCTGCATCGCGAAAGGGTATACCAAAATATTACACTGGCGGAAATCAATCAAGAAGAATTAGTTGCTAGTTCCAGTGAGCGGCTGAACCTTAAAGCAGTCATTTAGCGACCGCCAGTGATCGCCAGCCAACGGCCACTTTGCGACATTCCGGATTTAAAATGTATGGCCGCTGCACCACAGCTAGCCGTCATTCATCTCAAAGCTAAGCGTTACCTTGATGCCGTGCTACTTGTTAAAGCGGTGGCGACATACATGCCGAAAATTCCCCAGCGAGTTCTAGAATGATTCGCTGTAGCGGTTGTTGGCCTGAAAGCACTACGGCTTGCATGCAGGACATAATTGCTAGCCCATTTGTGTTAAGCAATACATCATAAAGTAGTTTGAGTGGATAACCCTCATGATGTCTTCGGATTGGATGAATACCTGCGTGTGCGTATGAATTGAGTGCTTTCCAGTTGTTATCTTTGAAACGGGCAAGAGCATCATAGGCCTGTTGAGGTCCGCTTTTTTCTAGGGCCTGTATCATCTGGGCAATTTGCGGCATATTCTTTGCCGCCTGTTCTGATTCAAGTGATAAGTCGGCGGCTAATTTAGTAATTTGCTCATTAGAAGCAGCGTAAGTTAGCCAAATAGAACGGGTGAGCGCCTCAAACTGTGCGCGGTGAACCACCAGTGCTGATGGCAAAAGTCCTGCTCGAAGCAGTGTTCTTGCCGAGTGCCAATGTTCCAGTGAAAGGGAGCAGGCAACATCACTTGTTCTAATTCTTGATGAATTGTCTAAGAGTGGCAAGTCAATTATTTTTTGCAACTTCTCAGCAAGATTATCGGATTCATCTAAAATTTCGAATGGCTTCATTTTCTGAGTAACACTTAACGCCATACTCAGCGGCGCGCGCCAAAGGTGCGTCCGCTGGAGTTATTTGTTAAATTAATTTAGGCTGTGGGTCTCAATATCTAATAATTTCAAGATAGCGTCTTCTATTGAAGATTCTTCAGATTCAACCGGAATGTGTCAATGACTTTGAGACACCAAGTTGTTTTATTTAGTGTCTAATTGTTGTGTATTTTTTGGGTTGAGGTTCTCCTGTGCGTTAACGGGCGGATTGATCCAAACGGCTTTGGGCAAGCTGGGTGGCAGCGGGCACTTTCCTTTGAATCGCTTTGGATTGGCGAGGAAAGCAGTCTCCAGTATTTTGGCGCGTGCTTGGTATACCGTAGCAGCTTGGCCGAAGTGGACGGTAGCCGGGGTCATGTAACCGATGCCCGAGTGGCAATGGGATTGGTTGGCAATCTCCAGGCTGATTTCCCGAAGCCGCTCCGGGGGCAGTGCCGCCAGGCCCTCTTTCAGCCAATCCCATTCCTCCGCAGTAATCCTGGGTACTTCGGCAAGCCGTCGACAACAGTTGTCGCAGCCCTGGCGGCATAACCAATCGGGATGGCCGTCGCGGATGGCTTTTACGCGCGTTTCGATATCTGCATGGAGTTGGGTGATTGTATTCACCTTGGTATACTGCCTTTTTAACCGCGTTTTGAAAAGCCTCTCTTCAGGTTTGAGCAATTAGCCTTGATACAGTGAACGGAATCCAGACTACTTGCTGATAGACTACATACCATGCAAAAAAGATAGTGTTGAGAATATGAATTCTAGTATCGTTCAAGTCCTTGCCAAACAAAGTCGATTCGCAGCAAGCCAGCTATCATCAACTTCTGAAACACTTCGTAATCTTGCTCTTTCAAAAATGGCTGACGCGCTTGAATCGGTTAAGCGCCAGGTTCTTGAAATTAATGTCCAGGATGTTATGAAAGCTCGGCAAGATGGTCACTCTGATGCGATGATCAAACGTTTGACTATTGACGATAACGTATTCGAGTACATGCTCTCTAGGCTAAGAAAAGTTGCCCAGTCTCCAGACCCGCTGAATCGAGTGTTAGAAGGACATACCAATCCCAACGGACTACAGGTCTACAAAAAATCGGTGCCACTAGGCGTCATCGGCATAATTTACGAGTCTAGGCCCAATGTCACCACCGATGCCGCCGGCGTCTGTATAAAAAGCGGTAACGCAGTCATCTTGCGAGGCGGATCGGAAGCGCTTCAAACCAACATGCTGTTAGCGGATGCCATGATTGAAGGTGCTGTAAACGCTGGGCTTCCGCAACATACCATACAGATCATCCGCACACCAGGTCATGAGGCTGTTAACGAATTGCTCAAAATGGATGAATATGTGGATGTATTAATTCCACGAGGGGGCAAAGGGTTAATTAAGCGAATTGCCGAGGGCACCCGAATTCCGGTGATTAAACATTACGATGGTATATGTCATCTCTATATAGCTGAAGACGCCGACCCCATACAAGCAATCAATATAGCGGTTAACTCGAAATGCCAAAGTATTCAGGTTTGTAATGCGCTCGAAACGCTATTAATCGATAAAAAGTGTGCTGAACAGATGCTGCCTTTGCTCCGGACGGCATTTGACTCAAATAATATCGAGCTGCGGGGTTGTGAAAAGACACAAAAGATATTGCAGGATATCTCCCCGGCCTCAGAAGACGATTGGCATACCGAATATCTGGCGCCGATTCTCTCAATAAAGATCGTCAATGGTATTGAAGACGCTATTGATCATATCAATCATTATGGGTCGAAACATACCGATGGAATTGTCACACAAAGCCTGAATATGGCTCAAAAATTTGAGCAGCAGATTGATTCGGCATCGGTATTGATCAATGCTTCAACAAGATTGTCAGGGGGTGGCGATTATGGCTTGGGATCGGTAATAGGCATCAGCACTGACAAACTTCATGCTCGAGGACCGGTTGGACCTGGTGAATTGACAACATACAAGTGGGTGGCCTATGGAAACGGTCATTTGAGGAATTAGAATTGGCGTTGTTGAATAAATCGGCCAGAAGCTGCCGGTCAAGTTGTTTTTTTACTGAACTGGAAATATTGGATTACATTCGGTGAATTAGCTAGCATGTCATGATATACAGTTAGTAAAACTGGCCGGCATTACAAATTTGTTGCCATTATTCTTTATTCGAGGGACGGACTATGACCTGGGATGCGTTTATTTCCTATAGCCACAGCGCAGATCGACGCACGGCACTGGCGCTTCAAAGCGGTCTCCAGCGTTTTTTGCGCCCTTGGTATCGGCCCGCTGGGCTTCGCATTTTTCGCGACGAAACTGGGCTCCAAGTAGATCCACGACTGTGGGGCAGCATCGTTGACCGTCTCGAAAACTCACGTTTCTTTATTCTGTTGGCCTCGCCTGATGCGGCTCAATCGCCTTGGGTCAACCGGGAAGTAAGCCACTGGCTTAAATACAGAAAAATTGATCAATTACTTCCGGTCGTCACCGGGGGCGATTGGGTTTGGGATGAAGCCGCCGGTGACTTCGACTGGGACCAATCGTCTGCGGTTCCGCCAAGTCTGAAAGGCGCCTTCGATCAGGAGCCGCTGTATTTGGATCTCAGGTGGGCATCCGAGTCTGGCGAGCTAGACCTGGGTAACCCGAAATTTCTGGACGCTATAGCGAATATCGCAGCCCCACTTCATGGCAAGCCCAAAGACGAATTGATTGGCGAAGATGTCCGCTTGAAACGTCGAGCCCGGCGTTTGGGGATGGGTGCCATTGTGACTTTGGCAAGTCTGACCGTCATATCGTTGGTGTTGGCCTGGGTTGCCAACGACAAACGCATTCAGGCGGTGGCACAGAGGCTCGCTGTGCAAAGCGGCCAATTCGCCGCTCAACCGGATCTTGGATTTTTGCTGGCAGGCCAAGCCTTCCGATTGTTACCCAATCCAGAAACTGCCGGTGCGCTCTACACCTCCCTGCACACCGTCCCCGAGCTAGTACGTTTAAACCGCAGTCATGGTTCAGCGGTGCAAAGCCTGGCGATCATTCCAGAGCACGATCTGATTGTTTCAGGTGATTTTGATGGCAAGGTTCTGGGAACCTCCCGCCAAAGCGGAGCCATAGTGCTGAGCCATGAACACCCTTCCCGGGCCGCTGTGGTCTGTCTGCGGCCCGATGTAGTCCATGAACGATTGCTGGTGGTTAGTACCTACAGCCGGTACTGGCTGAGTCTGAAGGATTTCACCCTGCAAGCAGAGCAGGTCTTTAAAGATGGGGGCTGGGGGCGGACTTGCGATTTCGATTCGAGCCATCAACGCCTGCTGATGGGAAGGCAAGACGGTCAGGTGGAGCTAGTGAATACCGATAACGATCAAGCCGAGTCCCTACGTTCGAGTGATACGGATGAATTTCCTCCTGCTTTGACTTTCAGTCCGGATGGTGCAT
Source organism: uncultured Gammaproteobacteria bacterium (assembly GCA_963848675.1). GTDB lineage: Bacteria > Pseudomonadota > Gammaproteobacteria > Methylococcales > Methylomonadaceae > CAWKEY01. The sequence continues at coordinate 37,675 of CAWKEY010000065.1, forward strand.
TGTGGGCGATGTCGGATGCTCACGGAATGGTTACGGTTCGGGAGCTGAAAACCGGTAAGGATATCTGGTCTGTGTCATTGCCGGACAGAGCGCGGGTGTTGTCTCTGACGTATAACCTGGATGGCTCGATATTGGCCGGCGGAGACAGCGAGGGTTGGGTTCGTACCTGGAATGGCAAGACCGGCAAGCCCGGACAAGCGCGGCCAGCTCAGACAGGGCCGGTATGGCAGGTGGGATTTACGCGCGGCCATCCGGCTGGAGAGTATTTGGCTGTTGCCGGAAATGGCGGCGAAATCAGCTGGTTTGAAACGAATTCATTTTTGCCGACGTCGCCGACTCGGGTCCATAACGGTCGCATCAACGCCCTGGCATTCGGCAATGACGGAACCTATGCGAGTGGCGCTAACGATAAGACCGTCGCCTACTTCAGTCCCTTCGTAACCAGTGATCGAGTGCGGAGCATCGGCGCTCCCATCGCTGATTTAACCCGTTCTCCGGATGGCTCCAAAATCGCTGTCGTCGCCGGTTCGAAAGGTTTGCTCGGCTTCTATTCCAGCGAGACCCTGGAACCTCTGGGCGAGCCATTCGAAACAGGACCAACGATTTTGACCGTCTCCTTAAGCCACCCAGGAAACCGGGTCGCGCTGGGCAGCGCGGATGGTCGATTATTACTATTGCAAGGTCTTGAGCCTGATGCGAGCAAGGTATGGACCCAGGCCCATGAAGGAGCACTCCTGAAGGCGGTCTTCTCCCCCGATGGGACCCGGCTCTATACCCTTGGGGATGATCACCGGCTCATCGCCTGGTTAGTTGGCGCTGATGGTGTTTCATCCCCCCGAACCCTGAGCACGGAAGCTCTCCGAAGCCTCGCGTTGAACGCTGAAGGCACACGCTTGGCGGTTGGTTCCATGAGTGGCGGTATCATGATCATCGATCCCGGGAGCGGCGCTAAGATCGTGCAAGTCGATCGAAATCCTCCCCTGGCGATGACGGCAATCGCTTACCATCCGAACCGATCGCAATTGCTCGTCGGCGATGCCTACGGATACCTGCATGTATTTGATACTGACAAGAACCAATTTGTCGGGGAGCCGAAGAAAGGTCAGCAGGGCGAGATCACGGGAATAGCAACCGTGCCCATAGATGATAGTGTCTATACGTCCAGCCGGGATGGCACTCTTCGCCAATGGGATGTTCGCACTGATGGCGGAGAACCTGTGGGAACTCCCATGTCTGGCAACCAGGGCGCAATTAGGGCGCTTGCCATCGACGAATCCGGAAAACTGTTAGTGAGCGGCGGGGTCGATGGTAAGCTCGCGCTTCGTCATATCGACCCGGAGAGTTGGTTGCAGGAAGGATGTGAGCGCTTTGGACGGCACTTTACTTCCGAAGAGCGCCTCCGGTTCGGATTGGATAAATATTGGCCAGAACCATGCCCCCAATAAAGGATAGAGGATATGTAGGGTCGCCCGTCGAGTGGTCGCTTGAGCAGACAATCGGTATTCGATGATTTAAGGTGATCTGAACGTGAACAATCGGCCACAACCCGCCGGTCGGGGTAACTATCCAATTTCAATACTTAAGGCATCCTGTGACCCAATCGGCTGTCCGGTATTCGGCGAGCAAATTGACATTGTCACTGCCTCACCCCGGCCAGTTCCGGACTGCTATGTTATACCTATGGGTGACAGCACTTGAATGTATATCAGCCGGTCGGTTTAGTTATAGATGCTTGATTGTAAGACCTGACCCCTTTGGCTGATTCTGACCAGCGAGAGACAATCTTCGATTTATCGAAAGCTTATTGAAAGAATAGCCATCCCGCCGGAAAAACGGGATGGCCGAGTCAATGGCGATTACGCGAAGGTATCGCCCATCAAGCTATCAAACCAGCCAAGCATTTCCTGATAATTTTTGGTGCTGGGCGCCGTTGCGGCGATTGGGGTACCCCCATTATGCTGACTTGGAATGACCATTTTTTGGGTATCGGGATCGTATTGATATACGGCAGATAACCAAGTAGCCTCCGTTGCAGTGATAGGGGTAAAGCATGCCGAATTGGTCACAGGGGATTGATCAGGATCCTGGCCTTGCAGCAGATGTAATATGGCGGCCGCACAAGTTTTGGCTTCCTGATTGGCAATGTGGCCCGCTTTAGGTTGCGTAGTAGAACTGGCGTCACCAATGACATGGATGTTACGGCTCTTCGTAGATTGGTAACTCAACACATCGACGGGTGCAAAGCGTCCATCAACCAAACCAGCCTCCACCAATAGTTTAGGCGCACGTTGCGGTGGAATTGGATTTAGAACGCCAGCAGTAATCGATTTAACATCTGTTGATAACCCCTGCGTGTATTTAACCGTACGGGTCGCGCTATTAATGTTGGTGATGGTGCAGCTTGGGCGATAATCAACGTAACCGGCGTGGATTCCAGTAAAAGCATTGGAGAAGTTATCTTTTTCCACAACAATATTTGCATTGGCATCCAATACAATTACTTTACTGTTCGGCTTGTTTGTTTTGAGCCAATCAGCAATTACGCAAGTGCGCTCATAGGGGCCAGGCGGACAACGAAACGGCATTAAAGGAATGGTAATGACGACCGGCTCGCCATCTGCCATGTCAAGTAATTGCTGACGTAATAGGGTAGTTTGTGGACCAGCTTTCCAGGCATGCGGGATTAAAGTCTCGTATTCGGATAGTGAACTCATGCCAGGCATCAAATCAAAGTCCAAACCGGGAGCGACTATTAATCTGTCAAATGTCAAACTATTGCCATTGGCCAATTCAATTGAGTCGGCATTGATTTTGGTCACTTCTTGTCGTATTAATTTGACCCCATAGTGCCCCGTCAGAACACTATAGGCATATTTCAGATTGGCTAGTGTCCTTTGGCCAGTCAACACCGTGTTGCTCATGATGTTGGAAATATATTCGGAATCTTTTTCTACCAACGTAATTGTTACGTCGTCACCTCCCCATAAACGCAGGTATTTCGCGACTGTTGCGCCGGCCATGCCGCCACCCACTACAACGATATTACCACTGATTCCGGTATTGGTGGGCACCGGAAATTGAACCGGGGCAATGAATTCCTCCGCGAAGGCAGGAAGCGACGAAAGCGTTAGAAGCCCCAATCCACCCAGTCCCATCGTGCTGATAAAATTTCTACGATTCATGATGTTTCCCCTTATTGTAGATTGGCCAGATAGTCGGCAATCGCTTGTAATTGTTCCGGCGTATAACCTTTGACATGGGCCGCCATAATGCTGTCTGGATCTTCGGTGCCGCTTAGATACTCCTGTAATTCGCCGTAGAGATCGCTTTCGCCCATGATTTTGTCCACACCGCCACTGCCATTGGTGCCATGGCATTGAAAGCAATTGCTGGCCAGCAGGCGTCCATGAGTGTTTTCACCCGTCGGAGGTGGAGGATTGGAGCCCGATGTTACGGTTACGGTAGCCGTTACGGTAGTGTAGTTATCACGAATGGTTAGAATGATTGAACCAACAGATTTGGCTTCGATCTTGATAGTGCCATTCGATACAGAAGCAGAGGCAACTTCGGTATTACTCGAGGATACTCTTATTTCTCCAGTTGGGTTATTGACCTGTACGGTGCCAATTTCTTTGACCGTTAAGTTAAGGGAATTAAGCGACACGGTCATTGCGGGCTTAACCGTTACGTTGACCGTTTTACTGCTGCTTCTATCCTTCAGCGTCAACTTGGCATAACCCGGATTTAAACCAGTCATCTGGATAGTGCCGTTTGAACCGGATGTTACTAATTTCGCATCGACAGCATTGGAATTGGAATTGGAATTGGACAAACTAGCAGTACCTTTGATTTCTTTTACTTGGATAGAGCTGCTACTACCGACCACCAAAGTGACTGAAGATGTCGATAATGAGGCAGCCTGAGCTTGGAATATCAACAGCAATAACGGTATGGCGGACAGCCATTGTTTTACGCTGGGTGTTGTCATATTGTTCTCCTTAATCTCGTTATTTACGCTTGAAAAGCTAAATTAGTTCGGGGAGCCCAATACAATTTATCCTGTAAAATAGCTAATCAACTGTTTGTAAATGTCACGGATCAAACTCGTGACGAAATACAGCATAGCCGGATAATATTAATATAAGATTAAGAGAACATTAGTAAATTATAAAACATTGTGAAATATCACAATTAATTGTTCGACCATTTTAATTTCTGTGATCCGTGCTGAAATTTCTCTGGGATTAACTAATTCTTTAAGCAAAACAGGACCAGGTTTTGCAATCGCGCATCTAAAATAACCTGAAAGACTGCTTGTCAACCAATTCTTGACGCACCATTTTCAAACACCTGAGTCAGCAATGGGTCGGTTGCACTCAGTGACGACTGGCCGCTTTCGGGAATCGGAATTTCATTGACCGCTTTCCGGCGATGAATCTGAAGAGAAGACGGTCGCCAGGCGACCCCTTTGAGACATTCGGATATGGATTTAAGCTTCCCGATACCGGTCATTGGTAAAGTGACACTATTGACGCCTTGCAGACATTCAATCCAGATTTCCGAATGGCATCATCCACACGGAGAGCGGACAGTCGATTTTAGCTCACAAATGCCCCGGGTCCAATTACAGAAGCCTGAAGCTTTTGGCAGTTTTAGTCAAAAAAATCCTGTAGTGAATGCCGCTCCAAGCCACGCTGCAAGAATTACCAGAACCAATCCAGGGATGATCGCGCTAATAAACCGCCAGCTGCCGCTTAGAACGGCAAGTACGATTTTCGTGATAGTGTTTGTTGTCAGACTCGCAAGGATGGGCAACACGGCTTCGTTCGCGCTGAGTTTCCCGGCTGCCACAAGGGACGCAACCGCGACAGCTGCGGAATGGGTATCGGCGAAGCCGGCAATCGCTGCTGCTGCGATCACACCTTCTTTGCCCAACCACTTTTGAAGGGCGGCGGCGAGCAACATGACGGCTGAAACAGTCGCGGCGAAGAGCAAGGCCGTCTTAATACTAAACGGTTGCCCCAGGTTAACGGCGTCCGGTGCTTTTTGACGCAGGGCTATTAGGGTAAAAAGCACGCCATAGACCGCTGCGGTAACTCCTGCGCAAACCAGCGGCAGCCATAGCGCCGAAAGCGTTGCCTGATTGGTTGCCTCTAAAACCACAGTCATTTGAATGACGGTTGCTACGGTCGATAAGACTGCGCCGGCTACGGCGCCCCACAACAGGTTTGGGTCCTGAGCGGCTCGCGCTCCCATTGAACTGATGGTGGCGGCGCTCGACACAAAGCCGGAAGTGAGACCCGTGATGGGAAGACCGATACGCGGACCCATTACCCGCAGTGAGATGTACCCGGTGGCGCTGATGGTCATGATGAGGATAACAATTTTCCAGATCGTCCGAGGATTCAAAGCATTGAATGGGCCCAGGTACTGGTCTGGAGCGAGGGGTAACAGCACCAGCGCCGCAGCAGCGAGAATCAGCGCATCGTTGAGCTCGGTCTCGCTCAGGATGGTGCTCACAAAACGGTGAAGGAAGCTTCGTACGGTCAGCAAAATGGTCAAGATGACCGCCAGTCCTGACGCCAAAGCGGGCTCTCGCATCGCCAAGCCACCGAGCAGAAGAGTTAGTAAGAGTGCCACCTCGGTCGTCAAACCTGGATCTTGCTCGTGGCGGAGCCGAAAGGCCATCGCGGTGAGTCCTGCAACAGCTATTGCCATCACGGCAAGCAGCGTCGAACCGCCTAGCGTTAAACTCACTGCACCCAGAAGAGAAACCGTGGTGAACGTTCGAATACCCATCGCTGAGCGAGTGGGACCGATACCTTTGCGCCGTTCGCGTTCGGCGCCAATGAGTAGACCGATTGCTAGCGCAATGCCGTAAGCAAGAATGGGTTGATCTGTGAGGGGCGTAGAGTTCATGAATCGTCCGCTTGTGGCTCTCTGTTAAGAGACCAATTGTCTTCGAGTTGCTGGGACCGTGCAATACTGCAGGATCACGCTGTAGTGAAGGTTCGTAATCAGCTTGCGAATAGTTGAACTCAGTTTTTTGGGCAGAATTTTACGGAGCTTAAGTGGAATTGTGCAGTTTATACCTCCTTGTTGATTGGCAGCGAATTAAACCACACCTTATCCGGGGCATTTCCTTCAAGCGAAGAATGCAGGCGTTGCACAGTGTAAAACGTCCGCCCAGTACTTCATTAATTACCCAAAATAACTGTGCCCGCCGATAAGTGCAGCTTTATACTTTATGAATATTTGCAACAGAACCGTGTAAAATCTGCGTTCAGGAGATTCGTATTACAAAAGAAGTAATAAATGATTGACGAAGATACCAAACACCATGCTGAACCCCTGGCAAATGATAGCGAAGTTTCCGATGAGGGAAGCCTGGACGACATGTTGCAGGAATTGCGGATTTTGCTGCAAGGCGCTCAGGTGCTTACCGCTTTCTTGATTGTGCTGCCTTTCAACCAGGGATTTGACAAAATTCATGATTTCGAGAAATGGGTTTATACCGCAACCTTTCTTTGTTCTATTACCAGCATGATCTTTTTTAGTGCCCCGGCTGCCCATCATCGCCTGGCCCGCCCCTTGGGAAACCGGGTGTTGTTCAAAACTTTTGCCACCCGGATGATTCTAGTGGGGCTGGTGGCTCTTTCCTTCGCACTGATCCTGGTTACACAACTGGTTGTTTCCCATGTAATCGGTTCGATCGTGAGCCTATTCGTAACAGCATTCGTAAGCTTGCTTATTCTTATAATCTGGTGGTTATTTCCACTAACCTATAAAAAACAATTGTAGACGAGCCGGCAAATTAGCCGCCTCAGACTAACCTTGGGTAGTTACCAAATAACTGTTGAAAGTGCCACCCCTTCGATTTTGATCAAGAATGAACCGAGTCAAAACTAAATTGCCGTCAGATAATGGCAGTTGACCGACGGCAGCAGTTCGCGGCAGTAAGTACCTGACCTCACACACAAACGGTGCGAAAAAATCCACGTACTGAACGCTTAGTTAATCTGCGTTGTCGCACCGTCCCTTTTCCCTTTTGCGTGTATAGTTTTAATTTTAAAAGACATCACTCTACACCTATCTCCTTAGCATTTTGAATGATTTACACGTCAGAGCTTACTAACAATACTTTTAGGATTGCTTGAGTATGAGGGTGCATACTTGCTTCACACGATAAGTCAAAAGATTTAGCCAGCTTGGGCGTATACTAATCGTCACAAATATCAAGGGGACAGTATGTTCTCTAAATTGGTAGCATAGCAACATGACCTCACTTTCTTTGCTGTTCTGGATTATATCCGGAATCCTATTGCAACTGGCGATCTATCTGGGCATCGTCTATTGGCGTCACTGGATGGATTATCACGCCTTGCCAAACCGCGGGGAGGATTTGAACTTAACTGTGGGCCGGGACAAGTCGCGAGACGCGGAAGAAATTACTGTACCTGCCCGGTTGGACTTCCGGAAATTCAGGGTTGACCGCAAGGTAGTGGAGGATGCTTGTTCGTCCATTTGCTCGTTTTTCCTTGTGCCGGAAGACGGAAAACCCCTGCCACCTTTTCTGCCCGGGCAGTTTTTAACTTTCCGCCTCGACTTGCCTGCAGCGACGGGAGGTACCGAACAGGTCATTCGTTGCTATTCCTTGTCGGATGCACCTCGCCCTGATTGCTACCGGGTGTCGATTAAGCGGGTATCTGCGCCTGCCGGAAGTGATTTTCCTCCGGGACGTTCATCCCATTACTTTCACGACCACGTCTCAGTCGGCAGCCTTTTGCAGGTGCGAGCGCCTTCCGGACATTTTCATATTGACCGTAGTGATGTCCCTGTGGTGCTGGTCGGCGGCGGCATCGGCATCACGCCGATGCTCAGTATGCTGAACTGGTGCCTGGCTAACCAGCCCGGACGCGAAGTCTGGCTGTTCTATGGCGTGCGTAATGGCCGTGAGTTGATGATGAAGTCGCATCTCGACGCACTGGCATTGTCACATACGAATTTTCATTTGCGGGTGTGCTTTAGCGCTCCTCAGCCGGACGATGTGGCCGGGCACGATTACCACCATCAGGGCCGAATCGATATCAACCTGTTGCGTACCCAATTACCAGCCAAGCCTTATCACTTCTATATTTGCGGCCCCACCCCGATGCTGGAAAGCCTCGTTCCGGCACTGGAGGATTGGGAGGTGCCGGATACGCACATCCATTTTGAGGCTTTCGGGCCGGCATCGATCAAACGCCGTAGCGCTAAGGACTCAGTTACCGATGCGCAGAACGAGGCGGTGGCTAACGATATCTTCGTGAATTTTGCCCAGTCCGGCAAGCAGCTGCAATGGCCGCCGTTTGCCGGCAGCCTGCTCGAATTGGCAGAATCACAGGGTATCAGCGTTAATTCGGGCTGCCGCGCGGGTGGCTGCGGCAGCTGCCAGACGAAGATCCTGTCAGGCGAGGTTGCCTACCGCCAGCCACCGGATTACGATCCGGAGCCCGGTACCTGCCTGCTCTGTGTCTGCTCACCCAAGACTAGCGTAACGCTGGAGGCTTAAATGACGACTTCGCTATGGCGCCAACATATCCTTCCCTTCTGTCTGCTGCTCGGCCTGCTAGCAGTTGCCACCCTGGCTGGGGATTATCTTCTGCATCGATTGAATCTGGTATGGGTCGGCCGCTATCTGGGCATTCCCGGCACAGTCCTGATCATTATTTCGTTAATTTATTCCCTTCGCAAACGCAAAGTCATCACGGCGGGAAATCCGAAATCACTGCTGACTTTTCATGAATTCACCGCCTGGCTCGGTTCGTTGTTGGTGCTGATCCATGCCGGCATCCATTTCAACGCCATCCTGCCTTGGCTAGCCACAGTAGCCATGAGCGTGAATGTGGTTAGCGGTCTGGTGGGCAAACTGCTGCTCGGCCAATCTCGCCGTCATGTCCAAGGTGAGCGCGAAGACCTACAGCTTCGTGGTTTCTCCAGTGTTGAGGTGGAACAAGCCTTATTTTGGGATGCAGTGACACTTGATGCGATGACCAAGTGGCGAAAAGTGCATATCCCGATTTTCATTGTTTTTGTAATACTGGCACTGGGTCATATCATCAGCATATTCCTGTTCTGGGGTTGGGTATGAACAAGATCCTGAAGGCAGTCCTTGCCGCCAACCTTATTGTGATTACGGTTTTGGTTTTTATCTACCCGCAGCTAATGATTGCACCGGGCAAACTGATTCCCGGCCATAAGCAATTGGATACCGATTGCTTTGCCTGCCACGCACCCTTCCGCGGGGTCGCCTCCGAGCGCTGCGTTACCTGCCATAAACCTGCCGATATCGGTCGTTTGCTGACGACAGGACAGCCCATCCAAAAGCCACTCACTTCACACCCCTTTCACCAGCAGTTGAATAGTCAGGACTGTGTAGCCTGCCACAGCGACCATGCTGGGGTGATACGCTTTATGCAACAGGGACACTTCAATCATGCCTTGCTGCAAAAAGCAACGAGTGAGCAATGCCAGAACTGCCACAAGCCGCCCGCCGACTCGCTGCACCAGCAGATTACCGGTCATTGCGCTCAGTGCCACACCCAGGAAAAGTGGGTGCCGACGACCTTCAATCACACCAAGTATTTTTCATTAGACGGCGATCACAATACGCGCTGTGTGACCTGTCATGTGCGTAACGACTACAGTCGTTACACTTGCTACGGTTGCCACGAACACTCGCCCGAAAGCATTCGCCGCGAACACATCGAGGAAGGCATCCGCAATTTCGGCAATTGCGTTGCGTGTCACCGAAGTGCTAGTGAACATAACATCCATGGCGGGGACGGAAAAGGCGAGGGAGAAGGTGATGACGAGGATGAAGACTAGTTCTTGCGGATTGAGCTGTTTTTCGTGATCTCAAAACAGGACTGTTCGTTCCAGTCGATGTGCGAATGGCTTTCGAGATGACGAATGGATATAAAAATAACGACAGTTTCAAGCCACAAAACACAGGCTTAAAGAAGTTTGCACCTTGAACCGTATCTTAAAACCATGACTAAAACACAGCAATCAATCACCACAAGTTCAAAATCCGAAACCATCATTGCTGCGTTGAGTCTGCTCGGCATTGGTGTATATCTGGTACTCAGGTATGCACTTGATGCCGGGCAGGAAGTCTATACGCTCTCCTTGAATGAAGTTTTAACCTCTGTGGTTGCCGCAATCTATCAAGGCCAACAGGCTTTCTCCCTTCAATTAGTGCAACTGCCCCTCATTGCCGTGTTAGCGCTGGGCGGTATTCCACTGGTTTATCAACTTGTCGTAAAATTTTTTCATGCCGAATTTGGCGCCGATTTGTTGGCAGGCCTGTCTATTGTGACAGCCGTTTTGCTGAATGAATATCTGGCGGGAAGTTTAGTGGTATTAATGCTTTCCGGAGGCGCCGCACTGGAACATTATGCCGTGCGCAAAGCCTCTTCAGTGCTTGAGGCGTTGGCCAAGCGTATGCCGTCAGTTGCTCATAGAAAATTGTGCGATGAGCTAGCCGACATTACTACGGAGCAGGTTAATATCGGCGATACCTTGCTGATACTGCCTCATGAAATCTGTCCCGTTGACGGCACTGTACTGGAAGGCTCGGGCACTATGGATGAATCCTATTTGACTGGCGAGCCGTATATGATGTCGAAAACCACGGGTTCGCTGGTCATGTCCGGTGCTATTAATGGTGATTCGGCGTTAACTTTTCGCGCAGATAAACTGTCTGTTGATTCACGCTATGCCAAAATCATGGAAGTCATGCGCTCTTCTGAGCAATATCGACCCAACATCAGACGGCTAGGCGATCAACTGGGCGCACTGTACACGCCCTTAGCCGTAATCATTGCCCTGACAGCCTGGTCGATCAGTGGCGATGTGGTTCGTTTCCTCGCCGTACTGGTCGTTGCCACGCCTTGCCCATTGCTGATAGGTATCCCCGTCACCATTATCAGCTCCATTTCGTTGGCAGCGCGGCGGGAAATCATCATCAAAAATCCGGCCATTCTGGAAACCATCGGTAACTGTCGGACAGCTATTTTTGATAAAACCGGCACCCTGACTTATGGACGCCCCTCGCTGACGGCATTGATTCCCGGCGCGGGACACAATGAGCAGGACGTATTAACCTTAATCGCCAGTCTGGAGCGCTATTCCAAACATCCGCTATCCAGTGCCATCCTTAAAGCGGCTGAAAAATCGGCGTTATCCTTATTAAGCGTGACCAATATCACCGAGTTACCGGGTGAGGGACTTAAAGGCAATGTCGCGGGAAAACAGATTCAGATTACCAGCCGCAAAAAATTTGTTGAGCAGCACCCGGACGTTGCCGAGGTGTTGCCGCCTATCACCGGTGGACTGGAATGCGTAGTATTGATTGACGATGTTTACGCGGCGACTCTGCAATTCCGGGATGAGGTGCGTACCGATAGCTCATCATTTATCAATCATTTGCGGCCTAACCATCTCTTTGATCGGGTCATGCTGGTATCTGGCGACAGAGAATCCGAAGTTCGTTATTTGGCGGAGCAGGTTGGCATTGAACATGTTTATTTTAGCCAAAGCCCTGAACAGAAACTGGAATTAGTCCGCAATGAAACCAAAGCGGCAAAAACCATCTTTCTGGGTGATGGTATAAACGATGCACCTTCTCTCACTGCAGCGACTATCGGTATAGCCTTTGGTCAGAATAGCGACATTACCGGCGAATCGGCGGATGCGGTGATCATGGACAGTTCCTTGTTAAAAGTCGATGAGCTGTTTCATATCGGTGAGCGGATGCGTAAAATTGCCCTGCAGAGTGCGGTTGGGGGTATGGCACTGAGTTTGATAGGGATGGTGTTTGCCGGATTGGGTTATCTAACCCCGGTAGCGGGAGCCATAACCCAGGAAATTATTGATGTCTTTGCGGTCTTAAATGCCTTAAGAGCAGCCGTACCGCCCAAATCACTTTCAGATTTTTTAAAAAAGGGCACCCCAAAGTTATCCCCTAACCCCGAGATGCACCGGTCTCATCGCATCGGTTGGCTACGCGCTGCTGTTTTGGGTGCAAACGACGGCATTGTGTCGACAGCCAGTTTAATCCTGGGTATTGCCGCCTCACAGGCGACACATAACGATATAGTTTTAGCCGGTGTTGCCGGTTTGGTTGCCGGGGCAATGTCGATGGCAGCGGGTGAATACGTATCAGTCAGTTCTCAAGCCGATACTGAACAGGCTGATTTAAAGCGCGAGCACAAAGAACTGAATGAAAATGAACAGCATGAGAAAAATGAATTAGCGTCTATCTATGTGTCGCGCGGACTCGAGCCTTTACTGGCCGAGCAGGTCGCCGAGCAATTGATGAAGCATGATGCTTTGGGCGCACATGCCCGGGACGAACTGGGTATCTCGGCAACAGTGACTGCAAGGCCTATTCAGGCGGCGCTGACTTCCGCGGCGACCTTTGCCGTGGGTGCTGTTTTGCCTTTATTGATGGTTATGTTTGCCCCTGTTACCGATTTAATCGTCCTGGTGTCCTTCTCATCATTGCTATTTCTTACACTGCTGGGTATGTTGGCCGCCTATACCGGGGGATCAGGCATTATTAAAGGGGCTTTTCGCGTCACCTTCTGGGGCGCGCTGGCTATGGGGCTGACCGCAGCCGTGGGCTCTATATTTGGAACGGTCGTTTCTTACATTGCTGGGTATGTTAGCCGCCTATACCGGGGGATCAGGCATTATTAAAGGAGCTTTTCGCGTCACCTTCTGGGGCGCGCTGGCTATGGGGCTGACCGCAGCCGTGGGCTCCCTATTGGAACGGTCGTGTAATCATGACTGACATCGGAACCTACAGGGATTTTTGGCTAGTGTTACTATCGCTGGTATTAGCCATCGTTTTGCCCTTGTTGCTTCGTAAGTCGTCATGGGTTTTGGTTTAGCATGGAACGGCTAGTTTTTATTACCGCTGACGCCTTTTTTTCGAACTGGTTAATATTTTGAGAATATTTGTGTTCGCTTTTAGCCTTCCAAGTTTAATTCGGTGATAAGGAGACATAACCAGACAAGCCCTTTAGTTTTGCCATGATTCAATCTGAAACAAAATCGACTGGATATTTGGCCTGCTTAATCATAACGATCTGTATTACTAGGAGTGGAATAATTAAAGGAGCCTTCAATTTTATTAATGCATGCTACGAAATTTAATTTAATAAGCTAAGATCGGATCAGTTAACTTATGGAGTTGAATTCCCTAATGTGCCCATTGTCAAAAATTCAACATGAACCTCAATCTCTACCAGTCTCTAGTGCTTCCCAAGTCCGCTGCAAGGTGGTTGATAATGCTGGCTTTATGCGGCCTACAAGGGTGTCTTTCACCAATGGCGCTGGATCACGCAGTCATCGAATACGACAAGACAACTACGGACATTCTGTCCAAATTGATACTATTGAATATTGCCCGCTCCCATCAGCATTTACCCATGCATTTCACCGGCGTTTCCAATATTGCCGCGACCTTTAATTTTCAATTTAATGCCGGGGCGACGCCGGCGCTTACCGGTGAGAATGGTGCTTTAATGACGCCGGTGTTTGGCGGCACGATGTCCGAAAACCCGACCATCAGCATTGTGCCGATCGAAGGCGAGGAATTTACCCGCCGGTTGCTGACACCGTTTCAGGAAAACAAACTGACCTTGCTACTGCGACAGGGCGCTGATGTGGACTTGATTCTGCGCCTGCTGGCTGGTGAGTTACGGATTAACGGCGGAAAGCAACAAGGCATTTATCATAACAAGCCTAACGATGCCAAGGGCTATCGGGTGTTCCGGCAAGCCGTGCTGCATATGTCGTCGATTCAGGATAGAAACAAGCTGTTTGTCGAACCGCTGATGTTTGAGCAACATTGGACTTTGCCGGCCGAATCGTTGACGGCGGAACAAATGTCCACGTTGCAAAAAGGACTTTAAAATCGACCTTCAGGCTCAAAGCAAGCAAGTCACGCTGAGCAAGCGGGTGACCGGGCGTGTTGTGTTGACCAATTACGATCCGGCAACCCTGAGCAATGAGGAGCGCATCCGTTTGCAGGAAGAAGCCGATCAAGGTGCGGATAATGATGTCATGGTTGATATCCGGCCCGAATATTCGGGTGGAGAGTGGCCGATACACGGCGTTTTCCGTTTGCGTAGCTTTCATAATATCCTGAATTTTATTGGTCAGTCCATCAGCGACAATCCGGAATACGATGTTGCCAAATATCCGCAAACTCCCAGTGTCAGCCAGAATCCGGTGAACACCATGGCTATGCTGGTCAGCGATGACAAACCAGGAAATGGCGATATCAGCGTCCAGTATGGCGATTCGCATTACGCGATCAAACCGGACGACGGTTATCCCTGGAATCGTGAAGCCTTTCGGCTGTTATGCCAACTTTTTCAAATGACCATGACTGATCTGGCGCGGAAAGGTGCGCCGATAATCACTATCGACAAATAATAAGGAGACTTTTTTGACAGACACAATCGATAACCGCATGATCATGAAGTGCGTGGCCTACCAAAATGGCGTCAGTATCGGCGATGTGACCATCGAAGACATCAGTGAAGTGCTGAAACAGGAACACACCTTTGTCTGGCTGGGTTTGCTTGAGGCGAATAAAGAGCTGTTGGCCAAAATCCAGGAAGAATTTGGCTTGCATGACTTGGCTATCGAAGATGCCCTTGCGGCGCATCAGCGTCCGAAAATCGAGGAATTCGGCGACTCGCTGTTCATGGTGTTGCATACCGCCCATCTTGCAGGAGATCAGGTCAAGTTCGGGGAAACCCATATTTTCCTGGGGCCGCGTTTTCTGGTGACAGTCAGGCACGGCTATTCACGTAGTCACAGCAAAATCAGGGCGCGTTGTGAGGCGATGACGAAGCAATTGGCCAAAGGGCCGGGATTTGCCTTGTATTCGATCATGGATTTTATCGTCGATAACTATGTGCCGGTCATCGACGGTTTGCAGGCGCGGTTCGATGTGCTGGAGTCGGCGATTTTTCAATACCGACCGAGTCGGCAGACCATGGAAGGCCTTTACGAGCTGAAGCGCGATTTGATGCTACTGGAAGGCGCCATTACTCCGGTCATCGATATCTGTCACGAGCTGATGCGCTTGCATAGCGGGCTTATTCCCAAGGACGTGCGGGTCTATTTTCGCGATATTGCCGATCACATCAAACGCATCGATCAGAAGATTCATGGCATGCGTGAGATGTTGGTCGCGGCGATGCAGGTACACCTGACTTTTGAAACGGTGCGGCAGAACGAAGTCGTCAAACGCCTGGCAGGGTGGGGTGCGATCCTGGCAATACCCACGATGGTCTTCAGCTGGTACGGAATGAATTTCAGGCACATGCCGGAGCTGGATTGGCAATACAGCTATCCGGCGGTGGTCGGCGGTGTGGCGTTGGGCAGCCTGCTGCTGTATTGGCGCTGAAAAAGATCCGGCTGGCTGTAGCCAAAACGCATATACGTGCTTAAATTTTCCACTTAGTGCGCCCAACCTGATCATTCTGATATGCAAAAAGACCCAAACCCCAAACAGCTTCATAGCAAGCAAGCCGTATTCGATTTATTGCAAAAATACAAACTTATCGCAGGCTTGGTGCATAAACAGGACATGCCTCATCATGATCTGGTGGAAACGCTAGTTTACAAAGAGAATATGGCGCAATTGCGGCAGGTACTTCAGCATTTACCTGCTGAGGAAATTGCCCTCATTCTGGAAGAGTTACCGCCAGAAGATCAATTGCTCATCTGGGACCAACTGGATGATGAACTTAAGCAATCGATTCTCCGGGATGCCTCGTTTTCTGTTCTGCAAATACTGGGGAAACAAGAGTACAGACTGAAAAATCCAGAGTCAAGGCTTTTAATTTGCTGGAGGGCCATTTGCACGAAATTTCGATTAATACGCCCCGCGACTTGATTGAGGCCAAACCTATTTGGATAGATTTGGTTGCGCCGACGTTTGAGGATCGACTATGGTTCGGCGAAATTTTTGGGATAGAATTTCCTGACCCGGACAAATTGAGTGATTTGGAATCAAGCGCCCGGTTCTATGTGGAAGAGAACGGTGAAATTCATTTGCGTTCTGATTTCTTGCTGGACAAGGGTGACGTGTCACGCAACGTCGTCGTGGCTTTTATCCTGTATCAGAATATTTTATTCTCAATTCGCAAAGAAGAACTGCCGGTCTTCCGGCTTCAGCGTTTACGTGCGCTGAGTCAACCCAACTATGTTTCCGACGCGAGGGAGATGCTGCTCGATCTGTACGCAGCCAATGCCGAGTATTCGGCTGACGCTTTGGAAGATGTTTATTCGACTCTGGAAGTTGTTGGCAACCATGTACTTAGCTAACAAATGAGCGATGAGGAAGTCGCCAAAATATTAAATGACATTGCCAATGAAGAAGATTTGAATGGGCGGATTCGCAGGAATGTGATGGATACGCGTCGCGCGATATTTCTGATGCGTAGCAAGCTTCTTGCAAAAGACCAACTGGAGTACTCCCGACAAATTTTGCGGGATATCGAATCGTTGGACGGCCACACTGCATTTCTTTTTAACAAGATCAACTTTCTGATGGATGCTTCCGTGGGTTTCATTAATATCAACCAGAACAAGGACATCCAACGTTTGACAACGGTCAGTATTGTCTTTCTGCCGCTCAATTTGTTAGCCGGCATCGGGGGTATGTCCGAATATTCAATGATGACGGAAGGGATATCTTGGCCTATTTCTTACAGTATTTTTACAATTGGAATGGTCATAGTCGGGTGGCTTACATTTGCCATTTTGAGGTTATTTGAAAAGCGCGGGCACCGTAAATCAGGAAAACGCTAGCAGCGTTAACTAATAACGTCCCCTAATTGCTCTGTTGGTGTCCTGGGTTAAGGCTTGTGTGAGATTATCGATATAACGGTATCTGGGGATGTGATAGGGCAATGGCGCACATTATTAAAAAGGTTACGATTCTGCCGTAACCATTTACCTAGTTGGAGTTTTGACCTGCGATGACCATGAAACCCAATTCACATAACAAAATGGTATTTAGGAGTTTGTGGGGATGGAAAGGAAAATCCGGTAATCTACTTCAGACTGCTCCTGCCGTTTTCTCCAGTGTTACCTGCAAAATTCATTCAACTTGCTCAAAAGCAACGTCGAAACGGTTTTGGAAATGCTCAATACTTCTCCCGAGGGTTTAAGCGAACTCCAGTCCGATCTTCGTCTGAACAAAATCGGGCTGAATGAAATTGCCCATGAGAAGCCACGGAAGTGGTATATCCAGTTTTTGAAAACGTTTCAAAATCCACTGGTTATCTTATTGATGACTCTGGCAGTCATTGCCCTGTTGACAGAAGATATCAAGGCTGCCGTGATTATTTTCAGCATGGTGGTTTTCAGTGTCGTCCTGCGCTTTTCCCAGGAATTTCGCTACCAGTCAGGCGGCTGAAAAACTTAGGGCAATGGTGCATACAATGGCTACTGTTAGCCGGAAAGATCCCCGCAAAGATATATCTCCCAGTTTGGCACAGGATATGGGCTTGACGCTCAATCTTGATGTTCCTGCCCAACAGGAAATCCCCATTAAATTCCTGGTTCCCGGCAATGATGATTTTCTGGCTGCAGGAGCCATGATTCCGGCGGATGTGCGATTGATTGCGGCTAGGGATTTGTTTGTAAGCCAGGGTTCTTTAACGGGCGAGTCTTTGCCTGTTGAGAAACAGCCCACGTTGTCCGGCGATCAGTTACAGATTCAAAATCCGTTGGAGTTGGCCAATCTTTGCTTCTTAGGCACAAACGTCATCAGCGGGACAGGAACCGCTGTGGTTATCGAAACCGGCAGCAATACTTATCTGGGTTCTCTTGCAAAATCAGTAGTGGCTCATAAGACCATAACCAGTTTTGATAAGGGAGTTAATGAGGTCAGTTTTTGCTGCTGCGCTTCATGCTGGTGATGGCTCCGCTGGTTTTTCTGATCAATGGTTTCATCAAAGGCAACTGGACGGAGGCCTTCTTTTTTGCTCTCTCTGTGGCTGTGGGTTTAACCCCGGAGATGTTGCCGATGATTGTCACGGCAAACCTGGCTCGTGGGGCGATCGCTATGTCAAACAAAAAGGTGATCGTCAAGAATATCGACGCCATTCAAAACTTTGGGGCAATGGACATCCTGTGTACGGATAAAACCGGTACGCTCACGCAGGATAAAATCGTCTTGGAAATGCACCTGGATATTTACGGGGAAGAGAATGAAGAAGTCCTGGAATTTGCCTTTCTCAATAGCTTCTACCAGACCGGCTTAAAGAATCTACTGGATGTGGCGGTTCTGAACACTCGAACTCCACGAATCCTTAAAAGTTGAACATAACTTTCGCAAAATTGATGAAATCCCCTTCGATTTTATACGTCGTCGCATGTCCGTTGTGGTTGAAGAAGAAAATCACCACCATGAGCTCATTTGCAAAGGTGCTGTTGAAGAAATTCTCCAAGTCTGTACGCAGGTTAAAGTAAATGACCAGGTTTTGCCCGTTGATGCAGCGATCCGGGAACAAGTCACTCGGCTAAATCAGGAACTTAACGAAGATGGGCTGCGGGTGATCGCAGTGGCTTACAAAGAGTTACCCCTCGACCAACGCAGTTACTCTATTGCCGATGAACAAAATTTAATCTTGATGGGTTTGATTGCGTTTCTTGACCCTCCTAAAGACTCGGCCGCCCGTGCGATCGCCGCTCTCAATCACGGCGGAGTACAGGTAAAAGTGTTGACGGGTGACAATCCCATCATCGCCCGCAAGACTTGTAAAGATGTCGGGTTGTCTGTTCAAAATACCCTATTGGGCAGTGAAATTGAAGCCTTGTCGGATGAAGAACTTTCTGATCTTGCTGAAACCACCACTGTTTTTGCCAAATTATCGCCTCTACAAAAATCCAGAATTATTCATGTGTTGCGTCATAAAGGTCACATTGTCGGATTTATGGGCGATGGTATCAACGATGCCGCCGCATTGAGAGAAGCGGATGTGGGCATTTCCGTG
>CAWKEY010000066.1:0-7081 GCA_963848675.1 uncultured Gammaproteobacteria bacterium
GCCATGCTGGCCGTTGAATTAAACGACAAGGCGGTAAAAGCCGCAGAGCGCCGGGTGGCCGAAGTGGTCAGAGCCGCCGGCGATCAGCGGGAACAGGCCGAACGCGAATTAACCGATGCATCCAGTACGGTCGATGATTTGGAAAGCAAATTGAATGAAGTCAGAGCCGAATCGGAAGCTTTTGAAAAGCGCTTGGCCGAAACTCAGACCTTTAGCCAAAAACAAGCCGTAGAACTGGCGCAATTGCGGGAACGCCTGGCGTTAACCGAACAGACCGCCAAGAGTGCCGGCGAACAACACGCCGTCGAACTGGAAAGAATCCAGACGGAACTAGCCGAGCAGAAAAAAGCGGTTCAATCGTTAATGGCTGAACGCGACCAGGGTCGCGCAGAACTGGCGACCGTAAAAGCCCAAGCCGCTGTCGCTGAACAAACCCACCAAGAACAACGCAAGCGCAC
Organism: uncultured Gammaproteobacteria bacterium; assembly: GCA_963848675.1. Lineage (GTDB taxonomy): Bacteria > Pseudomonadota > Gammaproteobacteria > Methylococcales > Methylomonadaceae > CAWKEY01. The sequence continues at coordinate 459 of CAWKEY010000066.1, forward strand.
CGCCGAGGAAACTCACCGCGTTGCCGAACGTTTAACGAAGATCGAGGCCGACAGAGACGACGCACACAAACAAGCGGCTACAGCCCGCGAGGAAGCCGCTCAATTACGCGGACAACTTGAGGCCACGAAAGCCCAAGCCGCCGAACTCATACAGGCGCTTAGCAGCCATCAGCCATCGAAAACTACTGGGGCAAAGAAAACACCACCTAACTAAAAACCACTGAGCCTTTAAAACCCATCGTTTATTAGGCCATTCGGTGGGTTTTCATGTTTGACGGCTATGCACGACTGATCGAGGAAGGACTTCAGCGAAACCGCCCTGCCCTATTCCTTCCTGGCGTAAAACAAAAAGCCTTGTTGGACGGTTCAGCCTTGCCGGTGCTGTTGTGTGATCAGGATCAGGAATTGATGGCTTACTAACCAATATTAAAAGCCAAATCAACCGTTTGCTGGTACAATTGCCAAGGATGGCAATTAACGGAAAGTGTTGGATTTTTCAGTTTTCGTGAATTGGTTTGCCATACATCTTACGGTTTTTTCCAAATATTACCCGACTAACTTTGCACTGGCTAAGTGCTTCAGGCTAATGCCCTGCTCCGCCGCTTGCAGGGCTAAGATGCAATGTACTTCTGGTGGAATACGTACTCTAAATTCATCGCTGTAGTGTTTTTCTATCGGTGTTGCCCAAGGATAGAAAGGGATTTTTTCTCTTTCACCGGATTAAGAGATAGGATGGGCCGGTTCTGGTTCAAAGCTGATTTTAAGCCGTGATCCGGTTGCTTTAGCGATTTTTTCAAGGGTTCGCGTAGTGGGCATGACATGACCGCTTTCTAGCCGTGCCACAACAGATTGCTTGGTTTGCATCCGGTCGGCAAGCTCTTCTTGCGTTAGGCCAGCTCGTGAGCGTGCTTCAATGACCGCGCTTGCCAATGCGAATTCGTCCTCTAAAGCCTCATAAGCGGCTGAGTAGTCGGCGTTTTTCAGCCATTTATTGTGCAATTCATTGATCTTAGTCATTTTGAACCTCTTTCGCCCGTGTTAAAGCAATTTCTATCTCGCGGCGTGGTGTTTTTTCAGTTTTCTTGATGAAAACCCGAACAAGCACCACCCGTTTTTTTCTGGCCGTCACATACAGTGCACATGAAATCCCGTCTTTGCCTTTCAGCCGCATTTCCCATAACAAGCTTTCAAGATGCTTGATCTGCGGCTCGCGGACATTTTCAAGACCTACTGTTGCTATTAGTTCGGCAATGCGGACTAAACGGGCTCGCATATCAACAGGGAGAGCCTCAATTTCTTCGTCCACGGTTGCATTGAGGGTTTCAATTGACCATGTCATAAATTCAAGTTATAGCATTTTTGCTATGCTGTTTGACAACGATTTTAGCGAAAACCTTTAAATTAATGATGAAGATGGGGAAGGTTAAAGCCCTGATTATGGAGGCATCCATTTTAAAGGATATATAAGGAAAAGGATAAAAAAGGAGGCCTTAAAAATCGCTTTTAAATTTCAATCAAATCAGAAAGATAGAAATTCACCTACGACCTAAACCTACCGAGTTCTGCGACCTAAACCTACCGAAACGCTATGATCTGCGACCTAAACCTACCTATAGAAAAGCCAGTTGCGACCTATTCCTACCTACCTTGCGACCTAAACCTACCGCCTTTAAGCGCGACCTGCGACCTAAACCTACCGTGTTTGGTTGTGCATAACTGCGTTTTTCGTGGTTTTTGATCGCTGTTTTTGCCAGTTGCGACCTAAACCTACCGCATTCTGCGACCTAAACCTACCGCCTTTAAGCGCGACCTGCGACCTAAACCTACCGAATGTTTGTGTTCTGCTCTTGGAAGTCTTTTTGTCGCTTATTGGCTGCTTTTACATCCTTCACAAATTCAGGGCTTGGGGAAAGTGAATATTTTATATCGATGATTTTGTTTCGTTCACCCCTTACATCTTCTACTCGTTCAAAGGACAGTATAACCGCATTGCCCTTCAGCTCAGATAAGGCCTCTTCGAACTTCCGGACCGCGTCATTCGCTCTTTTATATTCGAGCAATCCGCTATCTCTGCGGATCGTAGAGAGCCAGATTTGATAGGGAACCGTATAAGAAGCATTGGTATAGTTATGAGATAGTTTCTTGTGCAACCAACGGGCCAGTTGGGTGCTATGGGACATCATTTGATGGTAGTTGAACTGGCGGAAACTTAAGGCATCAATGCTTTGTGTTACAAGCGGATGAAAGTGTGCCACCCATTTTGCATCAGGGTCTTCTTTGAGGTTTTGTCTGGAAACAGTCGCAAGTGAGGGTAAAAAATTTGTTTTTGCAAATCCCTTCCCTCCTGGAAGAATGATTTCTATGTGACTGCCTGACAAGATATTGAGGCTTTTAACGATCTCATAATAAGAGCGAGCATGGCCGCGTTTCTTTAATTCGTTTCGTAGCAGATACAGCGAAAAGACGACACCGCTTTTGAATTGTGGTTTATCAAAAAAACCTCTTTGTTGTTCAGCCGCTATTTTTCGCAAAGCGTCTTCGACCAGTTCTTCATTTGCACTGGGATAGTAGGCTTTTTCCCCCTCTTCCGTATCAATAATGGCGGCGGTAATCCTGATCTCGTACTCCAACTCCCTATAAATGAACTTTTTAGAGAGCCGCTCCAAAAAACCTTCTTTTGTCCTTTTTTCATTCATGGATTGTTGCGAGATAGCGTATTTCGGAATGCTATCCCAAAGCTCTATGGTATTCGAGAGCTTATCTTTTTCATTTGGCGTATTGCATAAGAAGGTTTGGAACAAATCAAGCTGAGTGTTTTTGAAGTCGGCGCCCTGTGGGATAGTAAGGCGTTCTTCCTTGCCTGATTGGATTTTCCGTGTTGCCATGGGTTAAACCTTTTCCATTCTCGAATAGACGAAATCGTCTATTCGTTATTTAATGTGTGCCTGTTCGTACAAATCGACAGCCGCCCGCAGAACTTCAACCAAGCTCGTGTCTTTTTGCGCAGCAATCATCCGCAACCGGTGCCGAAATTCTTTGGGTACTTTGAACCCCAGATTGACGAACTCGCTGGAGGGTGGCGCATCGGTTTCTTGATTTCGTCTATTCGTGCTTTCTGGTTTTTGCGATTTCTTGACCACTTGCCGCGTGGGCGCATCATTGGCCGGGGCGCCCTCCCCTTTTGTGGCGAGTAAACCGGACATATCAAGGGCTTTTTTAGACATTCAGGGCCTCCTTCTTTTTAGACGAATTCTTTTTTTCGTCTATTCGTGATTTTATATACTTCCATAATTCGCGCATTTCGTCAGCCCCTTTCCCATTGGGTTCTTCTTCCAGTAACGTCGAACCGGAGAGTGACGCTTTCGCGTAGCCTTCGCGTTGCGCAATGATGGTCGGGCAAACAATGCCATGCTCAGATAAAGCGGCCATGGTCGATACCAGTAATTCAGTGCCTTGCCGCGCTTTGCTTAAGACAAACAAGAAAGGCTTGCCACTGGCTTTTACGACAGGCAAGGTCAAGCGACTTAAGGAACGCACATCATCAGGACTAGGTTGCACAGGAATAATAATGAGATCGGCCTGCTCTAACACTTCAGCATAAGGTTCGGCATCGGAAGCCGCCGTATCAACGAACATATAGCGAAAGCTCGAAGCAATAACCGGTATCTTGGCCTTGAAATCGCTCAGGGCAATCGTGGCAAGCTGAGGGGTTTCGGCTTCGCGGGCATTCCACCAATCGGCAAGCGAACCTTGCGGGTCGGTATCACAAAGGACGGCGGAGCCGGACTTTTCTTGTTCGGCGGCCACGGCAAGATGGCGGGTGATGTTGGATTTGCCAACGCCACCTTTACTGTTAAGTAAGACGATAGTTTTCACGCGGTGGGATTCCTTAAAAAGACGAATTCGTTAAAACTACTATATCTTTATTTCGTCCATTCATCAATAGACGACATCGCCTATTCTGATTTTCTTATAATTAAGAATAGACGAAGATAAGAAAACAGGGTTGCCTGTAGCACGGGCCGACCCATAAAACCTTTCTGAAAAAGGGTGGCGGGTCCAGTAATGCACAGCAATATGCATGTTTTTTAGACTAAATAAATGACATTCAACCCAGGTTACTCTAGAGTAGGAGTGGAGGAGGGGCGATGCCTAAAGTCAACGAACTACAAGAACATCTTCAACCGGGGCAAGTTTATCGGCGGGCCGATCTGGCCAAATGGTCAAATGCCGTTGACCGCCATTTACAGCAACTGGTCAGCAAAGGGGTTATCCAGAAGCTTGCGGGGGGTGTTTACTATTGTCCCAAGAAAACGGCTTTTGGTGATGCACCGCCAGAAGACGAAACGCTGATCCGCGCTTTCCTTAAAGACGACCATTTCTATATGGCATCCTTGAATGCCTATAACTCCCTGGGCGTAGGCACCACGCAGCTTTACAACGAGAAGCTGGTTTATAACCATAAGCGGGATGGCCGATATACACTGAACGGACGGCACTTCTATTTTTTGAAAAGACCGCGCTTTCCGGCGAAAAGCAGTCAGGAATTCTTGTTAGTGGATCTTATCAATAATCTTCACTTCCTGGCGGAGGACAAAGAAAGCGTTCTTAACAGCGTCGCCGAAAAAGTACGCAGCATGGATAAGGTCAAACTGATGAAAACCGTTCAAGAGTATGCAGGAGCGAGAACGCAGAGTTTTTTTGAAAAGCTGTTTCGTTCTGAAGAGATGAAACATGCCGTCTAAAATGTATCTCCATGAACATCCCGACTTTACCGATCTCATCCGAGTCGTGGCGGGTGAGCGCAAGATCGATCCGTACCTGGCCGAAAAGGATTATTGGCTCATGCACTGTCTTTATGGTCTCAAACAAGCCGGGTACGAATTTCAGCTTAAGGGTGGAACATCGCTTTCCAAGGGATACGGTATCATTCATCGTTTCTCAGAAGACATTGATATTCACATCGCGCCGCCAGAAGGCAGGCAAATCCGAACCTCCCCAAATCATGACAAGGAAAAAGACCGCCAAAGCCGCAAGGACTATTATGATTATCTGGCCAGCAGCATCAGCATTCCTGGCATCATAAAAGTAGATCGGGATACCCAGTTTGACAGTCCGCCGAAATATTTTAGTGGCGGCATTCGGCTTTACTATGCATCCAAATTTCCATCAGACGGCAGCGCTAAGGAAGGAGTTCTTCTCGAAGTCGGGTTTGATGATGTGCTGCCTAATCAACCATTAGACATCAGCTCATGGGCTATGGACTTTGCCTTGGAAAAAAAGGTCGATGTCATGGATAGTAGAGCGCTGCAAATCCATTGCTATGATCCCGGCTATACGTTGGTGGAAAAATTACAGGCTATTGTCACGAAATACAGACAGCACCAACATTCAGGTGATACGTTTCCACCCAACTTTATGCGCCATTACTATGACGTATTCTGTCTGTTGCAGAATGGCGGGGTTCAGGCATTTATTGGCACTGATCAATACTACACGCATAAGAATCGGTGTTTTCCTGCCATTGACCGTCAGAAACCACTCATAGAAAATGAAGCCCTTGTCCTGGGGGATGTTCACACGCGAGCCCTTTATCAAAAGGAATACGAACGCCGTGCCGCGCTGTATTATCAGGGGCAGCCGCCCTTTGATGAAGTGCTTGCCGTTATTCAAAAGAACCTGGTGCGGTTATAAAGAGAACATCATGGCCGATGACAGGGCTATAGGAGAATCGATGAAGCAACAAAACCCAGCGCGTGTGCCGCCATGTCGGTAACAGCAGAGCATCGGCGCATGGCCGCGCGCATCGATGCGCGAATGAAACAACTGGAGGCGCTGAAACTGCTCGAAGTCGAGATACTTTCACAGATGGCCGATTTCATGCCGGACTTCCACCATCTGATGCTGAATGCAGCCGGCCCGAAGATGGACGCCTTGTGTGCGGAATTTGCCGGATTCTACCGGTTCGCCAAAATCTTAGAGACGCTCGCGGCGGGCATTGCCACGGGCAAAATTAAGGTGCCTGGCGGACGGACCGTCAGCAAAGAACACAAAATCGCCGCCGCGATTGATCAGCGGGTTCGGCAACTGGAAGCCAAGGGTCTGGATGATGCGGCGCTGTTGGAACACATGGCCGGCCATATCCTCGATTTACAATGGCTATGGAGTACGGTGTCCGATGACAAACTGGCCTTCCTGTGCCGCGAGTACCCCGGCCTCTACCGTTACGGTAGGCTGATGGAGGCAGCGGCGGAAATCGAGAACCAGAAGGCGAAGACGGCTTATGGTCACTTGCCGGTACTGCCCGACTCCGTCAAACCCACGGTCGCCCACCTGCTCACGGAAGGGGCGACGCTTGAACGCGGGCTGCAAACGATACTCGACGAGCAAGGGCGGCGCGATATGTGGGTCGAGCGGGAAGTCATGGAGGGACATTACGAGCACTGGTTTAAACAATTCGGCGGATTGGCCGACGCATTACAAGCCGCCAATGTCCCCCAGGCGTCACAGACCATCATGAAGGCTCTTTTTGAACCGATAGCGCAACGCATCCAGCAGCTTCACGGTCAGGTTTTTACGCCATGAAACGGATTCAGTCTCAAGAGCAAGCGGCTTTTTTCTGT
>CAWKEY010000067.1:0-6662 GCA_963848675.1 uncultured Gammaproteobacteria bacterium
CGATGCCTGCAAAGATCATGAACTAAAAGCAATCCTCGCACATAACCGTAATAAAGAGAATGAACATGCGGCTATGGTCCTGGAATGGATACGCCGCTAAGGTAAATATTCAGACCCCCCACACAAAAGATGACGGCAAATGTCTAAAAAAGCTGTAACTCCATGATGCGGATGAGTATTATGTTGCTATGCAACTGAGCGATCACGATTTAAGCCAACTGGATTAAGACGACCTTCTCAATTTACCGGAAGCGGTTTTGCGTCGCCTCTCGGTAAGATTGCTCACTGACTTGAAAGAGGCTCGCGAACGCTCAAACCAGAACTCTCGCAATAGTTCCAGGCCGCCCAGCAGTGAAGCGCCTTGGGACAAAGAACGCCAGCGCAATGAGACGGTTGCTGAGCCTGAACAAGCCGATACACCAGAGCCTAGCGATAACAACGCCCCCAAACCGACTCAAGATACCGGTCAGGCTGGCCAGCAAACCGAGCCCAAGCGCTCGGATGATGCCGTGCGCAAACCGGGCAAACAACCGGGTGCTGAAGGGTTTGGCCGGCAGCAAATCTTAGCCATCACCGCTTTCGAAGACCACCTTCCCACCTGCTGCGCCTGTTGTCAGCGCCCCTTTAATGCATCAGCCAAAACCGCGTACACCGCCTTTGAAACCGTCGACATTGAATGGGCCGATGAGCGCACTCCGGGGTTGAGGCTGACCAATACGCAGCATACCTACTATGCCATTGCCTGTGCTTGCGGTCATCTGACCCGCCAACAACCGCACCGCGGTATTCCCCATGACAGTTTGCCCGCCATCGTGTCCAATTGTGTGAACACATACAAACAGTGCCTCATAAAAAGACACAGGCACTGGCAACCGAAATGCTCAATGATTGGGCGGCTATCTTTCGGGTATTGCAATACCCACATTTGCCCTTGACCAACAACGAAGCGGAGCGTGCTTTGCGGCATTGGGTGATATTAAGAAGAATCAGCTATGGCACGCGCACCGAGCAAGGCTCCCGGGTTTTTGCCATCTTAATCAGCATTATCGAAACCTGCCGTAAAAGGCAGCAATCCCCCTGGATTTATTTGGCCGCAGTGATTCACAGTCAACGGACTGAGCTGCCGGTTCCAAAGCTGCCCATTGCTAAGGGGGTCTGAATAATTACAGTCAGACTGGAGTCTCAAATTGAAAAATAAATTAATCAGCATATTAGTTGGACTATTTACCACGCTTATCAGTGGGTGTGCCAGTCAAAACCCGTCACCGATCAAACCGGTATCGGTTGTTGATTTGAATCAATTCATGGGCGACTGGTATGTGATTGCGTGCATCCCAACGGTGATTGAAACAGAGGCATATAACGCCATTGAATCCTATCAGCTCGAAAAAGACGGCAGCATCAACACTACTTTCGTTTTTCGCAAAGGTGGATTTGATGGTCCAGAAAAGCGTTATAACCCGCATGGTTTTGTGGTTGAAAACACTAGCAACGCAGTCTGGGGCATGCAATTCATCTGGCCTTTCAAGTCTGAATTTATTATTGCGTATCTTGACAAGGATTATACCAGCACCATCATTGCCAGAAATGCCAGGGACTATGTTTGGATAATGGCGCGTACGCCTTTCATTAATGACAGCCGATACCAGGAACTAATAAAGACCGTTGCTAATCTAGGCTATGACGTGAGCAAGTTGCGCAAAGTGCCGCATCAGCCACAGTAAACAACTAACTGGTAAACAGAAGTAAGGGGTAGAGTAATGATTGGCTTTAAAGAAACAGCAAAAGTGGTTTTGTTGGCTGCGGGCTTAATATTGGGTCATGCTGTACATGCGGCAGGTACTGTTAATCCGGCAGTTCTAAATGGAAATAGTGATAAGCCCGGTGCAACTTATGGGCCGGGCGAAAGTGGCCCCCAGGGTGGCAAAGTTTATTATGTCGATGATTCTGGTGAGCATGGCCTGGAAGCAAAAGCAGCGGATGAGATCAATTCGCTAAGTTGGAGTGACGCTGTTACAGCTGCCAGCACTTATGGCTCCGGTTGGCATTTACCGACAAAGACTGAGTTAAAAGTGTTATATGAGCAAAAAAACGTTGTGGGTGGTTTTGCTAAAGACGACTATTGGAGCTCTACGGAGCTCGACAGCAACAGCGCGTGGATCCAAGGCTTCGTCAATGGCGACCAGGATCGCTACAATAAATACAGTAAGCTTAGTGTGCGTGCTGTTCGGGCTTTTTAATACGTTTTACGCCAAATAAAAGGTTTCTGGCAGTTCGCACAGATTTTTTGAGGAAGATTCAATTTTTTATGCCTAGTATTTTAGCCGGCAGGCTCGGTAACCTGGGACTTTTAACAACTACCCAGGATATCGAAATAGCAGCGTCACACCAACCGAGAACAACAGCCTCTATGCCAAAGGTCACCTGCTTTCATGATGGTGAATGTCCCATCTGCAACATTGAAATCAATGCGATGAAAAAACTCGATAAAGAGGGCAATATCAATTGGGTGGATATTACCCGTGACAAGGCCGCGTTGGCGAAAGCGGGCTTAACCTACAAACAGGCAATGGATCGGATACACGTCATCGACGAAAATCAGCAACTGCAATCGGGCGTGCTCGGTTTTTTACAAGTTTGGAAGCGGCTTCCTTATTACCGGTGCATCGCCCCAATTATAGAGAACGTACCCTTGCTATTGCCGTTGATGGAATTTTGCTATCGTATTTTCGCTCGCTATCGTTTGCCGCTTACCGGTAAAAAATAGATCAAAGAATAGCTATCATGAATCGAATAAACCCCAATAAACTGTTGCTATCAAAATGGACAGCAGTTAAACCGAGGCAAAAAGAACGCCACTTTATGGTAACCAAACTGATCCGTGCAGAAAATGAAGAGATTATGGCTTGCGAGTTGGAAGCAGTAATAAATAATAATCTCTATGAGATGGATTAGAAGGAGCTCAAAGATTCATCTTGTTGGCTGATAGGCTGGCACTGAGACAACTTCCTCTTATAGCAAAAAAACTAAACACTTGCCTAAACGCAGCTGGTTGGGCGTTTTGCCTAACCCAGTCTGGGCAAATTCAGAAACCATTAAACTCAATATACAAAACGGCTCGGACTAAGAGATATATCATGAATACACTGGTTGCAAAAATGGTTAGTTTGTTAAATAGTGATCGATATGCAGAAAATCCGATCGACTTTGCTGAAAAACCTATCAGGACAGCCGCCTTTGCTGTAAATGAAGAACCAGAGCAACTTCACCAAGGCAAAAGACGCTTGAAGGAAAACTATACAAGTCACTGGGATTTGGATTATCTGCCCAGAAAAGAAGCCGATAAAATATTATCTGCAAAACGCTGAACTTGATCTGACAGTTTCAAAAATTAGTCTCAATCAAATCCGATTTTGACTGACTGAGTTCGACCCCTGAACCGACGATCAAGGTCATACCGCGGTTTTCCCGAAACCAAACGCCTGCTTCTGGATTGCGCCGTTGTAATTTCGTCCTTTGTGGCAAGGAATCGAAAAGTTAACACTGGTGTCGAAACACTCAGTAATCCATTCGTTTTCTATCTCTACTGAGCTTTTAAAATTCGTTACGGCCTTGATAAAGGTGGGTGAGGTTTTTTGACTCGCCCCGAGGCAGGTTTTTCCCGGTAGATTTTGAGGTTTGAAATCGGGTCACAAGGGGCTGATTTTTGTTTCACAATTGGATCTGGCAAGCGTTCAGCGAGAGACGAAAGCTTGTAACATGGTGCTTGTGCTAATGGAATAAAAGGGCATACTTAGGCTAGGCGGTTGACTTTCGTATCCGTTCCATTGGGCTTCTTGTGTTTTGTTTAAGCCTTTTGCCAGAATAAGTTAGATAGCCTGCAGAGGCTGTATCCAGATATTGAACAGGAGAACAACTATGTTGAAAATAAAATCTACGAGTGTAGTGCTGTTAACAATAGCCTTTTCCCAAGTTGGCTACTCCGCAGAAAACCCTGCGCCTTTAAAAAGCGCTGCGGATCTGCAAACGATGTCGAACCAATTCTGGTGGCCTGAAAGACTGGATTTAGCGCCGCTTCGTCAACACTCAGCTGAGTCCAGCCCGTTGGACAAAAAGTTCGATTATGCGAAAGAGTTTAAGAAACTCGATCTCAATGCTGTTAAGGCCGACATCGAGACGTTGATGAAAACGCCTCAAGACTGGTGGCCGGCAGATTACGGACACTATGGCCCGTTTTTTATCCGGATGGCTTGGCACAGTGCGGGTACCTACCGTATGGGAGATGGGCGTGGCGGCGCTGGGGGCGGTCAGCAGCGCTTCGAACCGCTCAACAGTTGGCCCGATAACGCAAACCTGGATAAAGCTCGACGCTTGCTTTGGCCGATCAAGCAGCAAGTACGGGAGTAAAATTTCATGGGCCGACTTGATGGTGCTTACGGGCAACGTCGCTTTGGAGTCGATGGGCTTCAAAACGTTCGGTTTTGCCGGCGGACGGACGGACGACTGGGAGGCCGATTTAGTGTATTGGGGACCTGAGAAAAAATGGCTCGCTGATGAGCGATACAAAGGTGACCGAAAGCTGGATAATCCACTGGCAGCAGTTCAGATGGGGCTCATTTATGTGAATCCAGAGGGACCTAACGGCAATCCAGATCCACTGGCCGCTGCTAAGGATATCCGAGAAACGTTTGGCCGTATGGCGATGAACGACGAAGAGACGCTTGCGCTGATCGCAGGAGGACATACCTTTGGCAAAGCCCATGGCAATGGAGATCCATCTAAATGCGTAGGTCCCGAACCAGCAGCTGCTGGTATTGAGGAACAGGGGTTAGGCTGGAAAAACCAGTGCGGTAAAGGCAGTGGCGTCGACACGATCACAAGTGGCTTGGAAGGCGCTTGGACGATGAACCCAACGCAATGGACTCACCAATACTTAAGTAACCTGTTTACTTACGATTATGTTAAGACCAAGAGCCCGGCAGGAGCCACACAGTGGATTCCCAAGGATAACGCAGCGGCAAATTTGGTGCCAGATGCTCACGATAAAGACAAGCGACATGCGCCCATCATGTTGACTACGGACATCGCACTGAAAACCGATTCGAATTATGAAAAAATTGCGAAACGTTTCCTGGAGAACCCAAAGGAATTTGAGCTTGCATTTGCTAAGGCATGGTTCAAGCTCACTCACCGTGATATGGGGCCTCGAACACGCTACCTTGGCACCGAAGTGCCCTATGAGGAGCTCATTTGGCAAGACCCCATTCCAGCAGTTAACCATAAGCTGATTGACGCAAAAGACACTGAAAGTCTCAAGAATAAAATTGTTAAATCGGGTTTGACTGTGCCGGAACTGGTTCGAACAGCTTGGGCTTCAGCGGCTTCCTTTCGTGGTACAGATTTGCGAGGTGGAGCCAATGGTGCTCGTGTTCGCTTGGCACCCCAAAAGGACTGGCCGGTTAACAACCCGGGTGAACTTGCTAAGGTTTTGACGCAGTTAGAGGGTATTCAAAACGACTTTAACCGGGCGCAGTCGAAAGGTAAAAAAGTGTCGCTGGCAGATCTGATTGTCTTAGGTGGTGTTGCTGCGGTTGAGCAAGCTGCTAAGACAGCCGGTTACCCGTTGAAGGTTACCTTCACACCAGGGCGCATGGACGCATCCCAAGAGCAAACGGATGTGACTTCGTTTGCCGTGCTTGAGCCAAAAGCAGATGCATTCCGCAACTACTACGCTGAAGGCAACGTGCTGTCACCGACCGAAATGCTGGTTGATCGGGCCAATATGCTGACGTTGACCGTCCCTGAAATGACCGTTCTGGTTGGCGGCATGCGCGTTTTAGGCGCAAACACGGGGGATTCCAAGCAGGGTGTTTTTACGGGTAAACCTGGAACATTGAGCAATGACTTCTTTTTAAACTTGCTAGACATGTCTACGAAGTGGCAGAAGTCATCCAATTCTGAAGGCCTTTACGAAGGCATGGACCGCAAAACGGGTGAGCTCAAATGGACGGCTACCCCGGTCGATCTCATTTTCGGGTCGCACTCTGAACTTCGGGCTATTGCCGAAGTGTACGCTTCTGAAGATGGCAAACAGAAGTTTGTGACTGACTTTGTGAATGCCTGGAACAAGGTGATGAAACTCGACCGCTTCGACCTAAAATAACCTTGTGAATTGAAAATGTCTATAAATGGGTTTATTCAGTGCTTTCCTGAAAGTTTCAGATAGGGGCTAATTCATTCGCCTTGAGTTTGCAAATAATGGATGCTGAATAAATAATCCGGGTCAGTCCAGACTTTAACGGGGTGAAAACCTGCGCGTAATGCGAGGCGATGAAATCCGGCGATGCTGTATTTATGGGAGTTTTCAGTGTGTATGGTTTCCCCTGCTTTAAAGGGAATCAGGTCATCCGCGATCCTGATGACCTGATTCCCTTCACTCGCCAGATGCATTTCGATACGATCGAGGTCCCGGTTATAAAATGCCCGATGTTGGAACTGGTCTACCTGAAAATTTGCATCCAGCTCGCGGTTGAGGCGCACCAACAGATTCTTGTTAAACGCCTCCGTCACTTTCTGCTGATCATTATAAGCGGCCTCCAAAACGCCGATGTCCTTGACCAGGTCGACCCCTATCAATAAGCCGCCATCATTACCAACGAGCT
>CAWKEY010000068.1:0-70729 GCA_963848675.1 uncultured Gammaproteobacteria bacterium
GATTTCTCCCGATGGTCGAAATGACAAAAAAAATGGTTTGTGAGAAAGCGTTGAACAGTTACAAAAATAATAGAGTAAAAAGCTAAAAAAAACCCCTCAACAGAGGGGTTTTAGACGGTTGTCGAAAAGCTAACTAGCGGCAGTTGGATGGTAAATATTTAGATGGAACAGTTGTGCCTGCTGCGGCACGCAAGCCCACTGTACTGTACCATTTAAAAAGGTAGGGACAAATACAATATTGCCACCGACGGGAATATCTGTAGCATTCATGACTGCGGTAATATTACCACTCGCGCCGACATTAACAGAGTTTACATATGGACTGCTGATTGTCGTTGCCAGTCCTGCTGTGCATTGGATGTAGGGTATCTGTTCCTAGTTTGCCTAAATTCGGCAACGCTTGTTTTGGCCGCAGAGGCAAGACTTAAGCCTTCAGTTACCTTTGTGCGCACAATGTAATCCTGATAGGCCGGAATCGCAATGGCCGCCAGGATGCCGATGATCGCGACCACGATCATTAATTCGATCAAGGTAAAACCTTGTTGGACTTTTTGTATTTGAGTTTTCATGGTGTGTTCCTTTTTTTGAGTGGAAGTTAAATACAACAGGGATTAAGCAGGATGTGTGCCAGTGTTAGTGAGCCGCCAGCCGCGGCCTTTATGCAGGCGGTTTATTACGGGTGGGCAAACGCTGCAATCAGTTTGGCAGGCACTTTTGCATGGGTTTTGCGAAGGTTAGTGTTATCAGTGACTGCCGTTTGGGTTAGATTGTGACAAAAAATGTCACATTTTTTCTGGTATTCCGTATTCGGCGATATTTGCTCCCAAGAAATTATGGCCTTCATGCAATTTAAAGGCGCATTAAGATTCCTCCCGGTGGTCGGAATGACAGTTGTTGGCCGGAGTTTGGCTACGTTTGTGTCCACAGGCTGCTGCGCTGTTGAACAACTGGTTTTTAACATTGAACATGTGTATTATTAGGCATCAATTGATGATTTATTTGATGACTGCCCGGAGGCTTTTATGCGTACTACCTTAAATATTGACGACGAGCTGTTGGCGCAAGCCCAACAGCTCAGCGGCTTAACTGAGCGCACCCAGTTGATTCGTGAGGCGTTGCTGGCATTGGTGCAGCGCGAGAGTGCCCGGCGTCTGGCGCAGTTGGGGGGGACTCAACCGGAGTTACAGCCGGCTCCCCGGCGTCAGGATATTACGACATGATGTTGGTGGATACATCGGTCTGGATAGACCACTTGCGGTACATTGATGCTGAGCTGGTCACACAGTTGCTGGAGGGACAGGTAGTGGTGCATCCCTGGGTCGTGGGCGAATTGGCATGTGGCAATCTGCAAGACCGCAAGCTGGTGCTGGATTTATTGCAGTCGTTGCCCCTGTCTCCTGTGGCGAGTTCGGGCGAGGTGCTGTTTTTCATAGAAAAACATGCCTTGATGGGGCGGGGCATTGGCTATGTTGATGTGCATCTGCTGGCCGCTGCCCGTCTGGCAGGAGCGCGCCTCTGGACGCGCGATAAGCGACTTGTAGTTGTCGCCGATGAGCTCGGTATATCCTACGCGGAAACTCGGCACTGAGTACGCGATATAATCGGCGCGACTAAAGCGCCCTTATTGCTCTCAGGTTTTCGTGGCGACGGATGGCTCAATAGCACGGGTAGTAATAGCGCCTGCCGAATCCGTAATACAGGGACGGGTAGTAGCCCACACAGGAGGGCGGATAGTAGTACCTGTCCTGTTCTTCTGGCCAGAGGAAGCTGTTTTCAAGATCGATCACCGGCAGCAGCAACACTTTTTTGCCGATGGTGCGCTCGGCAGACCCGTTCAATGCGCCTGTCACGGTGATTTTGGCATCTTTTTTATAAATAGCCGGATCCAGAAAATTCCGGCTCTGAATAATAAATCGCCCTTGGGTGTTTTCAGTTACTACCGGCCGGCCGGTGCTGTTCAGCGGATAATACAATATCTGTATGCGGCTGCTATCGGCTTCGTTTTCTACCTCGATAATGGTGCCCCCCCAGCGTACCGGCTTGCCCTGATAAGCGGCAACGTTATTGCGTACTTCATTGAGTTGCACAGCGATTGCCGGTGCGTTTTCAAGTACGGGCGGCATGCTGGAACAGGCTGTTAGTGCGATGCTGAGCAAGATTATTAAGGTTTGCATGATGGTTCCTTGGAATGGGGCGAGGCTATGAAATGCGCACGAAATAAGTTGAACAAGTGTAGGTGTGAATTTATTCGCACAGTGCGGATAAATCCGCACCTACGCAAAAAATTGTTTCTCAGAGTTGTGCAAGTTATTTGATACGTGTTCCTATGAGAAATAACGGGGTGTCAAATTTCTAAAATAGGACTGAAATTAAGGGTAAAAATTCACTGTTGCATTTTTTTGTCGTTACGATTGCATGACAGAAAGCTCCTGGCTTATTTAAACCAGTTTCAATGGAGGGAAACTCAGGATATATAAAAAGTTGGTAACTATTCAGCGCGAAGCCCATATACCCTCTCCTGTGCTGGAGAGGGTAGGGTGAGGAGAATCAAAATAAAGAAAATTACCTATTTTGATCCCCTCATCCTAGCCTTCTCCCGGAGGGAGAAGGGATTGTTTTCCTTTACGCTGAATAGCTACGGTGATTGTAAACAGACAGGCGACGACCGTATCGGTCACCGCCTGGATTGATTGCTGCTTTTGAATGGGAGTGGCGCCAGCCCTGGAATGAAGCAGCGCTTCCGGAGCAGAGAGGATTTATGAAGACAGACGCTTGGCGATGCGGTGATAGGTATCTTTAAGCTCTTCGCCTACTATTTTGGCCTTGGCTATAAATTCCTCGGACGTTTCTATCGAATCATCAGTGATTTCAGCGGCTTTATTTTTGATGGTGTGCCACTGTTTTTCGGCTTCCTCGAATTCATCCTTGGCTTCCATGGAGGCGAGATGCAGTTTTAAGCGGACTTCTTCACGTTGTGTGTTCAGCTTGTCCAGCAAATTTTCAAACTCGTTTTTTAATGACATGTTCCACCTCTTTGTTTGACTGAGAAGTTTTTATTAAATGACAACGTAACAATTCAGCGACTTTTCCCAAGAAGCTTGATTTTGTTGTCATTTCGACCATCGGGAGAAATCTGTTAAAGTTGGCGCACGGCTGAGCCTTAAGATTCCTCGCTTTGCTCGGAATGACAAACCACGGGAAAAGTTGCCTCGCAACTAGCATTTTCAGAGTTTAATCCCTTTTGGCAGTTAAATCCATGTGCTTTTATAGCGATTTATTGTCAATCAGGACTTGATGCTAAAATGGAGTTGTTTTAAGCGATGACCAGAAAATTGAATGAAATGTATCCAATGCAGCTAAATTATTGGCGGATATGCGTCCGCCGGTGAACAAAACGGCCACGCCGCGTAGCCGGGCAGCGACAAGCCCCTCACCGCGCCCTACTAAAGCCAGGGCCAAGGCAGCCAAGCGTTCAGCGCGGCCATTGGCGGGAAAGAACATGACTCCGCCGGCGTCGTCCGATTTCGGTCACAAACTGACGCTGATAATGCTTGAAGTCACGGCGCTGGTGATTACTGCGGTATTGTTGATCATGGTTGTCTTGGGTTATTCGGCCAACTGGTTTTCGGGGACGCATTTTTTTTCCAGTCTGCTGCCCTTCGCCGTGGGCGTGCTGGGCTTGATTATAGCATCGGCAGTGACGTTGATCGGCTGGTGGAGACTGCGCAAATGGTTGCAGGGCAGGGCGGCAGTATTGTCCCCGGTTCTGGCCATGGCAGCGGCGCTGCTTGTTGGCTGGTTTGCCGTGCATGATCAGTTCACTCTGGCCTATGGACATTTTCGCACCATGGTAGGCGGCAAGCAGGAAGCCAGCAGGGTCACTCTTGCACATCAGGTTTACGCGGCTTATCGCCGTTATGATGCCAAGCAATTGCAGCGTATGGTTGATCGCGCCGAGGCGTATAATCCGGTCATTCTGCAAGCGGCCAAAGCCTTCGATATCGATCCGAATCTGCTGCAAGGCGTTGCTGCGACCGAATCCTCCTTTATGCCCCGGGATAGCCAGGATGGCGGCCATGGCTTGTTTCAAATTACCCAGGTGCCGAAAACCATCATGGAGCAGGCGGGAAGACGGCTGGGCGTTAACACTCCGTCAGTGCTGGATCATCGGCATAATGCGTTTATTGCAGCGGCGACTTTGAAATATTATCTGGCCGAAATGCACGATGATATGTTTTTGGGCTTGCTGGCCTACAACATAGGCCCGGCGAATGGCGGTCTGCGCTTTATCATGCAGCAATACGGTGCGACTGATTTCGTCACCATTCAGCCTTATTTGCAACAGTTGCCGCGTGATTATCCGATTCGGGTGTTGTCCTATGCCTTGGCTTTCAGGCTCTGGCAAAAAGAGCAAAAATTACCCGCTTATGAAGAGGGCAACAATGCCGCTCGCATACAGCGTATCGGAATACCCGGATTGCAAACGGATTTCTAATGCTTGTGACCATCTTTCATGCCAAAATATTAATGATTATTATGTTAAGTCCAGGAATTGACTGTTTATGAAAATTGCCGTTTTATCTCGCAATCCCAAATTGTATTCGACCACGCGTTTGGTTGAAGCTGCGCAAGCGCGCGGACATGAGGTGCGGGTTCTTGATGTGTTGCGCTGCTACATGAACATTACCTCACATAGTCCGTCCATTCATTACCGGGGGGAGGATTTAATCGGGTTTGATGCCGTTATTCCGCGTATCGGCGCCTCCGTGACTTTTTACGGGACTGCGGTATTAAGGCAATTTGAAATGATGAACGTACTGCCTTTGAATGAATCCGTCGCCATATCCCGTTCGCGCGACAAATTGCGTTCGGTTCAATTGCTTGCCAGAAAAGGCATAGGATTGCCGGTAACGGGCTTTGCCAATAATCCGGATGATATTGAAGATTTAATTTCTCAAGTGGGCGGCGCGCCCCTGGTGATTAAATTACTGGAAGGCACCCAGGGAATAGGAGTGGTATTGGCGGAAACCCATAATGCGGCAGAAAGTGTTATTCAGGCGTTTATGGGGCTCAAAGCCAATATTATGGTGCAGGAATTTATCAAGGAAGCCGGCGGCAGTGATATCCGTTGCTTTGTGGTCGGCGATAAAGTGGTTGCAGCCATGAAGCGGCAGAGCGCGGCGGGTGAGTTCCGCTCTAATTTGCACCGCGGCGGCTCGGCTTCGTTGATTCGCTTGACTCCGGAAGAGCGTTCAACGGCCGTCCGGGCAGCAAAAATCATGGGCCTGAACGTGTGTGGTGTTGATATGCTACGCTCTAACCACGGGCCGGTAATCATGGAAGTCAACTCATCACCGGGTTTGCGGGGCATTGAAGGCGCCAGCGGCAAGGATATTGCCGGCATGATCATCGAATTCATGGAAAAACGTTTTGAGTCGCTGGAATCCTTGAAACATAAATCGCCTGCCCGCACCCGCACTCGCGGCAAAGGCTAATTTATGCGGCAGGACTTGGTAATTAGTGGTCAAGCTATTCATCCGGGAACAAATATTTTAATAGATATGCCGTTGCCGGCGCTGTACACGAACACACCGATGACAATGCCTGTACACATTATCCATGGCAAAAGAACCGGGCCCAGCCTGTTTATTAGTGCAGCGATACACGGCGATGAGCTTAATGGAGTCGAGATTATTCGCCGGCTGTTAAAAGATCCGGCCTTAAAACGAATAAAAGGGACGCTGATCGCGATTCCCATCGTAAATGTCTACGGCATTATTCATCATTCCCGTTATTTGCCTGACCGCCGTGATTTAAACCGTTCCTTTCCAGGCTCAAAAAATGGCTCTCTTGCTTCACGGATAGCGGATCTGTTTATGACAGAAATCGTAGCTAACAGCACGCATGGGATTGATTTGCATACCGGCGCCATTCACCGTAGAAATTTGCCGCAAATCCGCGCTAATCTGGGTGATGAAGCGACCTTAAACTTGGCTAAGGCTTTTAATGTGCCGGTGCTGATTAATGCCAATATTCGAGATGGTTCATTAAGAGAATCAGCGGCTGAACGGGGTATTCCTATGCTGCTTTATGAAGCCGGGGAAGCATTGCGCTTTGATGAGATAGCAATTCGTGGCGGCGTGCGCGGGATTCTGAACGTAATGCGTCATTTAGGCATGATCGCGAGTAAGAAAACGCTCAAGGCAGTTTTTAAAGAGCCATTTATCGCCCGTTCCAGTAACTGGATCAGGGCGCCGGGCAGCGGCATTTTTCGTACCCTTAAGTCATTGGGGTGCATGGTCGCCAAGAATGAGTTGCTAGGTTTGATAGGCGATCCGGTTTCTAATCTTGAGATCGAAGTCATATCACCATTCAGGGGTATTATTATTGGCCGTAGCGAGATCCCCCTAGTGCATGAAGGGGAGGCGGTCTATCATATTGCAAGATTTGAAGATTCCAAGCTGGTTGCTGCGCAGGTGGAGAACTTTCACGATGATATTTTTCCGGATATAAATGACGATGAATGGGCCATTGTTTAGCTGAAACCGGTTTAATTCAAAATTTAGATTGTGGCCTTGTTTTTTTTCTTGACATCCCTTGGGTCAGGATTTAAAAAGCAGCTTTATGTGAATGTGAGTTTAAAAATGACCAAAACATCTTCCAAAGCAACTAGTGATGTGAGTGCAGCGCCCAATCCTGAAATCGAGCATGACGACGACGATTTGTTTGAAGACAGTGAATATGTTGCCCTTGCTGATGGTATTGAGAAAGAAACCATAAAAAGAGATGCACGAAGAAAGATTGAAATTTATTGGGAAAAGAAACGACTGAAAGAACAATTCGATGATTTTGATGAATCCGAATTTGGTTTTTAAAAGCGTATACACACCGTTGTTAAAATATTCCAAAGTTGTCCGGCAATGGACAAGCTTATTCATAAAGTTACCTAAGCGCTTGCCGGTTTACCCGCGCACAACGATACACTTATATACTTCAAATGGTTATTTTTGCGGAAAAGTCCCACGCTGTCATACCCGCTGGGACGCGGGTATCCAGCGCCATGGATGGTAACTTGCCGGTTGCACCGGCGCTTGATTCAGGGTCAATGCCAAATTGTACATTCACATCCTTGTGTCTGGATTCCGGCATCCATGCCGGAATGACGAGGCTTTTTGTTAGTCATAAAATCCGCAAACTTGACCGTGCAAAGCATAATCCTCTCAAGTCGGACGCCTACTGGGATGTAGGTATCCGGGCAATGCAGGAGCGACGTATAACGGTATGTCGAGAGGGCGGTTGAAAAAAGCCCCCTTTGTTTATAAACGCTCCGT
The DNA here is from genome assembly GCA_963848675.1 of uncultured Gammaproteobacteria bacterium. Classification (GTDB taxonomy): domain Bacteria; phylum Pseudomonadota; class Gammaproteobacteria; order Methylococcales; family Methylomonadaceae; genus CAWKEY01. The sequence continues at coordinate 7,332 of CAWKEY010000068.1, forward strand.
CAAGCGAACATTGATTTGCGCTATAGCGATACAAAGCTCTTGAGCAGCTCGGCGGCATCAATCATACCTTTGTGGAGATGCTCTTCAATTTCAGCCATGGTGATTTCGCCCTCAATTTTGCCAGCCGCCCAGTTGGCGATGACGGCAATCGCCGCATAATCGATACCAAGCTCTCTGGCCAGCGCCGCTTCCGGCATTCCGGTCATGCCCACCAAATCACAGCCATCCCGTTCCATGCGGCGAATTTCTGCTGCCGTTTCCAGGCGAGGGCCTTGGGCGCAGCCATAAGTACCCAGTGGGCTGAGTTTTATATGGGCCTTGGCGGCGGCAGTAATTAAACGCGCACGCAGAGCCTGAGTGTAAGGGTACGTAAAGTCGATATGCGTGACCGGATCGGTTTCGTCGTCACAGAAAGTATGTTTGCGGTCATAGCTGTAATCAATAATCTGATCAGGAATGGCAATATGCGAGGGCGCCATTTGAGGCGTGATGCCGCCAACAGCTGCAACGGCGATGATCTGTTCAACGCCCAGTTGTTTCAGCCCCCAAATATTGGCGCGATAATTGATATTATGCGGCGCAAAACGGTGCGGATTGCCGTGTCTGGCCAAAAAAATCACTTCTTGATGATTCAGTTCGCCGGTAATAAAGTCGGCTGAGGGTGAGCCGTAAGGCGTAGTCAGGTGATCGCGCTTGATGATGCGTAAAGCGCTCAGCTGGGTCAGGCCGGTGCCGCCAATAATGGCTAGTTTGGTCATAATGAGCTGTCCTTGGTGGGTTGCTTGCAGGCATAAATGCCGGCTGCATTGCGTAAATAGCCTTTGTAGTCCATGCCGTAGCCGAACAGATAGCGGTTTTCCACCTGCAGGCCGACAAAATCAGCGCGTACGGGTTTGTCGTGGTCAAGCATTTTATCCACCAACACGGCGCTGTATACGGCGAGGGCGCCTTGCTCCTTGCAATACTGGCAGATGGCTTCAAGGGTTATGCCTTCGTCGAGGATGTCATCGACAATGAGCACGGTGCGGCCTTTCATCGGCGTTTTCGGTTTTAACAGCCATTGAATACGGCCGCCTGAAGTCTTGTTTTGATAACGGCTGGCATTGATGGCATCTAGGGTGAGCGGGAGGCTCAAGCGGGTGAGCAATTTGCCGGCGGTGATGAGGCCGCCGTTCATGACGCACAGGAACAAGGGGTTGCATCCGGCCAGCGTTGAATTGATTTGTTCAGCCATTCTGTCCAGGGCGGCTTCAACCTGCTCTTCGCTAAAGAGCAAATCGGCGGTGGCCTGTATGTGTTCGATTTCTTTGAGGTTAGTCATGCGTAGACACTGAGCTGGTCTGAAATTTGCCACCATTTTGCGGTGTTCATGAGTTGCTCGCGGCTCATCCGGGGTTTGCCGCGCATTGCGTTGAGTCGCTGCTCTCTGATGGCATCCTCAGTGACAGGCAAAGTCTCAAGCACTTGTTCGGCGCCGCGCGGATTATTGCAGATCAGGAGCATATCGCAGCCAGCTTGTTGTGCCAGCCGGGCGCGTTCAGGGAAGTCGCCTGCTGATGCGGCGCCGGCCATGCTTAAGTCATCGCTAAACACGGTGCCGTTAAAGTTGAGCTCCTGGCGCAGTATCTGTTGTATCCAGAAGGATGAAAAACCTGCGGGACTGGGATCAACTTTAGGGTACAGCACATGCGCCGGCATAATGCCTTCAAGTCCTTCATCGATCAGTTGTTTAAATGGCAGCAGGTCTTTGTTCCGGATGCTGTCCAGATCGCGTTCATCCACCGGCAGAGTCAGATGTGAATCCAGCGCTACAGCACCGTGTCCGGGGAAATGCTTTCCGGTCGCCGCCATGCCGGCCGCATTCATGCCCTTTCTAAAAGCGCTGGCCAGTTGCGTAGCCAATTGATAATCGGTTGAAAATGAGCGATTGCCGATAACCGCGCTGATGCCGCAATCAATGTCCAATACCGGCGCAAAGCTGAAATCCACACCGACCGCCAATAATTCGGCCGCCATCAGCCAGCCTGCGGGTTCGGCCAGTTCCGGATGTGCTGCATAGCAGGAGGCGGGCGGCAGACGCGTGAAACCATTTTGAAAGCGCTGCACGCGGCCGCCTTCCTGATCGACGGCAATGAGTATCGGGCCATTCCGCGCGGCGCGAATTTGTCTGATGAGTCCGGTAACTTGTTCGGGGCTTTGGTAATTCCGTGAAAAGAGGATAACCGCCCCGGTGTTGGGATGATTGATTACTTCTTGCTCATGGGCTGTCAAGGTCAAGCCCTCAACATCCAGCATGATAGGGCCGATAGGGTTGTTACGTGTCATTGCCTGTTATCGTTCAGAAATCTATGGGCTTGTGGCCTATACTTAAACCACAATAGTTGAATTAAACGGAGTCTGAAATGCGTTTGTTTGTTTTGTTATTAAGTCTGTGGGTCATGCCCGCTATTGCTGCTGACAGTGAGGAGCCAAAAGCCGAAGCAGTTGCTATAGAATATCTGGAAATGGGCCCCAAGTTTACTGTTAATTTGGCGGAACCAAAAAAATATTTGCTGATAAATGTGCAATTATTGGTTGAAGGTGAGTCTGCCAGTACCAAAATAAAAAAACATCTGCCGGCATTAAGGCACGAATTGATTATGCTGTTGAGTGGCAGGTCTGCAGATAGCTTGCAAAGCATGCAGCAGCGTGAAGCATTACGCCAGGAGGCATTGTTGGCTTTTGGTAAAACACTGGAGAAGCACGAGAGCGGCGATGGACTTAAAGATGTGTTTTTTACCGAGTTCTTGATTAATTGACGCTTCCTTGCAAGGGGTATCCAGTTTGAAGTGGAGGTACAAAATAGTGCCTCTCTACCCATCGCCTCAGTACGAAAACTGCAAAGCCCCGCCAAAATGCACTTTAATTCGCTTCAGCGTCGTTGTCATCTCTTGTTCGCTATAAGGAATCGCATCAAATTTGCCCCAGATCGGCGCCGGCCAGGCTCTATCAGTTTGGTAGCGGGCGATGTGATGAATATGCAATTGCGGCACTAAATTGCCAATAGCGGCAATATTCATTTTGTCTGCCTGATAAAGCACAGCCAGATTTTCTGCGAGATAGCTGGATTCTTCCATCAGCAATGCGCGTTCCGCCTTGCCGAGTTGATAAATTTCTTGCAGAGCTGGTCTTTGCGGCACCAGGATAAACCAGGGATACTGGCTGTCATTCATCATCAGCAAGCGGCATAAATCAAATCGGCCGATTTCTACGCAGTCTTGTCGCAGGCGGGGGTGTAACTGAAATGTCATAGCTATCTGGGGCAGGGTTTAAAAGATAAGGGAGAAAATGACGCTGCTTAAGCCCATCTCAATGGAACCAGGCTGTTGCATTATTGGCGCCTGACGCTTGCAAGCCATCTGTAAATTGCTGCCGGGTCGTTCAGCTATTTTGATGCGGGCGGCTCATTTTGAAAACGCAATAAAGCGCCGGTAGGGCGAGCCCTGCTTCCAGGTGAATGCTTCGGTGTAATAGTGCATTAAAGCCAGATACCCCAGCAGACCTACCGTAATGACCTTGCGAAACTCCACACCCAAAAAGTAATTCGTGGTGACATTAACCGCCGCATCACCGTAACGCTGCAATACAAAAGCCAGAACAAAAGACAGCACCGGCAACACGACCACGATAGGCAGATGGCAGCGCGCCGCCCAGCGATACAAAGCATTCTGCGGCCTGGCATGATGACGGTTGTAATCGTGGCTCACATAGAAAATATACGCCGTCGCATCATGAACCAAGCGTGGCGCCAGAATTGCCAGAAAAAAATACTGCTGCACATAGAAATAGAAACTGCTCAGCACCAACACTGTGTTGGACCACAAAAACAGCTTGCCAACTTGCGTGTTGACATAGCGCTGACATAAGACGGTACTAAGCCCCAAACCAATACACAAGCCAGCGGCCGCATGTTTAACCCATTCTGCCTGCTGGGCATCCAGACTGTTCTTCAGAAAAATACCCATATAGACAAAGATTCCGGCTGCCACACTCAACCATAACAGCAGATAAAATGCCCAGCCCGGCAAATGGCAGACCCCCCGGGCCACGCCATGCTGCTGCTTAAGCACATGGTAGACCGTCCAGGCTGCCACCAGTACATAAAACATCCGGTAGGAAATAAACAGACTGCCAACGCCAAAAAACAGCGCCAGCGCCGCTGTCATCAACACCAGTTTTAATTTATAAAACTTCAGATAGTCGGTATTACTGACCAACACAATGGCGCTAGCAACGATATGCGGCGTTCCGAACAGGATCTGAAACAAAAGAAAATGCTCGGGGCTGCTGGGCAGATTTGCACGCAAAAAATCCTGCCCAAACCAAACATCAAACAATTGCAGTAACAAACAAAGCGGAATGATGGCATACAGCGCCAGCAACAGCCGGAATGACACTGCCATTTTAGGAGCTGGATACTCAGTTGAAATGGTTTGCGCAGACATCGAAGTACCTAATTATGAAATAGCGGTCATCATTCAGCTTATGGCGTTCTTGGCACGCAAGCTTCTGTCATTCAGTGAATTCTTTTTGGGGCTTAAGCAATCGCTATCATCAGGGGGCGCCGCCGCACAACTCATTGTATTTAAATAAGCTTGTACAGGACTCCGTAAAGACCTTATTCCGTCAATGCAAAACCTATTTTAATGGTAACCTGCCAGTGGGCAATTTTGCCTTGATCGAGATGGCCGCGCGTTTCGACTACTTCAAACCAGCGCATATCGTGGATGGTTTTAGCTGCTTTGCTGATGGCGTTTTCGATGGCTTCCTGCATACCGATAGTGGAAGAGCCGGTGAGTTCTATTTTTTTGTAAATATGGTCAGACATGATCTTGTTCTCGCTGTGTGTAATAAAAATCCAGCTCCTGTAGACGCTGGGGTGTGCCTATATCCATCCAGAAACCGTCAAATGTTTGCCCCGTTACGCGCCGCGCCGAAATCGCGCTGCGCAGCAAAGGCGCCAATTTGCTGGTTCCGGGCGGTGTATGCATGAATAATTCAGGCCGGTAAACACCGATACCGCTAAAGGTAAATTTGGGTGCAGTAATCTCGTCAACGTGGCCGTTATTATCCAGGCCGAAATCGCCTTGCCGGTGATGCGTCGGGTTTTCGACCAGGACTAAATGGGCTAAATCAAGGTTCAGGTTTTTGAGTTGGGCGTAGGGAAAGTCGGTGGCAATGTCGCCATTGACGACCAGAAAGGCACTGTCGCCCAGCAGCTGCAGGGCGTGAATAATGCCTCCGGCGGTTTCCAGTGCTTGTTCGCCCTCGGGAGAATACTGAATATGGGCGCCGAAATGCCGGCCGTCACCCAGAACATTTTCAATTTGCTGCCCCATGTACGCATGATTGATGACAATGTCGGTAAAGCCACCGGCAACCAGCTGTCTGATGGTATATTCGATCAGAGGCCTGCCAGCGACCGGCAGTAAGGGTTTAGGGGTGTAATCGGTTAACGGCCGCATGCGCTCGCCGCGACCGGCCGCCAGAATCATGGCTTTCATGCGCTTGCCTCGGCGACGGGTAACGCCAGATCGGCAAGAAACCGGCCAAAATCTGCTAGCTCCGGATAAACGGCGCACACGGCGGTGACATAATTCAGGGTGCGGGGTATGTCTTTCAGGTAGCCGGATTTGCCATCTCGTAGATGCAAACGGGAAAAAATGCCGATGGCTTTCAGGTGGCGCTGCATGCCCATCAAATCGAACCAGCGTATGAACTGGGGCAGATCGCAATCAATCAGACCGGCTTGCAACAGCCGCTGATAATAGTGGTTTAGCCATTGTTTAACCTGGGCTTCGGGCCAGGCGATATAGCAATCGCGCAATAGCGACACCAGATCGTAAGTGATAGGGCCGATGACGGCATCCTGAAAATCAATAATGCCGGGGGTATTGTCGTTTAACACCATCAAGTTGCGGGAATGGTAATCCCGATGTACACAGGTAACCGGTTGCTCGAGCGCAGAGCTGATCAGCAGTTTATGGACGTTGTCCTGCATAGGGGCGGGCAGGTCAATGTCGAGCAGCCGGCTTAAAAACCAGTCGTCGAAGATGCCGAGCTCTCTTTGCAGCAGGGCCTCGTTGTAGCTGGGCAGGCCGCTGTCTTGCAGGGGGGTTTGGCTTTGCAGCTTAAACAAGCTGTCGCAGGCGCTTTGATATAAAGTTTCGGCGCTGTGGGTATTCAAGCGGTCCAAGAAACAGTGTGAGCCGAAGTCTTCAATCAGTAAAAAACCGTCGCTCAGGTTTTGCTCAAAAATGGCGGGTACGTGGATTTGGGATTGGCGCATTAAAGCGGCGACTCTGATGAAAGGCTCAATGTTTTCCTTTTCTGGCGGGGCGTCCATGACAATAAATTGTCCTTGAGCGGCCTTGATCCTGAAGTAACGCCGGAAACTGGCGTCGCTGGAGGCGGGTTCACAATGCTCGATGTCCAGCAGCAGGCCGTTTTCCAGCCAGTCGCGCATGGCGATTGTTCTTAAGTCTTCAGGCATCATCATGAATAGGTGAGTTTAGTTATAATGCTGCGGTAAATTTGGGGTAAAATGCACGTTCGGCATTTTATTCGATTTCTGATTCATTAAGCTACTAACTTATATCCTCTATGCGTCCCCGCTTATTTCTGGCTTTTTTACCTACACTCTTTAGCTCTGTTAGCGTTGCTAATGAAGCGGCCTGGAATTGCCAGCAAAGCAAAGACGGCAAGGAGTGGGTGTGTGTTGGCGAAGAAAAAGCTGGGGCCAAAAGCGAAGAGGCTGTAGCGCCCGTCACATCCGCGCCGGGTAAAGCAGCCGAGCCGGTCATTACCGAATCGATGCCCGCGACAGAACCGGCGCCGGCCGATGTTGATAAAGACACAACACCGGCTGCAGCAGAACCTGTTGAAGTGGCTGAGCCGGTCACTCCTGAAGTGCCTGAACGCAGCCAGGAAGAGCCAGCTGAGCCGGCAATAGCAGTCAAGCCGGATAAAAAGCAGCCTATCTACGTTGCTCAGCCGGTAATACATGAGGCCGGGAAGCCCATGCCGGTTGATATGCAACAGCATAGACCGGAAGCCGTTGCTGATAATAAACAGGGCCCCGGCTGGGCCTGTGATGCCGGCAGCGAAGACCAAAACTGGGATTGTAATCTGGTGGGCGCCGACCCCAAAGGGGAGGCGCGCATTGTGGCTAGCGACGAGGTTAAGCCGAGCTTGCTGGATCCGGCGTTTGATCTTAAACAGGAAAAAACCTTCAGCGCTTTGCAATCGCAGTTGGCCTATGATCCCTGGCAGAACTGCACCATACAAATGGGTGCGCCTGCAGGCTTTGTCTCGCAAAAAGACTTAAGAGCAAGCTCGCCGCTGGATGTTAAGTCTGATTATTCAGAATTGTATGATGCGGAAATCAGCAGTCATTTTGGTAATGTGGAGATGAAACGCGCCGATCAGCATGCCTTGACTGACAAGGCCAATTACGACACGGTTTCCGAAACCCTGGATATGCAGGGTCATGTCTTTTACAGTGATGATGATCTGGCCTTGTACAGCGATTCCGCCTTGCTCAAATTGCAATCCGATCAGGCCCGGCTCCGGGAAACGATGTTTATTTCGCCGAGTACCCCGCTCAGGGGCCGAGCCAAGGTGGTGTATCGTGATAACAAGGATTTGTCGCGCTATAAGGATGTAGCGTATACCAGCTGCCGTCCAGGCAATCAGGACTGGGTGATTCATGCCTCCGACCTGAAATTGAATAAAGTCACCGGGCAAGGCTCCGCAAAAAATACCTGGCTCGAGTTTAAAGGTGTGCCGGTGTTTTACTCGCCTTATCTTTCATTTCCCATGGATGACAGAAGATTATCGGGATTTCTGGCGCCTTCTTTTGGCAGAACGCAACGCTCCGGTTTCGATTTTTCAGTTCCTTATTACTGGAATATCGCGCCTAACTATGACGCCACTTTTAAGCCGCGTTATCTGACTAAAAGAGGCATACTGCTGGGCGGTAATTTCCGTTATTTGACGGAAAAATCCACTGGCAAGTTTGCCGGCGAGTATCTACCCAACGATGATTTGCTAAACAAGGCACGCTTCCTGGGCGGCATACAAAACACCACACTGTTCACGCCCAACATCAGCTCAAATCTGGATTTGAACTATGTCTCCGACAAGGATTATTTCAATGATCTGGGTAATGCCCTGAACATCAACCGCAACAGTTTCCTGAGAAGCACGGCTGATCTGAACTATGCTAACGAGGGTGTTGCGTTTGGCAGCCGGGTCGAGAATTATCAGACCATTGATAAATCGATCCAGCCCGAAAACCGGCCTTATCGAAAGCTGCCCCAGGTGACTTTGAATCTGAATCGAGCCTTCACTTTCCTGCCGCTGGAAACGGCCATGGAAAATGAGTACGTGTATTTTCAGCATGATGATTTTAACTACCAGGATCAATCTGGAGTGAACATAGTCAACGCCCAGCGCTTCAATACCAAGCCGTCGATCAGCATGCCCTGGTCATCGCCCGGCGCATTTGTAAAACCCAAGGTATCCCTGCAGCACACGCAATATTTGTTTAATAATCAGAATGCAGTGTTACTAAATACAGGTGCTGTCAGCGCGGGAGATTCGGATACTATTTCCAGAACCTTGCCGATCGCCTCCCTCGACAGCGGCATGTATTTTGAAAAAGCCTTCGATTTGGCCGGCAGCGCCTTTACGCATACCCTGGAGCCGCGCCTGTTTTATCTCTTTATCCCCAAGACGGATCAAAAAAATATCCCGCTGTTCGATACCTCGCTGTTTGACTTTAACTACAGCAGCCTGTTTCGCGAAAACCGCTTTAGCGGCTCCGACAGAACGCAGGATGCCAACCAAATAACCGCGGCCGTGACTTCTCGTCTGGTTGATCCGGAAACCGGCAGAGACAGATTAAAGCTCAATATCGGTCAAATTTTCTATTTTAAGGATAGAGAAGTGACCTTGTGTGGTGATTACTACTCACCTGTGTGTACGGGGGGGCAGTTCAGCCAGGTGGAAACCAACAGTCTGTCGAATTTGGTGGCTGATTTGAGCACCGAAGTGAACGAGCATGTAGCGCTGGACACGGGTTTGCAATGGGATTATAAGGAAAGCGATATTGCCAGATATGAGGCTACCGTGCATTTGAAAAATGGCCCCGACCAGCTGCTTAATCTCGGCTATCGTTACCGGAAAAATATTCTCTATCCGGATAGGTCGCGTGACATTATCCAGAGCGATATTTCATTTCAGTGGCCGGTTTACGACGACTGGTATGCCGTGGGCCGCTGGCAGTATTCCTTGCTCAACAATTCAACTACGGAAAGTTTTTTCGGTCTTGAAAAAGAAAGCTGTTGCTGGCGTTTTCGTGTGATTGGGCGGCGCTGGGTGAATAATGTCAATGTCAATAATGCCTTCAACACTATCAACGCTGTCCAGCCCGTGGGTGACAGTCAAACCGGCGTATTCTTCCAGGTTGAACTCAAAGGCCTGACTGGCATTGGTGAAAAACTCGACGAATTCTTTGAACAAAATATTTATGGTTATCGTAAACCTCTAAAATAATGCATCAAACAACATGAAAAGATTGATTGTGTCAGCCCTGTTTTGTAGTTTATTTTTTAATAGTCTGCCAGGGTACGCAGAAAAGCTGGATAAAATTGTCGCCATTGTTGAAGATGACGTTATTCTCGACCGTGAACTGAACCAGGAAGTGGCGGCCGTGGTGCAGAGAATGCAGGCCAGTAATACCCAATTACCGCCTTCCTACATCCTGCGCAAACAGGTACTGGAAAGAATGATTGTCGATAAATTGCAACGCCAAATGGCAGAAAAAGCAGGGATCAGCGTGACCGAGGAAATGCTGAACAGTTCGGTAACCGATATCGCCTCAAGGAACAATATGAGCGTGCAGCAATTCAAGGCAGAATTGGAAAGACAAGGCATTAGTTATCAAAGTTTTTTGGGCAATATCCGCAATGAAATCATTGTTAACCAATTGCGCGGCCGGGAGATAGGCGGGCGCATTAAAGTTACCGACAGAGAAGTCGAACACTACCTTGAAACCCAGGATAAAATCGGCACCGAAGCTATCCAGTATCATTTAGGGCATATACTCATTGCTGTTCAAGAGGCGGCATCGTCGGCCGAAATCCAAAAAGCCCAAAAAAGAGCCGATGATATTGTCAATAAATTACGCGAGGGTCAGGATTTTACCCAAATGGCAATGAGTCTTTCCGATAGCGATACGGCACTCAAAGGTGGTGATCTGGGCTGGCGTAACTTGAGCGAGATACCCACGCTGTTTGTTGAGCAGGCCGAAAATTTGCCACAGGGCGAAATCGCTGGTCCCATACGCAGCCCCAGCGGGTTCCACATCATCAAGATGCTGGGGAAAAAAGGCGCTGATCAGCAGCACACGATTACCAAAACCAAAGTGCGGCATATTTTGATTAAGACCAATGAGTTGATCGATGATGCCGAGGCAAAAAAGCGTCTACTCGCCTTAAAGGAGCGCATCGCCAATGGTGAAGATTTTGCCGCCCTGGCGCGTACTCATTCCGATGATAAAGGCTCGGCGTTAAAAGGCGGCAGCCTGGACTGGGTCGGGCCCGGGGATCTGGTTAAACCGTTTGAAGAAACCATGGGCAGTTTGGCCATCAATCAAATCAGCGAGCCGGTGCAAACCCAGTTCGGATGGCATCTGATTCAGGTTCAGGAACGAGAAAACAAGGACAATAGTGATGAATTTAAGAAAAATCAGGTCAGGGACGCCATCCGCAAACGCAAAATAGAAGAAGAAACAGAACTGTGGATGCGCCGCTTGCGTGATGAAGCTTTCGTGGAAATTTATCAGGATAGACTCTGAGCGTATGCAGCCATCACTAGATAAAGACTGATAACAGGATGAATAGCAGCAACAATGCAGCCGCGCAGACTAGCAATCGGCTGGAACCGTTAACGGCCAGATTGCAGCAGATCTTGCAGGGCGAGAATCTGGATGCCCAGCGCGCGATGATTAGCGATGTCGCCGCAGAGCTCGGGGTGGATGATCTGGAGTGTGCCGCGGCGCTGCTTTATTTAAATCAGTTCGGGAATCATACCGTTCAGGCGCTCCCGGAACAGCAAAAGAGTGCCTCGCCTCCATCCGAAAGCAGTCCGGCCTCTATTAAAATGGTGCGCTACCGTCTGGAAGTCGGACGCAAGCATCAAGTCACCTTGGAGGCGCTGGTAAAATTGCTGGTTGATGAATCGGGCGTCGATAAAAACAATATCAATAACGTCAGCATTCATAATCTTCACACGATACTTGAATTGCCCGACGGCATGCCGCCGGATATCTTTTTGCATCTAAAGTCGGTAGAAATCAACCAGCAAAAACTGCACATCAAAAGGCTAAAGGCACACCCGCATAAAAAGCGCGGCAATCACAATTTCCGCCGTGGACGCACGAACAATCCTCAGCCCGGTCAAGAGCTGACTGCCAGTTAGCGCCTTCCATAGGCCATGAATTCAGCGGCGCCTGAGTTGCGCATGGACGGCTCCGCCTGCGCCCGTTCTGAGAATGCGCAGGTAGACTCTTTTCTGGCGTCTACGTACCAGCCCTGCGTAATGAACAAACTCCGATTACCTTTTATAATGACGGCTACTGCATAAGCACATGACAACCATTCAATATATAAACACACAGGAACAACTGGATCAGCTCTGTGAGCGGATCAAGACAGAACCCTGGCTGGCGCTCGACACCGAGTTTTTGCGTGAAAAAACCTATTACCCCAAGTTCTGCCTCCTGCAAATCGCAACGCCGGAATGGGTGGTCTGTGTCGATCCCTTGGCATTGCCGTCGCTGACTGTGCTTTTTGAAACGATAGCCAACCCCGCCATCATCAAAGTATTTCATTCCTGCCGGCAGGATATGGAAATCATCTATCAATTGACCGGCTTATTGCCGCAGCCGGTGTTTGATACCCAAATCGCCGCGCCCTTATTGGGTTTTCAGGAAAATCCGGGCTACGCCATGCTGGTATCCAGTTTGTTGAACATCAACCTAAGCAAGGCGCACACCCGGGCTGACTGGAGCAAGCGTCCGTTAAGCGAGGCCGAAATCCAGTATGCGGCGGACGATGTCATTTATTTGTGCAAAATTTACCAGATTATCACACAAAAATTGACCGAACTCGGACGCGCAGACTGGCTAAACGATGATTTCGCCGAGCTTGCCAATCCCGATTTCTATACCGTCACGCCGGAAAATGCCTGGTTAAAAATTAAAGGCAAGAACAAACTGACTGGCAAGCAGTTGTCTATCGTGCAGACGCTGGCCAAATGGCGCGAAAAAACCGCGCAGGCTGAAAATCGTCCGAGAAACTGGCTGCTGCGTGACGAAATGCTGTTTGAGCTGGCCAAGCTGCAACCGGAAACTCAGGCCGAACTGGCCAATGTGCGCGGCATCAATGAGCGCGCCGTTAGCCGCTACGGCAGAGAATTATGCCAATTGATTAACGCTGCCAAACAACGCGCGCCGTTGCCGCTGCACGAAAAAGGCAAGCCCGGTAAAAAAACCCAACAGCAAGAAGCCGTGCTCGATATTTTGGCGGCCATTGTCAGAATTAGAGCCGATGAAAATTCGATCAATCCGGTCAGTGTCGCCAGTCGAAAAGAACTGGAAATGCTGCTGGATGAAGATCCCGATTGCCTGTTATTGCATGGCTGGCGCCGGAATATGGTGGGCAAAGAGCTGCAAGCCTTGCTCCAGGGTCACCATGCACTGATTTTACAGCCGGACAAGGTGAGTATTGAAGCCCGCTAAGGCGCTCGCCGGTTAACGGCGCCAGAAGCAATGACGACGAAGAACCCGAGTGTTATGAGGTCTCAATGCATTGATTTTCTTCATGTCCTTCATGCTGTCAATGGCCGCTGCCGGCTTCACTCGAATCCGCCGCTACTTTGCTGACCCAGGGCATCAATAGCAGGGACAGCACAAATATCAGCGCCAAGGTATGGAACAGGGTGTTCAATGTCATCACTTCGGCCTCACGCATCAACAATTTGTAAAGCTGTTTCAGGGCCGCCGATTCCGCATCCGGGAACCCGGCGCTGGACAAGCGCTCTTGCAAACCACTCAATAGCGCTTGTGTCTGCGGCGAGCCGGGCGTCACATGCTCGCGCAATACCGCATAATGCAGTTTGTTGAGATGTATCATCAAGGTATTCGCCAGGGCCAGACCAATCGCGCCGCCCAGGTTGCGCGTCAGGTTATAAAGCCCGCTGGCATTCTTGACTTCCTCCGGCGGCAAGGTGCCTAGCGCCAGGGAATTGATCGGCAGGAAACAATACATCAACGAAAAGCCTCGAATCGCCTGCGGCCAGAAGAATTCCCAGTAGCCGGACTCTTGAGTGAGATTGCCGTTTATCCAGCTACCGAACGCAAAACCGGACAAGCCCAATGCCAGCATCAGCCGCGAATCGATGCGTTTCACCAAAGGCCCGGCGACAAACGCGGACAATAACTGAAACAGGCCGGTGACCATGATGTACTGGCCGATCTGCAAGCTGTTCAAACCCTTGACGCTGGCCAGATAGACCGGCATCAATAACATCAGCGTGAACATACCGATGCCGAGTATGAAACTGAATGTGCAGCCGACCGCGAAATTGCGATTGCGGAAGGCCCACAGATCGACAATGGGATGCTCTATAGTCAGTTCGCGATGGAATAGCGCGACGCCGGACAGCGCCGCAACCACACTGAAAAACACGATCTCCCGGCTCTCGAACCATTGTTCGCGCACACCCTCTTCCAGCACGAATTGCAGGCTGCCGAGGAAGACCACGATATAAACGATGCCGAGAAAATCGATCTTGTCGAGCAAACTCCAGTCCGGTTCATCAACCCGCACGAATCGCCAAGTAGCCAAACACACCAGCACACCCGGGAGCAGATTGACCAGAAACAAGGCCTTCCAGGACAAGGCTTCGGTCAGATAACCGCCCAACACCGGTCCTGCGGTGGGCGCAATCATTACCACCATGCCGACCACGATCACCATGACCGGCTGCAGCCGCGGCGGAAACAAGGTGTAGATCACCGCGAATACAGTCGGAATCATTGCCCCGCCGAACAAACCCTGAAAGGCACGAAACACCACCATGGACGGCAGATTCCAAGCGAACACGCAAAACAAACTCATCAAGGTAAAGCCGCCGCAAGACAGCATGAACAGGATACGCGTGGAAAAAGCCCGAGCCAGCCAGCCTGAAAGCGGAATGATGACGACCTCCGCGACCAGATAGGCGGTCTGTACCCAGGTAATTTCATCCGCGGTCGCCGACAGCCCGGCCTGAATCTGTTCCAGCGAACTGGCGACGATCTGGATGTCCAGAATCGCCATGAAGATGCCGAACACCATCGCGAAAAAACCTATCCATTGCTCGGTGCTGACTGGCTGATAATCTAGCGTAGCGTTATCGTTCGCGGCTACTGGCGCTGTTGACTCCGTCGTCATTGCCATGCCTGCTTACCGAACCTTGACCTTGATCTCAGTGGAAAGGCCTGGTCTCAGCCGGCTCAAATCACTGCCGGGCCGGAAAGCGATCTTTACGGATACACGCCGCACGATCTTGGTGAAGTTGCCGGTAGCGTTTTCAGGCGGCAGCAGGCTGAATTCCGAACCGGAGGCCGGTGCGAAACTATCCACTACGCCTTCAAAAACCTGATCGGGGTAAGCGTCGATCCGTATCTTCACCGGCTGGCCCGGCTGCATCCGGCTGATCTGGGTTTCCTTGAAATTGGCTTCCACGAACAGCCCTTGCGTTGGAATCAGATAACCGAGCGGACTGCCGGGTTTGACCAGTTGTCCGATCTGCACGCTACGGTTGCCGATAATACCGGCGATGGGCGCCGTGATGCGCGTGTTGGCCAAATTGATGCGTGCCAGTTCCAGGTTGGCCTCGGCAGCTTTAATCCGGGCGCGCGTTTCTTCTATTTGGGCATCCAAAGCCGCCAATTGGCTTTCCGCTTCCTGCCGCGCGGAATGCACTTTGTCACGCTGGGCATTGGCCTGTTTATGTGTGGATTCGGCAGTATCTCGGGTTTGCCCTGAAACCGCACCCTCCGCGGCCAAGTTGTCGAAACGCTTCAAATCCTTCGCGGCCCTTTCCAGATCGGCTTCGGAGACGGCGATATTGGCCGCCTCCTGACGAATCTTGGCGCCTTGTGTAAGCTTGCCGGTTTCCAGGGTATGAATGTGCGCGGTCTCTGACAACAATTGCGCCGCAGCCTGGGCCACTCGGGCCTGAAAATCGTGATCGTCGATCACCACCAGCAAATCGCCCGGCTTCACCTGCTGGTTATCCTCGAACAAGACTTCCTTGACGTACCCGCTTTCCCTGGGGCTGATCAAACTGGTGTGCGCCTTCAGATAGGCGTTGTCGGTAGTTTCGAACGGGTGGATCGCCTTCAGCCAATACACGACACTTGCCGCGATGGCGATCAGCAGAATCAGAACGGTCCCTACGGTTTTTTTGGATGAAGTAAGTGACATAAATTTTTGTTGCCCAACTAAACTGTGTAGTTTAGTATAATTATTAAGCTCTTATCAATGCAATCAATTTATTCAACGATGCGATGACCAAACCTCACATTCCCAAACGACAAGCCATACTGGAAGCGGCGACGCGCGCCTTCATTGCCCACGGCTACAGCGGCACCAGTATGGAAGCCATCGCCGAGGCAGCGCCGGTTTCCAAACCTACGCTTTACAACCATTTCAAAAGCAAACAGGATTTGTTTGGCGCCGTGATCGAGTGTCGATGTGAAGCCTTGCTGGGCACCCTTGCGAGTGTTCAAACCGAACTTAACGACCCGGTGGGTGGTTTGCGCGCTATCGCCAGGGCTTTCATCGATCTGGTTTATGCCAACGAAGCCATTCAGTTGTATCGACTGATCATCGCAGAGCAGCAGCATTTTCCGGAGCTTGGTGAGCTGATCTACCGTTCCGGCCCTGTACCGGTGTTGCGGCAAATGTCGTCTTACCTCGCCGAGCTGCATGCCCGCGGTATATTGAGCATTGAGGACCTTGAAACATCGGGCCGATTGTTTCTGGACATGTTAAAAGGCGATCAACATTTCCGCTGCCTGCTCGGTTTACAATCAGGTCTGAGTGACGCGGAAAAACGCCATTTGATAGACGCCACGGTTGCTTTATTTCTCAAGGGGCATGGATATGAAGTATAAACTGGGCTGGGTACTGACTCTCAGCGGTTTGGCTGGATGTACGATGGGGCCGGATTACCGCGCAGTTGCTCCGGCAGTACCGAGCCATTGGCAGGCTGAACCGGCGGCAAATTTGCAACAGGTCAATCCTGAGGAATTGAAAAACTGGTGGAAAAATTTCGGCGACACAGAACTGGATCGCCTGATGGATATGGCCTTGGCGGGCAACCTGGATATCAAAATAGCGCTGGCTCGTATCGATCAGGCTCGCGCCGAGCGCCGCGGCACCCGCGCCGAACTGTTCCCGACCGTCAATATCACGACCGGCGCGCAGCGCCAAGAAAACCCGTTCCCCGGCCTGGCGCCCGGCATCAAATACAATATGTTCGAGCTGGGTTTCGACGCCTTGTGGGAAATTGATCTGTTCGGTCGTCAGCAGCGGCGTCTGGAGTCAGCCTCCGCCGAGCTTGATGCGGCCGGTGAAGAGTATCGCCAGTCTTTGGTGACGCTGACCGCCGAACTGGCACGCAGCTACATCAACTACCGCAGTCTGCAAAACCAGTTGCGTATTACCCACACGAATCTGGAATCGCAACAACACACGCTGGCATTGACCGAAAAACTCTTCAACGAAGGCGTAAGCGCCCGGCATGATGTCGTGCGGGCCCGCGCCCAGACCGAAATCACCGCCTCGCAGATACCGGCCCTGGAAGCCAATCTGATTGCCAACTTGCGCCAACTGGAAGTGTTAGTGGGGCGACAACCCGGCGCTCTGGCTGTCGAATTGAATCCATCCGGCGCCATGCCGATTGCGCCAGCCAGGGAGGTACTGACTTCGCCGGCCGAAACCATCCGCTATCGCCCCGACATTCGTGCCGCCGAACGCCGGCTGGGGGCGGCCACCGCAATGCAAGGCGCCGCCATTGCCGAACTGTTTCCGAAAATATCGCTGTCGGCATTTGTGGGCCTGCGCAATACCGATATTGAAAGCCTCTTCAAATCAGCGGCGTTCTCCTACGGCACCGCCGCTAATTTGTTGCAGCCCTTGCTGAATTTCGGCCGCATCCGCGCCGGCATCGACCTGGCCGAAGCCAAACAAAAAGAGGCCTATCTGGCCTATGAAAAGGCGGTGCTCGAAGCGCTTCAAGAAACCGAAACCGCTCTGACCCGATATTTAAAGGAAGAAATCCGCCGGCAGGCGCTGGCCCGCTCGGTTGCCGATCTAAATGAATCGGTACGCCTGTCGCAATTGCGTTATCAGGAAGGTGTAATATCCTTTCTTGACGTGCTTGATTCGCAGCGTGTCCTCTATATTGCCGAAATCGATTTGGCTCGTTCCCAAGCATCGGCGTCCACTAATCTGATTGCCGTTTACAAAGCGCTGGGTGGCGGCGCGAACATGACGCCGCCGGATCACGTCTGAGATGCTCACAGATGTTTTCCGGTAAGAATGAAACCCTATAACTCATGTTGCGCAAGCAATATTAATAACTACCTGAAGTAGGCATAGGCGCCGCTATGGATAACCATTCATAGCGGTTATAGCGGATGTTTATTTTAAGGGCTACCTGCGGCGGTTACCGGGCCCCGTCAGGGGCTTTGCTGCATCTGCAATTCAGAGTTGCTAATCATCCAAAACGCATCATTCGCTGCCTGGGAGGGTTTTGCCGGAGCAACGCTGGCTTATTTCACTTCAATCAATTGCTAGCACCTTGGCGCCGCGGATTTTTCCAGTCTTCAATTCACACAAGGCTCGGTTTGCCTGTGCCAATGCGAATACCTGAACTTCGGGCTTGAGATTCATTTCAGCCGCCAGGCTCAAGAACTCCGATACATCACGACGGGTAATATTGGCGACGCTCTTTATCTCTTTTTCCAGCCACAGGTGAGCCGGATAATCAAGTTTCAGCAGGCTGTGCTTGTCGCCTTCCTTGCGGATCGCATTAATCACCAGCCTGCCGCCGGATTCCAGATTCGCCAAGGCCTCAATAATGGGCTCCCAGGCCGGCGTCGTATCAATGATGCTGTCCAGTTTATGCGGCGCATGTTCAGTGGTCTCTCCCGCCCAAATAGCGCCCAGTTCCCGGGCAAACGCTCTTTCTTCGGGGCTGCGGGCAAACACATAGACTTCGGTATCGGGATACCGGTATTTGACCATCTTTAAAACCAGGTGTGCGGATGCGCCAAAGCCGGTCAAACCCAGACGGTGGCCATCCTTTAGACCCGTTAAGCGGAGTGAACGATAGCCGATGGCACCGGCACACAGCAAGGGAGCGGCTTGTGCATCGGAAAAAACTTCCGGAATGGCATAAGTGAAACTTTCCGCAACGGTCATGTATTGGGCATAGCCGCCGTTGGCATCTCGACCTGTCGCCTCGAAAGACTGACACAGATTCTCATTGCCTGCCAGACAGAATTTACAGGCTCCGCAAGCAGAGAAAATCCAGGCGACGCCAACCCGGTCGCCTATCTTATTGTTGCTGACTTGCCTGCCAACGGCTTCAACCCGGCCTACCACTTGATGTCCCGGAACTATGGGTAATTGTGCAGGCGGCGTGCGACCCTCAATTTCATCCAGTTCGGTATGGCAAACCCCGCATGCTGAAACTTTCAGCAGAATTTCTTTTTCACCGGCGACAGGAACGGGCAGTTCCATAAGCTCCAGCGGTGTTTGATTTTCTGCAAAGTTGCAGAGTCTTTTTAAAACCATTGCTCTCATTGATCTCATTGATCTCACCCTTACAGATTGGCCGCACTATTAGCTTTGATTGAGAATATGCTATGACCTGAAATCTTTCAAGGCTCTTTCCGCGGTAGCCTGACTCATGTGTTTTCGGTGTTCGTCAAACGGTCATCCCGCTCACGCATCATCCAGTAAACGCCACCCAGCGCCAAGATAAGCGCGGCCAATCTCAGCGTTAATACAGCCAGCAACACTGACGTACAGCAACTGCGGGCCTGCTCATATTAATGTTCATAAGCAACAATGGCGGTGGTATTGCCAGTTGCATTCCGCCCGCCGTGATGTGACCTAAAGAGTTTTGACCTATCAATCCTCGCTTGGTCAACTACAGTCTCGCCAAGGCCTGATCGAGATCCGCAATGATATCCTCAGCGTCCTCAATGCCGACAGAAAGTCTGACCAATTCGTCGGTGATGCCGGTTTTGATGCGCACGTTCTTCGGAACTTCCACATGCGTCATAGAAGCCGGATGCGAAATCAGGGTATCCACAGCGCCGAGGCTGACGGCCAGGCTGCAAAGCTCCAGGCTGTTCATGAGTTTACGGCCCGCTTCGATGCCGCCGACAACGCCGAATGACAACATGCCGCCAAAACCGCTCATTTGTTTCTGGGCAATTGCGTACTGCGGGTGGCTGGGCAAACCCGGATATTTAACCCAGGCAATGTTCCGATGCGCTTCCAGAAATCGGGCAACCTCCATGGCGTTATTCGCATGTTTCGCCATCCTCAAGTGTAGGGTCTTCAGTCCGCGTATACAGAGCCAGGCTTCGTGTGGGGCCAGGGTAGGCCCCGTTGTATTAACGACCGGTCTCATAGTTTTGATGAATTCAGCGCTGCCAACCACAACACCCCCCAATAAATCGGCGTGCCCGCCTATATATTTGGTGCAGCTGTGCAGCACGGCGTCGGCACCCAGGTGCAGCGGTTTCTGGAACATTGGTGTTGCAAAAGTATTGTCGACGATGGATACTGCGCCCGCTTGCCTGGCCATCGCGCAAATGGCGGCTATATCGCAAATCTTCATGGTTGGATTCGCCGGCGTTTCCAGAAAGACCATGCGGGTGTTCTTTTTCAGATGACGCTGGACTTGTTCAGGATCAGTCGTGTCCACGAAACTGACTTCGATGCCTAACCGCGTCAACACAGTCTCAAACAGTTCATAAGTGCCGCCGTAGACGACGTCGGTTGACAGCAAATGATCACCCTTTTTTAGAAACGACAGTGCAACGCCGGTAATTGCGGCCATGCCTGAAGAGAAGGACTGTCCTGTATCAGCGCCTTCGAGAGCGGCGATTTTTTCTATCAAAACGGCATGAGTAGGCGTGTTGGGCATCAGTCGGGCATAGGTGTAGCCATCCTCTTCCCCTGCAAATCGGGCCGCCCCTTGCTCGGCACTATCGAATACAAACGTCGAGGTCTGATAAATGGGCGTGGTATGGGCTCCGCTGGACGGATCGGGGCGTTCTCCGGCATGCACACACAGGGTGCCAAATTTCATCTTTTTCATTTTTCAGTCTCCTGACGCGATAGTCAGATCACGAATGGATTTTGCCAGCATAGTACACTGCTTTAGCATCACATAACCCGATCTCTACCCTCTATCGAGATTTTATTTGGAGCTAATAAAACATCATAAAAAGCAAACAGATAACCATAGAAAACCGAAAAAGGCCAGTGCTGCTTGCTAAATACGTCAGATTTTGAAATGATCCCTGATGAGTAATTTTACTCCATCAAGCTTCACACCGATCTGCCGGAATTTTAAAAATTCCCCAGTTACAATTGCCGATGTTTCCAGTGGGTGTTACCCCTATCACCGCCTTACTGGCTTTCATCAAAGAAGCAGGGAACGTTACCTATTTCAACGGTAGCTTACCCGTTTTTAGTCACCAGGAAGAAGATACTCAATCATTCCGAATGATCACCGCCCAATTCTGCGTCAATGGGCATACTCATCAAGCGGAGATTGCCCGCGCTTTTGGGGTAACGCCTATCAGTGTTAAACGCTCAGTCAAGCTGTATCGTAAAGAAGGCGCCAGAGGTTTTTATAAGCAAAAAACAGACGGGGAGCGGCAATATTAACGCCAGCTGTTATCGAACAAGTTCAACAGTTATTGAGTGGGCACGAAGAGGTAGCCGATATTGCCTTAAAGCTTGATATTAAAACGGACACCTTGTCCAAAGCAATACGGGCAGGACGACTGCATAAGCCCGCCAAAAAAAAGATCCTGATAACCTCGTAACCAGTAAAAGTGAACGTAGTAGCGCTGATCGGGCCGCACTCATGGGCGTCGGCGCACAAGATGTGATGGGACGGGTTGCCGCCAGCATTGGCGATTTGGAATCCGTAGCGCCTGAATTTCAACCGGTTTTAGATGTGCCCAATGGCGGCGTCCTGTTCGCACTACCGGCTTTACTGTCCATGGGCCTGTTGAAATATACCGAGCAGTTTTTCAAGTTGCCTAAAGGTTACTATGGCCTGGACAGTCTTTTTTTACTGCTGGCTTTTATGGCCTTTACCCGGCTCAAATCCATCGAATCCTTACGTTATTGCGCCCCCGGCGAATGGGGAAAGTTATTAGGTCTGGACCGTATTCCGGAAGCCCGCACGTTACGCGTTAAAGTACAGAAACTCAGTGACGATAATCAGGCTAAAAGCTGGAGTGCTGAAATGTGCAGCTATTGGATGGAATCAGCCCCGGAACAGGCTGGCGTTTTATACATTGATGGTCATGTGCGCGTCTATAACGGTCAGCAAACCCAACTACCCAAGCATCATGTTGCCCGGCAGAAACGCTGTCTGCGAGCGACCACCGACTATTGGGTCAATGCCATGGATGGACAGCCTTTTATGGTCGTTAACAAGGCCGTAGACCCCGGCATGATAAAGGTCATTGAAAACGACATATTACCTGAGTTGGCGGCCGGTAAATGTCAAAGTACTTGTCGCCTAAGTTAAAAATTAATGAACGCTATTAGCCGCAACATTTGACAGTGCAGTGTTCGGTTTATCGGGATTTAAATACACTTCGGCCTGCCATTCCCAGTTTCTGATGTCCTTGCTCCAGCGCGCCGGATTCGCAAGGCGAAAATAAAAGATATTTTTTCGCCTGACTAAGTAAGGAATTTTCGCCATAAACAGCCCCCTTTGTAGCACGGTTTTGTAGCAAATACCGTTTTTTTAAAAGGGGATTATTATTGATTTTAATTTATAATCAATAACTTAATATTTGGCGGAGAAAGAGGGATTCGAACCCTCGATACGTTACCGTATACACACTTTCCAGGCGTGCGCCTTCGACCGCTCGGCCATCTCTCCTAATTTTGTTGCCAGTAAATTACAGCAAGCGCGCAAGAATAATGGAAATTGCGTCCGCTTGCAATCACTTTTCCGGCGCCAACACCATTACCGGCAGTAAAACTATGGGTAATATGTTCATTAGCCCGAAGCCTACCTAGCTGCTCTGGACTTAATGCGCATGGTCATGAGCATGTTCATGCCCGCCTTCCGGGGCCAACACCGCTTCAACGGCGACCCCATGCTTATAAACCATTAAGCCGCCCAAATCGGCGCCCAAAAAGATCAGCCCGCACATCAGGGCCGCCAGCATAAGAAAAAGAGTATTGGCCGCGCCCTGAATGACAGGGCCGCTTTTCAGGCGCCAGGCCGACAAGATAACCGCCAAAGAGAGTACCGAGAGACCAAAATGTTCATGGCGTTCCATAATGACGTGCACTTCGTCGCTATGCGCTACCGAGCTTGCGGCAATCAAGCCCGCTGTCACCGTAGCGGCAGCCGCGACGGTGCCGAAGTAAAGAAAAAAGCTGGCACCCGCGCGCCATTGGGTTCTTTTTGCCAGCGTCCCGGCCAGATCCAGAATAAAAAACACCGATAGCAAGGCGATGGGAAAATGCACCAGCAAGGGATGAATATTCTGCATATTGGCAACCCCGGGCAGGATCGATGCAAAAATGTCCATGGGATTTTTGGCCAACAAGGTCTCAACAAAAGCTAGCAGGCTGGCCACACTGTCGGCAATGCCGCCGCCGTGATCGCCACCGCCATGAATCTGAAAGGAAATAAAGTTGTTCATAATAGTTATCTTGGTCAGCTTGAAATTAGTTCAATTTACTTGAAAAACCGGCTTGTGCAAATAGCCAAGCCACACCTATTAGTCAAAACGCCTGGCATCGGCGGGCAATTTATCGAATAAAGGATGCCTGGGAATAGAGTATTGCTCCGGGTAATAGACCCCGCCCAGGTACAGGCCATCGGGCGGCGCGGTCACGCCACCCAACTTACGGCATTTCACTGCCAGCAATTGCTGCGTCCACTCTACCGGCTCTTTGCCCACACCGATATTCATTAATACCCCAGCAATATTTCTGACCATGTGATGTAAAAAAGCGTTCGCGGAAATGTCCATAATTACCTGATCATCCTCACGATAAACATCAATAAAATGCATCATCCGTATCGGACTTTTGGATTGGCATCCCTGCGCCCTGTACGAGGAAAAATCATGACTGCCAATCAGATATTGCGCGGCCTGATGCATTTTGTTGGCGTCCAGAGGAGGATAACACCAGGTTACCTGCCGACGTAACAAGGCCGATTTGACCGGCCGATTAAGAATGATGTAGCGATAAAATCGCGCAATGGCGCTGTACCGGGCATGAAAACCATCCTCAGCCTCTTTAACCCAAATAATTCTGACGTCATCCGGCAACTGGCTGTTGCCGCCCAGCATCCAGGCATGCAGTTCACGCTCGGCCTGAACATCACAATGCACCACCTGTTCAAGCGCATGCACACCGGCATCGGTTCTGCCTGCGCAAATGACCGTAACCGGATGATTAGCTATTTTCGATAAAGCCTGTTCAAGCACACCCTGAACACTGCGCTGGTTCACTTGCCATTGCCAACCACTGTAGCCGCTGCCGTCGTATTCGATACCTAAAATAATACGCGCCATTCAAACCTCATTTGCGGGACATTGAGTTTCGCCTGAACGAAAATAGTCGCTGGTCATATCAGATATAAAATCACTCATGAATAAAAACTTTAATCCCGACTACGACGCGATTAAACAAGTCCAGCACATCGGCGTTACGCATGCGAATGCAGCCGTGTGATTCTGGCCTGCCCTGCATGAATTCATCGGGACAACCGTGTATGTAAATATAGCGCCAACCGGTATCGACTTTACCGTAACGATTTTTACCGGGCTCCAAACCATTCAGCCAAAGAATCCGGGTTAAGATCCAATCCCGTTGCGGAAATTGCCTGCCCAGTTCGCTACTGTATATTTCACCGGTCGCGCGCCGCCCAACAAAAACCGACTGCAACGGCTGTCCTGCCCCAATTTTTGCCCTGATTTTATGCCAGCCCATCGGTGTACATTCGCTGCCCACTTCCTCACCGGCCCCATTTTTGGCCGTGGAAACCGGGTAACTATGCACAATCTGGCCGTTTTCAATAACGGTCAGCTGTTGCGTGGTGATAGCAATATCAAGGAAAGTGTCAGGTGTCATGGGCTATGAATACGAATGGCCGCCAAGTAAGATGCGAGCCTGCAAAAGGTTGTATGTATTAGCATTAAATAACCCCGAAGGTCACAGAGAACAGGACGTTCTCAATAGTTTGAACTGATACAAGTTGGTCTCTGATTATTGCGCTTCGACAAGCTCAGTACGAACGGCAATCTAGTAAAATAGGCAACTTATTCTTTCGTGCTGAGCCTGTAGAAGCATGAACGGATAATTATTGGAGGTTCCCCAGAAACATTTTTTAGCGCCCTTCGTGGCAAAAAAAGGTTGCTTAACAAATGCCGCAATGGTGATTGAGCGCGCGTAGATAGCCGCCGAACAGATTTCGCTATCTCTCGCTTCAGCACTGGCTATTAAGCCAGTGTCAGACCAAATCAACCTTGCGCCCAAGGGCTGCGGATTCTAAAGCCGCGACTATCGTTCGGCAATTGTCTCTGGCATCATCCAACGAAAGTGCCGGCGCTTTGCCGGTCAACACACAGTCACTGAAATGTTCGATTTCGAGCCGGAAATGATTGGCTGCCGGCATCTTCTCCTCGCATTGCCGGCCGTCTTCTGTCCACCACGAAATCACCGGAATATCGCCGGGCAATTGCCACACGATATGGCATTTAACACCGCCTTGGGTGCCAATAACTTCATACTCGCAACGGCGCGCACGCTCAAAGCTAAAATCAAAATGCGCATGTTTGCCGTCGCCAAAATCCAGCACGCCACTCGTTGCAATGTCCGCACCGCTATCAGCATATTTTGCAATCGCCATCGCCGACAAAGGCGCTTGCTCGAAAAACATCCGCAGGGAATGAATAGCATAACAGCCGATATCCCACATGGCCCCGCCGCCATGCTCAACATTTTCCTGCAGGCGGTACATACGCGCCGGCCGCATCATAAACGAATAACTGGCTCGCACCGTGCGAATGTCACCGATAAGTCCTGACCGGATAATCTCGAGCACGCGCGCATGTTGCGGATGAAAGCGATACATAAAGCCTTCCATCACGGTCACGTTATGTCGTCGAGCAGAGGTTTCGATCGCATCGATATCCGAGACCGTGAGCGCCATCGGTTTTTCGCACAACACATGTTTGCCGTGTTCAATAGCTCGCAACGCCCATTCGGCGTGCTCCTGATTAGCCATCGGCAAATACACGGCCTGGATATCGGCGTCATTCAGCAAGGCTTCGGGATTGTCGTAAGTGCGAACGTCTTGTTGATCAGGTGCATACTTGGCCAGCGTTTCAGCCGCCGCACCCGGGCGGCGGCTGGCTATGGCGACCAGTTCGGAATTTGAGGCTTCAACGATGGCCGGTAGCAAGCGTTCATTAACACGCGCCGCACCAAGAATACCCCAGCGTAGTTTTGACGTCTCATTCATAATATTCATCCTGTTCGGAAATGGGTTCATTGATTAGTAGACCTGACAGCTTACCTGTGTCATATCGCAAAGCAACACCATACGGATAGGTTATCGCTTCTCAAACAAAACAATCGATTCCACATGGCCTGTTTGCGGAAACATATCCATCACGCCGGCTTTGATTAGCTTATACCCCAGTTCATTAACAAGAATGCCGGCATCGCGCGCCAGCGTGGACGGGTTACAAGACACATAAACAATCTGTTCGGGCTGCCATTTTTTAAAATGCTGCAATACTTCAGATGCCCCGGCCCTGGAAGGGTCAAGCATAATTTTATTATATTTTCGATTCGCCCAGGGCAGATCGCTGATATCTTTACTTAAATCAGCGGTATAAAATTCCACGTTTTCGATGCCGTTGTGACGGGCATTTTCTTTGGCGTGATTCACCAGCGGCTGGTCGCCTTCGACGCCGACGACAAGGCCTGCGAATTTTGCCATCGGCAAGGTGAAATTGCCCAAGCCGCAAAATAAATCCAGCACCGTATCATTTTCATTCAAATCCAAGGTAGTTAGCACGCGAGAAATCATTTGCCGATTAATCTCATAATTCACCTGTGTGAACATGGCCGGTCTAAATTTGAATTCGATGCCCTGATCCGGCAAGGCATACGTCGGCATCACCTCCGGTTCGCCATCCAACGGCACAATCGTGTCCGGACCTTTGGATTGCAAACACAGTGTCATATTATGCTCTTGTCCGAACGTGCGCATGCGCTCCTTATCGGCCGCACTGGCTGGCTCCAGCTCCCGAAAGGACAGCACGCATTGCTCGTCGCCGATAGCCACTTCAATTTGCGGTATTTTATCCCGAATGCTCAAGCCGCCGATCATTTCCGACAAGGCCATCAACTTTGTACCGACGATCGGATGCATGACAATACAGCTTTCAATTTCCGCCAGATACGGATGCCGCCGCTCCCTGAAACCGACCAGTACCCGATCTTTTTTGGCAACATATTTAACGCCCATGCGAGCTTTCCTACGATAGCCCCAATGCGGGCCTTCCAAAGGCTCCCACAACTTCGGAATTTCCACTTTACCGATGCGTTTGAACTGATCAATCAGCAAATCCTGTTTAATTCTGATTTGCGCAGCCGATTCAACATGCTGAAAACTGCAACCGCCGCAGACGCCATAATGCGGACATTCGGCATCAACACGATCATCGGCGCGGCTTAATAAAGTGACCACCTTGCCTTCCGCGTAATCACGACGAATTTCGGTATAGACAAATTCGACATCCTCACCCGGCAAGGCCTCATCGATAAACACCACTTTACCATCCACATGCGCAACCCCGCGTCCATCATGCGCCAGCGATTCTATAGTGACTTTAACCGGGGTTTCCGGCATCTGCTTTTTTCTTGATCGATGTCGTGCCATGCTCTTATTTTTTGGTCCAGCTGCCATTAGAGGATTGATACCACCAGCCCGACTGGGCATTGCTGACCCATCTTGCAGCAAAAGTGGCTTTAATTTGCGCAAACCAATCAGGATGTCCATTAGCATTGGCAATCGCCTGATAAAGCCTTTGCCGATCTGCATTTTCTGCCGCAACCAGTTTGCTGACTTTGTTTCTATCTTGCAGCGGTACGCTGCCTGCAGCTTTGACCGCTAACATGCCATCCGTCTGTATACCAATGAAACCGGCGTCATAAAACGGTTTTAATGCGGGAAAACGGCTTTCCAAAGATGCACGCACCTGCCTGATTTCGGTGCTGTCAATATTTAAATCAGCCTCTGCCGCCTGCGCGGGTGACACTACTGCATCCAAGGCATGATCGAGCAGACGGAACGCTATCATCTGCCAATCCGGCAGGCTGGACTGAGGTTCAACTTTTTCCGGCGTCACTTTCTGAATATCTTTAATGATTTCATCCGCTGCCTTTTCTGCAGCTGCAGCCGGGAAATAAATATTGATCGTGACGCAGGCGGTCAACAATAACATGCCTATTAGGGATATTTTTTTCATACCGTTCTCCAGGTTATTCGATGATGACTTCATCGGAAGTCGAAATACGCTTCAGTCGTTGCATTAACACATTCCAGTCTAGGCGTGGATTATAGCCGATCACATCGATCCGCGGCAGACCACCGCCTTTAATAATGTAATAGCCCTGCTTGGCGGGCTCTACACCCATCAACTGACAAACGCCGTTATGTAAATAGCAGCCCATGCCGATTTTGTCGTACATGAAAGTTTCAAACAGCCCCATAAAACTTCTCGACAGCACATCCGCCGCACCGCCGCCACCGATGCTGGCAATGTTTTTGACCGCCTTCTGACTGATCCGATGACTGGAATCATCGTCGTCGGGGGTTCCTAGCCAAGCGTAAAAAGTGACGGGCTGCCAGTTTTCCAGGTACAAATCCCTGACAAATCCCGATAATTTGCCTTTAATGCCGCCAAATTCAAATTTTCGGGTTAATTGATCCAGATCCAAATGATCAATTTCCAGCTCGGCATGCAGTTTAGGGAAATCAGTAAACAAGCCTGAGGATGCCAGGTTAGAAATTTTTACTTCGCCGTCAAACACCTTGATCATCAACTCCCCGCCCAAACTCAAGGTCTTGTTACTGTAATTCACGCTGGGAATTTGTCCGCTGATGTTGCCTGAAAGCGGCGTCCAGTTTAAAGCCTTAGATAATTGTTCCAGCGACACATTATCAACATTGCCTGCAAAGTACACTTCAGGCTCTTCCTGTTTTTGTCTTTGCCACTTAAATGCGTGTATGGCAATTTCGCCACCTAAAAACGGTAATTTCGTTTTATCCAGCAGCCGAATGCTCTTCACCTTAGTTAAAAATACCAAATTTGAGGGGCCAACCGGCAAGGCTCTTACTCGAAGCTCATGCCAGCCCAGTTCCGATGACTGATTAAATGCCTCGTCACTAGCCCAGTTAATCCTGCCGGCACCGCCCTTCAAACCGAAGCGCGCCGATTCGTCTTTGATATCAAGCTCGTTAAAGACCAGCTTGATATCTGTTACCGCCTGCTGCTGCACCGATATATCGGCTTTTAAATGTCCGTCCAGCGACACGCCTTCCAACGCGGTCGCTTCAAAAAAAGGCTTAAGATAAAGCGCCGACACCTCCTGCAAATTGTCACTGTTCAACGAAAGCTGCGCCTGCTCAACTTTCAATGCCTTGCCAGTTTGAATAAACGCACGGCCAATTACGGTAACCACCCGCGGATGCTGGTATTTGGCAGACCGAATTTCAACCTGTCCGTTGGCCGGGTTCCAGGCGCCTTCTGCATCCAGCACAATAGTTTGCGCGCCGGCCGACAGATACAGTGGCTCTGCATACAAGGCCCCTGCTTTAAATTCCGCATGATTTTGCCACTGCCATGTACCTTGCTGGATGTGGGCGTCCAACTGAGTTTCCAGCAGCAAATTTTCGACGGCAAAACGTCCGTCTTCGGTTTGCCCGGATAAATCATACAATTCGGTGGCCAGAATAAACTCTTTTACCTCATCACCACTTCCCGAAGCATTGAGCTGAAAACTGAGCTTGCCGTTTTTCAGCTCCAACAGCTTGGGGGGTAACCACTTTTGGACTAATTTACCTTCCACCGCTTTGGCGTTGATCCGCAACGTCCATTGCAAACCTGTTTCTTCGGCATCAATATTGAAATGCGCGCCCGCCAGTTGCACTTGGTTTAAATGAAATTGACTGTGGTTTTCTTGAATATGAAAAGAGAAATTCGCGCTCGGCGACTGCCATTGTTTCGATTGCAGCTGCGCTTTGCCCTGTTTGCATAACAATGCTTTATTTTGCCAAGTAAAAGCAGAGCAACGGATGTTGACTAGGCTCAGATCATTAAAAGGTTTCGGCAGCGTTAAGGTATTGATGGTCAAGCCCAGTTGCTGCGGGCTTTTAGCCAAATCGGTCAAGGCAATCTGAATGCCTTTTAATTGCCAGTGTTTAGCTTCCATTACCGCAATATTAAGCGATAGCCCCTCCAGAGCATTGGCGACGGGAATGATTGAAAGCACGGCAAGAATCGACAGCGATCTCACCATCACCCAGGGCAACCGGCAGATCACCCCAAACAGCCATCTCAACATCAACCCGGAAAAACACCCGTCGATAAATAGCGGTCACCTCGGTCACAAACAATAACCACAATGACCGCATTTTCCAGCTCTAGAGCTAATTTCAATGCCACGGCAACGGCACCGCCCGATGAAATGCCGGCAAAAATACCTTCTTCGGCCGCCAAAGCGCGCGTGGTTTTTTCTGCTGTGTCCTGATCGACTTCAAGAATTCTGTCAACCCGCTCCGCTTGGTAAATTTTGGGCAGATATTCTTTAGGCCAGCGACGAATGCCGGGAATTTTAGATTCGCCTTCCGGCTGGACGCCGATAATCTGAATCGTCGGATTTTTTTCTTTTAAAAATTTTGATGTGCCCATGATCGTGCCGGTCGTACCCATGGAGCTGACAAAATGTGTGACCGCGCCACGAGTATCGCGCCAGATTTCAGGCCCCGTGCCTTCATAATGCGCGCGTGGATTGTCAGGGTTGGCAAACTGATCCAGAACTTTGCCTTTGCCATCGGCTTCCATTGCTCTGGCTAAATCAATGGCCGCTTCCATACTGCCGGCCGCCGGGGTCAGAATGATTTCTGCGCCATAAGCTTTCATCGAGGCACGGCGTTCCTCGCTCATATTGTCGGGCATGATCAAGGTCATTTTATAGCCCTTGATAGCCGCGGCCATGGCCAGCGCGATGCCAGTATTACCGCTGGTTGCTTCAATCAGACGGTCGCCCGGTTTGATTTCGCCGCGCTTCTCCGCATGTTGAATCATGCTCAGCGCGGGCCGGTCCTTTACAGAGCCCGCAGGGTTGTTGCCTTCCAATTTCGCCAGAATAGTATTGTTGCTTGCACCCGGCAAACGCTGAAGCCTGACCAAAGGGGTATTGCCGACAAAGGATTCTATGGTTGGAAAGTTCATGACTGACTCGCACACAAATAAAGAATGGCTCGATTATCCCATAAAATCAGCATTTCATTTGCCGGCATCTGACAAAAACTGTTAGATTTTCCGCCTGTTTAATTAAATCCCAACAAGCCACGCATGAATACTGACGATATTGCCAAAGTAAGAACCTATCTGCTCAATTTGCAAGACGCTATTTGCACCGCCTTGGAAGGCGAAGAACCTGAGGCCCGGTTTATTGAAGACAACTGGCAACGTCCCGAAGGAGGTGGCGGCAGAACACGGGTATTAGCCGGAGGCAGCGTCATTGAACAAGGCGGCGTTAATTTTTCCCATGTCTCCGGATTTAGCCTGCCGCCTTCGGCGACGGCTAAACGACCGGAACTTGCCGACCGGCAGTTTCAGGCCATGGGCGTGTCGCTGGTGATTCATCCTGAAAATCCTTATGTGCCCACCTCTCATGCCAATGTGCGCTTTTTAATTGCGGAAAAACCCGGCGAACCTACCATCTGGTGGTTTGGTGGCGGCTTTGATTTAACGCCGTTTTATCCGTTTAAAGAAGACGTCATGCACTGGCATCAAACCGCCCGCAGCGCCTGCCAACCTTTCGGTGACGACGTTTACCCGACTTATAAAAAATGGTGCGATGAATATTTTTATCTTAAACACCGCGATGAAACACGCGGCGTCGGCGGACTGTTTTTTGATGATTTAAATGAATGGGGCTTTGAGCGCAGTTTCGCGTTTATGCAAAGCGTGGGCAATCATTACATCGGTGCCTATCTGCCCATTCTGCAAAAACGCAAAACTATGCTCTATGGCGAGCGGGAACGTAATTTCCAGCTGTACCGGCGCGGCCGCTATGTCGAATTCAATCTGGTCTACGACCGCGGCACCCTGTTTGGCTTGCAATCCGGTGGTCGCACCGAATCCATTTTGATGTCCATGCCGCCGGTAGCGCACTGGAAATATAACTGGCAGCCTGAACCCGGCAGTGCCGAAGCCCGTCTTTATGAAGATTATCTGCAGCCACAGGACTGGCTGGGAAATTAAGACGGCTGTCATTCCGACCAACGGGAGGAATCTTGGGGGGCATCCGTTCAATAAGATCTCTCCTATCGTCGAGATGACAAGGAAATTTGTCATGCCTGTGCTTGGCATGACAAAGCATGCTATAAGCTGAAGATTGGTGTTAGCTTTTTAAATAATTAGAAATCAGTATTTTACTGATCAGACTGTTAAGGGCATGACGATGGAAACGGACCATAAAAAACGGCAGCATTATTCCGATGTGCTTGAACATCTGAAAACCTATTTTCCATCTCCCGTGTCCGATCCGATCATGGATGGTTACTTTGTTCATTCCATTTCGCGTTTTCTGGATCAGGTGGACAGCTTAAAATCCGTCAAGCCCTTGCTGGGAGCCGGCATCAAAAATAACCATTACGAAACAAGCCAACAGGCGGTATTCCCGGAAAATATCAGCTCTGTTGAGAAAATCACCGCGTTGTTGGCTGATTATTGCCAGGGCATGACCATCTGGTCTCATCCCAACGCGCAAGCGAATGTCACGCCGCTGTCCACCATCTCTAGCATCACCGCATTTATCGCGGCAGCCATGTATAACCCCAATATCGTTTCGGATGAATATGCTGCGCGTTTTACGGAAGCTGAAATCCAGTCTGTCGCCATGCTGTCCGATTTGATTGGCTATGACTCGCTACAGTCCGGCGGCTTGTTTACCTTTGGCGGTACTGGAACCCTTCTTTATGGCTGTAAATTGGGGATTGAAAAAGTGCTGGGTGGACGTGGCATGCAGGAAGGCATTCGCGGAAACATCAAAATATTCTCCTCGGATGTGTCGCATTATTCGCATCGAACTGTTGCCGCCTGGCTGGGTTTGGGCATGAAAAACCTGATCGCTATTCCCTCCACCTCCAACAATGAAATATCCTTATCGGCGTTGGAAGATGCGCTGCGCGCCACATTGAATCAAGGCGACAAAGTGGCTGCAATTATTGCCACACTCGGCACCACCGATGCGTTCGGCATTGATGACCTGGCGGCCATCGTGCATTTGCGCGACGATCTGGTCAGCGAGTATGGTCTGGATTATGTGCCGCATGTGCATGCCGATGCCGTAATCGGCTGGGCCTGGGCGGTATTCCGGGATTACGATTTCGACGACAACCCCTTGGGTTTTCATGCCCGCACCTTGCGTTCCTTAACCGATTCGCTGGAACGCATCGACAGCCTGCAAATGGCCGACAGCATCGGCATTGATTTACACAAGACCGGGTATGCGCCCTATATTTCCAGCGTATTCTTAATCAAAGACCGAAGCGCCCTGGCGCTGATCAGCCGCGTGCCGGAACAAATGCCCTATCTGTATCAGGTCGGCCATTATCACCCCGGCATCTACACACTCGAATGTTCTCGCCCCGGTACCGGCGCGTTGGCGGGCCTAGCCAGCATGTGTCTATTGGGCAAGCAAGGCTACCGCGTGCTGATCGGCCATACCGTCGAGATGGCGGAAATGCTACGCGAACGCCTGGAGCGTCACGACTGCATTCAAGTGCTCAACGACTACAACTACGGCCCGGTCACCCTGTTTCGGGTTTACCCGTCCGGCGTCGATGCCGAACAAGCCCTGCACCGCGAACTGAACGATCCCGGTTACCATAGCCAGTTAATGATGCATAACGACTATAACCGGCAGCTATTTGATTTGATTTACCAACGCGTCATGCAAGGCGAAGGCGTATTGCTATCCTGGACAACCGCCTACCGGCACACCAACTACCCGGACGCCCCCTCGGTTGCCGCAATGAAATCGTTCATCATGAGTCCGTGGACCGACCTGAAAGCGATTGATTCGGTGGTGAATCAGGTGATGGAAGTGCGCGAGGAATTCACCAGTTCTTGAGCTGGGAAGAAATGATGGCGCATAGACTGGGTTGATGACTGAGCCTCAAATAATCGGCTCAAATCGGGTGGAAAAAACAACATGCCATTATCTCCGGACCATATTACAGTTAGAAAACGTTATTTAGATGACAGATTTGTTGTCGTGAGGGCTAAGATAATGATAGATAGTGCCTGACCGATAAGTAAAATAGCTATTATATAACAACAGCTTGCAGTATAATATCAATAATGAAGATGATGACCGCACCCAACCAGCGGCGCCGGGCCAAAACCTTCAAGCCATTGAAAAACAATAACAATAGAAAACGTCCCGTCAACACCAACAGGGCGGGCCCTGCCAAACCACCCAAAACTCAGGGAAAACTCATGAGAGACACCTTCCCAAGCCAACAGACCATCGGCCAAGTCGACATCGCCGACATCCAGATCGACGTGCGCTCGCGGGACGACATCCCCCTGATCCTGCTCGGCCTCCAGCACATCTATTGCAGCGATGGCTTGCGGGACAAGGTCTTCGAGATCATCAAGGACATCCTGCCGACGCAAGTCGTCGACGGCCAGGCCAAAGTGGTCTCCGCCGAGTTGGGCTGCCCTGGCATGAACCAATGGACCATCCTGGTGCTGGGTTGCTTGCGCCTGTGCCTGAACGCCGACTTTGACCGCATCCACGAGTTGGCCAACCAGCACCGCACCCTGCGGCTCATCCTTGGCATTGCCGAATGGGACGAAAAGATATTCTCCCTACAGATAGATATACAAAAATTTATAATTATTCGTTAGCCTTATCAAACTTACGTCTAGAACAGTTCTCTATCAAATACTTTCATTGTTTCTAATGAACAATGATATTATGCCTATGGCTTTCGGTGCTTTTCATATTACCCTCGCTTCATGGAATTGGAGGTTTTTACTATGAGACTTTTAGGTCTTTTACTGCTACTCGTCTTAACGGCTACGGCTGGGCTTGCATTTA
Organism: uncultured Gammaproteobacteria bacterium; assembly: GCA_963848675.1. Lineage (GTDB taxonomy): Bacteria > Pseudomonadota > Gammaproteobacteria > Methylococcales > Methylomonadaceae > CAWKEY01. Next base: position 42,143 of record CAWKEY010000068.1, read on the forward strand.
ATAACTGGCATATTTTTATTACTCCCACTGAGTTGTCGCTTGGGTTTACAACCACTCAAATCCCACTTGGGCTTGTCATGTTAGGGATATTGATTTTTATTACAATGCTCTTTCTTATGAATGTGGTCTATCTTCAATCTTCCTCACTTCTTGAAACACGCCGCCATTCTCGTGAATTGGAAGTTAACCGAGAGCTTGTCGATAAAGCAGAAGCATCGCGTTTTAATAAATTACAAAATTGTTTCGAAACCGAATTATCGAAGCAAACTGCAGTTAACGCGGAATTAAAATCCGAAGTATTTGCAAGAGCAAACCTACTTGAAAGTAATTTGCAAACGATGATTGAGCAATTGGAAAATACTCTGGACGCATATATTGGCGAGTTACAAGATCGTCTTGAAAAAACCAAATATTTAAGGCCTGATAATCGCTAACAAAAGCATTAACAAGGACGCCAAAAAGCGTCATTATCGGGTCAAATGAGACCGCAGCCTCCTGCCTCTGCACAGTCTAGTAGCCCAAGGGAACATCCCCCTCATGCCCTCACAGATACGTACTTGAGATTCTCACCGCATACGACTCTTCATGTCCCTTGAAAATTACCTCAAGCGGGACGAGGTTTGCAACCCCGTCCCGCATGTAGGAAACGCATTGTTCGCGACTGATGCGCCTCGTAACTCAGTTCATCCTATTGCCCTAAAGCCCTCCCTCAGACGCAACTAGTCCAAAGCAACTGATTAACAGCAGCGCTTAATCCCGTTCCACTTTTCATCTTGCCACTGCTTGAAAAAATCGGCCTTGTTCAAGGGCTGATGACAGGCATGCCCGGCATCGGCCTGATGATGCTTGGCATAATGCCTGAGATATTGCTCGTAAGCGTCATCACCGGAAAGACGGCGTACAAGCCGCCAGATGGTTTTGAGTTTGCCAGGCATCAGTCTCTCACCCACTCTTCAACCAGACGGCTGGGGCTGTGTGGTGATTCCGTCAGCGGCAATACCGGCTTTCCTGACAGATAGCGGACACACACACTCAGCATGTCAAAAACAATCAACCACAGCAAGCTGACAAAAAACAGCGTCAGCCACGCGTCTAGTTGCAGATTGAATACCAATTGCGGGGCAATAGCCGCTTTTGCCGGCGGCAACACGCCGGTCGCCAGCTTGTCTGTTAAATCGTTGGCGGCGGCAAAGAAACCGATGCGGATATCATCGCTGGCACACTTCTGCCATGCCGCCGTGGTGGTAATGGTCACCAGCCACACGAGCGGCAAGGCGGTCACCCAGACCTGTTTCAATTTGCCGGATTTGATCAAAATCCCCGTGGCCACGCATAGTGCGATCGCCGCCAGCATTTGATTCGCAATACCGAACAGCGGCCACAGGATATTGACGCCGCCGTTCGGGTCTATCACGCCGATGTAAAGGAAATAGCCCCAGCCCGACACCACCAGAGCGCTGGTGAGCATAACGGAAGGTGTCCACGAAGTTCCCCCCATTTTGGGCCAGATATTGCCGAGCATATCCTGCAACATAAAACGACCCACGCGCGTTCCTGCATCCAGCGTAGTGAGAATAAAAATGGCCTCAAACATGATGGCAAAGTGATACCACAAGGCCAGCATACCCTCGCCAAAAGCGCTGCCGAAAATACTCGCCATGCCCACCGCCAGTGAAGGCGCGCCGCCGGTACGTGCAAACAGCGTTGCTTCACCCATTTGACGGGCCAGATTCTGCATTTGCTGGACGGACACCGGGTAACCCCAGGAAGAGATTTTGGCGGCGGCATCAACCGCATCGGCGCCGACTACGCCCGCCGGGCTGTTGATGGCAAAAAACACGCCGGGGTCCAGCACGGTAGCGGCTATCATCGCCATGATGGCGACAAAGGATTCCAGCAACATACCACCATAACCGATCATGCGGATGTCGCGCTCATTGCTCAGCAGCTTGGGGGTTGTGCCCGATGCAATCAGCGCGTGAAAACCGGAAATCGCGCCGCAAGCAATCGTGATAAATACAAACGGGAACAATTTGCCGCCGAAAATAGGCCCCGTGCCGTCGATAAACTGGGTTACCGCAGGCATTTTCACGTCCGGTTGCAGCATGATAATAGCCACTGCCAACAAGGTGATAGTGCCGAGTTTCATGTAGGTGGACAGGTAGTCACGCGGCGCCAGCAGCAGCCAAACCGGCAAAATAGCCGCGGCAAAACCATACGCCATGACCCACCAGGCCAGGGTCAGGCCTTCGTGATCGAAGGCACTGCGCAGGGTCTCGTGTTTATCGATGAAACCGCCGCCCGCCACCGACATCAATAATAAAATCACACCTATTAGCGATCCTTCCAGCACTTGCCCTGGACGAATATAGCGCATGTAAATACCCACAATCATGGCAATAGGAATGGTGGCCGACACCGTGAACGTCGCCCATGGACTGTGCTTCATGGCATTGACCACCACCAGCCCCAGTACGGCAATCAGGATAATCATAATGGCAAAGGTGCCGATGAGTGCCGCCGTTCCACCCAGCGCCCCCAGCTCATCACGCGCCATCTGCCCCAGGCTTTTGGCATCACGCCGGGTAGACAAAAACAAGGTCACCATATCCTGCACACAGCCGCCCAGCACCGCACCCAACAATATCCACAAGGTACCGGGCAGATAACCAAACTGCGCGGCCAGCGTCGGCCCCACCAATGGACCAGGCCCTGCAATCGCCGCAAAATGATGGCCAAACACGATCCATTTATGGGTCGGCACAAAATCGCGGCCGTTATCCAGGCGCTCTGCCGGCGTAGCGCGAGTGTCATCGACTATCAGCACGGTAGCGGCGATCCACGATGCGTAAAAGCGATAAGCGATTGCGTACACACATAGCGCAGCGGTTATAAACCACAATGCATTGATGCTTTCGCCGCGATTCAGGGCAATCCCGCCGACGGCTGAGGCGCCAAGAACGGCGATGAGTAGCCAGATGGATTTGTTAAGTAGCCTATTCATGTTGCTTTTGTTATTGGTTTTTTACATTTCAATGAAGATTGCAGTAATTATCCTGAAAATCAGCAGCATCGCTATCAGATTATGATCAATTGCGGTTTTCTGTTTCGAATTGCTGGCTATTGGGATAAAAGTTGTCGCTGGACCAACCTAGCAATCAATCCACTGTAACTTTGAGGGAGGAGGCAGTTTGTGGCAGGAAACCGAGCGCTATTTTCCGGCTCGCCCCATCAATTCCATTTTATCAAGCCATTGCATCCTTTTATTATCGTCAATGCTTTCTATCAAACCAATCAGGGTTTCCTGGGTCGGTTTAATGCCACAGAAGCCCAGGATATTTCTTTCCAGACTTTTCAGGCTATGAGCCAGATAATACCAGCGATAGATAAAAGCGGGCATGCCCATCGTTATGACAATATGTGCAGTCTTGCCGCTCAGCAGTTGTTTCCAGGGTTTGCCATTAGCAGTTTTGACAGCAGCAAAACCCGGTCTAAACACTTGTTCCAGAAAAGCTTTAAGGTAGGCCGGCATACTGCCCAGCCACAAAGGATAAATGATAACCAGGTGTTGTGCCGCCTGGATGGCATGCTGAGCTTGTTTAATCTCTTCGGGCGCTTCGCCCTGATCAAAATCCGCCTGCGTTCGCAGTATGGGAAACTCGATTTGGGTAATGTCAATAAGCTTAACGCTATGCCCCGATGCTTGCGCGCCTATGCAATAGGCTTTTGCCAATGCATGACAAAACCGATTGCCTGCGGGATCCGGGTGACCCTGGACAATAACTATATTTTTAGATGCCATGTGTACCCCAGTATTTAAATCCCGCCATTGGTTAATTTGCGTAACGCAGTTGGGATGTTAATGGATGACTGGGCGTTTGTCATTTCTGCAGGAATGTGCACTAACCCATTTAAAGGAAAGCAACCGAAGCAGCAACACCTGCGAGCAAGTTGTTACTGGTATAAAGAATTTAGACTTGACACCAAAAAAGTTCGGGGGTGGTACATCCCTGTACCTGGGGGAGACTTTGACGTATAGGTTACTTTTGATCCGTCACCGTTACGCAAAGATGGGTCGGTTTTTTTTCGACATCCAGAATCGGTTTCAAGGTAAAGGCGACGATCGATTCGACGCCGGCATCACCCAAATCAGCGACAGGCACTTTTTCTACACTGATTTTGTTACCTTTGACTTTCCATTTATAATCAGCATCGAAGGCTTTGTTTTTCGAGGAATTTTCCAGATCCACTTCAAAATTGGCCCCGGCACACGCCTCGCCAGGCTCCTTCAAATCAAGCACATGAGTATGAAACCCGCTCTTTGGATTCTCATACGAGCTGTCATCGATCGGCAAATGCGTTACCAATACCAGCAGATTGTTGCCTCCATCGGTTAAAGCTGCATAACCAAAGGCGCCGGATTTGCCGTCGACCGGTATGGATGCCTGAGTCTCGATTTCCAGGTCGAGCGTTTTAGTGCTGCCATTACCTTCCACTTCGACTTCCGTTTCCTTGATCAATAAATAACCAGGGTGTTGGGCTGCATGGATCATTGTTGTGGTGATGAAAAGGCCGAGTACTGCTGCCAAGGTATTAATTTGTTTGGTTTTCATTGTCGCCGCCTCATATCATTGATTTAAGATAGTATCGATTCGATATAATAGTAACGCGGTATTTTATGCTCTGCAAATTTTTTTAACTGTTGTGGCGAATTGGTCAAAAAGTCATTCCCATAGTTGAAAAGCATTGGCCGTTTGCGTTCAATATCACCCAGAACTTTTGAATGAAAGCCTTTCGGACAAATAAAAAAGGCCGGAAAACCGGCCTTTGCTATAAAAATGAAACGAATCGGATGGTAATTAGCGCAACAGATCCAGTGCCTTATCGGTTGCCGATTGTTTCGCTTTGCCTTTGACCGCGTCAGTGGCTTCGCTTGCAGATTTAGGCGCAGTATCTACCTTGCTTTTCAACTCTTCGGTCGCTTCTTTACCGCTTTTTAAGGTCTCGATACCCTGCTTTGCCGGTTCCGGCGCGGCTTCCTCAAGTTTTTGCTCGGCTGCTTCCTTCGCACCTTCTTGCGCTTGCTGTTTTACTGCCTCAGGAGCCTCAGGAGCATTGGTTGCAGTTTCTTTTAAAGTTTTGGTGCCTTCCAGGGTTTGCTTCGCGGTCTCCGCTCCTTTAACGGCATCCGGTGCTGCCGATGTGGCGGCATCTTTAGTCAATTGTTTGGCTGCCCCTTCGAGCAGGCTTTGTCCGGCCAGCGCCGAACCTGTTGCAAGCAACAATGAAATCAATAAAGTGGTCTTGTTTTTCATAACTATTCCTCGGTGGACAGTGATTGGAAATGCCAGATTACTCCGTCAATCTTAACCGTTCATGAACCGTCCGAGGCTGTCTATTCAATATGCTACAATGCCTGCCGCAACGGACATTTCATCCCACTAGCCATTCCCACTACCACCATGAACAACTCGATTATCCATGCGCTCGATTTTGATGGCGTTATCTGCGATAGCGCGGTAGAAACCGCTATTACCGGCTGGAAAGCCGCCGTCAGCATCTGGACTGATATGCCCACAAGCGCTCCGCAAGACATGATTGACCGGTTCCGCCTGGTCCGGCCGATTATCGAAACGGGCTACGAAGCCATCTTGGCCATGCGGCTGCTCTATCTGGGCGAAACCACCGAAGCCATTTACAGCAGTTATGCCGATAAAATCCAAACCTTGTTGGAACAGGCGCAAGTCAGCACTGATGATCTCAAAAAGCTGTTTGGCGAAACCCGGGATGTGTGGATCGAAAACGACCTGGCCGACTGGGTCAACATGAATCCGCTGTTTCCCGGCATAGCCGCCAAACTCCGGCAGCTTGGGCAAGAGCAGCCCTGGTATATCATCACCACCAAACAGGAGCGCTTCGTCAAACAGATATTGAAAGCCAATGCAATTGAACTGGCTGATGAGCGGATATTTGGACTGGATCGCAAGTTGAGCAAGCCGGAGGTTTTAAAGGACTTATTAATAGCCAATCCAGACCAGACCCTTTATTTTGCCGAAGACCGCTTGCCCACTTTGCTGAACGTTTTGAAACACGAGGAGCTGACTCCCGTTAAACTGATTTTTGCCTTGTGGGGCTATAACACCGCAGAAGATAAAGCCTTGGCCGCGCAACAACCTTTTAGTATGCAACAGCTGGAAGATTTTTTGGTGATTTAACGCGATTGATGCGCTTCAGTCGGTCGCGGGTTAGCGTAACCCGCTCGTTAACAAGGCTTGCAGGGTGATGGCTCATGCCTAAGCCAATCTGTTCGACCGCTGCTGTAGAGAGCATCAGAGGGTTTGTGAAAAAATTACCCTGTAACCAGCTATCTGAAAGACGCGCATCGGTAACGATTGACGCGCCTCCCCGCAGACAGCAAGTTGCTTTATCTTATTTGAACTGGAATGTGACTATAGCGGGTGAAACAGTCTCGCTATCGAACTCCACATACAGCGCTCGACAGGTGCCAGCATAGGTTTTTGGGGTCTTCCAGTTGTACTGCCAATTGCCGTCGCCCTTGTATTGCAAGCCGCTATTGCCCGGCGCGTACTCCTCGATGGCGTCGGCCGCATTACCCATCAAACTCTCGCAATCCACGGGATAGGAATACAAGCCGGCAAAGCTGCTTTGATCTTCGATCGGCGCGCCAAGGGCGTCGGTCAAACGCCATTTGGTCGGCACCGCCTGTCCCGCCTTGGCAGTGTTCAACAGACTGTTGTTGATAGGTTCGAAGAAGCCTTCAAACTGATAAGTCACCATGAAGGTGGTGCAGGTGGGCGGGTTCGTGACATTGCCTTTGCTGTCGGTCCCGCGCACGCACACCTCGTTGGAGCCAAGCTGCGTCGCCGGCAGTTCGGCTTCGACGTCCTCGCTGACAGCGTCGAAAGCTCCATCCTGGGCAGCTAATGCCGTCCAGGGGCCGTCATTAAGGCGATATTCGGCGCTCTGAATAGGGTGATTGCCCACGGCGGCATCATCCACCGTCGCCCTCAGGCTCGTGGTGCCATTCAGGATAGCCGGGTTGGGATCGACAGCGATGCTTGTCACTTGCGGTCCGGTCTGGTCGGTATAGCCCACGCTCAGCTCAACATGATTCATGTCCATGCCCGGCTGCATGCCACTCAACACAATATCGCCTTCCATGGTAAAACCGTCCGAAAGAATCTCCCCGGTGACATTCCATTTGGCGCCCGATGCCTCACCTACGAAACTGTCAGGGGCAAGCGAGGTGCCGTTGAGCTTGACGTTCTTGAACTCGATAGGGCCATGCATCATGCCGCCACCTCCCATACCGCCACCCATCATCTGGTTGCGCTGCACGTTGATCAGGATGTAGTTCAACTCGCCCAGCGAACCTCCGGTGGGGGTGACCGTTACCGCGCTGAGCCCCGTACCCACGGTGGTGGACAGTACCCCGGCGCTGTAAGTAAACAGGACATGCTTGCCGGTTCCCCAGGAAACATCGCCGGTATTCCGGTTGGCCGCCGTATCGAGCGGTGGGACGCCGATATAAATCTCCTTCTGCATGCCGTTGCTGTTCATGTGGCGATAGCGCACCGCGCCCTTTAGTAGCGCTTCCGCATCAAAACCTGATGCAACAGAAGCCGCATAGGTCTCCGCTGCGGCAAACAGCGTTAAACCGGCAACCGCCGTTAATTTAAATACTGATAATGTAATTGCTTGTTTCATTGCTTGTTCCTCAGTTAAATAAAAGGTCTAAAAAATACACGTCCCTGTGCCGAGTATCCCTTATCGGGAGACGTTAAAAGTGTTTACGGCAATGCGATTCGATTTCAAACTCGATGCATTGAACATCGTTTTGAAATCCTCGATTTCCGCGTCAACTTCAGTAAACAGGTCTTGCACGAACGCGTAAGCGATGGGCTGATGCAATAATTCCGCTTCAACGCTGTAATTGCTGTCTGCCAAACCCGCGATGCGATAGCTGATTTCATCGCTGCCGCCAATAAAGTTGGCATCGTTGAGTGCATCGCCAACCACCCGTACATCGCTGGGTGCGGTTGCTTTGTTAAACCCTTGCGGCAGCAGACGGTTGTCTTTTAGATACGTCATGCCGCGCAAGAGGGTATAGGTCACCTGATTGTTGTTATCGCCCATGATCGCTTCGTAAACCTGTACCTGGCCGGGACTGGTGATCAAATCGTAATGCGGCTCGAAAGTCGCCCGATCGCTATCGGCATCAATGCCGGCGACGCTGCCGTTGGCGTTGACTTTGCCGGATTCAAAAACTACGTTGCCCTGGCTGTCCTTGATCGTGACATGCACAACCACGCGCCGGGACGGATAGGCGCTAGGCAGTTTATGGCCGGTGGTGCTGTTGATTTTCAGCGTGAAATCCAGGGTATTGTTGGCCAGCGACTGGCTGACCGGCGCTATGCTGGCGGCGCTGTTGAGCATGATCTGGGTTTTGCTGAGGGTTTCGGCGAAATTATTGGACAGCACGCCCAGTTGCTGTTTGTTATTATTGAACACATCTAGCATCAGCTTGTTGGCGCCGACAAATTCATGGACGGCAAAATCGTTTCGGCCTTGCAACCACATCGGACGATTCGAGATCGGCACGCCATTGGCGCGTGACATATGGCATTGCTGGCAGCTTTTCGCAGTGCTGCCGGCCGCATAGCTGCTGTGTTCCCATTCCGTGTAGGGCATTTGTTCCGGAAACTCGGATTCCGGTGTGGTGCTGAGCAGATTACCCAAGTCATCAACATAAGGTGTTTTCAGGTTATGACAGGTCGCGCACATTTTCGACGATTTCACATGGGCGCTATAGGTCGGTGTATAGCCGGTCATCATGATCATCGGGTTCGGGAATAAATTGTCATAGGGCCCGTAAATGGTTTTACTGCCGTCGATTTCGTATTGGCCGGTGAATCTCGGCAGCGTGCCTAAGTCCGCTGAGTTCTTGATCTGATGGCAAGCGGTGCAACTGACACCATTCAAAGCTTCGTCATGACGCGAATGCATAGGATTAACGAAGCCGCCGTCGAGAATTTCCAGAACTTCGTTGTTTTTCTTGGCCTCGAAATTGGCCATTGGCGCATGGCAGCGCGTACATTTATCATTGATCACACTGGACAGTTGCGGATTGCGGTTCAGCTCGGAGCGAACCTTCGCGCGCCAAAACGGATCGCGGGTGGAGTTGGCCATCATCGTCGAAGACCAATCGGTTTCGATGGATACATCCTGGCCGTTTTGGTCGGTCAAACCGTTATGACACATCGTGCAATTGGCCGATCCTGAAAAATGCTCGGAGGTGAACGCGGGGTTGCCGGATGATGCGGGCGGCAACAGGAAGCCGCCGCTGATGTTGGCCAGAGTCGTGACGCTGAAGGTATCGGAAACGCCGCCTACGGTCAGAACGGCATTCGTTGTGGTGCTGTAATTGGGCGATGAAATTTGCCGAAGCGTGACGCTGTCGCCGTTGTTGGCGGTGCCTGCCGTCGCGACAAAGCTGCCGCCATTGGTCGAATATGAACCGCCGCTAATGCTAATAGGCGCCGGTGCATTGATGCCGGTAATGGTAATTACATTGGAGGTAACGACCGTGTTTAATGCCACGCCAGCTTGTTCGGTGAAGCCGAAAGCGTCGGGCGTGGTGTCGGCTGGCGTATTCGTTAGCGTCGTCGAACTGAACGTGTCCTTGATGTTGCCAATAGTCAGCACGGTATTGATCGTAGCGCTATAGTTGGCTGACGAAGTATGCCGAACTCGAATGCTGTCGCCATTATAGGCAGTGCCTTTACTACTGGTGTATGAGCCGCCGTTGCGCGAATACTGGCCGCCGCTGATGCTGATCGAGGTGCCGGAATTGATGCCGGTGACACTAATTGGCGCGGAAATAATCGGCGTATTCAGCGCGACGCCGATTTGATCGCTAAAGCTGAATTGATCCGGTATGGTATCTTTAGGGGCCGCCTGAGCGTTGACGCTGAATAAGGCGGTTGTCAGCCAGATTGAACTGAATAGGTATAGTAAACTGCGAGTCATAATGAAGAGGGTTTTTAGTCTAGCGGTCGCGGCGCAAACAAGTATTAAAAACCTGTCGGACTGTCACCGCGACTGGTTGACTAAAAATCCTGTTGGACTGAACCGCCGCTCAGGCTTTGAAATTATGGGGATTGAATGAGAGCGGCATCATCGAGTCAGGGTGCTAAACAGAGACAAAGACATAATGCCGGAACCAGGTATTAATTTCTGACTGGTTTTCAGGGTATTGAATGGCTGCAATATACTAATTGATGGGTAAACAAGCCGCAATATGAGCGTATTACCGCAAACCTTGCCCACGCGGACCAAAGGAAGGTTGTCATTCCGTTTGGGTATTCCGGAAATGTTTAGCTGCATTTTCATGTGGTCAGGCATAAACTTTCTCCAGGTGGCCCGCGAGGCAGCGTGCCGGGCAGGAAGGTTTCGATGCAAATCATGTGGCCCTGATGACACTTCGGACAATCCCGTAGCGATTTGCCGGTGAGTTGTTCGTAGCGGTCACGATAGTCTAACGAGGTATCGTTGATTTTGACGGCGGGAGTTGGGGCGTTGAGTAACGCCCGGCAGCGAGCCAGCTTAACCGCGCGATAGCGATTGGTAAGAAAGCCGTAATGCCGGATCCGTTGAAACCCGCTGGGTAGGACGTGCAATAGAAATCGACGAATGAACTCATCAGCCTCCAGGCACATCACTTTCTGGCGTGAATCGTGGCGGTAATCCTTCCAGTGAAAACGGACCTTACCATCCACGAAGTCGATTAAGCGATGATTGGCAATGGCCACCCGATGCGTATAGCGCCCCAGATACTCAAGGACATGCTGAGGACCGCCGAAAGGTGGTTTGGCGTAAACCACCCACTCGACCTTTCGTACTGGAGCCAGATACTGGGCAAAAGCATCGGGATTCAGAAGCGCTTCAAGTCCGTTAAAAAAATGCAGTTGCCCACTATCAAAGGCAGCCTGCAATTGTTCCAGAAATAACCGGCGAAACAACCGCGAAAGCACACGCACTGGCAGAAAAAAGCCTGGCCGACAGGAGATCCAGCGCTCGCCATCAGCACTCAAACCACCGCCGGGCACGACACAATGCAAATGTGGGTGGTGCTGCAAGTTTTGCCCCCAGGTATGGAGAATAGCGATGAAGCCGATCTCGGCGCCCAAGTGCTTAGGAGTGGCAGCGATCGTGCGCAAGGTTTCGGCGGTGGCGTGAAACAAGAGGTTATAGACCACCGATTTATTCTGGTATGCGATGGTGGCGATGGCCTCAGGCAGCGTAAAGACCACATGAAAGTACTCAACAGGTATCAGGTCGGCCTGGCGATCATCCAGCCATTGCGCGCGTACCAGTGACTGGCATTTAGGGCAGTGTCGATTGCGGCAACTGTTATAGGCAATGCGTTGATGGCCGCAGTGATCACACTCTTCGACATGTCCGCCGAGAGCGGCGGTGCGGCAACGCTCGATTGCGCTCATCACGCAACGTTGCCCACGACTGAGGGACTCAGCGTGATGCTGTCGGTAGGCAGAACCTTCCTGGCGAAAAATATCCGCCACCTCGAGTCTGGAGGTGTCCATCATGCAGCTCAGCAATGAGCGGGCGGTGCTGGGGATGCTTTTGAACCTTCAATCTGTGGTAAACAGTCAAAAGGACTGGTTGTTGCACAGACCGTACTGGTGGCGATCTTCAGGTAACGGGAAGTGGTAGCCAAGCTGCGATGACCCAGTAGGAGCTGAATGGTACGCACATCGGTGCCGGATTCCAGCAGGTGCGTAGCAAACGCGTGACGCAACGAATGTGGAGTAATGGGTTTAGTAATCCCAGAGGCACGATGGGCTTTTTGACAGGCCATTTCGACGGCGCATCGGGTAATCGGTTGACCGATCAGTTCGCCCGGAAACAGCCACAGCGTTGGGCGCACTGCTTTCCAATAAACACGTAGCTCATCAAGCAAACGTGGTGAGAGCATGACGTAACGATCTTTGCGCCCTTTGCCTTGATCGACGCGTAGTGTCATACGCTGGCTGTCGATGTCGGTCACCTTGAGATGGATCGCTTCGGAGACCCGCAAACCTGCGGCATAGGCCGTCATCAGAATCGTTCGGTGCTTGATGCTGTCGACCGAAGATAGGAAGTGCGTGACTTCCTCCCGGCTGAGAACCACCGGCAGTTTGAAGGGCCGTTTAGGCATCGGAATCTCATCAATGGCCCAGTCGCGTTTGAGCGTGACTTTGTACAAAAAGCGTAGCGCGCCGGTGGCCACACTGATGCTGCTCGGAGACAGTCTGCGGGTTTTTGTTAAATAAACCTGATAGGCACGAATCGCTTCCAGGTCCAGTTCATCCGGGGAGCGGTGAAAATATTTTGCATAGGCGATAACCTGTTGCAGGTAGGCTGATTGGGTATTATCGGCTAGGTTGCGAATTCGCATATCGTCGATCATGCGTTGGCGCAACGGTGTGATGGTTTGAGTGGATGTAGACATGATGCTGCTCCTGTCTTGAAATAAGGCGGATTGCCTTATTCCTAAACATAGGGAGCAGTTTCTCTTTTTCAATCACAAACAAGCTTTGGATGACACCATAGCGCGAAGCGGTTTAGTCCAGTTGTATTTATAGTTGCGTTAAAAACGCTTCTATATAGACAGTTTTCATGCCAGATATTTTATTAAATAAGCACATGATTATTAACGTGGTTTTTTATCTTCCTTAATTTCATGATAAAAAATACGTGATTTCACACAGTGACCGCGTGAAATCACGCATTAATGCTGCCGGATGGAATTTGCCAGGTGGACAGTATTAAACGTATCAGCGCGATAGCTAGGTGACTAAAATAGCCGGATATGTCGGGTGGGTTTAGCGTAATCCGCTATTTAGCGCCCCAATCTTTAGGCCTGCCGGGCTTAATCCAAAACATACAAGCAGGCTTCACATGCCCAAAACCGCCGCACCTTCCGTTACCCGCATCGCCTTGGCCAGTTTTATCGGCACTGCTATCGAGTTCTACGATTTTTATATCTACGGCATGGCGGCGGCATTGGTGATCGGCCCGGTATTTTTCCCCGGCGGCAACCCGGCCACGCAAGCGCTCAGTAGCTTTCTTACCTTTGCCGTGGCGTTTCTCGCTCGGCCTTTGGGTGCGACGCTGTTCGGACATTTCGGCGACCGCATCGGGCGCAAAACAACCTTAGTCGCATCGCTATTGGTAATGGGTGTCTCAACCACCTTGATCGGTTTGTTGCCCGGTTATGATGCGATTGGCGCCTGGGCGCCGGCGCTGTTGTGCCTGTTGCGATTTGGCCAGGGTATCGGCCTGGGCGGGGAATGGGGCGGCGCGGCGTTATTGGCAACCGAGAATGCGCCCGCCGGCAAGCGCGGCTGGTACGGCATGTTTCCCCAACTGGGGCCGCCGGTGGGATTTCTGTTAGCGACAGGCAGTTTTCTACTGCTGGCGCATTTTCTAACTGAACAGGAATTTAAAGACTGGGGCTGGCGGCTGCCGTTTCTTGCCAGTTCAATACTGGTCATGATCGGTTTGTATGTGCGCCTAGCTTTGGCCGAAACCCCGGTATTTGCCAAAGTGTTACAGCAGCATCAACAGGTTGGCGTGCCGCTCAAGGAAATACTTAAATCCCATGCTGCCCCTTTGGTGCTGGGCGCACTGGCGATGGTGGTGTGCTATGCGTTGTTCTATATTTCAACCGTGTTTTCGCTGAGCTACGGCACTACTACATTGCATATTCCGCGTCAGCAATTTCTGGGTATGTTGTGCGTGGCAGTGCTGTTTATGGCGGCCGCCACGCCCTTGTCAGCCTGGGCAGGCGATCATTTCGGAAGGCGACCCGTTTTACTTGTTGCCGGTAGCGCCGCATTGCTGTCCGGTTTTGCCTTAAAACCGGTGCTGGAAAGCGGCTCACCGTTGATCATTACCGCTTTCCTGTCATTGGAGCTATTTTTGATGGGAGCCACCTTCGCGCCCATGGGAGCCTTGCTGCCGGAACTGTTTCCCTCCGAGTTACGCTACACCGGTGCGGGAACAGCCTATAATCTGGGCGGCATACTGGGTGCTTCGTTTGCACCTTATATAGCACAAAGGCTGGTCACCGAGGGCGGGCTGGCCTGGGTCGGCGGCTATGTCTCATTGGCTGCAGCTATTAGTTTGCTGGCTGTGTATCTGATAAGTGAGACTCGGGATAATCAGTGGGTGTAGATAGTCTGGTAGCCCGTATGCAGCGGAGTGGAATACAGGAAACAATGTCCAAATATTCCGGTCACGAGAAAGCGAGTTTTTACACCGATTCGCCGTAATGAATAGGGCCGTAGGATGCGGTGAGTTTACGAACCGCATCATTCGAGTAAAACACTGTCGCCAACTATGATGATGAACAATGACTAATTACCGTCGTACTTACACGCCAGGAGCCACATGGTTTTTCACCGTAAAGTTGGCTGAACGAAGAGGAAATCAACTTCTGGTGGTGCGACTGGCATGGTAGTCAGCTAGCTGGTGGAAGTCCAGCCATTGCCCTGTGAGAAGGGAAAATGTAGGCGAAGGCAAGGGTGTCCAAAGAAACTCTGAGTAGCTACCCAACAGGGAAACACGGTTACTTTGAGCCAATGCGGAATCTGAAGGAAGCTCTAGCCAAATCGGTCACCTAAACGCAAGTGAACCTTCGTAAGGCGGCAACAAGGGGGTAAGGTGCCCGCGACCACCGACGCCCGATATTCTCACCGTAACGTGTTGTTGTATTGAAGGTAGGTAGACCGAGACAGAGGTGACTATCTTACCCAGTGAAGGACCGTCGGCTTTGGGTCGGTGTAACTGCGACACTTTAAGCCCTAAGCGCAGCAGTAATGTTGACGTTATGAACCGAGGGTCTGCAGATGAAGCCGTAGTAATCGTAAAGTTCGGTGCCGATGAACTCATGGTGACATGGAGGAGGGTAAAACATCGAATCAGTGACAGGACGTTGGAGGTGAAGGGTGGAACATGTAAGCGGCCATGGCCGTTGATTAGAGACCGGAGGACTGAGATCAGCCTGACAGGAGCGGTTGACTATTTGCGTCGTAAACAGTGAACGAAGCAGCCGTGCGAGATTGACGAAAGTTCTCTGCAAAAGAGAGTGAAATAAACGAACATGAGCCAATTGATTGAAGAACCCAGACTCTTTGAAAACCTTTGCTCAAGCTTGTATTTGGGCATAGGCTTTATCTTGGTGAAAAGGAACCGAGGCAAACCCGGCATAGACGGCGTGAGCATAGCGGACTTTGAAGCCAATTTAGACGAAGAGCTAAGCCAGTTGCAACAGGAATTGAGCAACTGGACTTATCAACCTTCGCCGGTACGCCGAGTCGAGATACCCAAGCCGGGAGGTAAGGGGATGCGACTTCTAGGCATACCGACGGTGCGGGATCGTGTGGTACAAGCAACGCTAAAACTACTGCTGGAACCGATTTTCGAGCCGCATTTTTCGCCGCATAGTTACGGTTTCCGTCCCGGACGGAGCCAACATCAGGCGGTAGAAGCGGCACAACGGATTGTTAACAGTGGTAAACCCTATGTGGTGGATATTGACCTGTCGAAATTTTTTGACCGTATCCATCATGACCGGCTGATTGCCCGAATGAGTGAAAAGGTAACCGACAAACGGATACTCCGGTTGGTGGGTTTAATGCTGCGTAGCGGCATTATGATCAACGGCGTTGTTATCCCCAGCGAGGAAGGCGCGATGCAGGGCGGCCCGTTAAGTCCGCTGCTCAGCAACATCGTTCTGGACGAACTGGATCAGGAACTGGAAAGGCGGGGCCTGGAATTTTGCCGGTTCGCCGATGATTGCAATATCTTCGTGAAATCGCAAAAAGCGGCAGAGCGGGTGATGGCAAAGGTCAGTCAGTTCATCGAAAAGAAGCTAAAACTGAAGGTGAATCAGGAGAAAAGCCAAGTGGCTCTCTCCGATAAGGTCAAGTTTTTAGGCTTTACCGTGGTCAACGGGACGATTGCGATAGCGCATAAAGCCCTACAGACGGCTATGGAAAAAGTCAAAGCACTGACACCGCGAGGCACCCATAAAGCTCTGGAACCGGCTCTGGACAAGATCAATCAATGGTATGTGGGCTGGTCGAACTATTACAGTTTGACCAACTACCCATCCCAATTGAATAAAATCGAAGCCCATATCCGGCGGCGATTACGATCAAGACTGGTGAGTCAGCAAAAGAGAAAACAGCATCTTTACCGAAATCTGGTCAAACGTGGAGTACCACGAAAACAAGCATCAAAAGCTGTCTTTTCAAACAACAAACGGTGGGTGCTATCAAACGCCCGAGCGGTGACGAGAGCCTACCCCAACAGTTGGTTTATTAACCTGAAAGGACAGGAAATACGATCCGACCGAAAGCTGGCGCATTGGTTTGAAGTTTCTCAATGGATACGCCTTGCATGAGGAGCCGTGTACGGACCCGTACGCACGGTTCTGTGGGCAGACGGAGGCTGCGGCCTCCTCTGACCCGATAAAAATATTGATTGTTTGAGTAATGCTTTTGATATTGTCCGAGCTGGACACCCGTTTAAAATTGATGCCGTGGTAATTTTGCCAGATCATTTGCACTGCATTTGGACTTTGCCAGCAAACGATACTGACTTCTCTACACGATGGAGCTTAATCAAAGCATCCTTCTCCCGGGTTATCGCCAAAGGTGAGCAAATTTCAACAAGTCGGCAAAAACGAGGAGAGCGAGGAATATGGCAACGTCGCTTTTGGGAACACATGATTCGAGACGAAGTTGATTTTCAGCGCCACATCGACTACATACATTGGAACCCTGTGAAGCATGGTTATGCTCGGCATGTGGTAGATTGGCCTCACTCCAGCTTCCATAGTTATCTTGAGCGTGAAATTTACCCAAAACATTGGGGTGGAAACATTGATATTTCGGGTGTATTGGCTGGCGAATTACGCGATTGATGCGGTTCGTAAACTCACCGCATCCTACGGCCCTTCTCTGACTTTGGTAAAGAAGGTATCGATTGCACCGGCTTTTTCGGCATCACTCAGGGTGATAAAGATTTGTTGGCGTGGCAAGGCGTTGGAAAACGGTTTACGTCCGGGTTTTTGTCGGGTCTTCGGTGCTTCGCTCGCTGCTGACTCAAGGGCTTCTGCCAGCGCCTCTTCTTCGGTGGCGTCGGCCGCCGTCTCCAGATCAATCTCTGCCTCGACTTCCGCTTCATCAAATAAGGAGGCTTGCGGCGACTGCTCACTGGACGGGGCAAAGCGTTTTATTTTAGCTAAGCGCAGTAATTCTTCTAACGCCTGGATGCGATTTTTCTGTGCCGAAATGACCTCTGATTTACGGCCAACGAGCTGTGTTAATTCATCAATGCGAAGCACCAAGGCGACCTGCTCATCCAGCCAGGAAGTCGGCTTATCATCTTGATTTACAGAAGGAAAGTCAGCTAAGATCATGGCTGATATTATACCCTTTTCTGCTCGTGAAAAGGGATTATTTGTCTTAAAAAACAGACTCATAATGCAATTTTTTATGGCCTTTCATGGCGCTGAGATCAAAACCATCGAGCAACCAATTGAGCTGCTGGCCCGTCAAGGTAAGCAGCGCGTCATCACCCTTAGGCCAGTGGAATTTATCCTCGCTCAGCGTTTTGTAATACAGCACAAAACCATTGTCCTCCCAAAACAGACATTTGATTTTAGTGCGCTGTTTATTGGTAAAGGCATACAACCCACCGGCAAACGGATTATGACCTAATTCACACTCCACAATCGCCGACAAACCACGGTAGGATTTACGAAAGTCAATCGGTTGCCGGTAGAGATAGACCTCGGTCAGTGACAGCGCCGGGCGCAGTACCACCCCCGGTCACCGCAACACCACCAGCAGTTGCTTGACTCGCCCCACATTATCCAGGGTAATCCCGCTTAACTGGGTACCATCTTTAAAGTGCACAGACAAGCCAGACGAAGCAGGTATTGTGATGCCGATATCATGCGCATCAAGTTGAACACGGGTAAAACCTGCCTTGGGCTTATCAACTACAGATTGGCAAGGTTCCTGTAATTGTCGCTTCCAATAACTAAATTGGTGAGCGCACAGCTCCTGCTGACGACAGTAGCCGGCCTGAGATAAGCCCGACGCTTGCCACTGCGCGATATGATGTTGCCAAAAGACATGGAGGGTATTGCTTTTAATTGCTGCCATTGGATATTCCCAGGATAGTTAACGCTGGGAAAGTCTGCCATGACTAGGGCATGCTGTGAATTACGTCGAGAATTGAGCGCTTACTATTAGACAAATGTTAAAGAGGGGTTAGGCGACAAGTACTTTGCGATTTACTGCAGCCGAACTCCAATTAAGTACGCTAACGTACAGACGATAAAAGTTTTATCGGATACTGTTCTTTAAAATAGTGATGTTATCCGCACATGCAACTTCCGACATCGGAGTTGCAACTATTAGGGAAAGAGAAGTATAAATTCTTCGAAGCCATTTTTATGCGTTAAAGCGCTGCCTTTTGACATACCCACGTTTCTGAAACCTACTGCGGCGGCTTTTACAGCGCTGGGAAGTTTTTTGCTAAACCCTCGTTTCAGTCTTGCGAATGTCTTGGTGACAACACCCGAAACGCAACCAGAAAACGCCGCGCAGTCTGCCGCCGAAATCAAAGATGGTCTGCTACCACACTGCGATAGTTTGACGAGAACAATGAAACCCTCGATGATAGACGCCGATAGAAAATGCGTACGATCATTACCTCAAATAACAAGCCGCCATCGAAGTAAGGCTGTCCAAACTGGAGAAAGAAAATGATGATGAATATTGAAGAGTGCCGTCTTCAATGGCGGTTTCGTTCCGGAGCAATGCGTGGTCACCTGGCCTTGTGGCTTCTGGGTGCGATGGTCTTTCTGCTATTCGCCCAAGCGACGTCAGCGGCATCGCTATCGATCAACGGAGCCCAGAAGTATCAAACCATCGATGGTTTCGGCACGAACATCAATTCGCTGAGTTGGACCAATGACAACTCCAAAGCAGCCATAGATCTATTGGCCGACCAAATGGGACAGACGCTGTGGCGCGTGGTCTTCGACATGGAAGACTGGGAGGCGACCAACGATAACACGGATGCGAACACGCCGAACTGGACGTACTACAACGCACTTTACTCCAACGCCAAGTTTCAAAATCTCTGGGGCACGCTTCGCTACCTCAACCAAAAGGGTTTCAACGAAACCATCGCGCTGAGCTTCATGGGGCGGGTGCCGGGTTGGATGGGATCGACTACCATTAACGCTAGCCAGGAAGACGAAGCGGTGGAGATGATTGCTACACTTATATATTACGCTCGAAATACCGAGCATGTGCAGTTCGGTACGCTTGATCCGTTCAACGAAACAGATTGGGATGGCATTGAGGGGCCCCAACTCGCTTCCACAAAGTATGTGCGTTTACTCAACAAACTTTCCGTCAAACTCGACGCGATGGGACTTTCAGACGTTCGGCTTCTCGGTCCCAACACCGCGTCCATCAGCAGCGGTGTAGGTACATATATGCCGGCGATGATGGCCGATTCAGTGGTAATGAACAAAGTCGACCATTTCGGCTTTCACAGTTATAGCGCCGATGCGGGAGGAGCCGACGAGAAGATCAAGAACTCTGCCTATTCGAGCAAGAATTTCTGGATGACGGAGTATGCCAATCCGGCCGATGCCTTTTCACTCTTGGGTCAAAACGCGTCGGCTCTATTTGTATGGGAGGGTTTCGATAGCGTCTATAACCATGCCATTCTGGCGGGACGCGGGTCGCAACCTGGCAACGACGATGTTGGCTATGTGCCGTTGGCCTACAACCAGAGCAGCCATACCTACACTCCACGCAAAGAGTTCTATCAGAATGCCCAGCTGTTCAAGTTTGTCCCACCGGGGGCGGTGCGCATCGCAGCTACCGGTGCCACTGGAGGTCTCACCAGCTATGCGTTCTACCATCAGGATTCGGGGCGGTTGACCATCGTCGCCCGAAACACTGGATCCGCTGCGACCGTTTCGGCGACCTTGACCAACCTGCCGGCTGTGACCCGCTTTGCCTATTACAAAACGGACGGCACCAACAATATGGCGCAAGGAGCTGATGTCTCGGTGACCACAGGAGCCTTTTCCTTCTCGGTGCCGAGCGGAGCCATCGTAACACTCAGCGGAGTTAGCGCTGTCTCCTCGGCGGCGGCTTTGCGTTCCCTCTCCGTAAATCCGGAGAATTCATCCCTTTCGATCGGGAGCACGCAGCAATTTAAGGCCACGGGGACTTACTCCGACGGCACCACGCAGGATTTCACCAGCCAGACCACATGGGTCTCGTCGAACAAGGCCGTGGCCACCGTCAACGCCAACGGTCTTGCCACAGCGGTTGCTGCCGGCGCCACAACCATATCGGCGGCGCTGTCTGGCGTCACCGGCAGCACCACGCTGGCGGTGCAGGCGCAAGCCATATCGTCGGAAGCGTCCATCTGGCCGACCTCGGCAACCCCCACGACAGCCACCGACTCAGACACATCAGCGGTTGAACTGGGATTTAAATTCCGCTCCAGTGTCAACGGCTTCATTACTGGTATTCGCTTCTACAAGAGTACCGCCAACACCGGCACTCACATCGGGACCCTATGGAACAGTAACGGGAGCCCGCAGGTCCAAGCGACCTTTACCAACGAAACGGCTTCGGGCTGGCAGCAAGTCAACTTTGCTTCCCCGGTGGCAATCACGGCCAACACCATCTATGTGGCGTCCTACCATGCGCCCAATGGGCGTTACTCGTTCGATGGAAGGTATTTTGCCAGCACGGGTGTCACTAATGGACCGCTGTATGCTTTACGCGACGGGGAAAGTGGCGGCAATGGCGTCTATCGGTACGGTTCGTCCATAGGCTTCCCATCCAACACGTACCAGTCCAGCAATTACTGGGTGGATGTAGTGTTCCAGTCTGCTGGGACGATACCGACACCACCGACGCTGACGGCTATCGCAGTGACGCCGGCGAACCCCTCCACCATTTCTATCGGGGCGACGCAGCAGTTTAAGGCCAGGGGGACTTACTCCGACGGCAGCACGCAGGATGTCACCAGCCAGACCACATGGGTCTCGTCGAACAAGGCCGTGGCCACCGTCAACGCCAACGGTCTTGCCACAGCGGTTGCTGCCGGCGCCACAACCATATCGGCGGCGCTGTCTGGCGTCACCGGCAGCAGCGCGCTGGCGGTGCAGGCGCAAGCCACACCACCGGTAGCGACCACTATCTGGCCGGCCTCGGTAACCCCCACGACAACCGCCGACCCTGACATCTCGTCAGTTGAGCTGGGAGTGAAATTCCGCTCCAGTGTCAACGGTTTCATTACCGGCGTTCGCTTCTACAAGGGCACCGCCAATACCGGCACCCACATCGGGAGTCTTTGGGACAGCAGTGGGAATCTGCTAGCCCAGGCGACCTTCACCAATGAAACAGCTTCGGGTTGGCAGCAGGTCAACTTTGCTTCTCCGGTGGCAATCACGGCCAACACCGTCTACGTGGCTTCCTACCATGCGCCCAATGGGCGATACTCGGTCGATGGAGGGTATTTTACCAGCACGGGCATCACTAATGGACCGCTGTACGCTTTAAGGAACGGAGAAAGTGGCGGCAATGGCGTCTATCGGTACGGTTCTTCAATAGGCTTCCCATCCAACACTTACCAGTCCAGCAATTACTGGGTGGATGTAGTGTTCACTACCAGCACGGGGTTCTGACAATACGCCGGACGTCGAAGATGGCGATAATCCGCCTATTGATGAATACAGGGGAAAGCGACAAGTCTTAAATACTGGTCGAAATGACAAAAAAACAAATGATTCAAGAGAAGGCGCTGAATTGTTACGAATTTTTTACAAAACAAGGCGTTATTCCGATCAACAGCTGATTGTCTAACCAGCAGGGGTAGACTGGACCTAAAGCAACTAAGGTTGGCAGCCGCTAAAGTCGCGGCTCAAGCCCCCTCCTGCAAATGCAAAGTGCGAAAGGCCACCAGCCAGTCATCAGGTGCCTTCTTGCCAGGATGACAGATAAGCCTGCTGTTCCGGTGTTAAATCATCGATACCGATAGCCATTGCCGCCAGCTTCATGGCGGCGACCTGTTGATCAATTGCGGCCGGCACAGGATATACCGCATTTTCAAGAGCAGCGCCGTGCCGCCATAAATAAGCGATGCTTAAGGCCTGGTTGGCAAAACTCATGTCCATGACCGCTGCCGGATGACCTTCCGCAGCGGCGAGGTTGACCAGCCGGCCTTCGGCCAGCAGGCGGATACTCCGGCCGTCCTTAAGTTGATAGGCTTCTACATGAGTACGCGGACGGTGCTTTTTTACGGCCAGCGCTTCCAGCGCCGGAATATTGATTTCAACATTAAAATGGCCGGAATTGGCTATCACGCAACCGTCTTTCATGACCTCAAAATGCGGCTGATCAAGTACGTTTTTGTCGCCGGTGGCAGTAATAATAAAATCCGAACTTTTGGCCGCCTCACGCATCGGCATGACACGAAAGCCATCCATGGCGGCTTCCAGCGCTTTTAACGTATCTACTTCGGTGACGATGACCTGGGCGCCATGGCCTTTGGCGCGCATGGCGATGCCGCGTCCGCACCAGCCGTAGCCGGCAACCGTGAAGGTTTTACCGGCCAGCAATAGGTTGGTAGCGCGAATAATGCCGTCCAGTGTGCTTTGACCGGTGCCGTAACGGTTATCAAACAGATGTTTGGTCATCGCGTCGTTGACGGCGATCACCGGGAATTTAAGCGCCTTGTCTGCCGCCATCGCGCGCAGGCGAATGACTCCGGTGGTGGTTTCTTCAGTGCCGCCAATGACATCGGTTAATAAATCGCTGCGGTTTTTATGCAGCTCGCTGACCAGATCGGCTCCATCGTCCATGGTCAGCTGCGGGCGATGATCCAGCGCTTTGCCGATATGCTGGTAATACGTGTCGCTGCCCTCGCCGCGGATGGCAAAGGTGGGTACATCATAATACTTGACCAATGCAGCGGCGACGTCATCCTGGGTGCTTAGCGGATTGCTGGCGCATAACACCAGATCGGCGCCGCCGGCTTTCAGGGTGCGGGCCAGATTGGCGGTTTCTGTGGTGATATGCAGGCAACCGCTGATGCGCGCGTCGGCCAACGGCCGTTCCTGAGCAAAACGTTCATGAATGCTGCGCAGCACCGGCATTTCGGTCAGCGCCCAGTCGATGCGATCACGACCCTGGCTGGCGAGTGTAAGGTCTTTGATGTCATGATGCTTATTTTTCATGTGTCAAACGCTCGGTGGATTAAGACTCGGATTCTAAACGTGGTGTAAAACTTAGGAACGCGTATCAAATAACTTGCGCAACTCTGAACTCTGAGAAACAATTTTCTGTGTAGGTGCGGATTTATCCGCGCCGTGCGAATAAATTCGCACCTACACTTGCTCAACTTATTTCGTGCGCATTACTTAGCGTGTTAACACCTTCTTGTTTTGTTATTGACTTGCACATACAAGCCAGGTTGTCTGTGCACCTCCACATAATCCTCGGCCCGGCGTATTGCCATCATGAAAGGGGCGACTGCGAGTGATCTTTGTGGCCAGTTTCACCCGTCAGCGGTACAAAACTCACACCCAGAACATTCTGGATCCCGATTTCGCCATTTGGCATTTTTTCGATCACCATCAGTTCCTGGTAGTGGTAAGGCAAACCCACGGGGATAACCAGCCGCCCCCCTTCCCGCAGTTGCTCGATCAAGGCTTGGGGGACATGCGGTGCGGCAGCCGTAACAATAACGCCGTCAAAGGGGGCGTGTTCCGGCCAGCCGAAATAACCGTCACCCATGCGCACCACCACATTGTTGTAGCCCAGTTTTTCAAGCCGGTCGCGTGCCGAGATGGCCAGATTTTCAATGATTTCTACCGAATACACCTGTTTGACCAATGTCGAGAGAATGGCCGCCTGATACCCTGAGCCGGTGCCGATTTCCAGAATAGTATCCGTGGGTTTGGTGTTTAATAAATCGCTCATCAGCGCAACAATAAAGGGCTGCGAGATAGTCTGTCCCGAACCAATGGAGGCCGGCCCGTTTTCATAGGCATAGTGCCGTAAATCCACTGGTAGAAAGGCATCCCGCGGCACTTTTTTCATGGCCGCCATGACACGGGAATCCAATGCATCCTTGCCGGTAAGATGCCGGGTTAACGTAACTTCCATTTCAATATCCTTCAACATGCCTTGCAGTTCTTTCATTGGCTATTCTCCGTAGATATTTGAAAACTACTTTTTCGAATCCATTATTAATTCATGTTTAGTGTTGGTCATGGAAACTTTACTGCACAATAATCCGGAACTGCTTATTGCGCAAATCAACACGCCGGGCAAACACTATCGCCCACAATCTTCCGAGGGTGGTGACATCGGAATCCAAAGATAGCAGCTAACTGGATCCGGGTTTAAACACCCGGATCCAACAAAATTTCAGCGCTTGTCCGGTGTTTTCTGTCCAAGCCGATAAAAAACCGTTATAGTCAAATTTTTCATGCTTGTTTTAGGAGACTCACATGGCTAATACAGAAATCGATAATGATGCCGTAGTTACCGTACTCAATAAAATTCTGGAAACGGAGTTGGCCGGCGTTGTTCGTTATACGCATTATGCATTAATGGTTTTTGGCTACAACCGGATCCCCATTGTTTCCTGGATGCGCAGCCAGGCGACCGAGTCCCTCGATCATGCCAATGAAGCGGGGGAACTGATTACCTATTTGGGCGGGCACCCGTCCCTGGGTATCGGCGCGCTGCTGGAGACGCATCGCCACGATATTGGCGATATTCTGCGGGAGTCCCTGGATCATGAAACGAAGGCCTTATCTGCTTATAATGAATTGCTGGAACTTGTGAATGGGCAAGATGTTTTACTTGAAGAATATGCCCGCCGACTGATCGCCCTGGAGGCAATGCATTTGGGCGATGTACGCAAGATGCTGAAAAAGCCGGGGGAATAATCCAGGCTTTGTGCTGCCGGCATTTCTCGCGCTGTATCAGTGACTGACCCTCATGAATAAAGAGCCCTTCGATACCCGCATCGAAACCGACTCTTTGGGTTCCATAGCAGTGCCGTCCGGCAAATACTGGGGTGCGCAAACCCAGCGCTCGCTGGAGCATTTCAAAATCGGCAATGAACGCCTGCCCAGACCTTTGATCCGGGCGCTGGGCATTGTCAAACGTTGCGCGGCGATTACCAATATTGCGCAGAATACCATCGATGCCTGCATCGGCCATGCCATTGCCGAGGCGGCACTGGCTGTGATCGACGGCAAGCTGGACGATCATTTTCCGCTGGTAGTCTGGCAGACCGGCTCCGGTACGCAGTCGAACATGAACGCCAACGAGGTGCTTGCCAATCTGGCCAGCGAGCGGCTCGGCGGCACGCTGGGGTCTAAATCGCCGGTGCATCCCAACGATCATTGCAACCGCAGCCAGTCGACAAACGATGTGTTTCCAACCGCGATGCATATCGCCACGGTCGAGCAACTGCATCAGTTACTGATTCCGGCGCTGCAACACTTGCACCAGGCCCTGTTCGATAAATCCCGGGCCTGGCAGGACATTATCAAGATTGGCCGAACGCATTTGCAGGATGCGACGCCGCTTACACTGGGCCAGGAGTTTTCAGGTTACGCCGCGCAGGTAAAACTGGGTATTGAGCGGATTAACGACAGCCTTGAACGCCTGTATCCGCTCGCCCAGGGCGGCACGGCAGTGGGCACAGGCTTAAACGCCAAACCGGGTTTTGCTGAAAAATTTGCTGAAGAAGTGGCCAACTTTACCCGCCTGCCTTTCACATCGGCCCCCAACAAGTTTGAAGCGATGGCGGCGCACGATGCCATGGTCGAAATCTCCGGGGTATTGAATACTATCGCTGTCAGTCTCACTAAAATAGCCAATGATATTCGCCTGTTAAGCTCTGGCCCGCGCTCAGGACTCGGCGAACTGAGCCTGCCTGAAAATGAACCCGGTTCTTCCATCATGCCCGGCAAAGTCAATCCCACACAATGCGAGGCCATGACCATGGTGTGCGCCCAGGTCATGGGTAATCACGCCACCATTACCTTTGCCGGCGCGCAGGGGCATCTGGAACTCAACGCCTATAAGCCGGTCATCATTTACAACGTGCTGCAGTCCATCCGGCTCATCGGTGATGCGGTCATCAGTTTTACCGATCATTGCGTTCTGGGTATGGAACCGAATACTGACCGCATTGCCGAGCTCATGGCAAAATCGCTGATGCTGGTCACCGCACTGGTTCCGCACATCGGCTACGACAAGGCTGCTTATATTGCCAAAGTGGCTTTAAAGAACCAGAGTACGCTGCGCGAAGAGGCTGTCGCCAGCGGATTAGTGACGGCAGAGGTGTTTGATACAATCGTCCGGCCGGATCAGATGATCTTTCCAAAATAAAACGTTTTTTCCTCAACACAGAAATCTGGGAGCAAGACCATGCATGTAACCTATGAACAAGCAGAAAAGGCGATAGCCGCAGCGATTGCCGAGTCCACTAAAATTGGCACCCAAATGTGTATTGCCGTTGTCGATTCGGGCGCGGATTTAAAGGCGTTTGTCAGAATGAACGGCGCCTGGGTTGGCAGTGTTGATATCGCCATCAAAAAAGCCAAAACCGCCTGTTTTTTCGGTATGAATACCGGGCAAATCGGCCAGTTATCGCAACCCGGCGGCCCGCTTTTCGGAATCGAGCACTCCAACGACGGCCTGATCACTTTTCCCGGCGGCATCCCGATCGTCGATGAGGACGGCATTCTGATAGGCGCCATTGGCGTCAGCGGCAGCTCGGTGGAAAACGATCATCAAGTAGCCAAGGCAGGGGTCGATGTTATCGGCCTTTCGGATTTGCCTTCCCATCCCTGGCGAACCTGATGACGCTATGAGAACGTAACTTAACTATGGAGCACTTTCTCTCGAGAGGCATGGTTTTGCTGTCATTTCGACCATCGGGAGAAATCTTTTAAGCGCTGGAATATGGGGAGCCTTAAGATTCCTCGCTTTGCTCGGAATGACAAATACGCTGAATGGTTACTTAAAAGAAACACTACACGTCACTATGTCTACGCCCTCCTTAGATAATATCCTTAACAACGCGCAGCAATGGGTTTGCCTGCAATGCGGTTACAACATGATCTGCGAAATGCCCGATGTTTGTCCGTTTTGCGGGGCGAGACACGATCGGTTCATGCCTTGGGATGAGGCTGAAAAACACTATCGCGTTAGCGCTTATGCGATCAATGATTACGTCAGTCAATTGCTGTCCGTGCCCAGACTGGGTTACGAGCATGCGGCTTATCACATTGAAACCGAGGAAGGTGCGGTCTGGATTGATTCGCCATCGGCGTTCAATCGTGACCTGACGTCGGTTAAGGCCATTTTGTTTACGCACCATCATTTTATGGGCGCTTCCAATCAATATCGCCGTATCTGGAATACCGAGGTGTGGCTGCATGATCTGGATGCCAAACATCGCTTGTCCGCATTATTCGATATTGACCGGCGATTTTCCGACGACTTTGCCGCCTTCGGCATAGAGGCTTACCATGGCGGCGGACATACGCCGGGGTTTACGTTTTATATCTACCGGGACGTCTTGTTCATCTGCGACTATGTGTTTCTGGAAGGCGCCGACATGCGCTTTAATCCCTACGGGCCGGAACAGGAAACTGCAAAACGCGCGCAGCGGATACATGATATCGTCAAGAACAGATCCCTCAAAACGGTCTGCGGCTATAACTATGTCGCAAATTTTGCAGACTGGCTGGCAAAGTTTGAACGTCTTATCCACAGTCAAGCTTGATACCCTTATGCTTACAAACTCAGACCAGCCTGAACAAGAAAACCAGCATCAGGATGAAGCCAAAATTACTGTGTATTACGACGGCGCCTGCCCGAAATGTATTCGCGATAGACAGCATTATGAAAAACTTTCGGGCCAATCTGGCGAGCAGGTTTGCTGGTTTGATATTACCGGGCAGGAAAGTCAGCTGTATGAGCTGGGCATCGACCCGCACAAGGCTTTAACAGAGCTGCATGTCCGCGACGAAAATGGCAGCATCGTTTCGGAACTGGATGCCTACATTCTGTTAATGCAAAAAGTCCCCTTACTTAAACCCGTCGCCTGGTTGATCGGGCTTCCATTGATTCGGCCATTACTGGCCAAATGGTATCATCGGCAAGTCAACCGCCGATTAAGGCAGAGAGGATTACTTTGACTCCGCGCCGCAAAATTCAGGGCTCCCTAAAAAGCAACCCGATAATGCGCAATTCAATCGGGTGGAGATAACGGGATTGGAATTAAAATTATTAAAAACTCAACACTTCAACAGCAATTATTTTTTACGGGTTGAACCTTTCGCTCATTTTCAGGAATGAACAAACAGATAAATCGGTTTTTACGCGGCTAACGATCTAGACAACTTTGTCT
>CAWKEY010000069.1:0-34314 GCA_963848675.1 uncultured Gammaproteobacteria bacterium
CGACCACTGTTTTGCACTTAATGATACGAATTCGCCAGCTTTTATTCCTATGCAGCACGCCACTGCCGCTGAATAAAAAATATCGCTAAGTGTGGGCAAAGATGCCACCGTTAATACTGCCCCATATTCTCAACCCGAAACACCTGATCCGGTTCGATTTTCCGAGTTGATTCGATATAACGCATCATCCAGAATCGCCCATCATCTTGGCGGGTTAGCATTAGCGGCTTGCCGTACTGCTTATGTTCAGCGTTGATTTTTTCCAGCGTCTCTCCGTAATTGATGATATGAGCACCTTTAGTTTCCACCAGCAACACACCGTCGCCGTGATGACGGCCACTCACGCCCAAGATAAAATCGGGAAAATAACGATCACCATCCGGCATGACTATACCCACTGACCAAGGTTTTCGCGGCTCGTTGCGATGCCACCAGGCCACAGTGCTGCTAGTATCCGCATCCAGCATTTCGGCAAAGCGATGCTCGGTGTCGTTAAGGTCTTGCGGCATCACGCCATAAACATTAAGCCGGGAACGACTAATGCAATCAGGCGCTTCGATAAATGGCGGCAACACATCAGCATCGAAAACTTGCTTGAAACGGGCAGAACAGACGCGGGAAGCATCGCGCACCAAACGCGGAAAAGTCGCCAAAATCAAATTCAGGGCGCACGCCAGTCCCTGCTCGCTTAAATCCATCCCTTGATGCTCGTTATATTCGTATTGTAAACGCGTCAATAACAGCGGCTGAAGATCACGCGGATCGATAAATTCAGCATCGAACAATACTTTTTGCGCACGCCTAGCAATATCCGTATTCGACAGCCGAGCCTGAATACTGTCGACAATTTCATCCGGCTTGCCGAAAATATCGTCAATGGTTGTACGGGTAATTTTTAGATTTTTTCGCAAACCGGCATTCAAAACCTGGGCATTCAAATCAATGCGCTTGGCTATACATTGAATCAGCTCATCGGTACTAAGCGGCAAACGTTCTGTTTGAAAGCGATTGGGCAAGCCCTCGCGAAAGGGAAACCGGCTATTACCAGTCAACAGCGGACGATTCCGCGCAACTCTTCCAGGCTCAATATCCTGTGTCGTTTCCAACATTAACCAATCATCAAAGAGTGGCAATGTCGAGCCCGCCAAAAACGAAATTTGCGGGTAGGTATTCACGTCTCTTATTCCTGCCGGTTGCCAAGCTGGCGCAACATAAGACTGTGGCAATAACGACGTTTGCCCATTAGCGGAAACTTGCACCTCGGTCTGCCCGCCGAATTGCACAACCATCGTATAAGGTGTAATTTCCGCCATCTGCGTGGCAATGGCATTGATTTTTGCTCCCCCGCCAATCAAACCACCTTGACTTTCCGCATCGGCCAAAAATACATAACCAAAGCGCAACACCTCCGGCAAGGTTTTGTTGATCGCCATCGGTTGCAAAAGCGTATGCACCCGCAAAATGCGCCCGACCACTTGAATCCCGAAATCGGTGCTTTTCGTGCCGCGTAGCGACACCAGAGTAAAAGCGCGCGGCGCATCAAAGCCCAAGGCGGCCGCCACCTTAAAAATCAATACTTCCTTGCTTTCATCCCGTGCCACCGCCAGCAAATCGTCATTAGGATCGTCGGCGGTATACCAGGCAATCGCCTCTTCAGGCACGCCCAGGTTTAACAAGCGCTGTTTGGTTTCCTCAATCGCGGTCTCGCCTGCTTTGCCGATGTTACCGACTTGCACCAGCATTAGCGGCGTTAAACGTATCTTGAGTTCGGCCAGTTGCGCTTTGATAGCTTGATGCGTGCGCCAGCCGTCTTCCAGCGCCGTTGCCGACAAATCAACCAGCTCTTTCTGATCGTCCGGCACCAGATAGGCAATCGACTTTACTGCCTCTTTAATCAATCCGGCATCGACGGCATTTTGCCGCGAAACCTGAATGCGATGCACTACCGCGAGTCCTGCCGCCTTTTTAAATTTCTCGACATCGGTATCGTCCGGCGTGGCGGTAATCAGCAAGGAAAATTCCGGGCGCATTACTTCCCGGTAAAAATTCACCGTTTCAGTGGCCTTGGTAAAACTATGGTGCGCCTCATCGACCACCACGCCAATCCGGAACCCTGCCTCGCGTAATTCCGGTATAAACTCATCCAGCGACAGCGACAAATCGCCACTGCTACGTAGTTTGCGGGTTTCTGCATTGCGCGCTGCGACCGAAGCCCAAGTAGTGACAAACACATCGCCGCTACTGGCCGAATAAGTCTTGCGATCGCAACTCAAATCGCGGATTTTCAAACCGTTAAAATCCAGCTTTAACGCACTTTTCGCCTGCTCCACCAAGCCTGCAAACGGGGTAAACCAGAACCAGACAATCTTGGAATTATCGCGATGATCGGGACGGGCAAAGCTTTCGGCAATCAATCCGGCCATTAAGGTTTTACCGGCACCGGTCGGGGCTTCCAGCAACACGCAACCGTTATAAGCACTAATAGCACGTTGGTCTTCGACATTATCAACCTGCTGCAACTGGTTTTCCGCATAACGGAAAATTTCCAGCGCATTTTTAACTGCATCGTTTTGATACACTTTCGGGGCAACGCTCATGCTTTACTCCCCGACCCAAAACGATCCACCAGAAACTGCGGAATCGGCAAAAAGCTCAAACGAGCATCCTCAAAATGTTGCCGCAGCAGGCCCGGCTGCCAGGCATAGACAACCAGCGTCGACGCGGTTGCAATCACAGCACACAAGCTTTGCAACACCGCTTCATTGATTTTGGGCAAATAGAGCACGGTGCTGTTTTCCAGTTCGGCTTGCTGAATCAGAGCATCAGCAATAAACGGTGACAAACATTCGGCATGAATCAATTGCAAAGCTGTCCAGATAGCTTCATGCTGGATGCGGCTGAACAAGGTTTCGGCGGGCAAGCGGTGAGTGCGCAGATAAGCAAAGCCTGTCCTGGGCGTAGTCGAAGCATCGCCACCCAAGCCGGATACAGCTTCGCCTTTTTTGTTGGTATAGCCTTGCATCACACGCCGCACGCGTTCGGCGCAGACATCGCGACACAGGTTTTTATCGGGTTCATTATCGGTGGCTTCGGTGGTGGACACCAGAATAAAGCGCCGATTGCCGCCATCTTCGGCGTTGAGTTTCATCACCGCGTGGGCCGTGCTGCCGCTACCTGCGAAGAAATCTAACACAATGGCGTCTTTGTCTTGATGAAGATGTTTAAGTAAGGAATAGATCAACCCTGACGGCTTAGGAAAAGTGAATGCTTTACCATCACCAAGTATGTCTTTCACCTCAGCAGTTCCAGCTTGTGTATAAGGACCATCGAGAACTGAATACATTTTAGCAGTACGCTCATCACCATCGTTGTTGAGCAAATATTGTTTGTAGTTCACCGACCAACCATTCTTAGTCTTGCTGATTGCTAACTCGTTATTTGCAAGTGCCGCAAGCGTTCGTTCCTGTGACCATTGCCACTGCCTTTCCGGCCAAATCTCTTGACCTTCAAATGGAATCGCGTACCGGAGATTTGGCCGGACATCCATGCTCGTTGTTGCAAGTGGCTGAAGACGGTAAGGGCCGCGTTGGTCGACTTTTTCATCTGAAAATTTGTAGTAGCGGCGAATTCCCTCATCTGGGGGCATGTCAATTGTGTTGATCGCTTCTTTGTTGCAAGCGTAACAAATTATATACTCGTGAAGTCCAACGATGTGTTTCGCCTTAGCGCCACCACCGTAGCTCTTCTTCCAAATCAAGGTTGATATCCAATTCACTTCCCCAAAAACCTGATTCATCAACAACCCAAGATTAAACGCCTCGTTATCATCAATCGAAACAAAAATCATCCCATCCTCGGCCAGTAAATCCTTTGCCAATTGCAAGCGCCGGTACATAAACTCCAGCCACTTGGAATGCCGGTAAGCATCTTCCTTATCAACAAAGCGGTCGTTGTAAATAAAATCGCGATTGCCGGTATTGTAGGGCGGGTCGATGTAAATGCACTTGATCTTACCGGCATGAGTCATGCGCAAATAACGCAAGGCATCGAAATTATCGCCCTCAATAATCAGATTGCGGTAGGGCGCTTCGCCACAGGACAAAGCAGGATCAAAATCCAACGCGACAAAATCATCATTCACCGCCTTTTCGTGTTCAATCTCCTTGCGCTCCCAAACCAAGCCAAAGCGAGGCCGCCGGTCGCGCAAACGCAATTCACGAAGCAATTCTTCGCGGCTGTAGTCGTCGTAGTTGTCGGCCATGTTTAATCCTTTATGCCGGTTAAAGCGTAGAAATTGAGAATTTTGGGAGTGGTATGTGGTGATTGCGGTAAACCATCGCATATCCTTTTCACGACTGCCTTATCCATTATTTCATGAGGTATTAGCTGGCCTGATTTTATGCCGCGAAGTAGCGCATTGGCGGCTTCTATTCGCGCCTTTGCATAATAGACATAGCTTTCACGCTTGATAAAGCGATGCTCGCCGGGTTTGAGAATACAGGTTAAATCATAAGGCAAGCCATTGGGGACGGTTGTAATATTAACCAACAATACCTGCTTTCCCTCAAAACCGGATGTTTCGATAACGCCGCAAATAATTCGTCTATGTGTTGTTGTTCGTCAATATAATCCGCCAAGCGTTTGGCTTCATCAGCGGAACGGCCCAACGACTGGAAGAGTTTTTCAAAGCTGATTGGCCGCGATGAGCCAAGCGGGTCTTCCCATTCTGGGCAGTGCTGGTGTGTGTAATCACGTATTTCCCAGCGGCTCATACTGCCGAATTGATTCCAGATTGATTCCAGCACGTCGGTATCGGCCTTGCTGAGCTCGTCGAGCGCATCCAATAGCAGTGAATTCTTAAGTGAAAGTTCATGATTTTCTTTTGCTGTAATCAAGTCTTCCCATCCATTAGGGCCAGACTCAACATCACCATCCATGAGATTTAAAGTCATGGACAACACCGGCCCATGCGGCATGGATACCAGGCAATCGCCGGTCATGGACAAACCGTGTAAACGCAAAGATTCCCTGTCTGCCAGATAAAGCAATTTCATTAGCTTTAAATGCGACATGCGACCGCCTCTTTTATATAAAAAGTAAGCCGCCATTTGGCTGACTTTGCGCTCGTTAAGCACCATAGGAATAATTCCGCTAATTTTTAGGATTAAAACGATGATTGAATGCAACGGGGAATTATAGTCATTGTTGTGATTGGGTGTCATTTTTTCATATCAGACATGGGATTCTTACCCACTTTGTGAATTGCTGTGAAGTGGGCATGCGGATAATGGATGACAAGTTACTGGTCTCATCCACTACCCTATGCCCGGTAGTGATGTGGCAGATTCGCAGGTTGAATCCGAGCTAGGTATTCAACTTGGCTTGTATTTTTTGCTTGTAGTTCAGATAATGAAATGAATAGCTTCCGGATGTGGAAAGCGGAGAGCGGGCAAATCAATATCGGTAATAGGGTTCGGGTAATCCAGCGATTAGAATTCCTGCTCATTGCAATAAATGGTGTAAATCAAGCCATTGTTGACGGCTTCTCCGGTGATGACGTACGCTTAATTCGGCGCGGCCGAGCGAAGCTTTTAACCCTACAGGGCATTAGGTCTCAGAAAAACCCAAGGCTTAGGCCTTGCAACCATGCATCCAGGGCTTTATATGCCACTGCCCATAAAAGCAGCGATGTTGCCGAAAAAGGTTATCTGTACAAATTGCGTACCCTGGGAAAACAGAGCGAGGGGCGAATAGAAGATGAGTAGAACAAGGCCGCATAAAATGATAAAGTTTCGCCTTGATTGTATTGAGCGTAGTATGCCCGGGCCTACTGCGAACCATCACCAAACACCCACTATTTCAATTGCATGAAAACAATTATGGTATCAAAAAAATTCTTTATTACTGTTCTGAGCAGTGCCGTTTTGGCGCTATCTGTAAGCGCTTGTTCAGACGACGATGACAAAGCCACTGCGGCAAAGCTTGAGCACAATCCTTTCGACCATTCTCACGATGTGGTGGTGACGGATGTGCAAAAACATACGTTCGAGCATGAGTTTGCCGAGCAGTGCGTGCAAAGGGAATTGAAGCATTCAGTCAATAAAGACGTGGATAGAGAACGTTACACCGAACCTTGCCTGTGTATTGCAACCTTTTTGATGAAAGACTTGACGGCGGATGAAGCCAAAAAGTTTATGATTGAGCATAAAAACACACAGTCTTTAGTGATTAAGTATGAAAATGCCGCCTATCACTGCCTGCAAGAGAAAGCCCAGGTTAAAGAGCCGCAGATTTTTGGGAGACAGTAATCGGATTGTCTGCTTTGTTTCATGCTCTGCAAAGCTTTGAATAAAAGTTTTTCAACAATAACCCATCGAAAAAGAGCAGCCCAGCCAGGCGTAAACGCCTTAAACGCTTCTGTCCAGTTTGCGATAGCTGATCGCTTCACTTAGGTGCGCTATCTGTATTTGCTCTGACTGCGCCAGGTCGGCAATGGTGCGCGCGAGTTTGAGAATGCGGTGATAAGCGCGGTTCGAGAGGCCAAATTTTTCCATGGCCTGCTCCAATAATTGGTGACTTTGCTCTGACAGCACACACAGCTGTTTGACTTCTTTGGCGGTCAGCGCAGCATTGGCTTTGCCGTTGCGCGACAGGGCAAGGTTGCGGGCGGCAACCACGCGCGCCCTGATAGTTGCGCTACTCTCTTCACCCTGCGGCGAACCTTTGCGCAGCACCTCATGTGAAACTCTGGGCACTTCCAGATGCATATCGATGCGATCGAGCAAGGGCCCGGACACTCTGGCCCGATAGCGCGCAACCTGTTCCGATGTGCAGTGGCAACGGCCCGACGCATCACCCAGATAACCGCAAGGACAGGGATTCATGGCCGCAATCAGTTGAAACCGGGCCGGAAAGTCGGCCTGCCTGCTGGCGCGTGAGATGGTGATATGGCCGGTCTCCAGCGGTTCGCGCAGCACTTCCAGCACTTTTCTATCAAACTCGGGCAATTCATCGAGAAACAGGGTGCCATTGTGCGCCAGTGAGATTTCACCTGGCCTGGGATTGCTGCCGCCACCGACCAAAGCGGCCGCGGATGCGGTGTGATGCGGAGCACGGTAGGGCGGTTTGAGCCAGTTTTGAACATCAAGCCCGACATCACTGACCGAGGCGATGGCCGCACTTTCCTGTGCCTGTTGCTCTGATAATAGCGGCAAGATGGTCGGCATGCGCGCCGCCAGCATCGATTTGCCGGTGCCGGGCGGGCCCAGCATCAGTAAGTTATGCGCGCCGGCGGCGGCAATTTCAAAGGCTCTTTTAACATGGTACTGGCCGTGCACATCGGAAAAATCGATGCCCTCGATCGGGACATCCGGCTCTGCCGCTGAAAACTCCATCTGTATGCGCTTCTGCCCGCTCAGGTGCGCGCAGACTTCCAGCAAATGGCCGGCCGGGATGAGCTCGATGTTTTTCGCCAAAGCCGCTTCGGCGATATTTTCGATGGGCAGAATCAGCTGTCTTTGCTCGTTTCTGGCCTGTATGGCAACCGGCAGCACGCCGCTAATCGGCCGCAGTTCGCCGCCCAGGGACAGCTCGCCCACGCATTCATATTGATCCAGCTTGGCCGCAGGAATCTGACCTGAGGCCGCCAGAATCCCCAAGGCAATGGCCAGATCAAAACGGCCGCCTTCTTTGGGTAAATCGGCCGGCGCCAGGTTGATGGTGATGCGTTGCGCAGGAAATTCAAAATGGGAATTCAAGATCGCGCCGCGCACACGATCCCTGCTTTCTTTGACGGCGGCTTCGGGCAAGCCGACGATGGACATGGAAGGCAGGCCATTGGCAACGTGCACTTCCACGGTCACCAATGGCGCTTCTATGCCGGAACGGCCGCGGCTGTAAATAACCGCCAGGGCCATGTTATGCGCCAACAGACAAGAAACTTGCTGGATTCATCACCGACAATTGCTTAAGCAAGCTAAAAAAAGCGGCATTTACATTTCGGTTTTATTCAACAGTTGTGCTTCGATGCTGTCAACTCGCTTTTCCAATGCTTCCAGTTTTGAGCGGGTTTTCGCCAGCACGGCCTTTTGCACTTCAAACTCTTCACGGGTTACCACATCCAGCTTGCTTAACGCGCCCTGTAAAATGGCATGAAAGCTTTTTTCCAGGTCTTCCTTCAGGTTACTCAGCCCCGGCGGGATGGCGCCGGCAAGGCGATTGGCAATTTCATCAATGGCTTTAGGATCAAACATGGCTTATCTCATTTATTTATTAAGGTAAAGTCAACAGGCGCTGGCCTGTTTAGGGAATGTCTCGCAATTATGCGGAGACATGTTCACGGCATATTTTTTCAGCGGCAACCCTGGTTAAAGGCATCTGGGTTGCTGCACACTGGTAATGGTTTTCAACCTCGATAAAATTAACACAGGTATTGCAAACGCCAAAGCTTCTGGCATTGTTGGCTTTTTGTAAGGCCACCAGCGTGGCCAATAAAGCTTCGCCAAGCTGGCAAATGCCTTGGAAGATACCGCCTGTTCCGCCTGCACAAAAACATCGGAGGGCTGTAAATCTGTTAACAATTGCAGCCCTGTTTTTGACAGGCTCAGGCGTACCACCCGTCCATCTTCGGTATCATGGCCTTTTGCTATATAGCCTTTGCGCTCAAGCACCTGTATCGATTGGGAAGTCGTGCCTTTGGTCAAACCCAGATATTCGGCAAGGGCCGCCGGGGTATTGCTGTGTGCATTACAGCGGAACAGAATACTCCAGCACCTGGGCATGTACCGGTTGCAGACCGATGGCGGCATATTTTTTGCGTTCTTCCGCGCGCAACAGGGTGCTGATACGCTCAATCAATTTAAGGGTAGTGATATCCGGCATGCAGATTGATCTTATCTGTTCTACACAGTAAATGCTTTTTTGAAAAATTCGGGCTGCGCCAGGGCGGCCCTGTGTATATCGGCATTATAATAAATAGTGTCAAAAGGTTTGCGCACCGAACCCTCTACTCTAAACCGGCTGAGATCGGCTTTAGACGCCATGGTGGCACTCCACCAGCCCGAGGGATAAATACATTGCGGGAAGAACAACGTCTGTAGATGGCTAAATCCTGCAGAACTCATCGCATCGCGCATTGCACCCAGCAACTTCATATAATACAAGGCAGACTCGCTTTGCTGGATCACGATGCCGTTGTCTGACAGGCAATTGAAACAGTCGCGGTAAAATGCCGCCCCGAACAAGCCTTCGGCGGGGCCGACCGGGTCGGTACTGTCAACGATAATGATATCCACCGAGCCGGGTTTGGCCTCTTTTACCCATTTGATGCCGTCGATGAATTTCAAATCGGCTCTCGGGTCGTTGTTGGATTCGCATAGTTCGGGAAAATAAATCTCGGCCAGACGGGTCACGCGTTCGTCGATATCGATTTGCACGACCTGCTCAACACCCGGATGCTTTAACACTTCCTTTAAAGTACCGCAATCGCCGCCGCCGATGATCCAGACTCTTTTCGGATCAGGGTGAGTATACAGCACCGGATGACTGATCATTTCATGATAAAAAAAATTATCCCGGGTCGACACCATGGTGCCCTCCGTCGATTTCCATCAGATTACCGAAGCTTTCGGTTTCATAGATTTCGATAAACTGAAACGGCGATTGTTCTTCGTGCAGTTTTTGTTTGATTTTCAACGAAAAAGCCGAGTCAACACCGGGAGCTTGTTCGGTAAACCATTGTGACGAGTTCATGATCGCATTCATGGTAGGGTGTCCTGTTGAGAAAAAGATTAGAATAACGGCATTATATTAGAATCTTGTGACACATAGATAGTGAGGCTCAACTCGTGCGATCCAAGCAAGCAAGCCCGTGGACCATCGAACAATCGGCAGAAACCTACTCGATCAATAACTGGGGCGATGGTTTTTTTGCCATTAATGAAGCCGGGCATGTGTCCGTCAGGCCCTGCCCGGATCAAAACGTCGAACTGGATTTGTACGAGATTGCCCGGTCATTAAGCGAAAACAATTTGTCGCTGCCGGTGCTGGTGCGTTTTACCGATATTTTAAAAAATCGCGTTGCCCAGCTGCACAATGCCTTCCGGAAAGCCTGCGCCAACCATGATTATGCAGGCACTTATACACCGGTTTATCCGATCAAGGTCAATCAGCAGCGCAAAGTCATTGAAGGCATTCTGGCGGGCGAACACGTCGGTCTTGAGGCCGGCAGCAAACCGGAATTACTGGCCATTCTGGCCTTATCCAAACACGGCCTGATCGTCTGCAATGGCTATAAGGATCGAGCCTATATCCGCTTTGCGCTGATTGGCTTGCGCATGGGTTTGAAGGTTTATATCGTCATCGAAAAGCCGTCTGAACTGGAAATGATCTTGCACGAAGCGCAGCAACTGAATATCAAACCGCTATTGGGCGTAAGGGTGCGACTGTCCAGCATCAGCGCGGGCAAATGGCAAAACAGCGGCGGCGAAAAATCCAAATTCGGCTTTCATGCCAGCGAAGTACTGCAACTGATCGAACGCCTTCAGCAGGCTGATTTACTGGACACTCTGAAGCTGATGCATTTTCACATGGGTTCGCAGATTGCCAATATCCACGATATTAAAGTGGCATTAAAAGAAGCCGGTCAGTTCTATACCGAGCTGCACAAACTGGGCGCGGCCATCGATACCGTCGATGCCGGCGGCGGTCTGGGTGTCGATTATGACGGCAGCCGCTCGCGCCGTGAATGCTCCATCAATTACAGCATGGATGAATACGCGCAGAATATTGTGCGCAGCTTTGCCGACATCTGTAACGAACACGGCATTGCCCATCCCCATATCATTACCGAATCCGGCCGCGCCTGACCGCGCACCATGCGGTACTCATTACGAATGTGACCGATATTGAATCGGTTTATGACCAACCAAGCGAGGCGCTGGCTTTGCCTTCGCGGCATAATCTGGCCGAACAATATCACGATGCCCAATTCAATCTGTCTGAAGCGCGCAATGCTTTTGCCCAGGGCAAACTCTGCCTGACCGGTCTGGCCGAGGCGGAGCAGCATTATGTTCAGGTTTTCCAGCAGATTAAAAACAACCTCAACCCCAACAATCACAGCCAATCCGTCATTCTGCAGGAGCTCAACGAGAAGCTGGCCGATAAGGTGTTTTGCAATTTCTCGCTGTTCCAATCCTTGCCCGACATCTGGGGCATCGACCAGATTTTTCCGATCATGCCGATTCACCGGCTCAACGAGCAGCCGATACGGCGCGCGGTCTTGCAGGATTTAACCTGCGATTCGGACGGCCGCATTGATCAATACATTGATGGCCAAAACATCGAAACCACGCTGGCCGTACATGCAATTGATCTCAACGAACCTTATCTAATCGGTTTTTTCATGGTCGGCGCCTATCAGGAAATTTTGGGCGATATGCATAACCTGTTCGGCGACACGCATTCCATCAATATCGAACTGGACGCCAACGGCTACCATTTTTCCGATTTTCAGGAAGGCGAACATGTCGGCGACTTGCTGGATTATGTGCACATCGATGCCGAAGAACTGAAAGCCGCCTTCCGCGACAAACTGGCGCGCAGTGACATCAGCGCCGGACAGCGCCAGGCTTATGAAAACGAGCTGGATGCCGGCCTGATCGCCTACACCTATCTGGAGCGCTAACATGAAAGCAGGCATGATCGGCTTGGGTGCAATGGGTGTTGGCATGGGTGCGACCTTGATTTTATGACAGTCTAAAGAAACAGATGGACATTATTCCTATATTTTGAGATAGAAGCTTAAACGTATTTAATCCTTAAAACTTAAGAACAGACATGTCCGCAAAAATTATAAGAAAAGAAGGGAAACAGCTCATTATAGAAATAACAATTGATCTCGAAGATTCGATGCTAGACAGTGAGGAAGCGATTCAGGCGGTCGTCAATGAGGCGGGCACACTCGCTACTGAACAAGCCTTGAAGCAATTCGACACCCAAGGGGAAGCGATTGAAATAGAGGGCAAGCCATGGCGAAGCAAGGGGCAGGAAGAAAAGTTTTATCAAACGCCTTATGGTGAAATTCAGTGTGCGAGGCATGTGTATCACCATCATGGACGCGGAAAGACCTTCTGTCCGTTGGAGCAATCCGCGCGCATTATTGGTAGTTCAACGCCCCGGTTCGCCAAGCAGGTGGGTATTAAAATGGCGTGTAAAGCGGCACTCGAAGTCCAACAGGATTTTCTGGAATGCCAAGGACGAAAAATATCGGCATCGTTCTTGCAAAACTTATCCCAAAAAGTAGCGGGCATAGCCGAGCAACAGGAAATAAAGTGGCATTACGATCTACCGAATTTTCAAAACGCTATTGCATCCATAGCCATCAGTCTGGACGGCACCTGTATGCACATGAGTAAAGAGGGTTGGCGGGAAGCCATGGCGGGCACAATCAGTTTTTATGATGCCAAAGGCGAACGGCAACATACTATTTATCAGGGTGCTACGCCTGAATATGGCAAAGCGGAGTTCTTGCGCCGTTTTACCGCAGAGATTGAGCGCGTCAAAGCGCACTTTCCGGACGCCAAGACGGTCGGGCTAGCCGATGGAGCTGAATGCAACTGGCAATTTTTAACGCCGCATACCCATACACAGGTTCTCGATTTTTATCATGCGAGCAGTTATCTGGGCGCCGTCGCTAATGCAAAATATCCTAAGGATAAAAGTGCTCACAAAGCCTGGTTGGAAGATCGCTGCCATCAACTGAAACACACAGCGGGGGCTGCCGAGGCGCTTTATAATGAAATGGTGGCGCTACAAGTACGAAAAAGCACCCAAAAATTACCGCGACATCTGCGAGACAAGCTGGGGGCAGCCGTTACCTATTATAAAAATCATCGGCACCACATGAACTACATCAGTTACACCGAGCAAAATTTTCCGATTGGCTCAGGCGTAACAGAAGCAGCTTGTAAAACGCTTATAAAACAGCGATTTTGTCTTGCCGGTATGCGCTGGAAACAAGCCGGTGCGGCTGGCATTTTAAATTTACGGGCATTAGTTTTAACGGCTCAAAGATGGACACAGTTTTGGCAAAAAATAAATCTCTTTGGCGTTCCTTCTGTTGCGGCTGCTTTAAATTGAGGCTGCACCCGCTTCGAAACACAACGCAGAAGCATCGACCGCCGCCAATAAACTATTTCGAATGCTTCCTAATTATCGAATACGGCATGATGAGGCGATCCTGAGTATTGCCTTAAGTCCGGATGGGAGATTGCTGGCTACCGGCAGCAAAGACAACATGTTACGTTTATTTAAAACCGAAAACGGCAACGAGTTATATCAAATAGAGCATGGTGATGGGGTTAATAGTGTTGCCTTTAGCCCGGATAGTCAGCTTATTGCCACAGGCTGCAAAGACAAAAAAGTCCGGTTGATTGATATAGCCAGCCGTAAGGAAATTTTTAGTCTGGCTCAGGGCGGAGAAGTAAATACAGTTAGTTTTAGCCCTGATGGGCGTTTATTGGCTACGGCCAGCAAGGATAGTACGGCGCGGTTAATTGAGGTGAAAACGGGTAAAGAACTGGTAAAGATTAAACATGGTGATGAAGTTTTTAATATTGCCTTTAGTCCTGATAGCCGCATCCTGGCCACTGCTGGCAAGGATCACATGGCAAGATTGATAGATACGGTAACCGGCAAAGAACTAGCCAGAATTGATAATGGCGCAGAGGTGACTCATGTTGCGTTCAATATTGATGGCCGATTATTGGCGACAGCAAGTATGGATAATACGGCACGTTTAATCGATGTTTCGACAGGTAAGGAGTTAAGACAAATTCATCACAGTGACGTGGTGTCGAGTTTGGCTTTTAGTCCTGATGGCCTTTGGCTGGCAACCGGGAGTGACGATAACACCGCCAGAGTAACAGAGGTTAATAGTGGCAAAGAACTTGTCCAATTTTCAGATAAAAATGATGTTTATAGTGTCAGATTTAGCCCGAACGGACAATTGTTCGCCATTTCCAGCCTGGATGGAACTGCACGTCTCATCGATACGGCTACTTGGCAGGAAGTCACACGGATAATACATGGCGGGGCCGTGTGGAACATCGTGTTTAGTCAAGATAGTCAACTACTGGCCACAGTCAGCATGGATAACATGCATAACGATAATACAGACAACGTGGTGCGGCTTATTGAAACCGTCAAAAAACCTGATGATATAAAGATTAAGCAGAATGCTGCAATTATGGGCATTGCCTTCAACCCCAATGGGCGCTTTTTGGCGACAGCCAGTCAGGATCAGACGGCAAGAGTGTTTAACATCACGACAGGTAAACAAGTAATGGCAATCAAACATGTTGATAGCGTTTATGGCGTCGCTTTTAGTCGGGATGGGCGGTTTTTGGCGACATCCAGCAAAGATAAGACAGCTAAGCTGCTAGATGTCACAACCGGTAAGGAAATAGCCAAAATCAACCACACTGGTGAGATCAGAAGCATTGCCTTT
This sequence comes from uncultured Gammaproteobacteria bacterium, assembly GCA_963848675.1. Classification (GTDB taxonomy): domain Bacteria; phylum Pseudomonadota; class Gammaproteobacteria; order Methylococcales; family Methylomonadaceae; genus CAWKEY01. The sequence continues at coordinate 14,507 of CAWKEY010000069.1, forward strand.
AGTCCTGATAGCCGATGGCTGGCAACTGCTAGCTTGGATAGGTCGGTAAAGGTGATTGATACTGCGACGGGTAAGGAGATAAGGCAAATAGATAATAATGATGAAGTCAGGTTTGTCGTCTTCAGTTTTGATGGGCAGCTATTAGCCATTGCCAGCAGGGATGGAAGCATAAAATTGGTAGCTACAAAAACGTGGCAGTTAACACAATCAATTCAATTAGCCGCCCCTGTTTCGCGTGTCGCCTTTAGTCCTGATGGACGACTTCTGGCAACTGCGAATGAAGACAACATGGCAAGGATATTTGAATTAAGCACTGGCAAGGAAAAAGCTAAATTTGAACATGCCGGAATTGTGCTTAGCGTCGCTTTTAGTCCTGATGGCAAGTTGCTGGCAACAAGTAGTGTCGATAATGCCGCTCGACTGTTTGATATCAATTCGGGTGACTTAATATCATTAATCAAACACGGAGGCCCAGTCACATCTATTGCTTTCAGTCCGACAGGAAAATTTTTGGCTACCGGCAGTCAGGACAGCACCACCAGGCTGATTGAAACGTTGTCTGGTTTGGGAGTTGAAACAATTGGTCATGCCGGTATGGTTTGGGGCGTTGCTTTCAGTCCGGATGAACGAATACTGGCATCTGGTATAAGTGATGGTCATGTACAGCTGTATGATGCAGATCCGCAAAACGTGTTTAATCTTTTATGCAGCAAGGCCGGGCGAAATCTAAATCAGGATGAATTGCACGATTATTTGGGTATCAATGCACCTCATCAAACTTGCAAAGACTGGCGTGCATCCGAGTAATCGCACACTTATCATTTTAATAGCCGTGTTTTGTTTAGCGTGTTGTACATCTCTCGCAGAAGAATTTGCGAGCAAAGCCGCAGTTCTAAACATGAAGCGCGAAGTAATAACAGGATCGCGCTTTGAACACGTTGTTTATACCAAGAATGACTATGTATCAAAAACGTTGCACATCTATCTGGATGGTGACGGCAACCCCTGGATTGCAGGCCGGCCATCAGACGACCCCACGCCACGCAATCCCATGGTGTTAAATCTAATGGCACTGGATAGAGCCCCTGTCATCTATGTGGGAAGGCCTTGTTATCATGGGGTGAAATCAATAGGTGATTGTTCCAGCCGATTCTGGCTGAAAGACCGCTACTCGGAGGATGTAGTAGCCAGTCTTGCCGCTGTAATTAACCCATCTTCGTGACATCTACTAACAATTATCCGTTAATTCAACAAGTTGAATTTTTTACTCTATCTCAAATGGCACTACAGATTTTTTGTTTTCAACAATGGTCTTACATTTACCTATGGGGTCGGGTTTGATACTCAAGGCTGCGTATAGTTGTTTCTGCCGCACTTCGGCTTGGCTTGTTGTGCGCAGGTGGATGGTTTTATGGTCATCTGTCGGCAAGGTAATGGTGAGGCGTTGTTGGGTCGACATGATATTGCGAATGCTGTCCCAGCTTAAATGGATGCCCTGCTGCTTGAGCTGATAACGCAGGGTATGCACCAGATGGTAGGCCAGTAAGGTGATGAACAAGTGGCCGGTGACGCGCTCTTCTTTCTGGTGGAAAACCGGACGTAAACCGAGGTCGGTTTTCAAGCTTCTAAAGGTGGCTTCGATCTCGGTCAGCATGATATAGGTTGTCCACAACTGTTCTTCAGACCAGTCCTTAATAGTAGTCCTTAGACAGTAAACGCCGCAGTGCTGGTCTTTTTGTGCGCTTTGCGGTTCACGCTGCCAGTCAATACGAGTGGCATTGTTTTTTTCATCATCGGCAATGACTTCAATACGGTAGTCTGACGCGACACGGCTGTTTTTTTCGCGCAGCCGACCGATGCGTTCATGTATTTTCGTGACGTTTTTAAGTGTGCCTTTTTTGTTTAAGCCGGCATTGAGCTTGTCGAGCGCCGCTTCCAGACGAACGTGGAAGCGGTTGCGGATGGCCTGTTCTTTTTGGGCTTTTTGAGCGGAATAACAATACAGCCGGGTTTCCCCGGTTTCTGCATCGACTGTGCGGTAAACGCTGACGCTGTTGTGCTCGGTTTCCCGAACCAGGACGGCATTATCCTGGTCTCGGGGATCTTGTAGGTCGCGTTCCCGGCTGACCGCCAGGTAAAGATAACCGCGCTCGAGCAACCAGGCGATGTTGTCCGCGCTGGCAATGCCGGCATCCATGATAATCACCGGTTTTTCAGAGGGTAATGGCTGCTTGCCCTGCAGCCCGTCCAGCATCAGCGATAACGTGGCCGGCTCGCTGGCGTTACCTGGAAACACCTGGCTGCTGAGCGGGAAGCCATTGCCATCCAGCACCAGACCTAAGGTGACCAGAGGGCAATCACGGCGTTTTTCTTTGGAGCGACCGAACTGGGCTTTGGGATTTTGGGTACACTGACCTTCAAAATAGGTGTTGGTCAAATCGTACAAGACGATGCTTCGGTTTAAATCGAACAAGGTCTGTTCCTGAACCGCCAGAAACGCTTCCAGTGCCGGCTGGTGTTTGAGCAACCTGTCGCTGATGGTATACACGCGCGTCAGGCTGGTGCTGCCGTAGTCATGATCAAGCAGTTCACCTAGACCTGTGCATGCTTGCAGCCAAGCGTGGGTGTGCAGTTCGCTGCCGGGCGAAATCATGCGCGCGATGATGCTGCCCAATGCCGCCGCGGCATCGATTTTATTAAAACCCAGTGCAGCAAGCTTCTGATCGAGTTGCAATTGGATGACCGCATGCCACGCCAAGGTTTCGGCGCCGATGCTGCGCGCTTGAACGGCTTCGATATGATTAATGTTGACCCGGTGATAATCTGCCTCGGGTGTCGCTATCGAGACAGGTTGAGCCAATTTCGCGATGATGAGCTCGCTATAGCGCTCGGCGGCGGCCTCCAGCAACTGACCTACCTCATCCGCTAAAGCAAACAACTCCGCTTGGTGCGGCGCTGAGCCGTGCAGAAGCTGGTCAATTCTGGCGGTGAGCACAGGCCAATGCGCGGGCTCAATAGCAAAGTCTTTGCCCAGATTGAGTAACGTACGTTGCTTGACGTGTGTGCCCTCACGCACGGATTCAACGATCCGATAGGTATAGGAATCATCGCCATGCTCCGCTGTTTTCGTTTTGGTTCTGCGAATATACATGGCGCCAGCATGAGCGCAAGTCAAGAAAAAATCAAGATACCGTCCCAAATAGATGGCACTACAGAGGAAAACAAAAAATGGCCATTGATTTTAAAGGAGTTTTTTGAAATGAAAACCACCGACAACGAAAAATCAATAACTTAGAGAGACTGGAGTCACGAAGATGGGTTAAGCAATTACTATCGCAGCACGGTTACGAAAAAATCGCTTTGTTTGGACATAGCGGTGGAGGAGTTTTGGCGGTGCTGCTTGCATCTCGATTGCCACAAACCGTGTCTGTAGTCACCGTTGCTGCAAACCTCGATCTTGATGCCTGGGCCGCCTATACTGGAGATAATAACCTCTGTGGTTCTTTGGATCCTGCCTCTCTTCCCCCTCTGTCTTCGTTAATACGTCAGCGCCATTATGCCGGCGGTAAAGATGAAATTGTACCGCCAGCATTAATGGCAAAAGCGGCTGCTCATCTAGGTTCTAAACTGATTGTACTCGACGATTACGATCATGTTTGCTGCTGGGATCAGGTATGGCAAAACGTACTGGATGAATTAGCCGAGTAATTCAACTTTGTCAGATTAATGCATTCTGAGAAAGTTGAAGTAAACAATCCTCCGATTTTAAACAGCGCTACCAGTCGACTCTTATGCCGACGTTTCCGCCATAGCTTTCAAAATTACGGTTGCCCTGCACGGTTGAAAGGTTGGCAAAAGCTTGCACACCTTTCTGTATTACTAATGAAATCCCGAGGTCAATAACGGCCCAGTTTCGTGCAGGATTTTCGGTCTGAAAGTTAAAGCCAGGAGAGGTAGCAGAATCAGTAGCCTGAACAAAATGCGCATTAATGGTTCGCGAATTGTTAGCATATTCATGAACCCAAGACATGCTGAGCTGAGGAACTAACACACCGTAAGTAGTGCTGTGGGCAGAGGAGGCCGATAAACCGAGTGTGCTTTGAATTGATGTCTGGTATTGACTGTTAAAGCGTGCTTCTAGGCCGGTGTTGGTAGATTCCTGGTAGCTGTTCATCTCCCACTGTCGGACATTGACACCCAGTCTAGGGCCGATAGTAAGGTTTTCAACCGGATGGTCGTAGCCACTCAGAAAATTGAGACTGTATTGATTAGTGTTGAGATTCCCTGTTGTAATCCCAGAAAAAATATTTTGTTTATTACTCGTACCTGCAACAGCGTTTCTATTGTTGGTCTGATTCTGTCGTGTATATCCTAGAGCTAGATTGACAAAGGCATTTTCGAAAGGCAGGTAATTGATATACAGTAACGGACTGTAAGAATCGACATTAAAACCGCCACCCGTGTTGTTATCAGCTTTCGAGTTCGAATAATTAAACGCCAGTCCTGTCTCCAGAGTATCAGAGATAAGGTACCCTCCTCCCAGCGTTACCGATGGAATCGTTGCGTTGTAGCCTTGTTCAAATTCATTATTGCGGTGGCGAAGAGCAGTCGCTCCAGCTGTTAAAAAGGTGCTGAACTTGTCTCCCCAATTGGCGGCTACCTCGTCGGCGGAGCCGCTCTTTGGCCTATCTTTTCTTTCTTTTTTGGTTTGCGCGTCTTTCAATTGTTGCTGGGAGATAAGAATCGAGTTCGGCTGCGATTGAGTGCCAACACCGTTAGAGACGGCTGTGCCGCCCGCTGCCTGTAATTGTTGACAAATAGATCCAAGCTGCGACCCAGGTAAAAAAGATCCAGAATTACAAATTGACCCAAGCTCAGTTGAGCTTGCCTCGCTCCAAGTTTGTGCACTAGCAGGTTGCCAGCTCACAGTCGCTCCAAGAAAACCGAGCGCGGAAAGAGATAACCCTAAATTTCGTGTTGAGCCCCGAAGAGATAAACTCTGTTCAATATTAAATCGCAATTTATTGTCTTCTGGCTTGACAATAGCTTTTATTGAAAAATGGTAATTACTCAGCGTAATGAATCTTTACACGCTCAAAAAAATTCTGGAGCTAGGTTCTGTGCCATTACTCAGTCAATCCAGTTAAAGAATAAAGTCAGGCAGTCTGCCCTCAAAAAGCATGGTAAGGGCATCGGTGGCCGAAACATTATTTTTACGGCAAGTCGATAAATAGCTACGGACACGGCAAAAGATGTTCGCTCCTTCTTTAGATCGAAAGCAACCGGATATTTTCTGTTGAAGCTTGGTCATGCGAATATCATTTTCCCCCTGATTATTAGTCAAGGGAACATCCACATCCGTCATGAAATGCAGAGTCTCTTTCTCATAATTGCGCAATCGCTCCAGTAAATTTCGGGATTTACTGCGTTTGAGTCGGCCCTTTTTGCGGTCTGCCTCTTGCCGTTCGGGTGGTGGCGGACATTCTATTTCGGCCTGCGCCAGTATCGCCCGGTACTGTTCGCGGTAATGGATTGCTTGATCTTCTGGTAACGCACCGCCTTGTGAATAGACGTCTTTCAGAATGCTTTCTAATAGATCGATAATTAATTTCGCCCACGCCTGCCCCTCTTGTTCGTGAGCAAAAGCCAATTCCCGTAAGTGATGGGCATTGCACAGCGCATGCTGACAGGCTAATTTGAAATAGGGTTTCCAGTGATCGTGAACCAGTATGCCGGAAAAAAGGGTTAACAGCGGCATGCTTGCCATGGCCTCAACCCCGCGTTTTTCATGGGCATAATACAGCGTCAGCAGTGGACTGGAGACACAGTGCAACCAGCAGGTTTTACCGCCGATATTGATGCCAGTCTCATCGGCATGAAGTACCTTTGCGTTCAACAGTTTGACGATCAGCTTTTGCTCAAACTGCTCAAGCATTTCATAGGCCTGGCGATTATAGGCAAAAATTGACCCCTCGCTGATCGGCAACCCCAGTTGCTCCTGAAAATGCTCTTGAACCCGTTTGAGCGGAATGAATTGATACTGCGATAAATAGACCGACTGAGCTTTGACGCCGTTGCCGTACTGAACGGCTTTGGTTACTCCCGCCGGAAAAGGTGCGGTAAAACGTTGTCCCTGTGGATTTTCTAGAATTTCCGCCTGGTATTCGGTGACCACACGACGGATGTCAATATCGAACACTTGGCGACAGTCGTAACCGACAAATTTATAGTCATCAAGTGGTATAGTCGTCCGATCTATTGTCAGTTGTGTGGTGACATCGGGATTGTCGATCTTCTTAAGAGTGGTGCCGATGTGTCCTGGTTGACCGCCGGATTTTTTGTCAGCTTCATCTTTAGCCGGTTTTTCGCCCTTGCCTTTGGAAAAACGATCCTGGGAAGGCGGTTTGCTACTGTTGTGGCTGTTTAGACTCAATCGGTTCGCCATTATCTGCACCAGCATAATCATCACCTCAAGTATCGAGCGCAAGGCGGGCGATAGATGTGCCTCTTCGGCAAGCAATTGCTGAACTGTTTTGATCGTGGCTTCCACGTCAATGTTATCGACTGTCAAAGGATAAATACCGTAACCGTAAAGGATGGCGATATTATAAGGCCAGTTTCAAAAGTCGAATTTTGCCTTCGAGGATCGCGGATACGCCACGAAAGGCGGGAGAATACTGGTGGTGTATATTGATTGCCGGCTTGAGCCATCTTAACGCCGCAAGCCTGTATAAACAGTTAAATTTATGTATTGTGAAGATGTGCGTTAAATTACGATTTTTTTTCGGAAAACCTTGTCAAGCATTATTTTTACTTTTTTAAAAAAATTACGCTAAGTAATTACGAAAAATGTAACATAAATTACTCCTGTTGAGTATTTGGGGTTATGACGCAAGCACGGTAAATTCATTCTCCCCCCCAACCCCTTCACGGGATAAATGCGAAACGAAATGCTCAACGTCAATTAGCCCACAATTTTGCCAATCCAGTTTGGCTTCTTCCAGCCAGCGGCGCCAGATGCCTAAATTCGAGTTAGTTGTAGCAAGTGGTATCGGAGTGGCCCTTGGTGTATTTCAAAAAGCTGAGGAAATCTTTTCTGGCTTGATTTAATGAAGTTTCGTTTTGATCAGTCATCTTTCCTCCATTCCGCGTTTGGAAACCTGTTTAAATTTTTCGGGCTGAAGGCCCAAAAACATTATTTACTAAAATGGATGTTTGCTTAAATGTTCTCAGAACAACGGGGAAACCCCGAACCAGGTTTGGTGAAAATGCATCACGGCGAGATAGAGCACTAGGACCACAGCCAATTGCCAGATTTTAAATTCGGCGATTACCAGCGTATTCCGGCCTTCCTTGATGGCCTGGAAGGGTATGATCGAAGTCGCGGCGGCGTAACGGTCCCAATGCTGGCCACAGGATTTCTTCCGCTTGGCATCGATGGATGTCATCCCGACAAACACCAGCACGAACAGCGAACCGAACATCACCAGGGAGGCCACATCGCCGTTGACAATTAAATGGGCAAATGCCCACACCGCGACGCCCCACAAAAAAGGATGCCGGGTTACCCGGTGTATCCCCCGCGCAGGCGTATCAGCCATCAGCAGGTTTTCTCCGCCCACAGCCATGGGGTTAGGTGTCGCCACCCCCAGCACGACGAGGAAAAATGCCACAAGCATCAGGAGTGCCGCGATGGGCTTGAACCAAACCAGTTGGCCCCAAGTCTCGATGTAACCGGCAACCCGGTAGGCATGGGACAACCAGACAATGCCGAACAGGGAAAGCACGGAAAATGCTGCGCGGTAGACGTTTTCGCCCAGCTTTTCGATGGCGAAGCCTCGGGCTGAAGTGCCCGCGACACCGATGTGCAGGGCAATGAAGAACAGGGCGGCGAGAATGAGTTGGAGCATGGTCTTCTCCTCGTTTGTTTAAACGTACCCATTGTAGGGTGGTTTCGCGACAGCATACCGCCACGCCTATAAACGCTAAGGTGGATTGCCTATCGGCGAATCCCCTTACGGGTTAGCGCCTATTATTGCATGGCCAAGACAGAGATATGTCCGGCTTCGGTGTTATTTGCCCGTGGCCGGATCATAATTTCAACGTCCTGATCTAACGCAGTCAAAAATTCCATCAGGCGCTCGACCGAAAAGTTGTCTAGGCGGTAATTTTTGAGCGCGGACACTTTTGGTTGCGGAATATCGAGCAATTCGGCCACTTCTCGCTGTTTAAGCTTACGGCTTTTGAGAAGTTCGTTAATTGCAAACGCCAGCCGCGTTTTGGTCTGGCGTTCGGTTGCGTCCGGAAATCCCAAATCGGCGTAAACATTGCCGGTGCCGTGGGTTATATCTTTGTTATTCATGTCATCCTCCAGTCTTGCTTGTGCCCTGGGTACTCTCGTAATCGGGGGTCTAAACCCAAACCCTCGGAATTTTTTTAATCGTTTTAAAACAGTTACGTAAAACACAAATGTTTCAAAATCATTCTTCCATTTTTTTGATTTTTAAAAAATGGGAAAATTAAGCAGTTTAGGGCTTACAACCCCAATAAGCTAAAAATTATCAGGCCACAATCTTGCGCCATGAAACACGGCCAAGATTTGAATCTGCTGCTCTTTCAATCGATAGGGCAAAATGTATTGAGTGCCGGCAACCATTAACTCCCTCGTTCCATCGACGCGGCCAGCGCGGCCAAGTTGTGGGTTGTCTTGCAGCAAGACAGCGCGTTCCTTGATTTCAGCTAATAGTCTGCGGGCTGCGTTGGGATTTTCTTCGGTGATGTAGGTAAATATCTCGCGCAAGTCCTGTTGGGCGGGTTCGGTCCAAACGAGTTTCACGCTCGGCCTTTGGCTTTTTTCTCAATCAATTCTTCCATTTCACGCATGACATCGTCATGATCGACCAGTTCACCACGGTCGGCGGCGGCTATACCTTGGGTGATTTTCTCGACCTGCCAGGCATGGGTTTTCAAGATTCCCGTAAAGCCTTGATTCACTAGGTAATTGCGTGATCGATCTAATGCCCCGACCATAAAGTCGAGTTGATGAACGATGTCTGATTCAGCCCTAACGGTAAATGCTTCGGTTGCCATGGTTGCCGCTCCGGTTAATCGTGGTTCATTTGTAATCTATCGCATAACCTAACGTACTGCCGGAATAGATTGATAGCCTTTTTTACATTTGGCCGTGCACAACTTATTCCCGGCGACGATGGCTTCTTCCTGGGCATCGAATCCACTCCTTTCTGACGGTGCCGGGTGACCCGACGCGGCCCCATTCTTTAGATCAGCGACCAATCGTCAAACAAGCCTGGTGTCACAAACATCTGATAAAAACGATGCATGTTGTCTTTGTTATCGTGCCGTTCCAAATACATATGATTCATCACTTACTCCCCAAAAGGTGGTACTCATACTTTATCCACTTTGCGGTGATTTCAACGCCGCTTCCCTTATTCGCATAATGGTTTGTCGAGTTGTCTTGAATTCACGCGCTAACTCAGTAACATTAATCCCGGCAGCCAGTTTTTCCAGGACGGCTGCGCGTTCCGCCATAGTCAGCGCGGGAGGTCTGCCAAAGGGTTTGCCGGCAGCCTTAGCTCGATTAATCCCTGACTGCGTTCGTTCAATCAACAAGTCACGTTCAAACTCGGCTACCGCTGCGATAACTTGCATGGTCATCTTCCCCGCTGAACTGGTCAGATCAACAGCACCCAGTGCCAGACAATGGACGCGCACACCCTGATTTGAAAGTTGCTCGACGGTTGCCCGTACATCCATCGCATTACGCCCAAGCCGGTCAAGTTTGGTAACGACCAGAATATCGCCGGATTCCATCCGCTCGATTAATTTGGTAAAACCGGGTCGCTCCTTTGCCGCCACTGATCCGCTTGTCAATGTCAGAAGACGACTGCACGAATATCAGAAGTCGACTTCACCCCCTAAGAATCCCTCGCAGAAATCTTAGGACAACGTCAATAAACTACCGAACGTCTTTTCCATACCCGCCACTAATTTTTATAGTTTAAGACTGGCCTTATGGTCTGCCCATATTTGTTTTACTTGGCTCTCGCTACATCCAGCAAGCTCAGAGGTACGTTTGATTGTATGGCCAGCTTCACGCAGCGCAACGATACGCTGATGTGTCGTTGTGTCAGCGACACGACCGGTATACTTGCCAGCTATTTTGGCAAGCTGAACCCCTTGGCGTTGCCGCTCGCGGCGTGTCTCGTAGTCATCACGCGTCATTTGCAGGGCCAGCTTGAGTAAGAGCTCCTGCACCGCCTCCAGAACAATCTTGGCCACTCCGTCGGCTTCAGCTGCAAAATCGGACAAATCGACCAGACCTGGCACAGCCAACTTCGCTCCCTTGGCTCGAATCGATTCAACCAGTTGCTCGGCTTCGACTAAGGGAAGTCGGCTTATGCGGTCTATTCTCTCGGCCACGACCACTTCTCCCTCTTGCAAATCAGCAATCATTCGCAGCAGTTCGGGCCGATCCGCACGAGCGCCCGATGCCTTTTCACGGTAGATGCCGGCAATGTAATAACCTTCCGCCCGAGCGCTGTGGACGATTTCGGTTTGGCGAGTAAGGTCTTGTTCTTCGGTACTGACGCGGAGATAAATGCGAGCAACTTTCATGGATGGGTAGCCAAAATGGGTATACTGAAATTGGCTAACTATAAATCATGTGGCCAATAATGAAAAATGCAATGTAATTTGGCTACCTTCTAATTGACCATCTATTTTGGCTATTGTCATTTTTGTGAAAAGGAGTTCTGAGCAAAAATAATAATGGTGAAGAGGACTACTGATTAGCGCATGATCAGAAGTCCTATGCACACACCAGGTCTAGGCCAATAAAATGGTGCAGTCGTCTTCTGAAAATGACAGGTCGGTTTCGGACGTCAATGTCAGAAGACGACTGCACGAATATCAGAAGTCGACTGCACTACTTGAGATACCTTTAATATTGGTGGGTTGGCTAGAAATTCTTAAAGGGAGAGATTTCGAACGTTACGTTTCGACCCATTTCAGCCAATCACAAATCGTAAGTTTAGGCGTCAGCCCCTAGCTCCACAGCGGTCACAGGTATTTCAGGTAAGGCTAACATCATCGTTTATGACATTCAGATGTTGACCAATCAGGTCGTCAGCAGCATGCACTGGAGAAACGAACAAGCGTCACATGGAGTAGTTTTTACGCAACGCGCGCATATTCGATGCAGGAATAGCTTGGTCAGCACCAGGTTTTATGTGCGTTATCGAACAGACTTATTCAAAGGAATCGAAGATAATCTGATTGACGCCGTACTAACGGAAAGGCATCTAAATCTATTCTTTAAAAAGACTATCCTCCATGATGCTTTGCGCTATATACAAATTTGCCCGCCACGAATGGGTAGGCATTAAAGGCGCTTGGGATGCCATACCCGATATGGCGCATTCAATTACAGTGGAAGACAAAATTCCCCGCGTCCATTTAGCTGAAGAATTTTGCCATGTACGTTTGTTCGACGAAATGCTGAAAACATGTGGCCTAGAACAGGTTGAATGGGTGCCGTTATCGCTGTTCAAAGAAAAAATTTATGAACAGTTCCCCAGGTTTCCAGGTTTTATGCTGGACACCCCTTCCTTCATTACTGAATTGATGGGTGTCACTTTTTATTGCCATTTGTATCAATTATTCGATGAGGTATTGGTTGACGAGCCCGAAGTCCGTGACCGGCTAAAGGCTCTGCTGGATGAAATTACCATTGATGAAATTGCACATGTCGGGCAAAGGCGAAATTATATCGGCCCGGTGGGGATTAGAGTTGCTAAATATCTGGTCAAACCGGTCTATACGCTTTTCTTCAAAGACATTACTGAAATTGGCGAATTAATGGATGTTAAAAAAATGATTCAGGACGGATTGGCGTTCGATTTTAACCAGTTGCTGGATTATAGGGTCGAGCTACGCTGGATTTCTTCTTACTGCCAAATTCAAGCTGAAACATGTCAATACCAACCTTAAGCTGATCTTGTTGTTCAGTAACGTTGCCAAGGAGCGCGCATTATTAACGGTACCCAAGAACACAAAGATAATCGGAGATGCTTTGAATGAGGATAATTGATGAGTAAACAAAAGCGAGTTCGCCACCCTCTATACAGCCTTCTGCCCACGGAAATCGAAGGATTCGATGACCTGGCGGAACTGGCCCTGGATATGTGCTGGTCGTGGAATCATGCCACCGACCAGATATGGCGACAGCTTGATCCTACGCTGTGGAAACTCACGCAGAACCCTTGGGTTGTCTTGCAGACGGTCTCGCGCGACCGGATCGAGTGCGTGTTGGCCGATCCTGTTTTTCGTAAGAATGTTGATGAGCTGGTGCAGACCCGGCGGCAATCCATCGAGACGTCCGCCTGGTTTCAGCAGAATCATTCGCAGGGTTCCTTGAGCTGCGTCGCTTATTTCAGCATGGAATTTATGTTGAGTGAAGCGTTGCCCATCTATTCAGGTGGGCTCGGCAATGTCGCCGGTGATCAGCTCAAAGCCGCTAGCGATCTGGGCGTGCCGGTAATCGGTGTGGGGTTGCTCTACCAGCAAGGTTATTTCCGCCAAGTGCTTGCTAAGAACGGCACGCAACAGGCTCTTTATCCGTATAACGACCCTGGACAATTGCCAATCATGCCGTTGCGTCAGGCGGACGGCGAATGGTTGCGGTTGGAGATAGACTTGCCGGGTTATTCAGTCTGGTTGCGCGCCTGGCAGGTCCAGGTTGGCAGAGTGAAGCTTTATCTGCTGGACAGCAATGATGCAGCAAACTTTCCGGCACATCGCGGTATTACCAGCGAGCTGTATGGCGGGCCAGAGTTGCGCCTCAAGCAGGAGCTGCTACTAGGGATAGGCGGATGGCGACTACTTGCCGCACTTGGCATCCAGCCGGAAGTCTGTCATCTGAATGAAGGACATGCAGCCTTCGCCGTGTTGGAACGCGCCCGCAGTTACATGCAGGAGACCTCGCAATCCTTCGAAGTCGCACTTGCCGCAACCCGAGCCGGGAACCTTTTCACTACCCACACGGCAGTGGCCGCCGGTTTTGACCGTTTCGATCCGGCTCTCATCAAGCAATATCTCGGTGCTTATGCCGAGAAAAAGCTTGGCATGACACTCCATGATTTGCTAGCCCTGGGGCGTCAGAATCCGAACGACTTATCGGAACCTTTCAATATGGCCTATCTGGCTATCCGCTGCAGCGGGGCGGTAAATGCCGTGAGTCAGTTACATGGAAAAGTCAGTCGGCATCTGTTTGAGCCACTATTTCCACTGTGGCCTGCGGATGAAGTTCCGGTCGGATACCTGACTAATGGGGTACATATGCCGACCTGGGATTCCGCTGCCGCCGACGATCTTTGGACGGAAGTCTGTGGCAAGGATCGGTGGTTGGGTGCAACAGAAACCCTGGAACAAGACATTCGCAAAGTCTCCGACGCCAAGCTATGGCGATTTCGCACCGCAGCCAGTCGCTCGTTTGTTGACTACGTTCGTGAACGATTTTCCGGTCAACTGGCTATTGCCGGCGAATCACCCGAGAGGGTTGAGGGAGCGAAGCATCTGTTTGATTGTAATACCTTGACGCTGGGTTTTGCACGCCGCTTCGCGACCTACAAAAGACCGAATCTGCTGCTGCATGACCCGGAACGGCTGCTGCGCCTGTTGACTAATCCGCAACGACCGGTACAACTCGTTATGGCGGGTAAGGCCCATCCGGCGGACCAGACCGGCCAAGTCCTGATCCAACAATGGACGCAATTCATCCGGCACCCCGAGGTATATCCGCATGTGATATTCCTTAGCGACTACGACATGCATTTGACCGAGCAGCTGGTGCAGGGTGTGGATGTTTGGCTTAACACGCCACGCCGCCCCTGGGAAGCCTGTGGAACCAGCGGTATGAAGGTGCTGGTCAATGGGGGTATCAATCTTTCGGTATTGGACGGTTGGTGGGCGGAAGCTTACTCACCGGACGTGGGATGGGCATTGGGAGATGGCCAGGAACACGACGACGATCCGGCTTGGGATGCACATGATGCCGAAGCCCTTTATGACCTGTTGGAAAATGAAGTGATTCCCGAATTCTATACCCGCGACGAACAAGGCATTCCCACGGACTGGGTAGGGCGTATGCGTGAAAGTATGGCGCGGTTGACACCCCACTTCTCCAGCAATCGAGCGGTAAGGGAATACACAGAACAATACTACTTGCCGGCGGCCTCGTCATACCTTGCGCGGACTGCCGATAAAGGCGTAATCGGCGCGGAGATGGTGAATTGGCGGCGAGATCTGGAGCAAAAGTGGAGCGCTCTGCACTTTGGTGAAGTGACGATTGAAACCGATGGTGAGCAACATGTATTTGAGATTCAAGTGTATTTCGACGACATCGACCCGGCTTCACTGCGGATCGAGCTTTATGCCAACGGCGTTGACGGTGCACCGCCTGAACGAGTGGAAATGACGCAGGTGCGGCAGCTGGTGGGCGCCATAAACGGCTACGCCTATCGCGCAAAAGTGACCACGGGGCGCCCGGCGACGGACTATACCGCGCGCGTGATTCCGCACCGCGAGGAGGTGGCGGTTCCGCTGGAAGCGGCTCACATTATGTGGCAGCGATGATTCTAGTAGGAAAAGTTTGGAACACAGCATTGCTGTCGTTGCCGGATAGTAATTAAATTATTTATTTGAGGAGCATTACTATGTTGGTGACCTTTACGACCGATGCCTATGCCGACACCATCATGTTTGGGGATGTTGCACTCGCCATGCTGAAAATGATGGGACACAGCGAAAACGTACCAGGCGCGATCCTGGCGGCCGATGTTCCCGAGGTACTGAATCGGTTGAAAGCCGCTATCGATGCCAAAAAAGCCTTGTCGACAGCCAAAAGTATGGATGGGTCTGGCGTGAGTCTCGCTCATCGAGCGTTGCCGCTGATTGATCTTCTTACCGCCGCAGCAAAAGCCGAAGTTGACGTCATGTGGAAATGAAAAATTGGTTCGGTGATGGGACGTAACAAAACGAGACAGATTTTATGATGAACAACATGATGAATGTTACACACGGATGGATGGGGGCGGGATGTGGCTTTGGCCGGTGCTTGGCGTGTTGCTGATAGTCCTGCTGGTCGTCGTTATTATCAATCAAACCAAAAAATAATTGAGCGTGCGTCGCTGTTACAAAGCGAACTTTAAACCCTGAAAGGAGAACGACTATGCTGTACAAATTAACTAGTAACAAATCGGTGAGTGAAACCGCGATTGCCTTGCAGGCCGCCGTCGAGGCCAATCACTTTGGCGTCATGCAGGTTCACAACTTGAAAGAAACCATGAATAAGAAAGGTGTGGAGTTCGCCAACGAATGTCTGATCTTTGAGGTGTGCCAACCGCAACAAGCAAAGAAGGTGCTCGATGAAAACATGAGTGTCTCCACCGCACTACCTTGCCGAATTTCCGTTTATCAGGAGGACGGTAAAACCAGGCTGGCAACATTGAAACCAAGCATGCTGTTGGCGATGTTCAACACGCCGCAACTGGCAGAAGTGGCCCAGGAAGTGGAAGACACCATCGTTAAAATCATGAACGAGGCGGCGTCGGCCTGATCGGCTCAGCCTTTAATGCTCTGCGGGTTTGGATCCTAATCACTATTGCCGGCAGAAAGGAGTGTCAAAACCCGCTCAAAGTATTGTGGAGGGCGGTTAATCAGGGTTTGGAAGCAATCCTAAATTAAAGCCAGGAGATCGCTATGCAGCATCATGATCACGCTACTGAAGATAATCCAGAAACTAAAATGTCGCATGCAGGAGGTGATCACCACGATCACCATGCGCACATGGCGGCGGATTTCCGAAATCGCTTCTGGATATCGCTGGTCCTGACCCTGCCGATTTTGCTGCTCTCGCCAATGCTGCAAAAGCTGGTGGGACTGCGGGAAGTCATTGGTTTTTCCGGCGATCTTTACCTACTGTTTGGCTTTGCTTCGGCGGTGTTTTGGTATGGCGGCTGGCCGTTCCTGAAGGGATTATTCAAGGAACTGAAATCTCGCCAGCCCGGCATGATGACGCTGGTCGCCGTCGCCATCACCACCGCCTACCTATATAGCAGCGCGGTGGTGTTTGGCCTGACCGGCAAGATGTTCTTTTGGGAGCTGGCCACCCTGGTCGACATCATGTTGGTGGGGCACTGGATCGAGATGAAGTCGGTGATGGGCGCCTCAAAGGCCCTGGAGGCTCTGGCTAAATTGATGCCCTCCGACGCCCACAAACTCATGCCGGATGGCAGTGTGAAAGATGTGCCTCTCGGCGAGCTGGTGGTGGATGACAAGGTGCTGATCAAGCCGGGCGAGAAAATCCCTGCCGACGGTGTCATCGTCGAGGGCGAGAGTTCGGTCAATGAGGCCATGCTCACCGGGGAATCAAACCCTGTCAGCAAAAAATCCAGCGATAAGGTCATCGGCGGCGCCATCAACGGCGAAGGCTCGTTGACCATCGAAGTCAAAGGCACCGGCAAGGATTCGTTTCTGTCGCAGGTCATCGACCTGGTCAAGCAGGCGCAGGAAAGCAAATCCAAAACCCAAAATCTGGCCGATACCGCTGCGATGTGGCTGACCCTCATTGCCCTCGGCAGCGGCGGCATTACCTTTTTTATCTGGCTGGTTCTGATGAGCAATGAATTTGCCTTTGCCATTGAACGTGCCGTGACCGTGATGGTAATCACCTGTCCGCATGCGCTCGGCCTGGCCGTGCCATTGGTGGTGGCCGTTTCTACCGCGTTGGCCGCAAGCAACGGCCTGCTGATTCGTAATCGCAGCGCTTTCGAAGCTGCCCGGAAGTTACAGGCCATTATTTTTGACAAGACCGGCACGCTGACCGAGGGCCGATTTGGCGTGACCGACACCCTGGTGTTTGCGCAGAACATCGACGAACAAACGTTACTCAAGTATGCGGCTTCCGTGGATGCAAATTCAGAACATCCTATCGCCAAGGCTATTGCTGATTCTTCGGAACAGAAGTTGCCGAGTCGAAAACTTTAAAAGTATCCCCGGCAAAGGTGCGGAAGGCCGGGTCGAGGGCAAAGACATCAAAGTGGTCAGCCCCGGCTACCTTCAAGAACAAGATATCAGCATGACCGATCAGCGGGTCGAGCCACTGCAAGCCCAGGGCAAGACGGTCGTGTTTGTTCTGGTTGACGGACAGTTGCAAGGCGCGATAGCTCTGGCCGATATCATCCGCCCCGAGGCCAAGCAAGCCATAGCTGCCCTCAAGGCTTTGGACATCCGCTGCATGATGCTCACCGGCGATAACAAAGCAACGGCCAAATGGGTGTCGGACCAGATCGGTCTGGATGAATACTTCGCCGAAGTTCTGCCCCAGGACAAAGCCGCCAAAGTTAAAGAGGTCCAATCCCGAGGCATTTTGGTAGCCATGACTGGCGACGGTGTGAACGATGCCCCGGCGCTGGCCCAGGCCGATGTCGGTATCGCCATTGGCGCCGGTTCGGATGTGGCGGTAGAAACCGCCGACGTGATTCTGGTGCGCAGCAATCCGCTGGATGTCGTGGCCATCGTGCAACTTTCCCGCGCCACCTATAGCAAGATGATCCAGAATCTGGTCTGGGCCACGGGCTACAACGTAGTCGCCATTCCGCTGGCGGCCGGGGCACTTTACGCATGGGGCGTGTTGCTCTCGCCCGCGCTGGGTGCAGTGCTGATGGCCGCGAGCACGGTGATTGTGGCTCTTAATGCGCGGTTGCTGAAAATAAAACATTAACGTGAGCCTCAGTGCAACAAAAGGAACATTATGATGAATCATACAGCGGGTTGGATGAGTGGGGGGATGGGCGGAGGCATGTGGATTTGGACGATAATCGGCGTGCTGGTGGCGGTTCTGCTGGTAGCTCTGATTGTCAAATTGTCTAAAAAATAATTCAGAGCACCGCGCTGTTACTCAGTGAACTATCAACCGGGAGGTCATCTTGTGCTGGTCAAATTATTTACCGGCAAAACCGTAACGGAAGCTGCGGCTGCCTTGCAAGCCGGGGGCGGTACAGGCCAATCACTTTGGCTTGATGCAGGTGCACAACATCAAAGAAACCATGAACATAAAAGGCGTGGAATTCAACAGCGAATAAAAACGAAACTCAAACAACGATAGGAATACTATTATGCTAAATAAAGCCCAAACACTAAAAGGTTACAAATTACACAGTCTCGACGGGGAAATAGGGACGGTCAATGAATTCTACTTCGATGACCACTATTGGACGATTCGCTATCTGGTCGCCGACACAGGTAACTGGCTTACGGGCAGGAAGGTGTTGATCTCACCGTATGCGCTGATCGCCGTGAATAAGGAAGAGCAATACATCACCATTGATTTGACTCAAAGGCAGATAGAGGAAAGTCCGTCCCTGGACAGTGACAAGCCTGTTTCTCGACAATTCGAGGAGGACTACTACGAGTATTATGGTTGGCCTTTGTATTGGGGCGGCCCATTCATGTGGGGATCTTATCCAGCTTATCCTTATATTGAGCGTGACCGTGAAAAGTGGAGAGAACCCCCTCAAGGTGAAAACGCGTGGGATCCGCATTTGCGCAGCACATTCGATGTGAGCGGCCATCATATCCAAGCTGCAGACGGCGATATTGGCCATGTCGAGGATTTTATCATCGACGACGAAACGTGGACGATTCGTTATCTAATCATCAATACGCAAAACTGGTGGCCGGGAAAAAAGGTCCTGGTTTCGCCGCAATGGATCGAGCGGGTTAGTTGGAGCGAGTCGACAGTCTTCGTTAATCTCACCCGTGAGGCCATCAGGCAGTCACCGGAATACACGGAGGAGTCTCTGCTAACCCGGGATTATGAGGCCGGACTGCACCGGCATTACGATCGTCAGGGATACTGGATCGAGGATCCGGCTGCCAAGGAGCATTCCCGTTGAAGCAAGTACAAGAAATATTTTTCATACATGCGTGAATCACTCGATCTTGAAACGCTGGCATTCGCTGGTCGCATAGACGAAAACACGCAGCTCATCCGCCTGCGCATCGGTGAAAGGTTGAGCTTCCCTGGCATTGAATTGAATGAGTTGCGCAATGGCGATACTGCGGAAGTAATTTCCTCGGATGCCAGCCAAGTAACGGTTAGCGTCATTCGCGCGAACGAAGAACTGATGATTGTTCGTTCAGTGTGGCGCATGGAGAGGACAACGCTCGAAAAGATGTTTCCGTCATGGGCGAAGCTGGCGATAGAAGGAGTCACCCCATGACCCCTGCGCCCGCCCTGCCCGAATCAGCAAAAACTCAAGCCTGGCACAGCCTGGCTGCCGAGGAAGCGCTGACACAGTTTGACTCCTCGGCGGCAGGGCTGTCTGCGCAGGAAGCCGGGCTTCGCCTTGCGGCCAACGGCCCGAATGCGCTGAAGGAAGGCAAGCGCATTAGTCCAGTGCAGATTTTCCTCGACCAGTTCAAGAGCCTGATCATCTGGATTCTGATCGCGGCCGGCGCTGTCTCTGGTCTATTGGGCGAAATAGTGGACGCTAGCGCCATCCTCGCCATCGTCGTTCTCAACGCCGTCATCGGCTTTTACCAGGAATTCAATGCAGAGAAGTCCATTGATGCGCTGAAGAAGATGACAGCGCCTCAGGCCAAGGTGTGGCGCGATGGGAAAGTTACATCGATTTCCGCTTCGGGGGTTGTTACCGGCGATATCCTGGCTCTGGAAGCCGGCGACCTGATCGCCGCCGATGCACGGCTTCTGGAAGCCGCCTCGC
>CAWKEY010000070.1:0-119814 GCA_963848675.1 uncultured Gammaproteobacteria bacterium
AAAAAATTGTTTCTCAGAGTTGCGAAAGATATTTGATACACGTTCCTAACCGATATTCGTAGCTATTCCTGGAGAAAGCAGCTGTTTCTTCAAGGCTTTAGCTGCGACTGTCGCCACTACCAATGGTGGGCGCTTTAGGAGAAGCCCTGCTACAAATTTATCCGAAAAACCAACAATAAGCTGCTAAAATACAGCTACAATCTTTAGCGCTGGTCTGCATGAACCAAAAAATTTTCGTAACTTTCAGTCTAATCAGGACTCATTGATACAGCGGTGTCCGGGAATGCCGAGCCCCAGCTCGGCGAATCTACTCTTGGCTGTTGCCGAGCTAGGGCTCGGCGTTCCAAGGCGCAAATCAAACCTTCCATGTTCATGTCTTGACACTTGGCTGAATAGTTACAAATTCTCAACATTTAAAACGGATCAAAAACATGGTCGTAAATCCCAAAACCAGTCTTGGCTTTGCTTATCATGCCTTTGGCTTTAGCAAGCACGCTTCGAGATGCCTTGATAGCTTTCAGAATTGTTTCATCGATCACTATTTACTTCGCGAGCGCCTCCTTTTGCGAGCCATATCTAACAGCTACCAAGCCAATGCTTGGCTTTGTTCGCCTCAAGCAACTTTCTAATCAGGGGCAGTCATGGCTGAGAAGCACACTTACGGACAGATCTTAAAGTCTTCGGCGTTGATCGGCGGATCATCGGTTATCAATATTGCCATCGGGATTGTTCGCACCAAGGCTATGGCGATGTTGCTCGGTCCATCCGGGGTCGGATTAATGGGGCTATATAGTTCGATCAGCGATCTTACCATTAGCATTGTTGGGATGGGCATTAACAGCAGTGGCGTAAGGCAGATTGCCGAGGCAGCCGGTTCGGGCGATTCGGAGAGGATCGCGCGAACGGCGGTGGTACTGCGGCGAATATCGATCTTCCTCGGAACACTAGGTGCTATTTTTCTTATCGCATTTTCCGGGCCAATGTCGGCCATGACTTTTGGCAGCAATCAACACGCGAGTGCCGTGGCGCTGCTGTCAGTTGCGGTATTTTTCAGTCTAGTGTCCGCAGGCCAGGGTGCCTTAATTCAGGGCATGCGGCGCATCACTGATCTCGCCAAGATGGGAATTTTGGGCGCACTTTTCGGGGCGCTAATCAGCATTCCCGTGGTGTATTTCCTTCGTGAAGAAGGTGTGGTGATCACGCTTGTGCTTGTTGCCGCAATGTCACTTCTCACGTCTTGGTGGTACAGCCGGAAGATACCAATAGAAACAACCTCAATATCGGCTGCCCAGATGGGTCAGGAAGCAGCTGCTTTGCTGAAGCTTGGCTTTGCGTTCATGGCTAGTGGCTTGATGATGACGGGCGCGGCCTATGTGGTGCGCATCATCGTAGTGCGCAAAGTCGGCTTCGATGCGGCAGGTTTATACCAATCTGCCTGGGCGCTCGGGGGGTTGTATGTCGGGTTTATTCTGCAGGCTATGGGAACGGACTTCTATCCTCGGTTGACGGCGATCGCCAAGGACAACACCGAGAGCAACCGTGTGGTGAATGAACAGGCTCATGTCAGTTTATTGTTAGCAGGCCCTGGCGTCATCGCAACGCTAGCATTTGCGCCGTTGGTTATCGCGCTCTTTTACACGCCCAAATTCGAAGGGGCCGTAGAGGTCTTGCGTTGGTTATGCCTGGGAATGATGCTGCGCGTGATTTCTTGGCCGATGGGCTTCATTATCGTAGCCAAAGGCCTGCAAAAAATTTTATTCTTCTCCGAGCTGGCCTGGACTATTGTCTACCTGGGTCTTGCATGGGTGTGCGTGAGCGCTTTCGATCTAAAAGGCACCGGCATTGCGTTCTTTGGATCATATGTCTTTCATGTGCTTATGATTTACCTAATCGTTCGGCGGCTTAGCGGTTTTCGCTGGTCCGCGGCGAACAGGCAAACCAGTTACTTATATATTGCTCTAATTGCGGTCGTTTTCTGCAGCTTCTATACGTTGCCGGCCCTGGTTGCAATGGGGGTGGGTGCGCTGGCTGTTGTGCTGAGCGGGGTTTACTCGATACAGGTTCTGCTCAATCTCGTTTCTCTAAACCGGATTCCGCGTTCCATTTTAAAGTTGTTACAATGGTTTAGGCTGGCGCCTTCTGGCGCGAACGAAATCTCTCGCTTAGAGCTTATGAACGAAGCAGCGGAAGGCGACATAGCGGTGGCAAATAAATCATTGGTAGATATGAAGCGAACAATATTCGCATTCATGATCTGCACTGTTTTTGCCATGTGGATTCACTGGTACGATGGCGTCTATGGCTGGTCGGATGGATTAGCGTCTGTTGAGTCCGAGCTCAAGGTGCTATCGGAGATTTTTCAAATCAAGTGAAAATGGAAAGCTAGGTAGGTGAGCATGGTCTGCAAAAGTTTCCAATTTCCTATGCCGGACCCGCTCTCAACCTCTCCTGGTTAACCTCATAAAATCGTGGTTATGGCTGTTGCCATTGGCTTCCTTCGCTAAATATTTAGTTTGCCTGCTTGCGCCTTAAGTGTGTGCATCAGCAGGCAAGAAACATTTACAGGTCGTCCAGGCCTGACAGTCCATAAATAGACCAATTGTCAAAATCAGCGATCCCGGCTTGGTCGTCGCCGTTTTTATAGGTAATCCGGCACACATATTTTTTGGTTGTTGTGCCTGCTGTTTCGCTGGTAATGCTGATTTCCGCATTAACCACATACTGATAATTACCAAGGCTCCAGGCATTAATGGGTTTGTCAGGGAAGGTGATTGTCAGGTCAGGGTCGAGCTCAGACTTGATATACTTGTTGCAATGCATGAAGGCTAGCTCGGTCAGGGGGGTGGAAACAGCGAGCATGCTGCCTTGCTCTTTGCTGTCAACAAGAAACAAGTCCGATTTAACGACTTCGTTCACCAGGGGCATAATGAGCTCTCTTTGAAGCAAAATCAAAGAAACCAGGCCGACAATGAGCACGATGATGGGGTGTTTTTTTAGAAATGTAAGCATTTGAGCGTCAATAGAGTTGTTGATGATGGGGGTAAATTCTAACAGAAATCAGAGTTTTAAAGACAAGGTAATTAAACGGAAGCCTTGTGATTTTTGAGCAGATAGATTTGATGAATGTTTTTGACTTGACAAGGTTGATTGAGCTGGTAGACTGAGAGCTCACCAAATTGACTTGGTGGCATCCCGTTCAGAGCTTAATTTGAATGAGATGAGAAAAAGGAGTTGTAACTATAGACTCCTGGCTTTAACGAGCTGGGGATTTGATAATTTTTAGGAGGTAGAAATGGCAGCTACAACTGAATCAGTGAAAGCTGATGCTGCGGAAGCACCGCTGTTAAATAAAAAGAATATGTTTGCCGGCGCGGCACTATATATAGTGTTCTACGGCTGGGTTCGTTGGTATGAAGGTGTCTATGGCTGGTCAGCCGGTCTGGACTCTTTTGCACCAGAATTCGAAACATATTGGATGAACATGCTTTACATCGAGCTGGTTCTTGAAGTTGTTACCGCATCTATTCTATGGGGTTACATCTGGAAAAGCCGTGACCGTAAAGTTATGTCAATTACACCTAGAGAAGAGTTAAGAAGACACTTTACTCACTGGACGTGGTTGGTAATGTACGCTATCGCTATTTACTACGGCGCTAGCTACTTCACTGAGCAAGATGGTACATGGCATCAAACAATCGTTCGTGATACTGACTTTACACCAAGTCACATCATCGAATTCTATTTGAGCTACCCCATCTACATCATTACCGGTGTGGCTTCTTTCCTGTATGCTAAAACAAGACTGCCTACATATCAACAAGGTCTGTCTTTGATGTATATGGTATCAGTAATTGGACCTTTCATGATTCTGCCTAATGTTGGCTTGAACGAATGGGGTCACACTTTCTGGTTTATGGAAGAATTGTTTGTTGCACCTCTACACTACGGCTTCGTATTCTTCGGATGGGCTGCCTTGGGTGTATTGGGTGTTGTAAACACAGAAGTTGGTGCAATATCTAAACTTCTGAAAAAAGACTTAGCTTAATTTAGTCTTTGGCTGTAATAACTATCTCCTAGCTGTTTCGCCGCCTTATTTCGGGGCGAAACAGCATAGCTGTAGATAGTCATTTATAAAAATAATTTAAATCCTTTAGGAGGTAAGCTAATGAGCGCATCTCAATCAGCTGTACGTTCACGCGCTGAAGCCGTCAAAGCTTCACGTACGTTCGACTGGCTAATTCTGTTTACATTGTTCTTCGTTGTACTTGGTGGTTATCACATTCACTACATGTTAACCGGTGGTGACTGGGATTTCTGGACTGACTGGAAAGATAGACGCCTGTGGGTAACCGTAGCGCCGATCGTTTCAATCACTTTCCCTGCTGCTGTTCAAGCGTGCTTGTGGTGGCGTTACCGCCTGCCTTTTGGTGCAGTCGTTTGTGTATTAGGTCTGCTCTTGGGTGAGTGGGTTAACAGATATTTGAACTTCTGGGGTTGGACATACTTCCCAGTTAATTTCTGCTTCCCTTCAAACCTGATTCCTGGCGCTATCGTGCTGGATGTTGTGTTAATGCTGTCAGGCAGCATGACATTGACAGCAGTACTCGGTGGTATGGCATGGGGTCTGTTGTTCTATCCTGGCAACTGGCCAATCATTGCTCCACTGCACATTCCTGTTGAATACAATGGCATGATGTTCACCCTGGCTGATTTACAAGGTTACCACTACGTAAGAACTGGTACACCTGAGTACATCAGAATGGTTGAAAAAGGTACACTAAGAACTTTCGGTAAAGACGTTGCTCCAGTATCAGCGTTCTTCTCTGCTTTCGTGAGTATCTTAATTTACTTCTTGTGGCATTTCTTCGGTCAATGGTTCGCAAAAACTGATTTCGTTCAGGCTGCGTAAGAATCATTCAACGGAAAATACTAAAAGACTAGTGCTGACTTGTTTTTTATGAGTCTGACACTAGATACTCTGAAAACTATAGATTCTCTATTATAGAGGAGGATATATGAAATTAATAAAAGACAAGGTTGCTAAATTATCCTTTGTCGCACTGCTGATGACTGTCACAGCAGCGATGTTTTACACACCAACTGCATCTGCTCATGGTGAAAAGTCGCAAGCCGCTTTCATGCGTATGCGGACAATTCACTGGTTTGACCTGAACTGGTCAAAAGAAGAAGTGGCTGTTAACGATACCATGACAATTTCAGGTAAATTCCACGTTTTCGCTGGATGGCCAGAAACTGTTGATAAACCAGAAGTATCTTTTTTGAACATTGGTATCCCAGGCCCTGTATTTATTCGTGCAGGATCATGGATCGGTGGTCAATTAGTGCCACGTTCAGTTTCTCTGGAACTGGGCGAAACTTACGAGTTTAAAGTATTGTTAAAAGCACGCCGTCCAGGTGACTGGCACGTTCACACTATGATGAACGTTCAAGGCGGTGGTCCTATCATTGGTCCAGGTAAATGGGTAACTATTACTGGTTCAATGGGAACATTTGTTAACCCAATCACAACTCTGACAGGCGAAACACTCGACCTGGAAGACTACAATCTGGGTAACATCTACTTCTGGCACGCTCTCTGGTATGCGCTTGGTTTGGCTTGGTTGGGCTATTGGGTTCGTAAACCAATGTTCGTACCACGTTCAATCGCTGTTGAAGCAGGTAAAGCTGATTCTTTAATCACAGCTACTGATAAGAAAGTTGCCATGGCGTTTGCTGCCGGTACTGTCGCTATTGTTGCCTTCTCAATGGCAAGCACCAACGAACAGTATCCTGTAACAACTCCTCTGCAAGCAGGTTTGATGCGCGGCATGAAACCAATTGAAATGCCAGCTTCTACAGTTAGCGTTAAAGTTGAAGATGCTACTTACCGTGTACCAGGTCGTGCTATGCAAATGACACTGACTATCACTAACAATGGTGATTCATCTGTTCGTTTGGGTGAGTTCAACACTGCTGGCGTTCGTTTCTTGGACTCAGCTGTTGCTCAAGATCAAACCAACTACCCAGATGACTTGTTAGCCGAAGAAGGTTTGACTGTTAGCGATAACAGCCCACTTGCTCCAGGCGAATCAAGAACAGTTGAAGTTACTGCTTCTGACGCTGCATGGGAAGTTTACCGTTTAGCTGACTTGATCTACGATCCAGACAGCCGTTTTGCTGGCTTGCTGTTCTTCTTTGATGAATCAGGCAACCGTCAAATGATAATGGTAGATGCACCATTAATCCCAACTTTCATCTAATGAAGTAACTAGCTGATAATCAAGATTTTCAGTTAGGGGAATTAAACCCTCGTTACCGAAAGGTAGCGGGGGTTTTTTTTGGTCTGAAATTTGAGCTAAAGTATAAAAATATACTTCTCGCGGTTCATGAAAGGTGTTCATGTTGCTGAATACGGTTGGAAGTACTTTAGCTGCGACGGTGTCATGATTAACAAAAGCAGGCGCTTTAGTAATGCACACGAAATAAGTTGAACAAGTGTAGGTGCGAATTAATTCGCACAATGCGGATAAATCCGCAACTACACAAAAAATTGTTTCTCAGAGTTGCACAATTTATTTGATACGCGCTCCTTAGTGCGGCGAGACTACTCTCCCAAATTTGGGAGCTGTTGAAGGCCAGGGCATGTTAAAAGTGAATAAATCACGGCACACTGAGGTCGCCAGGCGCAAAAATATAGCAAAGCAACATGGGGATGCAAGAGTCGATTAGTAACTGGACGTTGCCTCGGGTCTAAACCGACGCACCAGGCAACTGTCAGGCTAATAGATCCTTACTGGAGAGGTATTTAACAAATCTGGGTTAGTCTTTGTTAATGGCGACTGTGAAAGATGATGGCAGCGCTGCGAGCATGGCTGAAACCGGGTAAAACTGTATTAATAGAGTGGGCATTGGACACTTAGCCAAAAATAGCGGCATCATGGCGCTATTTATCTTCACCATTCCAGTAGCTTAAAAAAGCTTTTGGGCGCGCCACAGATGGGGCAAGCCCAGTCATCAGGAATATCGACCCAGAGGGTACCAGGCGCAATGCCACTGTCAGGATCGCCTTCGGCTTCATCGTAAATATGTTCGCATTCCAGGCATTGGTATTTTTTATAATCCGGCATAAGTCCTCTCTTGTATTGCGTTAATGAGTTAGTGTTCTAAATCCAGCAAAAAATGCTCAAACTCCTGAATTAGCACTGGAAGCTTGCTGACACGTAAGCGACCATACTTGAGCCTATCAGGACGATGTGATCATAGTCCGACAAATCCATTGCCAGCAGTTGGTTGACGCGCTCATCAGGATTAAATTGCTCCTGGTAATCCGGATTTTGAATTTCGTAGCCTTGGCGTCTGGCAACCTCGGCAAAAGCCAGCGTTTTCTCCCCCCAGAGCATAGGTATCTACACAAGTACCAGCCACTTCTCCCTTGAGGGAGAAGGTTGGGATGAGGGGAATATAACTGGTTGATTTTATTCTCCTCATCCCAACCCTCTCCAACAGGAGAGGGAGTTTGTGGTTGGTGCAATCCATTGTTTTATTGCGCAGAAAAGTTGTGTAGATACCGCTGCCCCCAGGGAAAGCTGTCTTTACCATGATTGTAGTTGACTAATTTTTTCATGGAGTGCGTACCGGGGTGACGAGTAAATAATAGCCGCAACTAAGTTCAGGGCAAAGGCGATTATTCCCATTGCCCTGAGCTTTGGATTACTCGGCGGCTAAAATAACCTCGGCTGCGCGGGTTTCGCCCTTGCCGATGGTCAATAAATCCCAAACCAGTAAAGCGAATCCAGCCGCCGTTACAACGCCAAAAAACAACCGCCAATTCATCGCGTTTTGAAAGGAGGGGTGATTCTGGGCGCTGAAATAACCGCCCCAGGTTGAGCCTTCTACTGCGCGCTCAATAAATGATTGCTCGTAGCCGGCTATTAATAAGGCTATGGTCATGCCCAATACGCCAGCATTTAACAAGCCCAGAGCCCATTTCCATCGCCAGGCGTTCTGACTGCCACCCGCCATCCACACATCGCCGCGCCAGTGCTGGATAGCCAGATAAAAGAAAGCAATGTTAATCGTGGCATATGCGCCAAAGAATGCCAGATGACCATGTGACGCAGACCACTGCGTGCCATGCGTAAACAAATTGATTTGCGGCAAGGTGTGCATGAAGCCCCAGACGCCGGCGCCAAAAAAATTGCCAAAGGCTTGCGCTATAATCCAGGCTAATGCGGGATGATTGCCGTTTTTAAACGAATGCGTGCCGGCATCATAAACTGCATGTACCACCATCGCGACCAGAGGAATAGGCTCAAGCGCCGAGAAAAAGCCGCCGATGGTCAGCCAATATTCAGGCGTGCCAATCCAGAAGTAGTGATGTCCAAGACCTAAAATTCCGGAACCAAACATCAGAGCAACTTCGATATACAACCAGGTTTCTACAATTTTGCGTCTAACACCTAGCAACTTTATGAGCGACCAGGCCATAATGACGCCGACCAAGACTTCCCAGGTCGCCTCTACCCACAGGTGAATGACCCACCACCACCAATATTGCTCATGGGTGATGTTGGTCATGTAAAACATGCCGGCCACGTATAAACCCGCCAACGCCACCAAATCCAGCGTCAACACGCCGGCGATGCCCGACCATTTCCCTTTGCTGAAGGTAGCGACGACGTTATAGAAAAAGATCAACATGACGATGACAATGCCGATGTCCGCCCAGCGCGGCGCTTCGATGTATTCGCGGCCTTCGTTAATAAACCAAATACTAGAATCTTTACCGGGTCCAATTTGAATTAACAAATATACCAATACCACCAGCGTGACGGCACCAGTCAACACCCAAAAGGCAATATTGCCCAGCTTTAAGCCGACAATCTCGGTGCCGCTTTCATCTTCCAGCAGCCAATAAACACAGCCAATGAAGCCATACAGCATCCACACCACCATAGCATTAATATGCACCATGCGGTTAACACTGAAATCCAGAAATTCATAAAGAAAGCCCGGCACAATAAACTGTGTAGCGGCCAGCAAGCCAAACAGAATTTGCGCAAAGAATAAAATAACTGCAACGATAAAGTATTTAACTGCCAGTTGCCGGCCAGGACTTAAATTGCTGCTGTCCAGTTGCACCCAGGACTTAAAGTCAGAAACACACTGGCGTGATTTCGCCAGTAATTCATTAGCAGTCATGCTTATTCCTCCGCATAAATGGTGGTAAAGTTATAAGGAAAACCGTTGGTATCGATACTCGACATCCACTTTAAAAAAGCAACGATGCCTTTGGCTTCCTGTTCGGTTATGTCCAGATTAGGCATTTTGCGGTTGCTGCCATAGGTGCGGGCATTATTTTCAGGATCTATTAAAAATTTAACCATCATGTCTTCGCGAGCATCTTTGGAAATCCAGCCTTTATCCAGCCAGGCTTTGGTTAAATCAGGAGCGTAATAAGCGCCATTACCTAACAAGGTATGGCAATTCATACAGTTTTTAGCCTGTGTGGTTTTTTTACCTAAATCCACTAATTGTCGGGCTTCTTCTTCGCTGTATTCCTTGTTGAACAACAACTCGGTTTCGCCAATGACCGGCATAAATTTATTCAGGTCCTTTTTAAACTGATAATCGATTTTTTTATTGATCACCGAGTAAGCGGGTACCCGTTTACCGCCGGCCGATGTCTGGCTTAATGAGTCCATCGTTAATACCACTAGAATCAAAAATGATCCGGCGGTGACCCAAATCGCAGTTTTCTTCCAGAATGATTCCGAAGCCCATAGGAATGTTTCATTCATTAATCTTTCTCCAATGTTTTTGTTGTGGCATCGTGATCTTCATGGGTTTTAACGCACAAATGCCAGATGCCTATCGGTGCAAAAAAATAGCCGACGACCATTGCAATGGAAATCATCAGCCAATATCCGGAAAAATTTGCGGCTCGGGTCAATTCGAGCACTGAAATGATCAATACGACATAAGAGGCATAAGCTGCAATTTTGATTCGGGAATTCGAATTTACTTTAGACCAGGCAAGCAGGAGCGCATAACTGGCCCCGGCCATGATGATCAAAGCGGATGAAAAAAAGGTGATAAAAAAATCTTTTAAAGCGACAGGTTCAATCATGATAGGTTTAAAACAAGATTATGGATTCGTATGAGGGTACTTGTGATCATAGAAAAACGGAAATTCCTCAACAATATTTATTTTGTCCAGGCGAACAAACCCGTGTAGATCGCTGCGATCAAAACAAACATGGCGCCAGTGAAGAAACTCAAAAAGAAAAACAGATAAGGCAACCGGCTCAATTAAAATGCGCGTTCAACAAATAAAAAAGATACATATCAAATACAGCTTTAAAAATAGTGTAATTGTTCTTAAGATATATTTCAAACGGATCTTTATAGGGCCACTTATGCAACTGACTACACACACCGATTATGCATTGCGCGTTCTTATATATCTGACCCTGCATCAAGACCAGCTGGTTACTATTAGCGAATTGGCGGAATTCTTTGATATTTCCAGAAATCATCTGGTAAAAGTTGTTCATAATCTGGGAGTTAAAGGGTTTATTAAGACTCTGCGTGGGAAAGGCGGCGGGATTTGTTTGGCACGTCCGCCGGAGGCTATTAATATAGGCGCTGTCGTTCGAGAAATTGAAGGCCATTTTTATATGGCCGAATGTTTTAATCCGCACAAACAGGGCCACTGCGCCATACAACCGATTTGCGGGTTGACACCTTTGCTGCGCATTGCACTAAAGCAATTCATGGATGTTCTGGATAATGCCGTGTTGAGCGATCTGGTGCCGCATGCGTCACGAGTAAACAAAGAAAAACTTCTTTAACTGGCTAAATAATGATAACGATCAGAAGGTTGGGGTTATGAATAGCAGCGCTACCCGGAAAATTGCAGCGTATGAGCAATTGAAGAAATTGCGTACTGCATTGGCCATCTTACAGGGGACAAAATTGCTGTCCTTGCTTCAGCAAGAGGCTGAAGCGACGGTTTCGCATGATCAGACCAAGCGTGTGACCTATTTGACCAGCCTGTTTTCACGTATTCACCGGGACATGTTTCATCACTGGAAAGAGCAGGCTACTGTCAGCCATCGTCCGGGCACCATGGCGGATGCTGACAAAAGACAGGCATTTCGCAAAACCATAAGCCGTCTGGTTTTGGATGACGAGGGCAATGAGCAGACCGCTATTTTTGATAATAACGGCTTTGTCATAGGCACGGCTACCATCGCTGTTCGCCTGGCAAAATTTTATCTCGCCATGCGCACAGTGAGGCCTTTTGCTTACGGCAACCGCATTACGCTGGATTTTTTTATCACGATGGTGGGCAAGCTGCCTGCTTTTAAGAGCGTTTATGAACAAGGCATCGATTTCAGGCGTCTGGAAGCCGGAGATGCGGCCGCCTTGCATGATCCCCGTAGCGGCCTTGAGCAAATAACCACCGCGTTTGAACATGCGCTGGATCCAGGCCGTTGTAAAAGCCTGCAAAACAAGCCGAATGGTTACGGCAAATGGCCGGAAAACAAGAAATTTATCTCCGGTATTCCGTTTCTGTCACACATAACAGCAGACGGCATCGAATGTTTGGTGGCGGTCAATGGCGGGCTGACCCCGTTGGTCAATATCAAGGAAGAGTTGTTTATGGCGGGCAAGCATTTAGCCGATTATCCACGCAGTGATGCCGAGAATGTTATCGGCTATTTGCCGGGCACCGAAGCCTTGCGCACGCCCGGAAAAACCGAAATAGATGCTATCAGCGTCGGCGAAAATGGCGCTGCACCTTTATTCTGTCTGGATGTTAATATGCTGACCGGGTTGCGCACACCGAGTCACACGGAACTGATGGAATTATTGAAACAATGCGGCGGGGAGAAAGCCTCGCTGTTTAATTTGGCAAATAATAGCGGGCTTAAAAACAAATTGCTGACGGCTGCGGATGGCGACCAGCGCCTGGAGCGCAGCGTTGAAATCGCTTATGAACGTCTGGGTAAAATTAATGCCATTCTTGATAATGCCATGGCGGCCATATTCGAGGGCAAGACGCCTGTTGCCGAACCTTGTTTGTTTATGTCCATGGGCGGCGCGGGCTCAGGAAAAACCGCTGTTGAGGACATCGCCAAGGTGCAATGCGGTGATAATTTTGTGATTGCTTCACTGGATGAATTTCGAAAACAAAGCGATCTGTACTGCGTGCTGACTGCGGCCAAGCATCATAGCGATGATTATGTGTATGTCGAGCCGTTCGCTAACCGTTTGCGCGATTTGGTCGCCGATCATGCCAGAGAAAATGCCATCAACCTCCTTTATGACGGTACAGGCATTCCTTACCGGCCACGTTATTCTGGGATCATCGCGCAGTTTCAACAAGCCGGCTTTAATACCCAGATCATCGCCGTGGATGCGTTTATCGTTAAACCGCCAGGGCGGGAAGATGAATTGTTGCGCGCCACGGTCATCGGCAGCGTGAAAGCGCGTTATGAACAAACCGGGCGCGCTTTGCCCTGGGTGATCACGGTGTATAAACATATCCGGGCGCCGGAGTCATTCTTATACGCGCTGCAAGATCTGGCGCTGGCTAAAATTTCGCTGTTTGCCAATGACGGCAAGCGCGACAAGCATTATCTGGTGGCTGAAAGCGTCGACTTGAACGATGAGGAAGTCCATATTCTGCAAGAACATCAGAAAGCGGGGACGCTTGCGGCACATCTGCAAGCATTTGTTAAAAACCGCGAAGATTCCAGTTTAAGAAATTTAGCCGGTGGCCAGGCGCGTGCGGTCGACGCCTTGATGGCCAGAAACCCTGCTTTCGATGAGAGTAATGTCGCTTATCAAATTTATCCCGGCACCGTCTGCAACCGGGTTTTGCTTATTTATAATGTAGCGCGCATGGTGGATTTTGTGGAAAAACGCCAGCTAAACTCCAATGCTTCCGGTGAAGAAGGCCTGCTGCATAAGCCGGATGCCATGGCGTTTCATGTCGATCCGCGCGCACATGAGCCCTGGATAACAAGGCTGCAGGGATCACTTAGTAATGCGTACGAAATAAGTTAAACAAGAGTGGGTGTGAATTTATTCGCACAGTGCAAATAAATCCGCACCTACGCAAAAAATCGTTTCTCAGAGTTGCGCAAGTTATTTGATACGCGTTCCTTAGCCGCTAAAGGCATGGCAGAACTAAGCATGCAAAGTATGTATTGGCAAGTTAGACAGGCTCTTCAGACTGCATATCTGTATAATTGAAAGCTTGGATGCTTTAAAGTTTTGGGAAGAAATTTTTTTAGCAAGGTATGTTCTGGTTCGTCATGGTCGCTGATACATAAATTGAATTAACAGGCTTACAATGGCTTTGAGTGTAGTGATCATCACTAAAAATGAAGCGGGCAATATACGTGACTGTCTGGAGTCCGTGGCGTGGGCAGATGAAATAATTGTTGTCGACTCAGGTAGCCAGGATGACACCGTCGCGATTTGCCAGGAATATACGAATAAAGTTTTTATTCATAGCGAATGGCAAGGCTTTGGCGCGCAAAAAAATTTGGCTTTGCAATATGCCACGCAAGATTGGGTTTTATCGCTCGATGCAGACGAAAGGGTGCCGCCGGCGTTAAGAAAAGAAATTGAAAATGCTTTAAATACTTCTGCTTATTCAGCATTTTCAGTGCCCAGGCAAGCCTATTTTTTAGGGCAGGCAATGAGGCATGGCGGCTGGTGGCCAGATTATGTGCTTAGACTGTTTCGCCGGGATTGCGGTACTTTTAGTGAAGATATAGTTCATGAACAGGTTCTGGTGAATGCGCCCGTCATGAGACTAGCGACGCCGCTATTGCATTACAGTTACACTGATTTGCAGCAGTTGATGGAGAAAATGAATAAGTATTCTTCCGCAGGTGCAATTAAAGCCCATCAGCAAGGAAAAAAGGGCAGCTTGATCAAAGCAATCGCCAGAGCCCAGTGGACTTTTTTCAGGACCTATTTCTTTCGGTTGGGTATTTTGGATGGTCAGGCAGGCTTAATTGCAGCTATTAGTAAAGCAGAAGAAGCGTATTACCGGTATCTGAAGTTATGGTATCTAGAAAAAGAAAAACATTAAAATGCTGATTTATCCAGCTTGCATTCAATTCACAGGTGCAAGCAGCGCTTATTTGAAATGGGCTGCTTTTGATGGCAATGTATGAAAATAGAATCAGACACAATAGTAACTAATATAAGCCTGTTAGGCAATTTGAGAATTCCTATGGTATCAAGCTTTAATTATGCAAAGTTATCTCCAAGATAAACTCGATTTCACAGCAATTGAACGCATTCTGGTTATCAAGTTGCAACACCTCGGTGATGTTCTACTAACCTCTCCCGTTTATTCCACACTTAAAGATAAGTTTCCTCATTTGACAATAGATGTGCTGGTTTACAAGGGCACAGAAATGATGTTGAGCAATAATCCCTTTATTAATCAGCAATACCTGATTGATAGAAGCTGGAAGACATCAGGAGTGGGCAAATTAATAGCTTCAGAATTGGCGCTGTATAATGAGCTCAAAAAAAATAAGTATAATTTGATTATTAATTATACGGATCGCTGGCGGGGCGCCTCGCTGGTTCGATTGTTAAAGCCCCAATTTAGCGTCTCGCAACGGTACAGTCATAGACACGGCAAGTTCTGGCGCAAATCCTTTAGTCATCTCTATTCTGCGCCAGAAACACCAAGGCATGCTGTTGAAATTCATTTGGATGCACTTAGACGAATGGGCATTTACCCAGCCGGCAATGAAAAAAAATTAAGTTTTTATCCGCTTGAATCGGCGCTGATAAAAATCGACAGTTTGTTATTAAAATCGGCGTTAACCAGGAAAAAATTTGTGGTAATTCATCCTGCCTCACGCTGGATGTTTAAGGCTTGGAATCCGGCCGGTTTTTCGCAGGTGATAAAACAATTGAATGCAGCAGGGTATGAGGTCATTATTGTTTCAGGCCCTGAAAAGAGTGAAATCGATTATGTCCAGCAAATACTGTCAATAGAACCTGTCCGCGCAGTCAATTTGGCAGGACAACTTACTATGCAGGAATTGGCCGTATTGATTGCGAATGCCTCCTGCTTTATTGGGCTCGACTCAGTGGCGATGCATTTGTCCGCGGCTATGAATACCCCCTGTGTTGCATTATTTGGTCCGTCCAAGAATTTGGTATGGGGGCCGTGGATGGTTAAGCACCATATCATTACTGAAAGCTACAGCTGTAGGCCTTGTGATAAAAAAGGCTGCGGTGAAGGCATGGTGAGTGAATGTATACAAGTTATAAAGCCTTCGACCGTCATTGACGCCGTCAATGATTTGTTGAAGAACCCAACATAATGCGCATTACTCTAATTCGCCAGAAATATAACCCCTTTGGCGGTGCCGAGCGCTTTGTAAGCCGGGCGCTGGTGGCCCTGGGTGCAAATGCTGCGTCGGTCAGTCTTATTGCCAGAGCATGGGAGCCCATAGAAAATGTCAACTTTATTCAATGCAAGCCATTCTATATAGGACGATTATGGCGAGATTTCGGCTTTTCTTGTAAAGCCAGGCAGCAACTTGAAACCATCCGGTCCGATTTAGTGCAAAGTCATGAACGAATACCTGGATGTGATATTTTTCGCGCGGGCGATGGCGTGCATAGGGTCTGGCTTGAGCAAAGAAGCAGAACGCTGGGTTTTTTTTCACGGCTTTTCATGCAATTAAGTCTATATCATGCCTACCTGCTAATGACCGAGAAACGCCTTTTTGAGCATCCGAAATTGCGTGCAGTCATTTGCAATTCCAATATGGTAAAAGATGAAATAGTGGAGCATTTCCATATTGATGAAAGCAAATTACATGTGATTTACAACGGTGTTGACACTGCTGAATTTCATCCCGCAATAAAGCAAAATAAGTTGGAGCTACGAAATAAAATTGGTATTAGTGACGATACAACTGTTTTTTTGTTTCTAGGATCAGGATATCAGCGCAAGGGATTATCACAGGTGCTTCAAGCATTAACAGCGCTGCCGGAAAACGCTATTTTAATGATCGTGGGTTATGATAAAAACGAAAATATTTTTCGTCGTCAAGCCGAAAAATTAGGTATTCAGTCACGAGTGATTTTTATGGGGCCGCAGAAAAATGTTAAAGACAGTTATGCTGTCGCCGATGTTTTTATATTGCCAACGCTTTATGACCCTTTTCCTAATGCAGTAGTAGAAGCTATGGCGTGTGGATTGCCAGTGATTACCAGTCGCAAATCCGGGGCGGCTGAAGTTATAACCGATTATCAAAATGGATTTGTTTGCGATGCTTTTGATATTGAAAAAATGAGTCATTCAATGCATATATTGTGTGATAAGAACCTGGCGGAGCGCATGGGGATGAATGCGAGAAAAACAGCAGAGAGTTTTGATATTGCAATGGCTACGAATAGCCTAGTCAAGTTATACAAAGAATTATTAAGCGAGCAGTCGAGTCGTACTTAAGAGATTAAAAATGCAACGAATTGTATGGATAAATAAAAGCAATTGGCTTAAACCAGGGCCGATTGTGTATATGGGATTATTGAATGCTCTTGCATTCGCAGAAAACGATCTAAAAACAGATTATTTTGTAGGTGCAGGTAGTGAATCGGATACCCATAAAGATTTCGTTGAGTTTTACGGGTTGCAGCCTAACCCTAATCTAAATGTTCATCGTATTATTGATGAAGGTTCCAGGCGGCGCAGCGTATACACCGCAGCTTTAAATAAAATTTCAGAGTACAGTGCGGAAGGCGATGACGTGCTGGCCTTAACCAGGGAGTTGGGAGCCCTATGGGTATTGTTAAAGCTGAAGAAAAAATTTCCAAGACTAAAAGTGTTGTATGAAGCCCATGATTATTATCTGACGACTAAACATCTTGAGCTGAAAAGATTTTCATTTTCTGCTCTTCGCAGGAAATGGTCTGAACGAATTTTGATTCCAAAAACTGACGGACTGATTTGCATGACCGAACATCAGCGCGCTCTGTTTCAGCAATGGTTTCCGAAACTGGCTATTATTGCGTTACCATTGGGTTGTCTGGATGTGCAACAAAAGCCTATGTTGGAACAACGCCGGTTAACAAGGCGTGTCGCTTATATAGGCCATCTGCATGGCTATAAAGGGCTCGAGCTCATTTTTCAATTGGCAAGCCATTTAAAGTCAGCAAATATCGAATTGCATTGTTTTGGTGGACACGATGCGCAAGTTTTAACATTGCGTAATAGAGCAGAGCGCGAAGGACTCTCCAGTGTTCTGCATTTTGAACCGTTTATCGAGCCTAAAACGTTGCATCAACATCTTGGTAATGACATGAGCCTTGGGTTGGTGCCATTACAAGATACCTTTTACAGCCGATATTTAACCTGTCCTGTAAAGGCCCTGGATTTTATGGCTCACGGGTTGCCCGTAATAGCCAGTGACCTTCCGAGCACAAGAGAAGTATTGCGTGAAACGGGTTGTTATTGTGATAGCCAAAGCGAAGCGGAATTTGCAAATAAAATTATCGGGCTGCTTGATGATGCCGAAGCTTATCAAGCGGCCAGCCTGGCGAGCTATGCCCGGAGCAAAGAGCTGCGCTGGGCGCAGCGAGCGCAACGTATACTTGACTTTGCCGGCAAGCTTT
The DNA here is from genome assembly GCA_963848675.1 of uncultured Gammaproteobacteria bacterium. GTDB lineage: Bacteria > Pseudomonadota > Gammaproteobacteria > Methylococcales > Methylomonadaceae > CAWKEY01. The sequence goes on from CAWKEY010000070.1 coordinate 17,674, forward strand.
AAATCGGCCTTTTACTTTGATTAGTGAGTATTCAATACTTCAATGCTGTGGCTAATCGAGTAATGTGTCTTGAGTTCGATTAGCTAGGTAATCGAACAATGCTGGGCATCTGAAAAAATCAGGAAATGCCTAAGAATTAGGTCTAAAAATCTAGCCTAAAACGTATTAATACTATCTTTTACATCAAAATGGTTACTTTCTTAAGCAGCTTACAGCGTACCGATCTTCAAGGTCGATCCGAGCAATTCATTTATTGGGGGCTTATAGCCTCACTCACCGGATTTTATTGGCTGTATAGCTACAAAATACAGGGCAATGTTTTTTTTGTAACGGTTTTCATACCGTTTCTTGTTTTTCATTGGCGAAAACTTCTGGTACCTTGGTGTAGCAATATACATATTGCCATATTTGTATTTATCGTCTACTCAGCGTCAAGCAGTTTCTGGACCGTAGGCGTTCCGATTAGGCCGCTATATAAAGGCATTCTTCATGCTGCCTATTTATGGACTTTTTTTTCTGCTATAAATCGGTTTTTTTGTGAAGGGTGCAACGGAAAGCAGTTCAGACTTTTTATGCAGATTTTTTGTATAGGCGGGGCAATTATAGGTATAGCATCAATGCTTATATTTTATAATCAGCATTCTATATCAGAACGCTTGCAGCCTTTTTTAACCAAGGAAAACTTGATTGTTCTTGCGCAGTGTTTGGCATTATCAGGAATCATTGGATTTTTACTATTCAGAATGGAAAAGAATTATATTTGGCCAATATGCGCTGCGATTTGTTTATCAATAATGTTGTTAAGTCAGACTCGCGGCGTTTTAATTGGCACAGTATTGGCGCTTATATCTATAGCCTTGTTTAGCAATGTTAAAACTAAAGGTAGCATAGGCTTGCTGACACTTTTAATCCTGATAGCTATAACCCAGGTTGATTTTTTTGACCGTTTACTTACTGCCGATTCAGAACGCTGGCAAATATACAAAAGGGTGCTTGAAAATATTAAAGGCCATGAAATATTCGGTATGGGGCTGATGACAAATACAAATCTGGCTACAGGCAACTTTGGCTACCCCCACTCGCTATTTTTAACAACCTTTTTTACCGGTGGAATAGTGGGCTTGGTGCTATTGTTTATCCTGCTGTTCATTGCTTTGTGGGAGGCTCTTATGCTTGCCAGGAAAGGGGGGGACATAACCGGATTGGTATTAGCCATCAATGGTATTGGCATTTATTTATTTGATGGTGGCAATTTGGTTGGCCGTATTCACGGCGAATGGTTGTTTTTTTGGCTGCCCATTATGCTTGTTGCCAGCCAAAAGCTTCATAAAGAAAATGCCGTGATATTACCGGAATACAACTAATGTGCCTGTAATTATATGCCAAGCAAACATATTGTTTTTTTAATAGATTCTTTATCCGGCGGCGGAGCAGAAAAGGTTGTGCTCCGGCTCTCAGAAGGTTTGGCAAAGCTGGGGCATAAAATATCTATAGTGCTGTTACGTCAGCAAATTACCTACCAGCTACCCGGGGGTATTGATATCCATGTCCTCAATACACAAAAAGGCAACGCTCTGTGCAAACTAACTTATTATTGGCGAGCAGCTAAAGAGCTTCAAATACTTATTGACAGCGAAAATCAAGTTAATCCGATTGATCTTGTCATATCAAACTTACCAGAAATGGATCGAGTTGCTCGATTTCTAAAATTTAACAATATTTATTTTTGTATTCATAATAATCTGTATCAAGGCTATATCGCGCAAAAAAAAGGTATTAAGAAAATAATCAAAAAAATTAAGTTGAAAAGGCTATATGACGGGAAAAAATTAATTTTTGTGTCAGAGGGCGTAAAGCTGGATATGCTGAATAATTTAGCAGTTACCCCTGCTCAATCCAGGGTCATTTATAATCCGTTTGCTATTCAGCAAATTAGGGATTTAGCCGCAATGCCAGTTCAACAAAATTATGAGGGCTATTTTATACACATCGGCAGGTTTAATAAGCAAAAAAGGCACGATCGTCTGCTTAGGCTGTTTGCAAAAAGCGCTGTGAGCGATAAGTTATTGCTTCTTGGCGAAGGCAGTGCTCAGCAGAAAGAAGCCATCTGTCAATACATTCAACAGTATTCTTTGTCCGATAAGGTCATCATGCTGAATTTTCAGAACAATCCGTATCCCTATATCCGCAAGGCAAAAGCGTTGTTACTGACCTCAGATTATGAGGGGTTTGGTAACGTGCTGGTTGAAGCGCTGCTGTGCGGAACCCCCGTAATCAGTTTTGATTGTCGCTCAGGGCCGTCGGAAATTTTAAGCGCCGAATTTCCTGAAAGCCTGGTTCCAATGAATGACGAAAACAAGTTTATTAGCCGCTTACAAAACTTATCAAGTCAACCTGAACGCGTGAACGTATCAGCAGCATTTCTAAAGCGTTTCGATGAAAAAGGAATTAGCCAGGCATATTTGAATCTGCTTTAAGATTTATTATGCAAATCAATGTGCTTGGTTCTAAATGAGAGAGTCTTTCTGTCTCAAAAATTACCAAAATGATTGCCACAGTTTGTGGCTCCATAAAAACTTTATAAATTATGAAAAAAAAACCTAAAGCCAGTGCCCAGATATACAAGCGATTATTAGGCTATGTAAAACCATATCGAGGTCTTTTTGCAATTAGTGTTGTCGGGTTTTTGATTTATTCAGCTACTCAGCCCTTATTTGCGGCAATGATCAAGCATATTATTGATACGTTGCAAACTGAAACACGGGAGGGCATGTATTATTTGCCGTTGTTGTTCAGCGGCTTAATTGTAGTGCGAGGCTTTGGCGCTTATATTGGTAATTATTTTCTGGCAAAAGTGTCGACAAATGTCGTGCATGCGTTGAGATGCCAGATTTTTGATCAGTATACCCGATTACCAACGGCTTATTTTGATGCGAATAATAGCGGCTACATGATTTCAAGGATAACGAATAATGTCGGGGAGGTGACCAAAGCAACGACTGATGCATTACGTACTTTTGTGCGGGAAGGATTTACAGCGATAGGATTGCTGGCTTATTTGTTTTATTCGAACTGGACGTTATCCATGGTTTTTGTCGGTATCACACCGATAATTGTGTTACTTGTAAATTATGTCAGCAAACGCCTCCGAATGTTAAGCAAGAAAATACAATCATCAATTGGCGATATGACCCATATTACTTCAGAGTTGGTGGGTGGCCATCGGGTGGTGCGCAGCTATGGTGGGGAGGATTATGAGCGCAGACGATTTCTGGAAAGCAGTTTATTTAATCGGAGGCAAAACTTAAAACTCGCTACAACGTTAGCGATACATAACCCGATCATGCAGCTTATCATAGCCATAGCATTATCATGTTTAATGTATATGGCGCTGTTTTTTATGAAGCAATCCAGTGTCGGCGAATTTGTGGGATATTTGACGGCGGCATTTTTATTGCCTAGGCCCATCAGGCAATTAAGTGATGCAAATGGAGATATTCAGAAAGGCATTGTGGCGGCCGAATCCTTATTTGATATTCTGGATGAGCCAGGTGAGTCAGATGAAGGCACTTATCAGGCCGAAAAATGCAAGGGAGCCCTGGAATTTAAAAATCTGTCGTTTCAATATGCGGGTGCAAATGAACCGGCACTTATCGATATTAATTTTAAGGTTGAGCCCGGACAAACTATAGCCTTGGTAGGGCCCTCTGGCGGTGGCAAAAGCACCTTGGCCAACTTGGTTTCACGGTTTTACCCGCACGAAACAGGTGAAATTTTGCTTGATGGCTTCGAAATCAATACTTTTCAATTGGCCAATTTAAGAAAACAATTGGCATTAGTGAATCAGCAGGTGACACTATTCAATGATACGATAGCTAATAATATTGCTTACGGCGCCTTGGCTGGCGCAAGCCGGGAGCAAATCGAAGCCGCAGCCACCGATGCTTATGCAATGGAGTTTATAAGCAAGCTTGAGCTAGCTCTCGATACCGAAATAGGCGAGAACGGTGTTAAATTATCCGGAGGTCAGCGGCAACGTCTTGCGCTGGCAAGGGCATTGCTAAAAGATGCGCCCATATTGATACTGGACGAAGCCACGTCGGCCCTGGATACCGAATCCGAACGCTATATACAGGCGGCGCTGCATAAAGTGATGCGCAACCGGACGACGCTGGTGATCGCCCATCGGTTATCAACTATTGAAAATGCGGATACTATATTGGTGATGGAGCGCGGGCGTATTGTCGAAAGAGGATCGCATCAAGAGCTGATCCAAAAGAACGGGGCCTATGCCCGATTGCATCAAATGCAATTCATCGAACATCCTGGAAAAAATAAGTGATTCTTGTCGCTGTGATTATTTAGCCTTAATTTGTGAGGGGCGTTATTTTGAAGACATTTATTTCCGAGCTTGAAGAGCATCAGGCAATAATGGGGCGGTTGAGCGAATGTGCTGATGTCATTGAAGCCGCGGGTGATTTGCTGGTTAAGATTTTTAGCAGCGGCGGAAAACTATTGTTATGCGGCAATGGTGGTAGCGCCGCTGATTGCCAGCATCTTGCTGCAGAATTTGTCGTCAGATATGAAAAGAAACGCCAAGCGCTGGCCGCTATCGCGCTGACCACGGATACTTCGATTTTGACCGCGCATGCCAACGACATTGGTTTTGAGACAGTCTTTGCAAGACAGGTCGAAGCGATAGGCAGCGAAAAAGATTGCCTGATAGCAATTTCGACATCGGGTAAAAGCCCAAACATCATCAAGGCAGTTGAAGCGGCCAAGCGAAAAGGCATGGCCGTTATTGCCCTGTCGGGATGTGGGGGCGGTGAGCTCAGTCAATTGGCAACGATTCCGGTGATAGTGCCCGCTAACGTGACGGCAAGAATCCAGGAAGCGCATATATTGATCGGCCATTGGTGGTGCGGTGCCATTGAGGAGGCGTTAAGTGATAGCAGCTACACCTGAGTTTGGCGCGGCCCGCATCATTGTTTTGGGCGATGTCATGCTTGATCGCTACTGGTCGGGGCTGGCTGCGCGTATTTCCCCGGAAGCGCCGGTGCCGGTGGTAAAGGTTAAAAACAGCGAAGAACGTATCGGCGGCGCCGGTAATGTGGCGCTTAACATCGCCAAGTTAGGCGGCAAAGTGACCTTACTTGCCGTGGTCGGCGATGATGCCGAGGGGGTGGCGTTGAGGCAATTATTAGAAGCCGAGGGCGTGGTTTGTGACTTTGTCGTTACAAAATTAGCCCGAAGTATCTGTAAATTGCGTATTATGGCTCAGCATCAACAATTAATCCGGCTGGACTTCGAAGATGCGCCTCTAGATTTTGACCGCGATGAACTGGTTCGTCGATTGCAAGCGCATCTGCCGAAAAATGACGTGATCGTTTTCTCCGATTACGATAAAGGGACTCTTGCTGAAGTGGCTAATTGCATTGTTTTAGCCAAACAGGCGGGACTAAAAGTGCTGGTAGATCCGAAAGGAAGCGATTATCGGCGTTATGCGGGGGCTGATATTATCACGCCAAACTTGTCCGAGTTCAGCGCCGTGGTGGGTGGGGCGTGTACCGGTGAGCAAGCGCTGCTGCAAAAAGGTCGAGAACTTTTAAGACAATGCCGTGTTGAGACGCTGCTATTGACGCGAGGTGAGGCTGGTATGACGTTGATTGGTCAGGCGCAGGAACATTCCATGCCTGCCCAGGCCAAGGATGTGTTTGATGTGACTGGTGCCGGGGATACTGTCATTGCGGTGATGGCGCTGGGTGTGGCGATCGGTTTGCCATTGCGCGAGGCGATGTATTTGAGTGTGCTGGCGAGCGGAATTGTAGTCGGAAAACTCGGGACATCAACAGTTTCTCTGCAGGAGCTGACGCGTGCCATGCACGGGGATAGAGAGTCGCAATACGGAATCGTTTCCGAAGAGGAGCTGGTTAAGCTTATCGCCAGTGCTAAAGCGCACAACGAACGCATCGTCATGACTAATGGTTGTTTCGATTTACTCCATGCGGGCCATGTTACCTACCTGGAGCAGGCCAAAGCTTTGGGGGATCGCCTGATTGTTGCGGTAAATTCGGATGCTTCCGTTAAAAAACTCAAAGGCGAATCTCGTCCGATCAATGGCTTGCAGCAACGCATGATTGTTCTGGCGGCGTTGGCCTGTGTCGATTGGGTTGTTCCTTTTGAAGAGGAAACTCCCGAGCGTCTGTATTGCCAGCTGTTGCCGGATGTTTTGGTAAAAGGAGGTGATTACAGCCCTGAACAGGTTGCCGGTGGCGGCTGTGTTATCAAGGCAGGTGGTGAAGTCAAGATTTTGCAGTTTGTAGACGGGCAGTCAACAACGGCAATGATAAACAAAGCGAGGAATGAGGGATGATAATCGTCACTGGCGGCGCCGGCTTCATCGGCAGCAATCTGATTAGTGCTTTAAACCGGCGAGGGGAGGCGGATATTTTGCTGGTCGACCATCTGCTTAATGGTCGAAAAATGCATAATATTGCCGATTTAAATATCGCCGATTACATGGACAAAGCTGAATTTATCGAAAAGCTTCAGTCGCCCGGATTTTTGAATAAAATCCGTGCGGTTTTTCATCAGGGGGCCTGTTCCGCGACTACCGAATGGGATGGGCGCTACGTCATGGAGAATAATTATGATTATTCAAAGCGCTTGTTGCACTGGTGCTGTTCCCAAAATACTGCTTTTATCTACGCATCATCCGCATCGGTGTACGGAAATGGCAAGCATGGTTTTAGTGTGGAGCGTCAGTGCGAATATCCAATCAATATGTATGCCTACTCAAAGTTCCAGTTCGATCAATACGTGCGCAGGCTGCTACCAAAAACAGAAATACCCATTGCTGGTTTTCGCTATTTTAACGTGTACGGCCCCAGGGAGCAGCATAAAGGCAGCATGAGCAGTACTGCATTTCATTTCAATCAGCAGATTATTGAGCAAAAAAGGGCGCAATTGTTTGAAGGTTGCGATGGCTATGCCAATGGTGAGCAAAAACGGGATTTTGTCCATGTGGATGACGTTGTCGATGTGAATCTATGGTTTTTAGAGCACCCTGAACAACGGGGGATTTTCAACGTGGGCACCGGTTTCGCGCAGAGTTTTAATTCAGTAGCGCAGGCGGTGATCGAATGGCATGGACAAGGAGCAATCGAATATATCCCTTTTCCGGATCGCTTAAAGGGGGTCTATCAGAGTTATACCCAAGCCGATCTATCTGGTCTAAGACAAGCCGGATATGACAAGCAGTTTCTGACAGTAAAACAGGGTGTAGCAAAATATTTGGACTGGCTTAATGCGGGCAAACAAATATGTAGCCAATCCAAGTTACTGACAGGTTAGAGGAATTGGCAAAAATTTACGTCCGTTTCCTGGGTTGGTCAGTTGTTTGGTAACGAAGACTAGCCAGTGTAACTGATATAAGCCCTGTAAGCTGCAAAACCGGCCAGGATCAGGAAGATGACGCCGCTGATTTTGTGCAGCACCACCAGCGGAATTTTTTGCAAAATGGTGCGTCCGGCGAGGATGCCCATTGCCGAAGTGCTTGCCAGCGCAAGCGTCGATCCCAACCAGACGGCGAGTGGCACGGCTGTGCTGCTTAAGGCGACGACGGCCAGTTGGGTTTTGTCGCCGAATTCAGCGACGGTAATCAATAAAAAAGTGGTGAAGAAAATGCCGTGCCCGCTTTTTTCCTGCACTTCCTCGTCGTCATCGTCTTTATCGACGCGCAGGGCATGGATACCAAAGGCGGCGAACAAAAATGCCACGGTTGCCGCGACGATATATTCCGGCAGCCAACTGGCAATGGCGACACCGAAAATGACGGCCAGGGAATTTAGAAAGGCAAAAGCGGCGATGGCGCCCAGCAGTACGGGCATGGCCCGATGCCGGGAGGCTAAAGACATGCATACCAGCTGGCTTTTATCACCAATTTCCGCGGCGGCAATCAGGGCAAAGCTGGTGGCGGCTGTGGCTGACAGCCCAGGCAGGTTGCCGGAGCTAAGTAATGCCAAGAAGTTTTGCAAATAACCGTTAAAAAGATTTTGAACAGTGTCCATTTTGTCTCTGTAAATGACATAAAGGGCGAGCGGCGGGCAATCCCTTGCTCATGTTGCATAACCGGTGAGCTGCCGTGATCGGTGATTGCGTCAGGCTCGATGAATGTTGCGTAAGGTGCGCACTGCGCACCAAGCGGCTAGCCCAGCATGTTGTCCAACACCATCATGATGATGAAGCCGATCATTAAGGCAAAGGTGGCGTAGCGCGAACGGCCATCGGAATGTGTTTCGGGAATGATTTCCTCACTGATCACAAACAGCATGGCGCCGGCGGCAAAACCCATGGCAATCGGCAGGATGGGTTCAAACAGGGTGACCATAGTAATGCCCAACAGACCGCCGACCGGCTCAACCAGGCCGGTGAGCGTAGCAATGGCGACGGCCCGCCATTTGTTGTAACCCAGGCCGACTAAGGGCAGGGCTACCGCCAGGCCTTCAGGCAGGTTTTGCAAGGCAATAGCGATGGCCAGTACAACGCCGTTTTTCATTTCTCCGGAACCGAAGCTGACCCCGACCGACATGCCTTCAGGAAAATTGTGGATGGTGATGGCAATGATGAACAGCCAGACTTTTTTAAGTGAATCCAGATGGGTGTCCGAGATGGAATCAAAATGCACATGAGGCAGCTGGCGATCCGCATAATGCAGGAACAAGGCGCCGACCAGCATGCCCAGGGATACGACATAAATGCCGTTGCCGGGCCAGACCAGATTGCCGTAAGTCATGCCTGGAACCAGCAAGGAGAAAGCCGTTGCCGCCAGCATGACGCCGGCCGCAGCACCGAGCATGCTGTTGAACAGGTTTTTCGAAATCTTGGTAAAAAACAGGGCCGGTAATGCGCCAACGCCTGTGGCCAGGCCGGCCAGGATACTGGCAAAGAAGCCGATGACCACCACTTTGCCGAAAATAAGATAGAGCAGGCCAAAGACGACCAGCTGCGAGAGGAGAAAGAGCCCGGCCACTGTTGCCCAGCGCTTTAACGGCGGCAGGGCCAGTAGTTTTAGATACTGCTCGCTGGATTTTAAAGCAGCAACTTGGTTTTCAAAGTAGGTCTGCACTTTTGCTGCAATTTGATCTTTTGATGTCATAAGGCCTGCCTGAGTCAGCTTGTTTCGGTAATGTAAAGCCGACGATTATAGCTAAATCGGCCGCGTGTTGTTTCGCTTTTTAGGTGCGCTGAATACATCAGCGCTGCTTTGGGTGGTGCGGTCATCTCTGTCAGAAGAGGCTGCCAGAGATGACCGGGTGGTGTAGGCTAAGAGACCGAATTATGAGCCGTGATGAACAGCATCAGGATTCGTTATTGGCCTCTGGTTTCGTGGTTTCAACGGCTCTCGGCGCGGGTTCTGAAACCGGCTGGGCTGGGGCAGGCGCCTGGGTTTGAGACTCTGGGCGCTCAACGCTTGCCGTCCTTTCGGAAAAATCGCTGGCGTAAGACCGTGCCTGTTCACCCCTGGGTTCGGTTCTGGCTTCACTCGCTGGGTTTTCGCCTGTGCTGCCGTTGTCGCCGTTGGCATCGGGTCTTTTATAGCTGGGATTACGCGGTCTTCTGCGATTCGGGCCCCGTCTGCTTCTGACGTTTGACGGCTTTTGCTGCTCGCCGGCGGAAGGCGCGGCATTTTCAGGGGCATTCACGGGAGCTTCGGTCTCGCTGGCCGGCTCGTTTTTGGCGGCAGGCAGGTTGGCAGGAGGAAGATTACGTTTTACGTTTCTACCGGGACCGCGTGGGCTTCGCTCTGGGCGAGGGCCTTGGCTTCTGGGTTGATCACGGCGTTTATCGCGATTTCTGCCGGCCTGATTTTCGTTAGCCGCCGGCTTGCTTTTTTCAGCGCTTGGTGCTGGAGTCGTAGCTTTAGCTTCAGTCTTGGCAGCCGGGCCTATCAGTTTTTGCCAGAAGCGTTTAATCAGGCTATCCGAAACATTTTTGTTTTGAACCGGCGCCGGTGAATCCGGCAGGAACTCCTTAATCGCCGGTTTTTCAAAAGGCTGTTTGACTTGTTGAGCGAACTCGGGAACCGGGATATCTTCTTCTTTAATCTGCAAATAGCTGGGTTTTTCTTCAACGGTATCCTTTTCCTTGATGCGTTCAATGTCATAGGCCGGGGTGTCCAGATGTTTGCTGGGCAGGATGACGATGCCGACTTTCAGACGCGCTTCAATTTGTTCAATGGCGTGGCGTTTTTCATTCAACAGAAAAGTGGCGCACTCAATCGGTAGATGGGCGATGACTTTTTCCGTGCCCTTTTTCATGGCCTCTTCTTCAATAATCCGCAGCACCGAAAGCGCAACCGATTCGACATTGCGAATAGTGCCCTGGCCTTTGCAGCGCGGGCAGGGCAGCTGTGTAGAATCGCCCAGAGACGGGCGCATGCGTTGCCGCGACATTTCCAGCAAGCCAAAGCGGGATATCCGGCTGGTTTGTATGCGGGCGCGATCGATTTTAAGGGCGTCTTTCAGCTGGGTTTCAACCGCGCGCTGATTCTTATTGGACATCATGTCGATGAAGTCGATCACAAACAGACCGCCTAAGTCGCGCAATCTGAGCTGGCGGGCGATTTCATCGGCCGCTTCCAGGTTGGTGTTGAGTGCGGTTTCTTCAATATCACTGCCTTTGGTCGCGCGCGCCGAGTTGATGTCGATTGAAGTCAAGGCTTCGGTATGATCGATAACCAGCGATCCGCCTGAAGGAAGCTGTACTTCGCGGCCGTAAGCCATTTCGATTTGAGATTCAATCTGATAACGGCTAAACAGGGGCACTGCGTCCTGATACAGTTTTGCTTTGGGCAAAAAGTGCGGCATGACCTGTTTCAGGAATTTTTGCACCAGGTTGAACGAATCTTCATTATCGATCAGGATTTCATCGATATTGCCGCGCAGGTGATCGCGCAGGGCTCTGATAATGACATTGCTTTCCTGAAAGACCAGAAATGGCGCCGCTTGTTCGCTGGAAGAGCGCTCTATGGCTTCCCAGAGTTGCAGCAGGTAGTTTAAATCCCACTGCAGTTCTTCGACATTTTTTCCGCAGCCGGCGGTGCGAACGATAAGCCCCATGCTGTCAGGAATTTCAAGGGCGGCCATCACATCGCGCAATTCACTGCGGGTTTCGCCTTCGATGCGCCGTGAAATGCCGCCGGCCTTGGGGTTGTTAGGCATTAACACCAGATAGGTGCCGGCCAGGCTGATATAAGTGGTCAAGGCGGCGCCTTTGTTGCCGCGTTCCTCCTTTTCAATTTGTACCAGAATTTCCTGGCCCTCTTTGATCAGGTCTTTGATGGCGGGTCGGCGTCCTTCTGTGTCGGCACCGTCCTGAGGTTGTCGGTAGACGGGAGAAATCTCTTTAAAAGGTAAAAAGCCGTGTTTTTCCGCGCCATAATTGATAAATGCCGCTTCCAGGCTGGGCTCTACGCGGGTGATGATACCTTTGTAGATGTTGGACTTTTTTTGTTCCTTTGAAGGGACTTCGATATCAAAATCATAAAGTTTTTGACCATCTACCAAGGCGACACGCAGTTCTTCTGCCTGGGTAGCGTTGATAAGCATTCTTTTCATTCAGTTATCCTTGTGGTTTCCTGCTCCATTATCAGATTTTACTGATCAGACTGGTTTTTGAGTCATGTTAAGTATGTGGCCAAGGTCAAACTAGAGTGATTTATATGCCTGAACAAGGTCAGGCCTGGTTTTTTACTCACGGTCTAATTCTCTGCTGTCTGCACGCTGTACTGATATTCTGGACTTCTAACATGAAGACCAGGATGGCGCGAGCAGGTACTAATATTCTTTTTCAGTCTTGCTGGTAAATTCTGTCTTAAACAGGAGTTATAAATCGTGCGTCTAGGGTCGAACGATTAACCCGAAAATCTTCTTTGAAGACTCAGCCTGGTTTTGCGGCTGATTGTTCTTCATGGGGTTGCCCAGCGTTCCTTTATGGAGGCACGACGAGCAAAAGTATGTTTTTTATATAAAAACTTGCTTAATATAGCAACCTTATTGCTGTACAGCAATTTTAAGAATCAATCATAGCGAGATGCTGGTATTATTTACCCCATGAGTAGAGAAGAACAAAGCTTAGCAGCCAAAGTCCAGTTGGTCGAAATCACTGAAGAAAACAGCGATCAACGCCTGGACAATTTTTTAATTACCCGTCTGAAGGGCGTGCCCAAAAGCCGCATTTACCGGATTGTCCGTAAAGGCGAAGTAAGAGTCAATAAGGGCCGCGTAGACGCTAAATACCGCCTGGTAGCGGGGGATGTCATCAGGATTCCGCCGGTCAGGATAGCCGAAAGGGCTGAGGAAAGCTTTGTGGCGACGAACTTGAAAGAGGCCTTGCAACACAATATTTTGTTTGAAGATGAAGCTTTTTTAGTTTTAAACAAACCCGCCGGTTTTCCGGTTCATGGCGGCAGCGGCGTCAATTCCGGTATTATCGAAGGTTTCCGGCAAGTCCGGCCGGAAGCGCATTTTCTGGAGCTGGTGCATCGGCTCGACAGAGATACCTCCGGTTGTTTGCTGATAGCCAAAAAACGCAGTGCCCTGCGCAGCCTGCACGCGCTTTTTCGCGATGATCAGGTGCAAAAAACCTATGTCGCCTTGTTGGCAGGGCAATGGGCTAAAACCAGGCAGGTAGTTACGGCCCCTTTGCAAAAAAATGTCAGTAAGGGCGGCGAGCGGATGGTGGTTGTCAGCCAGTCCGGTAAAGCGGCTGAAACCGTATTCAAACGTTTGCAATTATTTCGCGATGCCACGCTGGTTGAAGCCTCGCCAACAACCGGCCGGACCCACCAAATTCGGGTTCATGCCGCCTGGCTCGGGCACCCTATTGTCGGTGATGAACGTTATGGTCTGGACGATGTCAATAAAGCCTTTAAAGCCAGGGGCTATAAGCGCTTGTTTTTACATGCCGAAAAATTACAGTTTATGCATCCGGTCACCGGTGCCTTGCTGAAAATAGCAGCTCCCTTGCCCGCGCAATTGGCCGATTTGTTGGAGCATGAAGAACAGGTTTGAGGTAATCATCTTCGACTGGGACGGCACCCTGAACGATTTCATACACGATCTGCAAATGGCGCTGAATGCACAAATTCCTTCAATCGCGGTCACATGTGGCGCGCATTCTGAAGAATTGTTACAACAATACAATCCGTTGCGGTGTTTGCGCCGGCCAACGGAATTACTTGACATAATTGGAGGTTAAAAAGTGATGGAAAATCCGCAAGAAAAAGACAACAAGCCCGGCTGGGAGCGCGACGTTATTGAAAAACTGGTTTTAGCTGCGGTAACCGAGCAAACCCGGGCGAGACGCTGGGGGGTGTTTTTCAAATCCTTACTGTTTATATACTTGATTGCCCTGTTTGGCGCGGCCATGTATCCGAAGCTAAAGAAAGATATGGGCGTTGACAGCAAGGGGCATACCGCCGTAGTCGAGGTGGTGGGTCTGATTGCAGAAAATAAAGACGCGACGGCCGAAAATATTATCGAAAGCCTGCGCAATGCGGTTAAAGACAAAAATACTAAAGGCATAATTCTTCATGCCAATTCACCGGGCGGCAGCCCCGTGCAGTCTTCTTATGTCTATGAGGAGATTAAAAAAATTAAAAAAGACCATCCTGATTTGCCCATCCATACCGTGGTTAGCGATATATGCGCCTCCGGTTGTTACTACATTGCTTCGGCCAGCGACCAGATTTTTGTCAATCAGGCCAGCCTTGTCGGCTCCATCGGCGTGCTGATGGATGGTTTTGGTTTTGTCGATTCCATGGAAAAGCTCGGTGTCGAACGGCGATTGCTGACTGCTGGTGCGCATAAGGCCATGCTCGATCCGTTTTCCCCGCCTAAAGAAGACGAAACCCGTTACATGCAAACCCTTCTGGATCAGGTGCATCAGCAATTTATCGGTGCCGTAAGAGCCGGACGGGGTGACAGGCTTAAAGAAACGCCGGAGATGTTTTCAGGTCTGGTCTGGACCGGTGAAGAAGGGGTTAAATTGGGAATTGCCGATGGTTTTGGCAATGACGATTATGTGGCCAGGGAAATTATTGGCGCCGAGGAACTGGTTGACTTTACCCAGGAGGAACGCTTCCTCGATAGAATAGCAGGCAAACTGGGGGCGAGTTTCGGGCAGGCAATTGGCAGTGCTGTTCAAGGCTTGTCATTACGGTAATGGGTTCAGTCTGGATTCAGAATGTTTGTTCAAGAATACCCCCTGTTCAACGGATTTGTTGATTTAGAAGCCCCAAGACGGGTGTATTTTAAGAATCCTCAAAAAGACAATAACTTAAGCTCTGGATGCCGATGAGAAACCTGATTAAATTAATGGCGCTGATTTCTTTGTGTTCCCATACGGTCTATGCGGATAGCGACGTATGGCTGGCGCGTCTCAGTCTGGATGAGGCCGCCAAGAAAGTTATCAGTGGCAGTAATAAAAGAGTGCTCGGCGCCCAGACGGAAATCATCGACGGTAGAGAGGTGCATGTCATTAAAGTGCTGACACCGGATGGCCGTATTCAGCATTACTTGATTGATGCCGAGACCGGCGAAATCATTGGTTAACATCAGGTAAAAACCCATGCGTATTTTAGTTGTTGAAGACGAAGCAACACTCTGCCAGCAAATCCAGCATTTTTTCTCGGATAAAGGCTATGCGGTAGATACGGCCCATAACGCCACCGATGGCTTGTATATGGGCCAGGAATATCCGATAGATGCTGCCGTGATTGATATTGGCCTGCCGGATTTCTCAGGTATCGAGCTCATCAAGCGTTTGCGTAAAAACAATATCAAGGTTCCCATCCTGATTTTAACGGCCAGAAGCCGCTGGCAGGAAAAAGTCGAAGGACTGGAAGCCGGCGCCGATGATTATTTGGTCAAACCTTTCCATTATGAAGAATTGCAGGCCCGGATTAATGCCCTGATCCGGCGCTCTGCCGGCCAGGCGCATCCGGTATTGACCTTCGGCAATATTGAACTGGATACGGTTGCTCAGGAAGTCTCGGTAGCCGGCGTAAAGCAGGAACTTACGGCTTACGAATACAAAGTGCTGGAATATTTAATGTTCCGTAAGGGCGAGGTCATCTCAAAATCGGTGTTGACCGCACATATTTATGATGAAGACTTTGATCGTGACAGTAATGTCATTGAGGTTTTTATTGGCCGCCTCAGAAAGAAACTCGATCCCGATGGCACCTTAAAACCCATCGAAACGCTGCGCGGGCGCGGCTACCGGGTTCCTGTCAACCCCTCCTGATCAGGTTTTGCAAAGCCCATCATCGCTTAACTGAATGGCAGTGATTAAAGGCCTCAAGTGCAAATAAGATCGTTAAGTTTTCGCCTGCTGGTTGCGGCTGCCCTGGTGCTGGCGGCATTCTTCGCGCTGGTTGCGGTGGTGCTCGAACAAAGTTTTCGTGAAAGTGCCGAGCAGGCCTTGCAGGAAAAGCTCCAGGTGCAGGTTTATTCGCTGTTATCGGCCGCCGATCTGAAAAGTTCCGGTGAATTGACTATGCCCGCCAGTTTGCCGGAGCCCCGATTTACCAATCCGGGCTCCGGTCTTTACGGATTTATTCAGCAAATAAGAAAAAAAAAGCCGATGCTGGTTTGGCGCTCGCCTTCGGCGATAGGCCTGGATCCGCCTGCGCTGCCGGAATTAAGCGCGGGTAATTCGGCCTTCTTGTTGGATGAAAAAGGCCATTACGCGCTGCATTATGATGTCATTTGGGAGAGCCGGGCCCGTGTCGAGCGTGAATACATCTTTACGGTGACCGAAGATGCGGAGTTTGTCAGCAGTCAGGTCGAACGTTTTAAAGCCACCTTGAGATTCTGGCTGCTGGCGCTAGGCCTGGTATTGGTCTTCATTCAATTTGCAGTGTTGCGCTGGAGTTTAAAACCCTTGCGCATCATTGTAAAAGATCTTGAGTCGATAGAAAAAGGCACAAAAACCCGGCTGGATGGGCGTTATCCAACTGAGCTGGAAGGTCTGGCCGGCAATCTCAATGCCCTGATCAGCAGTGAGCGCGCGCATCTTGAACGCTACCGCAACACCTTGGCTGATCTTGCGCACAGCTTAAAAACGCCGCTGGCTATTTTGCGCGGCTGTGTCGAATCTTTCAGTGCCAATAAAGATACCGTGCAGGAACAAATTTCCCGCATGAACGAGATTGTCGACTATCAATTGCAACGCGCGGCCGCCAAGGGCGAGCAAAAAATCACCAAATCAGTCGATGTCTCCGGCGTTATCAACAAAATCACCGCATCTCTGGCCAAGGTGTATATCGATAAGCACATCCATTTCGCTATCAGCGTGCCAGAATCCAGCCAGATTTATTGCGAAGAAGGTGACTTGTACGAAATAGCCGGTAATTTAATGGATAACGCCTGCAAATGGTGTCAGCACAACATTAAAGTCAGCGTTGTGCTCAACGACCGTAAAGTCAGCGGCAATTTTTCCTTGCTGCTACAGATAGAAGATGACGGCCCCGGCATTCCTGCCGGCAAGCTGAAAGAGATTCTGAAAAGAGGGGTGCGTGCCGATGAAAATATTCATGGCCATGGCATCGGCATGGCGGTCGTTAATGAATTAACAGGCTTGTTGGGCGGCAAGCTGGAGGGCGGCAGCAGCGCCACGTTGGGCGGCATGAGCTGGCGTGTTTATTTGCCGTGAAGTTTTGGGCATATCACTTTCATTTTGAGTGCCTGCAATGATCAGGACTGGGTTTGGCTTGTCATATTTCTCCGGGGTTGCTTTGTGTATTTAACAAAATAACCTCAATTTCCTCGGTAATTTCTTCCTGACGATAGATCTGGGATTTTCTCCGCAGTTTTACGGTTTCATCATCCAGATGTTTTACCGCACCTTCCAGATGCTGCAGGCGTTGATGATTCTCGGCCATCAGCGAGATGTAAAAGATTTCATACAGCACTGCGAACAGGTAGTGCTCGGTCAAGTCAGCAAAAAAAACGGCTGGCTCCAGATTAAGTACCGGCGGATTGCCAGCATGAGGCTTTGCCATCGTTTGCAGCGGAAAGGGGGGAAGTATCTGTCGATGGGTGATTTGATTGGCTACGGCATCATGGTAAACAATAGTCAATTGTAAGGCGGGGGCGGCTGTTGTCGACCCACCATCCGGCAATGTGCTGAAGGCATCAAGCAGCCGATGAATGACGGCAGGCACTTCTTCAGCGACATTGGCGCCTGACATGGCGCTGATGACTTTGGGCATATTATCTGCCAGTCTATTACCCAGACGGCTGCCGACGGCAATGATGCCAGCATACGTTTGTGCTGAAATGGCATTGATCAGACTTTCATTAAAATTGCCGCAAAATCCTCGTTCGGCACCTACTAAAATACAGTAATGGCTGGCTCTGTCATCGCCAGCAGGTATGGGGTAAAAATTCAGGAAATCCAGGGCCGCCTGTTCAATACTGGCCACCGCTTGCACCTGCATGGTTTGAAATCGCGCCAGTTTATGAATTTCAATCCGCGCCAGATTCTTCATTGAATTTAAAATGCTGCGTATCTCGTCCAGTTGGCTGATATGTAGTTGCAGTTCACGGCTTTGGCTCATGAGATGTCAAGCCAGCCTTTGATGGCTGATTGCCATTGTTCATCACTGCTGTCCAGTGTCAGTGGTGTTGTTTTAATGCCCTGTTCGATACGCTCGAGAACCCCCCCAATTTCCTTGGGTTCTATCGTATTAAAAAAGCCTGTAGTAAACGCAGTCAGCCAGGCCAGCTGAAACAGACTGCTGAGTGGAACCAGCCGGTCCTGTTTCAGTATTTCCCGTAACAGCCGCCCACGCTTGATTCGCGCCTCCATCGAGGCTTCCAGCCGCTGACCAAAACGGGTGAAGGCCTCCAGTTCCAGAAATTGCAGGTAATCCAGTTTGATTTGTCCTGATTTATTGCTGATGCGGGGATGCTGAGCCTTGCCGCCTATGCGCGAGACTGATTTGGTGATGTCGATGGCAGGACGAAAGCCGGATACAAACAGATCCTTGTCCAGATAAATCTGCCCATCGGTGATTGAGATCAGATTGGTAGGAATGTAAGCGGCAATTTCACCCTGTTGAGTTTCGACTATCGGTAGCGCGGTCATGCTGCCGCCGCCGTGTTCAGCATTCAAACTCGTTGACCGTTCCAGCAGACGGGAATGAACAAAAAATATATCGCCGGGATAGGCTTCACGTCCGGGCGGCCTGCGCAGTAACAAGGACAGTTCCCGGTAAGTTCTGGCATGGGTAGACAGGTCATCGTAAATAATCAGGGTATCCCGGCCCTGTGCCATCCAGTATTCAGCAAGCGCACAACCGGCAAACGGGGCGATATATTGCAAGCCGGGCAGGGCGGTAGCTTCGGCGACCACGCACACGGTATAGTCCAGCGCGCCATGATTCTTCAGGGTTTCGATGGTACTGACGACTGCAGAGCGTTTCTGGCCGATCAGCACATAGATGCACAGCACATTTTTATCTTTTTGATTAATGACGGTGTCGATGGCGATTGAAGTTCTGCCGAGACCTTCATCGCCCACTATTAATTGCCGCTGGCCTTTGCCTATGGGAATCAAGGTGTCGATAATTTTAATGCCGGTGTATAGCGGTTTATCGACAAAATCACGGGCGATAATGGCGGGTGAGGCTTTTTCCATATTTTCCCGCCCGGTATTATCGGGAGGAGGCAGACCATCCAGCGGCGTGCCCAAGGGGTCGATAATACGCCCTAAAAAGTCGTTCCCGGCTGGGATACTCAACGAATGTCGGGAAAGATGAACCGTTGTGCCCGCCGTCAGTGCTTCGGTTTCATACAATAAAATGGCGCCGATCCGGTCGCGGTTAAGGTCAAAGACCATGCCCCGGCTGCCATCGGCGAAAATCAGAATGTCTTCAATAGCTGCCGATGGCAGGCCCTTGATCCAGCTGATACCGTCACCGACAGCAACCACGGTGCCTTGTTCTATAACACTCAGCCCGGGACGATAGCTGGCTAGCCAGGCTGCCTGTTTGTCCAGCAAACTGTTGAAATTCATAGTAGCGTTCCCGTCCTCAGTCTGCGGGGTTGGAACGATGGCGGCATCTGTTTTGATTTCATTCCTGCTCATTGGCGATCTCGGCAAAACCAATCAGTTCATGCTGCAGGTTGACGTTTAACACCCAGGCGCCGATATCGATGCGCAGCCCGGCGATCAGCTCTGAGCCCTGCTGATATTGAAAATTGAGATGACTGGTGATTAACGCGTCCAGCTTTTGTTCCAGTTGCTGGCGTAGTTCAAGGGGTAATGGATAGGCGCTGGTTATTTTGATGGGTACCGATTTTTTACTATCCAGCATTTGCAAACACAGCCTGCAGGCTTCCGGCAGAGACGTCAAATGTTCTATCAGCAGGGTACATAGCCGCGCCTCCAGTTCAGGGCTTGCAGACTGTTGCAGTATCATGCCGGCAAAACGGGCGCCATTTTGTAAGGCCTGTTTTTCGGCTTGTTGCTGGAGTTCCTGCTGCTGCCGGGACAGCGTCACTTTTGCTTTTTGCCGTTCCTGTTCAAGATCGGCATTCAGATGCTCCATCTGTGTTCTTCTTTCGGTTTCGAGTTGCTGGCGCAAGCCGACGAGAGCGGCCTGTTTTTCTTGCTCCCAGAGCTTTTGCCGGTTTTCATAGAGGCTGCGTTGTTCTTCCGCCTGCTGCTGCATGGTTTTTGCATCTGCCAGTGATTGATCAATGGCTTGTTTACGCTTGGCAATCATTTCCAGCAACGGTTTGTAAAAAAGCCGCTGCAAAATCCAGACAAGAATCAGGAAATTGATGATTTCAAGAACAAAGGTGGATAGGTTGAATTCCATGGGTGCTTTATTGATTTATTGGCGGATTAGGTATTCGATAAAAAGATTTTTATTCACCACGAAGATACGAAGTGCACGAAGTTTTAAAGAACAAATTGTCAAATTCCATTTCTTTGTGCTGTACGTGGTGAATCCCTATCGAAGTTTTAGAGAACAAAACGTTTAATGCCGTTTTTCAATATAATCTCATTAAAGTTAATCAGCAATCCTATGCTTAAGCCTGTCAATTTCATGTAGGTGAGTATTTGTGCTTCATGAATCTTTTGTAATTTCTCGACACTCTTTAATTCAACAATCAGTTTATTTTCTACAATAAGATCAAGCCGATATCCACAATCCAGCACAACGCCCTTATAGTTAACAGGCAATAGTTTTTGTATCTCATATGAAAGCCCGGCTAGATGAAGTTCATGGGCTAAACACTTTTCGTAAGTGGATTCCAACAATCCAGCTCCCAAAAATTTATGGACTTCAATTGCACAACCAATGACTTGCCTTGATAAGTTATCAAATTCCATATCTTCGTGTCCTTCGTGCCTTCGTGGTGATTTTTTATTTTATTGTCCGCCATTAATCATTTAACAATGTATTCAAGCAAAGGATTCCGAAACAGCACAATCAAAATAATGACCAGGCAATAAATGGCCAGTGATTCAATCATGGCCAGGCCGATAAACAAGGTGCGCATGACTGAACGTTCCGATTCCGGTTGCCTCGATAAGGCTTCCAGCGCGCTGCCGATGGCCTTGCCCATGGCCAGCGCAGGCAGCATGACTCCCAGAGCGATGCCGATAATGGCGGCGACGCTGGAGCCAAAGACGATCAAGGATAGGTCGGTCATAGTGTTTCCTGTGAGTGAAGTTGTAGAGATTGCATGGCGCCGGCCAGATAAATCAAGGCCAGCATGCCAAAGATATAGGCTTGTACCAGTGCTTCAATGATATGTAACATCAAAATCGGAATCGGGGCAAGAAAGCCGGCCACCAGCAAAATCAGCATGGCCGCCATTTCCAGGCTCATCATGTTGCCGAATAATCGTACGGCCAGCGCCAGCGTGCGGGTAAATTCGCTGATAATATGAAAAGGCAGCAAAATCGGGCTGGGGGTCAGGTAGTGATGCAGATAGTTTTTCAAGCCCTGAGTCTTTATGCCAAACCAGTGCACCGAGAAAAATACCAAAACCGCCAGTGCCGAGGTTACGAGAAAGGTCGTCGGTAGGCGAATGCATTTCCGGTATTAAACCCACCAGATTGGCGACAATCAGGAACAGCCACAAGGTAGCAATAAAAGGCAGGATTTGCCGGCCATGCTCGGGCGCGACAGCACTTATGGCTTCATCGATGGCCGCAACGATGCCTTCAACTAGGGTCTGCAATGAACCCGGCAATATCTCCAGATGCCGCGTTGAAAACCAGGCTATCGCAGTAATCACCAGCATGATTGCCCAGGTAGTGATGAGCGATGCGCCAATCACCACGGGGCCTATAGCGAAAGAAAATTCGTTTTCCATCAGTGCCTCGCTTCAGTTTTACATGTCTGCACAATAACAACTCCATTATCTTAATACACTCCCAGCTTCTAAGTTGTGCTTATTGCGTCCCTTAATCCGTATCAAACTCATAGTTCAGTTTTACCCGTTGTGAAGTGCCAGCCTCCGTTTCGAGATTAATCGTGTTGGTCAGTTTATGTTTGAGTACCAATACGGCTTGTTTATTGAACAGGCCGACTTTGGTGCCTACATAAAAATCCGGGGTCAGATATTGACCGGCGGCAAGCAGTGTGTCTTGCAGCGTTTTTCCTTCTTGTACTTCAAATTCATCTACGCCCAGTTTGCCGGCAATCCAGGAGACCTGGCCTGCGCCGTAAGATAATGCGGCGCTGGCAACCCTATTGCCTTCCGATTTGCTCACCTGGTTTAAGGGGCCCCCCGTAATCAAATAGGCCAAGGCTTCTGCTTCCGGCAAGGCGGGTTCTGAAGAGATTCGGGTTTGTGGCGCCTCCAGCGGGCCGGTCAAGCTGAGGATGGCGGTGACCTCTTTGCTTTTTGAAACACGGATGGCTTCGACGTCCAGCCAGGGCTTATCGACCGGGCCGTTAAAGAGAAAACGGCCTTTACGTACGGTCAGATCCTGGCCATAGCTTCTATAACGCGCCTTGTCCATGTCGACACGTCCATGCATGGCCATTTTTTCTCCGGTCTTGGTAATCTTCAATCTGCCGGACAGGCTGGTTGCCAGTCCTAGCCCTGAAAAGCTGACCTGTTTACCCAGTTCAACGTCGATATTCGCATCGACATTGATGGCTGTAGCTGCGGCCTGTTTAGCCTTCTCTTCGCCAAGAATGACTTCATCAGGACTGACTTTGACGGCATTTTCCGGGAGTTCCTTAAGTTCAAAGATGGCTTTGGGAATCTTTAGTTGTCCGGTTACTTTCCCTTGGCTGTCAGCAAATACCACTTTTAAATCCGGTGAAACAGCTATTTGCGCTTCGGGTAATTTGGCGACTTCAAAATCTGTTCCGTTCAGTGTTAATTCGGCAATTCCTTGCAAGTCTGCAAAACCATCGAGCTTAATCGATCCCTGTCCCGATTTGGCCGAGCCGCTGAGCTGAAGGCGCTCGGCGTGTTGCGCAGATGCAAGCGCCTGGAGTTTAATGTCACTAAGTTTGAGCCCCAACTCATTCATATCAACCGAGCCATTACTGAAACGTATGGCGCCGTTAACAAGCGGTTTGTCGATGCTGCCTTGTAAGGCCAAATCCGCCTTAAACTGGCCTTTCATGTTCGATAACTGCGGCACAAAGGGATTTAACAGGGTTAACTCAACGATTGAAGCGGTCATTTGACCGGATAGCGCCTGGCTTTCGCCGGTGTCCAGTTGCAGCTGAGCGCGCACATAATCTTGAGCGGCCAGCGCCAGATTAAGGTCAGCAGAAATAATGTCCCCGTTAACGGTGCCTGACAGTGACGATGCACCGAAGGCAATCTTTGTATCAGCCTCCTTGGTCTTTAAGGTAATACTTGCGTTAGCGGGTATGTCGAGCCGGTAATTCCCGGTGAGCAAACCGTCTTGTTGTTGCACGTCGGCATTGACATTGATCATGCCTTTGAGCTGCAATTGCTCAGGCGCATTCTTTTTATTCAGCACAATGGGTAATGCCGAACCTTGCAGCTGAATCCGGTTGCTGCGTCCGCCTACCGCCGTCGCCTGAAGATTAATTTCACGCAGACCAAAGCTGCTTTCGGCCAGCTCGATAGCGCCTTGCTTGAGCGCTACCGAGCCGTTTAGTACCGGCTGGTCTAGCGTCCCTTGCAATGCCAGGTTTGCGCTCAGATTGCCTTTGATGTCGGATAGTTGCGGCACAAAAGGCTTGAGCAGCGCAAAGTTAAGCATTGAGGCGTTTATCTGTCCGGATAGGGCTTGGGTTGTACCGGTATCCATTTGCAACTGGCCCCGCACATAATCCTGAGCCAACAGACCCAAATCAAAATCGACCGCAACCTGCGTCCCTTTCAGTTGGCCCGACAGCGACGATGCACCCAATGCAAATTCAGTTGAACCTTGCTGAGCCGATAACAGAAGCTTGGCGTTGGCGGGCATCACCACCCGGACATTGCCGCTTAGCATCTCTTTGTTCTGCTCGATGTCGGCCTCGGCGTTGAGGATGCCATTTACCGTCATCTGTTCGGGCAGGTAGGCCTGCATCAGGCTTGTAGGCAGGGCCGTCGCTTTCGCTTTGAAGGTAAAGTCACCGCTGGCAGGATAATGACCCTGCATACAAAGTGCAGCGTTTTGCTGAATCAAGCAAGTTTCCGCCAAGGTCACATCCATACCGGCGGGGCTTTGTGCGATGCGGACAGTCATTGCATCGTCAAGCTGCCAGCGGCCAAAATCTTTAGATTTCAAATCCAGTTTGGAAACATTGCCCTGCCAGACATCCGCCTTAAACGAGCCTGACAACGCGCTAGAGACATCGCCATAAGAAGAGCGGATATCGGCGTTAAAGCGGTGTTGATCAAGCGTGCCCGAACCCTCAATCAGCAGTTTAGAGATTTCAGTTGCGCCGGTTTTGATGGCGCTTGCGGACAGTTGTATTTTGGAGGTTTTTTGGGCATCGCTATGATAGTCGATGTCGATGGCCAGCTGTCCGGCGCTGTGTCCGGCAAAGCGTAAGCGCTTGCCGCTGGCCTGAAATTTTACCGACGGGTTAAGCCATGCGCCTTGCAAACGGCCATCGCCTTTTAAGCTCCCGCCGAGGCCGGGCCATAGCGACTCCATAGCCGGGGTGTCGATAGCAACAGCCAGTGCAGCTTGTTCTTGACCCAGGGTGCCGTTGACGGCAATTTTATTAGTGCCGGAAACAATCTTAAAGGCATCGACGGTTAGTTGCTCGCCAGCCAACATCAGCTTGCCGTTAGCGCTCACCGGATGACCTCGCAACTGGCCGGACAGCTTGTCAATAGTGGCAGCGAGTTGTAATGTTTTACCCACTTGTCCTTTAAGGCGGGTGTTAAAACTCAGGCTGCCGGGTAGTTCGGGGTGCAGGATGGCGGGATTGAAATCCTGCCCGCTTGCAGTCAAATCAAACGCCGTTGCGTCGTGCCAGGACACATCACCGCTAAGCTGAAATGCGCCCGCTGTCGAGTTGATCGCCAGCGTTTCAATAGACAAGGCATCCATGCTGCCTTTACCTTCAAATGCTAACTGGGCTTTGGGCAAATACGGCTGGGATAATTTGCCATTTAGGCTGATTTGATACGCGTCGAGCGTCCCGCTTAGTTCAAAGAAGCCCTGCTCGCTGCTGACCTGTGGCGTGCTACCTGCCAGCGGCCAGGTCAGTTGTTGCCAATCACCGCGCGCGGTAATGAGCGGTTCATCCGCCAAATTATCGATACGGCCTTTCAAGGCTAATTTAAAGGGCGCTGCCAGTTGATTATCGAAAAGCAGCTGCTGCAGGTCGCCGGTGATTGTGGTGGCCGCCTGCCATAAGCCATGCTCTGCCGTGGCAAGCTGCCAATCGGTAGTCAAACTCAATGGAAAGCCTTTGCCTAGTTTCATCTGGCCTTTGGCAGTTGCCGCAAGCGGTTGGGCATCAACGGCCAGCGAGACAATGTTAAGCTGGCCGTGTTCGGTAAAAGCTGATAAATGCAGTTTTTCCAGTTGTTGCCGTTGCTCGCCTTGCTGAAAGCTGACATCGGTCAGCAGCAGATTTTCAAGCATAATGTCGACCGGCAGCACGAAGTCGGCGTTCAGGTCGAACGGGCTTGCTTCAGCCGCTGGCGGCGTTTCAGCCAGGTTAATGTTTACCCCGATAAGGCTAATATCAACAATTTTCAAGGTACCTGAAAACAGCCGGGCCGGCTGCCAGGCGAACACCAGCTTGTTAATAGCGACGGTTTCTGTAGCGGTTTGATAGCGCAATTCAGAGATCGCGAGTCGTTCCAGCAAGCGGCCTTCAATGGTTTTAGCCGAGACCTGTGCCGGCAGGCTTGAAAAAACCGTTTGCAGCAGCCAGCGGCTGCCGGCATCGCTGCTCATCAAGCCGAGTAGGCCAACAGGCAATATGAGCAACAGAATCAAGCAAATCAGAAGCAAGCGATTCTTCATAGTCTTGTGCCGGCGGCAAAATGAATCTGAAATGAGGAATCCGACTCGTTCAAGGGAATAGCCAAATCCAGACGAATGGGGCCGATAGGCGAATACCATCTGAGCCCCAAGCCGGCCCCGGCTTTGATGGTGATATCGTCGAGATTATAAGCATTGCCAGCGTCAAGAAAGGCTGCGACGCCCCAGTTTTCAAGCACGGACTGTTCGTATTCTGCGCTGGCTACACTCAAGAATTTGCCGCCTACCACATGGTTCTGAGCATCCTTGGGCCCGAGTTCTTTGTAAGCATAACCGCGGATGCTGTTCATGCCGCCGGCATAAAACCGGTATGAGGTCGGCAGCTTGTCGAACTGGTTCACCAGCGTGGCGCCCTGTTCGGTACGGGCGATAAAGCGGCCGTTCCAGGGCGAGGGATGTGTCCATACCGCGGACATCGAGGCTTGCGCAAAACTGACATCGGAGAGCGGATTTTTATAACTGCCGGCCAGGTTAAATTCCAGCCGATGGCCGCGGGTGGGGCGAACTGGATTATCAGAAACCGAACGCAGCCAGCTGCCGCCAGGTACTAATAACAGCACCTGATTGGAGGTGCTGTCGGCGGTAAAGTCTTCGTAGACAGAGTCGATAAAAAGCGTCTGGCGCCAGCCACTATCGAAGACGTGTTTCAAACGCGCGGACAGTTTTGCGGATAGTGACTTAAAGGTGTCGGTATCTTCGCGTTTGAGGCCGCCGCCAAAACTAAAAAAGTCGCTGGCCGGATTGGCTAAGGGCACGCTGTATTCAACATCCGCTGTTGACAATACCGGAGCTATATCAATGTTGGCGTTAAGAAAGTGGCCGCGGCGATTAATCCGGCGGTTTTTATAGGACGCACTCAGCAATGGCCCAATGTCGGTATCAAAACCGGCACCAAGGCCGTAATGGTGCTTGCTCTTGGGCGTCAGCTTGAGCGTCACCGGCACTCGCTGTTGCTCGATGTTTTCTGTGTCCGGGCGGATGTCTACGATCTCGAAATAGCCGCCTTTGGATAGCGCATTATGGGTTTTAACCAGTTGCTCGCTGGCATAAAAATCGCCGCTTTTGATGGAAATGAATTTCTGGACAAATTCAGGCTTTAAAATATCCTGTTCAACCGTCACCTCACCAAACAGCATGCGTTGGCCGGCATCGAACGCCAGTTTAATCTGCGCTGTGTTATTGGCTTTGTCGATTAACAGTTGTTTTTCTGAAAATGCCGCTTGCAGATAACCTCGTTCCAGGGCCAGCGATTCAAGCCGGCCTTTCATCTTTTCGTATTGGTCGTGGCGCAGGGGTTTGGCTTTTTCGGCTAACAGGGCATTGCGCAATTTTAAGAATTCAGGGTCATCGTGAGCATCGCCAGTCAGGGTGATGGTGACATCATCGACGAAGACCCGCGGACCCGGGTCGATAGCAAAGTCTGCCTGCCAGCATTCAGCATCTACAGTCAGAGATTTTTTGATAACGGGATGATAATAACCCAGAGCCCGCAAAGCCTGATCGATTTCTTCATCGGCTTTGCTAAACAAGCTGCGAATTTTCCATTCCGGCGCCTCGCAGTTTTCTTTGCCCAGCGACAGCATGAGCCGGACATTGTCTTGTGGTTCGCCGTCAAGTCCGCTAACAGAGACGTCTGCAATTGCGAGAGGTGCTGCCAAATACAGGAACAGTAGGAATGGCAGTACTCTTATGGTTACGGGATTGATGGGCATTACAGGGATATTTCGCGTTCGACATTGAGCGGCTGTGTGGTGAAGCATTATCCTGGATGCGAGCAATGAACTTCAGTCTTTAATCAGAAAATACACATTAAAAATCCCGATCACCAGGCCGGTAAACAATAAACTCAGTGTCCAGCGCGTAGAGTAGCCCTGCATCAGGCTATCCAGCCAGTGGCCCAGATAAGCGCCGGCAATAATCGGCAAAACCATGACCAAGCCCAGGGTACCGATATAAACCGTTTGGGATAGTAGATTCGGCCTGTCGTGTTCCGCCTTTTTCAAGCGCTTGATCTGGCTTTCAATCTTGTTTTTAAGCTCTTGTCGGTTATTCATAATCAATGGGGGGGTGGTAAGAACAAAAGAGTCAAGTCCCGCATGATTATATTTCGACTTTAATATGGCGCAACCTTAATTCTATTGGCAATCCATTCGGCGTCTCTATAACCCCCCTTATTTTCAGCATTTTGCTTTTAGAAATTGGTTAAACCATTAGCTTTTGGCTCTGTGTACTTAAGGGGTTGTTAGCAACATCCGCTTGACAGATTCGCCCTATAAAGCCAATATGCCCTTAATAGTCAATTGATTAAATAACATAAAGGTTTTGCCATGAACAAACATTATTTTTGGAAAGTTTCTCTATTTTGTGGCTTGATGGTTGGATTCGCTGTTTTGCCGGGTTGCTCAAGTCAGCCTACTCTCGGTGAGCGCATGATGGATCAGAGCGCAGGCACTTCGGAGCTTGGCGAGCAATGGAGTAAGGGCAATGAAAACTTGCAAAAAGGCGAAAAGTTAATTAAACAAGGGAACAAGATGGTTGAAGACGCACGATCAAATATGCGTGAGGGTGAAGACAAAATCATTGCAGGCAAAAAACTGGTTAACGAGGGTACGCGGCAAATGGAAGACAGTGAGCAGGTTTACAAAAATCGTTTTCCCCGAGCCTACGAACGCATACATCAAAATCCTTAGGCCAATTCTCGTCGAAACTGGCTTCCTTTTCCGTAATCACTTGTTCAGGAGAAAACACTCATGAAAACCGAACAGAAACAGCTGCTAAAAATTTGGCGGGACGAGTTGGGAGCGTTGATGCGCACGCATTATCTGCTATCCGGCAAGATTCTGCTCATGAATTACGTCCTGGGCATTCCGACAATTGTCATCGCGATGCTGGTTGCCTCCTATGTTTTCTTTACCATCAACCAGGACACTGTATTCTGGGTGAAGATGTTATTTGGCCTGCTCGCCCTGTTGATGGCGATTTTGGCTTCGCTACAAACCTTTCTCAAATATTCGCAACAGGCAGGACACCACCGCAATGCCAGCGCCCGTTATCAGGCATTGTTCAACGAAATCGATCAGCTCCTCGTTATCCCGCCCAAGGATGATGCGGCTTTGGGCGAATGGTGCGACAAACTTCGAGAACGTTGGGATGCGCTGAACCTCGAAGCGCCCAGTATAGCGCGCAAGTTCAAACCAGAAGCCGCCGTCGAAACCGAAGCACCTGCCTCAGCCAATGAGACGGGTTTTCAGACATCTCGTGAATGATATGCGCTTGATTTTCATGCTTTTTTATTAGTGCGTCGGCAGGTATATCAAAAGCTCGATACGATGCGCTGAACGAAAGGACGCATCGTATCGAGTGCATACTGCGATTGGTGTGTCTCCTCGGTAATTCCATATCTCTGAATATTCATGACTGCCAGCTGGTTTTGCGTTTAAGCGTCAGCATGCGTTTGAGCATGGCTTGCTCCATGCGTTGCAGACTTTCACGGCTTGCCCGCAGATGTTCTTCTTCGGCCAGCAATTCCTGCTCCAATAGGGCACTGATGCGTTCAAGGTCGGTATCAATCAAAAAATGCCGGGTGCTGAGCGTTAAAGCATTGTTATTGAAATAAACAACGGCGCCGGGCAGCGCCAGGTATTGCCAGTCTTGTGCAGCAACTCGAAAACGCGCCAGACCAAACACCAGCGTAGTCATAAAGCGTGCGTGATTGGCCTGAATTCCAAAGGAGCCGGAAGCATCTTCACCAACAAAAGAAGTTACGCCTGTGATCCTTTGTTCATGGCTGGCATCAAACAAATTCAGCACGAAGTCTTTCATCATAAATCCTGCATGGTGCCGCGCATGTAGCATTGCTCTTCAGACAAGTCATCGAAGTGCCCGGCCAGAAAGGCTTCGCAATCCGTCAGCGTCTGTTCCAGCGGCACTGAAACACCGGTTTGTTTGGTGTGCTGGGCTAAAACTGAAAACGGCTGGGTAAGATAACGTTGCAATTTGCGGGCACGCATCACCACCTTGCGGTCTATTTCAGACAATTCTTCAATACCCAGCATGGCGATAATGTCCTCCAGTTCCTGATAACGCGCCAGATGTTCACGCACGCCTTCGGCTACGGCGTAATGACGGTCGCCCAGCGTGTGCCTGTCCATCAATTTGCTGCTGGAACGCAAAGGATCAACCGCTGGATAAATACCCTTGCTGGCCTGATCACGGGACAGGATGACGGTGGTATCCAGATGGCTGAGGATGGCGCTGACGGCCGGGTCGGTCATATCATCGGCCGGCACGTAGACCGCTTGCACCGAGGTAATGGCGCCTTGTCGTGTGGACAGTATGCGGTCTTCCAGCTCAGCGACTTCTGTGGTCAGCGTCGGCTGGTAGCCCACCGTGGCGGGCATACGACCAAGCAGACTGGATATTTCACTGCCGGCCTGCACGAATCGAAACACATTGTCGACCACAAACAGCACTTCCTTATGCAGGGTATCACGGAGATATTCGGCATAGGTTAAGGCTGACAGGCCCACGCGGAAACGCACGCCCGGCGATTCATCCATTTGTCCGAAGACCATCAGGGTATCGTTCATGACCCCGGCCTGTTGCATTTCCTTCCATAATTCATGCGCTTCACGGATGCGCTCACCGACGCCGGCAAAAACCGAAACGCCTTTATGGATGGCAGAAACGGCATGGATAAATTCCATGACCAGCACGGTTTTCCCAACGCCGGCGCCTCCAAATAAGCCGGTTTTGCCGCCTTTCACGAAAGGGCATAACAAGTCGATGACTTTAATACCGGTTTCCAAAATCCCGCTCATGCCAATGGCTTCGGATAAGGGCAGCGGCTTCGCGTGAATATTGCGGAACTGGTTTTGCGGCAAATCGGGCAGGCCGTCCAGAGGCTCGCCGAATATATTCAATAAACGGCCCAAGCATTGCTCGGATACGGGAACATGCAAGGGGGAGCCGGTATCGTAAACCGTCATGCCTCGACTTAAGCCGGCGGTGCCATGCAGGGTAATGGCCCGGACATGTTTTTCATCAAGATGTTGGTGGACTTCGAATAGATAGGCGGTGTGATCGAAGCAGGTACACAATGCCTGACGCAAGGGCGGCAGCGGCGTGCAATCGATAACCACGACCGGGCCATGGACTTCAATGATGGTTCCGATGGGGCGTCGATGTTCTTTGTGTACCGGTAAACCATTCAATGTGACATGCTCCAATAGTAAAACAACAGTTTAAGACTCTATGCTTCAATCATACCAAAACCGTGCATTGATTGTGAACGGCGTGTTGCCAGCCAGGCTTACACGCCCTTGCTGCGATTTTCCATGCGCCGTAAAAATTCGGCCATGATCAGACGGTACAGCTCATCGCCCAGATACTTGTCCTCAATACCGCTGTCGATATTCGGGTTATCGTTGACTTCTATCACGTAGCCTTTGCCGTTTATCTCTTTAACGTCCACGCCGTATAAGCCGTTGCCTATCGGTTGGGTTGCTTTTAAGGCGGCGTCCAGAACGGCTTTGGGGACTTCAAAAGTCGGCAGGGTATCAAAATTGCCGCTATCGGTGCGGCTGCCGCCGTGACGGTAAATCTGCCAGTGATTTTTGACCATGTAATAGCGGCAGGCGTACAGCGCCTTGTTGTTAAAAACGCCGATGCGCCAGTCAAAATCCGTATAGAGAAATTCCTGCGCCAGTAGCAGCGCGGATTTTTGAAACAGTTCTTCAACTTTCTGTTCAAGTTCTTGCCGGTTCTGGACTTTCACAATCCCGCGCGAAAATGAGCCGTCCGGAATTTTTATGACCACCGGAAAACCGGCTTCGGCTTCGAGTTTGTCCAGATGAATGGCATTGCCTTTATGCAGCAGCCAGGTTTTAGGCGTAGGCACGCGATGGGTGCGAAACAGATCCGCCAGATACACTTTATTGGTGCAGCGCAGCATGGAAGTGGGGTCGTCGATAACCACCAGGCCTTCGGCTTCGGCCTTTTTGGAAAAACGATAGGTGTGATGATCAATGGCCGTGGTTTCGCGAATAAACAAGGCGTCAAATTCAGGCAGGCGCACATAATGCTGCTGGGAAATCAATTCGACTTCAATGCCCATTTGTCGGCCGGTGCTGATAAATTTTTTAAGCGCGCTGCGATTGCTTGGCGGCAATTGTTCCTCAGGATTGATCAGGATGGCCAGATCGTAACGTGCGCTTTTGCGGGCGCGGCCCTTGCGCCAGACTTTCTTGCTGAATTTATCGAGGGCTTCGGCAAATACGATTTCCAGGGATTCGTCCAGCGAGCGATGTGATATGGCTTTTAGCTCGGTGATTTCCCATTGTTGCCTAAACCGCAAGGTCACTTCCAGAACCGGGCAGGAAAAGCGTTCAAAGAGTAGTCGAGTCAGTTCCTGGAAGGCCGGATCAGGGGTGGTGCCAAAATAACTGAGCAGGGTTATTTCCCGGGTCGTGTTTGAGCTTTTCAGCGCGCGCGCGAGTGGCTGCGACAAATCCTCGAGCTGAAGGCGGTACAAGGCCCTCTTGCCCAGGTCATTCAAGACTCTGACCGAGGGTATGACATGATGTCCGCGTGCTTCGGCGAGCAAGGAGCAGTAATAGCCGTCGGACAGGTAACGATAGCTGCTGCACAGGTTGATAACGCGGACGCGTTGTTCAGAGTCCTCCTGCTCGGTGGCAAGATAGCTTTCAAAGGTGATCACCTGATCACTCGGATAATAGGGGCTCCAGTCGGAAAGATCGTCAACAACCAGAAGGGTACGCGCCATAGCAAAACAAGTCCTGAGTAAGTTAAACTACAATTTTGAAATCAGTCAGGTTTTTACACAAGGAATTTCTTTTATCAAAGAATATTCATGTTGAGCCTGGAGATTGCCATGTTCTTGAAGATTCTCAGGGAATCCTTATGTCCTCATGCCTTCCTTTAGCGGCTCTTGATACGGACGTTTTCTCAGATAGTTACGCGTCTGCCAGACGCCGCTGGCTGGGGCAATTGGCCAGCTTGCCGCTTGCAACGCAGCCTGTAGCCTATCCCTGCGCCGGCACCGGCCCGCGCGGCGAAGCTTTGGTGACGGATACGGTCTGGATTGGCAAGCAAGAGGCTTCCCGTGTCGTGGTGGTAATCGCCGGTACGCATGGCATTGAAGGCTTTGCCGGCAGCGCTGTCCAGAGCGATCATCTGCGTCTGCTTGCGCAGGGGCATAGCGTTATCCCGGATAATACCGCCGTGTTGATGATTCACGCTTTAACACCGTGGGGTTATGCCTGGCAGCGCCGCTGTGATGCCGATGGTGTTGATCTTAATCGCAATGTGGTCGATTTTTCCAAAACCTTGCCCGCAAATCCCGGTTACGACGCGATCCGTCATGCCTTGTTTTTGCCAGATGCCGAACAAAGAAAGTGGGCTTTTGCCGAATTTGAACAGCAGCACGGCCGTGTAGCACTGGAAAGCGCTGTCAGCGCTGGACAATATGTCGATCCTGTTGGGCCTTTCTATGGTGGCAAGGCCCCGGCACACGGCCGGCTGGTTTGTGAGGATCTGATGCGCCGGTATGCGTTGCGCCAACGCGACTTGGCGGTCATCGATGTGCATACCGGGCTTGGCTCTTACGGCTACGGTGAAATTATCTGCGACCATGAGCCCGAGAGTGCGGGAGCAGCTGTAGCCAGGCTCTGGTACGGCGGCTCTGTCACTTTGCCGGCACTGGGCACGTCCAGCTCGGTGCCCAAAACAGGTTTGCTGGATTATGCCTGGCACGTCATCATGAACAAACGCAGTTGCTACATTACTCTGGAATTTGGCAGTTTTAGCACCGAGCAATTGTTTGAAGTGTTACTGTGCGATCATCAACTGTGGGCGCAGGCGGATACGAATGGCGCCCGTCTGGCGCACAGCAAACGCATGCGGCAGCATTTTTGTCCCGATGATGAGGCTTGGCAGGAAATGCTATTGTTTCGGGCCCGGCAGGTGATCGCACAGGCCTTGCGAGGAGTAGCCACTATATGAGCGGCAACGACATACGGGTTCGTCCCGCGCGGCTGAGCGATCTCGATGACCTGGTGACACTTGAAAAAGCCAGTTTCGATACCGACCGGCTGAGCCGGCGCAGTTTCAGGCACTGGATAACAACAGAGCATCGCGCCTTATTGGTGGCGGAAGCGGCTCATAAGGTCGAAGCTTATATTCTTATTATTTATCATCCTGGCACACGCTTGGCCCGTATTTACTCAATCGCGGTATCTCAGCAACAGCGTGGTACCGGCATGGCTAAAGCCCTGATGGCGGCAGGTGAGCAGGCCGCGCGCGATGACGGCAGGCTCTATCTGCGTCTTGAAGTCAGCGTGGATAATATCCCGGCGATAAGCCTGTATGAAGCCATTGGTTTTCAGCAATTTGGCGTTTATCGCGATTACTACGAAGACCATAAAGATGCCTTGCGCTATCAAAAACGCATCCGCCGCTATGGGGGCACTCTGCAGCACCGTCCGGTGCACTGGTTACGGCAGACCACCCATTTTACCTGCGGACCGGCAGCGCTGATGATGGCCATGCACGGGTTGAACAAAGCCTATCAGCCGTCCCAGGAGGAAGAGCTCAATCTATGGCGGGAAGCCACCACCATTTTCATGACTTCGGGCCATGGCGGCTGTCATCCGGTGGGTTTGGCGCTGGCGGCGAAACGGCGCGAATTCAAGGTTGAAGTCTGGCTTAATCAAACCGGTACGCTGTTTATTGACGGGGTGCGCAACGAGGACAAAAAACAGGTCGTTGAACTGGTGGATGCCTGTTTCAAACGCCAGGCCACCGAACAGGGCATCAATATCCATTACGGTAATATCACTCAGAATGACCTGATCGGCGCCTTCAAAGCGGGAGCGATTCCTCTGGTTTTGATCAGCACCTTCCGCATGGATCGCAAGAAAGCGCCGCACTGGGTGGTTATGAGCGGTTTCGACGAAGATTGTTTGTACATGCACGACCCCGATCCCGAAGAAGGCCGTCAGAGTGATTTTGATTGCCAGTATATTCCCGTTGCCTGTGAGGATTTCGAGCGCATGTCCTGCTTTGGTAAAAACCGTCTGCGCACGGCGGTAATCGTGTGGCCGGATTAGGCAAGCGCGCGGATGGGTGTAATTCAGTTCCGGCAACGAGCGTTTTTGACATCGTTTGGTAATGCCTTTTATGGCAAAACTTGAGCAGCGTTAAGTTCGTCATTGCATGGCCGGGATTCTGGGGCTGTTTGGGTGGTACTGAATTTATAGTATTATTAATGCCATCATTTCCCGGGCAATGCGGCTTGAGCAGCTCAAGCCTCCACTAACCATTTTAAGCAAACCTTATTCAAGCAGGCCGAAAGGCGTGGCTGCACTTTTCCATAATGGTATTTAGGGTCGCTTGTTTTGCATATTTTTTCGATGGACAGTGGTCATGCGGACAAGGCCTTCCGGTCACTGTTTTATGGCCAAGTGCTTCGCTACTTGGTTGCCTGGCAAGTCACGGCTAAAGAATTTATTTTTTCATTTAGGAATATATATGAATTTAGATGTGTTTTTATCGCTGTTCAGCTTAATGCTGGTATCCCTTGGAGTTTTTATTTTATCGAAGAAACTCCACATCCCTTATACCGTGTTGCTGGTCATTTCCGGTTCCCTGCTGGTGCCGATTTCGCATATCGAATTCTTTTCCTTTGTCACCAGTTTTGAGTTGACGCCGGAGTTATTGTTTTTCGTGTTTCTGCCGATTCTGATCTTCGAATCTGCCTACAACATGAACATCCGCAGCGTAACCGAGAATATTTACTCCATTGGCCTGCTCGCCGTGGTTGGGATGATTGTGTCCACGTTGTTCATCGGGATCGTCGGCTATTACGCGTTTCAGTTGGCTGGATTGGAAGTGCCGATGCTGGCCTTGTTGCTGTTCGGCGCTATTATTTCCTCGACTGACCCGGTGGCGGTATTGGCGCTGTTCAAGGAATATGGCGCACCGAAACGGTTGACGCTGATCTTCGAGGGCGAGAGCTTGTTCAACGATGCGACCGGTTTTGCCGCTTTTCTGGTGGTGCTGGAGTTGCTGCAACATGGCTATCACGGCGCCGACTCGGCAATACACGCGCTGGCTTCATTTTTTATCATGCTGGCTGGCGGTATTATTTTCGGGATGCTAATGGGGTTCTTATTCGCCAAGCTGATTGAATTGGCCAAAGGCAACGAGCATCTGGAAATTACCTTAACCTTGCTGGTTGCCCACTTTACTTTTGTTCTGGCCGAAGTTATCTCCGAAAACCTGGTCATTTATGGCCAGGAAATACGCCTGTCTTCGATTATCGCCACGCTGACCGCCTCGATGGTGATCGGCAATTACGGACGCTATAAAATGTCTCCGTCCGTTGAAGAATATATGGAAAAATTCTGGGGCTATTTTGCCTTTGTTGCCAACTCATTGGTATTTATCTTGATGGGACTGTTGTTCGCCGATTTGTCCATCAACCTGGATGTGGCTATTTGGTATATCTTGCTGGCCATTGCTGTGGTCGTGGTGGGGCGTGGTGTGTCCATTTATCCGCTCATGTGGTTACTCAACAAAACTGGCAAGGAAGAAAAAATTCCATCCAGCTGGATGCATTTATTGGCATGGGGCAGTTTGCGCGGGTCGCTGGCGGTGATCATGGTGCTGTTAATTCCGAATGACCTGACCATACCGGGCTGGGCGTTTGATTTTACGCTCAAACAGTTTATCGCCGCGGTCACTATCGGCAGTATTTATTTTACCTTGCTGGTAAAAGCGACGACTATCGGTAAAGTCATGCATGCACTCGGAATTGATGCGCTGACGCCGGAGGAACAAGTCGGATATCATAAAAGCAAGGCGCAGATGTATGATGAATCCTTGCAGAAATTGAACGAGCTCTTTAAAAGTCAGCTGTTAAATGAAGAGCAGTACGAGGCCTATCAGCGTCATTACCAGAAGCTTTATCAAAATGCCTGTCTCAAGTGTAAGGAAACCATCGGCGACTCGAGCGATTTGATTGAAAACATGTTGCGTATCTATGTACTGGGCATCGAAAAAGGTGAATTGAAGGAAATCTTTCAACGCGGTGAAGCCAGTGAGAAAATTTATAAAAAAATCTTCAATATGCTGAGCATACAAACGGAGCGAATTGAACGAGGCCGCGCGCAAGTCGCTTCAGCAAATGAACATTTTCCCATCGATGG
Organism: uncultured Gammaproteobacteria bacterium; assembly: GCA_963848675.1. Classification (GTDB taxonomy): domain Bacteria; phylum Pseudomonadota; class Gammaproteobacteria; order Methylococcales; family Methylomonadaceae; genus CAWKEY01. The sequence goes on from CAWKEY010000070.1 coordinate 54,420, forward strand.
TATGGAGCGGCTGGTGCTGTTGTTAAGCCGTATGGCGTTCTGGCGCGATCACTCGTTTAAGCCGGAAGAGCTTTATCTGTACTATCGGACATTGAATCAACTGATCGGACGTGTCGTTGAACAGCTGACTACCCTGAATAGTTCCGACCTCAGTGAAATTTTTAACGATAAATCCGCACTCGAGACCTTGCTTGCGCTTTATCAAGACTTACACATGAATACCGCGCGCAAAATGAAGGGCTTGTTGAAGACCAACCCCGCCTTGTTAAATCGTTTAAACAGAGATACAGCAGAGCTGTCGCTGCACGCAGCGCAAATGGAAACCCTAAGCGAGTTGCATAAAAATGAAGTCATCACCAGCAAACTCTACATCATGTTGAATCATGAATTGCAGGAAAAAACCGCCAGTGAGGCCGGGTTACCGTCAGCACGCTTGTAAATTGAGCAACAGGCTTGGCGATTTTGAACAGTCCATCCCTAGAATGAGCCGGGAGGCGACGCTTTTCGGTTAAGCAAGCGGCGGTTAAGTCATGGGGATGGCAAGTCTGTTTATCCTTTAGCTTTCCGCAAAAAATATGCCCTCTTGGCTTGTATTATCAAATTGATTCAACGATAATGGCCGTCCTTTAGCCGTCGAGGCTGATTGTGTAATGGTGACCGTGTCGGTCCTCCCGCAACGATACGCTGTAAACCCCGCCAGGCCCGGAAGGGAGCAACGGTAGCAGCAGATTCGTGTGCCGGGATGTGGCTGGCATGGTTACCGCCCACTACTATCATTCGAGCCTGCAATGAATTACCAGGTTCTCGCCAGAAAATGGCGTCCTCATAATTTCACAGAAGTTGTCGGACAAGAGCATGTCGTCAAATCGTTAATGAACGCTTTGCAGCATGATCGGCTTCACCATGCCTATTTATTTACCGGAACCCGCGGCGTAGGCAAAACCACCATTGCCAGAATCCTGGCCAAAGCCATTAATTGCGAAAATCTTCAGGCTTTTAATCCCTGTGGCGAATGCGCTGTTTGCCGTGATCTCGATGAAGGCCGGTTTCTGGATTTGATCGAAGTCGATGCGGCATCGCGCACCAAAGTCGAAGATACCCGCGATTTGCTGGACAACGTTCAATACGCACCCAATCAAGGACGTTACAAGGTCTATTTGATTGACGAGGTGCACATGCTGTCCGGGCATAGTTTCAACGCCTTGTTGAAAACCCTGGAAGAACCGCCGCCGCATGTCAAGTTTCTGCTGGCCACCACCGATCCGCACAAAATTCCGGTGACCGTGTTGTCGCGTTGCCTGCAGTTCAATCTGAAGCGCTTGCTGCCGGGTCAGATATTTAAACAGATGGAATTTATTCTCGGCGAGGAAAACATTGAAGCGGAGGCGGCGGCATTAAAATTATTGTCTCGCGCCGCTGACGGCAGTATGCGCGACGGTTTAAGTCTGTTGGATCAGGCTATTGTTTATGGCAATGGCAAGGTCAGTGCAGAAACTGTCAGCGCCATGCTCGGCACCGTGGCCCAGCAACCGGTTGAAGACATTTTAACCGCGCTGGCTCAATGCCGATGCCGCGGCAATCCTTGATAAGATCAACGAAATTGCCGATTTGACTCCTGATTTCAGCGATGTCTTGCAGCAGATTTTGCAGGTGCTGCACCGCGTGGCGCTGGTGCAGCACCTGCCGTCGGCGCTGGATCAGGATTTTGATGTGGACATGATTGGGGCCCTGGCGGCGCAGCTTACACCCGAAGATGTTCAGTTGTATTATCAGATCGGTTTGCTCGGGCAGAAGGACTTGGACTTGGCGCCAGATCCGCGCAGCGGTTTTGAAATGGTCATGCTGCGTATGCTGACCTTCAGGCCGGTCACTACGGCATCAAAACCCGCTAAACCGGCGCCGGTTCGGGAGCTTATCAACAGCACCGCTGCACAGCCTGCTTCTGGTCAGCAGCAACCTGTTTATAAACCGCCGGTAACCGGGCAGGCAGCAATCATCGCTGAACAAAGCCCCCAGGACGGCGTGGCTACAAAACCCAATACGCAGTGGGCGGAAATGATTGCGGCAATGAAGCTGAGCGGCTTGACCAAAGAGCTGGCTAATAATTGTATGCTGGTGCATATTGACGATAAAATTTGTACCTTGATTTTGGATGCGGGGCACAAGCAAATTCGCAGCCCCGTCACCGAAGAAAAATTGCAAAAGGCTTTGCAGGCCTACCGGGGAACCCCGCTTAAACTGGTGATCAATACCGAAAAAGCAGCCATTGAAACGCCGGCTGTGCAATTGGCAAAAGAACGCGAAGACCGGCAGCAGGCTGCCGTTGACGCCATTCATTCAGATGAAAATATTCAGGCTTTAAAAGAACATTTCGACGCACGGGTTTTGCCCGGCACGATAGAGCCTGTGTGACCACAGATTGGAGAAATAACATGAAAAACGCACTGGGCAACATCATGCAGCAAGCCCAAAAAATGCAGGAAGACATCAAAAAAGCCCAGGAAGACATCGCCGCCATGCAAGTGATGGGCGAATCCGGCGGCGGCCTGGTGACCATATTGATGACCGGTAAGCGCGAAGCCAGAAAAGTCACTATTGACCCCTCTTTGCTGGGTGAAGACAAGGACATGCTGGAAGACCTGGTTGCGGCCGCTATCAATGATGCCGTCAACAAAGTCGCAAAAATGAAAAAAGAAAAAATGGCCGATATTACCGCCGGAATCCCATTGCCTCCAGGATTCCAGCTGCCGTTTTAACATGCAAAAAAAAGGTTTGTTAGGGCAGTTGATGCAGACTTTATGCTGTTTGCCCGGGGTGGGCCCCAAAACCGCACAACGCATGGCCTTTCAGTTGCTGCAACGGGACCGCAACAGCGCCAGAACCCTGGCCGAAACCCTGTTGCGGGCCGTTGAAGAAATCGGCTATTGCCGGCACTGCCGCACCCTGACCGAAGGCGATTGCTGCGCTATTTGCGAAGATAAATCAAGAGATGATGCTAGCCTCTGCATCGTTGAAAGCCCCGCGGACGTCTGGATTGTGGAGCAGGCGAGCGTATTCAAGGGCCGTTATTTTGTGCTGCACGGGCGCTTGTCGCCGCTGGATGGCATAGGTCCCTATGAACTGGGTCTGGAACTGCTGGAACAACGTCTGGCAAGCGGCGACATCAAGGAATTGATACTGGCCACCAACTCGACCGTAGAAGGCGAGGCCACCGCCTATTTTATCGGCGAACTGGCTAGAAAGCATCAGGTGCAGGCCAGCCGTATTGCCCACGGCGTGCCGATGGGCGGCGAGCTCGAATATATTGACAGCGGCACCCTGTCGCACGCCTTTAAAGGGCGCAAAGAGATATAAAATTAGGTTTAAGGTTCAAGGTTTAAGGTTCAAGGTTCAAGGTTCAAGGTTCAAGGTTCAAGGGGAAAATTATGTCAGATTGTTTGTTTTGCAAAATGGTTGCCGGAGAGATCAAGCCGGATGTGGTCTATGAAGATGATCAGGTTTTAGCGTTCAGAGACATAAACCCGCAGGCTCCGGTGCATATTCTGATTATTCCCAAGGCGCATATTCCCACCCTGAATGACCTGGAAGATGGCCCAGTGGCCAGCCGCTTATTGCAAACGGCCGTCAAGCTGGCCGAACGGGAAGGCATCGCGGAAGAAGGCTACAGAACAGTATTCAACTGCAACCAGAACGCCGGACAGGCTGTTTATCACCTGCATTTGCATCTTTTAGGCGGCCGCCCGCTGCACTGGCCGCCGGGTTAATGAAGGGCTTCTTTCAGGATTTTGGGCAAAGGCTGACATGCTATGGGCATTAACAGCATTGTGCAGAATTTAAAGTGCTGATCCCAATAAAAGCACAACCTATCGGCATTATCCGGAAACTGCTTTTTATGTGTTTTTACAGGATATCCCGTTTAGAAAGCCAGGGTTTAAATGGTATTCTTGTCAACTGAGGACGAGAGTAGTGCAAGATAACCAGACCTAGATAATAATTTGTTAGGCAATACAAACGAGAGCTAATGACAAAGCTAAAAACTGAACATACAAAGACGAGTTTACTTTTAGGTATCGGCGCACTTCTTTCAGTTCTCATCTTGAGTGCATTTACCTACTTGGCATATACGAAAAATCTACTCAGCCTCCCTATCAATGAAATTGGCGACTCGCTATCTGGATTTGCAGGATTTTTAGCGTTTCTCTGGCTCACAATAACTGTCATTTTGCAAAGCACCGAGCTTAGGCTACAAAGAGAAGAAGTTTCCGGACTTAAAAATATTACTGAAGATCAAGCTAATAGCCTTAAGCAATCGACAAAAATTCAAGGCCTTTCTTATTTGAGATCAAAACAACACGATAGTGAAACAGCACTTGCAAACATTAATAAAGAAACTGGTGAATGTGTTGAATTGTTTTTGCAGAAGTTTAGTGAATTTGAGTACGCCTACGAATTTAAGCGAAAACCAGAAGCAGGAATTGAACATATCTTAGCCTACTTTATAAACCCTGATGCAATAATAGAAAAAAACCAGAGACTTGATATTTCTTTGCTGCGCACAGATTTTCAATATGAATCATATGTTTTGCTGCAAGATATTATGTACAGAATGGAAAGGGTGTGGGAAATACTATCTCCTCTTCGTGAATATTCTATTCTTGTAGGCGTGCAAGCCGATCAAAAATCATGGGAAGTTTGCTTAGGTGTCGATTGGTACGAAAAACACTATAGGCCTGTTGCAATGGTAATGAAATGGTTGGCAGAAATTATATCGAGGGGTGGAATAGCAAACGATTTTGTAACTTCAATTATAAAATCGTATGCTGATGATCCGATTGAAGGAAGTGCCTTTGGAATCAATAAAATAAATCCTGAGAATTAATTTTATGTGTTTTTCATTCCATGCTTAATATGCGGCCTAACAAGTCAGTCAAAGGGACGCGCCGCCCGTTGGCGGTTTTGAAGTTTCGTTTTTTATCAAGGTTTGGGGCTTCGTTTGGCTTCCCTTAGCGGCGCGTCCCTTAGCGGCGCGCCCCTTACCGTAACGTTAAGCTTTAAGAGATATGGAAAATAGTCAAATCATCGATCTACTCAATGGAATTCTTTCTGAGGTTGCAGAACCAAATAGCTATGCAGCATCGGAAAGATTTGCTGGGTTGAGGGAGGTAACTCGGTAAGGCGCAATCCATAGGGCGTCAATAGGCTTTAGCCGTATTGCGCCGCATGAAATGCAAAGTGCATAGGTTGGGCTAAATATAATGAAGCCCAACAAATCGGAGTCCTAAATGTTGGGCTTCGCTCCCGCTCTATCCAACCAACTAAATTATTTACCTGATTTTGGTGTTGGGTGAAAGAAAAATATGAGTCCTACAATATTTAGAGAAAGCGGGTATAGATTTTTCTTCTTTTCAAGGGAAGAAGAGCGAATGCATGTTCATGTGGTTTCAGGAGATGGCGAAGCAAAATTTTGGCTTGAGCCAGAAATTGAACTTGCAATAAATCATCATTACTCAAGAAATCAATTGAAAGAAATCGAATCATTAGTGGAGGTTCATTACAATGAGCTCATTGGCGCATGGCAACAGCACTTTAGCGGTTGAGGTTACCAACATCACAACGCATGGAGTATGGCTTTTAGCTCACAATAAGGAGCTGTTCATGCCCTATGATTATTTCCCCTGGTTTAAAGATCAGGCTGTTAAATCGATTATCAATGTAGAGGAGCAATCCTCCGGTCATTTCTATTGGCCTGATATTGATGTTGATTTAACAGAAGAAATAATTGAACATCCGGAGCGTTTCCCACTAAAAGCAAAAGAAAATAGCAAGTAGCCCGTATGCAACGTTAGCGGAATACGGGTTAAAAGCGGGGAAAGCCGGAGCCAAAAATAAACGGGGTGAATACGATGTTTGGCAAAAGCGTTTCTAGGAACATACGATAAGGGACGAAACCGATTATTTTCGACATTTGGATTATATTCATTACAACCCCGTCAAACACGGCCTAGTTCAATCCGTCGCACATTGGCAGTATTCTTCTTTTCATAGATATGTTCGAGATGGCATTTTGCCTAGAAATTGGGCAGGTACAAAAGAGCTACAGGCTATGGATGTTCGAGAATGAACCATAAATTACAAGTCAGGTGGTTGTTTTCCTGTATTCCGCTCGCCCTGCATGCGGGCTACTTGCTGGACGCGTAGCATAAGCTACCTTAGGTCATGGCTCGTACCAGAAACACTTTTTAAGAAGGTAAATATATGACCAAGGATTTTGTTGCAAAAGAGGATGCACTTAAGGTTATCCAGCGGCTCCGCGACAACCCGAAGGAAAGAATCCCGCCGGCTGAGCTTAATTTCAAGGGAGTATCTTTGCGTGGCGAGGATTTATCAGGGTTGCATCTTATGGGAGCCAATTTTGTCAAAGCCGATCTGTCGGAGGCTGATCTAAGCGGAGCCTATCTTTTTAAGGCTGATTTCAGCAAGGCAAGCCTGGTCAAGGCAAAACTTAATGATGTCGAGTTGACTGGAGCCAATCTCTCGGAAGCTAATCTGGAAGATGCTCGTGCCGAAAGGGCTGGCCTCGGGATGGCCACATTGAAGAAAACCAGAATGTTCAACACGGTACTCACTGATGCGACACTTACCAAAACAGATTTAACGGAGGCGGATTTGCGGCATTCCAATCTCAGCCGGGCGCGATTAAGGGAAGCAGTGCTTTATAAGGCGGATTGTACCGGAGCTGATTTTCGGGGGGCTGATATGTCGCTCGCCAATTTTGCCGGCGCTACAATGAATAATACCGACATGCGGGATACACGACTGCGCCAGGCCTATGGATATGAAAAGGCTCAATGGTACGGAGTGGATATCCGTGATATCAACTTTGCCGGGGCTTATCGACTGCGGCGGTTCGTGATTGACGAGAATTATCTCAAGGAATTTCGGGATTCCAGTAAACTCAACTACATGATTTATAAAATCTGGTGGATAACCAGTGATTGCGGCAGAAGCCTTACGCTCTGGTCGCTGTGGATTCTGGGAATAGTATTGCTTTTCAGCGTGCTCCATGCTTTCAGCGGAGTTGATTACGGCAAGTACGACAATTGGATTGGCCCTTTTTATTACTCGGTGGTAACCATTACCACCCTGGGTTATGGCGACATTGTTCCGGCCACGCCTGTTGCCCGGATTATTGCCATCTGTGAAGTTTTTACAGGTTACATCATGCTCGGCGGACTTTTATCCATCTTTACCAATAAAATGGCCAGGCGCGGAGAGTGATCCACTGTGTTTAATTTTTTAAAACGAAGCCAGAAAGACCCAAAAGAAGAATTAAAACTATTGCTGGGTGATTATGAACTGCATAGTTTTCCGGAAGCGGTAATGAATGTTCTCGGCATGCTGCGCGATCCGCAGTCCGAAGTTAAGGCTATCGCTGACCAGATACAGATGGACCCAGGCATGAACATCAAGATATTGCGACTGGTAAATTCAGCCGCCTTCAGCCTGGCCACCAAGGTTTCAAGTCTCCATCATGCGGTTACTATTCTTGGCCGCTCCCGTCTGGAATCCATGCTTCTGACCTATGCCGTCGCCACTACCATTCCCCCCACCATGGGTTGCATAGATGTCTCCCGTTTCTGGCTGGCCTCGGCCCGGCGGGCCTGTCTTGCCAAGCATGTAGCCCTGCATCTGCACGCCGCAACCCAGGCTGAGAGTTTCACCGCAGGATTGCTGCAGGATCTGGCCATTCCCCTGATTTCTGAAGGAAAGAAAAAGATTTACAAAGATCTTTTAAAAGATTGGCATGCGGATAATGAAGCGGATATCGATGTCATGGAACGGGAGCTTTTCGGCTACGATCATTCGGCCATTGGCGCGCTGGTCGCTGAACAGTGGGGCCTGCCGGAATATCTGATTAATGCCATTGCCGGTCATCATGACCTGTCTGAGCATTCATCGGCAGAGCCGGCGGTGCGGCTGGTTTCACTGGTGCGGTATTTTGATGAAGACGATGGCGCCGAACGGTTGCTCAAAGCTGCTGAAAAAGATTTCAATATCGGCGGGAAAATGATGGCAGAGATGATTTCCCAATCCTTTGCCGAAGCGGAACAGTTTGCCGAAACGTTTCGATAGGAAAACAAAAAGTTCTGCTCCTCTCGTAAATCCTAAACCACAGGGTATTTGTACTTCAACTGATGTGGGAAATATCTCAGGTGAATTCAAGTAATAAGCGCGGTAGGATGAGCTGAGATAACGAAGCCCATCAATTGAGCTTAATCAGCATTATCTAAACGTGCCTTAAAAGGCAGCAATCCCCCTGGATTTATTTGGACGCGGTGCTTCACAGTCTGCGGAATGGGCTGCCGGTTCCAAAGCGGCCCATTGTTAAGGGGGTCTGAATAATTACCGCTCCCGTGATAAACTAGCCGGTATTTCTATATTCTTTCACTTCAATAGCGCACATAGCGCAGGAGGCAACAATGCCGGAACAAAACTGGATCAAAAATCAGTCTCAGACGCTGACAGAAATAATTCGTAACCAGGGACGCTTTAGACGCCCAAAGACTGATATAGAGCTCATTGAGCACACGATTAAACGGGAATGCAAACCACCTATCAATGCACGTTTGGCATCCAATGGCGCCTTATGTGTTGACACCAATCGCACCGGACGTTCTCCTGCCGACCGATACATCGTCGAGGGAAAATATTCTTCACGGATCAGCTGGAATTCGGTCAACAACGAAATGCCGCGAGACGCCTTTCTCTCGCTCATGGAACGGGTGATGGATCATGTGGATAAACTTGCCGAGCCGCTATTTTTCTCCGATGATCTCTATATCGGCAAAGATAGCCAATATCGTCAGCCGCTCCGGCTTGCGACGAAATACGCCTGGCATCAACTTTTTGGACGCAACTTTTTTATCAGAGGAGAGCAGCACGACGGGAGTAAAAAACCCTGGACATTACTCAGTGTTCCTTCATTCATCACCGTTCCCGAACGGGATTCCACTCATGGTGACGGCGTCATCGCAATTGATCTGGATGAGCAAGTGATATTGATCGCAAACCGCACCTACGGCGGCTGTGAATGGAAAGCGCTTTTTACGGCAATGAACACGCTCCTTCCCCTCGAAGGTATCCTCACCATGCATTGCGGTGCGAATATCACCAAGAAAGAAGGTAAGGTTACTCTCTTCCTGGGACTCTCGGGTACCGGAAAAACAGCACTTTCTGCCGATCCGGAATGCCTGCTCATTGGCGACGACGGCCACGCATGGGGCCCAGACGGCGTATTTAATCTTGCCGGAGGTTGCTATGCCAAACTCCACGATATAACACGGGAACGGGAGCAATTGATCTGGGACGCAATTCGCTTCGGGACGATCATGGAAAATGTCGTCCTGGATGATAACCGCGCCGCCGATTTTGAAACAGGACCGGAGAACATTCGCGGACTCTACCCCATGGAGTTTATTGACGATGTCTATCCCGGTGAACGCGCCGGACATCCGGATGCGATCATTTTCCTCACTTGCGATATGTTTGGTGTGCTTCCTCCTGTCGCAAAACTGTCACCTGAACAAGCGGCATACTATTTTGCAGCGGGATATACCACCAAGATCGGCAGTACTGAGGCGAATAGTCTGCATGAGTTCGAACCCACTTTCAGTGCGTACTTCGGAGAAGTCTTCTTTCCACTTTTGAGCAGCTACTATCTTAAGCTGTTCCAGGACAAATTGCGCCAGCACAGCGTACCGGTATACCTCGTCAACACCGGTTGGACCGGGGGACCCATGGGTTCTCCGGCCGGAAGAAGATTCTCCATCGCCACATCAAGAAATATTGTGCATGCAATACAGCACAACAAAATTCATGATGAAGACCTGGTGCTTCTCCCCGAGCACAACCTGCTTGTCCCCAAACATATCTCGGGTGTTGATGAACGCAATCTCAACCCGTCGAATATGTGGCAAGACCAGGCTGACTATAATTCAGCTTGCCTCGAACTCAATCAGCTCTTCCATGCCAATATGGCACAGAAGTTCCCCGATATGGACAGCGCGATCCTCGCATCGGGACGTCCGCGCAATTGTTAAAGGTGTCTGATGCCAGCCCTTAGCCGCAGGGCTGCCAGGATACGGAAGAACTTAGAGGACAGGCATCGGACAAGCCTCGAGGGAGGAAACCGCGGGATGTATCGAAGCGTGTCAGGACAGGCGGCGGGCAATGGGAATTTGAGTGGTTACTCTAGCGCTTGACATGGCAAACAAGCATATCTGCTTGTTGACGCCGGTTGAAAATTGACCCTGTATACCGGCATATTCCGGATGAAAATTGACCAGCGGATAGGATGGGCTGAGGTAACCAAGCCCATCAATCGAGTTGTTTGGCAACCCATCATTAACAGCCAAATTAACTGTATGGGTTTCGGCTACTACCATGATCCTGTTTATCCTTAGCCCTCATATAGTGTACGAATAAAGCAGGACTATTATGTTGCAATCTGGCTCTGAGATGTATAACTGTTTCATTGATTTCGCTGTTGGCTGTGCAAACCAGGTTTGCAATTAGCTGCAAAGATTTATTGCCTTTTCGATCAGAAATCACCGTGTTTTTTGCAAGTGCAGGCTTGTTCATCACCATCCAGGCCGGGAACAAGGAGGATTCAAGTTCAGGATCCAGTTCAGAAAAATACTGCCAGTCAGAAAACATTAAACGATTACAGGTGTCTTCAATCAGTCGTACAGCTGTTTCAGGATAGAGGATAAACAAGCTGAACCAGTTTGCAATTCCTTCCTGTTCCTTATTCAATTTAAAACAGGCTTCAGCATAACGAAATAGTAATAAAGGCTGTTTAATCCAGTTTCTTTCCCGGTCGATTGATGAGAGCACTTGCTGCCATTGAAATCCCTTTAAGGCGGTAAAACTTAAGTGAGTTTCGGGAGCTTCAGCCTCAAAATGCCGGTCTGCAATTTCTACCGAAAGTTTGTGCCACAAAGGTGTAAGGAAATCATGTGCAAATCGCCCTAAAATATCAAAAGCCAAGGGCGTGACTACTTGGTTTAATAACGTTATTTTTCGGTCGCTGGTTTCCTTGGATTGCATTATTTTCTTTTCAAAAGCCAATAGCTTGGCGAATTGTTGGTGTTTTTCCGGGCTTGACGGTTTTAACTTCGTCAGTAAAACCGTAATATCATCAATACGCTTATCGATGATGGCTCTTATCAGGTCATAAGCAGTACAGGCAGGTGCGCTGTCAAAAAACAAATCCAGTTGCATCCGGTCTTTAGCCGGCTCATAAACGGTTGTAAAAATGAGTTCGTTTGCCGGGGATCGGCAAAAGTGCAGTGGCTGGCTGGCAGTTGATGTGTATGCGTGACTAAATGATTCAAGTTTCAGTGCCATGGCATAATCTTGTGTCCTTCGCAAATCAGCAATAATTTCAGTACTCGTTGTCTTAAAATGATCTTCTAAAAATGCTGACTTGCCTTTCCTCCACTTCTGATAGTCGCCATAATCAAGATGTCCCTCTCTCAGAAGCCAGTTTAAAGGCGAAAAACAACCTTCTTCAAAGAGAATCACATCAAACTGGTTCTGGATTATGGGATTTGGGGATTGTTTCGACATTGAATAGATTGCAGAATTACAGTAAGGTTTTAGGGATTTTATTGGCGTATTTATGCTCGGGCTTAACAATAAGTCAGATTCTCTTCAGCAATCCGCCATGATCGGGCCTGTGACCTTGGAGCAAAAAGGCGGCTTGCTTCGCGAAATACCCCGCGGATATAAATCCTACTAAGTTAAGACTCACCAGGAAGATCACGAAGAAAATCATTAAGTTAATCAATACATTGAAACTTCGTGCTCTTCGTGTCCTTCGTGGTGATCTCTCTTATATCGAATACTTTTACAGTCTCGTACGCGCTGCGTACCCGATCGAGTTTTACATATTCTCAATCAACACATCCGCAAATTCGCTGCACTTAATTTCAACAGCGTTATCCATCAGGCGGGCAAAGTCATAGGTGACGCGTTTGCTGGCGATAGCGGCATCCATGGCCTTGATGATGGCATCGGCGGCTTCGGTCCAGCCCATGTAACGCAGCATCATTTCGCCGGACAGAATCAAGGAGCCGGGATTGACTTTATCCAGATTGGCATATTTGGGCGCCGTGCCATGGGTGGCTTCAAACACCGCTGTGCCGGTTTGATAGTTGATGTTGCCGCCGGGCGCAATGCCGATACCGCCGACCTGGGCGGCCAAAGCATCGGATAAATAGTCGCCATTCAAATTGAGCGTGGCAATCACATCAAATTCATCGGGCCGGGTCAGCACCTGTTGCAAGGCAATATCGGCGATGGCATCTTTTATTAAAATACGCCCTGTGGCCAGTGCCTGCGCCTGTTCTTGATTGGCGGCGGCTTCACCTTGTCCAGCCTTGGTTTTTTCCCATTGCTGCCAGGTATAGGTTTGCTCTGGATATTCACGCTCGGCCAGTGCATAGGCCCAGTTGCGGAATGCGCCTTCGGTGAATTTCATAATGTTGCCTTTATGCACAATGGTGACGCTTTTGCGCTTGTTGGCGATGGCGTAGTCGATGGCGGCGCGCACCAGACGTTCGGTGCCTTCCTGCGAGACCGGTTTGATGCCTATCCCCGAGGAATCCGGAAAACGGATTTTGCTGAAGTGCGCGGGAAAGTTTTCGCGCAGTAATTTCATGAAACGGGCATTGTCTTCAGAGCCGCGCTCAAATTCTACGCCGGCATAGATGTCTTCGGTGTTTTCCCGAAAAATCACCATATCGACCGATTCCGGTTTTTTTACCGGTGACGGCACGCCTTTAAACCAGCGGACCGGGCGCAGGCAGACATACATATCCAGCAGTTGCCGCAGCGCCACGTTTAAGGAGCGGATGCCGCCGCCAATCGGCGTGGTCAGCGGGCCTTTAATCGAGATCAAGTAATCCCTGCAGGCTTCAACGGTGGCATCGGGCAGCCAGGTATTGAACAGGTCATTGGCCTTGCCGCCGGCATAAACTTCCAGCCAGTGAATTTTTCGTTGCCCGCCATAGGCGTGCTCAACCGCGGCATCCAGCACGCGCACGGTGGCGCGCCAGATATCCGGGCCGGTGCCGTCGCCTTCAATATAGGGGATGATCGGGTTGTCCGGCACGACAAGCTTGCCGTTTTGCATGGTGATAGGGCTGCCGTTTGGCGGTGGGGTCAGGGTGGCATTGGTCATAACAACTCCATTTAAGAATGATTGGGACTGTATTAACGCAGTGCATTATCTGCTTAATTCTTGAAGTTAGGCAAGCCGCACGGAAGCACTATAACGGACACGAAAGCTTTTTTGTAAAACAAAATCCCGTCACTTAAATGAGCTACCCAGAAAACATGACCCAGATTGTGTGACTTGTGAACTTCTCGAAATTAGGAGTAATTTGTTTGCCAACGGGGGGATGATTCATTGAATTACCCTATGGGGATAATTGAACTATTGAGGAGGGGTTGCTGTGGACCAACAATTTGAAAGTGATGTTATGCACGATTTGATGGCGGAGTCCCCGAGTACACCGGCGGACGAAGCGTTTGAGGAAGAGTCCTACGACGATGGTTTCGAAGAAGAGGGCTTGGAAGAGGATGCCATGATGGAGGACGTGGATCAATATGATGAGGATGCTGAAGCGTATGGCGATGAAGCCTATCTGGCGGAAGACGAATTTGAGGAAGGATTTGAGCAAGATTATGGAGATGAGTTCGCTGAGGAAGAAATCGATGCCTTGGATGCAATGGAGGAAGCGGTCGCCGATGCACTGGATGCCGAAGATAGTGACGAGTTTCTCCGGCGCTTGATTAGCGGTATTCGGGGTGTTGCCGGTGCGGTTGGCCGGGGCGCCGGTACGGTCGGCCGGGTAGCCGGAAGGGCGCAGCGTGTTGCGGGTCAGGTCGGCAGGGTTGCCCGTGGTGTTCAAGGCGTCGCCGGCGCGGTTGCCGGAGGCGGAGGGCAGCGTGGACGGAGGGGTGGCAGACGCCGTGCAGGGACGCCCAGGCCCGGAGCAATGGGTGGTGCGCTGCCGGGCTTGTTGCAGCAGCTTTTGCCGATGCTCCAGCAACATGTGGCTCAAGGCGCAAACGAGATGGATGTCTTCGAGGATCTGGCTGACTGGTTTGAACTGGAAGATGCAGACGAAGCCCTGCCGGTTCTGGCCGGAGTGGCGGCACGCGCGGCTTTGAGGCCGTTACTCCGGCGCGGCGTAGCAAGGGCTGGGCGGGCGGTAAGCCGTCAAATAGTCCGTGGCGCGACGCAAGCAGCCCGAAGCCTGATTAACCGGCAGGGACCGCAAGCGGTTCGAGCCTTGCGTCCTATTGCGCGCAGCGTAGGCCGCGCGGCTGTCCGTCGCGGCATGAGACCGGCCGCTTTGCCCGGCGCGATTCGTCAGACTACGGCGCGTGTGGCCGCCCAGCCGGCATTAGCCCGGCGTCTCTCGCAAACGGCGGCGCGTACCGCCAGAGCAGGGGCGCCTCGCAGCCGGCTAAGCATCAGCGGAGGCGATGCTCCTCGGCGCTTCGTGGTTAACGGGCCAGTGGAAATCATAATCCGGCGCTGAAACTGACGGCGCATTCATTCAATTATTATCCATGAGGATACAATCATGAGCAGTTTTGAAACCGATGTGATGGAAGATCTGTATTACGACGAAGCCGAAGGTCCGGCCCGGCAGCATTTTGATGAGTACGATGAATTTGGTGAAGAGGAGGGTGACGAGTTTCTGCGCAATATCATTGGCGGTCTTGGCCGTGCCGTCGGTGGTTTGATAGGCGGGGGTGACGGCTTCGACGAATATGACGAGCTCGACGAGTACGATGCTTATGATGTAGACGAATATGAGGATATGGAAGCTCTCGATGCCATGGAAGAGGCCGTTGTCGATGCCCTGGCGGCGGAAGATACCGATGAGTTTTTTCGCCGGCTACGACGTGGCTTAGGCCGGGTCGCCAGAATCGCCCGTGGCGCAGTCCGCACGGTTGGGCGTGGAATTAGGGCGGCTGCGCCGATCGTCGGACAAATAGCCCGCACCGTAGGCCCCATCGCCAGCCTGATTCCCCATCCGGCTGCGCAAGCCGTTGGCAGGCTCGCCTCCGTCGCAGGACGGGTACTGCCGGCCGATGAATTCGACACGATGGAAGACCTGTTCGATTTCGCCGAAGACGAAGACGCTATCGATGCGGCTGCTCCGGTCATTGCAGGGCTTACTATACGCCGCACAATGCCGGGTGTTTCGCGTCTGCCGCGTCCGGCTCGCCGCCAATTGGTGCGCAGCGTAACCCGCGCCACTCGCGCTGTTGCCCGCCGTCAAGGCCCCCAGGCCGCACGCGCAGTTCCCGGTGTGGTTCGTGCCGTTCAAGGCGCCGTCCGGCAGGGGCGCATTCCGCCTCGCGCCGCTCCGCAGGCAATTCAACGCGCAGCAGCGCGTGTGGCAAGCAGTCCGCAAGCGGCCCGGCAAATGGCGGCGCGTGCAGGAACAGCCGCGCGTTCCGCAGGCGCGGTAGCTCGTCGTGGCGGGACATGTCCGGCTTGCCGCCAAGGGGGCAGGCGCAACATTAGAATGCGCGGTCCGGTGACGATCAGCATTCAAGGGCGCTAAAAGCAATCGGACTCGATAGGGTTAAGGCCATGTTGACTCGCAAATTTTTACGCACAAAAGTTCTGGCGCTAGCCGCAAGGGCGCGCCGGTTGGGGCAGATTGATGCTGAGGGAGTGGGCATTCGGCCTCAAGATCGGCCCTATGCGCCTTCGGCAGCCCATGTGCGTGCCGCAAATCAGCGTTTGGCCGCCATTGACCAGCAAATAGCCCGGCGGCTGGGTCATCTTGAACAATCCTGGCAGGACGAGCCGAAACAACGCGTGCTGATCGATATTGCACTGGTTGAACGGGAAATCGATCGTGCGCGCCGGGCTTTCGGCCTGTTTTTTGAAATCTTCAGCCAGCGGGGCAGTGCGTTTGCACCGGCCTTGTCGGCCCACGATGTCATAGCCGAAGACTGTTATCGCGCGATTCGCCAAGCGGCGCCGCAGATTTTCCGCGGACCACTGCTTAAACCCTGTGTTATATGGAACATGGTTTCTCACCGGCCACGATGCGCCGCGGGGTGTTGCTCAACCGCTTGCTGGGCGAGCCTAATCCGTTTCCCATCGTGCGCATTCCCTGGGATCGTGATAATCCCTGGCAGGCGGTATTTCTGCACGAGGTTTCCCACAATCTCCAGGCCGATCTCGGCATCTGGCAGGAAAACCGGCAGGCGGTGGTGCGGCGTACCTTGCGCGCCAGCGGCGATCCCGGCCTGACCCGTATTTACGGTCTTTGGCATAAGGAGATTTTTGCCGATTTGGCGGCGATTTTATTGGGCGGCCCCGCGGCAGCCTGGGGCATGGCGACTTTTCTGGCTCATCCCGCGACCAGGACGATGACTTTCCGGCCGGGCGGTGCACATCCGACGGCCTATCTGCGTGTCCATATTCTGGCGGAAATGCTGCGTCGCCTTGGCTTTAACGAGGATGCCGGACGGCTGGCACGGGTTTGGGATGATCTTTACAACCCCAGACGCGTCAACCGCTTGCCGGCCCGCTTGTTGACGACCTCAAGCCGGATAATTCCAGAGGTCGTGGACGAAATCGCCTTTCAGACGCGGCGTAATCTGGCGCAGCGGTCGCTGGCGGACATTATCCGTTTTGATCCTGGTGATGAAAAAGCCATCCGGGCCGGTGCGAAAGTTTTAGAACGAGGCCGCATACCCCAGGAGTTGCCACCGAGGCATTTGGTCAGCGCAGCCAGTTATGCCCTGGCCGAAGGGCGGGTTGCCCCACGCTTACTGGCGGATCGGGTGATCGACCGTTTGAACGATTTAAAAAACTTACCCGCAGGGGCGCAGAGCGAAATGCGTCTCGCCTGTTGCGGCTTGAATCAAAATATGGACTAATCAGCTGAGGTGAAAACTATGGCATTCCAAAATACCAATCCGTTTTACGGCAGTTCCAGCGGCGGTATTCCGGCCGATGGCGGTCAGCAGCGCTTGGCTCTTGATAATCTAATCCGTCGGGAACTAAAAGTCGGCGATCCGAACGATCCCAAGCAGATTGCCGATGCATTACTGAATCGTTTTAAAGACGATCCTCGAGCCAATGCTATCACTCAGGAAGCGAAAGGATTGCCGTTTTTGCAGTCTTCGTCACCGGCACTGACCATGATTCACAAGCACCCACATCTTCCGATGCCGAGCTGCAGCAGGCAAAAGATGACGTTGAACGGGATCTTCAGGAACTGCTTACCAACTCAATGCTTGAAAGATGTCACACCGGAGATCCAAGGTTGGGCACAGGCGGTTACGATCAGCAATGCCGAGGGAACCATCGAGCTCGCTTCGCTCTCGATCCACGACAACGAGACAAGGCTTTCGCCATTCGCGCCAATTGGGCGACTACGCACGCATCGCGAGGTACGTTGGGGCATTGACCCGTACGATGAATATGATTTACCGAAAGTTTGCTCAAAGCCTGGATGAGGTTGCGCAGTATTCTCTTGGTGCATGATGGGTGAAGCACTGGCGAATGTTGGTTTTGCCGGCGGTCGTTTTTTACTTCAGGCACCTTATACCGAACTGCAAGGCTGACGCGACTATCATGCAACTTGCGCAATTTAGTGGGTTCGAACGCAACTTGCCTAGAATCAAAACTAGTGGCCTCGCGGCCTTGACGCTTATAGTCGGCTATTCGATGCGCTCGAAGCACAAGGCCAGGGAGACCTGCGTGCCTTGTTAGTGGAAGTCGAGCTTGCCCGGACCATGGACGAACTAATCCAGCGTGCAGCTCACGGAACGGCTGACGGGTTGCGTGCGCTTGGTTCCACCGCCCAACTCGATTTGGACCGTTTCCGCCGCCTGGTCAGGATTGGTTGTCGGTAAGGCAACGAGTCCGTGGTCCCCACCGCTGTCCGCTTTCCTGGGGCCTTGTCGCTATTTGCCGATGCCTTTGACAGTACCGGTGGTTTCCGTTTGATGCGCATTGCCAGGCCACCCATTTTGTTCTACGGCCTGTATGGGATTCAAAGCGTTGACGAGGCTGAAACGCGGCTGTTGCAGCTCATAACGCAAAGGAATTTGTTAGCCGATAAATTGGACTGTTTCCTGGATTGTGGTTGCGAAGATGAGATGGTGAAGTGCCTTATTATTTTGGACAAAATACTGTATGACATCGATCGTGCCATTGATTATTACGCAATCGGTAATGACAATTTCGGCATACCGGAACAACGCGCCTCCGCGTTTGGATTGCTGATAAGTACCTTTGTTACTGGTGGCACTATTGCCCCCAAGTTTTCGTTTCAGAAATGTATAACTGCAACTAACAAACAAGGTATTAACGCAATTTTAACGGAACTCGACAAACAGCTTCGAGGTGTAACTCCGAATTTATTCTTCAGTAAATTTGGGAACATTAATTTACCGTTGGAAGATTTTGCGCCCACTGCAGAGCAAAGTGCATTCCGTAATTTACTCAAAAATGAGCTGTGTTTGCAGTCGCAAAATGAAAAGCGCTGGAGCGACCTGGCCAAGACCATGGCGCCTGATTGTGCCGGAACTGACAAAGTGTTTTTGAAAATTGAAAGCCTTTTGGATATTACGATTCAGCAAATTAGTAAAAACAGAGCTTGTCCAAAACTCAAAGTTGAAATTCCGGCTGATATAGACGCTACATTCAGCCAATTCCTTAAATCCACACTTTAAAGCCGGAAGGAGGGTGTCATGCCAGACGTAATGGTTACAGCAAATAACTTGATTGGCAAAGTAGGTGATAATTTTGCGAATCTATTGAAGCTCGGAAGTAGTGGTGGAGAAGGATTTAAAATACAGTTTGTTGCTCCCCCAAAAGAAGAATCATTTGACGCAGATGACCTCACCGAAGAGGCGTTTAGCTGCATACGTGCGCTAGCTCAGGTACAGGATTTGGTGACGGATAAGTCGTGGTTTGATCCCGGTATAGAGAAAACAAGCACGTTGCAAGCTAATAATCAGACATTATCCAGACTGTTCAATAGCGAACTTTTTAAAAATTCTAAGAGACTCTTAGATAAGGAAAAAGCTTCAAATGAATTGAAGAACGCATTTAAAGAACAATTCTCAAATCAATTCGTAAACGGTGATATGCAAGAATTGGGCGGACGGCTTTTGCAGATTCAACAACTCAATACGAAATTGGTATGTTTTTTTTCACAAAATAAGAGTATTTGACGATTGTCGCAGAATTAAACCGTTTACCCAATTTAAAGGAGCCAAGCCATGAGTTTTAACACTACAGAAACTATCCAAAGGTTATGGGAGTCGTTCCTGCGGGAGCAATTGGCCGCGCTCCCGCCGGAGGAACGGCAACAATATGAACAGCAATTCGAGGACCGCTTTGGCGATTTGCTGAAAAATGCCGCTAATGGTGCGCCGGGCGCAGACGGCTTTCTCGATCTGATCGGCTTCGGCGGCAAGGGGCCTGTGGAATTTGGGGATATGTCCTATCCCTATATTCAGCCGGATTTTGATGATTCGGTGGTGCCCAGCCAGCTGCATGCCGCTGCGGAACTGTATTACATTTACCAGCACGAGCGCATGAAAATATTCCAGGTGGTCGATGTGCTGCTGCGCCTGTTCCATCTCGGCAAGATGCGCATACAGCGAGGTCCCGGCGCGCGCGGTCTGTATCTGCTGGAAAAATGGCAGCCGTTGCGCTATACCACCCGGCACCGCATGGTGGCTTACCGGCGTGCCTTTAATTACGGTACCGCCAACGCGCAGGCACCGGCGGGGGCGGTGGTCAACCGCAATTTCCATCGGCAACTGGTTGGTTTCATGGTGGCCTTGTCGCAATATTTCCGTGATTTGCTGATCGGCGAAGTGATCCGCGGCGGACAGGTCATCGAGCAACGGCCGTTCGGCTCCGTCGCCACGGTGCAGCGCATCGGTCTGGATTTGCGCTATGCCCTGGATCGTTCAACGTACGGCAATATCTTCTCGCTGACGATGGAAACCGGGCATTACCTGAAGCAGGTGTTGCAATTGCTGGATGCGCCCGATATTAAAAAAGCGTTCGACGCCAACACCAAATGGGATGTGGTGGAAATCGTTTCCAGCCGCCACCTGGGCGGCATCGCCGAACCTTCACAACGCGCCAAGATGGCGGAAAGCGGCCGGCGCATCCTGCAATTTATCGCCGATAACGATTTCAAAACCGCCATCGATCCCATTTTGTTCCAGTCCACGGTAAGGCCCATGGGTTCCCATGCTGAAGCCTGGGTGGCCGCCTATCGCATGACGCCGGAAGGCCGTGGTTTCTCGGGTGTGACGCCGGCACTGCGCAATGTGTTGGGAATACAGCAGGCGGCAGGGGCGATGGTTTAATCTGAAACGGACCAGTCAGTTTGCCAAGACCATCATTCAGCACTAGGTTAATATCAAGAGGAGACCTTGTTATGAGTTTACATGCCTATTCTCAGCCATCCCGATCTTTCAGGCGCTCTGCGGATTATTGGAATGATTTTGATGGACTCATGGACGATGAATTCGACTCTTTACTAGAGGAGTATCTCGACGAGGGTAAGCGCGGCCGCCCCCGGTTATCGGATGAGTTGACTCCGGTAAAAGGGTGAGATTGTGTCGCCGTCGTACTGTGGGAATGCCAGCATTTCTTGATGTCAATGCAGCCAACTTCCGAAGTCATCCGACACTGGATTTTGGAATCATTATTCTTCCGCGCGCTTTCCAACTGCCCAGCCATAGAAGCGGAACACGTCCCAGTCCCTATCCCTTCATGATGCTGCAGCGAAGCGAAATCAACGGGGACGTTCCTCACATCGCCGGATATCCCTGTGATAAACCAGTAGGTACCATGTGGGGGCATTCGAACCGGATTCCCATTACTGGGGTAAGCTCCACGCACTTGCGTTACACGATCGATACCTGTCCGGGTCACAGCGGCAGCCCTATTTGGTTATTGGGTAACGACGGAATCCGCCTGCTGTTGGGAGTTCATACCAACGGGCCTGCCCGTTGCGACAACGATCCGCGTGCAGGTGTTCAGTGTCGCCATCCGCGTTGTGGACAGAATTTTCCGGTAAGTCCAGTGGCCGGAGAGAACAGTGGCGTCCGGGTGACGTGCGACGTAATCAGGACGATTCAAGGTTGGTGCCGGCAAGCCGGCGTGGCTGGCCCGATAGTAGATAATCGTGTGTTCCGCGCCGATGCGGGGCGGCATGATTCAGCCAAGCAGGGTGGGCAGGCTTTTTTGCCCACCCAATGCAGCTAAAGAGGAAGGGTTGTGGGATCGGGCGGGTGCGTTGTGTAGGCGGTAACTGGCTTGAAAACGATCATTCGAAGATTTGTTTCGAGGGTGAGCCATGTACGATCGGTTGATGAGAGTTTCGACGAGCTGGCGGATGAAAATGATGCGGATTATGACTGGGCAGAAAACTATGATTACGCGCAGCCCCAGAATGTTTTTCCAGTCTTGGTACGGGGTACCGGGCGGTCCCTGGCGAAGAAGGCAGGCAGCCCGTGTTCAGCCGGACGCGGGGCCGTATCGGGGCTGGCAAGGCGAGCTGTCAGTGCGTTCTTTCCCCAGGCGCAGGCCACGGGGAGGCGAGGAATGCAATCACGAGGGGTATGGGTACAAGGCGGACTCAGCGACGTACGTCGATATATTCAGCAATTATTTCCTGGACAACTGCTTGATATTAGTCCTCCGGAGGCGCATGGGTCGGGTCGATCCCATGTGCATGTAACGGTTCCGGGTAGAGGCAGGAGCGAGCATATATTCTATGGTCCGCCGCCAAGACCGGGTCAAAACTTCTTCGATTAATGAGACGCAAGCGAATATTTGCTTGCGGTGTAAAAGCCAAGACGTTCAAAGGTTTTCAGACTATGGCAGTTCAAGATTATTGAGGGAGTCCTTAAACAAAATGGCTGCGATACTACCCGAATTTCCGCTTAACATTAGCCACAGGCGCTGGGTCTGTGTGTTGGATCCGACGCTGGCCTTGTCGGTGCATGGCTTGCCTTTGCTGACGCGGCTGGGGGCGGCGCTGGAGGTGTGGGTTGCGCGGGAGCTGTGGCATATCCTCGACAACACCCATTTTTACCTGGAGCGGCCGGAAATTCTGCTGGCTGCCGGAGGAGGTCAGGCCGAAAGGGCGCAGGCGATCGTGCAGACCCTGCGCGAGTGGGAGCGTATCCGGCTGGAAAATGACCCTTCGCGGCAACATTGCTATTGGATCGGCGACAGCCCGCTGGAATCCTTTCTGCCCGAAGGCATTGAGCCGGGCATCGTCTGGCGCTACGAGGCGCTCAGCGTTGCTCTGGATCAACGCTTGCCGGATAACAGCGCGCCCTTGCCATCGGCTTGCCGGGATACCGCGGCCCTGGCAGCGTCTCTGCCCGCTGCCTTCGTGTTGACGCATCTTCCAGCCGGTGACATGGAAACCACTCCTGCCATCTGCCGTGTGCTGGAGAGTGGCGGCATACTCTGTGAGGAAGTGGCCGTTGACGATCCCTGGCGGAAGCAGGAAAGCGATTTACTGCGGCAGATTTTGGTGCAGACGGGTCTGGGCAAGTGGGTATGGTCCGGGCTCAGGCTGGCTGTTTTACATCTCGCCGCGCCAGCGGCCTGCACCGTGGAGGTGCCGAGCCAGGAGGGTTTCGACTATATGGATTATGGCATGGATGAAATAGAACCTCAGGCGGCGGGGGTAGTTGTCGATTATTGGCGCGAGGCGCGAGGATTCTGGTATCCGCTATGAATGGTTCAGCAAGGTCGCGGCGCCAGTCGCCACGCTTTAACCGCGACGATTTGGTCATGGTCGCGGTGTCCGGGCAGATTGCGCATCCGGTCGGCGCGGCCAATCCCTATCGTATCGGCAACGACGGCATCCCCCGGGTACTGCCGGCGACCGGCGGCATTGTGCTGAATCACCGGATTGGCGACCGCTGCGTAGGTCTGGCGGGTGATCACATTGAGCCGGGGGTGGGCTTGCATAACAACAGCCGCGAGGTGGTCGGTGCGCGCAACGGGCCAAACCGGGCGCTTATAACCTACGCCTGCGTTGGCAACCGGGTCAGAGTCATTAGCGGGCCCTGTATAGGGAAAGTGGGGTTAGTGACAGGTAAGCACGGCGGCGTGGATCATGTTATCGCGGATTTTCCTACCCAAGTTTTGCAGCGTCTTACCATTGGCGACCGCATGCAAATTTATAGTTGTGGTCTGGGTCTCGAATTGACAGATTTTCCTGATGTTTCGGTGTTTAATTGCGCCCCAGAGCTTTTGACACGTTGGGGTATCGTTGAACGTAGCGGACGGCTGGCGGTTCCTGTTACGCACCGAATTCCGGCCAAAATCATGGGCTCGGGTCTTGGTAAAAACACGGTCTGGCGCGGAGATTATGATATTCAATTGTTCGATTCTGAAGTGAGGAGGCGTTTTCATTTAGAAAGCCTGAGATTTGGCGATATGGTTTGTATTGTTGACGCAGATACCCGCTTTGGCCCTAGTTATCGCCAAGGCTACATGACATTTGGCGTTATTGTTCATGGCGATAGCAGCGTCAGTGGACACGGTCCAGGTGTTACGCCCTTGTTATGCGGGCCTGCGGAAAAGTTGCAGGCCAGTCACAATCGTGATGCAAATTTGGCCAATATTTTTGGTGTGAGACAGGCGGCTCCACCCAAGCGTTATGCGACTTTGTCAGGCCGGTCATTGAGTAAATCCAGCCCAACCGCAACCGATGGGCGCAGAATACTCTGAGATAAGTGTGTAGAGGCGCGTTCAAGTCATGAGTGCGTCGAATAAGTAATTCTACTAATGGCGAAACTGTTTTTTTCGGGGTAATGTAATAAGCCTTTCTACTAGACGATCTCCACTGAAAAATTGGTCCATGCGTAACTGTACGGGGCTGATCAGAATACATAAACGCAAGCCAGTAGCTTTTACAATCGTAATTAAACATTTGTTGACAATAGATATAACAAGGAAAGCTTCGAACACATATTGTTATTCCGGTTATTTTTGGAAATTTTAAAAAGCCATTGAGTTAACAGCCATTTACTTGAACAAGTTTTGGCTTTGCACACGAAAGGGCACGCTAATAGTTTACATTCCTCGGTAAATTCGGAAATTTTAATCTGGATTAAAAGGTATCTTGATGGGCGATAACGATCATCTGAATGCTAAAGCACAAAAAACATTACTCGATCTTGGAACAGAGCAGGTCGAGATATTATGTGATTTCAAGTTTGATAATCATGAATGTTTGGCCATCAAGCTTACTGAGGATTCTGATACCCTTGTAGAGTTTCCGGCTGATGATGGTAATGCCTTGACCGAAATCTGCCGTTTTAAAGTAAACGATTGCAATTGCGCAATTGTGATGAAAGCGCCCGGGCAGGCGGCCGATGAATTCAACTTATGTTTTGTTCTTACTGAACGCGAGTTACAGATTGCCACCTTGGTGGCGTTAGGCTGTCCGAATAAACAGGTGGCGGATAAGTTGCATATTAG
The DNA here is from genome assembly GCA_963848675.1 of uncultured Gammaproteobacteria bacterium. Taxonomy (GTDB): domain Bacteria; phylum Pseudomonadota; class Gammaproteobacteria; order Methylococcales; family Methylomonadaceae; genus CAWKEY01. The sequence goes on from CAWKEY010000070.1 coordinate 79,015, forward strand.
TGAATGGACGGTTGCGACCTATTTGCGCAGGATATTCGCAAAACTGGGAGTCGATACGCGCGCTGCAATGACCTATCGTTGCGCCTCATTAATTTGCAAGCAAGATACTGTTTTGAAAAATAATCTGTAGATTAGCGTGCTCCTCCGGCACGTTACTGTTTTGCATTTCTTTCCTTTCTAGCTGGCCATAACTCCTCCTCATCCGTGCGTATGTAAGCGCTAAAAATGCCTTGGCTTGCGCGCAACATCAATTTTTTAAGGCAGCTGTTAATTCAAACGTACGCGTAGCGAACTCTGCTCGGGCCCCAATAGCGCTTTAAGCGACGTTAAAGCGCTCGTCAGCCGGGCAATAGAGCGATATAATCCAAATCAAATGTTCCAGGATCAAGCCGGTAGCAAACCAGCCTGAAACCGGAAAACAAGTTGTCCAATTGTTACGGAGTTATGAATGCACAAGGTCACATTGATAAAAGGTGATGGTATTGGCCCATCCATCATGGATGAGGCAGTTAAGGTTATTGACGCGGCAGGCGTAGACATTCAGTGGGAAGAAGCCTATGCCGGCATGTCGGCGTTCGAGAAATTCGGCACCCCGCTACCAGATGAAACCATGGCCTCCATCGACAGAACCCGGCTGGCCTTCAAAGGGCCGTTGACAACAGTTGTGGGTACAGGGTTTAGAAGCATAAATGTCGCCCTTCGGCAGAAGTACGAGTTGTATGCCAATATCCGCCCGGCCAAAAGCTGGCCCGGCGTCAAGACGCGTTTTGAGAATGTCGATATTGTGATCGCGCGCGAAAACACCGAAGGTTTGTATGCGGGGCTTGAACATTACCTGACACCCAAGAAAGATATCGCCGAAAGTTTGGCCGTGGTTACCCGGGCGGGTTCTCAGCGGATTGTAGAGTATGCGTTTAAATATGCGCGCGAAAATAACCGCAAAAAAGTCACCGTTTGCCATAAAGCCAATATCTTAAAATACACGCAGGGCCTGTTTCTCGACGTTGCCAGAGAAGTTGCCCAACAATATACCGATATCGAGTTCGACGAAAAAATCATCGATGCGGCCTGTATGCACCTGGTGATGAATCCCAGCCAGTTTGATGTTATCGTCTGTACCAATATGTTTGGCGATATTCTGTCCGATTTAACGGCCGGTCTGGTCGGCGGCCTGGGTCTGATTCCCGGCGCCAATATTGGCGATGATGCCGCCTTGTTTGAAGCTGTGCACGGCAGCGCCCCCGATATTGCCGGCAAAAATCTGGCCAATCCAACGGCGGTCATCATGGCCGGTGTGATGATGTTGAACCATCTGGGTGAATACGGCGCCGCGGAAAAAGTGCAGAAGGCCGTTGAAAAAGTGGTGAATGAGGGTATTTTTGTGACGCCTGATCTTAACCCTCAATCCAAGGCAGGAACGATTGAAATGGGCAATGCGATTGTTTCGGCGATGAAGTAGCCATCAAACTGGAATGCACATTGGCGACACGTTTTTTCCCACTGTTTCGTGACAGTTATTCAAGGAACCCTGATTAAATCCTTTGGTAAGCTCAGTACGAACGTTGCTATTTTTTATCAATAAGTTGCGTTCGTGATGAGTCCTTCGATACACTCAGGACAAGCTTGTTGAGCTATTAGCGTAACTGAATTTAGCGCTCCTTATTCATTCCTCAATAGGAACTCCCCATGCTAGAAAACTACCGTAAACATGTTGAAGAACGTGCCGCTCAGGGTGTTGTGCCCAAGCCGCTGGATGCGGCCCAAGTTGCAGCTTTGGTTGAATTGATCAAACAGCCGCCGGCCGGTGACGACTGCATGGATGCAGGAGGTAGAGCAACGCATGGAGCAGTTGCCGAGGACGATTTTCTGCTCGATCTGCTGGCCAATCGCATTCCCGCAGGTGTCGACGAAGCCGCTTATGTCAAAGCCGGATTTTTGGCGGCCATCGCCAAGGGCGAGATCAGTTCACCCATTCTGGATGCCGCGCGTGCCACCGAACTATTGGGCACCATGCTCGGCGGCTACAACATCGCGCCGTTGATCGATTTACTGGATAACGCTGCATTGGCGCCGATTGCGGCCAAAGCGCTGGCGCATACCCTGCTGGTATTTGATGCCTTTCATGATGTTCAGGAAAAAGCTGATGCCGGCAACGGCTTCGCCAAACAGGTTTTAAATGCCTGGGCGGAAGCCGAATGGTTCACCAGCAAGCCCCGAGTGCCTGAAAAATTGACCGTGACCGTTTTCAAAGTCACCGGTGAAACCAATACCGACGATTTGTCGCCGGCCCCCGATGCCTGGTCCAGACCCGATATTCCCTTGCATGCCAAAGCCATGCTAAAAATGCCAAGAGAGGGCATTAACAACGCGGAACAACAGATTGCAGAGCTGAAAACTAAAGGATTTCCGGTGGCTTATGTCGGCGATGTAGTCGGCACCGGTTCCTCGCGCAAGTCGGCAACCAATTCGGTGTTATGGTTCATGGGCAACGATATTCCCCATGTGCCTAATAAACGCGAGGGCGGGGTCTGTATCGGCGGTAAAATCGCGCCGATTTTCTTCAATACCATGGAAGATTCCGGCGCCTTGCCTTTCGAATGCGATGTCACCCAAATGAATATGGGTGATGTGATTGATATTTATCCCTACCAGGGTGTGGTCAAGCGCCACGGCAGTGATGCAGTGATTGCCGAATTCGCCTTGAAAACCGACATTATTCTCGATGAAGTGCGCGCCGGCGGGCGTATTCCGCTGATTATCGGCCGCGGCTTGACCGATCGCGCCCGTAAAGCCTTGGGCTTGAAGACCTCCAATATTTTCCGCCGGCCCCAGGATGTCGCCGACAGCGATGAGGGCTTTACCCTGGCGCAGAAAATGGTGGGCAAAGCCTGTGGTGTGAAAGGCGTTCGCCCCGGCACCTACTGCGAACCGCACATGACCACAGTCGGCTCGCAGGATACGACCGGCCCCATGACCCGCGATGAATTGAAAGATCTGGCCTGTCTGGGCTTTTCAGCCGATCTGGTGTTGCAATCTTTCTGCCATACTGCGGCCTATCCGAAACCGGTCGATGTGGAAACGCAGCATACCCTGCCCGATTTTATTATGAACCGCGGCGGCGTGTCCTTGCGCCCGGGTGACGGCATCATTCACTCCTGGCTCAATCGCATGTTGTTGCCCGATACGGTTGGTACCGGCGGTGATTCGCATACCCGTTTTCCGATCGGTATTTCGTTTCCGGCCGGTTCCGGGCTGGTGGCTTTTGCTGCAGCAACGGGCGTGATGCCGCTGGACATGCCCGAATCGGTGCTGGTGCGCTTTAAAGGCGAGATGCAGCCGGGCATTACCCTGCGCGATCTAGTCAATGCCATTCCTTATGCTGCGATAAAGCGCGGCTTGCTGACGGTCGAGAAAAAAGGCAAGAAAAACGTTTTTTCCGGTCGTATTCTTGAAATCGAGGGCTTGCCGGATTTGAAAGTGGAACAGGCCTTTGAATTATCCGATGCTTCCGCCGAAAGATCCGCCGGCGGCTGTACCATCCGTCTGCATGAAGGGCCTATCCGCGAATACCTGAATTCCAATGTCACCCTGTTGAAATGGATGATTTCCGAAGGTTACGGCGACGTACGCACTCTGGAGCGCCGCATTAAAGGCATGCAAGACTGGCTGGCCAAGCCGGTATTGCTGGAAGCGGATGCCGATGCCGAATACTTTGAAATCATCGAAATTGATTTGAATGAAATCAAGGAACCGCTGCTGGCTTGCCCTAATGACCCGGATGACATCAAGCCTTTGTCTGAAGTGGCAGGCACTCACATTGATGAAGTCTTTTTGGGTTCCTGCATGACCAATATCGGTCATTTCCGCGCCGCTGGCAAATTGCTGGAACAACTGAAAGGTGAACTGCCGACGCGTTTATGGGTGGCGCCGCCGACCAAAATGGATCAGACCCAGTTGACCGAAGAAGGCTATTACAGCACCTTCGGTAAAGCCGGCGCCCGTACCGAAATGCCGGGTTGTTCGTTGTGCATGGGTAACCAGGCGCGCGTGGCGGAAAATTCCACGGTGGTTTCCACCTCGACACGCAATTTCCCCAACCGGCTGGGGAACGGCGCCAATGTCTATCTGGCATCGGCCGAGCTGGCGGCCGTATGCTCCATTCTGGGCAAAATTCCAACGCTGGAAGAGTACATGCACTACGCCGACCAGATCGGCAAAACTGCTGACGATACCTACCGCTACCTGAATTTTGACAAGATGGCGAGCTATCAGAACAAAGCCGAAAAAGTGGTCTTGTCTGATTAACATAAAAATAAGATAACTATTCAGCGTTTTTTGCAAGGTGTCTGATTGTACTGTCATTTCGACCAACGGGAGAAATCTTAAGCACGGGCTCATGAGTACAGGCTTCAAGATTCCTCGCTCTGCTCGGAATGACATATGATGCTGAATAGTTACAAAATAAGCTGCATACTGCCACGTTTGCGGAATCCTTATTACCGCGAAGCGCACGCAGGACACGAAGAAAAAATACCCAACTTCGTGCTCTTCGTGTCCTTCGTGGTGAAAACAAAGTGAGTGGATGTTAAAAAAACTAGTTCAAAAAGCCTTGCCAGCGCCAACCAATAGCTATCCCAATGTGGCCGGGCTATTGCAAAGGCAATATCAATTTCAGATTACCCATCGTCATGCCCGATACGATGCGGCGCAGGCGATGGCGCTAGACAAATTACAGGAACTGATGGAAAAGTTACTGGCTTGCATGGAATACGAGCAACAATCATCCTTGCAAAAAATACTGTCCAGCTATCCGGGCGCCTGCCAAAGTCTTTATATTTTTGGCGATGTGGGCCGGGGCAAATCCATGCTGATGCATTTGTTTTATGAGGCTTGCCCGATTGGCCAAAAACGGCGGATTCATTTCTTTTCGTTCATGCAGGAAGTGCATGGTTTTCTCCATCACTGGCGTAAAAATCACGACTCGGACGCCATTATGGCCTTGGCAAAAACCATTAGGGAATCGGCGCAGTTGCTTTGTTTTGATGAGTTTCATGTGACCGACATTGCCGATGCCATGATTCTGGGCCGGTTGTTCAGCAAATTGTTCGATCTGGGTGTGGTCGTGGTGATGACCTCAAACATTCACCCCAACGATTTATATCAGGGCGGTTTACAGCGCGAGCTGTTTTTGCCGTTTATCAGAATGTTACAAGAAAAAGCAGATACCATTGAGCTGGTGGCGCAGGAAGATTACCGGCTGGGCCGCCTGCAGGCAATGGAATCGACCTATTTGTATCCGCTCAATGCGCAGACATCGGAAATTATCTGGCAGACTTATCAGCAAATGACCGATTTCTCAGCTATAAAGCCGGGCACTGTCGAGGTATTTGGCAGAAAGGTGGTATTGACCGCGGTTTCGGGGGGGGTGGCGCTGACGACCTTTGACGAATTGTGCGCACAAGCCCTGGGATCAGCGGATTATCTTGAAATCGCCCGCGAATTCAATACCTTGATCATGGCAGGCATTCCACGATTGACGGCGGATAAACGTAATGAGGCCAGACGTTTTGTGACCCTGATTGATGCGCTCTACGAACATAAGGTGAAACTGATCTGCAGTGCCGATGTGCAGCCGCAGGAACTATATATCGAAGGCGACGGCAGCTTTGAGTTTAAACGCACGGTGTCGCGGTTAATCGAAATGCAGTCGAAAAGCTATTTGCTGGGCAAACATATTGCCGTGGAAGAAGCGCTCTACGGTTAGCAGGTTTATATCGGGTAGCGAAAGTGCGCTGAGTCTACCGGGTTTTTTCCACTTTGACCAAAATGCGCAGCCGGTCTTGACGCGTTTGCAGTGTCCGGGAAAATGTGCCGTAGCCGCTGCTGTCACTGCTTTCATCGGTGCCGCCCAGTTCTGCCCATTCTCCCAGCTTTATCTTCAGCGTTGACCGTGCGTCCTGGGTTTCAAGGTGATCATGTGCGTTCAATTTATCTGACCAGGGCGCTACTTCCAGAATGACTTGATTGCCAGCCAGGCGCGGCGTAACGGCAAAGCCGGTGCTGGCTTCGATGAATTGGGTTTGGCTTGTAATCAGCGGGAAGCCGTAGATGGAGGTATCAATGCTGACGTTCTCCACTGGATGGATGCTGCCGGTTTTAATGTAGGCGGTGTTGCCTTCCAGCGTGGTGATGGTTTGGCGGGTCTCGTCAGTATTTTGTCCCTGGGTTTGGTAAACATGAGCGCTGATGCGTCCGCTGAATTGTGATGGCTGATCAACGGGCATGTGCATACGCGCCCTGGCAGCGGCGTTCAGTTCATCAGCACTGCTGGAACGGCTTTGCAATACCGTGATGGCGAGATTACTGACAGGCGTATCCAGGTGGCTCACCAAGGCATTAATCTCCTCAAGCCGGTCAGGTGTGGTTCTGATGATTAAGTTCGATCCGTCGGCAATGACCGGTGTGCTGTTTTCCAGTAACGCTTCGAGCAAGGGTTGAACTTCTGATGCCGGACGGTTGCGCAGGGGGATCACTTCAAGCATGGTATCCTGGGCCCCTACCGGCGAACTCAGGAGGGTCATGACGATGGCTAGGCAACGTTTTTTGTTCACCGCTGGTCTCCCCAGAAAGTCTTACTAAATACTGCTATATAGCACTAGATATTGTTCGGCACTTTGCCGCCAGGAAAAGTCTTTTTTCATGGCCGTGATCTGCATTTTCTTCCAGACAGTATGATGGCTGTATAAGAGCAGGGCGCGTTTGATGGCTTCCACTAATGCGCCCGAACTGGCCTGGTTGAAAACAATGCCGGAGGCCGTTTTGTGGTCTATCGTTGCAGGTGAGGCATCCACGACCGTATCGGCTAGACCACCGGTTTTCCTTACGATCGGCAGGGTGCCATAGCGCTGGCTGTACATCTGATTCAGGCCGCAGGGTTCAAATCGTGACGGCATCAGGAAGATATCGCTGCCCGCTTCGATAAGATGGGCCAGTGCTTCATCGTAGCCTAGGGTGATAGCGATTTTGTTCGGATATAAGCGCGCCAGATTTTGCAGGCGCTGCTCAAAATCCTTGTTGCCGGCACCCAGTAATACAAACTGCATGGGCATGTCGACCATCTCGGGCAGGCACTCTATTACCAGATCGATACCTTTTTGTTCAACCAGCCGGCTGATCAGGCCAAACACCGTGACATGGTCATTAACCGGCAGCGACAATCTGCGTTGCAATTCGGATTTGTTGAGGGGTTTTTTATGTAATGAGCTGGGGTTATAGGTCTGTGCGATATAAGGATCGGTTTCGGGGCTCCATTGTTCAATATCAATGCCGTTAAGAATGCCGCTTAAGGCATCCTTGCGATAATTTAATAATCCTTCCAGGCCATAACCCAAGGCGGGAGTTTGAATTTCCAGTGCGTAGCTGGGGCTGACGGTAGTGATGCGGTCTGAATAGACCAGTCCGCCTTTGATGAAAGACAGCATGCCGTGAAATTCAAGGCCATCAGGATGCCATAACTGGCCCGGCAAGTTTAATGTCGTGATTTGGCTGCCATGGAATAAACCCTGGTAAGCCATGTTATGTATGGTGAATACGGTTTTCGGCCGGTCCTCTTCTAGCGACAGCAATGCAGGCACCAGGCCGCTTTGCCAGTCATTACAATGCACGATGTCGGGTTTCCAGTCCTGATGGATCCGATTCATGGCGACTTCAACGGCAATCCGGCAAAACAGGGCAAAACGTTCATGGTTGTTAGCCCAGGCATCGCCGTTTGCATCCAGATAAGGATTGCCCGGGTAGTTATAAAATTCAGGATAATCGACCAGCCAGACGCTAAGCTGAGTATCTGGCAAGCGCGTTTCCAGTATATTCACATCCCGGTTATCAACGCGCAGGGAGCAAAGATGGCGGGTTTCTTCATATAGCTTTAACGATTGATAGTAAGGCAGGATCAAGCGCACATCTTGCGACAATTCCGCCAAGGCTTTGGGCAGACTGCCGGACACATCAGCGAGACCGCCCGTTTTAATCAGAGGATGCGCTTCACTGGTGACAAAAAGTATTTTTTTCATGAGAATTCCGCTGAAGTCACTGTATAGTCCTGCGCTAACGGGTCAGGCATCCAGCCCATATTCCAGTTCACCGAAAATTTCCGACCACCAGCCCTGGTTACGAAGGTCGCTGGTATTGGCATTTTCGAAAACGACTACCGAATGCTCCACTACCTGATATTCGCGAGCACTGACCGGCTTTTGGTCTTGCGGTGCAATAATATCCTTGGGTGATTTGAGAGCCGTGTCTACGGCCAGGCACCAGGTTTTTCCCTTAATAAGGGGCAACTCTATGCTGCTTGTTTCGTCCGACATATTCATGATGATATGCAGGTCGCTTTCATTATCGCTGGCTGCCGCCAGGGTAAATGCTATCATGCCGGCGTTCGGATCGTCCCAGTTTGGCGCTTCGCCGATGTGCGCACCTTGCCAGGTGATATCTGCCAGCTCTCTACCGCTGATGAGCTTGCCGTTTAAAAAATTACGGCGCATCAGCGAGGCGTGCCGTTTTCTCAGCTTGATCATCTGTTGTGCAAAACGCAGCATGTCGGCATTTTGCTTGGTCATGTTCCAGTCTAGCCAGGTCACTTCGTTATCCTGGCAGTAACCATTATTATTGCCATGCTGGCTGTTTAAAAATTCATCACCGGCCAGCACCATGGGCACGCCTTGACTGAGCAGCAAGATGGCATAGGCGTTTTTAGCCTGTTTACGGCGCAGCGACAGGATGCCCGAATCTTTGGTATCGCCTTCTACGCCGCAATTGGAGCTCAAGTTATGATTACAGCCATCCCGGTTATGCTCGCCGTTGGCGGCGTTATGTTTTTCGTTGTAACTGAACAAATCATGGAGGGTAAAGCCGTCATGACAGGTTATGAAGTTGATGCCGCTGATAGGCAGTTGATGCTGATATTCATACAGATCGCTACTGCCGCAGATGCGGGTGGCAACATCTCTTATCTGGCCTTTATCGCCACGCAAAAAACGACGGATCGTATCCCGGTAAATACCGTTCCATTCAGCCCAGCGATAGCCGGGGAAGCTGCCGACCTGATAAAGTCCGGTGGCGTCCCAGGCTTCGGCTATCAGCTTGGTTTTAGCCAGTTGCTCTGACAGCTCAATGCCCCAGACAACCGGTGGATCCTGGAGTACTGCGCCATCTTCTCCGCGCGCCAGTGCGCTGGCCAGATCAAAGCGAAAGCCGTCGACGTGCATTTCTCTAACCCAGTATTCCAGGCAGCTGATAATGAAGCGGGATACCAATGGATGATTCGAGTTGACGGTGTTACCGCAGCCCGTGTAGTCGTGGAAAATACTTTTATCAAATTTGTCGATAAGATAAAAACTGTTGCCGGTTATGCCTTTAAAATTAATGATAGGTCCGTCTGCGCCGGCTTCTGAAGTATGATTAAAAACGACGTCCATAATGATGCCGATGCCGGCCTTGTGCAGTGCTTTGACCAGATCACGGAATTCAGTTAGGTGAGTTGCCTGTTCCGGGGTCACGCAATAGCCGGGGTGCGGGCTGAAAAAACTGTGTGTGCTGTAACCCCAGTAGTTTTTTAGGCCCAATTCCTCGGTGTGTCTGGGGACATCCTGTTCATCAAAGGCCATGACCGGCAATAGTTCAACATGGGTGATGCCGAGCTGCTGCAGATAAGGTATTTTTTCTATCAAACCGGAAAAAGTGCCCGGATATTTAACCTTTGAGGACGAGTGCCGGGTAAAGCCGCCGACGTGCAATTCATAAATAATGGCTTTTTCACTTCTGATGGCAAGCGGGATATCACCTTCCCAATCGTAATCCTCGCCTGTTACTGCGCTGCGCATGGAGCAGTGACTGTTATCACCGGGAACACAGGCCGCGTGCCGGTTCCAGATTTTTTGGCTGACGGCTCGCGCCCACGGATCCAGCAACAATTTTTCTTTATCAAAACGCAAGCCGGACTGGCGAGTCTGCGAGGGGCCATCTATGCGCCACGCAAACCAGGTGCCAATGGGTAAATCTTTTACAAACACATGCCAGGAGAAAAAAGTATGATTTTTTTCTTTTTCCAGCTTGATGATTTGAAAAGGTTTTACGCTGTCCGAGGTTTCAAAAAGCAAAAGCTCCACGTCGGTTGCATGACGGGTGAGTATGGAAAAATTAACGCCGCCTTCAATCGCTTTGGAACCTTGAGGGTAGGGGCTTCCCGATTTAATCTTGTATTGTATTTTCTGCATATCCTGACCCAGGAGGCTTTCGAAATTGCATAGTTTACTGCAAAACAGGGGCGAGTTGCCGCATTTTGCTTAAATTGCGATTAACTATAGGCGATTAATGGATACCGTTTTTTCGCAAACGATGTGCCATTTTGTATTTTTTCACCTCGGCTTCTTTTTATGCCTGTCGCGAGAGCTTCGTGATCCTTAAAATATCTTGCATAAATACACGACAAGGGTTAGAGTTTTCGTGAAAAATAGGGGGTAGAAGCGTTGAAAACCCTATCATTTATGAGACCTGCCTGCAGGGTTTGCGGATGGTTGGTGAACGCGCTACTTAAGACAATATTTGCTGGTGATGGCATTTTTGAAGTCAAGACATAGTTCCCAAAATAAGCTTTCGTCGCAAGAAATGTTGGCAATCAGTCAGGAAATTAACCGAGAGTTCACGCCCAGTTTTTCAAGCAAGATGCCGGGGCCGGTTACCCCGATGAGGTTTGCACCGAAAGAATTGTCTGCAATTAGCCAGGAAATCAGCCGTGAGTTTTCGCCGGAGTTTGCAAATAGCTTCCTTGGCTTTGATGACCTGAGCAAACCATTACCAGTAGCGGTGCCATTACCCATAGCGGAACCCGTGCCAGCGCCTATCGTGGAACGATTACCGGGTTCCGGTCTGGTAAAAAACCTGCCGTCAGTAACCGGCTTTGCCAGCAAGCGCCACCCCGAGCTGGTTCCGCCGCTGGAACTGGCGCCGGAAGAGCTGTTGGCCATCAGCCAGGAGATCAGTTTGGCCTTTTCGCCGGTTTTTTCCAGCATGATGCCCGAGGCTTCTGCACATATTCGGCTGGCAGAGAGAGAATTGATAGACATCAGCCAGCAAATCACCCGGGAGTTCTCGGCCAGTGCGGCAATCGGCAGCCCGGAATTGATTCTCTTGCCTGTCGATCCTGGCCATCTGCATGCTTACTGGCACCTTGATGAGCATAACGCCGGCGCAGAAGTGAGTAATAATTTCGAAGACCAACTGACGCTAAGAATCTTTACCCAGGCCAATGTGCGCATGGAAAGTGCCGAACCTAATTCCTGGTTTGATGTGCCGGTCGACGGCTTTCAGAGCCAACAAACAGTGACTTTGCCACGCTCATTTTCTGAAACCGTTTACTCGGCAGCGATAGGCCAATGTCATGCAGATAACAGTTTTACCGCATTCGCCTATTCCAATAGCACCACCCGTCCTCGTGGCAGCTCGGATGCTTATGGATACCAGGAAAACCTGCCTGTATCCAAAGCTCAGGTACTGTCCGTGAGTAGAAATACCTCTGGCCAAGGGAAATACTAAATAATTAAAATGAATAAAGGATTCCTGAGTATTATTCTGCATGCACACCTGCCTTACGTGCATCACCCCGAACACGATAGCTTTTTTGAAGAAAACTGGTTGTTTGAAGCCATTACCGAGTGCTATCTGCCTTTAATTGGCGTGCTCGAGCGGCTGCACAAAGATCGAGTCGATTATCGCCTGACGCTGTCGTTATCGCCGACGCTGATAACCATGCTGCGTGATGAGTTACTGCAAAAACGCTATCTGAAGCATCTGAATCGTCTGATTGAGCTGGCGGAACAGGAAATCATCAGAACCCGTGGCCAGCCGCAGTATCAAAAACTGGCGCGTCTGTACCGGCGGTTTTTTTGGCATACCCGGCGCCGCTATCAGGATATCCATCAATGTGATTTATTGTCGGCATTTAAAGCGCATCATGCCGCCGGCACGCTTGAATTGATAACGACGGCGGCGACGCACGCTTTTCTGCCCCTGCTCAATATCAGCGAAACCGCAGTGCGCAACCAGATCAATATCGGTATTGAAACCTTTAAAGCCAATTTTGGTTTTGCGCCATCCGGTTTCTGGCTGCCTGAATGTGGTTATTATCCGGGGCTTGAAACAACGCTTAAAGACGCAGGCATCAGCTATTTTTTTGTGGATAGCCACGGCCTTACCGATGCTGTCGAGCAACCGGCAAATGGTGTCTATGCGCCGCTGGATTGCGGTAATGGTGTTGCTGCGTTCGCACGAGACCCGCAGTCATCGCGGCAGGTGTGGAGCGCGCAGGAAGGCTATCCGGGGGATGCCGATTACCGCGAATACTACAGCGACATCGGTTTCGAGCTGGACCTCGAGTATATTGCGCCCTATATTCTCGAAGGCAAAACGCGCACGCATACCGGCATCAAGTATCATCGGGTAACGGGTGAGCAGCTGCCCAAGGCCATCTACCAGCCAAAACAGGCTGTAGCGAAAGCCGGGCAGCACGCGCGCGATTTTATCCAGCAACGGCAGCAGCAGTGTGACGCGCTCAGCATCGAGATGGACAGACCGCCTGTTATTGTTGCGCCATACGATGCTGAACTGTTCGGCCATTGGTGGTTTGAAGGCCCGCTTTGGCTGGAGAGTGTGCTGAGAATGGCAAGTGCAGACACCAGCGCCATGCAGACGATCAGCTGCAGTGAGTATTTAAAGCAACAGCCGGCGCCGCAAGTGTCTACACCCGCTGCGTCCAGCTGGGGCGAGCAAGGCTACTCCAGTTACTGGATCAATGAAAGCAATGAGTGGATCTATCCACTCATTCATAAAGCGGGTGCCGAGATGGAAAAGCTGGCTGTTGATTTGCAGACTTTGGCCGTCAGCCCCCTGCAAAAAAGAGCCTTGAATCAGGCGGTCAGATCAATTTTACTGGCGCAGGCGTCTGACTGGCCGTTTATCATGAAATCGGGGACAACGGTCGACTATGCGAAAAAACGCCTCACAGACCACCTGGCACGCTTTAACTATTTGCATGATTGTATTCGCAAAAACCGGATTGACGAGCGCTATCTGACGGCGCTGGAGATCATGGATGATATTTTTCCGGCTGTTGATTTTCGAAATTACCGTCCTTCAGCAGTATAGTGTGGGCCTATTTTGACCTGCCGGGCAGGCTCTCGAGCACCAACCGGCCCTTGTTGCTCCGGCCTGACTGGTCAACCAACCTGGAGATGATGGATGGATAAAATCCAGTTGCTGTATGTAGAAAATGTAATCGTCACTAGAAAAAAAGGTATTCAGCAAGAGCTGTCGTTTTTTCTGTCGGTGGAAAACCTCAGTTATGACAAAAAGATTGAAGTGATCTGGTCGGGTGATGATGATGTCTGGCACACCTTGCCGGTAAAATATCATGGCTCGCTTGATCAGAATAGGGAATACTGGCATGTACGGGCTAAATTTCATGCCTCTGCCCATCGGGCTTTACCCGGCAATATTCAGTTTGTTCTGCGTTATCAGACCTTGGGGCAGGAATACTGGGATAATAACCAGGGCCAGAACTATACCAGTCAGGCCGGCTCCGGCATTCAGCTCATGCCTGGTTTGCCGGTGCAAAATATCGGTTTTGAAAGCCGGTTAAAGGCTGGACAAAAATTTGTTCCTGTCACTGTGGCGGTGGCGCCGTCGGTTCCGGTTGAAAAAGTTGTCATTCACTGGACGACGGATAACTGGCAGCACATTTATAAAACCCGGTGTTTCCGGCAAAACAGAACTTCTCAGGCAAACCCAAACGGGACCCGGATCTGGAAAGGGCGGATTAAGGCGGGGGATGCCTTTCGTCTGCAATACAGCATTTGCTGTGAAAGCAGCGGGCAGTTGCTTTGGGATAATAATTACGGCAACAACTATTCGGCCAGCCATGATCCGCTGAAAGTGCTGATTCTTAATTTGCATTGTTATCAGGAAGACCGTCAGGATTATAAGTTTTCGCAAATCGCCAAGGCTATCAACCAGCTGGGTGTGGATATTGTGTGTTTTCAGGAAGTGGCTGAAAACTGGAATAATGGCGCAGGGGACTGGGACTCGAATTCGGCAAGAATAATTAATGAGCGGCTCAGAAAGGCTTATCATATTTATGCGGACTGGTCGCATCTGGGCTTTGACAGGTATCGTGAAGGCGTTGCCATTTTGAGCCGGCACCCGCTTTCAAATCCGGAATCCAGATATGTCTCCAGTAGTCACGATATCTACAGCATTAATTCCAGAAAAGTGGTCATGGCTGAAGTTTATGTGCCGTATATGGGCTTGATCAATGTATTTTCAGCGCATTTAAGCTGGTGGGAAGGCGGCTTTCAGGAGCAGTTTCAGAGACTGTGCGAATGGGCAAGTCAAAGACACAACGAATCGGTCAAGGCAACCTTGTTGTGCGGTGATTTTAATATTGCCGCCGGGTCGGTCGGCTATCATCAGGTGGTTAACGCCGATGCATACGAGGATCAATATCTGGCTGCCAATGCCCAGGGTTTGTTTGAAAAAATTTTCAGAGTGAACGATCCGTACTGGCAGCAGTATTTGGCCGATGATTACCGGATTGATTATATTTTTATGAACAAGACCAGTCATCTGCGCGTGACATCGGCAAGGGTGCTGTTCACCGAGCAGGATTATGGCCGAGTCTCCGATCACTGTGGGTATCTGATGACTTTTGAACCCCAATAACACTCAAACAAGCCGTTTCATTCGAGGTAACAACGATATGCAGTCAGCAGAACAATACGCCAAACCAGTTTATGGAAAGCTGGGTGGTTATTTCCAAAGAGTTAACGATTTTAAGGACAAATTCGATATTCGTTGGGGAAAAATTGAATTTGATATGTTCCATGGCATGTCGGCCAATTTAAAGGTCATCCTCAAAATCTATCGCGACAATCATATCTGCGAAACGTATATCGTTGACACCGATGCCTATGACATCCACTGGGATCGTCATAAACGCTGTACCCGCGATTTTTTTGTACACCCGTTCTCCTCGCATTTTGGTAAGATCAATTGCATCAAATTTTCGTTTATCGTACACCTGAATGAGCACTCGATTGCCTCACAAAAAGAATACATCTTTATGGACTGGCATCAGCTGCAGGATGGTCATCCGCAGCAGCAGCGAACGATTACCGATGACTGGACAACGCCTAATCACTATCGAAGCCATGAACTGAATGCGGCTGAATTGCAGAGCGATGTGGACTGGTATAACCATCATTTCGAATCGCTGCACCTGATTCCCAAATTCACCAAAGGCCAGCAATACCATCCCTATCATCCCAAGCGTTTTATTCATGACCATATAGACAAAGTCATCGCCAGCAAGTGGCAGAATCCTGATCGTTTATGCACGATCAAGGTCAGTGTCGACTGTATTGATGATCACGATTTCATCGAGCATTTGATTCATGCCAGTCATCAGGGGGTCTGGGTTCAATGCATCGTCGACTGGCGCAAGATGACGCTGACCAATAGTCCACCCTATGCGCGATTAAAGCGCTCAGGCATTGAGTTGATTGGGGTTTTCTGTACTACCAAGCATCATCTCATTGAAGTCGAACCTGACATGCATACCAAATTCATCATTTTTAACGATGAGGACTGTATTTTAGGTTCATTCAATATTACCTTCGATCGCTGGTGGGCGAATTGGGAATCCGGCATGACCTTTCATTCCAGAGGCGTCTGCCGTTTGCTAGACAATATTTTCCAGAGCCAGCGCGGCGGCGTGATTCAAAAATACGGCATTGATCCGTTGAGTCCATTCAATTTGTTGTATACCTTCGGCCGGCACACGATGGCCAATGGCAGCGTTTACCGGCCGCATCATGCCATCCTGGCTGAAATCAATCGTGCCCGGCATTCGATCAAGATTTGTCTGTTTTTAATCGGTGACTTGCTCGGGGATCACCATGATAGCGTGGTCAATGCGCTGATCAATGCCCATCACAGAGGTGTTGATGTACAGATCATGTTTAATGGCCATCTGGCCAGGCAGGGACAGATTGGTGTAGAGCGCTCCATGCAGGATGAACTGGCTCGGCCGCTATTGCCGGCAGTGCAAAGGCTGAAATCGTCAGGTATCCGGGTGGGTTTGGTGTACGGACAGGACGATCTGCCGGTGCCGTATTCACCGATTCATTCCAAATATTGTGTGATTGATGGCTATATTGTCATCGAAGGCAGTTTTAACTGGTACAACACCTCGGTGTTTTCCCACGATCTCGTCGTTGTGGCCGCCAATCACGAGGTGGCGCAGCCTTATCTGTACGAGTTTGAACAAATCCAGCGCCTGTTCAGGGTCTTTTATTGAGCGGGTTGAAGAGGGGACGACCTGCCAGGTTTTCCGCACGAGCGGCAACCTGGCTTCAGTCTTAAAGATGATGGTATAAGTTTATGTATTGTTTGGCGCTGCTTTTCCAGGAGTAGTCTTTTTTCATGCAGTTTAGCTGCAATTGGCGCCAGTTTCTTTTGTCATTATACAGCAGCATGCTGCGTTTAATGGCTTCCATTAATGTACCCGCATAAGCGTCGTTGAAAACGATGCCGGTCGCGGTGCGGTTGTTCAGTGTTTCGGGAACGGCATCGAGCACCGTATCGGCCAAGCCGCCGGTTTTTCTGACTATCGGCAAGGTTCCGTAGCGCTGGCTGTACATTTGGTTTAAACCGCAGGGTTCAAAGCGTGACGGCATCAGGAATATATCTGAACCGGCCTCAATCATGTGCGATAGCGATTCGTCATAGCCGATGGTGATGGCGATTTTGTCCGGATACGCTTCGGCAAAATTGTATAAACGTTGTTCGAAGCTTCTGCTGCCGCTACCCAGCAGCACCAGCTGCAACGGCATGTTGACTATTTCCGGCAGGCAGTCCAGCACCAGGTCAATGCCCTTTTGTTCCACTAGGCGGCTGATCAGTCCGATAACAGGAACTTTATCAGTAACAGGCAAACCCACACGGCTTTGCAGCTCCGCTTTGTTGAGTGCTTTTTTGTCCAGCGTTGCGCTGTTGAAGGTTTGATGAATATTGAGGTCGGTCTCGGGATTCCACTGATCCATATCGATGCCGTTAAGAATGCCGCTCAAAAATTCCTTGCGGAAGCTCAACAAGCCTTCCAGACCGCAACCAAATTCGGCAGTTTGGATTTCTTTGGCGTAAGTCGGACTGACCGTGGTGATGCGGTCTGAATACGTCAGTCCGGCTTTCAAGAAGGACAGGTTGCCGTAAAATTCCAGGCCGTTCGGGTTCCAGAGTTGACCGGGCAGGTTTAATGAGTAATAAATGGAGCTGGGGAACACACCCTGATACGCCATGTTATGAATCGTGAAGGCCAGGGCGGGGCGGCTATGCTCCAATGACAGCAAGGCCGGAACCAGGCCCGATTGCCAGTCGTTACAGTGCACGATATCAGGCTTCCAGTCCAGATAGGCGCGGTTCATGGCAACTTCCACGGCAATGCGGCACAACAGGGCAAAGCGGTCGGCGTTGTTGGTCCAGGCATTGCCGTAGCCGTCGTGATAGGGGTTGCCCGGAAAACCAAAGAACTCAGGATGGTCGACTAGCCAGACGATGACTTGAGTGCCCGGCAAGCGGGTTTCCAGAATGTTGACATCATGATTGTTGACCCGCAGCGTACATCGGTAATGAATGTCTTCCGTTCTGTTGAGCGACTGGTAGTTGGGCATGATGAGGCGGATGTCCTGACCCAATTCTTTTAAGGCCTTGGGCAGGCTGCCGGAGACATCGGCAAGCCCGCCGGTCTTGATCAGGGGGTGCGCTTCACTGGTGACAAATAGTATTTTTTTCATAATCCGCTCGGCTGTCGCTAGGCTTTCAAGATGAGGGCGCCCAGAGGTGGCAGGGTCAGGCTGATGGAATTGGGCTGATTCATCCACGGCGTCGGTTCTGAGTGGATGTGGCCATTGCCGGTATTGGTGCCGTCATAGTAGGACGAGTCGGAATTAAAAATTTCATGGTAGGTACCGCTTGCGGGCACACCGATACGATAGTGTTCCCTGATCACCGGGGTAAAATTAAGCACCACAATCAAGTCATCGTGTTCATTTTTACGGCGGTAACTGATGATGGATTGCTCGACATCGTGGCAGTCTATCCATTCAAAGCCATGATGATCAAAGTCATGTGTGAATAAGGCAGGATGGGCTTTGTAGAGTTGATTCAGGTCTTTGACCAGGGTTTTCAGGCCCGCATGATGAGGGAAGTCCAGGACATACCAATCCAGACTCTGGTTAAAGTTCCACTCGGTACCCTGGCCAAATTCCAAACCCATGAACAGCAGTTTTTTGCCCGGATAGGTATACATCAGTGTGTACAGCAGGCGTAAATTGGCAAAACGCTGCCATTCATCGCCAGGCATCTTATTGACTAAGGAGCCTTTGCCGTGCACGACCTCGTCGTGTGAAAAAGGCAGCACGAAGTTTTCAGTAAAGGCATACAGCAGGCCAAAAGTCAGTTGATCATGGTGAAAGCGTCTATGTACGGGATCCTGGCTCATATAGGCCAGGGTGTCGTGCATCCAGCCCATGTTCCATTTCATGGAGAAACCCAGTCCGCCGGTCCAGGTCGGCCTGGTAACCTGCGGCCAGGCAGTGGATTCTTCGGCCATGATGACGGTGCCCGGATGCTGCTGGTGGGTTACTGTATTAAGCTCCCTGAGAAAATCAATGGCTTCAAGGTTTTCATTGCCGCCATACATGTTGGGGATCCAGTCATTATTTTCGCGTGAATAATCCAGGTAAAGCATGGACGCCACGGCATCAACTCGTAAGCCGTCAAGGTGAAATTCTTCCAGCCAGAAGATGGCGCTGGACAATAAAAAGTTTTTGACTTCATTGCGGCCAAAGTTATAGATCAATGTGCCCCAGTCACGGTGTTCACCTTTACGGGGGTCTTCGTGCTCGTAAAGGGCGGTGCCGTCAAAACGGGCCAAAGCAAAATTGTCTTTGGGAAAATGTGCGGGCACCCAGTCCAGAATGACGCCGATGCCATTTTGATGGCAGGCATCGACAAAGTAGCGGAAGTCATCGGGCGTTCCATGGCGGCTGGTCGGCGCAAAATAGCCGATGGTTTGATAGCCCCAGGAAGCATCCAGCGGGTGTTCGGTTACCGGCAGCAATTCAATATGGGTAAAGCCCATTTCCTTGACGTAATCGACGAGTTGCACCGCCAGTTCGCGATAATTGAGAAAATTACCCTTATTGTCGCGTTTCCAGGAGCCTATATGTACTTCGTAAACAGACATGGGTTTATGCAGCCAGTCGTGATGAACGCGTTGCTCCATCCACTGATGGTCCTGCCATACGTAATTGTTTTCATGCACGACGATGGATGATGTCTTCGGGCGGAATTCGAATTGCTGGCCGTAAGGATCGGTTTTTACCAGAATTTCATTGCTGTGGCGGTTTAATATTTCAAACTTGTACAGGCAGCCTTCTTTCAGGCCCGGCATGAAAATTTCCCAAATGCCGCTGCCGCCCAGGCTACGCATCGGGTTGCAGCGGCCGTCCCAGCGGTTAAAGTCGCCGATTACACTGACCCGGCCGGCATTGGGTGCCCAGACGGTAAATAAAACACCGTCGATATCATCAACACTGTGTAAATGAGCACCCAGTTTTTGATAAACATGCCAGTGCTTGCCTTCGCCGAACAGGTGCTGATCAAAGGCAGGCAATTGCGTTGGAAAATCGTAAGGATCGTAACTTACGTGGCTCAAGCCGTTTTTGTCTACCCAGGCCAACTGATAATGTTGGGGTAAGTCCACTTTGCCAGTGTCACATTCAAACAGGTCGGTACCGGGTATGCGTTGAAACTCAGGACCGCCTTTTCCCAGTCGTAGCTTTTCGGCATAAGGCAGGAAGACTTTAACATAGCTCCGGTTATCCTTCTGATGGCGACCCAAAACTGAAAAAGGATCATGATGCTTGGCCTCTATAATTTTTATAGAATCAAAGTCAATTGCCTTTTTGACGGTATTTGATTGCTTTTTCACTTTTAATTGCCTCTGTCTGGTAGGATAATGTTCTGCGAATGTTACCAAATTAAGCAACAGTTGTAATAGTCTAATCCAATTGGAGATGAAAAATGTCAGGGTCAAGTAGTCAGCACGATAGGTTTGTCAGTCATTTAACACGTAATACAATTGCTTTAATCCTGGCCGGCGGCCGTGGTTCCCGGTTGATGAATATGACCGATTGGCGTGCCAAACCGGCTGTTCCATTCGGTGGAAAGTTCCGTATCATTGATTTCCCGCTATCTAATTGTATCAATTCAGGTATTCGTAAGATTGGCATCTTGACCCAATACAAGGCAGATTCGTTGATCCGGCATGTGCAGCAAGGCTGGGGCTTTTTACGTGGCGAATTTGGTGAATATGTTGATTTGATGCCGGCTCAACAAAGACATGGTGAACATTCCTGGTATGCAGGAACCGCTGATGCTATTTTCCAGAACATTGATATTCTGCGAAGCCGAAATCCCGAATTTATTCTGGTTCTGGCCGGTGATCATATCTACAAAATGGATTATGCAGCCATGCTGGCTGATCATGTTGAAAAAAACGCCGACTTAACGATTGGTTGTATAGAAGTTTCCTTGAAGGAGGCGACGGCCTTCGGAGTTATGGATGTTGATGATAACCGGCGGGTCAAGGCGTTCGTGGAAAAGCCGGAAAATCCCCCGGTTATGCCGGGCAGGACCGATACCGCACTGGCATCGATGGGAATTTATATCTTCAATGCCGGATTCTTGTTTGAACAGTTGATTAAAGATGCGGACACCCAAGGATCGAGCCGTGACTTTGGCAAGGACATCATTCCGGCCGTGATTGACAAATATATCGTCAATGCCTATCCCTTTCTGAACTTGCAAAGCGGTGTACAAGCCTATTGGCGTGATGTGGGTACTATTGATGCGTACTGGTCAGCCAATATGGAGTTGATTGGCGTGAAGCCGGATTTGAATCTATATGACAATACCTGGCCTATCTGGACTTATCAGGCGCAGACCCCGCCGGCTAAATTCGTGTTTGATAATGACAAGCGGCGAGGTCAGGCGTTAGATTCAATGGTTTCAGGCGGTTGCGTGATTTCCGGAGCCAAGGTCAGGCACTCTTTGTTGTTTTCGAATGTCAGAGTAAATTCTTATTCCACATTACAAGATACCATTGTGCTGCCTGATGTGAATATTGCGCGTCACTGCCGTATCAACAAGGCGATTATAGAAAAAGGCTGCCAGATTCCGGAAGGCACTGTCATCGGCGAGAACAGAGAAGATGACCAAAAAAGATTTTACGTTAGCGAGGGCGGAGTGGTTTTGGTTACCCCCGACATGCTGGGGCAAAGACTGCATTATGTCAGATAGCGAGTCGCAGGTTTTAGGCAATTGCTATTGCTGACTAGGGTAGACAAAATGGTTGATCATAAGAAATTGAAGCTGGTTTTGTGTTGGCACATGCACCAGCCTGAATACAGAGACTTGCATACGGGGGAATATAAACTGCCCTGGACCTATCTGCATGTCATTAAAGACTATGTGGACATGGTAGCGCATCTGGAAGCCGTGCCCGAGGCCAGGGCCGTCGTGAATTTTGCTCCTATTTTACTGGAGCAGATTGAGGAATATGCCATCCAGGTGAGCCGCTATTTGAATGACGGCATTTCAATTTCTGACCCCTTATTGGCTGCGCTGGTTAATCCGGGCATTCCTGCCGAGCCGGAAGATCGCCTGAAACTTATTAAGGATTGCATGCGTGCCAACAGGGAGAGACAGGTTAACCGTTATCCGGTATTTAGAAAACTGGTGGAAATGGCTGAATGGCTTGAGCAGCATTTTGAAGCCTTAAATTACGTTAATTCTCAGTTTATCAGTGATATTTTGGTGTGGTATCACCTGGCCTGGATGGGCGAAACCGTCAAGCTATCGGATGGCCGTATAAAGCGTCTGATTGCTAAAGGTTCCGGTTATTCGCTGCATGAAAGGATTGAAGTCATTGAGATTATCGGCGAGCAACTGGCCAATGTCTTGCTCAGGTATAAGGTGCTGGCCAGAAAGGATCAGATTGAGCTTTCTGTTACCCCTTATGCACATCCTATAATGCCGCTGTTGCTGGACTTGAAAACCATGCATGAAGCCATGCCCGCCGCGCCAATGCCTGAACTGGATAGCTATCCGGGCGGGGATGCGCGCGTGACCTGGCATCTTGAGAAAGGCATGCAGATCTTTAAGCGCTTTTTTGGCTTTACACCCAAAGGCTGCTGGCCCTCGGAAGGCGGCCTCAGTGAGGCTACCTTGAAAATACTCGGTAATTATGGCTTTGACTGGACGGCAAGCGGAGGTGCTGTCTTGCACAACAGTTTAAATTGTCCTGACAATGATAAACACGCCAGCATTTATCATCCATTTAAACTGAACAACACCGATATAGCCTGCTTTTTTCGCGATGATGGCTTGTCCGATTTGATTGGCTTTGAATATTCAAATTGGCACGCGGATGATGCCGTCGCCGATTTGATTCAGCATTTGGAGAATATCGCGAAACATGATCCTGGCGATGCTGTGGTTTCGATCATCATGGATGGCGAGAATGCCTGGGAATATTTTCCCGAAAATGGCTATCATTTCCTGAGTGCACTGTATCGGCGATTGTCCAGCCATCCCGGCATTGAATTAACTACATTTTCGGACTGCTTGAAAAACAAGGCAAAAGTAAAACCCTTGGCGAGATTGGTCGCGGGCAGTTGGGTTTACGGCAGTTTTTCCACCTGGATCGGGGATGCGGATAAAAATCGCGGCTGGGATATGCTGGGTGATGTTAAAAGAGTCTTTGACAGGGCTATTGAGTCCGGCCGCTTCAATGACGAACAAGTACAGGTAGCCGAACTGCAGCTTGCAGTGTGCGAAGGTTCGGACTGGTTCTGGTGGTTTGGTGACTATAATCCTGGGGAAGCAGTCAGCAATTTTGAAAAACAATTCCGGCTTAATTTGGCCAATTTATATCGATTGCTGGGTGAACAGCCGCCCGCTTATCTGGCATTAGCTTTTACTCAGGGTTCGGGCGCTCCCGCCATGGGCGGGGCAATGCGGCCAGGCGTCGAACACGTATAACCTGAGAACATAGAGTGAATGAGATTTTAAACAAACGTCGGGCGGGCATCTTGCTGCATATTACCTCCTTGCCTGGTGCTGGCGAAAATGGTGAGTTAGGTCAGGAAGCTTATAATTTTGTCAATTTCCTGCATGCTGCCGGCATTACCGTATGGCAAACACTGCCCTTGGGCATGACCCATGCGGACAGTTCGCCGTATCAGTGTCTATCTGCGCATGCCGGCAGTCCTGCATTAATCAGTATTGATCGGCTGGTTACTCAAGGCTGGCTGCAACTGTCCGAAAACTGCGAGGATTGCCAGGGCACGCCAAATTTCAATAAAAGCTGTTTAATAACCAAAGCATTTTATGGTTTTCAGGAGCGTGCCGGGCAGCAGGACAAAGAGCATTTTTTACATTTTTGTCAGGAACAAGCGTTCTGGCTGGATGATTTTGCGCTATTTGTCGTGCTGAGAAATGAGTTTAATCAACAGTGCTGGAATCAGTGGCCTGAGCATTATAAAGAACGCGATGCCAAAGCCATAAAAGAAGCCCGGCAGCGTTTAAAAGCAGAAATTGACGGCATCAAATTTGAACAATATGTTTTCTTCCGGCAATGGCTGGAGTTGAGGGCCTATGCTGCACAACACGGTGTGCTCATTTTTGGGGATATCCCCATTTTTGTCTCTTATGACAGCGCCGATGTGTGGGCCAATCGCGAAGTGTTCAAGCTTGATGACGCCGGCGAAATGTCAGTGGTGGCGGGTGTGCCGCCGGATTATTTTTCGGCAACCGGGCAGCGCTGGGGTAACCCTCATTATGATTGGCATTATCTAAAAAAGACCCGCTTTCTTTGGTGGATTGAAAGGATGCAGACCCAGCGAGAGCTTTTCGACATCATCCGTATTGATCATTTCCGAGGCCTTGAGGCCGCTTGGGAGATACCCGCGAGCGAAGATACCGCCATTAATGGCCAATGGGTCAAGGCGCCTGGCAAGGCCTTGTTGAAGGCAATCAATGGGGATCTGGGGCCGATCCCTTTAGTGGCGGAAGATTTGGGCATCATTACCCCTGAAGTTGAAGAATTAAGAGATGAGTTTCATTTGCCCGGCATGAAAATCTTGCAGTTTGCTTTTGGCGGTAACTCTGACAACCCTTATTTGCCGGATAATTACGACAAGAACTGTGTTGTCTATACTGGCACGCATGATAACGATACCACTCTTGGATGGTCTCGTATGCTAAGTGACGGCGAGAAGGACTATATTTACGAGTATCTGGGCAGGCCGTCAGTTTCCCTACATTGCGCGCTCCTTCAAGCCGCCTTGGCGTCTGTTGCCAACCTGGCAGTGATTCCCATGCAGGACATCTTGGAATTGGGTTCCGAGCATCGTATGAATACACCCGGCACGACTGAAGGCAATTGGCGCTGGCGCTTTTCATGGGATCAGTTGTCAGACGAACGTGCCGCCCGATTGGGGCATCTGATTCGCCTGTTTAATCGGATTTGATTCTGGTAAGCCGGGCTCAATAACTTGAAAAAATGATATTGCCATAAGGGCGGCCGATTCGACGCCCCCTGGGCTGAGTGTCGAGGATGCAGACTTTATTGTCCTGGCCTTATTGATGCCTCAATATCAGTCATCGTCTTTTTTTATTATCCCCTGCTTGGGGATCGGTAATAGCGGAATGTTGTATTCCGCCATGATGGCCTGAATTTCACTGGTTTTAGCCGCAATAAGCGTGTTCAGTGTCTCCTGTCTTTTTTTATCGGCAAAACGCACACCCATCGCCATAGAAAAATCAAATTTTATAGCCGGTGTTGATTTCATAGGAATAACCGAATAGCTGTTTTTTGGGCTTTGTGAGACGACATAGCCGGCAACAGGCCCCCACAGAATGACCATGTCAATTTTCCCCGCTTTAAGATCTTTGTGTATCTGCATGGCAACATTGTTTTCATTGTCGCCTGACATGGACTGGTAGGGGATGCCTTGGTCTAGTAAGCCGGCTTTTTGCAGCCAGGTAGTGCCTGGGCCGCGATCAAACATTGCAATTTTCAGGGCTTCCTGTTTTTTCAGGGACAAATTCGTCAGTTGTTTAGCATCGCTAATGTCATCCCAGCCACGACCTTTGGCGATTAAAAGGACATAAGTTGAGTGGTAATAGGGCGCGGTGGTTAAGGTCATGTCCTGACCGGCAGGAACGCCCATAATGACATCGCATTTAAACTCTTCACTGTCGACGTCGCTGTCTTTTAGTGGTGCCGTTAAGGTATTGCGGATAAAACCGATACGCTGTGGAAACCAGGTGTATTCAAGGGTCTGCCCGAGTTCCTTGGCGAACAGTTCGGCAATTTTATTTTCAAAGCCGTCTTGGTTTTTTGTTGAATAGGGAGGGTTCAGCGGGTCGGCGCAAACCTTGAATTTTTCTTCTGCCAAAGCAGAAAACGCTGCTGTGCTAAGCAATAAGCCGATGACTAATAGAGACGTAGCCCTCATTCAATTCTCCTCGTGTGAATCAAGCAAATGGGGCAATAGTGTACTGCATAAAAAGCGAGGGCTTAAACTAAATGTTTCAGGAAGCAATGGTGCCGGAAGCAAGATAGAATTTGGTTAAGCGCTTTTGCAGCCGTTTTTACCGCCTTAATAATGCGGTGCTCAGTTTCGTAAGGGTATTCCAATTACAGTTTGCCGCAATATTGAGACGGAATTAAAAAAATAGGGGTGTGTCTGGCACCCGCAATGAATGGTTGCTCAATTGTACGTGCTTTTTTCAGTAACTTGTCTGTGGGTTTATGGAGTCGAGCAAAATACGAAACTGCGGAACAATAAGCGGATTTTTTAGTTTGAGTTTGCAGTAAGCATAAAAAAAGCCCCGTTCGATTTATCGAACGGGGCTTTTACAATCAATCCAATTAAATTAAATCGATTTAGTTACTAGGTAATGCGAATACAGTTAATGTACCACCCAGTTTGGTGAATGAGCTTAAGCTTCTGTATGCGCCGACAGCACCCAAACCTTCAGAGTTTGAGTTTTCTTCCCCGGTGTCAAGACCAGCAGCGATACCGATACCTGCCCAGCCGCCAATGCCTGAAAGTACGCCGACATATTGTTTGCCGTTATATTGCCAGGTGTTAACGTTACCGATGATGCCGGAAGGTGTTTTGAATTTGTACAATTCTTTACCTGTTTTAGCATCAACTGCTTTCAGATAGCCTTCCAGAGTGCCGTAGAATACCACGCCGCCTGCTGTAGCAACGGAACCGGACCATACAGAGAATTGCTCTTTGTTGGACCAGACGATTTTGCCAGTTTTAGCGTCGAAAGCGGTGAATTGACCCAGGTTGGTAGTCCCATCGGGTTTGCCTGTCATAACGTCAGCACCCGCTGGCATCATGCTTAAGGTAGCACCTACATAAGGTTGGCCGGCTGTGTATGAAACTTCGAATGGTTCGTAGTCCATGCACAAATGGTTACCAGAGATATAGAACAAGCCGGTTTCGGGTGAGTAGGAAACTGGTTGTTGGTTTTTGCTCCCCAATGCCGCAGGGCAAATGCCTTTGGAATTGACATCTTCACCGTTTTGTTCGGTACTAAACTCGGCAACAACCTGTGGACGACCGGATTTCATATCAACATGACTTGCCCAGTTGACTGATTTGTCGAATTTTTCAGCGACTAACAGTTCACCGGTTTCACGATCAAGGGTATAACCAAAGCCGTTACGGTCGAAATGCACGATGGTTTTGTGCATCTTGCCTTTGACTTCCTGGTCAACCAGAACCGTTTCGTTGATACCGTCAAAATCCCACTCATCGTGTGGCGTCATTTGGTAAACCCATTTAACCGCACCGGTGTCAGCGTCGCGAGCCCACAAAGACATGGACCATTTGTTGTCGCCGGGGCGTTGCACAGGGTTCCAGGTAGATGGGTTGCCTGATCCGTAATATACGAGGTTCAGTTTAGGGTCATAGCTGTACCAGCCCCAGGTTGTACCTCCGCCGATTTTCCAT
Source organism: uncultured Gammaproteobacteria bacterium (assembly GCA_963848675.1). Lineage (GTDB taxonomy): Bacteria > Pseudomonadota > Gammaproteobacteria > Methylococcales > Methylomonadaceae > CAWKEY01. The sequence continues at coordinate 106,224 of CAWKEY010000070.1, forward strand.
TGGTCGCCTTCCCAAGTGCTTAAGCTTGAGTTTTCACCAACAGGAGCAACTTTACCGTCTTTCCAGGTGCTGGTTTTTTTGGCATCAATCAGTGTATCCGCGTCAGGCCCCATGCTGTAGCCTTTCCAGGCTAATTCGCCAGAGTTGAGGTCATAAGCAGCCAGAAAGCCGCGTACACCAAATTCACCACCGGAAATACCTGTCAGAACTTTGTCTTTTACAACCAAAGGCGCTTGTGTATTGGTCATACCCAGTTTTGGGTCGCCATTTTGGACGCTCCAAATGCGTTTACCGGTTTTAGCGTCTAATGCGGTTAAAACGGTATCCGATTGTTGTAAAAATATTTTGCCATCGCCATAAGCCAAGCCTCGGTTAACTGTATCGCAGCACATAACCGGAATAGTCACATCGGCATCTTGAGTCGGTGTGAATTCCCAGATTACTGACTGAGTTTTTTGGTCAATCGCGTAAACGGTGTTAGGGAAAGGTGTGTGGATGTAAAGAATATCGTTAACAACCAATGGTCCACCTTCGTGGCCACGTAATACGCCAGTAGAAAAAGACCATGCAGGTTGCAGATTTTTTACATTGCTAACGTTGATTTGATCCAGTTTACTGAATCGGGTGCCAGCGTAGTTTCCACCCCAAGTTGCCCAGTTAGCAGGGTTCTGGGTTAGTTTTTCAAGATCGCTGTTAGCAGTTGAAATTGCTGGCGCAGCTAATAAAGCAGCCACACTGGAAGCAAGCAGCCAACTTTTTAAAGGCTTCTTCATATATTTTCTCCTGATATTCTGTAACACAACAGAATACTGATTATGTTTTTAAGACTAATATTAGTGTTAAAGCTTTATGGCTGACTTTGTTTATTTCCTTGATGAAGGAGTTTTATTCGAGTCACACCAGCTGACTAAATTTAATGATTTTGCCTCAAAAGTCAACTCTTAAAGGCTGGCGCATACTGATTTCTTGGTGAGGTGTTGTCAAGAAATGCTAAAGGGTGGCAATAGCAATTTTTTTGGATCAGCGCTTTTGTCTTGCAACTGTTTGAAATTCACCCAATTATTCTATCGGCACCGTTAAATCATTTCGATGTGATAACTGTGGTTATCCCAGCATAAAATTTCACCGGCATTTTTGCTCCAGGCGGCAAGAACAAAGCGTTGGGCGGGCATGCCATTCAGATCAAAGTTGTGTACGGCAGGGCGATGCGTGTGGCCGTGAATCAGGCGTAAGCAGTTATGTTGGTGCATAACGTCGATAACGGTGTCTTGATTGACATCCATGATCTCCAGCGTTTTTTTGCGTTTGTGGAAATGACTGCGAAAACGGTACCAGCGCGCCATCAATAGGCGAACCAGCAAGGGTTTGGAAAGCACGTAGTGCTGCCACTCTGGAGTATGTGATTTGACTCTAAACGCCTGGTAGGGCTTGTCATCTGTGCACAGTAAATCACCATGGGTTAGCAGTGTACGGGTGCCCTGTATATCAATTACAAAGTAATCATCGATAAATGTAACGCCTGTATCTTCGCAAAATTTGCGGCCCAGCAGAAAATCGCGGTTGCCCTGTTGCAAATAGACTTTTGTGCCCGAATCGGTTAATTGCCTAATCTGCTTGCGAATTTTGTTGTTGGGCGGCGTAGGGTCATCGTCGCCGATCCAGGCATCGAAAAGATCGCCCAAAATGTAAACGGCGCTCGCTTGGGGTGCTCGATTTTCAAGGAAGGCAAGAAATCGGCGGGTGATTTCAGGTTTTTCCAGCGAGATATGTAGATCTGAAATAAACAGGATTTCGTTGTTCATATCAAGACAAGAGCAAGGCGAAAGGCGTAATTGGAAAATTATTTTTCGCCTTTAGCCTTTTTTCAATTAGTCAATTACTTCAGTCTTTTCAATGACAATATCCGTTTTAGGCACATCCTGATGGCCGCCCCGGTTACTTGTCGGTTGATTGGCCATGGCATCCACGACGTCCATGCCCTCGATGACTTCGCCGAACACCGCATAACCCCAGCCATTGGGAGTTGGACTGGTGTGGTTCAGGAAAGCATTGTCTTTGTAGTTAATAAAAAACTGAGCTGTTGCCGAATCAGGAACGTTGGTGCGCGCCATGGCTAGGGTGCCGCGAGTATTGGACAAGCCGTTGTCCGCTTCGTTTTTGATGGGCGCATGAACCGCTTTCTGGTTGAAGCTGGTATCAAAACCACCGCCTTGAGCCATAAAGCCCTTGATAACACGGTGAAAAATAGTGCCATTGTAAAAGCCTTCTTTGACATATGTCAGAAAATTTTCCGAAGAAATGGGCGCTTTATCGGTGTTGAGCTGAATAACGATGTCACCGAGTGTGGTGGTTAATTTAACTTTGGCTTGGGTGTCAGGCATTTTGTTTTCCGTAGCAAATGAAAGTGTTGTGGTTAGTAGCAGCATCAGGGAAATAGTGAAAGTGCGCATGGGTTTTCCTTGTGTTTGATGCAAATAGCGAATTTTATGTGTTTTTATCTTGAAAGAGAAGTGCTGGTCTTGGTAGATTGTACCGTTTTGTTTCTACTCTTTCTCAACTTTGGCAATTTATTGGCTGCTTTGCAAACGACGCAGCTGTGGCCGTACAACTAACAGAAGCTAATGAAATGCTGAAAATATACAACACTCTGACGCGTAAAAAAGAAGTATTTCAGCCCCGGATACCTGGCCAAGTCGGCATGTATGTGTGCGGGATGACGGTTTATGATTATTGCCATATCGGCCATGCGCGTGTGATGGTGGTGTTTGATACTGTCGCGCGCTACCTTCGCTATTCCGGCTATGAATTGACTTATGTGCGCAATATTACCGATATTGACGACAAAATTATTCGGCGAGCTCATGAAAATGGAGAAGAATTCGGCAAACTGACAGAGCGTTTTATTAATGCCATGCACGCCGACGAGCGGGCGCTTTCCGTGTTGCCCCCCGACATTGAACCCAGAGCGACGCAATCAATCGATGCAATTATCGGCATGATTCAAACACTCATTGCTAAAGGCTTGGCCTATATTGGCAGTAATGGGGATGTCTTTTATTCGGTCGCTCAGTTTAAAGACTACGGCAAGTTGTCAGGCAAAAATCTGGCTGACTTACAGGCCGGTGAGCGCGTGGATGTGGACTTGGCCAAACAGAATCCCATGGATTTTGTGTTATGGAAAATGGCAAAAGCCAACGAACCCGCGTGGCAGTCGCCCTGGGGATTGGGGCGTCCGGGTTGGCATATAGAGTGTTCGGCGATGTCCACCTGCTGCTTGGGCAATCATTTTGACATTCACGGCGGCGGTATGGATTTGCAATTTCCGCACCATGAAAATGAGATCGCCCAGTCGGAAGGCGCGACCGGCGAGAAGTTTGTTAACGTCTGGATGCACAACGGTTTCGTGCGCGTCAATGAAGAAAAGATGTCCAAATCGCTGGGTAATTTCTTTACCTTGAAAGACGTCCGTGAACGTTACCGCCGCTCCGACATAATCCGTTTTTTTATTTTGTCCAGCCATTACCGCAGTCCGTTAAATTATTCCGACGAGCAGTTGAGCGATGCGGAAGCTGGGTTAACTCGCCTTTATACGGCCTTGCGTGGTATTGATGGGGGCAAGGAGGCGGCTGAGACAAATTTTAAGACGCGCTTTGAGCAGGCTATGGATGATGATTTCAATACCCCTGTGGCCGTATCGGTGCTATTTGATTTGGCAAGAGAACTGAACAAGGCCAAAGCTGACGATAAAGAAAAAGCCATGGCATTGGCGGCTACTCTAAAATTTTTAGGCGGCTTGTTGGGAATATTGCAAACAGAACCTGATGAGTGGCTGAAAGGAATTGTTGTTGAGGGTGGTAGCTTCAACGCAACTTTAAGCGCAGTTATAACTGCATTTGATTCGAGTTTTGCAAATGAAGTTGAACAGCAAATCCAGTTACGTCTTGATGCTAAAAAGAACAAAGACTGGGCTAGTGCTGATCGAATACGTGATGAGCTAAAAGCAAAAGGTGTTATTTTGGAAGATGTTGCTGATGGAACGACGACTTGGCGATTTGAATAGCCGACAATCCCTCTAAGTTTCCCCAACAGTTAATCACCAGTATAGGTCGAGTTAACGTAGCGTAACCCGACATCCGTAGGTTAAATATGACTAAATTGATAACAGAGCCGTTACACCATGATTGAAATAAAAGACAAATCAGTTCAGCTATTTATTGATGAATTGGCCAGTAAAGCCCCGACACCCGGAGGCGGTAGTGCTGCTGCCGTCATGGGCGCGCAATCAGCTGCCCTAATCAGCATGGTGTGTAATCTGACCATCGGTAAGCCCAAATACGCAGAAGTTGAAGCCGAAATGCAGGCATTGCTGGAAAAATCAGAAGCTTTACGAGAAAAAATGATTGGCATGATTAAGGCCGATGTCGATGTTTTTAATCGTTTAATGGCGACATACAGCCTGCCAAAAGACTCCGACGCTGAAAAAACAGCGCGTAGTGAGGCGATTCAGTCGGTATTAAAAGAAGCGACTGATGTGCCACTAGCCTGCGCACGCGCGTGTGCGGAAGCTGTTGAGTTGAGCCACATTGCAGCTGATAAAGGCAACCTGGGCGTCATTAGTGATGCCGGCGTCGCGGTAATGGCCGCTTATGCGGGCTTGAAAAGCGCGGCTTTAAATGTGTACATCAATGCTGCCAGTCTCAAGGACAGGGCATTTGCGGATGCCAAATTAGCCGAACTGGAAGCAATCCTTAATGGCGCAGATGTCGAGGCAGAAGATGTTTATCAGATGGTTAAAGCCAAGTTATAAAATAATCATCATGATGAAATAAAAAAAGAGTTGACGATATAGTTACGCACCTTTACCATAGCTAGCTCTTCAAGGGTGGTTAAGAAGTTCGCAAGCCATTAATCAAGAAGGTCATCGGGGTATAGCGCAGTCTGGTAGCGCGCCTGCTTTGGGAGCAGGATGTCGGGGGTTCGAATCCCTCTACCCCGACCATTTTGCGCTTGTAGCTCAGCCGGATAGAGCATCGGCCTTCTAAGCCGAGGGTCGCAGGTTCGAATCCTGCCAAGCGCGCCATTTATTGAATATCCCATCATTATGGTGAGCGTAACTCAGTTGGTAGAGTCCCGGATTGTGATTCCGGTTGTCGCGGGTTCGAGCCCCGTCGTTCACCCCATTAAATCAATAACTTACATCATTTTAAGCGCAAATTCTTATGTTACAAGGGTCGCACTATCAAAATGTATGTTATTGTTTTTTAATAAAAAGATAAAATTTATTCTGCCCTATTGTCTGAGTCTTCATCCAGGAACTTTACGCTATTAAATCAATTACTTATACGCTCTCTATTCGATGTTAGTTATGTCAATGAAGCAGTCCTGGATTCTGGGAATGTAAAGATCATCTTCAAAAGAATTCCTGCATTAAAATTCCTTTCATAGCAACACCCTTTTAATCCGGTTTTGTCGCAAAGTTTAACCAAATCCAGATAACACCTACTTTACAGGCAAAGCTATCCTGCTAAGGTCACAAACTGAATGTAAGCAGGTTATTTTCATCGGATAGCTGTCTCTTTCGGATCATGCGCTGTTTCAATTCCGTCTATGGTGGCCTTTGCAGAATGAAAGTCTTTGAAGCCCATTATCGGTTGGGTGATTTTTTTAATGAAACGGTGATCTTGCTCAATCAGGTTGTTCAAGTATTTAACCTGGCGTATTTCAACAAAACTGATCAAACCTGCAAGCCTCAGGAGAAAATTAATATTCTCCAATCCCACATAGTTTGCACCGCTTTTGTCCATAACCACCTTGGATGGCAATCCATTAACATTTATAGCTTGCTTGAAGAAGGCTGTAGCCGCTTCTTCATCCCTGCGCTCGGAAAGCATGAAATCAATGGTGTCGCCAAATTTGTCAACAGCCCGATATAAATAAACCCATTTACCTTTGACTTTGAAATAGGTTTCATCCATTCTCCACGAAGTCGCAACCGGGCGTTTCCGTCTTTTTCCGCCAATGCAATGGCGGGTGAATAGTTGATAACCCAGCGATTCAACGTGGCATGGTCTACTTTAATACCCCCTTTCCTCCATAATCGCTTCTAAATCTCTATACGATGCACCGTACCGGACATAGAAAAAAACGGCGAAGAGAATTATATCTTTTGGAAAGTGGGCGCCTTTAAAACTGATCATCTCGGTTATTCAATTATTAAAATTGATAAAATTTAGCTCAGGCTGGCAAACTTTGCGACAAAACCCAGCTAACAGCGGTTTGCTAACCTGCTAAAATAAACCCTTTAAGACTTAAGGGAGTTAACCCGTGGTCAAATCCGAGCTATTGCGTAAACTCAACGAACAATTACCTGAGCTTCAGGGAAGCGATGTCGAGTTAGCGCTGAATTGCCTGTTGGAGCAGTTGACAGAAGCCTTGGCCCAGGGCGAGCGCGTAGAAATCCGAGGCTTTGGCAGTTTTGATTGTCGGTTTCGGTCGCCCCGGCTTGCGCGTAATCCTAAAACGGGGGCAACCGTTCATTTACCGGCTAAAGCCGCGATTCACTTCAAACCAGGCAAGGCCATGAGGGATCGCGTGAATGCAGCGCGAGACCAATGCCACATCACGGAATGATCGCTTAACAGCGTTACTGTTATGAATTCAGGATATGTAACGTTAGTGACTAAAATGGGCAAATGAAAAATTGGATTTTTATTGTAACTCTGGCGCTTAACGGGATCGACCAGAACTAAAAGCCACACTTCAATACATTAGGGTAGGGGATACGCTTGTTGTCTGGAAGCTGGATCGGTTTCAAACAGCGTATCGAAACGGTTGAAGGCCTTGAGAAGAGGGGGATCGGATTTAAGTCCCTGACAGAGAATATCGACACCACCACGTCTAGCGGCAAACTGATCTTTCATATTTTGCCTCACTGGCCGAATTTGAACGTTCAATCCTTAAAGAGCGAACCAAGGCTGGACTGGATGCGGCCCGAGCCAGAGGAAAGCGGGGAGGGCGGCCACCGTCTCTAACGGACAAAGACATTCAGGCCGCTAAAGCCATGCTCGCCGATCAGAACATAACCGTCGAGGAAGTGGCAGCCAGATTGAAAGTCGCTGCGTCCACACTTTATCTACATTTGCCGGGGGGGCAGGGGTTGGGTTATGAATAGCGGATAGTATCTGTTAGATGTTTTTGAGGTCGTTGATAGAGTTTCTGAAAAAAAATGTCGCTAAGGAAAAGCCGATCGCCGCCAGTTTTCACTGAACGGATAGTCAACCTTGAAGCGATCCTTCAGCGACCGCCATTGATCGACAGTCACCGACCCAAAGCTGTCATCGGCCAGTTAATTCTAGCGAATAATGCTTTTGCGCGGATCGAATTCTCAAAAGCAGCCACTGGCAATGAGCAAATTTTTGTTTTCTGGTCGTCGGCAGTCGACCCCAAGCGGTCAGATTCTAATCGAGAGTGATCTGACTGGTTAAAGAACACAAAGCAGCCAGCGAGGAAAATCGTTCATTCGTCGTTAGATCGGCCTCAGCGGCCATTCGCGCTGATCAATACCGGGCGTTCATCAGAGACTGGCTCTTCTTCAAGGTCGAGGGGCAGTACCGACCCGCAGCTGTATCTTGGGCATCTTGAGCTTCCTTTGTTTGGCATGTCCCCACGCGTGGTTCGCCGCACCGGGACCAAGCGCCCGAGCCGACGCCCCATTAAGGTCTACCTCGATGCCCCGCAGCTGGCGTGTTACCCTCGGCTTCCGACATGCTGGCTTCATACAGAATGAGACTCTCCGCCGTGACGTTGGGTTTTCTATCGGTTATACTTTGGTAGAGGTAGGTGTCAGGTCCCATATGATTGCCTACCAGCCAACCAGGAGCTTTCTCTATTCTTGGTTAGAAGGCCTGCTTGCAGAGATATTTGAAGACCTCGATCAGAAAAGGTCGCCAACCTGAAGGTACTGGCGAGGCTCGAAGAACGAATCAGCCAGCTTGGTATAATGACCTTGCTCTCATCCGAAATCGGTCGCTAGATGAAACACAATCATCCGGTATCTGACAGGTAGGTAGAGCTGACAACACGTTGGAAGCTCATGGAAAACTCTAGCGGTAGTTTTGACGCATTCATCTCATACAGCCATGCCGCGGACGGCGGGCTAGCTTCAGCGCTCCAGCACGCGCTTCAGGTTTTCGCGAAGCCCTGGTACGTCCGCCGTGCGTTGCGGCTGTTTCGAGACCAGACGATCCTGACGGCAACACCGACGCTGTGGCCGAATATCGAGCGCGCGCTGTGCAAATCTCGCTACTTCATCCTCCTCGCGTCGCCGGGCGCAGCTTGCTCGACATGGGTGCAGCGCGAGGTCGAGTGGTGGCTCGCTCATCGCACGCCGGAAAAACTCTTGATCGTCTTGACGCAGGGAACGGTGGCCTGGAGCGAAGCGGCCCAGGACTTCGATTGGCAGCATACTGATGCCTTGCCACCTGTCCTGAAGGGCGTGTTTGCCACCGAACCATTGTGGGTAGATTTGAGGTGGGCAACATCCGAGCGCCTGTTTTCTCCGAAGGCTCCGGCATTTCAAGACGCGGTGGCAAACCTCGCCGCACCTCTGCGCGACTGCCCCAAGGACGACCTGATCGGCGAAGACGTTCGCCAGCATCGTCGGGCTTTGCCGCTCGCCCGCAGCGCCGTGGTCGGTCTTGTCGGATTGGTGGTCGCACTCGCGGTCGCGGCGCTAGTTGCCCTTAACCAGCGGGATACCGCCATCTCAAGACAGCTCGCGGCTCAAGCGGTTACTCGATTACCGACTCGACTGGATCTCGCGTTGCTCCTGGCGCATCAGGCATATGCGACCCGCGATACGCTGGAGGCGCGGAGTAGCCTGCTCAGCGCGCAGCAGTTCAGTCCATATCTGAAGGCCTTCCTGCATGGGCAGCTCACGGCCGTCGATGGTGTCGCATTCAGCCCTGATGGTTCGCTCCTGGCCGGCGCAGGCTCGGACGGGTCCGTCCTGCTGTGGAATGTGGCATCGCGACAGCCATTCGGTCCAACGTTGACAACTGGCGTACGCACGACTGATGAGGCGGGCGAACAAAGCGATGTGCACAATGGCGTAGCGTTCAGTCCGGACGGGAAACTGCTGGCCTCATCCGGCGCCGACAACGCGCTTCGCCTGTGGGATGTGAGCACCCACGAGCTCGCTGTTCCGCCATTGACCGGGCATAAAAGTGTCCTCGGCACACTCGCTTTCAGCCACAATGGCGTGCTCCTGGCTTCGGGGAGCTGGGACAGAACCGTTCGTCTGTGGGATCCACGCACCGGTCAGCCGAACGGAGACCCCATCGAAGGTGTCGAGATGCCCGTCACCGGGCTCGTGTTCAGTCCTGACGATCACCTCTTGGCGGCCGCGAGCATGGACGGTGAAATTGTGGTCTGGGACGTCGCGACGCGAAGGCTTGTGGGCATCGTGATGAAGCCAAAGTCGATCGGAATGGGTACTCCCCACAGCATCGCCTTCAGCCCGAACGGGAACCTGCTGATCTCCACGGACGATACCGGCAATATTCGACTTTGGGATGTCGCGAACAAGCGCGAGCACGATCGCTCTCCGCTTACCGGTCACGACGGCGCCGTGTTAAGCGTCGCGTTCAACGCGGACGGAACGCGTCTGGTTTCAGCCGGATGGGACCACACGGTGCGCCTGTGGGACATGAAAGACATGAGGGCACTCGGCGCGACTATGACGGGCCACAGTGATGTGGTCAAGAGCGTCGCATTTAGTCCGGACGGGCTCACAATCGCGTCTTCGAGTGACGACCAGTCGGTGCGTCTCTGGGACGCAGCGCAGAACCCACCACTGAGCACCACGCTTGCCGGGCACACGAATCTGGTGAACAGCACGACGTTCAGTCCGGATGGCAGGATCATCGCGTCCGCCAGTAACGACCAGTCGATTCGGCTCTGGGACGTCATTAGCCGGTCTCCTGTCGCGACGCTGAACGGACATACGGGGACCGTAAACACCCTCAGCTTCCGCAGTCAGGACGGCCTACTGGCGTCGGGCAGTGAGGACGGCACCGTTCGTTTCTGGGACGTGGCTGCTCAGCAGCAAGTTGGCAGGCTGGAAACGGGGCACACCAGCGGCGTTAAGAGTGTCGCATTCAGTCCCGATGGAAGGACGCTCGCCACGGGGGGCCGGGATGAGTTCGTCAAGAGCGATCCGAGACCGGGTGTCTCGGCATTTCGTGCTGGTGGAACCGTACGCCTGTGGGATGTCGCCACCCGCACAGCGATCGGCGAGCCTCTTGAGGGACACATGTCGAATGTGAACGCCGTGGTATTCAGTCGCGACGGAAAGATTCTCGCATCGGGCAGTTCGGACAATTCAATCCGTTTGTGGGATGTCCCGTCACGTAGGGCGCTGGGCGCCCCGCTAACTGGACATACCGGCAGCGTTGAGAGCGTGAATTTCAGTCCTGATGGCAAGCTTCTGGCATCAGGTAGCAGAGATGGCACTGTCCGGCTGTGGGACGTTGAGCGGGGTACGGCGATCGGAGCCCCGTTGGCGGGCCACACGAGTGGGGTGCAGGGCGTGGCGTTTAGTCCAGATGGAACCTTGCTCGCGTCCGCGGGCTCCGATGGCACTTTGCGCCTTTGGGACGTTGCCCATCGCGAACAGTTCGCCTCGCCCATTCGTGGCGGCAGCGCAAGCATCGCCTTCGCCCCCAACGGACAGTTGCTGGTATCCGGCTCCGACAGTTTCGTTCGGATCTGGAACATTGCCGTTGATTCCTGGCTCGCGCGCACGTGCGCGCTCAGCAATCGTGATCTGACCAAGAGTGAATGGGCACAATTTGTGGGCGATGCACCCTACGAAAGGACGTGCCTGCGGCATCAGTGATGCAGAGATGACTAAAGATCACGCTGTAACGGGATGCCAAAGTTCACTTTGCAAGGATTAGGTCTTCGGTGAAAGGTCGGTGCCCGCCTGGAGCAACTGCTACGCATTTCCGCGCACCCACCTTTTGCGCTGGGAAGGCTCAAGCAGTTGCGTGACGACCAGCTCGTCTATCAATCGCCGATGGCAGCACGCAACTGCGCCTCACGTCCCTGGAATTGATCGAGCTGCAGGCCGCGCTGATCCAGTCCTAGTACCTCCACCGCCACTGTACTTCTATCTCAAGGCCCGCTTGCTCCTAGCTTTGCCCTGCTCGCATCTCATCCGCAGCGGTCCACCCAATTGTCATGGCGCTCCAAATGGCAGCTTTCGGGCCTTGAGTTCCAACTCATCAAGGTGGCAGAGTGGCTGGAAGTACCAAATCGAGCACGGTTCCATATAGCTGACATTCGAGCCGAATAGCGATCAGGTGGGAACGACAGAAATGGTTGAAGGGATGACCGAACGCTAACTGCGATGAATGCCTGCTTCGGGTGACATACCTGCCGTTCAACTTAGTGCTTTTTCGGGTCGATGGATGACTGGACATGGCCGTAGTGACTCAGTGATAATGTCAAATTGTTCGCCGAATAGCGGACAGTCAACTGGGGCAAAGGTTGCCTTAACTATTGAAATTGGATAGCCCGCCCGACGGTCGGGTAATGGCCGATTGGGTGAGGTCGCCAATGGTTGCTTTGTAGACCTCTAGTTCGCAGAGTCTGGATTGACTGACTGGCCGGTTTGGAGAAACGTGACAGACAGGAATGGGTCGATAACGAACAGTCAATGCCGGTTTCAGCTGAGACTAATTTTTTAAACCGTCAGATTAAGTCCAGGGTTTTACAAATGTAGTGGTTCAACCCTGCTAACACCTAATTTTACAGTTACTGATTTTTAGACGTTTCTGTCAGATTAAATTCAGTCTGTAAATTAAGCTTACCGATTTTGTTTTCAACAGCTTTTAAAATGTTGCCTTCGTGTACAAGCCTATACATGGTGTTTATATCATCAGCTACTATGCGGTCTTGTTCCATATGAGAAATAAATTTCCTGATAAGGTTGTACGCTTGCATTGTTCCTATTCCAGCCTTAAGATTCGTAAACAGGTCCATAGCCTGAGCGGCACAAAGCAATTCTATAGAAATGACGTGCTCTGCATTCTTTAATATTTCACGGCACTTCCTTGAAGCTATAGTTCCCATACTCGACATGTACTTTCCTTATTTGCTGATGTTGGAATGGAATCAACACTTGCAGGATGGGCAAGTACCTTATTTTCAGAGACAAGTGCTGCGGCTGTATATTGGGCAATCATGAATCCCGAATTGAGTCCAGCTCCTCTGATGAGGAATGCCGGAAGCCCGCTCAATTGAGGATTTATCAATCGCTCGATACGCCGCTCTGAGATATTCGCAATTTCAGAAAGGGCAATGGCGAGGAAATCCATTGCGAGCGCAATCGGCTGCCCATGGAAATTTCCTCCCGAAATGATCTGATTCGATTCGGAAAAAATCAGCGGGTTATCGGTTGCCGAGTTCATTTCCAATTCGATTACCCTCTGTACATAATGGAGTGCATCCAGAGAAGCCCCATGCACCTGGGGAATGCAGCGAATGGAGTAGGCATCCTGAACAGGGGAGCAATCCTTGTGAGACGACACGATTTCACTATTTTGAGTAATGCGCCTCAGATTATCAGCGCTGATCATCTGACCTGGGTGCGGTCGCACAGCGTGTATTTTTTTATCCAACTCAATATTGACGCAAGTAAAACCTCCAGACTCATAGCAGCGGCTATGTCAGCAGTTTTGAGAAGATTCAATGCGTTATATATCGTTAAAGCGCCGATACCTGTCATGACCTGAGTACCGTTGATTAGCGCTAATCCTTCTCCTGCGTCGAGATCGACGAAAGGTATTCCTGCCTCCTTCATGGCACGGTCCACCCGTTATCATTTTGCCCTTATAGATTGCCTGTCCATGACCAATTAATACGAGCGCCATGTGGGCAAGAGGGGCTAGGTCGTCGCTTGCGCCTACGGAACCTTTTTCAGGTGTGAGGGGATAGATGCCTTTGTTGTACATTTCAACGAGCGTCTTCAAAGTCTCTAGCTTGATGCCCGCATGCCCCTTTGCAAGGTCATTTATTCTGAGGATGAGAATTGCTTTGGTCGTCTCTTAATCCAGATAATTTCCAACGCCAGCGGCGTGGCTCATTAGGATATTTTTCTGGAGTTGTTTTTTCTCCTGCCCTTTGAAATCACAACTTCACTTAGGGCGCCAATCCCGTGTTGATACCATAGATGACGCGGTTGCTTTGTAATGCATTCTCTATGGTCTGACGCGCCTGAACGACCTTTACTTCAGCCGTCTTGCTTAACATTACCTTTTTACCATCTCGAATTGTGCAAATTAACTTTTCAAGGGTGAGGCTTTGGCCATCGAGAATAAGGTATTCTATAAGCATTTTGATTTCAGAATTAAAAATTAAGATTTTAACGTCAAATACAAATAGTCTGTTTTTTTATAGGACTTTTATAAAATAATCGTCGTAAAGCTGTTTCAATCTAATCAACAATATTTGTATAAGGTGACAAAATGACACCGCTATGCTAAAATATCAATCTAACTGCCATAGGAAGTAGTATGACCAAAACATC
>CAWKEY010000071.1:0-57353 GCA_963848675.1 uncultured Gammaproteobacteria bacterium
AATCCGGTTGGCAGGCACTTGCAACAAATACTCAAGTAAAGCCACCAGCCAGATTAATATTGCCGCAATCAGCCAGGGCTTGCCGTTGAGTTCTTTCAGATGCGCATACCAGGCGAAGGTCATAAAGACATTGCTGCACACCAAAAGCAGAATGGAGGCGAGGATCGGATTCATGGACAGAAAGGGCCTGGGTTTATGAGGGCTGTGTTAATGCATAACAACCGCATGTCTTAGGGGTCACTCAAATTGCGCCAGAATCTGGCTTTGTATTTTTTCGGCCATGGCTTTGCGATTCTCGGCGTCGCGGATAGGCCGGCCGACGACGATATAATCGGCGCCGTTCTGGAAGGCCATTTCCACGCTGACGACCATGCGTTTCTGATCATCTTCCTCGCGGTTGTCCACGGGTCTTATGCCAGGCGTAATCACCAATAGCCGGTGGTCAAGTTCTTCTCTGAGCATCGACACTTCCAGTCCTGACGAAACAATGCCGTCGCAGCCGATTTGCAGGGCCCGTTTGGCGCGCGACAATACTAACTCGCGCACATCGGCACTGAAAGCCCAAGTCATTGAGATCGCCACGATCCAGGCTGGTTAAGGCAGTGACGGCCAGCACTTTAAGGTTGCCTTTCTCCTTGGCGGCCGCTTCCATGATGGCGTCATTGCCGTGGATGGTGGCGAGGTCAACGCCTTTGCTGCTTAAGGCTTTGATGGCGCGGCCGACGGTGGCCGGCACATCAAAAAACTTCAAATCGACGAAGACTTTCTTGTTGCGTTGCTTCAACCATTCAATAAAACCGAAATAATCCCCCGACATAAACAGTTCCATGCCGACTTTATAGAAGATCACCGAGTCACCGAGTTCTTCCACCAATGCCTGGGCTTCGGGAATGCTGGGAACGTCCAGCGCCATAATCAGGCGCTCACGGACGGGAATGGGTTTGGTTGAGATGAATTTGGTCATAGAAAAAAGGTTCAAGGTTCAAGGTTCAAGGTTCAAGGTTCAAGGTTCAAGGTGGTCCGGCAAGGCCTGCTGTTTTGCACCTTGTACCTTGTTACCTTGAACCTTGTCCCTAAAACTATATTACCGGAACTTGTTTTAACGGTGAATGTTAAAATTAAGTTTGTCACAATACACTAGAACTTATGAACTCCACACTGATTCAAATGACTTTGCTAATTGCCTTTGGCGTCGGTTGGCGCAGGTTAAGACCCGCCGGGCTATGCGCCGAGCAAACCCGGCTGGTGCTGACTACGGTGGTCTATTATCTACTGCTGCCAGCCATGGTGCTGGAGGTGTTATGGACGGCGGATATTGGCTTGCATTCCCTGCAATATACGCTGTTGGGGATATGCTGCATAACGTTTGCCATGTCTTGTATCTGGCTGGTGGGCGTCTTGTTCAAGTTTGAACACCGGCGTCTGGGGGCGATGATACTCGCGGCGGCTTTCCCGAATGTGACCTATCTGGGCTTGCCGGTGCTGGAGCAGACCTTTGGCCACTGGGCGCGGTCAGTAGCAATACAGGCAGATCTGTTTGCCACGACGCCGTTGTTGTTTACCATAGGAATTATGGTCGTGCGGCATTATGGTGAAGACAGCGCGGCACAGGCGAAACCGGCATGGTCGTATCTGAATGCCCCGCCATTTTGGGCGGCGGCGCTGGCGGTGGCTCTAAATCTTAATGGTGTGGTTGCCCGGACTGGCTGGCCGGTGTTCTGCAAAAATTATCAGCGGCGGTAGTGCCTTTGATGCTGTTTGCCTTGGGCTTGGCATTAAGCTGGAAAGCGGTCACTTTACGCAATTTGCCTTATGTCACGCCGGTTATTCTGATAAAAATGGCGCTGATGCCGCTGTTTGCAATGATTCTGGTGCAGCATCTGGATTTTGAAGGCGCTTATAAAGCCGCGGCGGTGCTGGAAATGGCCATGCCAAGCATGGTGCTGGGCATCGTGTTGTGCGACCGCTATCACCTGGATAGCTCGCTTTATGCGATGACCGTGACCCTGACGACATTGTTAAGCCTGTTTACGCTGCCGTTTTGGCATGGCGTTTTGATGGCGTGATGCTTATCGTCAACTTGGACTTGAAACCACATCAATTCATAACAGAAAGCAGGTTCTGTTTGGTCGTGGGAGCGACGCCCTCGTCGCGATTTAAAGCGTTTAGTCGCGACGAGGGCGTCGCTCCCATCCATCTGTTAAAAGCTTATTTTTAAGGGATTTATGATATGAACCCAACCCTGGAAATCTTCTCGCAAGGTGAAGAAATAGTGACAGGACAAACGGTCGACAGTAATTCGGCCTGGCTCTCTGAACAGGCCGTGCATATGGGCTTTACCGTCACCCGGCACACGGCGGTTGGCGATAAACTGGGTGATCTGGTTGACTTGCTACGGGAAATATTCCACACGCGCCGATTGCTGCCTGTGTACCGGCGGGCTCGGGACCAACCATCGATGATTTGACCGCCGAAGCGGTGGCGCAGGCCTTCAATTTGCCGTTGCGCTTTGATGAGACAGCCTTTGCACAGATTGAGCAGTTTTTTAAAAACCGCAACCGGCCCATGCCCGAAGCCAATCGCAAGCAGGCCATGCTGCCGCAAGGCGCGCTTCGGCTCGATAACGGCTGGGGCACGGCGCCCGGCTTTGCCCTGCAGCTTGGCCGCTGCTGGTTTGCCTTCATGCCTGGCGTACCTTATGAAATGAGGCAGCTTTTTTTGGAAAGAATCCAGCCGCTGCTGGCAAGCCGGTTTGCCTTAAAGCCCGGCAAACTAATCAGCATAAAAACCTTCGGCATTGGGGAGTCGGATATTCAGCAACGTTTGGCCGGCATCGAGATTCCAGCGCCCGTTCAACTGGGCTTTCGCGCCGGCGTGGATGAGGTGCAAACCAAATTGCTGTTTCCGGCTGATTTTCCGGAACCGGCCATTGCGGATCTGGCCTTGACTGTCGCCGGTCGCCTGGGCGATGCGGTTTTTGGCATCGACGGCCTGACGCAAGCCGTCGGCGGTCTGGCCTCGGTCGTCGATCAGCTGATGATTGCGGCGGGCAAAACGCTGGCCGTGGCGGAAACCGCAAGCCAGGGTTTTCTGGCTGCCAAATGCCTGGGCAGTTCGTGGCTGCTTAGCGCAGTGTACGAGCAATCACTGACGGCCTTGGGACAGCGTTGGGCAGTTAGCG
The DNA here is from genome assembly GCA_963848675.1 of uncultured Gammaproteobacteria bacterium. GTDB lineage: Bacteria > Pseudomonadota > Gammaproteobacteria > Methylococcales > Methylomonadaceae > CAWKEY01. Next base: position 3,182 of record CAWKEY010000071.1, read on the forward strand.
TTGACACGGGCAATTTACCCGCGACTGGCGCAACACTGGCAAAGGCCCTGCAAGATCAAAGCGCAGCGGATTTCGTACTGATTCAGCTCTACGAAGGCGGTCAGGATCAATTTCAGCATAAAGACCGCAGCATCATCCTTTATAATACGCTATTGACCGGCGATCACTGGCAGCAAAGCCGCCACACACTGACCGGCCCCTCAGGGCGAAAACAGAATCAGGCCGCATTATCCGGGCTGGACATGCTGCGCCGTTATTTACAACACAAAGAATTCTAAAATGCCTTTATTACGATTAACCAATGTTTCCATCGCCTTTGGTACCCATGCCTTATTGAAGAATGCCGAGTTTCAGCTCGACGCCGGAGAAAGGGTAGGCTTGCTGGGCCGCAATGGCGAAGGCAAATCCACGCTCATGAAGATTATCGCCGGTAATATCCATGCCGATTCTGGCGAGATATGGCGGCAGCCGGCATTAAGACTGGCCTGGCTGGAGCAGTCGCCCGATCTGCCCGATGAAGCCACTATCTATGATGCTGTCGCCGGTGGCCTGGGCGAGCTGGGTGAGTGGATTACCCGCTATCATGCGCTGTCTTTGACCATGGATTATGAAGATGAAAAGGCCCTGCAGGAGCTGGGCGATTTGCAGCACGAGCTGGAAGCGCATAACGGCTGGCATTTTCAACAACGGGTTGAATCCACCTTGAGCAAACTGGATTTGCCTGGCGAACTCAAAATCAGCGGCTTATCCGGTGGCTGGAAGCGGCGCGTGGCTCTGGCCAGAGCGCTGGTGATCGAACCCGAAGTCTTGCTGCTGGACGAGCCGACCAACCATCTGGACTTTGAGAGCATTACCTGGCTGGAAGATCAGCTGCTGAATTTTCAGGGCGCGGTCTTATTCGTCACGCACGACCGCTCGTTTCTGCAAAAGCTGGCGACCCGTATTGCCGATCTGGATCGCGGCAATCTGGTGTCCTGGCAGGGCAGTTATGACGATTATCTGCGCCGCAAAGCCGCCGCATTGGAAGACGAAGCCAATCAGAATGCCGAGTTTGACAAGAAACTGGCCGATGAAGAAGTCTGGATCCGGCAGGGGGTCAAGGCCCGGCGCACCCGCAATGAAGGCCGTGTGCGCGCTCTGGAAAGATTGCGCAATGAACGAGCGCAACGCCGCGAGCTTCAGGGCACCAGCAAGATAGCGTTGGATCGGGGCGATGCTTCTGGCAAGAAAGTCATCGAAGTCAATGACATTAGCTTTGCTTATGCGGATAGAGCCATCGTTAAAAACTTCTCCACGCTGATTCAGCGCGGCGATAAAATCGGCCTGATAGGCGCCAACGGTGCCGGAAAATCCACCTTATTAAAATTATTGCTGAAACAACTGGAACCCGATAGCGGTAGTGTAGAGCAGGGCACCCGGCTTGAAATCGCCTACTTTGACCAGCTCCGCGATCAGCTGGACCCCAATATGACAGTGGCCGATACCGTTGCCGATGGCAACGACTTTGTCGAGATTGCCGGTAACAAACGCCACGTCATGTCCTATCTGGGCGATTTCCTGTTTGCGCCGGCCAGGGCGCGTTCACCGGTAAAAAGCCTGTCGGGCGGCGAAAAAAACCGCCTGCTGCTGGCGCGTTTATTTACCAAACCCGCCAATCTCATCATCATGGACGAACCCACCAACGATCTGGATCTGGAGACGCTGGAACTGCTGGAAGAAAAACTGGTCAATTTTGACGGCACGCTGTTATTGGTCAGCCATGACCGGGCCTTTCTCGATAACGTCGTCACCAGCGTGTTTGTGCTGGACGGTTCGGGCAAGGTTGAAGAGTTCATCGGCGGTTACAGCGACTGGATGAATCACAGCAAGGCGCAGAAACCGCCTGAAGTCAGCAAAAAAGTGCCGGAACCCAGCAAGCAGGAAAAACCTGCGGAAGCCGCCAAAAAGAAAAAGCTCAGTTTTAAAGATCAGCAGGAGCTGGAGAAATTGCCTGATCTAATTGAAGAACTGGAAACCAAACAGGTGGAATTAAACAGGCAAATCAGCGCCTCCGGATTTTATAAAAAGGATCAGGATGTGATTGCCAGAACCTTGGCTGAACTGGAAAAAACCGAACAAAAGCTGGAGCAGGTCTATCAGCGCTGGGATGAATTGGAAGCGCTGGCGGAATAAGCTTTCCTGATTACCTATCAAACTCAGCCAAGATACAGCACCATTAGCCGCCTATAAAATTAATCGGTTACGAGAACGGGCATGTGTGGCAATTCTTGCTAACCGGTTGATCAGGGCTTGGTCGATTTTACCACGCTGTTTTACATGCCGGCTTGTTACGCTTACAAAGGGCACCTTGGTCCAGGCCCTTAATCCGTCTAATTCAACTTACAGGCGTTTAATTGGTTTTGGAAAATGTGGGCCTGATTGGCGACTTTGTTAGCCAATTGCATGAGCCAGGGTTTATGTAGATAGCTTTTGCGTGCGTAGCCGCCATGGCCTTCATGATAGGCGAGGTATAAATTTCTGGCATCCCATTTCGCGATGCCTAGTCTTGAGTGGCTGATATGGCAGTACCAGCCGATAAAGTCCGCTGCATCTGCAAAATCATCACGATCAGCCCACCAGCCGCCGGCTTGATCGAGATAATCGTCCCAGGTCTCATCTTTGGCTTGAGCATAGCCATAAGCATTGCTGGGTCTAAACCAGGGGATAAAGCCCAGCAGCCAGGCGCGGGGCGGCTTGGCATCGGCAATAAAGCGTGATTCCTGATGCATGATGGCCATCTGCACAGGGATCGGTATGCCCCATTTCTCGTAGGACTGTCGGGCATGATCATACCAATCATCCTTTTCTATAAAAGTTGAACAGATATTGCCACTGTTTTTAGGCGGTAGCGGTGTGCAGGCAACCAGAAATAGCAGCAGGGTCAGCGTTAGTAGCTTTGGCATGATGGTGTGTTGGGGCAAATTACCTAAAGGACCCTTATGCAGAGCTATGCATAAGGGTCGAAATCAGCCATTTGTTTGAAGAATCCGGGTAAAACTAATTTAACTCACTATACTTGAGCTTAATAATTTTTTTGGCATATCAGTTCTTATGCACACTGATCAGTAGCTTGGAGATGGCAGATGGTACACGTAGAGCGGCCTTACCGTAAGAACTTAACCACGCAGGGGTTGATATACATGTGGGGTGAAGAGCAGGTGGTCATCATTAAAAACCTTTCGATTTCCGGTGTTTTGGCTGAATTACAATGCAGCCAATGTCAGCCGGGCGGTTTTACTGTCAGCGATATTTACAATGCAGTCACGCAGTCGACGATATTCGATTTGTATGTGCCGGAAATGCGTATGGCTGGTACAGTTGAATTAGTCAGGGTGGATTTACAGGATGACAAGATTTTCTTGGCTATGGAATTCAAGGACATTGCTCACGGTGTGGACAATCTGCTGTACAAGAGAAAAGCCTACAGAAAACCAATGACGGCTCCCGGGCAGGTTTTATTGAATGGTGAATATGTTGATTTCAATACCATCAATGTTTCGGTCGAAGGATTGATGATTCGCGTTGCTGGGAACATCAGCGTTGCCGAAGGCGCGATCACCATGTTTGAATTCAAACGGCTGGATTTGCAAGGTGAGGCCAAGGTGATTTGGCTTGAGTACATAGCCGATGACGACGGCACCTTGATTGGCTTGCAGTATCTGCACATGGAAAACGTAAAGATTAGCGGGATACCTCGTTTTGCTCCTCCACAAACTGCATAACTTCTTGCCACCAGGATAGATTGGGATTCAGCGGCAGGGTGTTATGGTTTGCCTGCTTAAATGTCCAGAGTTTCTTGCGATGTTGCAACGACTCGAACAGCTTCAAGCTGTATTTATTGGGGATGATTTCATCGGCCTCGGCCAGAACCACTGCAGTGTTGCCTGTGTAATTCTGTAAATTCCTGATGTTGTCGAACTTATCAAGGGTCAGCCATTTGGCAAGGAAAAACCAGTAATGGTGCTGCGCAATATTGGCTAGGGTGTCGAATGGCGTGATCAACACGATGCCTTTTACCGGAACCTGACTACTTTGCACAATGCCCGCAACAACACCGCTGCCAAGCGATTCGCCCCAGAGGAAAATCGGAGCACCAAAATCGCTTAATACCCGTTTTCCAGTCTCAATGCCGTTTGCGATTAATGTTGTTTCTGATGGTGTGCCGTTTCTGGCGCCGTAGCCAGGATATTCCGCCAAAATTACCCGATAGCCTTGCCGCTCCAGAGCCTGCAAATAATAGCGCCGGTCTATGGCGGAGCCGGCATTGCCGTGAAAGACAATGATGCTGCCTTTACTGGTTGCTTGGGGCGATTTTGAAACCAGGCCCAGGTAGCCGGATTCCGGTGGCCATAAGGCGAGATTAAATTGTCCGGCCAGTTCCTGCTGCCGGGCAGTTGAATGCTGTTCTGGAAAATACATCATTTTTCGTTGCAACAGAAAAATGACCAGCAGTAGCAGTAAATAGGGCAATACTATTGACAGCATGCGTTTGACGACTATCAGCAGATCAAGCGGAGTATTTATTTTTTTCTCTGTTTAGCCAGTAATCAGTTGCCAGCTTTTGGGCTTGCTGCTGGCTGTCGGCCTTGCCTAACAGCTTGAGCGCAATCGCTGCCGTACCGGTGATAGAGGCTTCGGCAAACTCGTCCTCGGTTTCGCCGCGCCAGATTAACGCCAGTTGCTCCGGGTCTAATAATTCGGGTTTAACGTGACGGCGAATGAATAAGGCCGGCCAGTTTTCGTCAGATAATTCCCCGTTGTGTACACTCTGTACCAGGCAATCCATGTCCGGGTTGCGCTCGGTTTCGCCGCCTTCACCTTTTAAAACCGCCATGTGGGGTTGATTTAACAAGGCCGCCGCTTGCTGGTGTACCGGCCGGTAACCCGGATGGAAAATGCCCTGAATGCTGTAGTCAGCATCAAAAGGGTTTAACAGACGCACCAGTGTGTGCACAGGCGAGCGCAGTCCCAGTATCGGCCGCAGTTCTATAATCTCATGCAGTTTTGGGCAAAAGTGATCAAGCGATAGATAGCTGAAATGATGATCTGCAAGTTGCTGTTTTGCCTGTTCAATCGACATTGCCTGTTGCAATCCCAAGTACTTCAGAACATCCTGGGTATAAATTCTGCCGGCGGAGTGGCCTTCAGCGCCATGCATAAAAATTCTGATGCCGTTTTCTGCCAATAGCAGGGCAGATAGCAGAAACCAGGGCAAATGGCGGCGTTTTCCGGCGTACGATGACCAGTCCAGATCAGCTTTGGCACCGGCCAAAGTCCCCGCAATATTGAATGATTCCCGGGCAGCCAGCACAAAACCGGCCAATTCTTCAGGCGTTTCTTCTTTTACGCGCATGAGCATCAGGAACGCGCCGAGTTGCACGGGCAGCACCTCGTCAGCCAGAATCATCTTCATGGCCCGGTAGGCTTCATCCTGGGTTAGCGGTCTTGAACCTTTTTTGCCTTTGCCAAGAATGCGCACGGTTGCTGCAAAGGGATGTTCCGGATGCGGAGTTTGCTCGTGATGCGTGAAGGTCATAAGGTGAATTTAAAATAATGGTCGATTAACAAGGCTGCAAACAGGATGGTTATATATACAATCGAATACCAGAAGGTCTTGATGGCTGTTTTGTCATCCTTATTGCGCATCATAAGCACAGCGTAATAAATAAAAACCAGGCCTAGCGGCACTGCCAATGCCAAATAAATAAGGCCGCTCATCCCGGTTAAATAAGGCAAAAGCGTTACAATCAACAACATGATCGAATATAGCAGTATCTGCAATCGGGTGTGTTCCAGGCTATGCGTTACCGGTAGCATGCGAATGCCGTATTTGAAAAAGGCTTGCTCGTAGCCTTTACGCCTGACGATGGCCAGTGGCCAGAAATGCGGCGGCGTCCATACGAAAATGATTAACACCAACAGCAGAGCATACGGGTGTATCTCGCCGGTCACGGCGCACCAGCCCAAGAGCGGCGGAGTTGCACCAAAAATGCCGCCTACCACGATGCCTTGGGAAGTCAGTCTTTTAAGATAATGCGTATAAATAACCGCGTAGCCAAACAGCGACACAAAGGTGAGTGCGGCGGTCAAGGCGTTGACCATAACCACTAACAGCAGCATTGAAATAACCCCGAGCACTAAAGCAAAGGTGATGACTTCTGGCGGGGTTAAAAACTTTTTTGGCAAGGGCCGGTCTTTGTTAAACCAGACGTCCTCGTCAATATCCCGGTCAATGTAGTGATTCAGCGCAGCGGCTGAGGCCGCAGCCAAGGCAATGCCCACGCTGCCATAGATAACCGTAGCCAGCGGCGGCATTCCCGGTACGGCCAGGAGCATACCGACAATGGCGGTAAATATCATCTCCGCAACAACGTTGGGTTTGCACAGATCAAGATAGCATTTCCAGGAAGGCGGACGGACGAGCGATTGACTGATCATTGTTTGATGAATTCCAACTTTATTATTAACCTATAGAATACAGTGAACTATTAATTATTGAAATAGTCCACGCGCTACCATTGAATACAACGAGGAAGTTATGAAAAAACGATTGCTGACGGCCCTATTTCTCTGTCTGCCTTTTTTTACTGCGGGTGCGCAGACACAGGTTTCAGAGCATATTTTAACGAACGGTTTAAAAGTGCTGGTGAAGGAAGACCACCGTTCGCCGGTGGTGGTTTCACAGGTCTGGTATAAAGTCGGTTCCAGCTATGAACCCGGCGGCATTACCGGTGCCTCGCACATGCTTGAGCACATGATGTTTAAAGGCACAGACAAGCATCCGGCGGGTGAGTTTTCCAGAATCATTGCCGAAAACGGCGGCCAGGAAAATGCCTTTACCGGCCGCGACTACACCGCCTATTTTCAGACCATGGACAAATCCAGGCTGGAGGTCAGCTTCGAGCTGGAAGCCGATAGAATGCGATATCTGCGCCTGCTCCCGGAAGAGCTCAAAAAGGAGCTGCAAGTCGTCTATGAAGAGCGCCGGATGCGCACCGAGGACAAGCCCAGAGCCAAGGTGGAAGAGTATTTCATGGCCACGGCGTATGCCAACAGCCCTTATAAAAACCCCGTAATCGGCTGGCCTGCCGATATCGAGAATTACACCATTGCCGATTTGCAAACCTGGTATCAGCGCTGGTATGCGCCGAATAATGCCACCTTGGTGGTGGTAGGTGATGTCGAGCCAAAATCAGTATTTGCGCTAGCAGAAAAGTATTTTGTCGCACTGAAACCCAGCGAGATTAACCCCTTAAAACCGCAAACCGAAATCGAGCAGGTCGGCGTGCGCCAGGTCACCATCAAATTGCCGGCTAAACTGCCGTACATCCTGATGGGCTATAAAGTGCCGACCCTGAAGACGGCAGAACAGGAATGGGAGGCTTATGCGCTGGAAGTACTGGCCGGTGTGCTTGATGGCGGCAGCAGCGCGCGTCTGGCATCGGAACTGGTGCGCGGCCAACAGATAGCGGTATCCGCCAGCGCAGGTTATGGTTTGTCCTCCCGTTTGTCCGAACTGTTTATGCTGGACGCCACCCCGGCTGATGGCAAAACCCTGTGGGATATGCAAACAGCCCTCAAGCATGAAGTCGCCAGGCTGCAAAAGGACTTGATAGGCAACGAAGAATTGCAACGCATCAAAGCGCAGGTATTGGCGAACGCGGTCTATGAACGGGACTCGGCGTTTTATCAGGCCATGCAGCTGGGCATGCTGGAAACAGTCGGGTTGGGCTGGCAAAAAGCCGACGAATACGTTGATAAAGTCAATCAGGTGACTGCCGAACAGGTGCGCGATGTCGCGCGTAAATATTTACTCGATGACCGGCTCACCATTGCCTATCTGGAGCCGCAAGCCATTCAATCGAGCAACACCGGCAGCACAAAAAAAGGAGATAAATAAATGCGTATCAGTCTGTTAGGTCTTATCTTTCTATTCTTCAGCCAGTCTGTTTACTCCGCAGCCAAAATTGAGCACTGGCAAACAGCGCAAGGCAGTCGGGTGTATTATGTGCATACCGAGGGCTTGCCCATGGTCGATATACAGGTGGCTTTTGATGCCGGCAGTGCGCGGGATGATGCACAATTTGGCATTGCCGCATTGACTTCGGCGTTGCTGGATAGCGGCGCGGGGGCGTGGAATGCCGATCAAATCGCGCAGCGCTTTGAAAGTGTCGGCGCCCAGTTTGGCTCGGGCATTTCCAATGATATGGCGTGGGCATCGCTCAGAACATTGACCGATAAAGCCCTGTTCGATAAGGCGCTGGAGACCTTGCAAAGCGTGTTGGCCAAGCCTGTTTTTAAGAAAGCGGATTTTGAGCGCGAAAAAAACCGCACGCTGGCCGCCTTGAAGCAGCGCGAGGAAGAACCGGATGAATTAGCCAGCATGGCTTTTTATCGCGCCTTATATGGTGATCACCCTTACGCACATCCGGCGACCGGCATCATCGAAACTGTAGCCAAGTTGACGGCCGATGATTTGCGGCGTTTTTATCAGCGTTACTACGTTGCCGCCAATGCCATGGTGGTCATCGTCGGCGATTTAACAAGACAACAGGCTGAACAAACCGCAACGGCCTTGCTGGCCGGTTTGTCCACTGGCGAAAAACCCGCGCCATTGCCGGAAGTTGCCATGCCGCAAAAAGCCAGCCGCCAGCACATTGAGTTCCCCTCAAAGCAAACGCATGTGCTGGTCGGCTTGCCTGGAAGCTATCGTAAGGACCCTGATTATTTCGATCTTTATGTCGGTAATCACGTTCTCGGTGGCAGCGGTTTGGTGTCCAAACTCTTTGATGAAGTCAGAGAAAAACGCGGCCTGGCGTATAGTGCTTCCAGTTCGTTTGCGCCGATGTTCAGAAAAGGCCCCTTTACGGTGGGTCTACAAACCCGCAATGATCAAGCCCAGGAAGCCTTAACAGTGCTCAACAAAACCCTGGAAGATTTTATTGCTCAAGGCCCGACCGAAGCCGAACTGACCGCCGCCAAGAAAAACATTACCGGCAGCTTTGCCATGCGTTTTGATACCAACAAGGAATTGGCCAATTATGTCGCCATGATCGGCTTTTATGATTTGCCGCTGGATTATCTGGACACCTTCCAGCAAAAAGTCGAACAAGTCACCGTTGCCTCCATAACCGATGCCTTTAAACGGCGAGTGAATCCGCAACTGCTACAAACCATCACGGTAGGCGCAACGGCAGCAGCAAAAAGTGCAAAATAAGCTCAGAATCATCGGCGGCGAGTGGCGCAGCCGCCAGCTGCATTTTACCGATTTGCCCGGTTTACGGCCGACACCGGCAAGGGTACGGGAAACCTTGTTCAACTGGCTACAGGCCGATATTATCGGCAAACGTTGTCTGGATTTGTATGCCGGCAGCGGTGCCTTGGGCTTTGAAGCCGCTTCCAGGGGCGCCAAGTCCGTCACCCAAGTTGAAAATAATGCCGAGGCTTGCCGAAGCCTGAAAGAAAACGCTGTCGCCTTGGACGCCAGCCAGATAAAAATCGTACACATGGACGTATTGCGCTATCTGGCCGGCGATAGCGAGGCTTACGATCTAGTGTTTCTGGATCCTCCATTTGCCAAAAATCTGGCCGCCCCCAGCTGCCAATGGCTGGAAGAAAAAGGCTGGTTGGCACGGCACGCCAAGATTTATGTCGAAACCGAATGTAAGTCTGATCTTACAAGGCTTCCTGAGAACTGGCAGTGCCTGAAAAGTAAAACTGCAGGCGAAGTCGCCTACCACCTGTTTGCGCGCGGAGGCTGATTTATTTTTTAAACCCTGTCTCTTGGTATAAAATTGCCGCTTTTTGCAAAGTAAGAGCCATGAAAGTGATTGCGATTTATCCGGGAACATTTGATCCAATTACCAACGGACATCTGGACATCATCGCCAGAGCTTCCAGGCTCTATTACAAGGTGATTGTGGCCGTCGCGCTCAATAAAGGCAAATCCCCTCTGTTCTCTGTGGATGAGCGCGTGGACCTGGCCCGTGCGTCCACCGCGGAATATAGCAATGTGGATGTGATCGGCTTTGACACCTTGCTGGTCGCTTGCGCCAAACAACAGGGCGCCAACGTGATTTTGCGCGGCTTACGCGCGGTTTCCGATTTTGAATATGAATTTCAGCTGGCCGGCATGAACCGGCGTCTGGCGCCGGAACTGGAAACCGTATTCTTAACTCCGGCCGAACAATACGAATTTATTTCTTCAAGCATGATCAGGGAAATTGCCCAGTTGAAAGGCGATGTCTCAAGCTTTATCCCAGAAAATGTGAACCGGCGCTTAATCGCAAAATTCAGTTAGGAGTTTTTATGTCCCTTATTATTTATGATGAATGCATCAACTGTGATGTCTGCGAGCCGGAATGCCCGAATGGCGCCATCTCCCAGGGCGAAGACATTTATATCATCAACCCGGAATTGTGCACCGAATGCGTAGGCCATCATGACAAACCCCAATGCATGGAAGTCTGTCCGGTCGACTGCATCGATAAAGATCCCGCCTATGTGGAAGACAAAGAGACTTTGTATCAGAAATATCTGAAGTTGACGCAGTAAAGTTCAAGTGTGCCTGGCAGCTGGTGTTTTTCAGTAAGGTGGCTGTCAGATTTTCCTCATCTTCAGATATAACCTCTCGCTTTATAGCGAGTCGTCGACTGTGCTTGCTGAACCGATGGTTTAGCCCACGGAAATCTCGATTTCGTTGTGCCACATTGAGGCGTGAGCTGAAAATTTAGGACGGATTTGGCTTGATTCCTCGTTGATTTATGAATTAGTGCATTTCATTTACCTGCGCGCAAGCTACCATTTACCGCAGCGACCGTCCAAAAAACAGGCGATCATAGAAGTATTTGTAATGAAATCCGAATGGGATGAAAACAAAAACCAGATCAATATCCGTAAACACGGCGTCGATTTTCGTCAGGCGGTGTATGTGTTTGCCGATCCTTTTGCCCTGAGCATACCCGATGATAAACATTCCGAAAACGAAGAGCGCTGGTTATTATTGGGCAAAAGCCTGAACGAACAAGTCTTATTGGTTGTTCCCACTTTTCGTTACGACAATGTCATTCTTATTATCTAGGCAAGAAAAGCCATCCAAAACGAAAAATCAACTTATACCCAGAGGGCCAAGCCATGAAAGACGAATATGATTTTTCCAATGCCGAACAAGGCAAGTTTTATGTGCCGATCGAGGAGATACAAATGCCGATTTATCTGGATCAAGACATCGTTCGCTACCTTTCGTAAAAATGCAAATCAAACCCGGAAAGTATGCAATTACTGGTTAACGATGTGCTTAGAAAGGATATTGAAATCGCCAGGCGAGTTGCTTTGTAAAGTGATAACGAATAAACCAAAAATGAATTATTTTACGATGCGTAAATGCGGTTTTGTTGAGGCTTTTTTTGCCGGAGGCGGCTCATCGTCTTCGCTGTCATCCTGCTCAAAGATCATGCCTTTGCCGTTTTCTTTTGCATAGATGGCCATGACCGCGCCTATTGGTGTCATGATGTGCATCGATTTGCCGCCGAAGCGGGCATGAAAGTGTATTTCTTCATTGCCTAGCGACAGTCCTTGTATGGCCTCGGGTCTTATGTTCAATACAATCTTGCCATCTTCAATAAACGTTTCCGGCAGTACGGCGTCGGTATTTTGGGCATCAACCAGAAGATGCGGGGTGAGATTATTATCAATAATCCATTCGTAAATCGAACGGATTAAATAAGGTTTTAGCGATGTCATTTGAGGAATTCAACCATTTCTTTTTCAGCATCACTTAGGCTGCGTTTGAACGCGGGTCTTTTGAAGATGCGTTGTGCGTAGTTGTTAATTGCTTCGCCCGGTGTAGACACGTCGATACCGATACTGGGCAGCCGCCATAAAAGCGGCGCTATCGCGCAATCAACCAAAGAAAACTCGTCGCTCATAAAAAAGGGCCGGGCGGCAAAAATAGGTGCTGCCGACAACAGGCTTTCTCTGAGCATTTTTTTAGCGCGCGCAGATTTTTTCTCGCCGGAAAATAAAATTTCATCGAGTAACTGATACCAGTCTTGATCGATGCGTTTAATCAGCATGCGGGAATTTGCGCGTGACACTGGATCCATTTGGTGCAACGGGGGGTGTGGAAAACGTTCGTCCAGATATTCCATGATAATGCGTGAGTCGTAAAGCACCAGATCACGTTCTATCAGCGTTGGTGATGTGCCAGTAGGGTTTAATTCGAGTAAATCTTCGGGTGGATCGGTCGGGTCATAATATTCTATGTCTGCGACAACGCTCTTTTCGTGCAAAACAAAGCGAGCGCAGTGACTCATTGCACAGGTAGGCGAAGAAAAAAGCGTCATTACAGATTTACGAGTATTAATATTTGCCACAAATAACAACCTCTTTGGACGTGTTGGGCGATAAAAAGGAAATTATAACACGGACGGCCATGTTGTTGACCGATTGTGAGCGTCTGAGAAGTTGCAGAGCGGTAAGAAAACGTCCCTGTTTTCTTGGCTGGAGATTTAATGAATATCTTTCCAGTATTCTTTTTTCAGAAGATAGGCCAGGATCAGGAACATGATGATAAAAAACAGCACGTATTTGCCCATGCTTTGCCTTTCCATCTGCACGGGTTCGCCGACATAGACCAGGAAATTGACCAAGTCGTTGACGAATTGATCAAATTCTTTTTCGGATAAGGTGCCTTTTTCTTCGATAACCAACTTGTCAATAACCTGTTGACCGTCGACTGTTTTGTAAATGGGCTTTTGTTCACCTTGCAGTTGCCAAAGTACATTGGGCATGCCGACGTCTTCAAACACGATGTTGTTTACACCTAGAGGTGCTTTGCCTTTCTCGACATAAAAGCCTTTTAGATAACTGTATAACCAGTCCGCTCCACGAGAACGTGCAATCAGTGATAGATCAGGCGGTTGGACGCCAAACCATTTTGTTGCATCATGCGCGTTCATGGCGGTAAGCATTTTGTCATAGATGCCGGCACCTTCGGGAGCAATGTCTTTTAACATCTTTTTTTCATCAACACCCAGATCAAGAGCAATCCTCAGATAACGGATTTGTTTGGCGGAATGGCAGCCCAAGCAGTAACTGACAAAGTGATGCGCGCCCCTTAATAATGAGGCGTTATCTGAAAGGTCGATATCCGCTGATTGCAGGTGAACCGCTTCGGAAGCATTAGCCCCAAAAGAAAGGGTCAGTAATAAAAGTAGTGTGTTTAATTTTTTCATATCAATCGAGGCTCTTTTTTAGATTTTTTGCTAATCGAGTGATGACTTTGAGAATACCGGTTGGATTAGGCCTTCTCTTGAGTACGGTGCCGTTCGAAGTCTCTACAGGCTTGACTACAGTCACTTCTTCAAATGTCTCCATCAATGCAGGGATGCGGTCCTCAAGACTGGGTTGATCTGTTAGTCGTGATGGCAGTGGTTTGGATTTTTCCCAGCGCGTGTACAGAGGCATAAGCAGGAAAAAGCCAAAGTAGATCGCAGTAAAAATACGCGCAAAGGTTGTTGCTGTGGGTGTCACTGGTTGGGTGCCCAAATAGCCCAAGCCGATAAAACTGATAACAAACAACAATAAGGCTTTTTTGTAGATACCGCCACGGTAACGAATGGATCTGACTTTGCTGCGATCCAGCCAGGGTAACAGGAACAGAACCACGATGGACCCACCCATGCCGATAACGCCGGCAAATTTATCGGGAATAGCCCGTAAAATTGCGTAAAACGGCGTGAAATACCAAACCGGAGCGATATGTTCCGGCGTTTTCATCGGGTCGGCGGGAATAAAGTTCGCATGTTCGAGAAAATAGCCGCCCATTTCCGGCGTATAAAAAATGACCGTCGCGAAAAAAAACAAAAATACGCCAACGCCGACGATATCCTTGACGGTGTAGTAAGGATGGAAAGGGATGCCGTCCAGCGGGATGCCGTTAGCATCCTTGTTTTTCTTGATGTCGATGCCGTCCGGATTATTGGAGCCGACCTCGTGTAGGGCGACAATGTGCAGGAAAACCAACAACACCAGTACCAGGGGCACGGAAATGACATGGAATGCGAAAAACCGGTTCAGGGTGGCATCGCCCACTACGTAATCGCCGCGTATCCACAGGGATAAGTCATCGCCGATAACGGGAATGGCGCTAAACAGGGAAATGATAACCTGCGCGCCCCAGTAGGACATTTGTCCCCAAGGCAGCAGATAACCCATGAACGCTTCCGCCATCAAGGCAACAAACAGCAGCATGCCAAAAATCCAGATCAGCTCCCGTGGTTGTTTGAAGGAACCATACAGCATGCCTCTGAACATGTGCAGATACACGACGATAAAAAAGGCCGATGCTCCGGTGGAGTGCATGTAGCGCACCAGCCAGCCCCAATTAACGTCACGCATGATGTATTCGACAGAATCAAAGGCCAGATCCGCATCGGGTTTGTAGTTCATGGTCAGCAAAATGCCGGTAACAAACTGATTGACTAAAACCAGCAAAGCCAGTGAACCAAAGAAGTACCAGAAGTTAAAGTTCTTCGGCGCATAGTAATGCGCCATGTGTTCATTCCAGAGTTTGGTCAGGGGAAAGCGATCCAAAATCCAGTTGCCGCACTCGGTTAGACGGGTTGGTTTCATGCTTGTGCCTCCTCTGCTGATTCTCCAACGATAATAAGGGTGTCGGTAATATAACGGTAAGGCGGGATTTCCAGGTTGGTTGGGGCGGGTACGCCGCGATAAACGCGCCCGGCCAGATCAAACCAGGAACCGTGACAAGGGCAGAAGAAACCGCCTTTCCATTTATCGCCAAGGTCATGAGGCGCAATTTCCGGTCGGAAGGTCGGAGAACAGCCCAAATGGGTGCATAAACCGACGGCAAGGAAAATTTCCGGTTTGATGGAGCGCCCCGGATTTTTGCTGGAAGCAGGCTGAATGGATTCTTGAGAGAGCGGGTCTCTGAGCTGGTTATCGAGTGTTTTTAAGGTTTCCAGTACCTCCGGTGTTCTGTTGAGTACCCAGACCGGTTTGCCTCGCCACTCAGCTCTGATCAATTGGCCGGGTTCCATTTTGCTGATGTCTATTTCAACAGGAGCTCCCGCCGCCATCGCTTTGACGCTCGGCTGCATTTGAGCAAGAAAGGGAACTGCTAAATAGCCGGTGCCAACGGCGCCAACCACGGTCAAGGCCGAGGTCAAAAACTGGCGTTTGGACTTATCGACGCCTTCATTATTCATTATACGACTCTCCTGATTAGGTCTGTGCCTCTTAGCGCAGATTATTTTCTAGTTTTTATTGGCCGGTAATATACCACTAGAACTTATAAGATTTGAAGCGCTTATATGGATTTGTTTTGGGCGGCAGCGGATTTTAAATTGCCAGCATTTATAAGAAACCGGTGCGCCTGGCAATTAAGGTAAGAAGATTCGCGAATATAATGGTTTTGGGGATAAGGAGTGACTCTGAATTCGATCGAACCTGATCTGATAAATATGGGGATTATTAAGAGTGTCCGGGCTTTAAGTTGCTGCCAGGCTTTTTCCAAGGGCGCACAGAAATGCTGTATTTTCGTCTGGTGTTCCAATGGTTACGCGCAGGCAGCCGGCTAATAAGCCGCCTTGAGGGGCAAGGTTTTTTATTAAGATCCTCTGTGCTTTTAGCGAGTCAAAAATACGGCTGGCCTGATTGGCCGGGGTTCTGAACAGAATGAAATTGGCAGCGCTGGGAAATGCAGTTATGCCGGGCATGTCATTCAGTTGTTTAAAAACGATCGCCCGGTCAGCACAAATTTGCTGGGTTTGCTGGTCAAAAAGTGCATTGTGGGATAATGCAAATTCTGCGCTGATTTGCGTGAGCACATTGATATTGTAGGGCAGACGAATTTTATTAAGCTGTTCGATAAGGGCTGGGCTTCCAGCAATGAAGCCTAGGCGCAAGCCAGCCAGTCCGAGTTTTGATACGGTGCGCATGACCAAAAGATTGTCAAAGCGATCCAGTTCATTCATAAAACTGGCTCCGGCAAAAGGGGCGTAGGCTTCGTCGATGACCACCAAGCCTTTGGCTGCGATGATGATTTCGCGGATTGAAGCGTCACTAAATAAATTACCGGTCGGATTATTTGGATAAGCCAGAAAAATAATCGAAGGCTGGTAGCGTTCTATGGCAGCCAGCATGGCCGGCAAATCCAGATCAAAACTGTCGGCGAGCAAAGGAATGCCATGGTAGTTCAGGCCCAGGCAATGGCTCAGCTGTTTGTACATGGCAAAGCCGGGGTCAGGCGCTAATACTTGCGCATCGGTTGGCAAGGCCATGAGCAGCAGCTGAATGATTTCATCGGAACCGTTGCCCAGCAGGACATCAGACTGAGCGGGTATTTGATTCTGGAGCTTGATGGTTGCGACAAGGGCGCGGGCTTCAGGGTCAGGATAACGGTTTAACGGGCAGTCTTTTAGCGCGTCCAGCCAGCGGGTTTTGATGTCTTCTGGCCACTGATAGGGATTCTCCATGGCATCCAGTTTGATCAGACCTTGCGCATCGGCAACTTTGTAGGCAGACAGGTCGAGGACTTCTTTGCGGAAAACAGAAGCAATTAGATCATTCAGGGACATAAGTTTAAGGCTCAAGGCGAAAGAGGAAAGAGGAAAGAGGAAAGAGGAAAGAGGAAAGGTTCAAGGCAATTATTTGGTTT
The DNA here is from genome assembly GCA_963848675.1 of uncultured Gammaproteobacteria bacterium. Taxonomy (GTDB): domain Bacteria; phylum Pseudomonadota; class Gammaproteobacteria; order Methylococcales; family Methylomonadaceae; genus CAWKEY01. The sequence goes on from CAWKEY010000071.1 coordinate 19,902, forward strand.
TTTGCACCTTGAACCTTGTGCTTTTAACCTGATTTTATCCTGTATTCCGCTGAACGGGCATGAGCGGTCAGGCCTTCACCGCGTGCCAGGATGGCTGCGGTTTTGCCCAGGGCGTTGGCGCCGGCCTGTGAACAGTTGATCAGGCTTGAGCGCTTTTGAAAATCATAGACGCCTAAAGGCGATGAAAAGCATGCCGTGCTGGACGTTGGCAAGACATGGTTCGGGCCGGCGCAATAATCGCCCAGGGCTTCGGCGGTATAGCGGCCCATGAAAATGGCGCCGGCATGACGGATCTGTTGGCATAAGGCTTCGGGGTTTTCAACCGAAAGCTCCAAATGTTCAGGGGCAATGCGGTTGGCCACGTCGGCCGCTTCATCCAGATTGCCGACCTTGATCAGGGCGCCACGAGTAGTCAGCGAGGTGCGGATGATCGCGGCGCGTTCCATGGTGGGCAATAGCGCGTTAATGCTTTGCTCAACTGCATCCAGATAGGCGCCGTCATCACTGATTAAGATGGATTGGGCATTTTCATCATGTTCAGCCTGGGAGAACATATCCATGGCAATCCAGTCGGACGGGGTTTTGCCATCGCAGATGATTAGAATTTCCGAAGGCCCGGCAATCATGTCGATGCCGACCTGGCCGAAAACCAGTTTTTTGGCGGTGGCGACATAGATGTTGCCGGGACCGACAATTTTGGCGACCGCAGGGATGCTTGCTGTGCCGTAAGCAAGCGCAGCAATGGCCTGAGCGCCGCCGATAGTAAAGGCGCGGTCAACGCCGGCCAGATAGGCGGCAGCGAGCACCAGATGATTGGTTTCACCCTTGGGGGCGGGCGCCACCATAATCAATTCAGCAACGCCCGCGACTTTTGCCGGAATCGCATTCATCAACACCGAAGAGGGATAGGCGGCCTTGCCGCCGGGGACATAAAGCCCGACCCGGTCCAGCGGCGTCACTTTCTGTCCCAGGACGGTGCCGTCAGCTTCGGTGTATTGCCAGGACTGCATTTTTTGCTGTTCTGCGTAAGCGCGAATCCGCTCTGCGGCCGTTTGCAGGGCCTGGGTCTGAGCGCTTGGCAAGGTTTCCCAGGCCGCTTTCAGGGCGGCTCTGGGCAATTCCAGTTCGCCGGCCTCGGCCACCTGGCGGTGGTCAAAGCGATTGGTGTAGTCGATGACGGCCTGATCACCATATTTGCGCACGTCGGCAATAATCGCCAAAACGCGTTGCTGAATATCGCTGTCTTCGCTCTCGTCCCAGGCCAGCAGGGCTTGCAATTGCTGCTTGAAATCAGCGGAGGAGGCATCTAGTTTAGTGATGTTAATAGGGGGCATGGCGTTACCGTTTGGCAAGCGTTTGTTCAAATTGATCAAGCAGCGATTGAATAGCCTGATGCTTCATTTTCATGGCTGCCTTGTTTACGATCAGCCGGGAGCTGATGTTCATGATCAGATCGCGCGGTTCCAGGCCGTTGGCTTTCAGTGTGTTGCCCGTATCGACCAGATCGACAATGCAATCGGCTAGGCCGACCAGAGGCGCCAGCTCCATGGAGCCGTATAATTTGATGATTTCAGCTTGGATGCCGCGGTTGGCAAAGTAACGCTGTGCGGTTTTCACGTATTTGGTGGCTACGCGGATACGCCCTGAAATTTCTGGTGCATCCTTATGGGCGGCGGTCATCAGCCTGCAGCCGGCAATTTTTAAATCCAGAGGCTCATAAAGGCTTTCGGCGCCGTGTTCAAGCAGCACATCTTTGCCGGCAATGCCCAGGTCGGCGGCGCCATATTCAACAAACGTAGGCACATCGGTCGCCCGGATTATGACCAGTTGCACGTCGTCACGAGTGGTTTGGAGGATTAACTTCCGGCATTTTTTCGGATCATCCACCGGCGTAATGCCGGCTTCTTCAAGTAAGGGTAGGGCTTCTTCGTAAATTCTGCCTTTGGATACGGCGATAGTCAGCATGGGTAAAACCTAATTGGGCACGCGGCGTATGGTTGCGCCCAATTGCATGAGCTTTTCTTCGATGTGATCATAGCCGCGATCTATATGGTAGATGCGATCCACCAGTGTGTCGCCTTCGGCTACCAGCGCGGCGATGACCAGACTGGCTGATGCTCTTAAATCGGTGGCCATGACCGGTGCAGCTGTGAGTTTATTGATGCCTGTGCAGATGGCGGTATTGGATTCCAGACGGATGTTGGCGCCCATGCGCTGCAATTCCTGCACATGCATGAAACGGTTTTCAAAAATCGTTTCGGTAATGATACCGACACCTTCGGCGATGCAATTCATGGCGATAAACTGAGCCTGCATATCCGTGGGAAAAGCGGGGTACGGCGCTGTGCGCACGGAAACGGCTTTAGGTCTTTTGCCGTGCATGTCCAAACTAATCCAATCTTCACCGGTGCTGATATCGGCGCCGGCTTCAATCAGTTTTGCCAGCACCGCGTCCAAGGTGTCGGAACGCGTGTGTTTGACCTTGATTTTGCCGCCAGTGATGGCCGCAGCCACCAGGTAAGTGCCGGTTTCAATGCGGTCGGGAAGGATATCGTAATGGACGTTTTCGACAGCCAGTTTTTCTACACCCTCTATGATGAGCACATCGGTGCCGATGCCGGAAATCTTAGCCCCCATGCAGTTGAGAAAATGCGCCAGATCAGTGACTTCAGGTTCCTTGGCGGCGTTTTCAATGATGGTGGTGCCTTCGGCCAGGGTGGCTGCCATCAGCAGGTTTTCGGTGCCGGTGACGGTGATTTGGTCCAGCACCAGGCGGCAACCTTTCAGGCGATCCACTTTGGCATGGATGTAACCGTTTTCGACGGTAATGTCGGCGCCCATTTGCAGCAGGCCGTTGATGTGTATGTCGACAGGCCTTGTACCAATGGCGCAGCCGCCCGGCAAGGAAACATGGGCCTCGCCAAAGCGAGCCAGTAAAGGGCCTAATACCAGGATCGATGCGCGCATGGTGCGCACCAGTTCGTAGGGCGCATCAAAGCTGTTGATGGTGCTGGCGTCGACCTCAATATTCATTTTTTCATCGACGACCAGATGCACGCCCATGCGCCCCAGCAATTCCATGGTCGTGGTGATGTCTTGAAGATGCGGTATATTGCCGACGCTAACGGGCGTTTCCGAGAGCAGAGTGGCGGCAAGAATCGGCAAGGCTGCGTTTTTGGCGCCGGAGATGCGCAATTCTCCAGACAGTTGTGCGCCGCCGGTAATAATGAGTTTGTCCATACAGTGTGCTTTAAATTATCTGGGTAAAATCAGGATCAGCCGGTTCTTGTGCCTCGGGCTGAATTGCAAAATGGCTGTTGGTATCAAAGCCGCTCAGTTTGGCCAGGGTGAGCAGTTGCTCGGGAATATTCCTAAAGTGTAAGCGCGTATTATTGTCGTGGGTATATTTTATCCATTCAATCATCAGCGCAAGCCCGGCGCTGTCCGTGCAGGTGACATGACTTAGATCTATGGTGATATCCTTGGCCGATTTTAAAAAGGTAAAGGATTTTACCGTGTCTTTGTCGATAGTGGAAAAAGTCAAATCACCATCGACAAAGAAATGTCCTCCGCCCTGAGCAACAATGTTGAGTTTGCTCACTTTTTTTCTTCCGCGGACTTGAACAAGTATTGACCGAGGACTTTTTCAAGAATAATGGCAGACTGAGTGATTTCAATGTTGCTGCCGTCTTTCAAATACTCGTCCGAACCGCCTGGTACGAGACTGATATACTGCTCGCCCAGCAGGCCGGAAGTAAAAATGCTCGCGGTGGTGTCATCGGGAAGCGCGTTAAACTGAGGGCTAATATTCATTTCAACGACGGATTCGAAGCTTTTAGGATCAAAATAAATTGCCTTTACCTGGCCGATTTTTACACCTGCTGCCGAAACCGGCGATTTAACCTTGAGTCCGCCGGAGTTTTCAAAGCGGGCGCTGACAGTATAACCCTCGGGCGCGATAAAAGAGCTCAAATTACTGACTTGCAGGGCAAGAAAAAACAGGCCAACGATGCCGGAGGCGACAAAGAGCCCGACCAGCGTGTCCTGCGAATTGGTGTGCTGCATGTTAATTATCTCCAAACATCAGTGCGGTCAGGATAAAGTCCAGACCCAAAATACTAAAAGCGGAATTGACAACGGTACGGGTCGTGGCGCGGCTAACGCCTTCCGAGGTCGGGATGCAGTCATAACCTTCAAACAGTGCGATCCAGGTCGCGACAAAACCAAACACAATGCTCTTGATAACGCCATTGATAATGTCATCCTGAAAATCCAATTTAGCCTGCATTTGCGACCAGTAGGCGCCATCGTCCACGCCCAGCAAGCCGACGCCGACCATTTGCCCGCCTATGATGCCGATCATGCTGAACAGCGCGGCAAGGAGGGGCATGGACAATACCCCGGCCAAAAACCGGGGCGAAATAATGCGTTTAATGGGGTCTACCGCCATCATTTCCATCCCGGCCAGTTGTTCGGTGGCTTTCATCAGGCCAATTTCTGCCGTTAAAGCCGATCCGGCGCGGCCGGCAAATAGTAAAGCTGAAACTACCGGGCCCAGCTCTCGAACCAATGAGGCTGCAACCATAACGCCCAGGGTTTCTTCGGCGCCAAAATCCGACAGAATGTTATGCCCTTGCAGGCCCAGCACCATGCCGACAAACAGGCCGGAGATGGTGATAATCAGAAAAGACAGAACGCCAAGGGAATACAGCTGATTTAAGATTAAGCGCGGGCGCGGCAATAATTCAACCAAACCGGTGAGGGTATGGATCAGGAAGAAGGTGCCGCGTCCCAGCTTGGTGAAACTGCTGCGGGTACTGTTACCCAAAGACTGTATCAATTGCATCATTTTGAAATTCGGCCATAACGTTTTGATACCCGGCCATAGCTTTTGGACGAAGCCAGCAGATCGTCAACATAATCTGCTGCCGGGTAGTGAAAATGCACCGGGCCGTCAGCTGCGCCGGTCATAAATTGTTGCACCCATTCAGAATCCGATTTGTGTATTTCCGCAGGTGTGCCCTGGCCGACAATCTTGCCTTCGGATATCACATAAATATAATCAGCAATCAATGAGGTTTCATGGACATCATGAGAAACCACGATGCTGGTCAGCCCCAGGGTGTTATTCAGGGATTTGATAAGATGCGCCAGCGCGCCCATGGAAATGGGGTCCTGGCCGGTAAAAGGTTCGTCATACAAAATCATCATGGGATCCAGTGCTATGGCCCGGGCCAGGGCCACGCGCCGGGCCATGCCGCCGGACAATTCGTTAGGCATCAGACCTCGCGCGCCGCGCAAGCCTACGGCATGCAGTTTCATCAGCACCAGCGTGCGAATCATGGGTTCGGGAAGCTGGGTATGTTCGCGTAAGGGAAAGGCAACGTTGTCATAGACATTCATGTCTGTTAACAGCGCGCCGCTTTGGAAAAGCATGCCTATGCGTTTGCGTAATTCATATAAATTTGACCGGCTCAAACGATGGACGTTTTGCCCGTCTACGCTAATAGTACCTTTGTCAGGGCACAATTGCCCCCCGATCAGTTTTAACAGTGTCGTCTTGCCCGTACCGCTAGGCCCCATGATGGCAGTAATTTTACCGCGCTGGAATTCCAGGGAAATATCGTCAAAGATTTTTTTGTCGCCGCGTGAGAACGACAAGTTGTGAACAGAGACAAGGCTGTTTTGAATGGGGACGCGTTTGTCCATGCGTGAGTTAAGGCCAGGTTGCAGTCTAAACAGCCTATTCTCTATGACTATTCCCCACCAAGTCAATATATTGTGTTGGCAAGTCCTGCAGGGATTTGGTGCAGGAGCGCTTGAAGAGGTGGTGTGAGGTCAGCGTTCGATGCCCCTGTCGATGCAGTAATGTCTGCATGGGGGGGCGCGCAAAATTCAGTTTCGGTGCATTATTACGAATCAAAGCAGGAATGAAGTAAACATGGCATAATGCGCGATTTTTTAAGGCAGAGCGTCGATGCGTTTCGGTTTCGTAGTCCCTTCGGCAGTGATGGCTGTCGTTATAGCCTGGCTGCCGGCATTGCGCTGCGGTTGAAGGAGATAAAGCTGCTGGCGTTTACGGCCTCATGGTTTGGAACTGACGTATGTAAGGCGTGGCGCGGAAAAGTCTTAATTTAGTGCTGAGCGGCCTTGTCTATCAGTGGCCATTATATCAAAGTATAATGAGCGTTTGATCCGGGCGCAGAATGATGAATATACATGAGCAAAAGCTACGCGAATTGGGACTGGCCGTCATTCAGGTGGAAACGCAGGCGGTTGCGGCTCTGGCTGAGCAGATTAACGATCAATTTGTTGCTGCCTGCCAGTTAATGTTCAATTGTCGCGGCCGGGTGGTTGTTACCGGCATGGGCAAATCGGGGCATATTGCCGGCAAGATTGCCGCAACTCTGGCCAGCACCGGTACGCCCGCTTTTTTTGTGCATCCGGGCGAAGCCAGTCACGGCGATTTGGGCATGATCACCAGGCAGGATGTGGTGCTGGCGTTGTCAAATTCCGGTGAAACCGGCGAAGTTTTAACAATATTGCCGATTATCAAGCGCTTGGGCGTGCCGTTAATTGCAATGACCGGGAATCCGGCATCAACTATGGCTAGATTTGCCACGACACATATCAATGTGGGTGTTGAGCAGGAGGCGTGTCCGCTGGGGCTTGCGCCCACGTCCAGTACCACGGCGGCGCTGGTGATGGGCGATGCGCTGGCTGTGTCGTTGCTGGAAGCAAGGGGGTTTACCCGTGATGATTTTGCCTTGTCGCATCCCGGCGGCACTTTGGGGCGGCGGTTGTTATTGATGGTGAGCGACATCATGCATGTCGGCGATCAGGTGCCGTCAGTGCCGGAGACCGCGCTGATCAGTGCGGCCTTGCTGGAAATGACCGAGAAGAAACTGGGCATGACCGCGATTGTTGATGCTGGCCACAGGGTCATCGGAATTTTTACCGATGGTGATTTGCGGCGCATGCTGGGACGAAATCTGGATATTCACAATACCGCGGTTACCGAAGTGATGACGCCGCATTGTGCTGTGATCCCTGCGGATATTCTGGCGGCCGAAGCCATGCGGATCATGGAGCAGAAAAAAATCAATGCGCTAATCGTGGTCGATGATCAGCAGCGCGCAATAGGGGCATTGAACATGCATGATTTGATTCAGGCTGGAATAGTGTAATGACAGAGACAGAACGAATGCAGCCGATACTGGAAAAAGCCAAAAGACTCAAATTGCTGATTCTGGATGTCGATGGGGTGCTTACCGATGGCAAGCTGTTTTTTGACAACGAAGGCAACGAATATAAGGCCTTTCATGCCCGTGATGGTCATGGCATCAAGCTGTTGCGGCAGACCGGTGTTGAGGTGGCGGTGATTTCCGGACGAAAATCAAATTCCGTGGCGTTACGCATGAAAAACCTGGGTATTGAGCATGTTTATCAGGGGCATGAAAACAAAATCGCCGCATTCCACGAAATCATTGAGAAAATGGCTATTCTGCCTGAGCAGGCGGCACATGTCGGTGATGATTTGCTGGATTTGCCGGTCATGATCCGAGTCGGCCTGGCCATTGCGGTTAATGATGCCAACTTTGCCGTCAAACAACGCGCCGACTGGTGCACGGCGTTGCCTGGCGGCTGTGGCGCCGTGCGCGAGGTCTGCGATTTGATCATGCAGGCACAGGGCCGGTTTGACGAAGTTGTGAACGCGTATTTGCAATGATGCCACATGAATATAAACAGTATCTGTATTTGGCCGGTATCGCTGCAGCGAGCTGGGTGCTGGTTAAATTTACCGGGCCGGAGGAGGCTGAGCGCATATCGGCACCCGCCCACAGTGCCGATTATTTCAGTAAAGGCTACAGCAAATGGGAAATGGACGAGCGCGGCAAGTTAAACAGCAAATTGCTGGCCGACAGGATGGTTCATTACAGTGATGACGGCACTACCCATTTAGATAATCCGGTGATGTTTTTTTACAATGAGCAAACACCGCCATGGATTATCAAATCAGAGACGGGGATACGTTCCGCGGATGGCAAGAACATCTTGCTCAACGGCAAGGTCAGCGTCGATAGAGCAGGGGCGAAAGGTATCAGGCAGCTTAAAATTAACACTACCAATGTAAGAGTACAGCCGGAAACCAGTTATGCAGAAACCGATGCGTGGGCCGAACTGATCAGTCCGCCCAATGTGACCACAGGAACCGGAATGAAACTGACTTTTAGAGAGCCGATTCATCTGGAATTGCTCGCTAATGTGCGGGGAAAATATGAAACAAAATAAAAAACAGGCAATGCTTTGCTGCGCGATGTTATTGGCTTTGTACAGCTCATTTACCCTGGCTTTGGAGAGTGATGCTGAGCAGCCTATAACCATTGATTCCAATACGGCCACTTACGATGACAGAGCCGCCATTAGCACTTACACCGGCAATGTTATTACTGTGCAGGGGAGTATCCGGGTCAATTCCGACAAGCTGGTGGTGTACTTTGTCAATGGTGATGCTGAAAAGCTGGTGTTTACCGGCAACCCTGCCCGGTTTAAACAAACGCCCAGTGAAGGCGCTGAAGATATTACCGCCAAGGCCTTGACCGGCGAGTATTATCCGAAAAAAAACCTGTTGATCCTGATGGATGAGGCTACCGTCTGGCAAGGCAATGGCACTTATGAGAGTAAACATATTGAATACGACAGTAAAAATTCCGTGGTCAGGGCTGGGGATAAATCTTCCGATTCCAAGCGGGTTCGCGTCCAATTGAAACCAAAACCGAAAGCGGCAAAGTAGAAAATGGCCAGACTCGCAGCAACACAGCTCATTAAAAGTTACAACAAACGCAATGTCGTCAACGGCGTCTCATTAGCCGTAAATGCCGGTGAGATTGTTGGCTTGCTGGGGCCTAACGGTGCCGGGAAAACCACCAGCTTCTATATGATGGTGGGGCTGATTAAGGCGGATTCAGGGGAGATCACGCTGGATGAACAACTCATTACCCATCATCCCATGCACCTGCGTGCGCAACTGGGAATAGGTTATTTGCCGCAGGAGCCTTCGGTTTTTCGTAAACTGAGCGTGGCCGATAACTTGCGCGCCGTGCTGCAAATCCGGTCTGATTTGACGCGGGGCCAGGCTGAGCTGGTGATAGAGGAATTGCTGCAGGAATTTCATATTCTGCATCTGCGCAATCAAATTGCCTTGGGCTTGTCCGGCGGAGAGCGGCGCCGTGTTGAAATCGCCAGGGCCTTGGCGACAAATCCACAGTTTATTTTACTGGATGAGCCTTTTGCCGGCGTTGATCCCATCTCGGTAGAAGATATTAAAAAAATCATCGAGCATTTAAAAGAGCGTGGAATCGGTGTGTTGATTACTGAGCATAATGTCAGGGAAACATTAGGCATTTGCGATCGTGCGTATATACTTAACAACGGTCAGGTCATTGCAGAAGGCGGGGCCGAAGCTATCGTGACCAACGAGGAAGTGCGTAAGGTTTATTTAGGCAATAACTTTAGCCTTTAACTCAAAAATACTTTTAGACGACTGTAGTACGGAATGAAACAATCATTACATCTTAGGCTGGGCCAGCAACTGACGATGACGCCGCAATTACAGCAGGCGATCAAGCTGCTGCAGTTGTCGACACTGGATTTGCAGCAGGAAATTCAGCAAGCGCTTGAGTCGAACATGATGCTGGAGATTAATGAGGAAGAAAATAACCTCGGTGAAGCGTTGGCAAAACCGGAAAAAAAACTGGATCATTCAGATTCGCAAACCAGCGAAGGCTCACAAACCGAGATACCCGACGAACTACCCCTGGATTCATCCTGGGATGATGTCTATGAGAATGTCCAGGCATCGGCCCCTAATGGCGCAGAGACCAGCGAATTTGAAACGCAGCGCAGCAAGGCGTCAACTTTGCTCGATCATTTGTTGTGGCAGCTGGAATTGACCCGGTTTTCAGAACGCGATCATGCCATTGCCATGGCCATCATTGATGAAGTCAATGAAGACGGCTATCTCAGGAGTTCTCCTGAGGACATCTTTCAGGGCTTGCAAAGCCAGTTCGACGATCTTGACTTGGACGAAGTCAAAGCGGTGCTGCATAGGGTGCAATATTTTGACCCGGCGGGTGTGGCGGCGATCGATTTAAGCGATTGCCTGCGTATTCAGTTACAGCAATTGCCCGAAGAGACGCCGTATAGGGATGAAGCCATGCTGCTGGTGACGCGTTATCTAGATTTTTTGGCCAGCCATGAGCAGTCAAAACTGATGCGCAAATTAGGCCTCACAGAACGGCAGCTGAATGCGGTTATTGCCTTGATCAGAACCCTGGACCCCAAGCCGGGCGCACAGATACAGGATTCGGATTCTGAATATGTGATACCAGATGTCTATGTAGTCAAGCACAACGATATCTGGCAGGTTAATTTAAATCCCGATATTGCGCCTAAGTTGCGGATTAATCCTTTTTATTCGGCCATGATTAAACGGGCGGATAACAGCAAAGATAACGCCTGTATGAAGGATCATTTGCAGGAAGCTCGATGGTTTATAAAAAGTCTGCACAGCCGTAATGATACCTTATTGCGTGTGGCTCGCAGTATTGTGGAAAAACAGACCGGTTTTCTTGAGCATGGCCCCATTGCCATGAAGCCCATGGTGCTCCGAGACATTGCCCAGGAGTTGGAGTTGCACGAATCGACCATATCCAGGGTAACCACACAAAAATACATGCATACGCCCAATGGCATTGTTGAGTTTAAATATTTCTTTTCCAGCCATGTTTCAACAGAAGGAGGGGGGGAGTGTTCGGCAACAGCGATCAGGGCATTTATTAAAGAATTAATCGGAAATGAGAACCCGGCCAGGCCGTTAAGTGATAGTAAGATATCCGATTTACTTAAAGAAAAAGGCATCAATGTTGCGAGAAGGACCATTGCCAAGTATCGTGAAGCGATGTTTATTTCTTCATCCAGTCAGCGCAAGCGCATTTTGTAGCGCCGACTGACAGCAAACCAAGCCATTATTAAACTAATTAAATAAAGGAGTTATTCCATGCAAGTTAGTGTAACAGGTCATCATCTTGAGGTAACGGATGCGTTAAAAACGCACATTGATTCAAAATTTGAAAAATTAGCCCGTCATTTTGATAGAGTTACTGATGTACACGTTATTTTAAGCGTAGAAAAATTGGTCCAAAAAGCGGAGGCAACTCTGCAACTGAGCGGTGCGAAATTGTTTGCTGAAGATCATCAGGAAGATATGTATGTTGCCATTGACAACATGGTGGACAAGCTGGATCGTCAAATTACCAAACATAAAGAAAAAACCGGAAGTCATCGCTAAAGCAGGCGTAAGGTACAAGGTACAAAAAAGCAGCTTGAACCTTGTACCTTGAACCTATTTAATTTATGAAACTGTTAATCGTTAGCGGTCTTTCCGGCTCCGGCAAAAGTATTGCTTTAGAAACCCTGGAGGACTGTGGCTATTATTGTATTGATAATTTGCCGGTGATCTTGCTGGAAGACTTTATCAATCACGTTATGCTGGCGGATAAAAACACTTATGCAAAAACCGCCATAGGCATTGATGCCAGAAATCAGAGCGAAAGCCTGATTAACTTTCCGGAAAGTCTGGAATTGATTCGCCGTAAAGGCATAGTTTGCGAGATTGTGTTCATGCAGGCCGAAGAGTCTGTGTTATTGAAGCGCTATAGCGAAACGCGCAGACGGCATCCGCTGACGGATGTGAACATTCCCCTCAAAGAAGCCTTGAAAATTGAAAAGGAAATGCTGACGCCGGTCGCCAGATTTGCCAGTGTCGTCATAGATACCAGTCGAATGCACTACCATCAGTTGCAGGAGTTGATACGCGAGCGGGTCGGCGAACGGACTGCGCCCCACATTTCCTTGTTGTTTCAGTCGTTTGGCTTCAAACATGGGGTGCCCCTGGATGCCGATTTTGTGTTTGATGCCCGTACGTTGCCCAATCCCTACTGGATTCCAGAGCTGCGCGGATTAACAGGAAAAGATCAGCCGATTATCGAATTTCTTCAGGGAGAAGCCTTGGTAATTGAATTTTTTCAGGATATTACCCGTTTTCTCCAGCGCTGGTTGCCGCGCTTTGCAGATGAAGGGCGCAGTTATTTGACTGTTGCCATCGGCTGTACAGGCGGGCAGCATCGATCGGTGTATCTGGTTGATGCGTTGGCCAAGCAGTTTAAAAGCCCCTCTCTTAATGTAATTATCCGGCACAGAGAATTACTATAAGCTGATTTATAGGGCATTTCTTAACTGGAAATGAGCCCAATTCCGGCACCGGTTTTACTCATGCCCATACCTTATGGATACTACCTATGGCAGCTACAGTAAAACAAGACAATAGCCGACTTCTGCTTAAGCAGGTAACAGGGTTGCTTAAACAGGGGTCGCTTTATCAAATTAGAAGTTTTATTCATAACTTATATCCCGCAGAAACTGCACATTTAATTGAATCGCTACAACCGGAAGAGAGGAAAAAGATCTGGGCAGTGATACCACCCAATATAATGGGTGAGATTTTAGTCTGTTTGCATGTCGAGGTCGCGGCAGGACTGATAGATATTACCGACCGGAAAGATCTCATTAAAGCGGCCGAAAAGCTGGAGTCCGATGATCTGGTCGATCTATTGCACTCTCTGCCAGAGCCCTTGCATTCAAAGGTCATGGAATCGATTGGCGTACAGGAGCGCACCCGGTTGGAATCCGCTCTATCTTATGATGATCATACCGCCGGCGGATTAATGAGTCTCGATGTCCTGACGGTACGAGCCGATGTATCGTTGGCTGTGGTTTTGCGTTATTTGAGAAAGCGCGGCTCCATGCCCAGAGCCACGGATAATCTGATAGTTGTCGACCGGAGGGATTTTTTTCAGGGCATATTGCCCTTGTCGGTTTTGGTGACTAAAAATCCGGCAGCCATGGTATCAGAATTAATGGATGCCAGTGTCTACGCTATTCCTTACCAAATGCCCGCGGCAGACGTTGCCTTGTTATTTGAGCAGCGCGATATATTGTCTGCACCTGTCATTGCTGAAAACGGCAAATTGCTGGGCAGAATCACCGTGGATGATATCGTCGATGTCATACGCGAACAAGGTAATCACTCATTCATGAGCATGGCCGGACTGGATGAAGAGCAGGATATGTTCGCCCCGGTCATGACCAGTGCAAGACATCGCGCCATCTGGTTGGGTGTTAATTTGCTGACCGCGTTTCTGGCGTCCTGGGTGATTGGTTTGTTTGAAGCAACGCTCGATCAAATTGTTGCCTTGGCCGTATTGATGCCTATTGTCGCCAGCATGGGTGGGATTGCCGGTAGCCAGACACTGACATTGGTGATTCGGGGCTTGGCTTTGCGGCAGATTGGCAGCGCCAATGCCACTAAATTATTTAAAAAAGAAATAGCTGTTGGCGCGGTAAATGGTATTCTGTGGGCGTTTGTGGTGGCGGTTATTGCGGGGACGTGGTTTCAAAGTGCCAGTATCGGTGCCTTATTAGGCAGCGCGATGGTGATCAATCTAATTTGCGCGGCGATTGCCGGTGCCACAATCCCATTAATGCTGCAAAAGGTGGGCATTGATCCCGCGTTGGCAGGTGGAGTTTTATTGACCACCGTGACTGATGTGATTGGCTTTATGGCGTTTCTTGGCCTGGCAACCCTGTTTTTGATCTGATCTGATAAAGAGGCGGTCGGGCCTGGCTGAAGTGCACAACTTCAGCCAGGCAATCCTATTTTCAGGCATAAAAAATTTAATCGCTTTTTCAGGCAATTAAATTATGTCCCTGGGTTGTCATTATTTCAATGATAAGGTTTCTGCGCGGCCTTTCAGCTCAATCACCAGCTTGTCTTCTTTCAACAGCCAGCCAATGGCGCGTTGAATATCGTTTTTGCCGATACCTGTTTCAGTGCTAATTTTAGTTACACTGGCTTCGCCGTTTTCATTCAGAAATTTCCAAATTTTGCCAGCAGCATCACCGATTACATCATTCATATGGATCACCTTTAAGTTAGTAGGGGGTTAAAAAATTAAGACTGCTTAAATTGATTATCAGGTAGCACGATATTTAATTCCAGGGTTTCCTGGTCTTCATCTTGTTCAAAGTTTACGGAGATGGCGTCCTGCTCTACGTTGACGTACTTGCGAATAACTTCCATCAATTCTTTCTGTAACTGAGGAAGATAGGACGGTTGATGGCGGGAAGAACGTTCATGGGCTACCAGAATTTGCAATCTTTCTTTCGCAACCGAAGCCGAACGTGGTTTAGTGGTTCTAAAATAATCCAGTAAACTCATCATTTACCCCCAAAAAGCTTCCCAAAGATGCCTTTTTTCTCATCAATAAAACGATGGGGTTTATCTTCGCCCAAATAGCGCGCAACGATATCGGCATAAGCCTGTCCGGCATCACTTTTTTCATCCAGAATAACCGGAGTACCGGAGTTGGAAGCGTTTAACACCGATTTGGATTCAGGAATAACGCCCAGCAAATGCAGCGATAAAATTTCCTGTACATCATCTACGCTGAGCATTTCACCTAATTTCACGCGTTCAGGAGAATAGCGCGTGAGCAGCAGATATTCTTTGATAGGCTCTTCGTTTTGTTCTGCCCGGCGGGACTTGCTCGCTAGAATGCCTAGCATACGATCTGAGTCCCTAACCGAGGACACTTCCGGATTGGTGACGACGAAGGCATCATCGGCAAAATACATGGCCAAATGGGCGCCTCTTTCAATGCCTGCTGGAGAATCACAGACTATATATTTGAAGTCTTTTTTCAGTTCATCCAGAATTCTACCGACACCTTCTTGGCTTAAAGCATCTTTATCGCGAGTTTGCGAGGCCGGTAAAACATACAGCTTATTGCAGTGCTTATCCCGGATCAAGGCCTGATTAAGCGTCGCTTCGCCATTGATAACGTTGATAAAATCATAAACAACGCGGCGCTCACAGCCCATTATTAAATCCAGGTTGCGTAAGCCCACATCAAAATCTATGACCGCTGTTTTGTGGCCTTTTTTTGCAAGCCCCATGGCTATGGCGGCACTCGTTGTTGTTTTACCAACACCGCCTTTACCCGATGTGACGACTATGATTCTTGCCAATGGTATTTCCTCCAAGTTAGCGGACTGTATTAAAGATCTGAAATGATTAAAGTTTGGTTTTGTAAATAGATCTGAACCGGTTTGTGTCGTACAGACTTATCCAGATCTTCACTGATTTTATAGTTACCGGCAATTGAGATTAGCTCCGCCTGCAAATCGGAACAGAAAATACGAGATTCAAGATTACCCTGTACACCCGCCAGAGCCCTGCCTCTTAAGGTGCCGTAGACATGAATATTGCCTTCGGCCATTATTTCGGAGCCGGCACTGACCTGGGCTAGAATAATCAAATCCCCCTTGGCATAAACACGTTGCCCGGAACGGATAGGCTGGGTAAGTAGTGTTGTTGAGGTTAAACCATCGGCTTGTGGTTCTGGCGGTTCAGGATTGATTTTATTGGTTTTTGGCCCTTCGATCGATGCAGTGCTATTGCCGTGAATCGAATGCACAGGAATACCCAATGCGATAGCCTGTTGATTTTGTTGTGGAGTCCCGCCGCGGATACCTATCGGCAGTAAGCCGAGAGCGCGAATAATCGTTGTCAGGGCGGTAAAGTCAATATCGATTTCGTGTTTGTTCAGCTCCTGCAAATCAAATACCAGCGGCGAATTTTTGAAAAACTCTGGCGCTTGACTGATTTTTTCCTGTAGCTGCTGCTCAATTATTATTAAATCATTGCTGGATAGAACTAAAACGGGTACGGAAAAGGTGCTGCTTTTGAATTCCAGTGCAGGGCGATGATAAGGTGTTGGTTGAGCGTCTGTCGACATCCGATACGTTAGCTTAGTCAATAATATTTTAAATTCTAACATTGCTGATAAAAAAAATCATTTTCTAGTGTCAATTATTTATTTTTTTGGTAGAGAGTTAATATCTTCACATCCAGCATGGCATTGAAAACTTGGTAATTTTCCGGTGATGGCGGAAATCATTTGAGGATAATGACCCGCGCCTTCAAATCTGTACTGGTAGTCAATGCCGGTGCTGAAGAACGACAAAAAGCGAGACAATTGGCGAAGCTGCAGCACACTAAGGTGCGCTGTACTTGGTATAATGGGGTTTTACGGACATCAGTGAATAACAACCATATTCGGATTTTTGGCGAAGTGCTGTTTGATCATTTTCCAGATGACAGTTGCGTGCTTGGCGGTGCGTCGTTCAATGTCGCCTGGCATTTCTGGCTTTTGCTCAAAAGCCTGGTTTTATCAGTTTTTTGTACAGTCCTGGATCCATTAAAACCCGAGATCAGCAAACTTGAGGCATTTTATGCACACTTTAGCGCAAACTATTACGCGATTTATAATGGGTTTCATCGAAGTTAAACCGGCAGTGGATCAGACATTCATTGTTTGGTTTGATCGATTAACGCCGCATAGCCGTCTTTATAGCTGGGATACTGGAACCGGTAACCCAAGGCTTTCAGGCGTTGGTTGTTGCAGCGTTTATTCATCGAGGCATCAGTGCTGACTGGTTTGGCCGTGGGTGGAGAGTAGTCCTTGCGCTCTGCCAGCCAGCTGATGACCTCCCACAGCGGAGCCGGATCATCGTCGCTGGCTAAATAACACTGCTCCAGCTTTCGCCCGGCTAAACGCTGGCTCAGCAAAAACGCTAGAACGCCAACACAGTCCTGCTGATGTATCCGGTTGGTGTAATAAGGCGGCTGTTGTTGGATGGCGGGTGTCTCCCTGGCCATCCTCAGCAAATATTCACGGCCCGGGCCATAAATGCCGGAAAAGCGGACAATGATGTTTTCGGGATTTTCACGGGTCAGTTTTTGTTCAGCCTGGCGGATGAGCTGGCTGTTTAGGTTGTCGGGTTGCGCCGGAGAATTTTCATCAACCCGCTCGCCTTGGGATTGGCCGTAAACGCTGGTCGACGAAACCAATAGCCACGGCTGCTTCGGAAATTTGGCCAAACAATGATTCAAGCCCGTTTCATAAATGGCCCGATAGCTTTGCTCAATGCGCCCGTCGGCGGAAACGATGAAAAAAATCTGCTCGAAATCGTCACATAAGCCATCAAGAGTGCAGGCGTTTGTGATGTCAGCGCTCACATAGCTGATTTTACTGTTGCCGTCAGGTGGATGTCGTTTCAATCCGGTGACCTGATGGCCCCTATCGGACAGTACCTGAGCCAGCTGGCTGCCGATAGCGCCGCAGCCAATAATGAGTATTTTCGCCATAGTTTTATTGATGGGTTAGTTGTGGGTAAGGCAGCAGGGTTTAGGCACGGCTTTCTCATAAAAAAACTATTGCAATATTGTAAAATATAAGTTTTTTTGAGCTTACGAAAATATGCCCATCCTAGCCTCAACGGATACCAACGGACTTGAAAACAAATTGGGTGAAGCAGAAATAAAATTTATTGATGTGCTCAACGCGTTACCCGATACACGGGATAACCGTGGTAAGCGTCACTCACTGACCTTTCTGGTCGCTACAGTTGTTTTTGCCATCTTGGTTGGCCGCTCAAAAGTATCCAGTATTCACCGCTACATGATGAATAAAATTGATTGGTTACGCGAAGTGACTGGTTTTAAGGATGCAACACCGGTTTCTCGTGCCCATTTACCGAGAATGCTGGCCAACCTGGATTGGGAGGGTTTAAATAATGCGATTCATCAGTGCTTTGATGAACACACTGCGCAATTGATTCAGCATGAATGGCTCAGTATCGATGGCAAAGTCATGAGAGGCACGTTGAAATCAGGTGAAAAACAGGCCCTCATTCATGCCGTTTCGCATGATAGCCGAATCGATGTGGCGCAAGCTCGTCAAGTCGGTGATAAAGCCAGCGAGATTACGGTAGTGCGTGAATTTATAAAAGAAACCGGATTAGACGCGCATCAACTCAGTATGGATGCGCATCATTGCAATCCTGAGACCCTCACGCAAATCAACCAGGCCGAAGGTCTTTATCTGGTTCAAGTCAAAGAAAATCAACCCAAGTTACTCGAACACTGCCGCATTTTAGCTGACCACTCATCATGTGCCGAAACCATTGACTATGACCTCAGTCATGGCCGTATCAGCACACGACAGGCCAATTTGTATGATTTGTCACTATCGGATATTGATGACCGTTGGCAAAACAGTGGTTTACGAACTTTAATAGCGATGAATCGCGAAACCATTGAAAAATCGAGTCACAAAACAAGCCATGAAACCGCCTACTATGTGAGCAATTATCAGGTCAATGATCGGCAGCGCGGCGTTGAAATCTTAGCGAATACTATTCGCCGGCATTGGGGCGTGGAATCCAACAATTGGCAATTAGATGTCACATTTAAAGAAGACCACATTCAGGTCAAGAATGGCACACAAGCGCAAATCATGGGCAAGTTGCGTTTTTTAGCCATGAATTTACTGCGATGGTCAAAGACTGGAGAGCACAATTTTCAAGCCAGCATTGAAACATTCATGGATGCCCCCGAGTCGTTAATTTTAATGCTTAGGCAAGTTAATTTTTTATGAGAAAGCCGTGAGGGTTTAGGTGGTTTATCGTATAGGTTTGGTCTATATTAACGCAACGGCAGGTGCTGCGCATTGGCTGTATGGCAGCAATGCCCATTTTGCAAGGCAACAATAGCATGTGGCTGAATTGTGTACATGGGTCAGGCTGGTTTTTTGTATATGAATGCTACTATTAATGCGCAGCGCTGCTATTTCATTAGGCCAGTGCCTAATGGCTTAATGAGTTGTTGAGCAGGCTTGCCTCTCGTGGCATATCGTCGTAGTGAAAGTCGTCTTCGGACCGAACCATTTTTTTGGATACTAAGTAGCAAGCACGTCAGCGATAAGCCGTTTATTGCTCACCCATCTATCGAAGTAAGGCTGCCCAAAGTGGCACATGGAGAAAGAAAAGATGAAAAATATGAAAAAGACCAGAGTTGAATTGCGGTTTCGTTTCGGTGTGCGTGACCGATTGGCTTTGTGGTTTCTGGGCGCGATGGGCTTCCTGCTATTTACACATGTCGCGGCTGCTGCCTCGCTATCGATCAACGGAGCCCAGAAGTATCAAACCATCGATGGTTTTGGCACGAATATCAATTCGCTCAGCTGGACCAACGACAACTCCAAAGCAGCCATTGATCTATTGGCGGACCAAATGGGACAGACGCTGTGGCGCGTGGTCTTCGACATGGAAGACTGGGAGGCGACCAACGACAATGCCGATGCGAACACGCCGAACTGGACATACTACAACGCCCTATACTCCAACGCCAAGTTTCAAAATCTATGGGGCACACTTCGCTACCTTAATCAAAAGGGTTTCAACGCAACCATCGCGCTGAGCTTCATGGGACGGGTGCCGGGTTGGATGGGGTCGACCACCATTAATGCTAGTCAGGAAGACGAAGCAGTGGAGATGATTGCCTCACTTTTGTATTACGCTCGAAATACCGAGCACCTGCAGTTCGGCATGCTTGATCCCTTCAACGAAACAGATTGGGATGGGATTGAGGGGCCACAGCTCGTTTCCGCACAGTATGTGCGTTTGCTCAACAAACTTTCGGTCAAACTCGACGCCATGGGTCTTTCCGACATTCGTCTTCTCGGACCCAACACCGCATCCATCAGCAGCGGTGTGGGTACGTATATGCCGGCGATGATGGCCAATTCAGTGGTAATGAGCAAAGTCGACCATTTCGGCTTCCACAGTTATTCGGCTGATTCCGGCGGGGCCAACACCGCGATTAAGAACTCGAGTTATTCGAGCAAGAACTTCTGGATGACGGAGTATGCCAATCCGGCCGATGCCTTTTCACTCTTGGGTCAAAACGCGTCGGCTCTGATTGTTTGGGAGGGTTTCGACAGCGTCTATAATCATGCCATTCTGGCGGGACGCGGGTCGCAACCAGGTAATGACGATGTTGGCTACGTGCCGCTAGCCTACAACCAGAGCAGCCATACCTACACTCCACGCAAAGAGTTCTATCAGAATGCCCAGCTGTTCAAGTTTGTCCCACCGGGGGCGGTGCGCATCGCAGCTACCGGTGCCACTGGAGGTCTCACCAGCTATGCGTTCTACCATCAGGATTCGGGGCGGTTGACCATCGTCGCCCGAAACACTGGATCCGCTGCGTCCGTTTCGGCGACCTTGACCAACTTGCCGGCGGTGAGTAGTTTTTCCTACTACAAGACGGATAGCGCTAACAATATGGTCCAAGGCGCCGATGTGGCGGTGACCACAGGGGCCTTTTCCTTCGGTGTTCCCAGCGGAGGTATTGTGACTCTTACTGCAGCGGGCTCAAGTGCCTCGATAATCGCACCACCTTTCAACTTGAGAGTAGCGCCATAGTTCGCTGATCGATGTCATGTGGCCCATTGATTTACTTCTTCCGGCTATCTTTTTATCAGATTACAGGTATTAGGCCATAGCACGGACAGGAATGTCCTCGTCGCGTACTTTTTTGGGGTTTGGATGGGCCATTTTGAAAAGGGTATGCGATGCGTACCGCTTGAAGCAGATTTATCGATCGGCTCTAAATGTCACATGTCAATGGGTCAGTCTAACTACCCGTTCTCCATTCCATGTGGACACCGAAGCATGATGCAATAGTTAGCGCGCCCTTTAATACGGGCTTTTCTTGCAATCCGGTACATTTTCCTTTAATTTAGACCGACATCCGTAAAGGCTAGGGGTGCTTCCAAGATTTATCTTGAGGCTGAGAGAAACCCTTTGAACCTGACCCCGGTTAATACCGGCGTAGGAAAGCCCCATTTTCCCTGCGCCTTGTTTTGTTGTTGTTGGAGATAAGCATGAGCGCTGTTCTGAAAGACACTACTGAGACTGAAGCCAGTAGTGTAAAAATCGATTCCTACCCCGCATCCGAAAAAATCTATGTTGAAGGCAGCCGCCCTGACATACAAGTTCCCATGCGTAAAATTACCCTGTCAGATACTCCGGTCCATTTTGGCGCCGAGAAAAATCCTCCGCTTTATGTTTATGACACCTCCGGCGTTTATACCGATCCTAATATTGGGGTGGATTTAAAAAGAGGCTTGGGCGCGGTTCGTTCGGCCTGGATTGAGGAAAGAAACGACACTGAACAACTGACGGGGCCGAGTTCTGAATACGGCCAGCAACGTCTGCACGATCCCGCTACCGCGGCCTTGCGTTTTGAACTTATCCGCAAGCCGCGCCGCGCTAAAGCCGGCATGAACGTCTCGCAGATGCACTATGCCAGAAAAGGCATCATCACGCCGGAAATGGAATTTATCGCCATCCGTGAAAACCAGAAAATGGAAGAAATGCGCGAGTTATGGAAGGATCAGCATCCGGGCGATTCCTTTGGCGCTTCCATTCCGGACGTCATTACGCCTGAATTTGTGCGCTCTGAAGTGGCGCGCGGCCGCGCCATTATTCCCGCCAACATCAACCATCCCGAGCTGGAGCCCATGATTATCGGCCGTAATTTTCTGGTGAAAATTAACGGCAATCTCGGCAACTCGGCGGTAACTTCTTCGATTGAAGAAGAAGTGGAAAAAATGCTCTGGGGCATTCGTTGGGGCGGCGATACCATCATGGATTTATCGACCGGCAAAAACATCCACGAAACCCGCGAGTGGATTTTGCGCAATTCGCCCGTGCCGATTGGCACGGTACCGATTTATCAGGCTCTGGAAAAAGTCAACGGCAAAGCCGAAGACCTGACCTGGGAAATCTTTCGTGATACCTTGATCGAGCAAGCCGAGCAGGGCGTGGACTACTTCACTATCCATGCCGGCGTGCGTTTGCATCATGTGCCACTGACCGCAAAACGCATGACCGGTATCGTTTCGCGCGGCGGCTCCATTATGGCGAAATGGTGTCTGGCGCATCACACCGAAAGCTTCCTGTACACGCATTTTGAAGACATCTGCGAAATCATGAAGGCTTATGACGTGTCCTTCTCCTTGGGTGACGGTTTGCGTCCGGGCTCGATTTACGATGCCAACGACGCGGCGCAATTTGGCGAGCTGGAAACCTTGGGCGAGTTAACCAAAATCGCCTGGAAACACGATGTGCAAACCATGATTGAAGGTCCTGGTCATGTGCCCTTGCACATGATCAAGGTCAACATGGAAAAGCAGCTGGAAGAATGCGGAGAAGCGCCTTTCTATACCCTAGGCCCACTGACCACTGATATTGCGCCGGGTTATGACCATATCACCTCAGCTATTGGCGCCGCCAATATCGGCTGGTACGGTTGCGCCATGCTGTGTTATGTCACCCAAAAAGAGCATTTGGGCTTGCCGAACAAGCAGGATGTCCGCGAAGGCATCGTGACGTATAAAATTGCCGCCCATGCTGCCGACCTGGCCAAAGGCCATCCGGGTGCGCAGGCGCGTGATAATGCCATGTCCAAGGCGCGTTTTGAATTCCGTTGGGAAGATCAGTTCAATATCGGTCTCGACCCTGAAAAAGCGCGTGAATTCCATGACGAAACCCTGCCCAAGGAATCCGCCAAAGTCGCGCATTTCTGTTCCATGTGCGGCCCGCATTTCTGTTCAATGAAAATCAGTCAGGATGTACGCGACTATGCGGCGGCCAAAGGCATTAAAGATGAACAAGAGGCGCTGGTAAAAGGAATGGATGAAAAATCCCGGCAGTTCCTTGAAGAAGGCGCGGATATTTACCATAAGGTTTAAAAGGCTAAAGGCTAAAGGCTAAAGGCTAAAGGCTAAAGTAAAAAAGCCCTCGTGATGAGGGCTTTTTGGTATGTGCGGTTGAGTGGGTGCGTATTCCAATCAAAGCCGCCACTGTTTCCGACTTGAAAACCGCCAGGCATTCCGCGCAAAACCACAACCGATTCCGATATAAACCCAGCAAGATTTTGAACGCCGGAGATCGGCCAAAAAGGGGCCCGACGGTCACGATCAATCAACGTCTGCAATATGAGCAATTGCTGCCGTTCGGCCATTGCCAGTGATAGACATCCACATCCTCATATCCATGCCAGACTTTAGTTCAATCTACTAATAAATTGCGATTGGCATTGAACTGTTCCGATTTCCTATCCCCGCCTCTGGCTTTTGGTTCAACTCGTCTACCCAACTGTTCTTGAATGTGTTGCTTAAACCGGTCATTGCCTAACACCCATGCTTTATTGGTGGCTTCTCTGATTTCGGTAATGCTGTTTTCTGAAAGTTGATGTTTGAATAACGCTCGATAGGCAGCCTGACGCGCTTCATTCGCCTCGCCCAAACGCAGGTATTCCGGATGGGGCACAACCAAATGCACTGGACTGTCCCAGTGCATTGAAATGATAACTTGACCAGGGATACTCAGCCGGATCGATTACCATGCCTGCCCGCACCGGATTCAATTCTATGTAGCGCATACACGTAAATAGATAAGCTTCTTGTAGCGGCCTTCCCAGAGTGTTCCGGTGCGCTGGTAGCAATAGTTGTAGTATTGTACATAGTAACGCCCCAGCATCTGCATGGCTTTACCCATGCTTTGTTCGAGATGCGGAGTTATGAGCAGATGAACATGGTTGGTCATGAGCACATACGCATGAACAGAACATCTGTGCTTGTCACAGGCTAATTTCAACTTTTCAAGATAGAAACTGTAATCAGCATCGGTGCAGAAGGTTTCTGCTCGATTATTACCTCGAACAATCACATGTTGTGGTTGATCGGGGATAACAAATCTAGGAACCGTGCCATTGCCTACTCTCTTGTTTGAAAAACAGGCAGTTTAGAATAGTAGATACTATAACCTAAATCCTGCAAGCCCTGAAAACTAGAGTTCAAGTCCTGTTTTTTATTCCCGGATTGTATGCTTCAAGGCCTGCCGGTGCCCGCACGCGTCCATGGATTCAGGATTGTTTAACCAATACACACCCGGGATAGCAATAAATTCTGGAAATTGGGTGACAATTTGCCAAACCTGACCCTCCTTCCCGCAGAAAGGCTAATGCTAGTCGTTGATTTTGGCGCTTCGTGTATTTATCGGGTCACGAGCCCAAACCAACCGCTACCCAGTCATCCCAAACCCCAGGATAAAGATGATTGTCCGGGGTTTTAACAGTCAGTTGCCTATTTCCGATGAGTAACTTGCCCGCTACACGAACCAGATAAGTCCTTACTGTTTCTGGCTCCCATTGCCGAAGCGCCTGGCTGCCACTCATGATGGCCATCCAGCGCAGGGTATTGTAAGCCAATACTGCGCAGTGGAATATGGCAGCATTAGCTAAAAAATCGGCGGTTCTTATCTTGCCCATGCCCATTTGCCCTTTGGATTCTTCGATCCAGGTTTCGCAAGTCGCGCGTTCGCCGTATTTTTTATGGGTTTGCCAGGGTGTTAAGGCCTCAGTGGTGACATAGCAGAAATAATCATAGCGTGCCGTTTCCAGTAAATCGAGTTGCGGGCTTGCTTCTTTGGGCAGTCGTTGGCGCACGGCAACGAAGCGTCGAGTCGTTTTCCACTCACCGCAACGATAGTCAAAGGTACACTGTTCCCAGTCTGGCTGTCCGGCTATGGCACTCCAATGTTGCTGGGTTAACAGTGCGACCAGATTTTTCAGCTTAACTTTGATCAGATAGCCATGGCCATGGGCATCCAGCACGTCTAATAAAGCGCCGACAAAGTAGCCACTATCGGCCCGGACGATGATGCGCATTCTGTTAGGCAAATGCGCTAACAATTGCTTGACGAATTCAACAACGCCATTGCTGGTATAGACGCTTCCGGTCCTAAACCAGGCTTGCAGAATTTCTTTGCTACCCGCTAAGAAGGCTAATTGAGGATGGTAGGAAAGGGCGCCTTTTTTCTTGGGGTTATAGCCTTTGGCAGCCCCCTCTTGGGTACCGCACACTGAATCAACCGTGGAATCTATATCGACCCACTGAACCGGGTTAAGCCCTACTTTGGAGGCACCTGAACGATTAGCACGGCGCCAAATCTGTCCTCGCAATCGATGAGTGACGCTTTCAAACTGGTTGATCTGTTTTTCGGTAACTTCTTTAAAAATCCGCGCTATCGTGGTTTCAACGGGTAGCTTGGTCCAGCCCGCAATCTTACGTAAGACGCTATCCGACCAGACGCCACAAACCTTTGCCATGGAGGTGGCGCCACCAATGATGCCCACCAAGGTGAACATAACCACATTAGTCAATTGATAATCGGCGTTATCACCGCGTGGGTGCGGAATATCCTGGTCGACTATTCTTTCAAAGCCAATTCGCTGCAAGTATTTGACAACCGGGATCAGGCCGGCTTGGCTGGTCAGTCCAGTTGCAGTGGCTGACATGTGAACTTTGCCTGTTTGTTTACGAGTGGCTGGTTTTTTCCGTATGTGTGAGGATTTTGTCTTCATTGAAATCATGATCTGGATAGTTGCTAACTATTGACATTATATCATTGATTTATATGGGTTATTAAATATATCCTGTTGTTTGATTGCAGGATTTAGGTATAAATCAATCGAGTCTGGCCCCAATACTGCTACCTTAAAGTTGTATCTATTTAATAATCAACAAGTTATATATTAAAAGGGTACAAAAACGTGGTCTGTTTACAGCGCGCAATAGTCACAAAATCAATAAGATAAATAGAAATTAGGATTGTAATCTGTTCTTTCTTACCCTTTATAAATTTGATCTCACCGGTTATTTGTATTTCAATACATTGATTTTAATGATAAATAATTTTAAGGTAGCAGTATTAGAGTCTGGCCCTATTGATTTCTCAGATTAGTTGCAATGCTAGGCGGATTTCTTGCCCGCAAAGGCGATGGCGAGCCCGGGGTGAAAACCATCTGGCTGGGTTTACAGCGGGTGATGGACTTTGCTGCTGGCCTTAGCTTTGCGCGGCAGATTCAGGCAGTGTGACTTGTGTGTAGTGATATGGGTATAATGTTATATTTGTTTGCTACGTAATAAAACTTACCAGTCCATGTATTGATAACCAATAGTGCAATAAAAATGTCGTTTCTAGACCTTGACCCACAGATAGACGTACCAATCAATGACTTCCTTTTTTCGATGGGCTTTTCCACAATGATTGGTGATATAAAGGATTACTTGGATATTTCTGAAAGAAATATTGAATCATTATATCGTGCAGAGCTTCAATCCATTAAGCATCGTGAAGATTCAGAGGATTTACCACCAGGTTACATAATTAGCCTTGAATCTAATGCTGAGCATAGATTCATGATTAGTTTGCCTTTAAAGATTCGCTATGCTGCTATATTAGCGGTAGTGACAGCAGTTGAGTGGTCTGGGAAATACTTTATAGAAATGGCTAATAAAAAAACTAAGTCACGGTTAAAAAAAACAGAAGAGGGAAAGAGCAAAATTATTCATCAATTAGAAGTCATGAATGAACTTACCGCACTTGAACGCGATGGGACAATAAAGAATTTGGAATCACTCGTCTATGTGAGGAATTGTATTGCTCATAATGCTGGGCTTGAAGAAAATTACAAGTACAAATCTGATTTATCGACTTCGATTGAACGTCTTAAAGGTTTCTCGCTGGCAAATTGGCACATTCTTGGCAACCATATTGCTATTGAGAAAGGTGCTCTTGGTACTTACATAGAAGAAATGGAACATCTTGTCCTCGATATTCAAGAAGCAGCGTATGAACAGAATCTTTTAGAAAATAAAACCCTTCCACGCGAAACTGGGTTTGTAACCCCACCCCAAACGCTATGATGCTCCCGCTATCTTTGAGCCATAGCCAAGGTAGGCATGCTTTTTATAAACAAAAAGATAATATCTTATGAGTGATGGTAAACAACTAATTCCAAAAGATAGTACAGATTTAGCTCTTCGTAAATCGCAAAGCTTATTGGACATTACCGATAAGATACTTGCAACCAAAACATTGATAGCAAAAGATGACGATTGGGTAGATGAATTTATTGCTTGGGCAAATACACTCCGTATTTCTAATAAACACTTTTTGCTTAATAAACAATCTATTTTAGAAATTACTAAATTGGATTTAAGCAATAATCAGTTAACTGAAGTTCCTGCGTTTATTGGTAATCTGATTAATTTGACTGTTTTAAAATTAAATGAAAACCAACTAACAAAACTTCCTAACTCAATTGGCAATTTGATTAATTTGACTGAACTGCATTTTTTTCGAAACCAGATAACAGACTTACCCGAATCCTTTGGCAACTTGTCAAAGTTAACTAAGTTAAGTTTATTCGAAAACCAATTAAGTGATCTTCCTGAATCTTTTGGTAACCTTACTAAATTAACTTATTTAACTTTAAGTAGTAACAAGTTTACAAAAATTCCAGAATGTGTATATAAGCTATCGAAATTAACACGTTTACAAATATATTATAGCGAATTGATTGAAATTCCTGAGTGGATCGACAAGCTATCCAAATTGGAGGTTTTGGCTCTAAGGTACAATAAAATAACTACAATTCCTGAGTCTATTGGCAATCTTTCCAATCTGCAATGCTTGGAACTCGGAAACAACCAAATAAAAGAACTACCTGAATCAATTGGCAAACTGACTAAATTGTCTAGTCTTCATTTGCTTAAAAATAAATTGACTACGCTACCAGATACTCTTGGTAATTTATCTAGTTTGCATGATTTGAATGTATTTAATAACCCATTAAATCAAATCCCTGAATTTGTTGGTAAGTTATCTAATCTCACTTCTCTGAATTTAAACAGCACTAAAATTGAGATACTTCCTCATTTTATTTGTAATCTATATAAGCTGAAAACTCTAGATTTAAGTAATAATAAATTAACTTCGCTACCTAATTCTATTGGTAACTTAACAAATCTGATTGAGCTAAGTTTAGCCAATAACAAATTAACTGTACTCCCCGAGTCTTTTGGGAATTTGTCTAAACTAGCTATTCTTACTTTAAGAAAAAACAGATTAACTATGCTTCCTGAGTCCTTTGGCAAGCTATCCAAAATTACCAATCTGGATTTAAGCGATAACAAATTAACAACACTTCCTGAATCCATAGGTAATCTAACTGAACTCTATGATCTACATTTAAATAATAACGACTTGATAACACTTCCGGAATTTGTTTGTTGCTTACCTAAGCTATGCGGTATACATTTAAATAAAAACAATTTGATAAGGCTTCCTGAATCTATCGGCAATCTATCTGGGCTGCGTACCCTAGATTTAAGCAATAACAAATTGACTGCTCTCCCTAAATCCTTATTTATTCGTAAACAATCCGAACGATTATGGCTTGATTTAACAAACATCCAATTAAACGAGCTTCAATTCCCTGAATTATTTGCATTCGTTAGGTTAGGTGGAGGTAATTTGGAAACAATGAAACCTACTAATGGGCATCATGAATTCACTAATATTTATATTAAAATTTGAACTTATCATATTTTCGACCTAATACAATCCAAGCAATATGTAGCTGGTATTTGAGATGATTGAGCAACGCCAGCAAGAAAACAGCAACCTAGCACTAAATAAATACTTAGCTTCTCAGGATTTAAAACTGAAATTAAAAAACCTTGAAAATCGGTTTACCGAATTAACTGATGTAAAGCTTGAGTATGAAAGGAAAATAAATAACTTCAATAGTAACTATATGTTGCGTTTTGGCGGCTTAATTGAAGAGATACTTAAGTTGCGGGTTCATATCTTTGGCAAAAGAAAACAATATTCGCAGCGCAAAAATGCTTTGGAGAATTTGAATGAGTTTATAAAAAAAATTATTCGACAGTTAGAAGACTTACCGCAACCACTTGACGATTCTGAATATCAACAGCTAAAAATAGCGTATCGTAAGGCCAGCCGTTTATGTCATCCCGATAAGTTAATTGAAGATGCTAAAGTCAAAGGTGAGGAAATTTTTAAAGCACTGAATGAAGCCTATCGACACCAAGATTTAAATCTAGTGCAAGGTATTCTTCTTAAGCTAGAAAGTGAAGCCACTTCTTTGATAAAAGCCGTTAAACAAATAGATAATAGAGCCTTACTGCAAGAAAAAATAAACCTATTATACGAACAAATTGCAACAGTAGAGGCGGAAATAAAGTGCCTGCAAGAAAATGAAATTTATCAGCGCATTCAATCGATTACCGATATGGAATGGTATTTTGCCGGACTAGAACGGGAACTACAAGCTGAATTAGAGGCATTGAAGGGTGCATATTCTGGCTCAATCTGAACACCCAAATAAAAAATCAATGGGGTCAGTTTGGTCAGTTTCGATTGATTTTATAAAATTTATGACCGTTTGCAATTGATCAGAAATACCAGTTGGTTCGCTAAAATAGACAGTCCGATTATTGTCGGTATGCTGCCATTTGGAAATGTGGTGCGAATGACTCTTGTGGGTCAATTGCGACAATTCACCACTTCCGAAAGCTGTCATTCAATACTGGCGTAATCGAATCGGAATCGATGGTCTGGTTTGCCGGAACAGGTGGCTTATTTGGGGTGGAATATGCAAGTGGGAGAGCCTGTTTTGTAATTTTGGCGAAGCAAAAAAAAGCCCGTCAACTGACGGGCTTTTTTAATGCCAAAAACTAAGGTTTAGTTTTTGGTTTTATCAACGATTTTGTTGGCTTTGATCCATGGCATCATGTCCCGTAGTTTTTCACCGACAATTTCGATCGGATGTTCTGCGTTTAAACGGCGCTTGGCGGTCATTTCAGGGTAGCCGGTCAGGCCTTCCAGGATGAATTTCTTGGCGTATTCACCGTTTCTGATGTTCTTCAAGGCTTCGCGCATGGCCCAGCGGCTTTCTTCATTGATGATTTGCGGGCCTGTGACATACTCGCCATACTCGGCATTGTTGGAAATGGAGTAGTTCATGTTGGCGATGCCGCCTTCATACATCAGGTCAACGATCAGTTTTAGCTCGTGTAAACATTCAAAATAGGCCATTTCCGGTTCATAACCGGCTTCAACCAGGGTTTCAAAGCCGGCTTTAACCAGTTCAACCGCGCCGCCGCATAATACGGCTTGTTCACCGAACAAATCAGTCTCGGTTTCGTCGCGGAAAGTGGTTTCGATAATGCCCGAGCGGCCGCCGCCAATGGCCGATGCATAAGACAGGCACAGCTTTTTCGCCTGGCCGGAAGCGTCTTGATGAATCGCGATCAGGTCTGGAATGCCGCCGCCGCGGACAAATTCAGAGCGCACGGTGTGGCCGGGCGCTTTGGGCGCAATCATGATCACGTCCAGATCGGCGCGCGGCGCGATCTGGTTGTACAAGATAGAAAAACCATGCGCGAAGGCCAGGGCGGCGCCTTTTTTGATGTTCGGTTCAATTTCCTTCTTGTAAAGCTGTGATTGAAATTCATCAGGCGTCAGGATCATGACCACATCGGCGCTGGCAACGGCTTCGGGAACGTCTTTAACGGTCAAGCCGGACGCTTGCGCTTTGGCGACAGAGGGCGATCCTGAACGCAAGCCCACGACAACTTCAACGCCGGAATCTTTTAAGTTGTTAGCATGGGCGTGGCCTTGTGAACCGTAACCGATGATGGCTACTTTTTTGCTTTTTATGATTGAAAGATCGGTGTCTTTGTCGTAATAAACTTGCATGAGTTTTCCTATTTTTTGCTGTTTTTAAAATGAGTAAGTGGTTTTGCAGGGGGGGGCGAATTATAAATGCAGCCCTTTTTCGCCTCTGGAGATGCCGGTCGGTCCCGAGCGCACGACTTCAATAATATGGTCTGCGTCAAGCGCGGCAACAAAGGCATCGAGCTTGTCTGAAGGACCTGTCATTTCAACGACATAGCTGGCCGGTGTGACATCAATAATGCGGCCGCGAAAAATGTCGGTCATACGGCGGATTTCTTCGCGCGTTGTCTCCGTGGTTTTCACCTTGACCATCATCAGTTCGCGCTCAATATGGACGGTGTCGGCCAAATCGATTAGCTTGAAGACATCAATCAATTTGTTCAGCTGTTTGGTAATCTGCTCGATAATATCATCGCTGCCGCGGGTCACCAGCGTCATTCTCGACAGGCTGGCATCCTCTGTAGGCGCCACGGTTAATGACTCGATATTGTAGCCGCGCGCAGAAAACAAGCCGGCCACACGCGACAGAGCGCCGGATTCATTTTCAATCAGAATGGAAATAATATGTCGCATTATGCCAACTCCCTGTCGGTCGACGTGCCTGGTGCTACACGTAATTTCATGTCATTGTGCGCTTTGCCGGCTTCAATCATCGGATATACGTTTTCTGTTCTGTCGGTCTGAAAATCCAAAAACACGGTACGGTCTTTCATGGCAAAGGCTTCTTCCAAAGCGGGTCTGACGTCTTCGGGATTTTCGATCAACATGCCGACATGGCCATAGGCCTCAGCCAGTTTGACGAAATCGGGTATGGTATCCATATAGGAATGGGAATAACGGCTTTCATAGGAAAATTCCTGCCACTGCCGCACCATGCCCATGTAGCGGTTATTCAGGTTGACAATTTTCACCGGCGTGTTGTATTGCAGGGCCGTTGATAATTCCTGAATGCACATCTGGATGCTCGCTTCGCCGGTCACGCAGGCGACATCGGCGTGTGGATGAGCCAGTTTAACGCCAATTGCGGCCGGCAAGCCAAAGCCCATGGTGCCGAGTCCCCCCGAGTTAATCCAACGGCGCGGCTTGTCAAAATGATAATATTGCGCCGCGTACATCTGATGCTGGCCGACATCCGAGGTAATATAGGCATCGCCTTTGGTGACTTCGTACAATTGTTCGATGACGTATTGTGGCTTGATCAGGCGGCTTTCACGGTCATACTCAAGACAGTTGAGCGCTCGCCATTGGTCGATTTGTTGCCACCAGGCATCCAGGGCTTTCTTGTGCGGCTTCTGTTTATGTTCCCTGATGACTTCAAGCATTTGTTCCAATACTGTCTTGACATCGCCGACAATCGGAACATCCACTTTAACGGTCTTGGAAATGGAGGCTGGGTCAATATCAATATGAATGATTTTGGCATACGGGCAAAACTCATCGAGCTTGCCGGTCACCCGGTCATCAAAACGCGCGCCGACAGCGAGAATGACATCGCTCTCATGCATCGCCATGTTCGCCTCATATGTTCCATGCATACCCAGCATGCCGATAAACTGATTGTCAGTCGCTGGATAAGCCCCAAGACCCATCAGGGTGTTAGTGATCGGGTAGCCCAGCAGGCGGGTCAGCTCGGTCAGCTCTTTGCTGGCTTCACTGAGCACTACCCCGCCACCGGAATAAATGATCGGTTTTTGCGCATTCAGCAATAAATCTACCGCTTTCTTGATCTGGCCTTTATGTCCGGTGACTGCCGGATTATAAGAGCGCATGTTCACTTTTTTAGGGTATTTGTAGGGCACCTTGATGCGTGGGTCGGTGATGTCTTTAGGAATGTCGACAACGACAGGTCCAGGCCGCCCGGTTGTGGCCAAATGGAAGGCCTTTTTAATGGTTTCCGCCAGCTGGGTGACGTCTTTGACCAGAAAGTTGTGTTTTACGCAGGGACGCGTAATGCCGACCATGTCGACCTCCTGGAAGGCATCACTGCCGATCACCGGCAAGGATACCTGCCCGGAAATAACCACCATCGGAATCGAATCCAGATGAGCAGTTGCAATGCCAGTGACTGCGTTGGTGGCACCTGGCCCAGAGGTAACCAAGACCACGCCCGGTTTACCGGTAGCGCGAGCGTAGCCGTCGGCTGCGTGCGTGGCTCCCTGCTCGTGGCGCACCAGGATGTGTTTGATATCATCCTGCTGGAAAATGGCATCATATAGATGCAATACCGCTCCGCCAGGATAACCAAAAATATATTCAACGCCTTCGTCTTTAAGGCTCTGAACTACGATTTGTGCGCCGTTTAGCTCCACGCTAATATCCTCGATAAACTTGATGTGGCTTTCATTGAAGGTGATTATATTCGTTTTTTAAAATGCAAGACCAAAACACTTGGTTTTATTTTCAAAAAAGGATGGATAAACTACTGGTTTTGTCTTTTTGCGTCAATCCACTTGCTGGTATTTTACCCGCTTCCACTTAAAATGTAATTAGCCGTTATGCGCCACAGTTCATCTTTGGCTGGCTGGTGGAAAAGCCTCAAAAGATCTGAAGACCATTCTGATGAGGTGGGCACCTTTTTCGATACATTAACCGGGAACGACCATGTTCAATAATTTTCCATATGACCTGACGCTGGCGCAATGGTGCATTGTTTTTGCGCTGAGCACCGCCATCATCGCCCTCATCTATAGTTTTGTGTCGAGTAAATGGATTTACCAGCAGCCTGTAGGCAATGAGAAAATGCAGGCAATTGCCCTGGCCATCCAGCAGGGAGCGCAGGCTTATCTGGCCAGACAATATCAAGTTATCGCCATTGTCGGGGTATTGCTGCTGATATTGATTGGCTTTTTATTAAATTGGGAAACCGCCGGCGGCTTTGCCATAGGCGCCCTGTTTTCGGGTCTTGCCGGTTTTATGGGCATGCATATTTCGGTGCGGGCCAATGTCCGCACCGCACAAGCCGCCTATGCCGGCGCTAACCACGCCTTTCTGATTGCCTTCCGGGGCGGCTCCATTACCGGGATGCTGGTCGTGGGCTTGGGGCTATTGGCCGCCGGAGGCTATTACGGCTTGCTACTGTTGCTGGGTACCCCGGATCCCCTGCACGCGATGATAGGCGTTGCCTTTGGCGCTTCCTTGATTGCAATCTTTGCCCGGCTTGGCGGCGGTATTTTTACCAAAGGAGCAGATGTCGGCGCGGATATTGTCGGTAAGGTGGAGGCCGGTATCCCCGAAGATGATCCAAGAAACCCGGCCGTTATCGCCGATAATGTCGGCGATAATGTTGGCGACTGTGCGGGCATGGCGGCGGATTTGTTTGAGTCTTACTCGGTATCGCTGATTGCCACCATGCTGTTGGCCAGCCTGCTGGTTAGCGGAGACAATGAAAATGTCATCATTTACCCGCTGGCGCTGGGCGGCATATCCATACTGACTTCGATCATCGGCATTTTCTGCGTTAATGTCGGCGAAAACGGCAAAATCATGTCGGCCTTGTATCGGGGTGTCGGCGTGGCTGCGGTATTGGCATTGATGGCCTTTTATCCGGTCACGCTTTGGTTGATCGGGGATGATATCCAGATAGGCGCACGCGTCATCCCCGCCATTCACTTGTTTTATTCGGCAGTTATCGGCTTGGGGCTCATGGCGGCATTAATGCTCATTACCGAATATTACACGTCCAGCGAGTATGGGCCGGTGCAGCAAATCGCCAAGGCTTCCACCACCGGTGACGGCACTAACGTTATTGCCGGCCTGAGTCTTTCCATGAAAGCAACAGCCGCGCCGGTGATGTTGATTTGTGCGAGCATGTGGGCTAGTCATGAGCTGGCAGGGCTCTATGGCATTGCTATTGCGTCGACCGGTATGTTGTCGCTCACCGGCATCATTGTTGCGCTGGATGCCTATGGCCCGATTACCGACAACGCCGGCGGCATTGCCGAAATGGCCAACATGCCGGAAGCCATCCGCAAAATAACCGATCCTCTGGACGCAGTCGGCAACACTACCAAAGCGGTTACCAAAGGCTATGCCATGGGTTCGGCCGGGCTTGCCGCGCTGGTTTTATTTTCAGACTTCACCAGCAAGGTGGGCGGCCAACTGTATGACTTGTCCAATCATGTGGTGATTATCGGTCTGCTGCTCGGAGCGCTGATTCCTTATTTATTCAGCGCCCTGGCGATGGAGGCGGTAGGCAAGGCGGCGGGGGATATTGTCAATGAAGTGCGCCGGCAGTTTAAGGAAATTCCCGGCATCATGGATTACACGGCCCAGCCGGATTACTCAAAAGCCGTTGATATGCTGACGATTTCAGCCATCAAGAAAATGGTTGTGCCGTCTTTACTGCCGGTTTCGATCCCGGTAATTGTCGGATTAACGCTGGGCAAGGCCGCGCTCGGCGGGGTGTTGATAGGCACGATCGTCACCGGTCTGTTTGTTGCCATTTCCATGACGATTGGCGGCGGCGCCTGGGACAACGCCAAGAAATATATTGAAGCAGGTCATTATGGCGGCAAAGGTTCCGATACCCATAAAGCCGCCATTACCGGTGATACCGTGGGCGATCCCTACAAGGATACTGCCGGCCCTGCTGTCAATATCATCATCAAGATGGTCAATACCGTTGCCTTGCTGATGGTGCCGCTGTTATAAAAGGAGGGGTTACTATTCAGTGTAATCTGGGTTCGCTATTACAGCAGTATCCCGGAACATTAGGCTTCGCTCGGCGAATTTGCTTTTTGCCCTTGCCGGGCCAGGCTTGACGATTCCAGGCTTATCAAAATTTCCATATAAAATACAGAGGATGCGCTATGAAAAATACACTTAAGACAACAGTGGATTATGTACTTATTGGTGTGATCGGTTTTATCCCGATTGCGCTGGTGGTTCAAATTGTTGTATATGTGGAACGTTTTTTGAAGGATTTTGTTTTACTCGTGCATGGTAAATATGAAAATCCCTTGATAACAGTTATTTTATTTGCGTCCGCTGTAGGTTTGCTGGCCTATTTCGGCAGGCTGCTCAAACACGATAAAGCCCACTTGCTGTATTATCTGGAAGCGTTTATTCAGCGTGTTCCTCTCATAGGCAGTATTTACCGGGTCACGCGCAAACTGTTGAGATTATTCCTGACTACCGAGGAGTCTCAGGTACGGGAAGTGGTCTATGTAGAATATCCGAAAGACGGCATGTGGGTTCCGGCCTATGTTACCAATCGAGTCGGCGACTACTATGTCTTGTATATTCCCACCTCGCCTAACCCAACCTCCGGCTTCACCGTGATGGTTCATCAGTCCAAGGTCATCATGTCGACGATGAATATCGAAGAAGTTTCAAGCTTCGTTATCAGTGTCGGCGTCGATTACGCCAAACCCGAAGATGTGGGGACGTTTCATAAATGATTTCCAGATGAGAGCATTAAAGCCATTGCCGTCCAATGGCCCAGATCTCGCTATGGGGCGTTAACAGCGGTTTTACGCTTGTTCGGATTTATCCCGATCCTTTATCTGGTCTCCACATGGCTATCATAGGACGCCGAATATAAAGCAGAGGCCTAAGCCATACCTTTAATTGCGCTTGAATTTTCTGAACAGATTTTTGAGTTGGACTGGCATTTTTTTGTTGGCGCCGGCGATCATCGGGGCGGCTTGATCGCCAGAAGCTTGCTCAGACGGTTGAGTTGCTTCGGGCGGAGTCGCTTGAGTCGATTTTTCGACCATGGCGGGTGCAGCAGATGAGGCGCGCTTGGACCTGACAAACAGATTCTTAAGTTTTCTGGCTGTACCACTGCCTTGTTCCTTGGCTGCATTAATCGGTTGACGTTGGTCTAAAGCTTCGGATTGGCTGTCATGGGTGCTGGTTTCTGCAGTGACGGCTTGAGGTTCCACGTTAAGCTCGTCTGGCTGACCAGGCTGCTCGGGAGCTGGCGTCGAATTACTACTTCGCCCGGTCAGCTTTTCATCCAGCGTTTTTACTTGCCTCATGGTGCCGGCAAACAAGTCTTTAAGTTTGCCGGTTGGGTGCGCTGAGGGTTCTTTAAGAGCTTTGATGGGCGGCTCTTTCAGTGCTGTTTCTTGTGCTACGGACTTCGTGAACCCAACGGGTTCTATTTCGATTTGAGTTAGCTGCGGCTTTACTTCAGCAAGTGCGGGTTCAGACAGTATTGGAGCAGTCTCGACCGGCGGAGTCTGTTCCTGTTGCGCAATCAGGACTTCCTGGGGTTTTAGTGGTTGTTCCTGGTGTACCGTCTGCTGCCGGCTATTCGCCCATGCCACTGCTTGTTGCTCTAATGCGGCAAGTCGAGCCAAATCGGCTTGATGTTTTTGCAGGGTTTCCGATAAGCGTTGTTCCGCGTTTTCCTGTTGGCTTCAATTGGTTCTTTTGTTCTTCAATAATTAATTCGAACTGAGCAAACTGTTGAGTCTGGCTGTCCAGACGGGCTTGCAATGTGCCCAGTTCAAGGTCTTTTTCGGCAAGTTTTGCAATTTCCGCACGATAGGCCTGTTGCAATTCGGTTGTGGTTTGTTGCTCTGTTCGTAAGCGCTCGATTAATTGCATGACACTCTGTCTATAGCGCTGCCACAAGCCTTCGGTTTCAAGAGTATCTGCCGCAGGCAAGGATTGCTCAGCTAAATCAGCACTGGCTGCCAAAGTTTGAATGCCCTCCGATAGGTGCTTGCCGAGGTCGGAAATACGCTCCTGAAGCGCTGCGGCGCGTTGGGCCTGTTGCTCAGCATCGGCTTTGGCCTGTTCCATGAGCGCCTTGTTCGTGGCAATTTGCGCTTGAAATTGTTGTATCTGTTGTTACGCGGC
>CAWKEY010000072.1:0-14797 GCA_963848675.1 uncultured Gammaproteobacteria bacterium
TTTAGGTGGTTTATCGTATAGGTTTGGTCTATATTAACGCAACGGCAGGTGCTGCGCATTGGCTGTATGGCAGCAATGCCCATTTTGCAAGGCAACAATAGCATGTGGCTGAATTGTGTACATGGGTCAGGCTGGTTTTTTGTATATGAATGCTACTATTAATGCGCAGCGCTGCTATTTCATTAGGCCAGTGCCTAATGGCTTAATGAGTTGTTGAGCAGGCTTGCCTCTCGTGGCATATCGTCGTAGTGAAAGTCGTCTTCGGACCGAACCATTTTTTTGGATACTAAGAGCTTATCCATAAATAATATTTACTTGATTTTTTGGCCGTATTTTACGTAAGGCGATAATAGAAGCAGCCAGCATAAGTAAGCCGAGGTAGCTACGGTCCATTTTTTCATAGCGCACCAAGAGTTTTCTGAACCGGTTAAACCACGAATGACAAACTTCAACCACCCACCGTCTAGCCTTGAAATCAGGGTTTTTGTCTTTTTCTGCAATTTCCTCACCTCGTGGCCTGACATGAGGGATATAGCTTCTTTCCTCAATCTCGCGCCGAGCCGGCTCGCCCACATAGCCAGCATCCAGGCAAAGGTTTTGTTTGAGAGTGTCCGGGTCAGGACGCTCGATAATAATCCCATCCAGGGTATCAGCCAGTAACTTGACATCATGGGTGTTCGCACCACTGATCACGAGGGCTAAGGGCAATCCCTTTTCATCGGTTAACAGGCTTCTTTTACTACCGTTTTTACCTCGGTCGGTAGGGTTTCTGCCCACCGATTCCAGTGCTAACGGCGCCTTAACCATTGCCCCATCAAGGCTTTGCCATTCCCAGGCAATGCCTTCCAGTTCGTCATATTCCAATAAGCTGGCACGCCATAACTTTTCAAACATGCCTGATGCCTGCCATTCCAGGAAATACCTGTGAACAGCACTGGCACTACCATAGTCACTTTTAGGCAGGGCTTTCCATTGACAACCTGTGCGCAAAACATAAAGAATCCCCTCAAATACTTTTCGCGGGTTTTGGGCTTTTCTGCCTCCACCTGGCTTGCGTTTATAGTCC
Source organism: uncultured Gammaproteobacteria bacterium (assembly GCA_963848675.1). GTDB lineage: Bacteria > Pseudomonadota > Gammaproteobacteria > Methylococcales > Methylomonadaceae > CAWKEY01. The sequence continues at coordinate 1,067 of CAWKEY010000072.1, forward strand.
TTTGTTGAATGCCTTTTCCGCTCTGGAATCAATTGTTCCACTCTTGCCCAAAAATCATCCGATACTTTCCAGCTTTGTAACCTTTTCAAGAAATTGCAACCTCTTATAAAACCCAAATGTGCAATTATTTTCCAATAATCTGAAATTTATCAAGTTATTTATGGATAAGCTCTAAGTAGCAAGCACGTCAGCGATAAGCCGTTTATTGCTCACCCATCTATCGAATTAAGGCTGCCCAAAGTGGCACATGGAGAAAGAAAAGATGAAAAATATGAAAAAGACCAGAGTTGAATTGCGGTTTCGTTTCGGTGTGCGTGACCGATTGGCTTTGTGGTTTCTGGGCGCGATGGGCTTCCTGCTATTTACACATGTCGCGGCTGCTGCCTCGCTATCGATCAACGGAGCCCAGAAGTATCAAACCATCGATGGTTTTGGCACGAATATCAATTCGCTCAGCTGGACCAACGACAACTCCAAAGCAGCCATTGATCTATTGGCGGACCAAATGGGACAGACGCTGTGGCGCGTGGTCTTCGACATGGAAGACTGGGAGGCGACCAACGACAATGCCGATGCGAACACGCCGAACTGGACATACTACAACGCCCTATACTCCAACGCCAAGTTTCAAAATCTATGGGGCACACTTCGCTACCTTAATCAAAAGGGTTTCAACGCAACCATCGCGCTGAGCTTCATGGGACGGGTGCCGGGTTGGATGGGGTCGACCACCATTAATGCTAGTCAGGAAGACGAAGCAGTGGAGATGATTGCCTCACTTTTGTATTACGCTCGAAATACCGAGCACCTGCAGTTCGGCATGCTTGATCCCTTCAACGAAACAGATTGGGATGGGATTGAGGGGCCACAGCTCGTTTCCGCACAGTATGTGCGTTTGCTCAACAAACTTTCGGTCAAACTCGACGCCATGGGTCTTTCCGACATTCGTCTTCTCGGACCCAACACCGCATCCATCAGCAGCGGTGTGGGTACGTATATGCCGGCGATGATGGCCAATTCAGTGGTAATGAGCAAAGTCGACCATTTCGGCTTCCACAGTTATTCGGCTGATTCCGGCGGGGCCAACACCGCGATTAAGAACTCGAGTTATTCGAGCAAGAACTTCTGGATGACGGAGTATGCCAATCCGGCCGATGCCTTTTCACTCTTGGGTCAAAACGCGTCGGCTCTGATTGTTTGGGAGGGTTTCGACAGCGTCTATAATCATGCCATTCTGGCGGGACGCGGGTCGCAACCAGGTAATGACGATGTTGGCTACGTGCCGCTAGCCTACAACCAGAGCAGCCATACCTACACTCCACGCAAAGAGTTCTATCAGAATGCCCAGCTGTTCAAGTTTGTCCCACCGGGGGCGGTGCGCATCGCAGCTACCGGTGCCACTGGAGGTCTCACCAGCTATGCGTTCTACCATCAGGATTCGGGGCGGTTGACCATCGTCGCCCGAAACACTGGATCCGCTGCGTCCGTTTCGGCGACCTTGACCAACTTGCCGGCGGTGAGTAGTTTTTCCTACTACAAGACGGATAGCGCTAACAATATGGTCCAAGGCGCCGATGTGGCGGTGACCACAGGGGCCTTTTCCTTCGGTGTTCCCAGCGGAGGTATTGTGACTCTTACTGCAGCGGGCTCAAGTGCCTCGATAATCGCACCACCTTTCAACTTGAGAGTAGCGCCATAGTTCGCTGATCGATGTCATGTGGCCCATTGATTTACTTCTTCCGGCTATCTTTTTATCAGATTACAGGTATTAGGCCATAGCACGGACAGGAATGTCCTCGTCGCCTACCTTTTTGGGGTGTGGATGGGGCTGTTTGAAAGGGGTATGCGATACGACGCTTGAAATCGGACCAATCAATTGGTTCTCAATTTTACATATCAATGGGTCAGTCTAACTACCCGTTCTCCATTCCATGTGGACACCGAAGCATGATGCAATAGTTAGCGCGCCCTTTAATACGGGCTTTTCTTGCAATCCGGTACATTTTCCTTTAATTTAGACCGACATCCGTAAAGGCTAGGGGTGCTTCAAAGATTTATTTTGAGGCTGAGAGAAACCCTTTGAACCTGACTCCGGTTAATACCGGCGTAGGAAAGCCCCATCTTCCCTGCGCCTTGTTTTGTTGTTGTTGGAGATAAGCATGAGCGCTGTTCTGAAAGACACTACTGAGACTGAAGCCAGTAGTGTAAAAATCGATTCCTACCCCGCATCCGAAAAAATCTATGTTGAAGGCAGCCGCCCTGACATACAAGTTCCCATGCGTAAAATTACCCTGTCAGATACTCCGGTCCATTTTGGCGCCGAGAAAAATCCCCCGCTTTATGTTTATGACACCTCCGGCGTTTATACCGATCCTAATATTGAGGTGGATTTAAAAAGAGGCTTGGGCGCGGTTCGTTCGGCCTGGATTGAGGAAAGAAACGACACTGAACAACTGACGGGGCCGAGTTCTGAATACGGCCAGCAACGTCTGCACGATCCCGCTACCGCGGCCTTGCGTTTTGAACTTATCCGAAAGCCGCGCCGCGCTAAAGCCGGCATGAACGTCTCGCAGATGCACTATGCCAGAAAAGGCATCATCACGCCGGAAATGGAATTTATCGCCATCCGTGAAAACCAGAAAATGGAAGAAATGCGCGAGTTATGGAAGGATCAGCATCCGGGCGATTCCTTTGGCGCTTCCATTCCGGACGTCATTACGCCTGAATTTGTGCGCTCTGAAGTGGCGCGCGGCCGCGCCATTATTCCCGCCAACATCAACCATCCCGAGCTGGAGCCCATGATTATCGGCCGTAATTTTCTGGTGAAAATTAACGGCAATCTCGGAAACTCGGCGGTAACTTCTTCGATTGAAGAAGAAGTGGAAAAAATGCTCTGGGGCATTCGTTGGGGCGGCGATACCATCATGGATTTATCGACCGGCAAAAACATCCACGAAACCCGCGAGTGGATTTTGCGCAATTCGCCCGTGCCGATTGGCACGGTACCGATTTATCAGGCTCTGGAAAAAGTCAACGGCAAAGCCGAAGACCTGACCTGGGAAATCTTTCGTGATACCTTGATCGAGCAAGCCGAGCAGGGCGTGGACTACTTCACTATCCATGCCGGCGTGCGTTTGCATCATGTGCCGTTAACCGCAAAACGCATGACCGGTATCGTTTCGCGCGGCGGCTCTATCATGGCGAAATGGTGTCTGGCGCATCACACCGAAAGCTTTCTGTACACGCATTTTGAAGAAATCTGCGAAATCATGAAGGCTTATGACGTGTCTTTCTCCTTAGGTGATGGTTTGCGTCCGGGCTCGATTTACGATGCTAATGATGAAGCCCAATTCGGCGAGCTGGAAACCTTGGGCGAGTTAACCAAAATCGCCTGGAAACACGATGTGCAAACCATGATTGAAGGCCCGGGACATGTGCCCTTGCATATGATCAAGGTCAACATGGAAAAGCAGCTGGAAGAATGCGGCGAAGCGCCTTTCTATACCTTGGGCCCACTGACCACCGATATTGCGCCGGGTTATGACCATATCACCTCAGCCATCGGCGCCGCCAATATCGGCTGGTATGGTTGCGCCATGCTGTGTTATGTGACTCAAAAAGAGCATTTGGGCTTGCCGAACAAGCAGGATGTCCGCGAAGGCATCGTGACCTATAAAATTGCCGCCCATGCTGCCGACCTGGCCAAAGGTCATCCGGGTGCGCAGGCGCGTGATAACGCCATGTCCAAGGCGCGTTTTGAATTCCGTTGGGAAGATCAGTTCAATATCGGTCTGGATCCTGAAAAAGCGCGTGAATTCCATGACGAAACCCTGCCCAAGGAATCCGCCAAAGTCGCGCATTTCTGCTCCATGTGCGGCCCGCATTTCTGTTCAATGAAAATCAGTCAGGATGTACGCGACTATGCGGCGGCCAAAGGCATTAAAGATGAACAAGAGGCGCTGGTAAAAGGAATGGATGAAAAATCCCGGCAGTTCCTTGAAGAAGGCGCGGATATTTACCATAAGGTTTAAAAGGCTAAAGGCTAAAGGCTAAAGGCTAAAGTAAAAAAGCCCTCGTGATGAGGGCTTTTTTGTATGTGCGGTTGAGTGGGTGCGTATTCCAATCAAAGCCGCCACTGTTTCCGACTTGAAAACCGCCAGGCATTCCGATCGCAAAACCACAACCGATTCCGATATAAACCCAGCAAGATTTTGAACGCCGGAGATCGGCCATGAACTGACGGTCCCGACAGGCTGCTTTATGGTGATGAGTATTGGCATAATGAAGTTTGGCAATATGCAATTTTTCTGATGGTGTTATCGTATTGTCTACTGTTTTGGCGTTTTGATACCCTTGAAAGTCACTAAAATTAAGGGACACGATTTTGAACATTAGTCATTTTGGCTCAAATTGTCCAATGTTAAACAGCAAAACAAAAAAACTGCTCAACTTCTGGATAACATATAAAATTTTTTGTTATCCAGAATCAGGATAATCTAGGTTAGGCGGACGCCTCGTGCAAACAATTATTTATAAGTCAGAATGGCAAGTATAAAAGTAAAGGATTTCTTCAACGGAAGGTTTTTCGAGATTCCAAAATATCAGCGTGGATATGCATGGGAGGTTCAGAATGTGCGCGATTTGTTTGATGACATCACAGAATCTATTGAGTCAAATTCAAACCACTACATTGGTACCATTGTTCTCTCAAAAGATAGGAAGGACGATGAAAACTTTTATGTCGTTGATGGACAACAACGGATAACGACGATCTCAATGATCATTAAGGCTTTGGTATCGCAACTTGGCGCTAACGACAAGGCGTATTACGAAAGGTTTTATTTGAAGGAAGGTGATCGTATTCGACTAACCCCTCTCAATAGAGATCGGGATTTTTTCTCAAACCTAATGAACGATGCTATCACCGAACCGCAAAGCAAGAGTCAACGCGCTCTTTCCGCCGCAACCACTGAGATATTACTGTGGCTCAACAAGATTACTGACAAATTGGCATTCCTAAAGTGCGTAGAAAAGTTGGAGGTAATGGAGTTCGTCGAGAATTCAGAAGGCGACGCCATTCGAATTTTTCAAACCGTCAATGACCGAGGAAAACCACTCTCAAATATGGAGAAGGCAAAGAGTCTCTTGATCTACTTTTCAAATCGCTATCTCAACAAGAATCTAGACGATGAGATTAATGATCAATTTAGTGCAATGTTTGAGGTCTATGATGACATCAAGATAGTCGGAGAAAGACTCAATGTCACTTTGATCAAAAACAAAGAATTCGATGAAGACAGCATCATGAGGTATCACTTTGTCTCCTTTTCAAATGAGAACTTCGACCCAACAGCCGCCTACGTTTTAAAACACCTCAAGACACGATTGACCCAACTCAGGTCAGGAGCAAATGGAGACTATTCCAAGCTTGAGTCTTTCATTGGTAAGTATTTGGAAAGTCTAGGGATTTTCTTTGCGTCTTTGTTGTCTCTGCTCAATCGTGCAGAACAAAAGGCAAGTTACTACAAGTTGTTTTCGATTTTGCAGCTTTCAGCCACCCTCTATCCATTGATTGTAAGACTTGAGACTCTGAACTTGCTCGATGAGCCAATTCCTTCATTGGGGGTGAGGCGGACTTCTTTTCTTGATTTGCTTGAACTTGTCGATGTTCGAGTTTACAAGACGAGAGGAACAGACCCGAAGGCTGATATCGCTCGATTCACATACGAAGTCTCAAAAAAATCGAAAGAGGAAATCGAGTCATGGCTACTATGGTTCAATAATCGCTGGATGTCGAAAGAAGAGTTTCAAGCAGCTTTGACTTCAAACATTTTTGGCAACAGGGCTCTGAATCACATCTTTATCAATTATTGCGAGGTGATTAATGGTAGCGATTACTCGATTGATGAACTGAAGGAAGTTTCGGGGCTGAATCCAAACATTGAGCACATTCTATCGCAAACTCCTAACTTCGATCCGGTCGCCTTCGGCTTCGCAGACGAAGAGGACTACATTAACCACGAGCATCGGATCGGCAACCTGTCCATTCTTGAGCGAAACTTCAATTCAAGTGTTCAGAACAAAGCTTCCGTTGACAAGGTGGACACTTATGATCGCAGCTATTTTGTGGTCATGAAGGAAGTGAGTACTCAGATATACTCGCAACGAGGGTTCACCAAGATCGATATTTTGGAAAGAACACAGAAGCTTGCGAACTATTGCGCCTCTCGATGGTGGGCAGAACTTGGAACGACACGATATTTGCCAACCAACGAAGAGTTAGAAAGCGAAACTGCTCGGCAATAATCGTCTAGTAAGAGACGCTAACATCGAGTTTAAGCGTGACAATAACGATAAATTGTTGCTGCGGCTTAATTTGGTGTTAAAGAACAAATATTAGACAAAACGATACGGACTGTCTAATGTTTTGGCTGCCTGCTTATTGCCGTTTGTTAAACTTCGCGAATGGCAGGTTTTGGGAAACTTAAATCCATACCTGAATGACGGGAGTGGGTCGTTTCCAACACATCATGACTGACAGGTTTAGGGAACCGTAAAATCATAGCCGACCGGCGGTTATGGGTCAATTGCGACAATTCATCACTTCCGAAAGCTGTCATTCAATACTGGCGTAATCGAATCGGAATCGATGGTCTGGTTTGCATCGGAACAGGTGGCTTATTTGGGGTGGAATATGCAAGTGGGAGAGCCTGTTTTGTAATTTTGGCGAAGCAAAAAAAAGCCCGTCAACTGACGGGCTTTTTTAATGCCTAAAAATAAGGTTTAGTTTTTGGATTTATCAACGATTTTGTTGGCTTTGATCCATGGCATCATGTCCCGCAGTTTTTCACCGACAATTTCGATCGGATGTTCCGCGTTTAAACGGCGCTTGGCGGTCATTTCAGGGTAGCCGGTCAGGCCTTCCAGGATGAATTTCTTGGCGTATTCACCGTTTCTGATGTTCTTCAAGGCTTCGCGCATGGCCCAGCGGCTTTCTTCATTGATGATTTGCGGGCCTGTGACATACTCGCCATACTCGGCATTGTTGGAAATGGAGTAGTTCATGTTGGCGATGCCGCCTTCATACATCAGGTCAACGATCAGTTTTAGCTCGTGTAAACATTCAAAATAGGCCATTTCCGGTTCATAACCGGCTTCAACCAGGGTTTCAAAGCCGGCTTTAACCAGTTCAACCGCGCCGCCGCATAATACGGCTTGTTCACCGAACAAATCAGTCTCGGTTTCGTCGCGGAAAGTGGTTTCGATAATGCCCGAGCGGCCGCCGCCAATGGCCGATGCATAAGACAGGCACAGCTTTTTCGCCTGGCCGGAAGCGTCTTGATGAATCGCGATCAGGTCTGGAATGCCGCCGCCGCGGACAAATTCAGAGCGCACGGTGTGGCCGGGCGCTTTGGGCGCAATCATGATCACGTCCAGATCGGTGCGCGGCGCGATCTGGTTGTACAAGATAGAAAAACCATGCGCGAAGGCCAGGGCGGCGCCTTTTTTGATGTTCGGTTCAATTTCCTTCTTGTAAAGCTGTGATTGAAATTCATCAGGCGTCAGGATCATGACCACATCGGCGCTGGCAACGGCTTCGGGAACGTCTTTAACGGTCAAGCCGGACGCTTGCGCTTTAGCGACAGAGGGCGATCCTGAACGCAAGCCCACGACAACTTCAACGCCGGAATCTTTTAAGTTGTTAGCATGGGCGTGGCCTTGTGAACCGTAACCGATGATGGCTATTTTTTTGCTTTTTATGATTGAAAGATCGGCGTCTTTGTCGTAATAAACTTGCATGAGGTTTCCTATTTTTTGCTGTTTTTAAAATGAGTAAGTGGTTTTGCAGGGGGGGCCGAATTATAAATGCAGCCCTTTTTCGCCTCTGGAGATGCCGGTCGGTCCCGAGCGCACGACTTCAATAATATGGTCTGCGTCAAGCGCGGCAACAAAGGCATCGAGCTTGTCTGAAGGACCTGTCATTTCAACGACATAGCTGGCCGGTGTGACATCAATAATGCGGCCGCGAAAAATGTCGGTCATACGGCGGATTTCTTCGCGCGTTGTCTCCGTGGTTTTCACCTTGACCATCATCAGTTCGCGCTCAATATGGACGGTGTCGGCCAAATCGATTAGCTTGAAGACATCAATCAATTTGTTCAGCTGTTTGGTAATCTGCTCGATAATATCATCGCTGCCGCGGGTCACCAGCGTCATTCTCGACAGGCTGGCATCCTCTGTAGGCGCCACGGTTAATGACTCGATATTGTAGCCGCGCGCAGAAAACAAGCCGGCCACACGCGACAGAGCGCCGGATTCATTTTCAATCAGAATGGAAATAATATGTCGCATTATGCCAACTCCCTGTCGGTCGACGTGCCTGGTGCTACACGTAATTTCATGTCATTGTGCGCTTTGCCGGCTTCAATCATCGGATATACGTTTTCTGTTCTGTCGGTCTGAAAATCCAAAAACACGGTACGGTCTTTCATGGCAAAGGCTTCTTCCAAAGCGGGTCTGACGTCTTCGGGATTTTCGATCAACATGCCGACATGGCCATAGGCCTCAGCCAGTTTGACGAAATCGGGTATGGTATCCATATAGGAATGGGAATAACGGCTTTCATAGGAAAATTCCTGCCACTGCCGCACCATGCCCATGTAGCGGTTATTCAGGTTGACAATTTTCACCGGCGTGTTGTATTGCAGGGCCGTTGATAATTCCTGAATGCACATCTGGATGCTCGCTTCGCCGGTCACGCAGGCGACATCGGCGTGTGGATGAGCCAGTTTAACGCCAATTGCGGCCGGCAAGCCAAAGCCCATGGTGCCGAGTCCCCCCGAGTTAATCCAACGGCGCGGCTTGTCAAAATGATAATATTGCGCCGCGTACATCTGATGCTGGCCGACATCCGAGGTAATATAGGCATCGCCTTTGGTGACTTCGTACAATTGTTCGATGACGTATTGTGGCTTGATCAGGCGGCTTTCACGGTCATACTCAAGACAGTTGAGCGCTCGCCATTGGTCGATTTGTTGCCACCAGGCATCCAGGGCTTTCTTGTGCGGCTTCTGTTTATGTTCCCTGATGACTTCAAGCATTTGTTCCAATACTGTCTTGACATCGCCGACAATCGGAACATCCACTTTAACGGTCTTGGAAATGGAGGCTGGGTCAATATCAATATGAATGATTTTGGCATACGGGCAAAACTCATCGAGCTTGCCGGTCACCCGGTCATCAAAACGCGCGCCGACAGCGAGAATGACATCGCTCTCATGCATCGCCATGTTCGCCTCATATGTTCCATGCATACCCAGCATGCCGATAAACTGATTGTCAGTCGCTGGATAAGCCCCAAGACCCATCAGGGTGTTAGTGATCGGGTAGCCCAGCAGGCGGGTCAGCTCGGTCAGCTCTTTGCTGGCTTCACTGAGCACTACCCCGCCACCGGAATAAATGATCGGTTTTTGCGCATTCAGCAATAAATCTACCGCTTTCTTGATCTGGCCTTTATGTCCGGTGACTGCCGGATTATAAGAGCGCATGTTCACTTTTTTAGGGTATTTGTAGGGCACCTTGATGCGTGGGTCGGTGATGTCTTTAGGAATGTCGACAACGACAGGTCCAGGCCGCCCGGTTGTGGCCAAATGGAAGGCCTTTTTAATGGTTTCCGCCAGCTGGGTGACGTCTTTGACCAGAAAGTTGTGTTTTACGCAGGGACGCGTAATGCCGACCATGTCGACCTCCTGGAAGGCATCACTGCCGATCACCGGCAAGGATACCTGCCCGGAAATAACCACCATCGGAATCGAATCCAGATGAGCAGTTGCAATGCCAGTGACTGCGTTGGTGGCACCTGGCCCAGAGGTAACCAAGACCACGCCCGGTTTACCGGTAGCGCGAGCGTAGCCGTCGGCTGCGTGCGTGGCTCCCTGCTCGTGGCGCACCAGGATGTGTTTGATATCATCCTGCTGGAAAATGGCATCATATAGATGCAATACCGCTCCGCCAGGATAACCAAAAATATATTCAACGCCTTCGTCTTTAAGGCTCTGAACTACGATTTGTGCGCCGTTTAGCTCCACGCTAATATCCTCGATAAACTTGATGTGGCTTTCATTGAAGGTGATTATATTCGTTTTTTAAAATGCAAGACCAAAACACTTGGTTTTATTTTCAAAAAAGGATGGATAAACTACTGGTTTTGTCTTTTTGCGTCAATCCACTTGCTGGTATTTTACCCGCTTCCACTTAAAATGTAATTAGCCGTTATGCGCCACAGTTCATCTTTGGCTGGCTGGTGGAAAAGCCTCAAAAGATCTGAAGACCATTCTGATGAGGTGGGCACCTTTTTCGATACATTAACCGGGAACGACCATGTTCAATAATTTTCCATATGACCTGACGCTGGCGCAATGGTGCATTGTTTTTGCGCTGAGCACCGCCATCATCGCCCTCATCTATAGTTTTGTGTCGAGTAAATGGATTTACCAGCAGCCTGTAGGCAATGAGAAAATGCAGGCAATTGCCCTGGCCATCCAGCAGGGAGCGCAGGCTTATCTGGCCAGACAATATCAAGTTATCGCCATTGTCGGGGTATTGCTGCTGATATTGATTGGCTTTTTATTAAATTGGGAAACCGCCGGCGGCTTTGCCATAGGCGCCCTGTTTTCGGGTCTTGCCGGTTTTATGGGCATGCATATTTCGGTGCGGGCCAATGTCCGCACCGCACAAGCCGCCTATGCCGGCGCTAACCACGCCTTTCTGATTGCCTTCCGGGGCGGCTCCATTACCGGGATGCTGGTCGTGGGCTTGGGGCTATTGGCCGCCGGAGGCTATTACGGCTTGCTACTGTTGCTGGGTACCCCGGATCCCCTGCACGCGATGATAGGCGTTGCCTTTGGCGCTTCCTTGATTGCAATCTTTGCCCGGCTTGGCGGCGGTATTTTTACCAAAGGAGCAGATGTCGGCGCGGATATTGTCGGTAAGGTGGAGGCCGGTATCCCCGAAGATGATCCAAGAAACCCGGCCGTTATCGCCGATAATGTCGGCGATAATGTTGGCGACTGTGCGGGCATGGCGGCGGATTTGTTTGAGTCTTACTCGGTATCGCTGATCGCCACCATGCTGTTGGCCAGCCTGCTGGTTAGCGGAGACAATGAAAATGTCATCATTTACCCGCTGGCGCTGGGCGGCATATCCATACTGACTTCGATCATCGGCATTTTCTGCGTTAATGTCGGCGAAAACGGCAAAATCATGTCGGCCTTGTATCGGGGTGTCGGCGTGGCTGCGGTATTGGCATTGATGGCCTTTTATCCGGTCACGCTTTGGTTGATCGGGGATGATATCCAGATAGGCGCACGCGTCATCCCCGCCATTCACTTGTTTTATTCGGCAGTTATCGGCTTGGGGCTCATGGCGGCATTAATGCTCATTACCGAATATTACACGTCCAGCGAGTATGGGCCGGTGCAGCAAATCGCCAAGGCTTCCACCACCGGTGACGGCACTAACGTTATTGCCGGCCTGAGTCTTTCCATGAAAGCAACAGCCGCGCCGGTGATGTTGATTTGTGCGAGCATGTGGGCTAGTCATGAGCTGGCAGGGCTCTATGGCATTGCTATTGCGTCGACCGGTATGTTGTCGCTCACCGGCATCATTGTTGCGCTGGATGCCTATGGCCCGATTACCGACAACGCCGGCGGCATTGCCGAAATGGCCAACATGCCGGAAGCCATCCGCAAAATAACCGATCCTCTGGACGCAGTCGGCAACACTACCAAAGCGGTTACCAAAGGCTATGCCATGGGTTCGGCCGGGCTTGCCGCGCTGGTTTTATTTTCAGACTTCACCAGCAAGGTGGGCGGCCAACTGTATGACTTGTCCAATCATGTGGTGATTATCGGTCTGCTGCTCGGAGCGCTGATTCCTTATTTATTCAGCGCCCTGGCGATGGAGGCGGTAGGCAAGGCGGCGGGGGATATTGTCAATGAAGTGCGCCGGCAGTTTAAGGAAATTCCCGGCATCATGGATTACACGGCCCAGCCGGATTACTCAAAAGCCGTTGATATGCTGACGATTTCAGCCATCAAGAAAATGGTTGTGCCGTCTTTACTGCCGGTTTGATCCCGGTAATTGTCGGATTAACGCTGGGCAAGGCCGCGCTCGGCGGGGTGTTGATAGGCACGATCGTCACCGGTCTGTTTGTTGCCATTTCCATGACGATTGGCGGCGGCGCCTGGGACAACGCCAAGAAATATATTGAAGCAGGTCATTATGGCGGCAGAGGTTCCGATACCCATAAAGCCGCCATTACCGGTGATACCGTGGGCGATCCCTACAAGGATACTGCCGGCCCTGCTGTCAATATCATCATCAAGATGGTCAATACCGTTGCCTTGCTGATGGTGCCGCTGTTATAAAAGGAGGGGTTACTATTCAGTGTAATCTGGGTTCGCTATTACAGCAGTATCCCGGAACATTAGGCTTCGCTCGGCGAATTTGCTTTTTGCCCTTGCCGGGCCAGGCTTGACGATTCCAGGCTTATCAAAATTTCCATATAAAATACAGAGGATGCGCTATGGAAACACCAAAGACAACAGTGGATTATGTACTTATTGGTGTGATCGGTTTTATCCCGATTGCGCTGGTGGTTCAAATTGTTGTATATGTGGAACGTTTTTTGAGGATTTTGTTTTACTCGTGCATGGTAAATATGAAAATCCCTTGATAACAGTTATTTTATTTGCGTCCGCTGTAGGTTTGCTGGCCTATTTTCGCAGGCTGCTCAAACACGATAAAGCCCACTTGCTGTATTATCTGGAAGCGTTTATTCAGCGTGTTCCTCTCATAGGCAGTATTTACCGGGTCACGCGCAAACTGTTGAGATTATTCCTGACTACCGAGGAGTCTCAGGTACGGGAAGTGGTCTATGTAGAATATCCGAAAGACGGCATGCGGGTTCCGGCCTATGTTACCAATCGAGTCGGCGACTACTATGTCTTGTATATTCCCACCTCGCCTTAACCCAACCTCCGGCTTCACCGTGATGGTTCATCAGTCCAAGGTCATCATGTCGACGATGAATATCGAAGAAGTTTCAAGCTTCGTTATCAGTGTCGGCGTCGATTACGCCAAACCCGAAAGATTATGCTGGGACGTTTCATAAATGATTTCCAGATGAGAGCATTAAAGCCATTGCCGTCCAATGGCCCAGATCTCGCTATGGGGCGTTAACAGCGGTTTTACGCTTGTTCGGATTTATCCCGATCCTTTATCTGGTCTCCACATGGCTATCATAGGACGCCGAATATAAAGCAGAGGCCTAAGCCATACCTTTAATTGCGCTTGAATTTTCTGAACAGATTTTTGAGTTGGACTGGCATTTTTTTGTTGGCGCCGGCGATCATCGGGCGGCTTGGATCGCCAGAAGCTTGCTCAGACGGTTGAGTTGCTTCGGGCGGAGTCGCTTGAGTCGATTTTTCGACCATGTCGGGTGCAGCAGATGAGGCGCGCTTGGACCTGACAAACAGATTCTTAAGTTTTCTGGCTGTACCACTGCCTTGTTCCTTGGCTGCATTAATCGGTTGACGTTGGTCTAAAGCTTCGGATTGGCTGTCATGGGTGCTGGTTTCTGCAGTGACGGCTTGAGGTTCCACGTTAAGCTCGTTCGGCTTGACCAGGCTGCTCGGGAGCTGGCGTCGAATTACTACTTCGCCCGGTCAG
>CAWKEY010000073.1:0-9885 GCA_963848675.1 uncultured Gammaproteobacteria bacterium
TACAGGATAACAGGATTCATCCTACCGTTATGGGCGTTCCCCAGGGTGGAGTGATTTCACCGCTGATCAGCAATATTCTTTTGACTCCGTTTGACCGAGAGATGCGCCGCAAGGGGTATCGATTAACCCGGTTTGCTGATGATTGGCTGGTGACGTGCCAAACCAGAGCACAAGCTCAGGCGGTACTGATCTTTGCGTCAAAAGTTCTGGAAAAGTTGGGCGTTGTTTTGCATAAGGAGAAGACTCGGATTGTCCATGTTCGACATGGGTTTGAGTTTTTAGGCTACAAGATCAAGCGTGGAAAGCAGCCACTAAAGTTGCCTGCGTACAAGATCAAAAGCGGTATCCGACAGGGTTCGCTGTATGTCTATCCGCGGCAGAAGTCGATTGACCACTTTAAAGAACAAATCAGAAAGCGAACCCGACGAAAAGCACCTTTGAGTACCCAAGAGCTGATTGACGAAATTAATCCGGTCATCCGCGGCTGGGGCAACTACTACAAGAAAGCCCACGTCAGAAAGTTGTTCAACCAACTTGACCGTTGGATTATCAGGCGACTCTGGTCACAACGTCATAAACGATGGCGAAATTGTGGCTGGATGCAATTACCTGGCACCCGTTTGTACGGTGAGTTGGGGCTGGTAAGCTTAATTCATTTAATACCTTCTTTAAATCCGCCAAGGGCCGCCTTGTGAAAGCTGGATGCGGGAAAACTGCATGTCCAGTTTGAGCGGCGGACGGAGGCTAGCGTTTCGGCGCGCCTCCTCCGACCCGACAGTGATGAAGATTCTGTAATGGGATTGGAGCGAAGGGGAAGCATTGTTCAGCTTGAACTAAAGAAAACAACCGGAAACGGGAGGATTGGATTGAAACAAGCAAAGCCATTTTGTATTACTAAACGCCAAGTTTGGGAGGCGTATAAAAGGGTCAAGGCTAATAAGGGAGCTGCCGGAGTGGATGGTCAGACGCTCGAAAAGTTTGAAGAGGATTTGCAAGATAATCTCTACAAGCTGTGGAATCGTCTGGCCTCAGGCAGCTACTTTCCACAACCGGTGCTACGGGTAGAAATACCCAAAAGTGACGGTGGAATAAGGCCTCTGGGCATCCCCACAGTAGCTGACCGAGTTGCTCAAATGGTAGTCAAGACACATCTGGAGCCGGAATTGGAAAAACATTTCCATCCTGATTCCTATGGCTATCGACCGGGTAAATCGGCATTGGATGCGGTGGGGATGGCGCGACAGCGCTGTTGGAAAAACGACTGGGTCCTCGATCTCGATATCAAAGGTTTCTTCGATAATATCGATCATGAACTCATGATGCGGGCAGTGCGCGCACATGCGAAAGAGAAATGGGTCCTTCTATACATTGAACGGTGGCTTAAAGCCCCGATTGAAATGCCGGATGGGATCTGTAAAAAGCCGCAGAAAGGAACGCCACAAGGTGGTGTTGCCAGTCCTTTGCTGGCGAATCTCTTTTTGCACTATGCATTCGACGAATGGATGAAGCGGGAATATCCCGACATTCCCTTCGAACGTTATGCAGATGATAGTGTGTGCCACTGCAAGAGCGAAGCCCAGGCGGAACAACTGAAGCAAGCGCTGAACGTACGAATGAAGGACGTCGGTTTGGAACTTCATCCTGAGAAGACGAAGATTGCTTACTGTCAGGATGACGACCGGCAAGGCGAGTATCCGAACACGGTATTTGATTTTCTGGGCTATACGTTTCGCCCCAGACGCTCAAAGAGCCGTTGGGGGAAATACTTTATCAACTTCAGTCCGGCGATCAGCAATAAAGCAGCTAAAGCTATTCGGCGCACATCCAGAGGGTGGAGCTGGCCAAAGCGTAGCGACAAGAGCTTGGAAGATTTAGCCCGAATGTTCAATCCGATTATTCAAGGGTGGATCAACTACTTCAGTCGTTATTATAAGTCAGCACTCTATCCGATCCTGAAATGTCTTGAGCGACGCTTGGTTATTTGGGCGACGCGAAAATACAAACGCCTACGGCATCATAAAAGACGAGCGGCACAGTGGCTGAATCGCATTGCGCGGAAACAGCCGAATTTGTTTGCTCATTGGAAAGTGCTGTATGCAACGGCTGGACGATAGGAGCCGGATGAGCGGAGACGTTCAAGTCCGGATCTGTGAGCACCTGAGGGGGCGGTTCCCTCGGGTGACTCGACTCATTATTACCGGCAACTCGAAAGAATGGCTGGAACAGGAAGTCAAACCCGCAGTGGTAGAGTTTCTGGCGGAACGTGGACTAGTCCTGTCGCCGGAGAAAACCAAAATAACGAACATCACGAATGGATTCGACTTCCTTGGTTGGAACATGCGCAAGTACAACGGCAAGCTGTTGATAAAGCCGTCGAAAGCAAACGTCAAAGGTCATCTTGACAAAATCAGGGAAGTCATCAAGGCCAACAAGACGGCTAAACAGGCAAATCTGATAAGGCTGCTTAATCCTATTTTGCGAGGATGGGCGAATTATCACAGCCATGTAGTCGCTAAAAAAACCTTTGCTCGGGTTGATACCACTGTCTGGTCAATGCTATGGCAATGGGCGATAAGGAGGCATCCAGAGAAAGGAGCCCGCTGGGTTAAACAAAGGTATTTTAAAACCAGAGGCTCCCGGAACTGGGTATTCTCAACTACAGAAAAAAAAGAAGATGGAACGCTAAGAGAGCTTAACTTGGTCCTGGAATCGGACACGCCAATACAGCGGCATGTCAAGATCAAAGCAGACGCCAATCCGCACGACCCTAAATGGGCGCAGTATTTTGAGTCCCGGTGGGGCAAGAAAATGCTGAAATCATAGAGAGGTCGGTCGAAACTTTATCGGGTCTGGCTAAGGCAAGATCGCCTGTGTTCAGCCTGTCAGAAGCCCATCACAAAGCTCACGCCTTGGGATGCTCACTATTATGTGAAAAAAGTTGATGGCGGGACGGATGCGGCAAGCAATCTTTACATGCACCATCTCAGTTGCCATAAATCATCAGTATGCCGAAAATCGTTATGTAACCGGGTGTCGAAAGATGCCTTTGAAGAGGCTTGAGCTGTATGCGGGGAAACTCGCACGTACAGTTCTGAGGGGGCTGGGCGCGGGCAACTGCGTCTGGCTACCCATCGGCGGAGACTCATTCCTCATGTTCTTCGGTGCTGACTTGGAGGTAAATGTTATGAGCAAACCTGAACCTGTAGCCGGTTTAAGCGACGATGAACGCAAGCTGCTGATTGAGGGATTGACGGCGCTGCGCCGGGAGCGTGGACAGGCGTGGAACTTGGCCTGTGATGCTGCCGATGCGAATGGGAAACGACAACCTTCCTTGCGTCGGTTCGGTATCGATGACATTAAACGGCTTGCCCGGCGACTTGGCGGTAGCGCCGCCCATACACACTGGCTTGAGGAGTAACCGGCAAGTCATTTCCACTGCGGCTCAAGGCCCTGTATTTAGGTCAGATTTGAGAATCTTAAGCGTACTAAAATAGCAACTTAGCCCATATTTAACACCACGCCCCTCAATTTACTCAAAATCAAGCTGAGAGGCTTGTCTAAGTTATTGATTTTTACTATAGGCAGCTAATCTTTAGTGTTATTTGTGTTTTGTAGGGCCATAATAGTTATGTCTGCCTATTGCATATTTTTCCAGACTGCGCTATTTTTTTGCGTCATGTATATCCGTCGAACGCATACCAATAACTCGTCCACGGGCGAACGCTATTACACCTATCGCTTGGTGGCTAGCCAACGCGTGGATGGAAAACCGCGTCAGATAACCCTATTAAATTTGGGTAGGCATTTCGCTGTTGATCAAGATTTGTGGGCTTCGCTTTGTGTGCGGATTGAGCAATTGCTGAGCCACCAGACTGAGCTATTACCACTCGAATTGCCGGCTGCCGTTGACAAGGCGGCGCAACGCTTTGCCGCTCAGCTCATAGCGCAACGGGCGGTCGTCAGCACCACACCGATAGCGGATGAGGGTCCTTCAACGCCTGCTGAGTCGTCAGTCGCGCGTGTAGAATCCATAGTGAGTGCACCAACCGATCTGCAAACCGTCGATGTGGACTCCCTGGAATTGACCCGGCCCAGAACCGTCGGCGTGGAACAGTTAGGACTTTGGGCCATGCAACAATTGAATTTCCTCGACTTGCTGGCTCACCTGGGCATCAATGGCGCGCACATAGCCGCGATAGTGGGTGCCATTATCGGGCGTATGGCCGGTGTGGGTTCGGAGTTAGCCACCCACAACTGGCTGATGAAGCAAAGCGCACTGGGCGAATTAATGGACGTTGACTATGAAAGCCTGCCCTTGATGACAATGTACCGGGCGGCAGATACCTTGTGGAAACACAGCACCCAAATCGAACAGACCTTATTCACGCGACTTACGGATTTGTTTGGTTTTTCCACCACCATCACCCTCTACGATCTCACCAATACCTATTTCGAAGGCGAAGTACCGCACAATACCAAAGCCCGGCGTGGACGCTCAAAAGAAAAGCGCACGGATTGTCCGCTGGTGACGCTGGGTTTAGTCTTGGACGGCAGCGGCTTTGTGCGCCGTTCACAGACCTTTGCCGGTAATGTCAGCGAAGCGGGTACGCTGGAAACCATGCTGCAAAATCTGGGTGCGCCACAGGGCGCCTTGGTGGTGATGGATGCCGGAATTGCTACAGAGGCCAATATTCAATGGCTGCGCACAAAAGGCTATGGTTATCTGGTCGTCAGTCGCGAACGCGCACGTCAATTTGATGCGGATGCCGCCATCTCGGTTGAAACTGCTGCCCAGGAAACGGTACGCTGCCAAAAAGTCGTCGCCGAAGACGGCCAAGAAGTGCGGCTTTATTGCCATTCATCCGGCCGCGAACAAAAGGAACGGGCCATGGCGGAACGCTTCGCCAGCCGTTTTGAAGCCGGACTTAACGCCTTAAACGCAGGGTTGCAACGCCCCCGCACCGAAAAACGCCCGGATAAATTATGGGAGCGTATCGGCCGCTTGAAAGAAAAGCATCATGGCATCGGTCAGCATTATCAAATCGACTTGCAAACCGATGACAGCGGTGAAAAAGCGCTAAGCATCACCTGGCAAAAACACAGTGTGCCGGGTTCTTATGTTGATCTCCCAGGTGTCTATTGCCTGCGCAGTAACCAATGCCAATGGCCGGAAGAACAGCTATGGCGCACTTATATGATGCTCACTGACCTTGAAGCCGTGTTTCGCTGTTTTAAAAGTGATCTGGGTTTTCGGCCTATCTTTCATAGTAAAGAAGAGCGGGCTGACAGTCACTTGTTCATCACCGTATTGGCCTATCAGTTTGTCCAACTTATTCGCCGCCGTCTACAAGAGAGCGCTATTGATGCCAACGGTAGTTGGCGCACATTACGGGAAATCATGCGCAGTCAATGCCGGGTAACCGCCAGTTTCCGTCGTGCCGATGGTAAAGCCTTGCATGTGCGCAAAGCCACCCGTGCGGAACCGGAGCAAATGGCTATTTATCGTGCCTTAAAAGAGAACCCAGCGCCCGGAGGTATCAGCAAAACCATCGTCTAAAACACTGAGACTAGACGCTATTTTTCAAAGTGTAGTGCCACACGAAGATTTTTTATAACACAACATGTTATTTTTAAATGGATATTAATTGCATGTGTTAAATATGGGTTAGGGTTACTTGTCACGGGCAAAAACGGCCATTTTCTGTCATTCAGTTGACCGAAAAATTGGAGATTTGAACGACTGGTTTCAGCCCGCTTGCGGAAAATGGCGAACGTTTTATGTCATTTACGCCATCACTACAAAATGTCCTCGCCTAACTCTAAAGATTTAACCGTAAAGAGGATTGTTTCGATGGATGGGGAGAACACGACAGCGCTGTTTAGGTTCCGCCATGGTTCTGCTCACAATCTGCCTTAAGGAAGCTCTGAATAAGTTTACTACTCCGGTAAAATAGCAAACAAATACCGTAGCCGAAGGATGCCATGAGCCATGAAATAACTTGGACTTTTTGCCCCAGTC
Source organism: uncultured Gammaproteobacteria bacterium (assembly GCA_963848675.1). Classification (GTDB taxonomy): domain Bacteria; phylum Pseudomonadota; class Gammaproteobacteria; order Methylococcales; family Methylomonadaceae; genus CAWKEY01. The sequence continues at coordinate 6,020 of CAWKEY010000073.1, forward strand.
TTTATCAAGAAGCCGAAGCAAACCCGTCGGCAATAATTCCTTCACGAAATGCAACAGGTCGTTCCATAGAAGTTGTGGACAGAGCGAATCGCGCCGCATTATCCGGTATTGGGGCGAGGCTGTCGGACATTCGCGCTGGTGACCATGCTGCAGATTCATCTCATGTAACCGTTGTTCGGTTATTTTGATCCCGCCATGGAAGAAGCGCTGCACGAGATATCGCTGCTCCGTGACTTTGCAGGACTGGATGACGGCGAGGACGCCATGCTGGATGAAACAACCATCGTCAATTTTCGCCGCCTGCTGTTAACCCATGGTCTGGCGCAAAGCTTGTTTGATGAAACGGCGGCTCAACTGGCTGAGCAAGCTTTGCTGCTCCGCCGGGGTACGATCGTCGAGGCCAGGTTGGTTGCCGATGGCGGCATGACCGACGCTTTAATACATGGCGAGGAGCGGATAGTCCTGGGTGATCGCGCTTATACTCGCACCGACCGCAATCTGGAAGCAGAACATAGCGAAGAACAACCGGTCTGGGGCATGCCCTTCAAACGCAAGAAGAGCGAAAACTTACCCGCCGAACACGCGGTACTAAACCGCATGCTGGCGTCACTGAGAGTCAAGGTCGAACATCCGTTCCGCATTGTCAAACGACATTCGGCTATACCAAGGTGCGTTACCGGGGGATGTTCAAGAACGCCCAACAGTTAAACCTGCTGTTCGCCCTGTCCAAAATATTGGACGTATTCGGAGTTTCCTTAAGGGTTACCTTTGACATAGTTTCAATTCATGGTTGTTTATGCTGCCTAATCTCCCTCTCAGCATGAGCCCAATCTTGAAGATCAAAACCATCCTGGCAGCCCCGTTGTTCGTACAACTCATAGGCTCTCTTGCCGATCTGCGATGTTGTTGTCACAATAGGTTTTCTCTCTAACAGCGGCGCGGCCATTGGATCAAACACCCGATAGGCAAGCAATTTCACTCGGTCATTCACCAGGAACCACACCAGCGCATAGCCCCAGACGAACGCTGCCCAGTCCCAGCCGAGGGGTGTCATAAACACTCCATATACCGCAATCAATGTCGCCACGATTTGAGTGCCGAGTACGGCTATCCATAAAATCGGCGCGGGGCGGATGGACCAGAACGGGCCGCGTGTGCGCGTCAGAAAAATCGTCAGATGTCCCGCCACGGACAGTTTCAAATACATCAGCGTCTGGATGTGCGCTCGGTCAAGGTGAAAAACGCGCTCACCGAGATAAAACAAACCGAAGGCAGCGACGACTCCGATAATGCCCAGCACCGTGGATATCCCCAATACCATGTGCATGTTCCAGGACTCTGGCTTGTCTTTGTAATGCACGTTGTCATAGGCAATGGACAGGATCGCCCCGTCGTTGAGCAGCGCCAGCATCACGATCATCACTGCGGTCACCGGGTAAAAGTTGAACACCAGTATCGACAAGGTCATGAACAACAACACGCGCAGCGTCTCGGTGATGCGGTAAATCGCATAGCTGTTCATGCGCTGGAAAATTTTCCGGCTTTCCGTGATCGCGTCGATGATCACCGACAGCCCGGTCGTCATCAACACGATGTCTGCCGCCGCGCGCGCCGCGTCCGTCGCGCCGGAAACGGCGATGCCGCAGTCGGCCTTCTTCAGCGCGGGGGCGTCGTTCACCCCGTCGCCTGTCATGCCGACAATGTGGCCGCGTTTTTGCAAGACATCAATAATGTGGAACTTGTGTTCGGGGAACACCTGGGCGAAGCCATCGGCTTTTTCGATGGACTCAGCCAGCTGCGCCGTCTCGTGATGCTTGGTGTCGCCGAAGCCGCCGGCATTTAGGATATTTGCACCCATTCCCAATTTCCCCGCGGTTTCCCTGGCAATCGCCAGGGCATCGCCCGTCACCATTTTGATCTTTACACCCATCTCGCGCGCGGTCGCGATGGTTGCCTTGGCTTCTTCCCTGGGCGGGTCGAACAAAGGCAATACGCCTAGAAACTGCCATTGGCCTGCCTGATCGGCCCGAGCCACGCCCAACGAACGAAAGCCGCGCGCAGCAAAGTCATTGACTGCTTTCTCGACAGAAGGCTTCACCTCATCAGTGTTGGACGCCAACTCCAGGATCACCTGCGGCGCACCCTTGGTCACTTTGAACTCCTTTCCGTCCGGGCCCTTGACGGTGGCTTCGGTGCGCTTATGCACCGGATCGAACGCCTGGAAATGAAGCACCTGATAGTCTTTCAAGGCTTGATCATTTTTTAGGCCGCCCAGCACGGCCAAGTCGATGGTGTCCTGGTTGTCTGAGCGCGACGCCAGCGCCGCGTTAAGGATGACTTGATCGGCTGGGATGCCGGTCACGCTGAACGGATCGCCCAGCGTCAGTTTATTTTGGGTCAGGGTACCGGTCTTGTCCGCGCACAGCACGTCCACGCCCGCCAATTCCTCGATGGCCGCCAAGCGGGTCACAATCGCCTGTTTTTTGGCCAGCAGGCGTGCGCCGACCGCCATGGTCACCGACAACACCGTGGGCATTGCCACGGGAATCGCGGCCACCGTCAGCACTAAGGCGAACTGAAGAGTGTTTAGGATTGGGTCGCCGCGGAACAGCGCGACGGTAATAATTACCGCCACCAAAACCACAGCAAGTATGATCAAGTAATTGCCGATCTTCAACACCGCACGTTGAAAGTGGCTGACTGTCTGCGCCTCCTGCACCAGTTGCGCGGTCTTGCCGAAGTAAGTGTTCCGTCCCGTGGCGTACACGAGCGCGTCGATTTCACCTGTGCGGATGATCGAGCCCGAAAATACCGTCTCGCCGGGTTTTCGCTTGGCGGGCAACGACTCTCCTGTCAGTGCGGACTGATCAACCTCCACCGCGTCGCCCTCCAGCAAGCGCGCATCCGCCGGCACGATGTCGCCCAGACGCAGGTGGATGACGTCACCTGGCACCAACTCGCAAGCCTCCGGGTTGATCCACTTCCCATCACGTTTCACCTGAGCCTTGACCGCCAGCTTGGCCTTCAGCGCAGCGATGGCGTTGCCCGCCTGATGCTCTTCCCAAAATCCAACCACAGCGTTGGCTAGAAGCAGCGTAAGGATGATGCCAAAGTCCGGCCAATGCCGGGCTACCGCCGAAAGGATCACGGCTGCTTCGATCATCCACGGAATCGGCCCCCAAAAGTAGCTGAGGAATATCAGGAAGGCATTGGTTTTCTTTTCTTCAATCTCATTAGGCCCATATTGGGTCAGCCGTTTCTGCGCCTCGGTTTGACTGAGGCCATCCGGCGACGACTTCAATTTTGCCTGTAGTTCCGGCATGGGAAGGGATTTTAGATCGTCTTTCGAATCGGGCTTCGATTCGGGAGCCTTGGGCTGGTCCGTCTTGGGTGTCATAATGGGTATTCTCCTTTCTCTGTTGGGTTTCATAATGGAGATTCAACTTTCTTTTGCTATGACAAAGGTTTCGTGAGTTGTGGATTTAATGTCATAACCGTTTTCCTTTTGTTGTATTTCGCGTTCAGGTGATGAGACACTGGTTTACAGATGTTCTACCTGATGATAAATTTGCCAAACTTAGTCACTACTTTGACCTTCCTTCATCAACTGCTTGCGGATCGACAGCAATTCCTGCTCGCGTTTTGAGGAGGTCTCTGGGTAGCTCATTTTAAGCGCCTTGAAAGTATCGAGAATAATCTCGGAAATAATCAGCCGGGCGTTCTTCTTGTCGTCGGCGGGGACCACATACCAGGGTGCGTTTTTTGTACTGGTTGCACTCAGGCACGCCTCATAGGCCTGCATGTACTGATTCCAGAATTTCCTCTCCTCAATGTCGGCAAGACTGAATTTCCAGTTTTTTTCGGGC
>CAWKEY010000074.1:0-4075 GCA_963848675.1 uncultured Gammaproteobacteria bacterium
GGTGAAACATTAATAACAACAGGGCTATCCATGCTTTCTTTCACCAATCGCTCCCGCCGCTCGTCACTATGGTATGCAGGAGCAACGGAACAGTGTACCGGGCGCTAGCGCAGCCCAACACATCAAAGGCTACGGATGCTGGTGCGCAGTGCTCATCCTGGCTGAAACCATAGAACTCAAAGAGGTTTTTCTTGCCTAGCTTATTTCTTTCGCGGGTTTTAGCGAATATTCCCGCTAACACTTCAATTCCATGTGCCAAACCACTCTTGCTCCTGAACATGGCAATCCTGAGCACAGGATGTCATTCCTTTGGACCCGATGGACTCAGGGGCACCTATCCGCTATACAACGCAGCTATTGTTGATAGCCAAAGTGAGCAGTTCATACAAAACATTGTCCGCTTGCACTACCGGGATCCGGTGTTCTTTCTGGATGTGGTCAGTGTAACCGCTTCCTTAAAGTTGGACCTGGCCGCAGGTTTGGATCAATCTGCCTTTGATTTAAGCAGCGGCGGCGCTGATATTCTGCAGTTTAATGCGGGCGGGGCATATACCACCGCACCGACGATTGCCTACGCGCCACTTCAGGGTGAGAGCTTTGTCAAGAGCGTGCTCAGGCCTATTGCTATTGAAGACGTGTTTGCACTCGCCGGATCGGGATGGAGCGTTCGACGGGTGCAGGGTCTTTGCGTGGAACGCATCAATGGACTTGAGAATGCGTCAGTCGCCTCAGGACCAACCCCCAAATTTTCTCCGAAGCGCATCGATCAATTCAATCGGTTGTTACAACTCTTTGATCAGGTGACGAGCGAAGACCTTATAATCCCAAGAATTGATCCAGACACCAAGGAGATGCAACTGGAAATCAAATCGTCCCCTTTGTACCATGACGCGATCCGGGAAATCAAACAACTGCTCGGACTCGATCAGAATCGTGAGGTCTATCGTGTCAACAGCGACTTTCGCCAAAACCGGGACGACACCATCTCGATACGAAGCCGCTCGCTCATGAGTATTTTTTTCTATCTGTCTCACCATGTAGACGTACCAGAATCTCACAAGGCCTCAGGTTAAGTGACGGTTACCCGAAACCAGGACGGATCCGAATTTGACTGGGGCAAAACCGCAGGGGGGAGCTTCTTTCACATCCGCCAAAGCGAAAAGCAGCCGGAACTGGCTTTTGTCTCGATACCGTATCGTGGTCAATGGTTTTACCTGGCCGATAACGACCTGGAATCGAAGTCAAGCTTTATGCTTCTGACCCAGTTGTTCCGTCTGCAAGCCGGTGCCACCAAATCAGCCGGGCCCACATTAACCTTACCCGTGCGTTGAACCAGGTCTTCTTTAGCGATGCATTATGGCTTTCACTGGCATACCTCCCGGCCGCGTGCCCCAGTGGGCAGCAAAGCCACTTAGGAACGCGTATCAAATAAATTGCGCAACTCTGAGAAACAATTTTTTGCGCAGGTGCGGAATTATCGGCACTGTGCGAATTCATTCACACCTACACTTGTTCAACTTATTTCGTGCGCATTACTTACAGTCCTCTTTTTTATCAGGCTATTAAAATGCTTCAAACACTAAAACAGTACCGCATCGTGCACAGGCATCCCGGGTATAGACCGATAAATTCTGGAGTATTCCGGATTCTCATGAGCCTGCTGATGATGCTTGGGATAGCCTTGACCCAGGCTTCGGCAGCGCCTTCATCTCCCCTTATGAGTGGAATAACGAAACAATCCTCCGGCAAGCCCGCCACGGTAAAGTCCGGAATCAATCCCGCCGCGCTTGCCCAGGATATCAAGAAAAAACTTGCCGAAACCAACGAGAAGCTCGCTCTCCTGCCGCCGGAGGAAGAAACCGGGGCGCCTTCGACTGAGGCTGGCGTAGACAACCTGGCTAAACGCCGGTTATATCTCAAGCAGTTGGCTTATATGTATGAGGGGCAGCTTTCTCGCCTCAAAAATTTGCAGGCGGGTCAGAAGCGCCGCATCGAACTGGAAAAATTAGCTGTCGAATGGTCCGGATTCAGTGAGCAGACCGCCTATCCCTTTCTCAGGACAGATGCGCTTAAGGAGTCTGTTCGAGCACTCAGCAGGCGCAAGGATGAGCTTGCTTCCTGGATCGATGCGGTTGATAAGACGGGACTACTGCTGGTAAATACCGTCGAGAATTCCGCAGTCACGCTTAGACAGGCTGACGAAGCGATAGAGCGGGCTAATAATTCACCTGACCAGCAAGCCCTTCTGAGTAGGGATCGCGATTTGTTGTTACTGCAAAATCAGATGGATGTGGCGCGTGCCATAAGTTTTCAGATTGAAAAGCAAGCGATAAACGAAGAGTTGCTGGGAACCAGGGCAAGCTTGCAGCTGGCTACTAAACAGCTTGGTGTGGCATCCGAAAATGTGGAGTTGACGCAGCAAGACCTCGATCAGGCACTCAAAAATATCGACATTAACAGACAATATATTCTCGTCGAGCTTAATAAGGCGATATCCGAGTTCGAAGCTCTCAAACAGGGAAGGCCGGCACCGGTTATCGCAGGTAAAGCAACACAGCCGCAAATCACAGAGCCTGCAGAGATCGAACAGTTACGCCATGCGCAACGGGAGAATGCTGACATTAAATTGCTAATGCTTAGCAGGATCTTGAGTTATCTGGATCTGAAGCGGGATATTTGGAATTTTCGCTGGGTTTATGCCAAGGTGAACGAACGCGAAAAAGCCAGAGAGGCGTATGACAAGATTGCCAAAAATCAGCTATATCTGGCAACTGTTCACGATTATGTCAATCAGCTTCGTCAACGCGTGCTTGCACGGGTCAACGACCAGGCTGTTAAGGCGCTCGATGCCGGCGCAACAGTTACCGAGTCATATGCCTTGAGGGATGAGTTAAGGAATCTTTATCTTGATCAGGTGGTTTCCTATTCACGGCTGTTGGGGGCAATTGAATCCACTAAAAACTTGCTGGAGCGCAGCAAGGAAGAACTGGACGCAAGGTTCCAGGTTACCTCATTCACCGGCTACCTGAATGAAGCACTGTTTACGGCCCGCGACTTTTTATCTCAGGTTTGGACGTTTGAAATCTTCGCAGCCCAAGACACCATCGAGGTTGATGGCCAGCAAATCAGCGGCAAACGCAGTATCAGCGTTAATAAGGTTTTGAGGGCTTTAGCGATACTGGTATTTGGGTGCCTGATTGCAAGCCGATTGGCAAATCTAATCGAACGCATCATGGTGATGCGTTTCGGCATGGACGAGAGCCTTGCCCGGATCGCGCGGCGCTGGATAATGTTTACCGAAGTCATGATCCTGGTGGTAGTGAGTATGTCGGTGGCCATGATTCCATTGACCATCTTCGCCTTCATGGGTGGCGCGGTGGCTATCGGTGCAGGCTTTGGCATGCAGAACCTGCTCAAGAATTTGATCAGCGGCCTTATGTTATTGATGGAGCGCCCTTTTCGACCCGGGGATATGGTCGAAGTCGGCGGTATCCGTGGCCGCATTACGGACATCGGGGTGCGCAGTTCGAAAATTCTCGAGGCAAACGGTATTGAGACGCTGATTCCTAACAGCACCTTCATTGAACAGAACGTCACCAACTGGACGCTGAATGATCAAATGGTACGCATCGTGGTCAATATCGGCGTTGCTTATGGCTCGCCAGTAAAAGAGGTGCGCAGACTGCTCCTTGAAGCTGCCGATCACCACGGAATGACTCTCGACGAACCCGAGCCCTTTGTGTTATTTGAGGATTTCGGCAGCGACGCATTGCTCTTCGGCTTGTATACCTGGATCGAACTCAAGCGTGATGTGTCCTGGAAAGTTATCGCCAGCGACCTGCGTTATATGATCCACAAGACCCTGAACGAGCATGGTATCGTGATTGCCTTTCCGCAACGGGATGTTCATATTGATAGCAGCCGGCCACTGGAGGTTCGAGTGCTTGCCGATGCCCCTGATACTAAAAACCGTGGCTTCAACTCCAAAGGGAAACTGTAATCGTGATGCGGCTACTCGCTTATAGTGTTTTTTGTAAGCCTTCAGTGTCATTTCAATAACAACTTTATCTTATTC
>CAWKEY010000075.1:0-12982 GCA_963848675.1 uncultured Gammaproteobacteria bacterium
GTGAGTTTAAACAAGTGCGACGTGAAGTTATAACCGTTATTGTCTCAACTCGAAAGAGGCAGAGAGACTCGTTGTTCCCTCAACGATAGCCTACCGATGCAGGCGAAGCTGGTAACGGCTTGGTTTGAAGCCATCGGGACAATGAAGCCCCTCGTAAGAGGAGGAAAAGCCGCGAGGTGATTCCAATGCTGCCAGCATTAGGCGGCAGGGGCGCTAGGCTGGATAGTATGACCAACATATGTGAACTGTTGATAAACCTCGTCAACGCAATCTAGCCAAAGATGCTGGCAGGCTAGGACCAAAAATGGTGTGTGATTGGATGCTCGTCTTTGTTTTACGGGCACAGGGATAAAACATCACCGGGGAATAGACAGGGTCTACGCTATCCGTGTAATAGCTATGAAACACGGTAAACCCGTATCTCCGCCTGGAACATCGGGCAAGCGAACCGCAAGGGACGCCGATGGAGGTGCGGGCAAAGGAATGAGGAAAAAAGCGAATGCCGCCCTGTAATCGGGCGGATAGGGGTTTAAACGTCACCCCACGCGAAAGCGGGCAGACTTCCTTATGGTCTCTCGTCACAAGAGAGTTAGTAGAACCTCTTTAACAGAAGGAAAGCAAATGAACGCTGCAACATTGGCGTGTGCGCCTTCAGGCGCGACATGGCACGGCATCAATTGGGCCGATGTTCATCGTCAAGTCAGGAGGCTGCAAGCGCGTATTGTGAAGGCCACACAGGAAGGTAGACATAACAAGGTGAAAGCCCTGCAATGGCTGCTGACCCACTCGTTTAGCGGCAGAGCATTAGCCGTAAAACGGGTGACTGAAAATCAAGGCAAAAACACTCCCGGTGTTGACAAATCAACTTGGAAGACACCGGCAGCAAAGATCAAAGCGATAGCGTCAATGAAGCGGCGGGGTTATTCGCCGTCTCCACTTCGGCGAGTTCTAATTCCGAAGAAAAATGGCAAGACAAGGCCGCTTGGCATCCCAACAATGAAAGACCGCGCCATGCAAGCGCTTTATTTGCTGGCATTGGAACCCAGCGCGGAAACTCTAGCTGACCCAAACTCTTATGGGTTTAGGCCAGAGCGCTCAACCGCCGATGCGGGAGAGCAATGTTTCATTGTGCTGGCTAAGAAGAATGCAGCAGAATGGGTGCTGGAGGCCGACATCAAAGGCTGTTTTGACAATATCAGCCACGACTGGATGATCAATCATGTTCCCACGGACAAGTCGATTCTACAGAAATGGCTCAAGGCAGGATACGTGTTACACAACGAACGCTTCCCTACAGAGGCCGGAACTCCGCAAGGGGGTATTATCAGTCCGGCGCTAGCAAACATGACACTGGACGGCTTGGAAGCAATGCTATTGGCAAAGTTTCCAAAGGGCAAACATCCCTCGCCGAAAATGAACATGGTGCGTTATGCGGACGACTTCATTATCACAGGTGATTCAAAAGAATGGCTGGAAAATGAAATCAAACCCGCAGTGGTTGAATTTCTGGCGGTACGTGGGTTAACCCTATCGCTGGAAAAAACCAAAATAACACACATCAAGGAAGGGTTTGACTTTCTCGGATGGAACGTTCGCAAATACAACGGCAAGTTACTGATAAAGCCGTCGAATACGAATGTCAAGGCACATCTTGACAAAATCCGTGAAGTTATCAAAGGCAACAAAACGGCGAAGCACGCCAACCTGATAAAAATGCTCAACCCAATTTTACGCGGGTGGGCAAATTATCACCGGCATATCGTCGCCAAGGAAATTTTTGCTCGTGTGGATCACGAAGTCTGGTCAATGCTATGGCAATGGGCGGTAAGAAGGCATCCGAACAAGGGCAACAAATGGATTAAAGATAAATACTTTAAATCCAGAGGCACCCGAAATTGGGTATTCACCGCCAAAGAAGAGTGTAAAGATGGAAAGCAAAAGGAATTAGTTTTATTTAGAGAGTCTGATACGCCAATACAACGGCATGTCAAAATCAAATCAGTTGCTAATCCATACGACCTGAAATGGGCGCAGTATTTCGAGCTCCGATGGGGTAAGAAAATGCTGAACACATCTAAAGGTCGAAGGAAGCTATACCGTATTTGGTTGAAGCAAGACCGCTTATGTCCTGACTGTAAGCAACCGATCAAACGGAACCCTCCTTGGGGGGTTAGAATGATTGTGAAAAAAGTTGATGGCGGGACAAATGCTGCAAGCAACTTCCAGATGCACCATCTCTATTGCTAGGGTAACATCAATACAACGCCTAAATTTAGTAGTGAAACTGGGTGCCATAATGGTGCCTTAGTAGAGGCTTGAGCCGGATGAGGTGAAAATCTCACGTCCGGTTCTTAGGGGAGGAAAAGGCAGCAATGCCTTTTCCTTACCCGACACGACAGGATTGTTTCATAGGATTTTGAGCAGTGACGAGGCGTAAACTTTCGGTGCATTGCTGAGTCATCACTGTTGTTGTTACATTATTCGATGAATACCTCACTAAAAGATAGCTGCGATTAATGTCAGAAAAACTGGATTTATAAATCAGTTAATCTGAGATATAAAAGGCGGATAAGTGCAAGAAATTGCGATTATGAAATCAAGAAACTACAGGTAGGGCTGATTTTTCAGCCTTTTTTATAGCTATGCTATTCTTAAAACTGTCTCTTGAAACGGGATCTCCGAAAACCTCTATCCCAATTGAGTTTTGCGAATGTCCGGAAAATCTGGATTTTCCGGACAACATGATCTCCTTATAAAAACAAAGTCTTGCGTGTCCGGTAAATCTGTCCGTAATACCGTTAAGGGAAGTCATTTGGGGGGAACCTATCCACCAAGTCGATTTTTAAGTCTGGCTAACATCTCCATCCGCTCATGCAAAACTGCAATAATCCGAGGCGGCTTTGCCTTTGGATGGACATAAAAAATATAGTGGTGCTCGCATCGGCTCACCAAAATTTGGGGATACAGTTTCGAGAAGGGACGGGAATAGGCGTTCCGGGCCGCGATCTCACGAAACCGGGTTTCAAGCAACTCAGCATAGTGCAAAGACTGTTTCTTGCCCCATTTCGTTATAGGCTATTTTTGCCCATCCCCTCGAAAAGGTAAAAATTAGCAATAGCTAATGTTAAAGGTCGCTAGCTTCTTCCACAAACTTACGCCAGAAATCAGGATCGTTATATCGTGCCGCCAACGCATCGATGTCAACCTTGGCGTTTTCTTCCGTAAATTCAAACTTACCGATCAGATTCACATTTTGCCAGGCGACGGGCGAAGTACCTTTAATGATCTCGATAGCATCCTGGTCGTCGGCTGCCAGTTTTTGCTCATACACCCGCGACAAGATCAGCGTGTTGTAATGAATGATGGCGTTGGCAATAAGCCGGGAACAATCGTTCCAGATTTGCTGCTCCGCTTCGGTTTTTACCCGGAATTTGCCGGCATTGACATAGGAAATGGCTCGTCGCATGCGATGATACGCCTCGCCGCGATTAAGCGCCTTTTGGATGCGCTGTCTGAGTATCGGGTCATCGATGAAATCAAGGATATGAAGTGACCGATAAATATTGTCCAATTCCCATAGTGCCTTCTTGGTCTGGTTCTGCCGCTTATAACTGGCGAGCTTACGCACGATGGTTGCTTGAGTCACATCTTTTTGTGCAAGCGAAGCCAGAATGCGCTGGATATTCGACCACTCCTTGCATATTAAGGTATCAAAGGCCTTACGCGATGGCTTAAACAAGGCATCGCCATAACGGCTTGGGTGCTGGAACCCAACTAGGCTATCGATCTTTTTATGCAGGTCACGATATCGTGGCGAAAATTGGTAGCCGAAGACGCGCAAGATAAAGAAATTCACTTGATTGGTGCCATGCGTGTCCGTCGAATGCCTTTCCGGCTTGATCACCGTTGTATTGTTGTACAGGATGTCGAACACGAAATGTGATTCGTGTTCGTGCGCACCGATAATCCTGGCATTAATTGGGACATGATTCATGGCCAAGGTAATGGAGTTTACGCCTTTCTTTAGCGCGAAAAACTTGCTGGAGTGTCGGGCATTGATCGTGTCGATCTGCGTGACTATATGCTGGCCGTCACTGCTAGAATGCTTCTGGTGGTGGATGTCGTACGCTTGGAAAACGGGTAACGCAGCCGTAGCGTTGGAAATGGCGTCATTCGCTGCATGCAGCGTTTCCGCCCGCAGGAAATTTCGAGCCGTCGTCAGCAACGCAGAATGACTAAGCCCCGAGACTTCCGCCATTTTCCATAAGCCCATATTGGTACCCAGGGCAACGATACACGCCAGGATCGGTTTCGGATCGGCATCTTGTTTGACGTAGCGCTCCAAAACGTGGGCAAATGACTTCAGGAATCCTGTTCTTTCAGCGACAAACCAAAGCAGGTCAGCCACGCCGATACTTGGCAATTGAGCATAGAAAGGACTGTTGGTTGGCTCTTCCTCGGAGGGATAAACCAACGTCCAGCGAAGCTTGTCCCCGCTACCGGTGATTTTGATATGTTTATTGTCGCCGCTTTCAATGCGCTGGTTAACTGATTTGTACTTGGCTTCCAGTTCCCGCTTGAGCGCGGCTAACGTATCCTGGATTGGTGTCAACAGAATCGGTGCGCCGATTTCTTGCAATATCGCGTCTCTATCCTTATTCCAGCGCTCGGTGTTGATCAGGTCGTCATCAAAGCTGCGAAATTCATTACTGTCCCGAACAAATACGTCACAGGCTTCAAGCGCCTTCCGTAGCTCGCGGTATACCAGGAACTCATAGCGATCAACCTCTAGGGTTTTCTTTTTTTGTTCTTCCGTCCGGGTATATAAATACCGTTGCAAATTCTTTGCGATGATTCCGGTCGGGAAGTTGGCCGGGTTCATTTGTCGTGGTGTCTTGCCCTGGCGCAGCAGCTCCTGTAGAAACAAAATGGATTCCAACAGTGGTTCATCCGACACCAGGCAGACGAAATCGAGGTTACAGAACAAATGTCGTAAATTGAGCTTGAATTTGTGCCGTAGCGTGCCGTAATACGACCATTCAAAAGCGGTTTTATCGAATTCGATGTTACGCATAAAACCGGATACGACTGGAAAGCTCTCGATGTTGAGTAGCTCGAAAGCCTTTTCCTTGATGGCCGCAAACGGTGTTTCGTCAGGGATTGAATTGTCGATGAACAGTTCCAGAACTTGGCCTGCCGCCTTTAGATTCGCGCCGGCCTCGTTGATGGCTTGCTGCATGGCCTCGTCGGCGGCAAGTTTGGCTTGTTTCTCGTATTGGCCAATGAGACAAATCAGGGCTTCGATCAAATTATCGTTGATTTGCCGAAAGCGATGAAAGGCGAAACACAGCAAATACAGGCGTGTTGTGGGTTCCGCCATGCGCCGCAGCTTGTAGACGGAGTAGAACGGAACCAATGATGCATAGTATTTTATACTCTCATTGGACAGGCCGGCAGTACCCAGAAAGCTTTGCCCGAATTCATACAGCGGCTGAAAAAAGTTGCGGCGGTCAACCTCCTGTCGTAACTCGCGGTAACTGAAATCCTTAGGCTCGTGTTTGAGTAGGCTGATGCGATACATGCCTTCCTCGGACTCAAGCAAGGCTTCGAGCTGCTTGTCGACATCCGGCGTCATGGCTTTTTTCAGTAAGTCCGTAATCCGCCGACGTTCGCCAGTCACTACTCGGCTCACCATGTCCTGTAGATAAGTGTAGCCAGGAGCAATTAGGCGTTGGTTAGTAAGGTATTGTAAGGTTTCGCGTAGGATGTAAATCGGCTGTGTCGACAGCATGGCGACCCGCTGCGCTTTCTGTTCCAGTGCCGCCTTGGCCTCGCCGTCGCATAGGCGATAGTCGAATAACTGGAGGATGATCTGTTGCTGTTCGAGCCGGGTCGGCTTGGAAAGGGTTTTGATCTTATCTAATGCCTGGTCGGGGAAATACCGCTGGAGAATATAGTGTAGGTCGTCGAGCACGGCCTCCCGCACGTAAACAAAAAACTGTTGCTTGGCCTTGAAATACCCGATTTGAAGGATTAAATGGACTGCCGATGAACGGGCATAAACGGCGTCGACGGCTTTCTGTTCAACCGCGCTTAAATCGAAGAAGAGACTGCGGTCGTCATCGCTGAAACGAGGCAACCCGTATAGATCATCGATTTCACTTTTCGTCAGGATAGACAGGCGGCGCGAATTGACATTCATTCGGCGCCGCTTTTCGGAGAGTGCAGAAAGTACACTTTTTGCACTCTATGTTCACCGATCCTTTTCAATTTCAATTCCTTCAATTTTGAGTGCAAAAACCTTTGCCAAAATCATAATGCATTTAACCCCACTATGTGTTAACTTTTTGCACCATGCAAACCAATACTACTACGCCATTTCATCGAATCGGTTATGCCCGAGTCAGCAGTACCGGCCAAAATCTGGATTCTCAGATTGATGCGTTGCAAAAAGCCGGGTGCGGCAAAATATTTTCCGACAAGATGACCGGCTCGCACATGGATCGACCTGGCTGGGATCAGCTTTTAGAATATGCTCGCCCTGGCGATACTTTGGTTGTCAGCGAATTAAGCCGCATGACGCGCTCTTTGATGGACTTACTGACAACGGCAAAAGTACTGGAACAGCGGCAAATTAATTTAGTGTCATTGCGCGAAAATATCGATACCACCACGGCGACTGGTCGTTGTTTCTTGTCGATGATGGGTGCTATTCACCAAATGGAGCGTGAGCTTCGCGCTGAGCGGGCGGCTGCCGGTCGTTCGTCTGCTAAATCGAGGGGCAAAACGGGTGGAAGACCTAAAACTGACCCTGCAAAATTGGAGAATGCCAGAATCCTATACGAAAACTCGGACAAAACCGCCGCCGAGGTTTGTGAGATTACCGGCGTAGGGAGGCGAAAATTCTTCTCCTATGTGGCAGAAAAACGGAATGGTTCTGGTAAAACGTAAAATTGCATTTGAATTGGGGCACAATCGAACGAAAAACCGAGTTAGCACCTAAAATAAGGTGCTAATTATTTTATATGGTTCGTCTGGCCGGCAATACCCGACCCATAGCTGACGCAGATACTTACGTTCGGAGCGGCGGTTATTGGACCCACACCTGCCCTTCAGTTTACTGTTGTAATGCATGATTGCATGACCCTATCGCTCTTTTCTCATGCTTATTGCCGCATATCAAGCTATCTGCAAACCATGGCAAACAAAGGCTATATCGCTTATCGCGATTCAAATGGCTCTTGCAGGCCAGATTGGCTCAGCAGGGGGCGAGTAGTCCGTAGGATGCGGTGAGGCACGAACCGCATCGTTCGCGTTTGGCGGTAACTCTCAATTACAGGGCTAAGTGCCTCAGCCCATCCTACGTGCTTTCCAGCGCATGTTCGATACTTTCCCTCGCCAACTCGCCTAGCCGGCTTCTTTCATGTTTGTTTTCCCCTAGCCAGTTTGGGATAAGAGCCCCCTGGGCGGCAAAGTGCTCTACATGCACAACAGTAATTTTATTGTCAGTGTATGAAATGCCATCTTTTAGCCAACGCCACGCCCCTGGTCTGGCGTGTTGGTATAATTTGTATGCTTCTCTTACATAATTTTGTTTAGTACCCATCCCAAACATGATGACTAATTTCGTTTGGGATGGAAGGTTTCCAAGAAAATTTGAAGCACATTGCTGCGATACGCGTTTTCCGAAATTTGTGGCAACAAATTTATCTAGCATGCCTCCTCCTGAGCCTTTCCATTTTTTGTTTTTTACGTCATGCTGTTCAACTGTGCAACGAATGAACGAACTGAAGTGAAATCGACCATTTTTATCGGCAATCGCTTGGTCAACTAATATCTTGAGCGTGCTGTTGTCAGTTTTTTCCATTAAACCAACATGAGCGAGGATTTTCCCAACATTCAATCGGCTTCCTTTATAAGCGATTTCATCATGAGGCGTATTCGCCAAGGCGCCGGTTTGTGTCGGTCCTTTCGAAAAGCCAAGCACAACGATTTCAGCTTCGGGATTTCCCCAAGCGAGCGGATTGGCAGTGATACGCCAGTTGCCTTCGGTCTGTTTAGTCGTATCGAATGTTATTTGATTAGTATCGTAACAAGCAGAGCATTGCACTCGGCCATGTTTTGGTAAGCAATTCATTTTATTTCCTATCCTATGTAGCCGGCTTGTTTTCTTCTTTTTTCAACTTCGGCAATCAGTTTTTGGCTCATAGAAGCTTTCCTGACCGCATAGCCATTGCTTTGACCACCATTTCTGGGCCTCATTCGAACACGCCCTACGTCCTTGAAATCCCCTTGAGCGATATGGTCGATGAATTTATCCAGTTCGATCAAATGATAATCTGCTTTATCTCCAGTCAGCGTGATTTCCAGGCCTTTCGCCACGGCACCTCGCTTGCTTTTTAAGTGGGGAAATATTTGTTTATTTTCTTTATTGATCACCCAAAGTTCGGTTAACAAGCCATCTTCAGTTATTTCTATAGCCATTTTTGCCTCGATTATTAATTGTTTACTTTTTTGATTGTTCAGAAGTGTATTCAAAGAACATCATTACTTTTGCCGTTTAAAGCCTCAAAAAAACCTGAAGTTGGTCGCCAAGGTAGTAGTCAAAAAATTCGGTAATTTTCCCCAAAGCGATACCTATCACATCGTGTGTAAAGCTAATGATCACCATGGTCAGCATAGCAACATACAAAACAGCGCTTGAAATCCCCGTACACAACATCGTTATTAGCCTCATCTTGTCCACTCCTCAGTTGTTATTTGCGTTTGATGGATTCGTTTCTGTAGCCTGCGGTAATGATCCTGCCATTACCGCCTCTGATCAGGTAAACGTGTTTCAACTTATCAATCTTGTCGCTAAGCCCCCCGGTATAACTGGCCAACTTTCTTAAACTGCGTTGACTGAAGTAAATCAGCTCTGCGCCATCTTGAGGCTCAACAGAGCCAAATTGCTCCAACCAATCAATGAAAACTGGTGAAATCGCCCTCTGCTGCATCCTAACCTGTACGTGTGTTGTTAAGTTCATGTCTCGCCCCCAGTGGTCCAATCAAGAAAGTGAGTTCATTCTAGCATGTTTTCGCATAAATGCTGTCTTATACAAAAATATATATTTCGGTGAAATTCTAAATAAAATTATTGTTTACATTCCAAGGAAATCTTATAACATGGCGTCAAATAGATTTCAGAGGAAACAACATGAGCAACTCAACAATTGACCCCCTTTTAAAGAATCTTCAAATCGAGCTTGCTGAGCGCATTCTTTATCTAGCGGCTTTCATTGACAGCGCTTTTGGTATAGGTAACAGCGGCGTTGGAAGTCAGCTGCTTGAGTTAATGGGGGATAGCGGTGTCAGTGTGTATGGAGAAGAACCTGAGCGCATCGATATCAATAAGTATCGTATCGGACGGGCGTTACCATTTTTTTACAATTACGCTTATCACGCACGCTGTATACAAGGGATACAAGGGATTGAATGGGATGATTGGGGGATTGATAATCTTGATCAAGTATTTTGGGAATTCCTGGAGTTAACCGATACTTACGGTGTTGTAACAAGCACTGGCAATATGCCAGACTGGGGAGCAACAAAGTCATCGGTGCGTGGTGAATCGATATGGCAGAGCTCACCATTATGGGAGATGATCAAGCTATGTGACGCAAGACATTCTTTGGATTTTGAGAAAAAAATCACGATTGCTGACATTGCGCTTTTAGCTAATATGAATGAGAAAAGCGTTAGAAATGCTCTGAGCACTGAAAGTGACAACAAATTGCATAGTGAAGATGGCGAAACTGTCACGAATTCTGAAGCACTAATTTGGCTGTTAGACAGAAAAAGTGGCTTCAGGGAAACAACGTTTGTTTCATTTGATGGGGAACAATTGCCTGGAAGCCTTGGCTATATGGAAATAGCACCTTTTATAAAATCAAGATTAGAAAAGCTGTACGAGACTAATGAGACATCCTGGGTTGAGGAGTTTGAAAGACAACTGGGATATACCCGAGATCAAATTTGGTCAATTGTGGATGATGTAGAAAAACTACCCATAAAAGACACCCTACGTATAGCTAAGGCCATAAAAGTTGACCCTGTTTGGTTTACCGAACAAGTTTTTTCGGCTCTGTTCCCCCAACAAATGGAGCTTATCTTGTACAAAAACCAAATCGAGTATGAGATTGTTATAGATCAGCAAGAAAAGCCGTTTATCGAAGTCACATTGACTGAAAAAGGCATCAAAAACGGTTACATCGATATTCCCGAAAAATTCTCAGACTTCTTCCCCAAAGATTGTTTCGGCGACCGTGCAACTGGTAAGCAAGGAGTACCTATTGAGCTACGTTTTGGTACCGAGGTCAGGAGCTCCGATATGCGCGTCAAAAGTTCTATCACGATTAGCCCCAGAGCTCGTTTTGGCGGCTATTTTAATAAGGTTATCCAAGCAAAACCGGGCGATACACTTCAGATTATACGAAGCGATGACCGTATTTTCGAACTTAAACACATTCCTAAGTGGACTTCAGAGAAGGCTATAATGCAATTAGAAAGCTTAGGTTTTAAGCCAACAAATGCTCGTACAGAAAAAAGTAAATCGGCAGGTTTTAGGATTGATCTGGAGAATAAAAGACATATTGCTATTTCCTGCGTAACGCAAAACATAGTGACAGGTTATATTAACCGCACATCAATTTCTGAACAGCAATACCCATCCGAAGGTATAGATGGTATTGAGGTAAAGGATGTTTACAAGAAGGGACATACAGGTATCAATGGAAATCCTGGGATAGCCGGTTCTGTTGTCAGATACAACCCATCTCTAGACCCATCGGCATATGATGTCATCAGAGTTCATATTGATGGCAGTGAAGCACTCAACAAGCTGTTAGCTTGGTATACAGGGCATTTGCAAAAAGCGAGTGTTACGTAAAACCAAATCAAGTAATACCTCGTAGTGGCCTATTAAAAATATTTTTATCACGATTGATAGAAGAATGACGGACCACAAATATCACTTCAGTAATAACCCAAATTAAGGAATATAAATGGGCTACCAAACTACTACCATTGCCGGCACACTTAACCGCATCAACAAAGATTTATTTATCCCAGCCATTCAACGTCCCTTTGTATGGACCCCAGATCAAATTACACGCTTATTCGATTCGCTGATGCGTGGTTATCCCCTCGGTGGGCTGATGTTTTGGGACTTACCGGAAGGTTGCCTAGATGACTGGGAAATTTATTACTTCATCAAATATTTCCGCCAAGGCTCAATTCATAATGATCGTGCCGATTTATTACCTGATCATCGTGTAACGCTTGTGCTTGATGGTCAGCAGCGACTGACATCATTGCTTATTGGCTTGATGGGAACCTACAACATCAAACAAAAGCATAAACGCAAAGCAACTGAAGATGCATGGGATGAGAAGGTCCTCTATATCGATTTATTTCATTCACCCGAACGAGATGAATACGATGAAGAGGATGATACAAGCCCAATAGCTGAGCATTATCGGTTTGAATTGTTTGATCGAGATATCAGGCCACATAATAAACTTGGCGAATTATGGTTCAAGGTGGGTCTGGTCATGGAAGCAAAAACTGATGTTCAACGGGATCAATTGGTTAAGTTGTGGGCAGATTCTAACCTAAGCGGGGATAATGCCGGTCGAGCCATTGCCACGGAAAATCTCAATAGGCTTTGGACATCGGTATGGCATGATCAAGCGATAACCTATTTTACGGAAACCAGTAATTCCTATGACCGAGTATTGGATATTTTTATTCGGGCAAACGATGGCGGCACAAGACTAAGCCGAAGCGATTTGTTGATGTCGGTCATCACTCTACGCTGGGAAACATTTAATGCTCGTGAAGAGACCGAACTGCTAATTGATGATCTCACGGATCTGTTGTCTCCAAAGCGGGTCATTTCACGGGAATTCATCTTGAGAACTTCGCTTTTCATAAATGACCTGGATTTTTCCATTAAAGTGAAAAATTTTGTGCCTAGCAACATCCGTTTACTGGAACAAAGTTGGGAACGCATCAAGAATGTGCTCAGATTTTCTGCCAAATTTCTTCATGAACATGGGTGCTATGGCGAGCAATTAAGTGGCATTAACGTACTTATGTTGGTCGCTTATTACGTACATAAAAGCAACATCGATGTGGAAAGCTTTTGGTTATCAGATGTAGATCAGCAGAAAATACGACGTTGGTTGATTATTATTAGCTTCCAAGGGATCTTGGGAACACAGACCAGTGCTACATTTGTCGCCTATCGAAATGCCATTCGCCAAGGATTACATGATGACATAAGTTTTCCCTTACAGGCTATTGCCACTGCATTAAATAAATTAGGTCGCCCTATACAATTTACTCCGGACGCAGTTGGACGCTGGTGTAACATAAGTTTGGAGCATAAGCAGGCAGAATCTTTACTTTCTTTGCTTTATCCAGATAATCTGGCCAATCTACACCGTCGCATGTTGCCTTTGATTCGACCTTGTTTTTTTCTTCCAGAAGAACTCCGTCGCGTTGGGGTTAGTGATGCATTAGCTCCTATCGTGCAAAATTTTGATCAGCGATTGATTCTTGCCGTTGCGTTAAACAACAAAGAACAAGAATATTATTACGAAATGCCATTCGAACAATGGGCTCAGACTTTATCCCCAGATTTTGTGGAGTACCATTGCTTACCGAAAGATATAAATTTATATCGAATGGAGCAGTTACCAGAGTGGGTGAACGAGCGCAGAAAGCTATTGATGCCGCGGTTTTTAGGATTGCTTGATGATTTACAGCTAAACAGTACTCTATTTAGCCGATCGTAATTTAAAAAAGGAGTTGATTCAACAGAGCTGCCTGACTTCACTGATACGTATCAGCTTGAGACCTAACGGTCAATGACTATCGAATGGCCGGTTTACAATGTTTTCCTCCTATTCGTTCGGGATTACAGACAGACCGGTTATGG
>CAWKEY010000076.1:0-4278 GCA_963848675.1 uncultured Gammaproteobacteria bacterium
TACGAGCCATTTCCTATGTCAATGCCGGCAAATTCCGGGTAAAAACCGAAGCGGAGCAGCAAATCTGGAACGATTGTTCCCGGCTTATTGCCAACGCCATCATTCATTACAACACGCTGATCTTGTCGCGGGTGTATGAGCAAAAACTGGCAGCCGACGACCAGGATGCTATCGAGATCATTAAAGGTACTTCGCCCGTCGCCTGGCAAAATGTGAATCTGATCGGTAAGTTTGAATTTACGGAAGAAAACGCCAAGGTTGACATCGATGCGTTGGCGGCACGATATAACGATCCTGATTTCTGGCGTAAGTTTGTGGAAGAAGGTAGCGACCTTTAACATTAGCTATTGCTAATTTTTACCTTTTTGAGGGGATGGGCAAAAATAGCCCATAACGTCCACGCGGAAGCCCTTCCCGCATGACGCTCGATACTGACAAACCTGTTCTTATAGCCTGCTTATCGGGCTATACTTTACCCAGCACTTTTCCAACCCAGCACACACAGGTATCCTGACGACATGAAACACCCGATCAAGCCCCGCCTATTGTTGACAAGTCTGCTTATCTCAGGAGCACTGGCCGGCTGTGCGAGCACGCCCACCGCTGAAACCCCCTCAACTGACCCTTTGGAAGGCTGGAACCGGGGCACCCAGTCGTTTAACGATGATCTCGATGATGCCGTTTTAAAACCCATGGCCAAGGGTTATCTATGGGCAACCTCGGATGCGGTCGATGAAGGCGTGACCAATTTCTTCAGCAATCTGAATGACATAGGCGTCACCGTCAACGATCTGCTGCAATTTAAAATGCTGCAGGCCGGAATGGATGCAAGCCGTTTTTTGATTAACACAACAGCAGGCGTCGTCGGTGTTTTTGATGTCGCCAAGAAGCTGGATTTACCCAAACATAATGAAGACTTTGGCCAGACTCTGGGCTATTGGGGCATCCCCTCCGGCCCTTATCTGGTCTTGCCTTTTGCCGGCGCCAGCTCACCCCGCGATGCCGTGGGCATGCTGGGTGATGCCTTGCTGAATCCGACCACGTATGCGTTTTTGCTGTCCGGCGGCGCTATCAACGCCGTCTCGGTGGCTTCGAGCACACTCGACGTCACCGATACCCGGGCCGGCCTGATGACCACCGAGAAAATCGTCGATGAGGGCGCTGTCGATCGTTATGGCTTTATCAAGGATTCGTATCAGCAGCATCGCGAATATCTGATCAATGACGGCAATGTCTCGGAAGATGACGGCTTTGACCTGCTGGACGAGGTTAATGCCGAAGCCAGCGATAACAGCAAACCGGTCAGCACGCCCGAAAATCCTGCACCTGTTGACAGCACCCCTAAAGCCATCAGCCCGGCTGCAAATTCTGCTCCCGTGGTAAGCAATAGTACCCACTTGCCCCCGCCTGAAACAAATCCCGGCGTGGTTGATAACAGCAGCCGCATTACCCAAGAGAGCAGCAATCCCCCGCCCGTGACTACCCATTTCCTGGAGTTATCGGCACCCACAGATCAGTAGCGCAGTCTGGCGCAATTCGAAGGTGGTTAAGGTCGAATTGCGCCAGTCATTGCCAGTTTCAAGTGGTATTAATTTTTTGAAGTTGTCAGATCAAATCCAGCGTTTTAGACGATAATCTCACGCGACACCGAAGTCGCGTAGCTCCCTGCCGGTAAGGTAAAACGGAGTTGCAAGATAGTGTCGCTTATAAATTGCCATTGCAAATCCTGTACACAAACCCGTAAGGCACGTCTGTCCATGTCCACCTCAGATTTAAGCAGGCCCTGAACAAGATCAGGGTAGCGTCCAATGACAGCCTGCTCGATGGCCAGTGCATCGGCCGAAACCCCCTTATCTCCCCTGCCCCATAGCGGCCCGGTCGGGTGTATGGCGTTGGTGGAAAGTCGCCGGACAATGTCCTGATCCGGCTGCTCCGATTTAAAATAGCTGTGTGACTGGTCAAAGACGTAGGTATCACCGGCAATGGGTTGATTCCAGTTCTGCTGTGCGACCCGGTACGCCAGCACCTGATTAAACAGATAGGAGCGTGCCGCTGACAAGTAAATGCTGCGTTGCTCGCGCCCCGCTTTCTTGCCCTGAAATAAACTCAAGGCTTTCGTGACATTTTGCCCTTCATGACCAAAACGCTGGGAACCGAAATAGTTGGCAATACCGTTGACCTTGATCAATTGCAGTTGGGCAATGGTTTTGTCTTTATCACCCTGCCAGTCCCGAATAATCAGCTCAAAGCTGTTGCCCGACAACACGCCCCGCTTCAATTTTCTGGCATGACGAACAGCATGCAGCACCTTGATGCTGTCTGACTCAAAAAGTGACCAGTCGGGGTCGGCTTTACCCGGCAACCAGACGCTGAACCATTGTGTGGTCACTGCATGCCGGTCCTTCAAGCCGGCATAACTGACATCGCGCTGCCTGACGCCGGCAAACCGGGCTAGTTGCCGGGCCACATATTCGGTATTTTCGCCGGTTTTCTCTATCAGTAAAAAGGCGTGCTCGCCGGAACCGGATGGCTCAAATGAGAGATTTTCCTTGACGATAAAATCTTCTGGCGCGCTGCGGATATTGCCCTGGCCGGAAGGCTGCCCGTAAACGTAGGGCCAGACGGGGAGTTTAATGGTTTGTGACATCGGTAATATCATCCAAGCCGCCCGATTGGTAGCGAGCGTTTAAGGTTTATAGCATGGGACGTTGCATCTGCCCAAGCGCGAGCAATTTCGTCTTTGACTTTACTGCCGCTGTTCAGACCAAAATACCGGCCATTGACTAATGGGTATCGTCATAGCGGCTGTCCTGAATATCTGGCAAGCCTATGGCGACTTCGCCACATATGCTGGAGTAATTCATCCTTCTCCTACTGTTTGGGCTAATTTGGTAATCAGGGTTGTTTGGTAATAAATACCTTGGGCTTGCATGGATTTGACACACTCGGTGAACGATGGAATCAAGCTTTGTTGTTTGGCTTTAAGCAAAATACCGAGCGTTCCTGTCACACGTAATCCAAATATTCCGCCATATTGCGGCCGATTTTTTCATCGAAAATAACCCAGTCGGCTTTGCATTTACTGGCCATATCCAAGGTGTGTTTTTCGCCCTTATCCAAGGCCAATAATAAGCTGGAGTCATTAATGGGTGTTGATGTCAAAATGGTTAACCAATCGAACTGTCGTAACTCAGGGACACCGATGGCGCCGCCAGCCTCACACTCATCCATGACCTCATTCAACATGTGAATATGCCCAAATAAGGAGGGTAATAAATCAAGCCTGTGAATGCTGCTTAAAGAAATGATCGGAGTGGTATTGGTAAAAACGATCATAACAAGGCGGTTTCTCGCAAGAAATCATCCTTACCATCTTCCAGCAAGCTTGCACCCGCATCAAATGCTATCCGCAAAAAGGCAACCCTGCCTATCCCCAGCCATGAAGCGGCACTACCTGATGACAACTTGCCTTCTTTGAACAAACTAATCGCGGCTTGTTTTTTTAGATATTCGGCAAAACCTTCGGCATTAAGATGGATGCCCATCAGTAACTCTGGAGGACAGTCTATTGTTACGGTACTTTGCATGGGGTGATACCTCTATATTTCAAATAATTTCATCATTTATAAGATCAAATGGATCATTCCTAAGAACGTTCTTTAAGCACGCTTTCAATATTGGCTCGAGTTGCACGTACCCCGTGAACCCTTTCTGTCAGCCCTGTTACGTCTGCCCCTATTTAATCCCCAGATACGACTTTAGTCCCTAAGTAATTCAGGGATTCTGGCTGTAGAGTCCCTTTCTAAGCGCGAGACAAATTCGGTATTTAAAAGGCTGGCACTCCTCTGTTATCGTGGGAAGCTTCGAAACCAATCACGCAGAAAGAGGCCTGCCTATGTACCGAATTGTCGCATCAATTATCTCTCTTCAACAACATCTCGATGCATTAGCGAATAATCCGATTATCTATCGACCTAGCGTGTGTCCGCATTGTTCTTTTGGACAGTTATGGTGTCATGGCTGTTATGAACGTAAAGCAGATCGGACTGGCTCAGCATCGGACTCTTTAAATCCGATTCCTATTCCGCGTTTCTTATGCCAGGGCTGTCATCAGACCTGCTCCCGCTTACCGGAATGTATTGCGCCCCGCCGCTGGTATAACTGGGCAATTCAACCGGCAGTCTTCCTAACGCTATTGGCCGAAAGCTCATTGCGTCGTTGTTCGCAGCTATGTGGATTGGATCGGCATACTATACGCCGCTGGTGGCGTGCACTATA
>CAWKEY010000077.1:0-32086 GCA_963848675.1 uncultured Gammaproteobacteria bacterium
ACATAAACCCTGGCTCATGCAATTGGCTAACAAAGTCGCCAATCAGGCCCACATTTTCCAAAACCAATTAACCACCTGTAAGTTGAATTAGACGGATTAAGGGCCTGGACCAAGGTGCCCTTTGTAAGCGTAATAAGCCGGCATGTAAAACAGCGTGGTAAATCGACCAAGCCCTGATCAACCGGTTAGCAAGAGTTTCCACACATGCCCGTTCTCGTAACCGATTAATTTTATAGGCGGCTAATGGTGCTGTATCTTGGCTGAGTTTGATAGGTAATCAGGAAAGCTTATTCCACCAGCGCTTCCAATTCATCCCAGCGCTGATAGACCTGCTCCAGCTTTTGTTCGGTTTTTTCCAGTTCAGCCAAGGTTCTGGCAATCACATCCTGATCCTTTTTATAAAATCCGGAGGCGCTGATTTGCCTGTTTAATTCCACCTGTTTGGTTTCCAGTTCTTCAATTAGATCAGGCAATTTCTCCAGCTCCTGCTGATCTTTAAAACTGAGCTTTTTCTTTTTGGCGGCTTCCGCAGGTTTTTCCTGCTTGCTGGGTTCCGGCACTTTTTTGCTGACTTCAGGCGGTTTCTGCGCCTTGCTGTGATTCATCCAGTCGCTGTAACCGCCGATGAACTCTTCAACCTTGCCCGAACCGTCCAGCACAAACACGCTGGTGACGACGTTATCGAGAAAGGCCCGGTCATGGCTGACCAATAACAGCGTGCCGTCAAAATTGACCAGTTTTTCTTCCAGCAGTTCCAGCGTCTCCAGATCCAGATCGTTGGTGGGTTCGTCCATGATGATGAGATTGGCGGGTTTGGTAAATAAACGCGCCAGCAGCAGGCGGTTTTTTTCGCCGCCCGACAGGCTTTTTACCGGTGAACGCGCCCTGGCCGGCGCAAACAGGAAATCGCCCAGATAGGACATGACGTGGCGTTTGTTACCGGCAATCTCGACAAAGTCGTTGCCATCGGCAACGGTATCGGCCACTGTCATATTGGAGTCCAGCTGATCGCGGAGCTGGTCAAAGTAGGCGATTTCAAGCCGGGTGCCCTGCTCTACGCTACCGCTATCGGGTTCCAGTTGTTTCAGCAATAATTTTAATAATGTGGATTTTCCGGCGCCGTTGGCGCCTATCAGGCCGATTTTATCGCCGCGCTGAATCAGCGTGGAGAAGTTTTTAACGATGGCTCTATCCGCATAAGCAAAGCTAATGTCATTGACTTCGATGACTTTCTTGCCAGAAGCATCGCCCCGATCCAACGCTATCTTGCTGGTGCCCTGAAGCTCGCGGCGTTGCGCTCGTTCATTGCGCAATCTTTCCAGAGCGCGCACACGGCCTTCATTGCGGGTGCGCCGGGCCTTGACACCCTGCCGGATCCAGACTTCTTCATCGGCCAGTTTCTTGTCGAATTCGGCATTCTGATTGGCTTCGTCTTCCAATGCGGCGGCTTTGCGGCGCAGATAGTCGTCATAACTGCCCTGCCAGGATACCAGATTGCCGCGATCCAGATCAGCAATACGGGTCGCCAGCTTTTGCAGAAACGAGCGGTCGTGCGTGACGAATAAGACCGCGCCCTGAAAATTCAGCAGCTGATCTTCCAGCCAGGTAATGCTCTCAAAGTCCAGATGGTTGGTCGGCTCGTCCAGCAGCAAGACTTCGGGTTCGATCACCAGCGCTCTGGCCAGAGCCACGCGCCGCTTCCAGCCGCCGGATAAGCCGCTGATTTTGAGTTCGCCAGGCAAATCCAGTTTGCTCAAGGTGGATTCAACCCGTTGTTGAAAATGCCAGCCGTTATGCGCTTCCAGCTCGTGCTGCAAATCGCCCAGCTCCTGCAGGGCCTTTTCATCTTCATAATCCATGGTCAGAGACAGCGCATGATAGCGGGTAATCCACTCACCCAGCTCGCCTAGGCCGCTGGCGACAGCATCATAGATAGTGGCTTCATCGGGCAGATCGGGTGACTGCTCCAGCCAGGCCAGTCTTAATGCCGGCTGCCGCCAGATCTCGCCAGAATCGGCATAGATATTACCGGCGATAATCTTCATGAGCGTGGATTTGCCTTCGCCATTGCGGCCCAGCAAGCCTACCCTTTCTCCGGCGTCGAGCTGAAACTCGGCATTCTTCAATAAGGCATGGGTACCAAAGGCGATGGAAACATTGGTTAATCGTAATAAAGGCATTTTAGAATTCTTTGTGTTGTAAATAACGGCGCAGCATGTCCAGCCCGGATAATGCGGCCTGATTCTGTTTTCGCCCTGAGGGGCCGGTCAGTGTGTGGCGGCTTTGCTGCCAGTGATCGCCGGTCAATAGCGTATTATAAAGGATGATGCTGCGGTCTTTATGCTGAAATTGATCCTGACCGCCTTCGTAGAGCTGAATCAGTACAAAATCCGCTGCGCTTTGATCTTGGAGGGCCTTTGCCAGTGTTGCGCCAGTCGCGGGTAAATTGCCCGTGTCAACGCTAACTGCCCAACGCTGTCCCAAGGCCGTCAATGATTGCTCGTACACTGCGCTAAGCAGCCACGAACTGCCCAGGCATTTGGCAGCCAGAAAACCCTGGCTTGCGGTTTCCGCCACGGCCAACGTTTTGCCCGCCGCAATCATCAGCTGATCGACGACCGAGGCCAGACCGCCGACGGCTTGCGTCAGGCCGTCGATGCCAAAAACCGCATCGCCCAGGCGACCGGCGACAGTCAAGGCCAGATCCGCAATGGCCGGTTCCGGAAAATCAGCCGGAAACAGCAATTTGGTTTGCACCTCATCCACGCCGGCGCGAAAGCCCAGTTGAACGGGCGCTGGAATCTCGATGCCGGCCAAACGTTGCTGAATATCCGACTCCCCAATGCCGAAGGTTTTTATGCTGATTAGTTTGCCGGGCTTTAAGGCAAACCGGCTTGCCAGCAGCGGCTGGATTCTTTCCAAAAAAAGCTGCCTCATTTCATAAGGTACGCCAGGCATGAAGGCAAACCAGCAGCGGCCAAGCTGCAGGGCAAAGCCGGGCGCCGTGCCCCAGCCGTTATCGAGCCGAAGCGCGCCTTGCGGCAGCATGGCCTGCTTGCGATTGGCTTCGGGCATGGGCCGGTTGCGGTTTTTAAAAAACTGCTCAATCTGTGCAAAGGCTGTCTCATCAAAGCGCAACGGCAAATTGAAGGCCTGCGCCACCGCTTCGGCGGTCAAATCATCGATGGTTGGTCCGAGCCCGCCGGTACACAGGCAGCAATCGGCGCGTGTGGATATTTCCCGTAGCAAGTCAACCAGATCACCCAGTTTATCGCCAACCGCCGTGTGCCGGGTGACGGTAAAGCCCATATGCACGGCCTGTTCAGAGAGCCAGGCCGAATTACTATCGACCGTTTGTCCTGTCACTATTTCTTCACCTTGCGAGAAGATTTCCAGGGTTGGGTTCATATCATAAATCCCTTAAAAATAAGCTTTTAACAGATGGATGGGAGCGACGCCCTCGTCGCGACTAAACGCTTTAAATCGCGACGAGGGCGTCGCTCCCACGACCAAACAGAACCTGCTTTCTGTTATGAATTGATGTGGTTTCAAGTCCAAGTTGACGATAAGCATCACGCCATCAAAACGCCATGCCAAAACGGCAGCGTAAACAGGCTTAACAATGTCGTCAGGGTCACGGTCATCGCATAAAGCGAGCTATCCAGGTGATAGCGGTCGCACAACACGATGCCCAGCACCATGCTTGGCATGGCCATTTCCAGCACCGCCGCGGCTTTATAAGCGCCTTCAAAATCCAGATGCTGCACCAGAATCATTGCAAACAGCGGCATCAGCGCCATTTTTATCAGAATAACCGGCGTGACATAAGGCAAATTGCGTAAAGTGACCGCTTTCCAGCTTAATGCCAAGCCCAAGGCAAACAGCATCAAAGGCACTACCGCCGCTGATAATTTTTGCAGAACACCGGCCAGCCAGTCCGGGGCAACCACACCATTAAGATTTAGAGCCACCGCCAGCGCCGCCGCCCAAAATGGCGGGGCATTCAGATACGACCATGCCGGTTTCGCCTGTTCCGCGCTGTCTTCACCATAATGCCGCACGACCATAATTCCTATGGTAAACAACAACGGCGTCGTGGCAAACAGGTCTGCCTGTATTGCTACTGACCGCGCCCAGTGGCCAAAGGTCTGCTCCAGCACCGGCAAGCCCAGATAGGTCACATTCGGGAAAGCCGCCGCGAGTATCATCGCCCCCAGACGCCGGTGTTCAAACTTGAACAAGACGCCCACCAGCCAGATACAAGACATGGCAAACGTTATGCAGCATATCCCCAACAGCGTATATTGCAGGGAATGCAAGCCAATATCCGCCGTCCATAACACCTCCAGCACCATGGCTGGCAGCAGTAGATAATAGACCACCGTAGTCAGCACCAGCCGGGTTTGCTCGGCGCATAGCCCGGCGGGTCTTAACCTGCGCCAACCGACGCCAAAGGCAATTAGCAAAGTCATTTGAATCAGTGTGGAGTTCATAAGTTCTAGTGTATTGTGACAAACTTAATTTTAACATTCACCGTTAAAACAAGTTCCGGTAATATAGTTTTAGGGACAAGGTTCAAGGAACAAGGTGCAAAACAGCAGGCCTTGCCGGACCACCTTGAACCTTGAACCTTGAACCTTGAACCTTGAACCTTGAACCTTGAACCTTGAACCTTTTTTCTATGACCAAATTCATCTCAACCAAACCCATTCCCGTCCGTGAGCGCCTGATTATGGCGCTGGACGTTCCCAGCATTCCCGAAGCCCAGGCATTGGTGGAAGAACTCGGCGACTCGGTGATCTTCTATAAAGTCGGCATGGAACTGTTTATGTCGGGGGATTATTTCGGTTTTATTGAATGGTTGAAGCAACGCAACAAGAAAGTCTTCGTCGATTTGAAGTTTTTTGATGTGCCGGCCACCGTCGGCCGCGCCATCAAAGCCTTAAGCAGCAAAGGCGTTGACCTCGCCACCATCCACGGCAATGACGCCATCATGGAAGCGGCCGCCAAGGAGAAAGGCAACCTTAAAGTGCTGGCCGTCACTGCCTTAACCAGCCTGGATCGTGGCGATCTCAATGACTTGGGCTTTCAGTGCGATGTGCGCGAGTTAGTATTGTCGCGCGCCAAACGGGCCCTGCAAATCGGCTGCGACGGCATTGTTTCGTCAGGACTGGAAGTGTCGATGCTCAGAGAAGAACTTGACCACCGGCTATTGGTGATTACGCCTGGCATCAGACCCGTAGACAACCGCGAGGAAGATGACCAGAAACGCGTCGTCAGCGTGGAAATGGCCTTCCAGAACGGTGCCGATTATATCGTCGTCGGCCGGCCTATCCGCGACGCCGAGAATCGCAAAGCCATGGCCGAAAAAATACAAAGCCAGATTCTGGCGCAATTTCAGTGACCCCTAAGACATGCGGTTGTTATGTATTAACACAGCCCTCATAAACCCAGGCCCTTTCTGTCCATGAATCCGATCCTCGCCTCCATTCTGCTTTTGGTGTGCAGCAATGTCTTTATGACCTTCGCCTGGTATGCGCATCTGAAAGAACTCAACGGCAAGCCCTGGCTGATTGCGGCAATATTAAGCTGGCTGGTGGCTTTACTTGAGTATTTGTTGCAAGTGCCTGCCAACCGGATTGGTTATCAGGCGCTGAATCTAGGTCAGCTGAAAATTATGCAGGAAGTCATTACGCTGAGCGTATTTGTACCTTTTGCTTTTTTCTATATGAAAGAGCCCTTAAAGCTGGATTATGTATGGGCGGCGCTGTGT
Source organism: uncultured Gammaproteobacteria bacterium (assembly GCA_963848675.1). Taxonomy (GTDB): domain Bacteria; phylum Pseudomonadota; class Gammaproteobacteria; order Methylococcales; family Methylomonadaceae; genus CAWKEY01. The sequence continues at coordinate 5,774 of CAWKEY010000077.1, forward strand.
ATTTTAGGCGCTGTATTTTTTATGTTCCGGGAAAAAATTTTCCATTAGCCGGGTTTTGTTGGCAGGCCGCTGCATGGCTGCTGGCCTGCATCACCGGACAGATTCTGCCCTTATACCCTCATCAAACAAACGTAACTATTCAGCCTATTTTGCAAGGTGCGTGATTGTACTGTCATTTCGGCCAACGGGAGAAATCTTAAGCGCTGGAGACTGGATTCAAGCTTAAGATTCCCCGCTTTGCTCGCAATGACACATTAAGCATTGATTTCTGCGGGCGTCAATCGCTGCAACAGCTCCGTGATGAAATCAAGCTTCTGCTCTGTGGTTTCGAAGGCTTTAACAAATCTTAACTTGTCAGCGCCATCAAATTTATACATCTGCGCCTGGGTTTGTATCAGGGTGATTAGCTGATCGGCGTTGATTTTAGGTTCCGGGCTAAAAACCAGCCGGCCACCGCCTACATTGGCTTCTATTTTTTTTATGCCCATTTTTTCAGCCCGCTGTTTTAATTCGGTCACGCTGAACAATGTTTTTACCGGCTCCGGCAACAAGCCGAAGCGGTCTATCATTTCCACCTGCAGTTCGCGCAAGTCTTCTGTGCTTTCGGCGCTGGCTATGCGTTTGTACAGCACCAGACGGGCGTGTATATCGGGCAGATAGTCTTCCGGTATCAGCGCCGGTGTTTGCAGATCGACTTCCGGCCCGGTATCCATCGGGGTATCCAGTTCCGGCTGTTTGCCGGATTTTAATGCGTTGACTGCGCGTTCCAGCAATTCGGTATACAAGGTAAAGCCGATTTCCTGAATCTCGCCGCTTTGCTCATCGCCCAGCAATTCACCGGCACCGCGAATTTCCATGTCGTGTGACGACAGCATGAAGCCCGCGCCCAAATCGCCGGAGGCTTCGACCGCCTCCAGCCGTTTAACGGCATCCTTGCTCATCAGGGTTTTCGGCGGCACGATGAAATACGCATAAGCCCGATGATGCGAGCGCCCTACCCGTCCACGCAACTGGTGCAATTGCGCGAGCCCCAGTTTGTCAGCGCGGTTGATGATGATGGTATTGGCGCTGGGAATATCGATGCCGCTTTCAATAATGGTGGAACACAACAGCAGATTAAAGCGCTGATGATAAAAATCCAGCATGATGCGTTCCAGCTCGCGCTCGGGCATCTGGCCGTGAGCGCTTCCAATGCGCGCTTCAGGAACCAGTTTACCCAGCTCCCCAGCCATTTTCTCCATGGATTTGACATCATTATGCAAAAAGAAAACCTGTCCGCCGCGCTTGATTTCACGCAGACAGGCTTCTTTAACCTGCGAATCTATCCATTCGCTGATAAAGGTTTTGATGGCATGACGGTTAGGCGGCGGGCTGGCGATGATGGAAATATCCCGTAATCCGGACAAGGCCATATTCAAGGTGCGAGGAATCGGTGTTGCCGTCATGGTCAAGATATCCAATTCATTGCGCAGTTTTTTGAAGTGTTCCTTCTGGCGCACGCCAAAACGGTGTTCTTCATCAATGACCACCAAGCCCAGCGCCTTGTATTTGATTTCATTGGATAATAATTTATGCGTGCCGATGACAATATCGACCTTGCCTTGCTCCAGGTCTTCCAAAATGGCTTTCTGCTGCCTGGGCGATACAAAGCGCGACATCACTTCCACACGCACGGGCCAGTCGGCAAAACGGTCGCTAAAATTCTGATAATGCTGCTGCGCCAGCAAGGTCGTCGGCACCAATACCGCCACCTGCTTGCCGCTTTGCACGGCAATAAAAGCGGCTCGCATCGATACTTCTGTTTTACCAAAGCCGACATCGCCACAAATCACCCTGTCCATAGGATGCGGACTGGCCATATCGGCCAGTATGGCTTCAATAGCGGTCTGCTGGTCGGGCGTTTCTTCAAAGGGAAAGGCATCGGCAAAGGCCTGATAGTCACACTCTTGAATTTTAAAGGCATAGCCTTGCTTGACCGCTCGCTTGGCATGAATCTCCAGCAATTCGGCGGCGACATCGCGGATGCGCTCGATGGCTTTTTTCTTGGCCCTGCTCCATTGATCGCCGCCCAGCCTGTGCAAGGGCGCATTTTCCGGACTGACGCCGGTATAACGGCCAATCAAGTGCAGGGACGAAACCGGCACATACAGCTTGTCGTTATGGGCATATTCCAGCGCCAGAAATTCCGCCGTCATGCCGCCAATCTGCAAGGTCTGCAGACCCAAATAACGGCCAACGCCATGCTCCTGATGCACGACCGGCGAGCCTATCGTCAGCTCGTTCAGATTGTTGACGATGTTTTCAAGCTCGCGCGCGGCCGATATGCGGCGTCTGCGCCGCTGCTGGGCTTTTTCGCCGGACAGCTGATTTTCGGTAATGATGGCAATGGCCGAGGATTTTTTTCGATCGGGCTCCAGCCATAAGCCCTGATCCATCGGCGCAACCAGAATGCAGGGCGACTGTTCGGACTGCAAAAATGTTTGCCAGCCCTCAACCTGCCTGACGGTGATTTTGTATTGCCTTAATTTTTCGATTAAGCCTTCGCGGCGTCCGGCTGATTCGGCGACAAACAAAATTTTGCCGGCAAAATCCGCCACAAAATGCTGTAAGGCCTGCGCCGGCTCTTTCAGCTTGGCATCGATGGTCAACACGGGCAAGCGCCGGCAATTGAAATCCAGTGCCTGTTTATCTCCCCCGGCATTGGTCCCTTGTTCAGCGTTTACCAGCCTAATCCGCGCGAATGATGCTGTTCTTTGCGTCAGCTCATCGGCGGATAAAAACAACATTTCCGGCGCCAGCAAAGGCCGCTCGACGTCATACTTTCTTTGCTGAAAACGATCTTCCGCCTCACCATAAAATGCCCTTGCCGTTGCCGCAAACGCATCGGACAGCACTACAGCGGCCGAGGCGGGCAGATAATCAAACAAGGTTGCGGTTTTGTCTACAAACAGCGGCAAATAATATTCAATGCCGCCGGGGGTAATGCCTTTGCTGACATCCAAATACAAAAGGTTTTTGGGAGATGATTGCGGGAAATAGTCTCTAAACGCCTGCCGGAAATGTTTGATTGAAGCATCGGTAAAGGGAAACTCGCGCGCCGGGAACAACTGAATCTGCTCGATTTTTTCGAGTGACCGTTGCGATTCAGGATCAAACGTCCGGATCGATTCAATTTCCTCATCGAATAATTCGATCCGGAACGGCACCTTGCTGCCCATCGGAAACAAATCCACAATCGAGCCTCTGACCGCGAATTCCGCATGTTGATAGACCTGGGGTACGCAATGGTAACCGACGCTCTCCAGCTTGATCCGGTTCAGTTCCAGATTAAAATCATCACCGACTTTGACCGCAAAACTATTGGCCAATACATGCTCTCGGGGCGCCAAGCGATGCATTAGGGTGCTGACCGATACCACCAAAGCGCCGCGTTTTACCTGCGGCAACAAAGCCAGGGTTTTCAGTCGTTCCGAAATAATCTCCGGCAAGGGCGAAAATACATCGTAAGGCAGCGTTTCCCAATCGGGAAAATGCAAAATGGGGTGTTCATTCTGCAAAAAGAACGACAGCTCATGCTCGAGCCGCAAAGCGGTTTGATTATCGGGCGTCACAATCACAAACAGGCGATTTTCATTCTTGATGGCCGAAGCCAGCGCCAATGAATCACCGCAGCCGGTTAAACCGGTCCAGATAACTGTTTGGTCCTGTTTTTGTGGAACTTCAGGGGAGAAAATTAAATGTTTAGCCATTAAAAATGTTATCTATCGTTCCCACGCACTGCGTGATCATACAATTAAGGCGCGCCGCGCCATGAAAAATCAATCTGGCGATATGGGGACGCCCAGCCCTTCACAATTTACCGAGTAGCTATCACTAGCAAAGTACATCACCCCGCACCGCAGCAGCGTTTAAATTTCTTGCCGCTGCCGCAGGGGCACGGCGCATTCTTGCCCTGATTGGTTTGCTGGCCAATCTTGCCAATCGACTTCACCGCAGCATTCAGATACAACCAGCGGCCGTTGATTTTAGTAAAACGGCTGATCTCATGCATCACATGTTCTTCGCCATTTTCGGTATAAAACGCCCTAAACTCCACCACGCCCTTGCTGTCCTGTAGGCCGCCTTTTTTGGTGGCGACAATTTCCAGCCGTTGCCAGTCAATTTTTTCTCTGGAAAAATCGATGGTCTTGGGCCGCCCGCTTGCATCCCAGGTATCCAGCAGATAAGCGGGATTGTGTAAAGCATAAGCCGTAAAGCGCGAACGCATCAATGCCTCAGCCGTTGCCGGTGATTTGTCGCCGGAATGCAACGAGCCACAGCATTGAGGGTATTCAATGCCCGAACCGCAAAGGCAAAATGGGTGAGTGTTCAAAAGCAAAGCCCTAAGTGCAGCCAATAATTTGGATTATTTTACCTTGAACTGCGCACAGGCACTATGAAAGTACATCAGCTCATGACCAGCGCCTAGGCAAGCAAAGCATTTGCACTGTGTTATTTGACTCAGTTTTAACCCCCAATTTCACTCACTTCCGCGCCTGAATAGCGGCTTTTTACTTGTCCGCTATTTGTATAGTAGGATCTCTGTGATAATGTTCACGGCTTATGGAAATTGATTACGCTTTTAGCGCCTCTTATATAGTCGCCTTTACTATGGGCTTGTTTAGCAGCATGCACTGCATTGGCATGTGCGGCTCTATTATTGGCACACTGACCTTAAGCTTGAGCCCCGAGATCAGAAACAAAAAAAACCGGCTGTTCCCTTTTGTTCTGAATTACAACATAGGCCGTATCGTTAGCTATACCCTGGCCGGGGCTTTGGTTGGCGTTATCGAATCATTACTCACCCTGCCGTTAAGCCACGGCGAAGGCCACCGGATTCTTCAGCTAATCTCTGCTGTGATCATGGCCTGCGCGGGTCTTTACATAGCAGGCTGGTTCCCGCGCTTTGCCTATATAGAAAAAGCCGGGGTGCATCTGTGGAAAAAAATGGAACCGTTCGGCCGCAAACTCATTCCGGTAAAAAACCTCACGCAGGCCTATCTGTTTGGCATGGTATGGGGCTGGCTGCCTTGTGGACTGGTCTATACCGCACTAGCGCTGGCGGCGACCACAGGCGACATCACTAAAAGCGCACTGAGCATGCTATCTTTTGGCTTGGGGACTTTACCCGCCGTCATGGGTGTCGGTATAATGACTGGCGCTTTGATGAGGTTATCCAGAATGCAATATTTCAAACAGGCCATCGGCCTGCTGATGATTGCACTCGCTCTAGTAGCCGTGCTACCTTGGCTAAACCCTTACGCTTTTACTACTCATTTAAGAAATCATTAAGAGACAGTATGGATCATTTCAGTACCCTCATTGGTCAATCTCCTACTTTGGATTCCTTAATCCGTAGCGCTAAAATAGTTGCGGCTACAGATGTGACGGTATTAATCAAAGGCGAAACAGGCACCGGCAAAGAAGTGCTTGCGACCGCTATACAACAAGCCAGCCCACGCGCCCACAAGGCCTTTATCACGCTGAATTGCGCAGCCTTACCTGAAAGCCTTATTGAATCCGAGCTGTTTGGCCATAAAAAAGGTTCTTTTACAGGTGCAAGCTCAAATAAACAGGGGCTTTTTCAAGCAGCGCATGGCGGCACCTTGTTTCTGGATGAAATCAACTCGCTGCCGGTTTCCATTCAGGCCAAGCTCTTGCGTTTTCTGGAATCTGGCGAATGTCTTGCCGTCGGCGAAACCAGACCTCATAAAGTCGACGTACGCATAATGGCCGCCACCAACTCGGACTTGACCAGACAGATTGCTGACGGAGAATTCAGACGGGACTTATACTTCCGCCTCAATGTTGTCCCCATAGAGCTGCCCCCACTGGCGCATCGCATTGAAGATATTGAACATCTGACTAGGCACTTTCTGAACATGTTTGCCGCCATGCACGCTATCAATCCGCCCAGCTTTAGCAAGCAGTCATTAAAGGTTCTAAAAAATTACCACTGGCCCGGCAATATCCGTGAACTGCGCAATTTGTGTGAGCGGCTCAGTATTTTACTTGCCGGCAGAATAATTGAGCCCGAAAATCTGCCAATAGAGTTAATTACTCACAGCTGCGCAGCCAAATTTAAAGATTTCAGGCTGCCTGAAACCGGCCTGCACCTGGATTTGCTGGAAGCCGACTTGATTCATCAAGCCTTAAGCCGAACCAGTGGCAACCGCAGCCAGTCCGCCAAGTTGTTAGGCATCTCCAGAGATACCCTGTTGTACCGTATGCAAAAACACGGTTTCGGCTCACATTAGTCAGGTTGCCGGGCAAGGCATCAAGCAGCTGTCCCGGCATACATCTGTTTTACAAACACCTGATCCACTGAACAGTCGAATTATCGGCTTTGCCATTCGCACGCAAAACCGACAAGCCCGCCAGCTTGCCCAGCTCGACCTTGCCGCTGCCCAATTGCGCCAGATGCAATAGCTCCGGCTCTTTAATGGCTCCCCAGAAGCCATCACTGCAGACAATAAAGGTCTCGCCTTTTTTTACACCCGGGTACAGATTAATTTCCACTTTATGGGCTTTGTCCGCATTCAAGCTGCGTGTTAATACATTCTGTTCGGGATGCCTGCCGACTTCCTGTTCGGAAATCCTGCCTTGCTGTAATAATTGCTGGGGAATTGAGTGATCTTTGCTACGCCACAAAATCTGCCGGGGATTCATTCTGTATATCCTCGAATCGCCGCAATGCCCCGTCAGCACCAGGCGTTTATCCAGATAAAGAATAGCGCAGGTCGTGTGCGCTTCATAAAGCGCCGTATCGCCGCAAAACAATGTTTTCATCTCGGCGACAGCCGCCGCAATCCAGGCCGAAAAAGTTTCCGGGGGATTTTGTACCATGCGCTTACTGTATGCGGGCGCACACTGCACCAGTCCCTGACAAAAAAACCGGGAGGCTTTCTCCCCGCCATAATGGCCGCCCAAACCGTCGGCGACAACAAACAGCGCATAATCATCTTCAATGATGTGCGCCATATAGTCCTGATTAAGCTCCCGGTTTCCCGCCGAGGTTAGCTGATAAAATTTCAGTTGCACGCTGCGCCTCAGCTTTAAGCAACTTGCGACCTGGCATGACGCATGAGCTGCTTCAAATCGCCGACTGCCTGCGCCAGGCCAGAAAACAAGGCCTGCGCAATAATCGCATGGCCAATATTGAGTTCGACGATTTCCGGTATTCTGCAAATAGCTTCAACATTGTAATAATTTAAGCCATGACCGGCATTGACCTGCAAGCCGGCACTGTGGGCATAGCTGGCAGCCACCCTTATGCGTTCCAGTTGCTCGCCTTGTTGCAGCGGATTTTTAGCCTCGGCGTAACAGCCGGTGTGTAACTCAACCACCGGAGCGCCCACCTTCACAGCGGCATCAATCTGCGCCTGATCGGGATCAATAAACAGCGAAACCTCTATGCCCGCCTCTGCCAATGTTGAACAAGCCCAGTGCATTTGCTGCAGATTACCGGCGACATCGAGCCCGCCTTCAGTGGTCAGTTCGGCACGCTTTTCGGGCACCAGGCAACAGGCATAAGGCTTTATCCGGGTGGCGATAGTGACCATTTCATCGGTCACCGCCATTTCCAAATTCAGACGGGTATGCAGCATGTCTTGCAACAGGAAAATATCCCGGTCCTGAATATGTCTGCGGTCCTCCCGCAAATGCGCGGTAATGCCATCGGCGCCAGCCTGCTCTGCGACCATTGCCGCCTGAACGGGTTCGGGATACCTCGTACCTCTGGCCTGCCTTAAGGTCGCAACATGGTCGATATTGACGCCTAACAAGATGGATTGTGTATTCATTTTTTAGTGTAGTAATGGTTTTTTATGAATCAATTGCCGGCGAAGGGCAGAGAGGCCACTGAAACTGCTGCTTGCGAATCAGTGTTAACAAAAAACGTCGACAGCCGATTGATGATAGTCAATCGCCTTGGCTTTTGCCTAGCAACGCTGCTGAATAGCCATGATGTTACTGATAACCGCCCGGCTTTTAAGAGGCTTGCCGTGCAAATGCGCATCGATGACCGTTCTCATCAGGACTTTGGCGGCACGCAATACCGCAGGATCAGACCACGCTCTTGCCTTTATGGCCTGCAAGGCCAACCCCGAAAAAAGGCCGTCTGCAGCTTCAATCGGCCCTTGTTCAAAATGAAACTGATAGTTTTTTGCCGGCTCGACCGGTTTTTGCTGATGCGCATCGTAGTCCAGTTGCAAACCATAACCGGCATTATCAAAGAGATCGAGTTCGAAATTGCGCAAGCGCCGCTTCGATTGCCGAGTCGTCCGCCAACCGGCGCAAACCGGTCTGGTAATGGTTGAACAATTCGGGATGCGGATCGTGGGGATGTACAAAACAGCTCACCAGTTCATTCATATAAAAGCCGCAATACAACGCCAAACCTGTTAGATTGATAATGGGCTGAGCCAGTTCGACGGCCGTCAGCGTTTTGAGCTCGCCTTTGCCAAGGTACGAAATGGACAGCGCAACAAACGGCTGTAACAAACCGGCAGTTCTGGATTTTGCTTTTCTGACCCCTTTTGCCAAAATCGAAAGCCTGCCGAAATCCCGGGTAAAGACATCGATGAGCAGACTGGTTTCGCGGTAATTTCGCTGTTGCAAAATAAACGCCGGCTGCAGCAGGACCGCGGTTTCAGTCATTAAAGCCTAGACTTTGCAGGGCGCGTTCATTGTCGGACCAGCCTTTTTTAACTTTCACCCAGAGCTCTAAATAGACTTTTTGGCCAATCAGCTTTTCGATATCGTAGCGCGCATCGGTACCGATTTTTTTCAGCATCTCGCCGTGCTTGCCAATGACGATGTTTTTTTGCGTCATTCTCTCCACCCAAATGATGGCGTATATTTTGCTGATTTCGGGCTTTTCCTCGTAGCGCTCAATTTCAACCGTCAAGGAGTAAGGCAGCTCATCGCCCAGGCGCCGCGTCAGTTTTTCGCGGATAATTTCCGCGCACAAAAAACGCTCGGGGCGATCGGTAATCTGGTCTTCCGGATAAATCAAGTCACTTTCCGGCAAAAGCGCCATGATCAAACGCTCCAGTTGATCAAGATTGGTGCTTTTTAAGGCTGAAATGGGAATCAGATGCTGGAATGGGAAACGATGCTGCGCCTCGGCAAAAAAGGCCAGAATGGTGTCCTTGTCTTTCACCTTATCGACTTTGTTGACCGCCAGAATAACCGGCAGCCCGGCCTGCTCCAGTTTTTTAAAGATGACTTCATCATATTCATGCCAGGACAGGCCATCAATCAGCCAGACAATAACATCAACACCCAGCAAGGTGGTCTCCGCGGTTCTGTTCAGATACCGGTTCAGAGCCCGCTTTTCACTGCTATGCATGCCGGGCGTATCCATATAGATGGCCTGGCCTGCTGCGCTGGTATTAATGCCCAGAATACGATGCCGCGTTGTTTGCGGCTTGCGTGAGGTAATACTGATTTTCTGCTTCAGCAAATGATTCATCAATGTGGATTTACCCACATTAGGACGCCCAATCAGGGCTACGAAACCGCAATTCATTGATTACCTTTGTTTAATAATTCAAGCATCAGTTCTGCCGCCGACTGCTCTGCTTTTTTTCTGGAGACACCGTGGCCAATGCAGGCATCGGCGATTAACGGGATAGTACATTTGACTTGAAAAGTCTGTTCGTGCGCCAGGCCTGACATGGTCATTAACGTGTATTCAGGCAGCTCCATTTTTTGGGCCTGCATCAACTCCTGTAATTGGGTTTTAGGGTCTTTTTGCCAGTTATCCAGTGATAAGCTTTTCAGCTTATCGGCAAACAACTGCTCTATCCATTGCCGGCAGGCGGCGATGCCCTGATCTTTGAACAAAGCACCCATAATGGCTTCCAGCGCATCCGATAAAATCGAATCACGCCGGAAGCCACCGCTCTTCAGTTCCCCCGAACCCAGCCGCAGATAGTCGCCCAGCTCATGCTTTCTGGCCAAATCCGCCAAAGAACCCTGATTGACCAGACTGGCCCTCAACCGGCTGAGCACGCCCTCGCTGGCATCGGGAAACTGCTCATACAACAGTTCGGCAATCACAAAACCCAGGATGGAATCGCCGAGAAACTCCAGTCGCTCGTTATTATTGGCAGCAGCGCTGCGATGCGTTAAAGCCATGACAAAAAGCTGCGGATTATTGAAGCTTAACCCCAGATTTTTGCTCAAGACCTCCGGCTTTCTGGTCACTCCTGGCCGACCTCGATAATGTCATTGAATTCTGCCAGCACGCTCAAATTTCCAAAAATTTTTACGACCGTTTCATATTCAGCCTGAACTTTCAGATAATTGCCGCGTTTGGAAACTTTTATATCATCCTGGGTCACATCGTAAACGTAATTCATATTAAAGCGCTTTTCCAGACTCTGCCTGATTTCCTGCTCGCTTTTTGTTTGAATATCAGTAGTCTTCTCTAACGCCGCCAGAGCATTGGCGACTTTGCTGTGATCGATATAAATCGGCGCTATTTTTAAAATCAGCAGCACAAAAAACGCGATCAGCGCCAAGATAAAAGCGATCGATAACAAGGTTAAGCCTTGCTGACGTTGCGGTAAGGACTTCATTGGTTTCTCTCCGGGACAATTAAAAAACACTACGCCTAAGTGTAGTTTATTTAAGCACGGTGCCAATGCGGTCAAGACCGACACCCTTATGCTGCCAGTCCCAGCTCATCCAGATAAAAAAGGCCTTGCCCACCAGATTTTCTTCCGGCACCGGCCCCCAGTAGCGGCTGTCATTGCTGTTATCACGGTTATCGCCCATGACAAAATAGTGGCCTTCCGGCACCACAAAGACGCCTTCAACCGTGGGTAGCTCGGGCTTGATCAGAATGCTGTGTTCAACGCCGGTTAAATTTTCCAGCAGGTGTTCAGCCCCCGACATTTCCTGTCCCTGACCCAAGCCCTGATACCGGTCCATCGCAATCTGATTCGCCGGAGCATCATTGACATAGAGCTGCTTTTTATAATACGCAATCTTGTCGCCCGGCAAGCCGATAACACGCTTGATATAATCAACGCTCGGATCTTTTGGATAACGGAATACCACAATATCGCCGCGCTGCGGCTCATTCAGCGCGATTATTTTTTTATTGATAACCGGCAAGCGTATACCGTACGTAAATTTATTCACCAGAATAAAATCACCAATCAGCAAGGTCGGCATCATGGAGCCGGATGGAATGCGGAAGGGTTCGGCCAGAAATGAGCGCAGCAATAACACGATCAACACAATCGGAAAAAAAGACCGCGCATACTCTACGACCAGGGGTTCTTTTTTTTCAGCCGCAGGCGTAGCCGTCGCCTTAAGCAGCAATAGATAAACGCCCCAAATCACGCCGGTAACCACCGTGGCGACGAGAAGAAAAAAGGAAAAATCAAAGTCCATGTTTATTAGCTAGTTTGTCAGTGAAGGGAGAATGCTGAATTATTCTTTGTTGATCTGTAACACAGCCAGGAAGGCTTCTTGCGGAATCTCGATATTGCCCACCTGTTTCATGCGTTTCTTACCGGCTTTTTGTTTTTCCAGTAATTTTTTCTTGCGGGTGATGTCGCCGCCGTAACATTTGGCGGTGACATTTTTGCGCATCGCTTTAACGGTGGAGCGAGCAATCACTTTTGAGCCAATAGCCGCCTGGATGGCGACCTCGTACATTTGGCGCGGAATCAGGTCTTTCATTTTTTCAACCAGGTCGCGGCCGCGGTTCTGGCTTAAGTCGCGATGCACGATGATGGACAAGGCATCAACCTTGTCGCCATTGATCAATACATCCAGCTTGACCAGGGACGCTTCCTGAAAACGCAGGAACTCATAATCAAAGGACGCAAAGCCCCGGCTGACTGATTTCAAACGGTCAAAAAAGTCCAGCACGACCTCGCTCAAGGGCATCTCATAATGCAAGGACACCTGCCTACCCGCATATTGCATATCTTTCTGGATGCCACGCTTTTCTATGCAAAGATTGATGACGCCGCCCAGATAATCCTGCGGCACCAAAATATTGGCGCGGATGATAGGCTCCCGGATTTCCTTGATGGTGCCGATATCCGGCAATTTCGCGGGATTGTCCACCATCAGCACCTGATCATTATGGGTAATGACCTCATAGACAACGGTAGGCGCGGTGGTAATCAGATCGACATCATATTCCCGCTCCAGGCGCTCCTGCACAATCTCCATGTGCAGCATGCCCAAAAAGCCGCAGCGAAAACCAAAACCCAGGGCCTGGGATGTTTCCGGTTCAAATTGCAAAGCGGCATCATTCAGATTTAATTTGTTAAGCGCCTCGCGCAACTCTTCATAATTATCGGAACTGACCGGATACAGGCCGGCAAAAACGCGCGGCTGCACGCGCTGAAATCCGGTCAGCTGTTCCACAGCCGGTTTATCGGTCCAGGTGATGGTATCACCGACCGGTGCGCCGAAAATATCTTTAATACCGGCAACGACATAGCCCACCTCACCGGTATTCAGAATTTCTTTTTCCAGTCGTTTGGGAGTAAATACACCCACTTTTTCGGCGATAAAGGATTTGCCGGTGGACATAATGGTAATCTTCTGTTTCCTGCGGATGCTGCCATGCACAATTCTGACCAGGGACACCACACCCAGATAACTGTCGAACCAGGAATCGATAATCAGCGCCTGCAGCGGCCCGTCAACATTGCCTTGAGGTGGTGGAACCTTGGCAACCAGCTGCTCAAGCACGTCCTCTACACCCAAACCTGTTTTGGCACTGATCATCAGCGCCTCATCCGCTGGAATGCCGATGACATCTTCAATTTCAGTGATCACCCGCTCGGGTTCGGCCGAGGGCAAATCGATTTTATTGAGTACTGGCACCACTTCCAGACCCTGCTCTATGGCCGTATAACAGTTGGCAACGCTTTGCGCTTCAACGCCCTGCGCCGCATCAACTACCAGCAGGGCACCTTCACAGGCGGCCAGGGACCGGGATACTTCATAAGAAAAATCAACATGCCCCGGCGTATCAATGAAATTCAGCTGATAGATTTCACCATCCTTGGCCTTATAGTCGAGCGTTACACTCTGCGCCTTGATGGTGATACCCCGCTCTTTCTCAATATCCATGGAATCAAGCACTTGCGCTGACATTTCGCGACTGGTCAGGCCGCCGCAGATTTGAATAAACCGATCTGCCAGTGTTGATTTACCATGATCAATGTGTGCGATAATGGAGAAGTTTCTTATATGTTTTAAATCCACAAGTTATTTTTCTATTTTTAGAGCCAAAAAGACCGGATTGCCCTGGCGCTGGATCAGTGCAGCGACCGATTTACCGGCGGGGAGGTTTTTGACTATTTTATCAAACTCAGCCACATCACGAATGACATTATTCTGGATGCGTAATATCACATCGCCGCTCTGAATACCGGCATCTCTGGCGGCGCCTTTTGCAACATCCTGCACCAATACGCCGTATTTGCTTATCTGCAATTTCGCTCTTTGAGCATCGGTTAAATCGACGACCACCACGCCAAGCCTATTAACCGGCTTGCTTTCCACTTTTGACTCCGCGATTTTCAGATCCTGGTCCGGCAGCAAGCCTACAGTAACGCTAACCGATTTGGTTTCACCTTGCCGGATAATCTTTATGGTTGACTGTTGATTGATCGGCGTCATGCCCACCATGGGCGGCAATTCACCCGAGGTTTCAATCGCTTGGCCATTAAATTCGGTAATGATGTCGCCAATTTGCAGGCCGGCTTTTTCAGCGGGACTGCCGGGTATGACTTTAGCCACCAGCGCACCTTGCGGTCTTTTCATACCAAAGGATTCGGCCAGCTCACGCGTGACATCCTGAATTTGCACACCGAGCCAGCCACGAGATACCTTGCCGCTGGTTTTTATCTGCTCAACCACATTCATCACCACGTCCATGGGAATGGCGAATGAAAGCCCCATAAACCCGCCAGTACGGCTATAAATCTGGGAATTAATGCCAACTACTTTGCCGTCCATATTGAACAGCGGTCCGCCGGAATTGCCTGGATTGATAGCAACGTCGGTCTGAATAAACGGCACATAATTACCGCCAGGCAAGCTGCGGCCTTTGGCGCTGACGATACCGGCAGTCACCGATTGCTCAAAGCCAAACGGTGAACCGATGGCCAGCACCCACTCGCCGACCTGTAATTGCTCGGGTGAGCCTATAGTCACCACCGGCAGATCCTTGGCGTCAAGCTTTAACAAGGCGACATCGGTTAGTGCATCGGAACCAACAAGTTTGGCCACTAATTCGCGGCGATCGGTCAGTTTAACCACGATCTCATCGGCATCCTTAACTACATGATGATTAGTCAAAACATAACCATCCTGGGAAATAATAAAACCCGAACCCAGTGAGTTGGTTTCTCTGGGCACGAAGCCGCCGCCAGGCGCATTGAAAAAGTGTTTGAATAACTCCTCCATTTCCGGCGGCAGATCTTCAGGGATTTGGGGCTGTTGCACCTCGCTTTCTGCCTCGGGCGCGGCCTTTTGCGTGGTACTGATATTAACCACCGCCTTGCCATTTTCTTTTACCATGCCGGTAAAATCCGGCAATTGCGCCAGCACATTCTGATTAGCCAAGACAATCAGAAAAAAACACCCCACAAGCTTTTTGAGCATAAAACCACCCTTTTAGTCTTTAAAAATAGAACAATTCATTATGTGTTTTGAATAATAACAGGCCTTGTTGAACAAACCCTAATTCACGGCCTAACCCTATAAACATTGCCTGAAAAACTATGGCGATCGCCATATCGGACGGGAGATCAACAACCATTAACAGGTGCTGTTGCCATCAAGAAAAATCCAATCGATTTATTGTGATGATAATCCGCTTGTTTTTTTACTCATTCGAGGCCGGAGCTTGATGCCCTCGGCAATAAACTTGACGGTTTTTGCCGGCACTTCTCCCATCACGGTAATGAGCGAGCCGTCCACGGCTCTGGTAAAAAAATTGACGGCACCAATTCTATGCATACTGTCTTCAGCCCGAAAGCCCGGCTGGAGATTATTTTCCACATAGACGGAAACCGAGGCGAAGCCATCGCTTAGCAATAAGTGCTCAACCGGTTGTTTTGAGTTGTGCATGGGCCGACGGGTAAAAAACAGATCCCGGAAGCCGGGCGGAAGGCTGCTGACAATAAAGCTGGCCTGCTCTGAGGACTGGGGCTGTAACTGGTGAATATGCTCCACAGCGCCCGCCGCCCCGGCACCGTGTGCGAATTCGACATCAACAAAAGGTAATGCACCGGTAACTTGCAGCTCGGTAAAAACAACCTGCTCCAAAGTGGCTCCGGAAAGATCGTACAACTCCACTTTAAGTGGCAAAAAATGCTGTTGGTCCAGCCATATTTTCCTGCCATACCTAAAATCATCGGCAGGCTGGACGACGATCACATAGGCCGGCAACATGGCAACATCCTCTTCCCCGGCCCGCTGAAAATCATAAACAGCACTCAAAGCGTCCAAATTCTCGGGCACATCCACCAGAAAAGAACGACCAAAAGGCCGATGATCAACCACAAGCTGTTGCGTGGCTTTAAACAGGCAGCTTACTTTATTCGCATCCCTAACAATCTCCCGCAATGGCGAATTTAGGGACAATAGGCGCTCCTGCTGCACCCCTTTGGCAGCGGCATGAAAATATTTCATGGTTTCCAGCCTGCCGTTTTTGAAAAACGCCACAGTACCCTGAAAATTCAACACCGCCATGGCCTGTGTCATCTTCATCAGCGCCTGCCGGGCAGTGAGTTCATTATTTCCAGCTGTCACTGTCCCTATTGACAGTAACAATACAAGAAAAAATCGTGTTATCACTGTTATTCCCGGCCGTAAGCCGTTACTCGAGCATAAGGCTGAAAATTAGCCTGGCCATTGATATACATACTATCGCTGTGCGCCTGCAGATAGTCATTGAAGCGTGTATTGAACTGATCTTGCTCTATCGGCCGGACAGCAACAGTAACCGGAGGCTGTTCCTGCACGGGCTGCGCTGTCACTGCCAAGGCCGGGGCCTGAAATGACTCAACAGGGGCATTCATGTTGCGCGAAGCTATCACCGCAACGACTGCCAGGGAGGCCGCCAAAGCAAGGATTTTAAAATTACGTCGTAGGGGTTTATGTTGCGGTAACAAATAAGCCGGTTCGTGCTGAATTTGCTGCCGTACCTGCTCGGCAAAATCAGATCGAGTCGACAAAAAAACCTCGGCCCTCACCGCATGACTGATAGCCTCATAACGAGACATCCTGTCTTGCAACTGAGGCTGCTTCCGCATTTTTTGTAACAGACTCAAGGCTTCGCCATGGCTAAGCTCATTGTCTATCAGTTGGGAAATTTTTTGATTTAACTCTTCGTCCATCCAAAATCACCGCTAATCAAGCAAAGGGGTTAATTTATTATCAATCGCCTCACGCGCTCTAAAAATGCGCGAACGTACAGTACCAACCGGACAATCCATTGCCAAAGCAATTTCTTCATAGCTCATACCCTCAAATTCGCGCAGCATAATCGCTATGCGCATTTCTTCGGGCAGCTTATCAATCGCCGTTTTAATGACTTCTACTATTTCCTCATTTAACAATAGCCTTTCGGGGGTGTCCATGCCCTGCAGTTGCGGGGCATTTTCAATTTGCTCGGCATCCTGCACATCCACCTGGCTATCAAAGCCCCGTCTTGTACGGGCTACCAGGTAATTCTTGGCGGTATTAATGGCGATGCGATACAGCCAAGTATAAAAAGCACTATCACCCCTGAAATTGCCCAGCGCACGGTAGGCTTTAATAAAGGTTTCCTGTGCCACGTCCTGAGCTTCGCTAGGATCTTTGACGTAGCGATTCACCAATTGAATGATTTTATGCTGATACTTGATCACCAAAAGATCATATGCCGACTTGTCGCCTTGCTGTACTCGCAACACCAGCTCTTTATCGACCTGCTCGCTAGTCCTTGTTTGACTGTTCACTACTGCTCTTTAATGGTTGAATGGACAGAAATAAACCGCATAAGTTCTTTGGCTACAAAAAAATTGCTATCGCTTTAAAAAGCTTTATTATCCATAAACGACAACAACTAAGCCAATTTACCTTGTAGTAAAATGCAAAATTTTTTCTAATTTGATCAGTTCACGCCTTAATTTATGTCTAATTCGCAACAGTATGATGTCCTAATCATTGGCAGCGGCGGCGCGGGTTTAAGTTTAGCGCTTAAACTGGCTGATCACTCACTGCGCATTGCGGTATTGTCAAAATTCGCTCTGACATCCGGCAGCACCTTCTATGCTCAGGGCGGCATATCTGCGGTTTTCGATGCTGGCGATTCCATTGAATCGCATATTGAAGATACGCTCGATGCCGGCGCCGGCCTCTGTAACCCCGAAATTGTCAGATTGACCGTCACACACGGTAAAAACTCCATAGACTGGCTGCGCCAGCAAGGGGTGGCTTTTACCGAAGAACTTACGCAGTCTGGCGAAACCAAACTGCATTTAAACCGGGAAGGCGGCCATTCTCATCGCCGCGTCGTGCATACCGCAGATGCCACCGGAAAAGCTGTATCGCTGTCGTTGATTGAACGCACTCAGGAACATGCCAATATCGACTTGTTTGAGCACCATAATGTCATTGATTTGGTTACCTCACCCAGCGCCATACCAGCCGCCGACAGGCGGGTCATCGGCGCCTATGTTCTGAATACCCGGAAACATCAAGTAAAAACCTTCGCCGCACGCGTCGTGGTGCTGGCCACAGGCGGGGCCAACAAGGTTTATCTGTACAGTACCAATCCGCAAAGCTCAACCGGTGACGGCATGGCCTTGGCCTGGCGTGCCGGCTGCCGCATCAGCAACATGGAATTCATGCAGTTTCACCCGACCTGCCTGTATCATCCGAACGCGCGCGCCTTCCTGATCAGTGAAGCATTGAGAGGCGAAGGCGGCAAACTGATTCTGCCGGACGGCTCGCCTTTCATGCAGCACTATGACCCCCGGGCCGAGCTGGCGCCCCGCGATATTGTTGCCCGGGCCATCGACCATGAAATCAAAAAACGCGGCATAGACTGTGTCTATCTTGACATCAGCCACAAACCTGAAGCGTTTATCCGCGAACACTTTCCCACGATTCACCAGCAGTGCCTGGAATTCGATATAGACATCTGCAAACAGCCCATCCCTGTGGTACCAGCCGCCCACTACACCTGCGGCGGCGTGTTAACGGACAAGCATGCGCGCACCGATATCCCCAATCTCTATGCAATAGGTGAAGTCGCTTGTACCGGCCTGCACGGCGCCAATCGAATGGCCAGCAATTCCCTGCTGGAGTGCCTGGTCTTTGCAGATCTGGCCAGTGAGGACATCTTACAGAAACTAGCCAAAATTCCATCACCGCCAGAAATTCCGGACTGGGATGAATCAAAAGTCAGCGATTCTGATGAAGAAGTCGTAGTCTCTCATAACTGGGATGAACTGCGCCGCTTCATGTGGGACTATGTCGGCATTGTCAGGACCGACAAACGTTTAAACCGGGCCATGCGCCGGGTGGAGCTGCTTAAAAGCGAAATTGCCGAATATTACGGACATTTCCGCGTCACCAGTGACTTGCTGGAATTGCGCAATCTGGTTATCGTCGCAGAGTTAATTATCCGCTGCGCCCAATTACGCAAGGAAAGCCGGGGCCTGCATTACACGCTGGATTATCCAGAGACGGATAACAGCAAACCGGCAGAAAACACAATCCTAACGCCCTAACGCCGCGCCTGCGCTATCGTTCTGTTTCAGTAATAATGCTTGAACACGCAAAGCCGCTTGCTCGCATCCGACAGCCGATTTTTCTATGTTACGACTTAAAAAAAGCCCTATCCTCTGACCCTCGATTTCCCGGACAGCATATTCATTGAGCGAAGTGCAGACTTCATGCATCTGCCGCTCAGCCAGCAATAAGTCATCATGACTGCTGCCGGACTCATCAGTTGGCAGTAACATCATCACCTCACTGGTCATTCTGTTCTGCAAACGGAAGACATCTTCCACATAGCGCGCAAATTCGTCACGGGACTGCCCATGTGCGCCATATCCAACCGAAAAAGGGCTGGCACATCCTGTCATTATAATAACCAGCAAAATCAGTATCACGTTACGAAGACAGCAACAATTTTTATGCCATTTTTTCATCTGCTTTTTACACCTTCCACGGAAGGTCACTGAATTAAAAATATTCATATACTATAACCCCAGCGGCTCAGGGCACGAAATCAAAAACACAGTGTTACAACGCCTCGAAATATAACAACAAAAATACCTTGAATATTTCCCCTGATTTTGTATCATCGGTTCATTGTGGCGCCCTGCAATTTAAACCGTCCCCTCCTCAAAGACCCAATCTGCTCGCACAAGGAAAACGGCTGGGACGAGTGCATTTTAAAGGCTTTTATCTTTTCTGCCCCTGTGCCGCAATGGAGGGCATTTACCATTCTTGATGACGCAGATCATGCTGGCTCTAAACTGCCTGATCTATTTATTCCTTTAAAATCTAACACATACGGTTTCAATCTGATGACGGAAAAGACTGCTAGCAAATATCTGCTTAACCTTGAAAAGCACTTCGCCCATGACAATCCTGTATTGCAAAAAGCCTCAAAAGTCTTTCATGCCCTTGATCAGATTGAGTACGACCTGGGCCTCATCGACATGGATGAAACAACTGCCTGTAAAAATTCCTGGTGGCCCATCGTCACCCTGATGGGTGGCAACTCAACTGCAAAGTCCCGGTTCATTGATAGCTATCTGGGCGCAGAACAGCAGACCTCCGGCATTCAGACCTCCAGTCACAAATTTACTGTGCTGCTGCATAACAACCAGCCCAATCCGACCATATTGCCCGGAACGGCGCTCGACGTTGACCACCGCTACCCGTTTTACCAAATCAGCCGCAAAATTGAGCAACAACAGGCCGGTGAAGGCAACCGGATCAATTCTTATCTGGAACTCAAAACCATCAACAGCGACCGCTTAAAAAGCAAGCTGTTCATTGATACACCCAACATCAACGCCGCTGCCGGCAACCCTGCCGCGGCCCTGCTCAACAGACACAGTATTGAAAACTCGGATCTGGTGCTAATTTTCACCGATGTTTTTGATTTGGCCTCGCCACTACTCACGGAATTAGTCGAAACCATCCGCCAGTATCAGGATTCGAATAAGTTTGTGTATTTGATCGACGAGCCTTATTCGAGCCTTGGCACCAATAGCAATGACCTTATTGCTGCCTGCCAAAAAAAATTATCCGAACAGGGTCTGAATACCGGACAGTTTATTGTGCTGCCTAATCAGGCCAACAGCTTTACGTCCCAAAACCAGGCCGCCGTGTTCGCCGCCATTGATCAGCGTCTGGCCAATGTTGCCCATGAACGTTCCTACCGCGTTCTCGACTCTCTGCAAAAAAGCATCCATGCACTTGATGAAACCGTTATCCCTGAAGTGAAGGCGGGCATTACCTTGTGGAAAGACCGCACAAACTTTTCCAGTCTGCTGATCCTGGGCTTTATCATCACCTTAAGCCTGTTTGCTGAAATCAATACCGGCATCGTATTAGCCACGGTAGCCGACCCCATCCTGGGTCCAATTGCACTTGCCGTGCTGATTGCCATTATGACTCCGCTGCATCTTCTTATCAGCAAGCTGCAAGCCAAATACATCATCAAGCAACTAAAAGCCCGGCAGAAAGAACTGCATTTAATGGAGAATCTGGCCGGGCTCTTTGAAAAAAACATGACTTTTTGGCGTATGCTGCTACCGGTTAGTGAACCGGCCGGCTGGAACAAAAAAACCAGGGCCCGCTTGACCCAGCTATCGGATAAAACCAAAGAATTGGTGCAATTATTGAATGATAACTTCGGCGCTTACGACCCAACTTCATTTATTGCCTATTCAGAGTCATCGGACTTTAACGATTTGTAGCGATTCCGAGCCCCAATGACCCTGCAATCGAATATGGATGCGTTGAAGCAATATCTGCCGCTATGCTGGTTTAGAAACAACCCGCTGAGTTTGCCAAAATCAATGGCTTTTTTTAACCAAAATCTATTGTTTTATTATATTGTTGAGTTTTTTCTTCAGACGAATATGATCGATGACCCCATAGAAGCGTTCTTTGAGGTCACCCTGGAAACATCGCTAACGCTGTTGTTTGTAGGGATTATGATGCTTTTCAACAAGTCCCTATACGTATATATACAAGTGGCTACCGCCGTATTATTTTGTGAAAACATAGTCTCTATTTTCAGCGTGCCGGTGATAGTCTGGCTCACCATCAGTGAAAGCACCCTCAGTTATTATGTTCTCGCCCTGTTGGGCTTATGGGATTTTGCCTTGATTACCTATATTTTCAAAAGCGCGTTATCGATCAATCTAATCGCCGGCGCCGCTTTAGCCCTCTTTTATTTTATAACGACTTACGGCGCGGCCTTTGGTCTGGCGCAGATAATTTAATAGACCGGCTATGTATTGTGTCAAATCCGTACACACCATAGAAGACAGCATCAAAAAATCCCGCTTTATTGGCGTTATTGCACCGTGCACCAGCGAAAACCAAGCCATGCTGCATCTTAAACAATTTTACAGCGAACACCCCAACGCCAGCCATATTGCCTTTGCATACCGAATCAAGACCGACAGCGCCATTATCTACCGCTTTCATGATGCCGGCGAACCGACGGGCACAGCCGGAAAACCGATTTTCCAGCATATCGAGGGAAAAGATTTGATTAATGTGCTGCTTGCTGTGATTCGCTATTTTGGCGGCGTTAAGCTGGGTGCCGGCGGCCTGACCCGCGCCTACAGCAGCACCGCCAGGCAGGCCATCGAAGCGGCGGACGCCAGCGCTTATGTGGAACGGGTCAACATCCGCTTAACGCTGGATTACAAGCAAATGCAAGCTCTAGACTATCAATTGAAAAAGCTTGACGGGCAGATTGTCGAGCAGGATTTTGCCGGCCAGATAAAACTGCTTATTCGTTTGCCGGCAACGCATGAGTCAACCCTGCGGCAATCCTTTCCCGAAGTCTATTGAGCGAAAGCCATCAGCTGCTCAAATATGCGCGGTCTCGAAAATCGCCTTGTAAGACACATACATCAGCGTCGACACCAGCATATACAAAACCGGCGTCAACAAAGGCATCAGGCCACCGCCAATGAATACCAGCGAAAAAACAAACGCCAGCAGCTTGTACATGGCGCCCTGGTGTTTGGCCGCCAGCTTGTTGCCCAGTGTTTTTGCCTGGCTCCAGGTATAATCCTTGAACAGCATCAGCGGATAGCTGAACCAGCAGGCAAAACTCGTCAACATCAACAGCACAAAAATAAGCGCCGCAAGCGCCGATGAGTAAATCCAGCCGGCTAGCTGGAGCAAAGACTTATCCTCCAAATTATCCGGCGTAAATTCCCAGTAAAAGAAGAATTGCCCTATCTTGTACCACTCGCCCGCATAAATATTGGCTACCATTCTAAATACCAACCAGCACAGCACGATGCTAATTGCCGCCAGCAATGCTAGGGGCAGACTCTTATTAATCGCCCAATAAAAGCCGACCGCCTTTTCTGGCGTTGCCTTAAGATCAATGTATTTGGCAACGCCGACACCGGCAAACAAACAGGTCACCGAGACCAAAACACCCAGCGCCAGGGAAATCCGTCCGATCGCTAAAACGATGCCGATAAACACGGTGCAGCCGATCCACACCAAAGGCGCCCGGCTGATTAATATCCCCGCCTGCCCAAGCCAGGAACTGAGGCTGTTGCGTTTCACAAACCGATCCGCGAAATGCCGACAGCTTTGCGTAATTCCTTGATAAAAGGCACGCTGATGGCGCGCGCTTTTTGCGCACCTTCCTGCAATTGCTGTTCGATGTGTTCTGGAGACTGCAACAAAGCCTCATAGCGCTCCCTGGCCGGCGCGATATGTTCGTTGATATGTTCAAACAGAACTTGCTTCATGACGCCCCAGGCAATGCCATCGGCATAACGCTGACGCATTTGCGCCACTTCGGAAGCGGTCGCAAAGGCCTGATAAATACTGAACAGGGTGCAGCCGTGGGGATCTTTGGGCTCACCCGGCTCCAACGAATTGGTTTTGATCTTGTAAATCAGCTTTCTTAATTTTTTCTCGGGCTCAAATAAGGGAATGGTGTTGTGATAGCTCTTGCTCATTTTGCGGCCATCGAGCCCCGCCAAGGTTGCAGAATTGTCATCGACGACCGCTTCCGGCAAGACAAAATGCTCGCCGTAAGTATGATTAAAACGCCCTGCTATATCTCTAGCCATTTCAATATGCTGGACCTGATCCCTACCGACCGGCACCTTGTGCGCATTAAACAGCAGTATATCCGCCGCCATCAGTATCGGGTAACTGAACAGGCCCATGGTCACGCCCTTATCGGCATCATTCTCGGCGCCTTCTTCATTCTCGGCGACCGCCGCCTTATAGGCATGCGCCCTGTTCATCAAGCCTTTTGCCGTCACACAACTCAGCATCCAGGCCAACTCCAGAATTTCAGGCACATCGGATTGCCGGTAAAAAACCGCATTGGACGTATTCAGCCCCAAAGCTAGCCAGGTAGCGGCAATTTCCAGACTGGACTGCCTGACCAGTTCCGGCTCCTGGCACTTGATCAGTGCATGGTAATCGGCCAGAAAATAAAAAGGCGCAACATTGGCGTCTTTACTGGCTGCAATGGCTGGCCTGATGGCACCGACATAATTACCCAAATGGGGCGTTCCGGTAGTGGTAATGCCAGTTAAAACTGTCGCTTTAGTCATTTAGAAACACTCAATAATCCAGTTGGTGGTGGGCTTTAAGTTTTACCCGCCGAAATGGCAAACCGGGCATAAAACCAAGCATTCAAAACTGACATATTACATAAATCCAGACTAATATCCAGAGGCGAAAATCAATTAGTAAGCCAGCGGCAAATCATGCACCTTCATTATGTTTTTTATAGTACACTTTTCTACCGAAGTCTTACCCGCCGAACAGCGGAGCGGCAACTCAAGCATTAGGCGGAGAAAAAAATGCTGGAATATGATGAAAAACGTAATTATATCCGGATGGAAGTAGACTGTGACGTTACCTTTAAACTGGCCAACTCGAATGAACACTACCGCGGGCGCTGCACATCCATCAGTGGCGCCGGCGTATCATTTATTGCCGACCGGTGTTTTGATCCGGGCAAGGCCATGGAAATCCATGTCGAACCCAAGAATGCCGTAACACCGCCGATGACAGCCTTTATCGAGGTCGTCAGAAGCACAAAACTAGACGACAACCAGTACGAAATTGCCGCCACTATAAAGAGCATAAAAGGGAACTAACCGCCCTCACTTATTGAACACAACGGAGCCGCTGCTACTTTTTCATGTTTACCATCACCAAAGAAGTCTATTTTTGCTACGGCCACCGGCTCATGAACCATGCCGGCAAATGCCGCAATCTGCACGGTCACAGCGTCAAAGCCTCGGTTTCCATCCGGCAGGAACAACTCAACGACCAAGGCATGGTTTGCGATTTTTCCGATATCCGGGACTGTGTTGAACGTTATATTGATAAACATCTGGATCACAACTTCCTGCTTCATAAAGACGACCCCATCATCCCCGTGCTCATCGAAAACCAGGAGCGTTTCCTCGCCCTGGACGAACACCCCACCGCCGAAGTACTCAGTAAAATGATTTATCAGCACCTGAAACAAGCCGGTTTTAACGTTGCCCAGGTTGTGCTGTGGGAAACCGCCAGCGCGCACGCCTGCTACAGCGAAAACTGAGCGCCGGTATGGGCTTTATCAATCCGGTCAACAAATCCTACTGCCTGGAACAAATCTGCGCCTCCAACTACCACAAGCTGTTGCAGTTAATTCCCGATTTACTGGCCTTTAAAGACCAGGCCATCGGCCTTGCGCCCAATAAAACCTCGCTATACCTTGACGTCATTGAACACACCCCGTACACCATGACCGTTGAGCTCAGCCACTGCTTTAATAAGAATCTGGACGAATTTCTGGAGCCCGCCGTCAAAATACGGGTGTACCTGGATGCCCAACTGGCGGAAGTATTAAGCGATCACGCCCGCGCCAGCGTATCCCGCGTTTTTAAAGATCCAGGCCTCAGCCTGGAAATCATGAATTACAAATGGCGCCTAAACTACTTCCTGCAAAAGTGGCTGGATCACTGCTTGAACAAAAACTATACCTTTAGCGCTGACGCTATGAATACACCGGAGCTGGCTTAGCACTTTTATACCTCGCATCATTAACAATCCTGATAAGATTGAGCGGTTGCAATGTGGTTATCGGTTCAATCCGTAGATTACGGTGGGCACAAACAGCATGTGCCCACCGAACCGGGCTGCGATGAGAGAGCAGGCCGGGGTAATATTGGATTTGAGCGAGGCGGAGCAGTAATTTATAGGATGGGCTGACGCAGGAAGCCCATCAAATCCAATTAAACAAAATGACCAACTACCGCCGCATTTACACTCCAGGAGCAACCTGGTTTTTCACGGTCAATCTTGCCGAGCGGAATAACAATGCTTTGTTAATCGATAACATAGAGCAACTGCGGCAGGCTTTTCGCTATGTGAAACAACAACGGCCTTTCGATATCAATGCCGTCGTCGTGCTGCCAGAGCATTTACACTGCATCTGGACATTACCACCGGGTGACAACGATTATTCGACCCACTGGAATTTACTTAAAGCGCATTTTTCCCGCAGCATTGATAAAGGCGAACGCGTTTGCGCAAGTCGAATTAGCAAAAAAGAGCGAGGAATCTGGCAACGCCGATTTTGGGCGCATTTAATAATCGATGAGCGTGATTTCAACCAACACATCGACTATATCCATTGGAATCCGGTTAATCATGGATGGGCAAAACAGGTGGCTGATTGGGCGCATTCAAGTTTTCATGGGTATTTGAAACGTGGCATTTATCCGCTTGATTGGGGCGGTGCCGATGAATTTTATTTTGAAACTGGGGAATGACTTAAGATGGGCTTCGTGCCTCAGCCCATCCTATGAACTTTTATAGGCTAAATCTGACTTAAAACAATGGGAATTCCGATAAGAATAATTAAGGGGGCTAATAATTTTTTTGCATGCCATTATCGAATGGCCGATTATTAGCCTAATAGCTTTTTATAATATAACGGAAATGTGCATCCGTTAACCCGAGTCGTCATTAGGTGCTCGGGTTTATAGTCAT
>CAWKEY010000078.1:0-28300 GCA_963848675.1 uncultured Gammaproteobacteria bacterium
TCGTCGGCGTGAGCACAAAGGCTAATTAACCCAAAGAACGATGTTTTGAAGGCGAGTTTTGAAGGGAATTTCATAATGACTCCTTAACGATCATTGACCAAGCAAAGGAAGAGCTGCGCTTTGGGTGGCCGTAAATCCAAGCCTGAGTTTGTTCTTATTCCGCCACATTACACGAAGAATGGGAGATTAGCACAGAACCATTATGACTAAACCGGAGAGATATAGACGCCACCGAGACCGGAGAAGGACCGGAAGGCAGAAATAAAAAAGGCCCCGATTAGATCGGAGCCTTTGGAATTCATGGTGCCCAGGGGCGGAATCGAACCGTCGACACGAGGATTTTCAGTCCTCTGCTCTACCGACTGAGCTACCTGGGCATTGTTGAGGAGTTGCTTACAAAACGTAAAGTCTGTTGGGCTGTTTCTGGATGGTGCCCAGGGGCGGAATCGAACCGTCGACACGAGGATTTTCAGTCCTCTGCTCTACCGACTGAGCTACCTGGGCGCGCCAAAAAGAGCGCCATTACACTTGATTATGCTGGTGTAGTCAATAAAAAAATGAAACTTATTCCGGCGGAGGCTCTTTGTCTGGCCGGTTTTCTGTGTGGAACAGGTTGCTAATCAGGCGGAAGACTTTTTTTACCCCGCTCCATATCCGCGGCAGCAGCCAGATCATGAACAGGATAAAAAATGCCAGCGCTATTAAAAATAGGACGGGGTGGTTAATGCACGCCCATACTCCGCCAATCACCGCGATGTCCTCGCTCACCGATGCCGCCCAGTTGCTGAATGGCTCCGGCGAGGTATTGATCAGCACCCGTGTTCCGGCTTTGGTGGCATGCGCTCCTGCAGCCAGGCCGCCGCCGAGTATGGCTGCGGCCAATTCGACCGCCGGATTTAAGTCGCCGACTGCGCCGGCCGCGAGCATGGCGCCGGCCGGGATGCGGATAAAGGTGTGTATCGCATCCCAACCGGTATCGACGCCGGGCATTTTATCGGCAAAAAACTCGACACAATACATCAGCCCGGCCGCGCCCATCACCGCCGGGTTGGCGACTATTTGCAGATTCGGCGGCAAATCGATATTGCCGGTGTTGGCCAGATAACCCAGCGTAAATAGTGTGGCATATAGATTGATGCCGCTGGCCCAGGCCAGGCCCATGGTCAATGCCAGCGTTGTTGTTATTTGATCAAGTGCTTCCATAAGCGCGCCCTGTACTGGAGATGGCAATCAGCCTAGCATATTTTCCTTAATGTCCGGTAAACACAAAACCCGGGACTTGGGGCGGCAGGCTATCGATTTCATTTTTTCGCACATTTAGTTTCAGACCATGTAAAATTGCGCCACTATGTTGGGTCATTATTAGGATTTGAATGTGAGCTTTAGAGGTACAACCATACTTTCTGTGCGCCGCGGCGACAAAGTGGTGATCGGCGGCGATGGCCAGGTCACTTTGGGCAATACGGTCATGAAGGGCAACGCCCGCAAAGTGCGCCGCTTATATCACGACAAGGTCATTGCCGGTTTTGCCGGTGCTACCGCCGATGCCTTCACGCTGTTTGAACACTTCGAGGGCAAGCTGGAAAAACACCGCGGCAATCTAACCCGGGCTGCCGTGGAAATGGCTAAAGACTGGCGCACCGACCGGGCCTTGCGCAAGCTGGAGGCGCTGCTGACCATTGCCGACGCCAAAACCTCCCTGATTCTTTCCGGTACCGGCGATGTCATAGAGCCCGAATTCGATCTGATGGCCATCGGCTCCGGCGGCGCTTTTGCCCAGGCGGCCGCCCGCGCGCTGCTGGAAAATACCGAGTTGAGCGCCCGTGAAATTGTCGAAAGATCGCTGCAAATTGCGGGTGATATATGTATTTATACCAACCACAATTTGACTATAGAAGAACTGGACGCAGAACCTAAAGAGTAAACGCATGACTCAAATGACACCCAAAGAAATCGTAAGCGAGCTGGATAAGCACATTATCGGCCAGGCCAGCGCCAAACGCTCGGTCGCTATCGCACTGCGCAACCGTTGGCGGCGTCAACAGGTTGATGCGGCCTTGCGCGAGGAAATCACTCCAAAAAACATTTTAATGATCGGCCCCACCGGTGTCGGTAAAACCGAGATTGCCCGGCGTTTGGCGCGCCTGGCCAATGCGCCGTTCATTAAAATTGAAGCCACCAAATTCACCGAAGTCGGCTATGTCGGCCGCGATGTGGAATCGATCATCCGCGACCTGGCCGATACCGCCGTCAAAATGACGCGCATGACGGAAATGGACAAGATGCAGCACCGCGCCTACGATGCCGCCGAAGACAGGATTCTGGATGTGCTGCTACCCCGCGCCGAGAGCGGCATGCTCTCTGATACCGAAGAAAGCACGCGCCAGAAGATGCGCAAAAAACTGCGCGAGGGCGATCTCAACGACAAGGACATCGAAATTGATGTGCAGGTTGCGCCGGTTGGTGTCGAGATCATGGCGCCGCCCGGCATGGAAGAAATGACCAGTCAGCTGCAGGGCATGTTCCAGAATCTGGGCACGGGCAAACGCAAATCCCGCAAAATGAAAGTCAGCAAGGCCTTACAGGTTTTGCAGGAAGAGGAAGCCGCCAAGCTGGTCAATGAAGAAGATATCAAGGCGCGCGCGGTCGAAGCCGTTGAGCAGAACGGCATTGTGTTTCTGGACGAAATCGACAAAATCTGCAAACGCTCCGAGCTGGGCGGTGGCGGCGGCGAAGTTTCCCGCGAAGGCGTGCAACGGGATTTACTGCCGCTGGTTGAGGGCAGCACCGTCAGCACCAAGTACGGCACGATCAAGACCGACCACATCCTGTTTATCGCATCCGGGGCCTTCCATCTGACCAAGCCATCGGATCTGATTCCTGAATTGCAGGGCCGATTTCCCATACGCGTTGAACTGGATGCCCTGACTGCCGACGATTTCGTGCGCATACTAACCGAACCCCATGCGTCTTTAACCGAGCAATATCAGGCCTTGCTGACCACCGAAGGTGTGTCCATAACGTTTGCTGCCGACGGTATTCAGCGCATTGCAGAATTGGGTTTTCAGGTTAATGAATCGATTGAAAACATAGGCGCCAGGCGCTTGCACACCATACTGGAGCGCTTGCTGGAGGAAATCTCCTATAACGCCCCGGATCTTGTGGAAAAAACGATTGTTATCGATGCGGCTTACGTGAATCAACAGCTCAGCGAGTTTGTTGAAGATGAAGATCTAAGCCGGTATATATTGTAGTTACAAGGTACAGGGTTCAAGGCACAAGGCGTGCGGAACCGGTACCATTCCTGATCCCTGAATCTTTTCCATGCGCCTGATTACCAAACCCTGTAACGCCCACCCCACTGAAATCAAGCTGCATCAGGTTTCGCGCCTGCTTGAAATCAGTTTCGATGACGGCAGTGTGTTTAAATTGCCGTATGAATATCTGCGCGTCTACACCCCGTCGGCAGAGGCGGTGGGGCACGGCCCTGGACAGGAAGTGCTCCAGCTTGGCAAAGAAGACATCACCATTGAAGAGCTCAAACCGATGGGCCGTTACGGTGTAGCGCCGGTCTTTAGCGACGGCCACAGCAGCGGCATTTATACCTGGGATCTGCTTTATAAACTAGGCGCTGAATATCCGGCTTTATGGCAAAATTACCTTCATAATCTTGAAGTTGCAGGGCATCAGCGTAAAGAACCCTTACCAAACTAATTGCATCGTTCCCACGCTCCAGAGACTGTGAAAGTATTCAATATTAAACTGACAACCACGAAGGACACGAAGAGCACGAAGTTTCAATGCATTGATCTAATCAATTATTTTCTTCGTGTCCTTCGTGATCTTCGTGGTGAATACTGTATATTCACGAATATTTTCACAGTCTCTCCAGTGTAGGAACGAAATAACTGTTACCCAACACGGCATAACAATGACTAACGACAACACCACTCATTTTGGTTTTAAACAGGTAGCCACCGAAGACAAGGTCAAACTGGTACGCGGCGTGTTCGACTCCGTCGCCGGCCAATACGACATCATGAATGACCTGATGTCCTTGGGCATTCACCGCATCTGGAAGCGCGTTGCCGTGCAATTGAGCAATGTGCGCAAAGGCGATCAGGTGCTTGATCTGGCCGGCGGCACCGGCGATTTAACCACACTGTTCGAAAAACGTGTCGGACCGGAAGGCCAAGTTGTTCTGGCCGATATTAACTCCGAAATGCTGCGTACCGGCCGCAACCGCCTGATCGACCGCGGCCTGGCCGGCAATATCCGCTATGCCCAGGTCAATGCCGAATGCCTGCCCTTTGCAGACAATACTTTCGATTGCGTGTGCATAGCCTTCGGTTTGCGCAATGTCACCGACAAGGACGCCGCCTTGCGCTCCATGTACCGGGTACTGAAACCCGGCGGCCGCGTTATCGTCCTGGAGTTTTCGCATCCCGTCGATAAAATCACCGAAAAAGTCTACGACTTTTACTCGTTCAAGCTGCTGCCGAAAATTGGCAAAATCGTTGCCAAAGATGAAGACAGTTACCGTTATCTGGCCGAATCCATCCGCATGCATCCCAAGCAGGATGAGCTAAAAAGAATGATGGAACATGCCGGCCTGGAACGCTGCGAATACTTCAATATGACGCAAGGCATCGTCGCAGTCCACAGAGGTTATAAACTCTAGCATGGTCATCAAACCGTTGCTGCTGAGCGCACTGGAAAGCGCCCTTAACCAGTACTTGGCACTGGATGCCGATGCCGGCTTTTTTCTGGCGCCATTGACCGGTAAAGTCATTGCCGTGACTATTTTACCGTTCAATGAAAGCATTTACCTGTGCCCTGCTGCGGACTCCATTCAGGTTCTGGATCAATTTCCCGGCCAGCCGGATACCCGCCTGACCGGTTCGGTTCTGGCGCTGGGCTTAATGGGTCTCGGCTCAAAACCGCTGTCTTCCAATTTTTCCGGCGAAGTCAAAATTGCAGGCGATATGGCTACCGGCCGGCAATTTCAGGAACTGTTCGGCAAACTCGATATTGATCTGGAAGAAAAACTGTCGCATTACACGGGTGACATTATCGCCCACCAGATTGGCCGGTTTTTCCGTGCCGGGCAAAGCTGGGGTAAAGATTCGATTGAAACCTTCAGACTGAATGCCGCGGAATTTTTGCAGGAAGAAACCCGCGATCTACCGGCCGGGCCTGAAATAGATATTTTTTACGCCCGGGTGGAAGAACTGCGCAATGACTTTGAGCGCTTGCAAAGCCGAGTTGAAAGGCTGGAAAAACTGTTGTAGCTGGCCAAAAAGTGATCATGCAACTGTATGGAAGGCACAATTAACGGTTCTGTAACCGAAGCCTTACTGTTCAAAACAGCACTTGGTTGCCAAGCGATAATGAACGCAACATTAGATTAAACTTAGGCAAAAATCATGCGCTTGGATGAAATAATACAGCAGCACACCGAAAAACTGCCCCCCCAGTTGCAGGCGGAAGTTTTTGATTTTGTTTTATTCTTGGAACAAAAACAAGCTACCCAGTCCTTCGTAGCAACTACCCGTCAGCAACGCAAAGAGCGGATAAAGAAAGCCTTGGACACTGCGGTTGAACTTGCTATTTTTGCCGGTGTTGATGGCGCGGAGTGGCAAAATGAACAGCGCCAAGACCGCAACATCCATGGGCGCGATGAATGACGCTTATTGATAGTAATCTGATTATTTACGCGGTACAGGCTGAGTTTAAAGACTTGCGGCAATGGATTATTGATAACGAGCCCAAGTATTCAATTATTAGTCGTGTTGAAGTATTAGGCTTTCATGGATTACAGGGTATTGAAAAACAAGCCATTACAGCATTACTGAATAGTCTTGAGGTCATTTATTTAAGCCCTGGATGTTATGAACTCGCAATCGCATTAAAACAACAGCGGAAAATGTCATTAGGTGATGCACTGATTGCAGGGACTTGTCTTGAATATCAATTAACGTTAGCAACACGTAATACATCTGATTTTGACTGGATCAAAAATTTTACTCTAGTAAATCCGCTATGATAAGGACCAGCCTGGATTTTCAAGCCAACTTGCAAACTTACGCTTACTCACAAAGGTAACTCGTGATCCGCCCTAAAATATTATTGCGCCTGATCCATATCAACTGGGTTCTGGCCTTTCACGGTCTGGACGAAATCGTTTTAAAAACGCATTTATTCCGCCCCGTCCGTTTTCTAGCCGTTTTTTCCCCGCACTACTGGCTCAAACGCAACCCGGCTCCACGTGGCGTCAGAATACGGCGGGCGCTGGAAGATTTGGGGCCTATCTATGTCAAATTCGGCCAGGCCTTGTCCACGCGAAAAGATCTGCTGCCTGATGATATTGCCGATGAACTGGTCAAACTGCAGGACAGAGTCCCGCCTTTTCCCAATGAAATCGCCCGCGCTATTATTGAAAAAGAACTGGGCATGTCGATTGCCGATGCCTTTGCCGAATTTGATGCCGGCCCGCTGGCCTCTGCCTCGGTCGCTCAGGTGCATACCGCTGTATTACACAGCGGCGAGCAGGTTATCGTTAAAGTGCTGCGTCCCGACATTGAAGAGCGCATTCATTCCGACGTTGGCCTGCTCTATGAACTGGCCCGTTTTGCCGAAAAATTCTGGACTGATGCCAGAAGACTGCGGCCTATGGAAGTCGTCGCCGAATTTGAAAAAACCACGCTGGACGAACTCAACCTGATCCGCGAAGCCGCCAATGCCAGCAAGTTGCGCCGCAATTTCGAAAATTCGGACATCATCTACATCCCGGAAATCCATTGGCCGCTAACGCGTGAGAAAGTCATGGTCATGGAACGCATCCACGGCATACCTGTAGGCGACATCGACACTCTTAAAGCCGGTGGCGCCGATTTTAAACTGCTGGCCGAACGCGGCGTGGAAATCTTTTTTACCCAGGTATTCCGGGATAACTTCTTTCATGCCGACATGCACCCCGGCAATATATTTGTCGATCTGCCCGCCAAATATATCGCGGTGGACTTTGGCATTGTCGGCACTCTGTCCCTGTCCGATCAGCGCTATCTGGCCGAAAATTTTCTGGCCTTCTTCAACCGCGATTACTACCGCGTTGCCCAAATGCATGTCGAATCGGGCTGGGTGCCCGGCTCAACCCGCATCGAGGAATTTGAATCGGCCATCCGCAGCGTATGCGAACCGATATTTGAAAAGCCCCTAAAGGACATCTCCTTCGGCCAGCTACTGCTGCGATTATTCCAGACTGCGCGACGCTATGACATGCATGTGCAACCGCAGCTGGTCTTGCTGCAAAAAACCCTGCTCAACATCGAAGGTCTGGGGCGGCAGCTGTATCCTGAACTGGACTTATGGCAAACCGCCAAACCGTTCCTGGAAAAATGGTTTCACGAGCGCCTGGGCCCTAAAGCCAAAATCAACAAACTGATTAAACAATTCCCGGAATTCGCCGAGCAATTCCCCGAAGTGCCGTCCTTGCTCTTTAAAGCCCTGGACAACGCCGCCCACGCCCCACGCCACACCGAAACGCAAAACCGGGAACTTATCCTGTTGCGCAGCCAAATGGCCCACAACCACCGCCGGACGCTATTCGCCATTCTGGTCAGCGCCGTCATGATCAGCGCCGCGATTTTGTTTAGGTAATCCCTGCCCGGCTGCACAAAACAGGCTTGAAGCTTTAGGAATCATTATCCTGGGAGACGGGCCTGATGATGTTTTTGTCCTCACTCGGTGCCGCAGCAGGCAACCAGACGATTTTGCCGTCTTGCCAGCCCGCTACCGGTAGCTGCGCCTGCTGATGTCTCTTGACCGCATCGCGCGTGGCTTTATTGATCGCTTCGTCGATGGGTTTGCCTGCTTTAAATAGTTCGTCAATGTTGAGAGCTTGTTCAGTCATGGCAGTAAATTCCTGTTAAGTGCTTCCAAAGCTGGGGATTAGTCAAATTGTTTTCTTGATTGAAACAACCAGCAGCAATGAGTTTAGCGCCTTCAAAGTCGGCATTATCATAAAAACGCCATTGATCCACCAACGGCATATACAAATTGAAAAAATTGTTCAAACCACGCTGATAACGCCTATGCACCACATCGTCCGGCACATAATGCCCGCCGCTGCGGACACGTTCCGCTACCCGAGCAATCGACATCTCGGGGCTGGGCAACCAGAGATAGATCAGATAAATGCGATAACCCTGGACTTTTAAATGCTGCAAAAAAGCGGCATAACTGCGGGTCGATAAAGTGGTTTCAAAGGCAAAGTTATGGCGTTTATCCGCCAATTGATGCAAGCGGTTAAGCATGATTCGTCCAGCCTGAAAAGCCACCGCCTCCGTTGCAAAAGCCGATAGGCCTTGTGCAATCACATCGGCATTAACAAATTCGGTCACACCCAAAAGGTCTTTTAATAAATGCGGTGCAGTCGTGGATTTACCGGCGCCATTGGGACCGGCAATGATAATAACATGAGGCTGATTCATTAGGCCTGTACCTCGCGGGTTTGGGCATGCTCGCCTTGATATAGTAATAATTCGCAGTCTGAGGGGAAATCGTTTTGGATGGGGTTTAATTTTTTGCCGCTCATGACTGCACGGAATCCTCAATCAATTTCGCCAAATCCGTTTGCCAAGTAATTTCAAAGATTAACGAGCAAAACACTTTAACGCCTTCGTCATCCAATAACTCCCATTTTCCAGCCGATTTTACTGTTTCCAGCCGAAACGACTCCGTACAAACATCAAATAGCTTTTTCTTATAGGCTGTATCAGGATTATCCAGATGATCGCCTTTAGTCTCCAAAACCATCAAGCGCTCGTGGCCGTCCTGATGCGACAATGCAAAAACAAAATCCGGGTAGACCTTGTGCTTGCGCCAGCCTTGTAATGCGTAACCAGATTGCGCCTTAGCAACGTTACGATGCCACCAGCGCAAGGCTTTTTCGCTATCCAGATAACAGGCGACTTTTTGCTCGTAACCGTCCAGATCATCTTTATAAACCGGATCGAAAAAACTGTTTTCAACAACTTTGCCATCGTTACGCTGCAACAGCGAGTTGGTTAGCGGCCTTTGCGTCAATAACGTTGACGGCATTCGCCAATTATTTCGATCTGTACGCAAGCGAAATTGAATCCTGCCCGTTTGCACCTCCGTCAAAAACACCGCTTCCGCCAAACGGTCGCGCTCTTTACTTAAATGCACGCACAGACTCTCAATCAACACACTGGTTAGCGCAGCCCAATCCGTCATGGATATATCCAACTTTTGCAGATCGGTTAAAACCTGAGACACAAATGAACGCGCTATCCAAGGATTAGGCACAATGTCAACAATGGCCCGCGTCACATAAGCGGGATCGAAAACGGCCTCTGCTGCCTCCGCTTGCACGTTTTCAGACTTGATTAACTCTTCATAATCAGGATTGCCCAACCCAACCCGGATTTTTTGGGTTGTTGATGTCTGTACCGCTTTCGGTAAAGTTGCCGCCAACCCCTCCAAACAGACATCATTCCAGTCAATGCGGTACAAAATATCCGCTTCGTATTCCAATTCCCGCGCTTTGTCCGCCTCGACCCATAACACTTTCGGCAGATAAATTTTGGTTTTACGAAATGTCTCGCGAGGCATAATCGCTCTGCAGATGCTTCCTCCGCTACCATCGCTACCAGTTTCACGAATGCTTTCTACCAAATCCCCCATACCATCCTGTTCCAAGCCGATTTTGATGGCCGCAACCACATCGCGGGTAGACGAATGAAAGCAAAACACATAGCATTCATCCAAGGCCTGAATATGCGTTTTAATAGCATCGGGTTGTCGCAGGATGCGCCCGAGCAACTGCGTTATCGCGCCCTTACTGGTCACCGGGGCCAACGAACACAATACATAAGCAAACGAACAATCCCAACCTTCCTGCAAGGCCTGCTTGGTAATGATGAAACGTACTTGATTAGTGGGACTGAACAAATTCAGATTTTCCGGCTGATTCAGCTCGTTTTTCTCAGCGGTTTTAATCGCAATTTGCTCTTGTGTCACCCCTAACGACAACAAAAAATCTCTGGCATCCTCGGCATGTACGCGCTGGCCGTCCCGCTGATCCTTGCCGGTACGCTCCACTTGCACTAAACAAATAGGCCGGATATAACGCGCACTATTAGCCCGCAAGCGTTCGGCCTGTTGTTGCAGTACATTCAACTGCTCCACGCTTTCCCGCAAACACACCCGCCAATCATTGCCGCCACGTACCGTTACGTTAATCGGCAATTTAACCATATTCTCCTTGTCCAAATCAGTGCCACGCACATCCACCAGCCAGTTGCTATACATCGGTGGCGTGTCGCTGACTCTATCCACCGGCGTGGCGGTCAACTCCAGCACAAACGCCGGATTAAATCCGTACAAGGTTTGCAGCGCCAGCTTTGAATATCCTTTATGACCTTCATCCAGCACCACCACGGGACGAACCGCACGTAAAACATTGCCCAGCGAATCTTTAATCACCGCGCCCACCATTGCACTCTCACCGTATACATCCAGATTCGGAATTAGATTTAAGAGGTCGGCATGAAGCAACAAATCATCAGATGAAGGAAAAAAACCGTGAACATTACCCCGGTCACGAAACAAACGTAGCGACTCTTTAGTCACGCGCTTCGCCGATTGCAACATCAACAGCATCACGCACAGCTGATTGTCAACATCGCGTTTATTAAGTCGATCCTGTTTTTCCAGAATCAGGGTGTGTCCCGCGCTAGAACGATCGAGAATCTGCCGGTACGGATGCTGGCGATTGCGTAAGGCTTTGATGGTTTGCGAATAAATCGACTCATTTGGCACGATCCATAGCACAAAGCCATTGTTACGTTGTAGCCATTGGCTATGAATTTTAAATAACGCATAAGCCGCCAAAATGGTTTTACCGCCACCAGTGGGGATTTTTAAACACACCGATGGCACCGCTTGTCCCGTACCATCGACACGCGGGCTAAAAGGGATGCCCTGCCTTGACTGTGGTAATTTGCCTGCCTGCCGCAAACTTGCCCAAGCCTCTTGCGGGTAATCAGGCAAAGAGTGGATTAAATCCGGGTCGGTTTCTTGAGCATTGGCCCATTTGATTTTGTTGGTGCGGGTTTGCTGGGTTTTCAGCGTATCGAGATACAGCGTCAAGGTATCCAATACAGTTTGCTGATATTCCTTTAGCTCCATTGTTTAATCCTTTTCCATTCGATACAGCGCAAACGGCAGCGGCATGTGCTCCACCCCCAAGGGCAATAGCAAACGATTCGGCACATATTTGGCAGCGGCAAAAACCAAATGTGGCTTGTCTTGGTAAGTTTTGGCTATAGCTTCCGCCACAGTCAGTGTCAACGCCGCTTGCGGGGATTTGAGAAAATCCAGCTCGGGCCGGTAAATCAGCCAGACGTGATAACCGGTGCTAGTGCCCAAATACCAATCCGTAATCGGAAATGCCAAATCTGTAGGGGCAAATAAATTCGCAACCCCCGCTGAATCAAGCGCATTAAAAGCTTGACCGGTGGCGGTATGAAACAGCCATGCGCCCAGGGTTTGATAATCCGGCAGGGTTTCGCCGGTCAGGATTTTATCAATCTCAAGCGGCTCGCCCAGCGTGTAGAAGGTAAAACCGCCGCCCAGTCCCGCCACCCGTTCGGTGATTTTGTTCTCCCCGGTGACGATCAGCTCGCCGTCCTTGATTTCTTTTTTGATGGCATCGAAGCGCAAGCCGTCCAGATTTTCGATGCTTTGTACATGCTGGAGCAGCTTGTGATGCGGCCCTTCCTTGCTGAAATTGGTCCAGGTGATTTTTTCCCGGTACAGTTCTTCTTTTTGTGTGCCCTTGTAGTCATAGCCGTTAATCACGCGGCGCACGCGTTCGGCGGTCAGCGTGTCGGCGTAATCCTCGCATTCGACCAGGATGAACTTGCGGTTGCCGCCGTCCTTGGCATTTTGCGCGAAAACTGCGTGGGCTGTGGTGGCTGAACCGGCGAATGAATCAAGGATCAGAGAATCTTGAGACGTGGCTAATTGCAAAACACGTTGCAATAATTGAGCTGGTTTAGGAGTAATGAAAACATCTTCGGCTGAATCGAAACTCATGACAGACAAAAGTTCTTTCTTGGCATCTTGGGTATGCCCAACATCTTGCCAAAACCAGAGGGTTTGAGGGACTTTTCCTTCTTTTACTTCTGATAAAAATCTCTTTATTCTTGGAGTATTATTTCCATCGCTTCCCCACCATACACGTTTATCAGTTTCTAGTTTTAAAAACTCTTCGTAACTTTGTCGCCAATAATTATTTCCCGAATCGAATGTTTTACCTGTTGGTCCGGTAACTTCATATTTCCCTTTACTGTAATAGTTTCTTGCAGTTAAATCTCCTGAAGTCCAGGGCCCTCGGTGATCGTTATCCGGTTTAGAAAAACGTGCCGCCATTTCATCGGTCCGTTCCAATAAGTTTGGCAGCCAAGCGGCCCCATTTTTTGCATAAACCAGCAAATAATCATGATCCTCAGAAAAATGTCGGGCAGTGTTCTTTGGAGCAAATACTTTTTGCCAAATACATGTAGCAACAAAATTCTCCTCCCCAAAAATCTCATCAAGCATCATCCGCGCCCGATGAATCTCATTACCATCCAAGGTCATCCAGAAACTGCCGGTTTCCGCCAGCAACTCATGCAACAGTTTTAAACGCGGCCACATCATCGCCAGCCATTTGTCGTGGCGCAGCATGTCTTCCCTGTTGACCGGATTGCTGTTCAGCCAGTCGCGCATGATCGGGCTGTTTACATTGTCGTTATAACACCAGTTTTCGTTGCCGGTGTTATAAGGCGGATCGATGAAAATACAATCCACTTTGCCCGCGTAGCGCGGCAGCAAGGCTTTCAAGGCATGCAGGTTGTCGCCATGGATGATCAGATTGCCGGAATCCTAGCCGATGGATTTATCCGGCTGCGCCAGCAACGGCCGGAACGGCACGTTAAGATGATGGTTGTAAACGTATTCCTTACCTTTAAAGTGCAGTTCCGGCATTGCTTAATTCCTGTTGGCCTGGCTATCGCTGTCGTGCTGTTCCTGTTCCACGATGAGCCATAAACCTTCTTTGATTGTGGGGTCAAAATGTAAATTTAAAGTTGCTGTTTTTAATATCGTCATTTTTCTAACGCGGGTGTTGTTGTCGCTACACTGTATCGCTAATATAACACGCACAGTGTTTTATCAATCCATCGAGTTTTAAGCCGTTACGGCTTTGCAAGAGCCAATAACAGATCATCTTTGCCCACCTTTTGACAGCGCTGAAAATTAATTCTTGATTTGGCGAAAGTTTTAAAACATCTTGCGGTGTTGTGCTTTAAAATCAACACTCACTCAAAAACATTGGCCGATTCTCACATTACAAGCATAGGGGTATCACCATGGTCTTACTGGAAACGCCAATTTGTGACTTTGGCAAAAAAGCGATAGATTTCAATTTACCCGGCGTAGACGGCCGCACCTGGTCGCTGGCGCAGTGCATGGGCAAGAACGGTTTGCTGGTGATGTTTATCTGCAATCACTGCCCGTATGTGAAAGCCGTACAGGAGCGCCTGGCCAGAGACACGCGCGAGCTTAAACAGTTTGGCATTGAAGCGGTGGCCATCATGTCGAACGATAGCGCTGAATATCCGGAAGATTCCTTTGACAATATGAAGCTTCAGTCCGAGCACTTGCATTTCAGCTTCCCGTATTTACTGGATGAATCTCAAGCCGTTGCCAAAGCGTACGGCGCTGTCTGTACGCCGGACTTTTTTGGTTATAATAGCGCTTTCGAATTGCAATACCGCGGCCGTCTGGATGCCAGCCGCAAGGAACCTGCCCCAGAGGACAGCAAGCGGGAATTATTTGAAGCCATGAAGGTGATTGCCGAAACCGGGCATGGCCCCAAGCATCAGATTGCCAGCATGGGCTGCTCCATCAAGTGGAAACAGGCCTGATGCAAAACCAATTGTTTTAGTTATTTTCACACATCAATACACCAAGAGAGAGCACTATGTCGATTAAGAGAATGGTTGATCTGGATTTATCAGGTAAACGGGTATTAATTCGTCAGGATCTGAATGTCCCTGTCAAAAACGGAAAAGTGACCAGTGATCTGCGTATCCGCGCCAGTCTGCCAACCATTGAACAGGCTTTGGCTGCGGGCGCCGCGGTGATGCTGATGT
Organism: uncultured Gammaproteobacteria bacterium; assembly: GCA_963848675.1. Classification (GTDB taxonomy): domain Bacteria; phylum Pseudomonadota; class Gammaproteobacteria; order Methylococcales; family Methylomonadaceae; genus CAWKEY01. The sequence continues at coordinate 14,226 of CAWKEY010000078.1, forward strand.
CGCATTTGGGCAGGCCTGTTGAAGGGCAGTATGACGAAGAATCTTCGTTAAAACCCGTTGCCGAGTGCTTATCGCATTTGCTAGGCAAGCCGGTCAGACTGGAAAAAGACTGGATCGATGGCATTACGATTCAACCCGGCGAAGTCGTGCTCTGCGAAAACGTGCGCTTTAATGTCGGCGAAGGCAAAAACAGCGATGAACTGGGCAAAAAAATGGCGGCCCTGTGTGACATTTTTGTCATGGATGCTTTTGGCACCGCGCATAGAGCACAGGCCTCAACCCATAGCGTGGCCAAATTTGCGCCTATCGCTTGCGCCGGCCCTTTATTGGCCCTGGAACTGGACGCCCTGGGCAAGGCTTTGGAAACACCCGCCAAGCCGCTGGTAGCGATTGTCGGCGGTTCCAAAGTGTCCACCAAATTAACCGTGCTGAAATCACTGTCGGAAAAAGTCGACCAGCTCATTGTGGGCGGCGGCATTGCCAATACGTTTATTGCGGCCGCAGGTTTTCCTGTGGGCAAGTCGCTCTATGAACAGGATCTTATTCCGGAAGCCCAACGCCTGATTGCAGAAGCCAAAAAGAATGGCTCCGACATTCCCATCCCGGTTGATGTAGTTTGCGCCAAGGAATTTTCCGAAACAGCCGTTGCCACTGTCAAGAAAGTTGAGGATGTGGAAGAAGATGATTTAATTCTCGATATCGGCCCCGATACCGCCAAACAATACGCCGAACTGCTCAAATCAGCCGGCACTATTGTCTGGAATGGCCCGGTCGGCGTATTCGAGATCGACCAGTTTGGCAACGGCACCCAAGTGCTGGCAACCGCCATTGCAGAAAGCAGCGCTTTCTCCATTGCCGGCGGCGGCGATACCTTGGCCGCCATCGACAAATACGGCATTAACGATGATGTATCGTACACATCGACCGGCGGCGGCGCCTTCCTTGAATTTCTTGAAGGCAAGGAATTGCCGGCCGTGGCTATCTTAAAATCACGCGGCTAGCATAAACACGGCATTATCAAGGCGTGGGAGCGGCGCCTACGTCGCGGCAAGCCATCGCTCCCGCGCCCGGCTGCCAACATCATGCAAGGTTTGTAGCGTAGCCGCTGGTTTTTTAAGGTACATATGGCTAATAATGGCATCCATGCAACGTATTTACTATCAGCCTGATCATAAAGACTGATAGCTTTTTGTTTTACTTAATTAAGGATTAAAAATGGCCCGAGTTACTATTGAAGATTGTTTAGATCATGTAGAAAACCGTTTTAAACTGGTTTTGTTAGCGAGTACCCGAGCGCGTCAATTAAGCCACGGTGCGGATGAATTCGTCACCCGTGGCAAAGATAAGGACACGGTTGTCGCTTTACGCGAAATTGCTGCCGGCCATGTGACAGAAGGCAATATCAATCTGTTGCATCGCGCCGGCGAAGCCGACGATAGACAGTCAATTTTCTAAGACCTGAGCCCATGTTATCTGTAGCCGACTCTATCGAACTGGAACGCCCCGAGGACAAATTGATCCGGCGTTTATGCACGACCTTGAGCGGCTACCTGGATCAAAATCAGATTAACGAAATTGTCAGGGCTTATGAGTTTAGCGCCAGCGCTCATTCCGGCCAGTTTCGTAAAACGGGCGAGGCCTACATTTGCCATCCGGTTTCTGTGGCTCTCAGCCTTGCCGAGATGCGCATGGATGCGCGCGGCATTATGGCCGCCATTCTGCATGATGTCATCGAAGACACCGTCGTCAGCAAACAGGAACTGGCAAAACTGTTCAGCGAAGAAGTCGCCGAACTGGTCGACGGCGTTACCAAATTAACCAAAATCGATACCCAATCCCACGCCGAAACCCAGGCGGAAAATGTCCGTAAAATGTTTCTGGCCATGGCCAAGGATTTGCGCGTGATCATGGTAAAACTGGCGGACCGGCTGCACAATATGCAGACGCTGGGCGTCATGTCGGCAGAAAAAAAACGCCGCATCGCCCGTGAAACTCTGGATATTTATGTACCCATAGCCAACCGGCTGGGCATGAACAATATCCGCCACAAGCTCGAATCCATGAGCTTTCAATCCATGTACCCCTTGCGTCATGCCATCTTAAATAACGCCGTTAAAAAAGCCCGTGGCAATCGCCGGAAAATTGTTGATACCATTGAAAACGCCATAAAAAACCGTTTTGAACAGTCTGATTTGCACTGTGATGTGGCCGGACGGGAAAAGCATCTGTACAGCATTTATCAAAAAATGCTCAATAAAAAAATATCCTTCGCCGATGTCTTTGATGTCTATGCCTTCAGGATTTTTTGCGATGATGTCAACACCTGTTATCGCGCACTGGGTGTTATGCATAACCTGTATAAACCGATTCCGGGCCGTTTCAAAGATTATATAGCCCTGCCCAAAGCCAACGGCTATCAATCCCTGCACACCATATTAATTGGCCCTTACGGCGTCCCCATTGAAATTCAGATCCGCACACACGAAATGCACCGCATGTCGGAATCGGGTATCGCGGCCCACTGGCTGTACAAGGGTGACGACGATAAATCCGAAAAATTTCAGGCCCGCGCGAACGAGTGGCTGCGCGATTTGCTGGAAATCCAGAAATCGGCCGGCGACTCGATGGAATTTATCGACAACCTAAAGGTGGACCTGTTTCCACAGGAAGTCTTTGTCTTTACCCCTCAGGGCGGCATTGTCAAACTGCCGCGCGGCGCAACCATTGTCGATTTTGCTTATGCGGTGCATACCGATATCGGCAACGCCTGCGTTTCCGCCCGTATCGACAAACAACTGGTGCCGCTGCAAACCAGGCTTGAAACCGGCGTCACGGTGGAAGTCATAACGGCATCCTGGGCCAGACCCAATCCGCTTTGGCTCAACTATGTGATTACCGCCAAAGCCCGCTCCAGCATACGCACCTATCTGAAACATTTTAAACAGCAGGAAGCCATCAATCTGGGCCGGCGTTTACTGGAAAAAGAACTGCAAGTCATGCACCAGCATCTGGACATTATCGAACCCCAGCGCATGCAGGCTTTGCTCGCCGCACTGTCCATGCGATCCCTGGATGATTTGCTTGAAGACATTGGCCTGGGCAATAAAATGCCGTTTCTGGTCGCCAAACGCATTACCCAGGATGACGTTAATGCCGGCATCAAACTCGACGGCAATGATCAGCACGTCAGCAAACCTTTGGTTATCAGAGGCACGGAAGGCATGGTGGTTACCCTGGCGAAATGTTGCCGGCCGATTCCGGGGGATTCGATCATCGGTTTTTTCAATCCCGGCAAAGGCATAGTCGTGCATCATCACGAATGCCACAACAGCGGGGATATTCGAAAAAAGCAAACCAGCTGGCTGGACGTCGAATGGAGCCCGGATGCCAGCGGCGATTTTCCCGCTGAACTGCGCCTGGAGATACTCAACCAGCGCGGCTCACTGGCAACCGTTGCCTCGACAATTTCCGAACTGAACTCCAACATTGAAAATGTTACGGTTGTCGATCAGGACGCCCGGGTGAGTGTCGATTTGATCACCTTGACGGCCAAAGACCGCGTGCATTTGGCGCAGATCATGCGGCGGTTGAAAGAATTGCCGATTGTTTTGAAAATCACCCGGGTCAAGGCTTAGTCAGGTCTTCAGCGCCTAATAAAAGTGAACAAAATTTTTTAAATCATTAAATAAAGGAATAAACATGATAAAAGAAATCATCCATACTGTACAGGCGCCCCAAGCTATCGGCACCTATTCGCAAGCAGTAAGAATTGATCGAACTGTTTATCTTTCAGGACAAATCCCCCTGGTACCTGAAACCATGCTGCTGATAGAAGGCGACATCTCCGCCCAGATCACTCAGGTATTTAAAAATCTGCAGGCGGTTGCCGAAGCCGCCGGCGGTGATCTCTACGACATCGTCAAACTGAATGTGTTTTTAACCGATTTAGCGCATTTCCCTATGGTCAACGAAATCATGGGGCAATTTTTTCATGCGCCCTACCCTGCCCGCGCCGCCATAGGCGTTGCCGCACTACCGAAAGGTGCCGGCATTGAAATGGATGCGGTTATGCATCTGAGACCTCAGACCTACACCGCCTCTTAAGCCCGGACAGGGCTTGAGCTAAACCCGCCCGCTAATGAATCAGCCGAATTTCCTGCAACTCTCGGTCGCGTCATTGATGGGCATAGGCGGCCAGACGGCAATACGCCTTGAAAAACTCGGCATCCGCACAGTTCAGGATCTCATATTTCACTTGCCCCATCGTTATGAGGACCGTACCCGCATCCATACCATCGGCTCGTTGACTCCAGGCATGACGGTATTAATCTGCGGCCGGGTTGAATTTACCGATGTGCTGCCCCGGGGCCGCCAGAGCCTGGTCTGCCGGATCAGCGACGGCACCGGCTTTATCAACCTGAAATTCTTTCACTTCAGCGCCCATCAACACAACGCCCTAAAACCCGGCACATTGATCAGCTGCTTTGCTGAAGTGCGCTATGGCTATGCGGGTCTTGAAATGGTGCATCCTGAATACAGCGTCATCGCAGATCAGGACAGTTGTATTACCGAGACCCGCCTGACCCCGGTTTACCCCTTGACCGAAGGACTGCGGCAAAGCACCTTGAGAAAAGCCATCCAGCAGGCATTAAGGCTTTGCACCAGGGAAAACCAATGGCTACAAGACTGGATTCCGGCGGCCATTTTAAAGCAATACCACTACCCGGCACTGCTGGAGGCGATCCAGACCCTGCACGCCCCCGATGAGTCCATCTCGGTCGCAGCCTTACAAGACGGCAGCGTACCGGCGCTTAAACGGCTTGCGTTTGAAGAACTGCTGGCGCATCACCTGAGTCTGCTAGCCGCAAAAAACAAGGTGAAAGCCTGGCAAGCGCCGCAGTTCGCCGGCAATAAAACTCTCAGCGAGCACTTTATCCGCGCCCTGCCTTTCAGCTTGACCGGCGCGCAGCAACGGGTAATGGCTCAAATTGAAGCCGATTGCCGCCAGAATCACCCGATGCTACGCCTGGTTCAGGGCGATGTCGGCTCCGGCAAAACCGTGGTTTCGGCCTACGCGGCCCTGCTGGCGCTGGCTTCCGGCTATCAGGTTGCGGTCATGGCGCCGACCGAATTGTTGGCGGAACAGCACTTTCGCAATTTCAGCATCTGGTTTGACGGCTTTCAAACACAAGTGGTTTTGCTGACCGGGCAACTCAAAGGCAATCCGCGCAAGGCGGTTTTAGAGGCACTGGCAGAGGGTTCGGCGGGCATTATTATCGGCACCCATGCCCTGTTTCAGGACAGCGTCAACTTCCATCGTCTGGGTTTGATTATCATTGATGAGCAACACCGTTTCGGCGTGCATCAACGCTTGGCGCTCAGAGAAAAAGGCCAGCAAGCCGGATTGAGGCCCCATCAACTGGTCATGACCGCCACTCCCATCCCGCGCACGCTGGCCATGTTGCAATATTCGGATCTGGATATCTCGATTATCGATGAACTGCCGCCGGGTAGAAAACCTATCGTCTCCAGCGTCATTCCGGCCGAACGGAGGCAGGATGTCATTGCCCGGATTAACAGCTGGGTAGCAAAAAAAAGGCAAGCGTATTGGGTGTGCACGCTGATTGAAGAGTCCGAAGTCTTGCAATGCGAGGCGGCAGAAAAAACCGCTGAGCTTTTAGAGCAAGCCCTGCCCGCCGTGCGGGTGGCATTGATTCATGGCCGCATGAAATCGGCTGCAAAAGAGGCCGTCATGCTGGCCTTTAAAAACCATGAAATCGATTTGCTGGTCGCCACCACCGTCATAGAAGTCGGCGTCGACGTGCCCAATGCCAGCCTGATGATCATAGAAAATCCGGAGCGTCTCGGCCTTTCCCAACTGCATCAGTTGCGCGGACGGGTAGGACGCGGAGATGACGACAGCTATTGCCTGCTGATGTATCAATCGCCTTTATCCGATACCGCGCGCCACCGTCTGGGTATTTTAAGAGACAGTAATGATGGCTTTGTCATTGCCGAGAAAGATCTGCAATTACGCGGCCCCGGCGAAGTCATGGGCACCCGGCAAACCGGACAGATGCACTTTAAAATCGCTGATTTATCGCGAGATAGCGATTTGCTGGAGCATATCCAGGACATAGGGGCGCAATTTTTTACCGAAACACCGCAGGCCATTCAGCCGCTCTGTGATCGCTGGCTGGGCGATGCAACAGCATATTCAGAGGTTTAGTCGTTTGGCTATTAAAAGTTTTTTATTTGCCCAGGAACCCAAGTGGCTCGAAAACCGCCCAGGAATTCGCCACCGCCTGCCCGAAAGTGTTCAGTCATGGACGTATGAACCCGGCTCGCTCACGCAGCGTTTACGCAATTTTTATGGCAACAGCGTTGCCGTTAAAATCCTGTTTCACCAATGGCGCACGCCATTCCTGACAGAGCGGCGTTTACTCAAGCTACCCGAACACGCCTGCAATCTGACTCGTGAAGTGTTGTTGCACGCCAGCGGCAAGCCGCTGATACTGGCCAGAACCATTATCCCGGCCAGAACCATCAAAGTGGCCCATCGCAATCTCTCCCACCTGGGCACCCGCCCGCTTGGAGAAGTCATTTTTTCCTACCCCAGGCTGGAGCGCATGGAAATGGATGTAACCCTGATTGAACCGCCCACCTGGTCGCCATCGGCCATTATTGAGGCCGGCATAACCCAGCCGATCTGGGGCAGAAGAACTGTCTATGCCATTCAGCAACAACCTTTGCTGGTCAGTGAATTTTTTCTGCCGGGCGTTTTGGAGATAATGTAGAGACTGACGCTAATGCTGGTTAGAAAATCAACAGCAAAGGTTTTTACCATCTTATGATAAAATTTATTTGTGTGCATATATGATGGCAGTATTACATGGCGATTAGAGTTGTAGTCGATACCAATGTTCTGGTCGCCGGATTGATCGGCGGTACAGGGCCAAACCGGGAAGTTCTCCGTCGTTGCCTCCAGGGTGACTTGCAGCCGTTCGTTGGCAATGCTCTTTACCTTGAGTATCAGGACTTACTGAGCAGGGAGAATATACAGGCACTCTGCAATCAAACTTCCGTATCGCTGATGGAGTTTCTGGACGGTTTCGCACAAGTCTGCACTGCAATTGATGCACGCTACCTGTGGCGGCCTAATTTGTGCCTGACCGAAAAAGCCAAAAATAACCGCCCTCACAGCAAAAGGTGCCAAAATTCACGCGGAAGCTGGAAGGCTAACGGCTTTCTTGTGGTGCTTATCGACTAAAAAGCTTGCAATCCATCCGGCAGGGGCAAGCTCTCGGGATTCCGGACGCAGCTTGCCTGTCTTGCCGCAATACCGCGGTTAAAAAACTTAGGCGGCGAGCTTTTGCTGGCGCTGTCGTAGCCGCTCCCGCTCCCGCTCCTGAGCCAGACGCTCGCGTTCGGCGTCGCGCTTGATCTGACCGATCTTTTGGAGGTTGCGCGACAGCACGGCCAGGGCGACATAGCGCTTGAAGCCGCCGATGCCGTGGTCTGGGCACTTGTCCAGGCCGTGCACCTCCAGCGCGTTGATGCCGGACTCAACGGCCGAGTGCGCCTTCCGGGCGGCAACAAAGGCGCCATCGCGCTCACGCGCCTCATCGCTGGCAGACCACTTGCCTTTCTTGGGCAGGGTGACTTGGTCAAGCATCGCCTTAAGCTCGGTTTGGTTGGCGGGGCTGTGGAAGCCCTTGTCAAAGCTACAGGCCTTGAACGAGGGGAAGTGCTGTTGCGTTTCCTTGACGATGCTTACCGCGATCTGGTCGTCTGTTTGTTTTTCCATGACCTGATGGTGCAAGATGAAGCCCTCCTTGCTTTCCACCACCGCCACGCGCAGGCCTAACTCCACCGGCACCCCGGCCTTGCCCTTGACGATCCATTCGGTGTGTGGCTGGAACAGGGAGAAGACTTTCTCATCGTGCGGGATGACCTCACCCTTGAGCACGCGGCGCTCGATTTGGCCGATTTGGCGCTGGGCGTGGGCGATGAATTGCCGGGGCTTGGCTAGTTGCATTGCGCAGACGGCGTACTGGCTGGCCAGTTGCGCGACGGTCGCTTCGACGCGCTTTAGGTGGGCGGCCGACAGGCTAATGAAGGTCTGGTGAGCCTTGGCGATCTGCTCGGCCTTGGCCTGCTGCTTAGCCGCGTCCTTGGAGGTGGAGTGTTTGAGCTTCTGGATGACGCGCATGGCTTTTCTGAGTTTCTTCAGGCAGTTCTTAAACTGCCGCCAGCCCTTCAGATCGTAGGTCTCGCTGAATTGCGCGCAAAGCTGGAGCAGCACCCGCATGGCATCGTACAGCAGGTTGACGTCGGTTGGAAAGTGCACGTCAGTCTCCACCACGAACGAGTCACAGCGGCCTGCGGCGGGCGCGGGGCTGTTTTTTTTACCGAGCAGGGCATAGCCGGTCTCCACCACCGCCTGGTTGATGCGGGCCAGGATCTCCGGCGTGAACAAGGCGAGATTGTCCTTGAGCGTCTGTAGGGAGAATATCTTTTCGTCCCATTCGGCAATGCCAAGGATGAGCCGCAGGGTGCGGTGCTGGTTGGCCAACTCGTGGATGCGGTCAAAGTCGGCGTTCAGGCACAGGCGCAAGCAACCCAGCACCAGGATGGTCCATTGGTTCATGCCAGGGCAGCCCAACTCGGCGGAGACCACTTTGGCCTGGCCGTCGACGACTTGCGTCGGCAGGATGTCCTTGATGATCTCGAAGACCTTGTCCCGCAAGCCATCGCTGCAATAGATGTGCTGGAGGCCGAGCAGGATCAGGGGGATGTCGTCCCGCGAGCGCACGTCGATCTGGATGTCGGCGATGTCGACTTGGCCGATGGTCTGTTGGCTTGGGAAGGTGTCTCTCATGAGTTTTCCCTGAGTTTTGGGTGGTTTGGCAGGGCCCGCCCTGTTGGTGTTGACGGGACGTTTTCTATTGTTATTGTTTTTCAATGGCTTGAAGGTTTTGGCCCGGCGCCGCTGGTTGGGTGCGGTCATCATCTTCATTATTGATATTATACTGCAAGCTGTTGTTATATAATAGCTATTTTACTTATCGGTCAGGCACTAATTTAAAGGACGAAGCAGATAATCATTTGGTGGAACTGGCAATTGCTGCTCGTGCCACCTATATCATCACCAATAATGTGTCAGACTTTGCCCATGCCGAGCTTAAGCGCCTGGGTTATCAAGTCATTACACCGGAACAGATATTGAGGTTACTAAGATCATGACGACTTTATCCATCCGCTTACCCGACGATATGGCGGAAAAACTCAAAAACATCGCCAAAGTGCGCGACATCAGCCTGAATAAGCTAATATTTGAACTTTCCACCCAGGCCTTGGCGGAAGAAGAAGCAAAACAGCGATTCCTGGCCGCCCAACTGCGCGGTAATCCCAAGCGGGCGTTGCAATTGTTGGACGAACTTGATGCATTAGGGCTTTGAACGATGCAGTCTGACTGCCTTAAGGGTTGTAAAAGCCGCCAGTGCGTGGGCGTTTTCGCGATAGCAAAACGCCAACTCCCAGTAATGTTATCGTGGATTGCCTATCGGCGAATCCACCTTACGGGTTGCTGCACGCCAACGGCACGCCGCTGATACTGGCCAGAACCATCATCCCAGCTAAAACCATCAAAGTAGCCCATCGCAATCTCTCTCACCTCGGCACCCGCCCCCTCGGTGAAGTCATTTTTTCCTACCCCAAGCTGGAGCGCCTGGAAATGGATGTGACTCTGATTGAACCAGCTACCTGGTCGCCATCATCCATTATTGAGGCCGGCATACACCAGCCGATATGGGGTAGAAGAACGGTCTATGCCATCCAGCAACAACCTTTGCTGGTCAGTGAATTTTTCCTGCCGGACGTTTTGGATATTTTGTAACCGCGCGGCTGTTATTGAAATCGGTTTTATGCGCTTGTAGGTCAGGGTGCGCGATAGCAATCCCTGATACTTTAAGCTTGAATTGTCACGTAGTCTCTATCGCGGCAAAGTGGCCATGCTTTTAGCAATAGGATGGCTTGGGAATCAACAATATGTAGGATGTGCCGACATTCGGAGGCGCATCGGTCGCGAACGATGCGTTTCAGGTTGTTCAGCGCATTCTACGCTCCTAATCGCTAAGCCGATCAACATTTACATCATTCTTTTCAATAATCGGCCATCAAATTTAATCAGATTAAAATCTATGCCTTTCGTAGTATCTATAAAATTTTGGTCATTTTGATTAAATGAATCGGCTACAATGGATTGACAGGATATTTTGCTCAGAGAATCAAATAACTCCCAAGAGCTTTTATCTGACATCGAATGCTGTGCTGGTTCGTCTAGGAATATGAAAGATGGATGATTAGCTTGGTATTGTTCGCTAACTAGATATAGTCCAATAGTATATGCCCACATTACTCGAACAAAGTCACTTGCCGATGAATCAGTGCGAAGCATTTCGTTAAATAATTCACTTGAATTAATAATCGGAAAATAGGTTTCTTCAGAAATTATTATAAAATCGATATTGCAACTTTGAAATTCAAATTTTCGCAATAAACTTCTAAAAATCTCACTAAAGCTGTTAAGTTTCTGCTTGTCATTTTGAGAAAGTCCGTTTTGTGGTAGATTTTTCTTTTCTTCAAGTGCTAATTTGTAGCCGTAATGTATAGTTGAAATTTCTATTATTTTTTTGTTAAAAAATTCAATAAAGCCAATGAATTTCTTGATATCCTCTTCTTGTTTGATTTGCGCCCTTAAATTGATAACCGAAGGCATTCTTGGATCTGCTGTCAATTGAAGCCTAATCGCCTTTATCCTTTCCCTTGTTTCATCTTGTAATTTTCTATTTCGTTTTAAGTCATTATTTAAATCAGCAACCGTTTTAAAACAGCTTTCTATATAAGATAGGAATATTTTCTTTTGCCCCTTTAGGTACTTAACGTTATCTTCGATACTCATCGGGATAGCTCTAATATCAAGAGGAAGCAGTGCATCCTTGATTTCTTGATGGCAAGTTGGACAATTCCCTGCTGCTAAAGCAGATTCAAGGGTCGCCCCAAATTTTTTAACTTTTAAAGCCCCTTCGTTTTTTTCAATTTCTTTTTCAATTTCTTTTAGAGTTTCTTGCCTATCTCTTTTTTGAGCATGTTCCAGAGCCAAAAAGCTTCTTAATTTATCTTCTTCTTCGGTAAGATTTTGAATATCAGATAACAATTCTTCCAGTTTTTGGTTTAGTTCATCTTCAACTTCGTTGTTTGTTGGAAGGTTAGTTAATTCTATAGACTTTAAAGCTTGCTCTAATTTATTAATTTGTTCATGCAAATTACAGTAAACACCGTCTTTTTCATATACAAGATTTATTTCTTTTGGGTCAAAATCGGTATGAGGATTACGATTAAGCCCTACAATCTTAATAAAATCAGAAGCAATTAAACGTTCAATTTCATCATATATTATTTGCCATTCCTTTTTGTGATATTCTAATTTAACGTCGTTTTGTCTTTTAGCTTTCTCATTTTGGGAAACATCCAAATTCAATAAAAACTCAATTGCTCGTTTTTTCGATTCTCTTATCCCAAAGTAAGGGCTAGTTGCCAGATAGTTTGACCATCCCGCTTTTTGCTCTATAAGAAATGCTGGGAATATCAATTGAGTGTAGAGCTTTATTTCTTTTTCACCAGCTGATGCAACAGAAGGTAACTCCCAGCCAAGAAACTCTTCTAACCATTTATGAAAACCATGATAAGAGTTTGTTGCACCACCAGCATCATGAACAAACATTGATTCTTTCTTAAAAGCTAAATCTTTATTTGAAAGAGCATCTCCAAAAGTAACCTCAATTAGCCTGTCGTCTGTCCCATCTAAATCAACGCAACGTTTTAAAGTAACGGCGTCAATACCATTATAAATTTGCAATTCTATTGATGAACCTAAAACATTAATCTCATTTTCTTCGTCATCACGAATGAGTTTTCTCAGACAGCTTTGCATTACTTTAGAATTTTTACCGCCAAGCAATTCTTCTTGCCCAAGAACATAAAAAATGGATTGAACTAAGGTACTCTTACCCTTCGCATTATCACCTCTAATAATATTCAACTTGGATTCAAAGCTTCCTGCGAATTGGAATGGCTTATCTTTTGTGTAAGTTGTTATACGGATCGCCGTAATATTAAGCTTTTTCATTTTTTAGCACCGTACTAATAAAATTCTCTGACACTGACTTGCCAAATTTTTTCAGAATTGCTTTTTCATCGATAAATACATCAGCACCCAATATGTAGTGAAGTAATGCGTCACCTTTTGGAGCGGATATAATCTTGTCATTCTCTATTGCTAAAAAACCGTCAGCTAAGGCAAATGCAATAGCCCTATTTAATGCTGGGTCTAAAGCCCAAAATTTAAAATTATCTTTAAATTTTTTTAGTTTTGTCACTTCCAGTAACGATTTACATCCTTCATCGTCTCGCAGAGCCCAAGCCAACAGTTGAAGTTTAAATGTTGATGCCCCTTTATTTTTTGGGCAACAAAATTCTAAGATCAGCAGAAAAATTGAAATTTGGTAGAAAAATCGGTACGAGGAAGGCAGAGCAATAGGTTTTTTGACAAATCTCATAAGTCATCAAACCTCAATGGGCAATCGGCTAACCAAGAAGCAACAACAAAATAGGACAACCGATTTCTTGTTGCAGGGTCTAATTCTGAAAACTCATTATTAATTCTTTCCCTAACATCAGAGTTAATCTGTTCGACAAAATCTTTATTTGATGAATCATGAAAAATTTTTTTCTGCTCTAAGTGTGTCGCCATTTCATCAACATTTCTTAAATATTTTTCGTGAGACTCTTTAAATCGCATTTGTAGCTTTGTAACTACAGAGAATCCATCTAAATATTGTTTTATATAGGATTTAGCTAATATTTCAGATTTTTTAGAGCTATCCGCTATCTCCTGATTTTCAACAATTGAAATTGATTTATTAATAATATTTATGGCTTGTTCAGAACCGGAGTTTTTAAAATTATCAATATCTTGAGTAATTACGCTATCAGGTTCGATGAAAAGTTTTTCACCAATAGAATTTAATGCGGCAGGCAGGTGTTTGGTTAAATAGTCAACATCATAGATTAGGACAACAAACTCATTGTCGAGTATTTCTAATCCTAATTTTCTGAATTCTTGGCATTTCTTTGCACAATGGTCAATTATTTGATTTTTCTCGAAGTAAGGCGTTACAAATATCCAGCGCTTGATTTTTGTGCCATTGAGCTTTGATTTCAGTTCCTTTTGAAAAGATACAAGTTTCTTTAAATCTTTTGTGATTTTGTCTCGTATATTTTCGTGCAATTCATCTTGTGTATATTGCTTTTCAGGACAGTAACACTGGAAAGCATCACCTTTTCGAGTAAAACCTTCAATGCCATGGTCCCCAGGTGAAGCTTTAATTTCTTGGTAACTATCTTGTTCATACTTCAGCTTGAAACAAACTTGGCAAACTGCTTCCCATTTATTGCCATCAAATTCACCATATTTCGTTTGAATCATCTTTATTCCTAGCAGATAGACTGATGAGTAGTTAGTAAAAAATTATAGTTCATGAGAATGGGGTGAGGCACTAAGCTCATCGTACAATTAAAAAAAGATAGGAGTTTTGGAAATTTGGTTTTACCGCGTTCAATCCAGATCATCCACCCCCAACGCCCGCATCTCCAAACCCTCAATCTCCTGCAACGATTTTCCGGCAATGCCTTGCAAATCGCCGTACATGCCGACCGTGGCGTTCATGACCCGTTCGATTTGCGCTTCGCGTTTGGCCCATTGTTTCATGATGGCTTTGCGTTCCTTGTCCAGGTCTTCCTGCATCGTCGAGAAGGCTTAGACGATGGCTTCCACCCGCTGGCGGAAGCGCGGGCCGGTCAGGTATTGGTAGACCATTTCGGTCTTGCTATGCTGGCCTTCGGCGGCGAGGCGAGCCCCATGCCGATTTCCAGCAGGGTGTGGCGCAGTATCGTCGCCACCGGCAAGGCGGCGCGCGGGCTGGCGACCCAGACGCCGTCGATCACGTCGAAAG
>CAWKEY010000079.1:0-27278 GCA_963848675.1 uncultured Gammaproteobacteria bacterium
GGTTTGCAACCCCGTTACTCATGTTTCGTAAATTTTTGAGGTCTTCAAACGTTTCAGTCGGGGTTGCAAACCCCGACCGGCTTTTGTCGAAGAGATAACTTTCCTGGTCATAGAGCGGATGAGTTACAGTCTGGCCAACAGCTCCGCTTTCTTGGCGCTGTACTCCGCATCCGTCAATATGCCTTTATCTTTCAGATTGGCCAATTTCTCGATAGCGGCGAAAATATCTGCTTCCTGATTGGCAACTTGTGTATTCACAATGCTGGTTTGATGGGCTGAAGGAGCAGCTTGAGATTGATCCGGTGTTTGTACGGGCACATTGTCGATGGAAATGATGGGTAGCGTTTTAACATCGACCAGCCCGTATTGACTGGTAAACGTAATTGACCCCCCTATCGACTGCTGCTGGGAAAATCCACCAATCTGATGATCAAGCGTATCGTAAAGCGTGACATGTCCATTGGCTTCGATAGCCAGCCGCCGAATGGTGGCAAAGTAAGCATAACGCACATTATTTTGCGATCCCGTGCTGCTGGGAAATTGCAAACCTGCGGGCCACCAGTTTCCGGAACTACCGGCAGGTGGAGGCACAAACAGGCTGACTGGCCCGATAGGCCCGGAACTATTTTGTTGCTGCCCACTGGTGTTGACATAGCTGCCGCCGAAGTCGTTTTGCTGCTGAGTGCCTTGATGCTGTGACTGAAAGCTGCCACTTTGAATGAGGCCCGGTTGATTGGCTATCAGATTGGCGAGTTCTTGACACAGACCGCCTACACTGTTTTTTAAATTATTATTGAACATATCACCCAACATAATCATGCCGCCCTTCATCCATTGGCCGGAACCGCCAAATTCAGGATGATTAAACTGCGCCATAGAACCGTTGCCGTTGATGACCGACTGCAACATGCTGAATACGGCATCAGGACTAAAGTTATAGCGATGCGCAATGTTGTTGATGATTTGCTGGCCTTCCGGCGTAAGCTGTCTCATTAGAATGTCCGCTTGGTTAAGATGTAAGTGATATAGGATAAATCAGGAGCATCGGGGTTCACAAATTGTCATCCGAATTTAGATTTCATGTCAGTGTAAATGAACAGCCCGTTAAAAAGCACTCAAAAATCTAAACTCGAGAGGATGCGGGCTTGTTTGAATCGTTAAAGCTATGTGAGTAGACGTCTGGCAGCACCTTTTCAGTGCGAAACATTAAGAACCAGATCAATTTGGTGCAAATAAGCGCATCGAGTCTGAACAATAAGTCGTCAGTCTCAAGGGACTTAATGCAAGTCAGACTGTATCGAGCTGCAAACGCGTGTAAAGCGGTCAATGGCACAACTTCTGCTATAAATTTTCTTATGACTTCATCGTTTTACCTGGAAAATCGACGCATTGCACACCATGAAACCGAATGATCCTCACGATAAACTGGACACCTACTATCAGCAGGTACAGGACATCATTCTTAACAGGCAAGATTGGGTGACTGGCCTGCTGCCTGCCAGTACGGCCGTTAATGTTCATGGCAACTATACCGATGCCTGGGTAAGGGATAATGTCTACAGTATTCTGGCCGCATGGGGTCTGGCGCTGGCTTACCGGCGCGTTGAAGAAAATGAGGGTCGCACCTACGTTCTGGAGCAAAGTGTCGTTAAGCTGATGCGCGGACTGTTGACGGCAATGATGCGGCAGGCGCCCAAAGTTGAGAAATTCAAGCAGTTCCAAAACCCAATGGACGCCTTACATGCAAAATACGATACAAAAACGGGTGCTTGTGTCGTTGGCGATCATGAATGGGGGCATTTACAACTGGATGCCACGTCCTTATTTCTGTTGATGCTGGCGCAAATGACGGCATCCGGCTTGCGCATTGTCTTTACCATTGATGAAGTCAATTTCGTGCAAAACCTGGTTCACTATATCAGTCGAACCTACCGTACACCCGACTACGGTATCTGGGAGCGCGGCCACAAAATTAATCATGGCATCGCCGAGTTGAATGCCAGTTCCATTGGCATGGCAAAAGCCGCACTGGAAGCGCTGTCCGGTTTTAACTTATTTGGCAAGGAGGGCGGACAAGCGTCGGTTGTTCATGTGATTAGTGACGATATCGCGCGGACGCGGATTACTCTGGAATCGCTTTTACCCAGAGAGTCCATTTCCAAAGAGGCCGATTCGGCCGTTCTCAGTATCACCGGATTTCCTGCTTTTGCGGTTGATAATCAGACCATCCGGGCAAAAACAGAAGCGATTATTTGCGAAAAACTGGAAGGCCGATATGGCTGCAAACGCTTTTTATTGGATGGCCACCAAACTGTAATAGAAGATGGACACCGTCTTTATTATGATCCACATGAATTAAGACAATTCATGGCTATTGAATGTGAATGGCCCTTGTTTTTTACCTATTTACTGCTTAACCACCTGTTCACAGGCGATATCGAAGCGGCCCTGCGTTACCGTAAAAAATTGGAAAGTTTGCTGGTTGAGCACAATGGCCAGCACTTATTGCCGGAACTGTATATCGTACCGGAAGAGTCGATAGCTGCTGAAAAAGCCGATCCGTACAGCCAGGAACGCGTTCCGAATGAGAACATTCCTTTGGTTTGGGCGCAAAGCCTTTTTATGCTGGGCTGCCTTATTCAGGATAATTTGCTGACTTGTGACGACATAGACCCCTTGGGACGCTATAAAATTGATAAACCACAGCAGGATTGCAAGCTGCAAATTCAGTTACTGGCTCAGGACGAAGCCACCCAGAACAGCTTACTGGAATATGGGATTCATACTCAAACACTCGCTGAAATAGCCCCCATTCAAATCAGGGAAGCCAATGAACTGGCCGAGGCCTATACGCATGTAGGCAGAAATGACCGGATTGGCTTAACAGGCAGACCTTTGAGGCAATTGCGGACACTGGCAACATCCAAGATGTATATCCTGGCCGGTGAACGTCTGCTGTTTTTACCGCAATGTCTCAATCAAAAAGGTTTTTATCTTGCGATGGACAATCGCTTACTCATTCAGCGCTTACGCCTGGAGTTATCTTACATCCATAGGCATTGGGACAGACCGGGTAACCCTTTGGTGGTTATGACTATAAAACATAATATGTTGGGTAACCAACACCGTGAAATCCTTATTGAATTCATCAAAGAACTGCAACAGGGGGCTACTCAAGGAATCTCCTTACAACTCGGAACGCTTTTAGATTTCGCAGAAACGTCAAGCCACGAAAAAATTAACTACCTGCATGATTTTCAATTCTCCAAAGCCTCCTGGGAGGACGCCAAGCGTCCCTTTTTAGAGGTATTGCCATAAGATACCGCTTCGCCAGCACCGTTGGATACACACCAACTAACGGAATGGGAAATCAGTACCGATGAAATGCTCATCGAGCAACTGAAAACCAACGCCAATCTGTACGCACAACTGGAAGCATTAACTTTACTGAGCCTTCGTCATGGCCTGGATTACGATACCGGATTAACGGCGATGGATGGCACTGCCGGCAGTGTGCGTGACTTGCTGGAAGAAATCTATGAGCGGGCCGGTGATCAACATGTCTGGACCATTGTCAGACGCTGCGCCGGTTTACTGGGTAAATACGATATCAATCTGGAACAGGCGGCAACCGAAATACTGGTTCGTCAACATGCATTAAGCTTAGGTTTCGCCTATAGAAGCCGGGCAACCTTGACGCGACCCGCCGATTCCGCGGAAATCTTGCAAATTATCCGCACCTACAACAATAATGATCCCAGTGAACATATCATTATTCAGGAATTGATCCTTTATCTGGGCATGCTTATCAAATCCCACCCGGAATTGTTCACGGATATGCACACGGTACGAGTGGGGCACATCCTGCAATTAATGATTGTCAGACAAAAACGCGAAACAGGCTGCAGTTCATTGGATCAGGCTTTTAACAAAATTTTGTCCTTAGCACCGTATCAATTGTCCATTAAAGTAAAGGAAACTCTGGAAGACTATAGCAATACAGAAGATCAGCTGGATTTAGCGGAAATGTTGCACTACGAAGGCGATTGTCGAGATTTAACCAGCGCACGTTTCTCAAAAAATATCGATCCCAGACAGCATGGAGGCATGTCTGATTGGTATGAATGGCGCGAACGGCAAGGCAGTGTTGGCAGAGAAAATAATGCATTTTTTGCCAGCGTCTGGGACATCCTGCACCATTGCAAGGGATTAATGATAGGTGAGAAACTCAACAGTAAAAATCGGCTGGATAGCGAGGAGACGCTGTCACAGACGACCACCGGTGAACTGAGTTTCAAATTACACGTAAATCATCTGCTAAACAAAATTCAAGCCCCGGTCTATCGTCAGTTAACGGTGGAAGCGCTAAAGGCAATGGCGTATATTTTTCGTGAAAATCCATCATTACAGATTGACGATACTTTATTAACGGAAATTATTATTGGCCATGCCGTAAGAATCAGCTGGCTACACTCTCACCCTGAAAGTCATGAAGATTACGAAGAGGACCTATCCTTGGCATGGCAGGCTTTTTACCGGTTACCGCCGCACAAAGTTGCCAATAACGTTCTTGATGCATTGATACATCTACTCAATAATCATTAATCGGAAGACCACAGTGATACTAGCCGGCGATATAGGTGGAACAAAAACGGTGTTATCTATTTTGACCCGGGATAGCAATGGCTTATTGACATGCTTGCAGGAACACACTTATTCAAGTCAACAATTCGCGGAATTTGATGATATTTTGTCTGCCTTTTTACCTAAAGACATTACTATCAAATCGGCGTGTTTTGGTGTTGCCGGCCCAGTCGTCAACCAGCGTTGCCGTACCACTAATTTGCCCTGGTTGCTGGATGCTGAAGAACTGAAAATAAAACTGGGCACCTCCAAAGTCAAACTCCTGAATGACCTGGAAGCCATGGCACTGGGCATGTTGTATCTGCCCGAATCCGATATGATAGAGTTAAATCCTAATGCGGAAACTCAGGCTGGCAATATCGCCGTCATTGCGGCGGGAACGGGCCTGGGCGAAGCCATTCTTTATTGGGACGGCAACAAACACTACCTTATGGCTACCGAAGGCGGCCATAGTGACTTTGCCGCTCGCAATGCTCAACAGGATAGGCTGTTGGCTTATCTTAGAAAAAGTCACCCTGATCATGTCAGCTACGAGCGTATCCTGTCGGGTATCGGCTTCAGTCATCTGTATGATTTTCTCTGCGAGGAAGGTTTTGCGCCACCTTGCCCTGATGTTCCTGACCCCCATGGCGGCATTGATAGAAATGCCATCATTTCAAGACTGGGCGTTACCGGCAAAGACGCTTTATGTGGCGAAGCAGTAGGGCTTTTTGTTGAGCTCTATGGCGCTGAAACAGGCAACTTGGCATTGAAATCACTCGCCACGGGCGGAATTTTTATTGGCGGGGGCATAGCCCCAAAAATAGTGCCGGCCCTGCAGGAAGGTACCTTTATACATGCGTTTAAAGCTAAAGGCCGCTTGCTTCCCTTGCTCGATAAAATCCCGGTAAAGGTATCATTAAACCCCCGCACGCCGTTAATCGGCGCTATTCACTATTTTGACTTATGAACGCGGCTACTCTCGGTATTGCCTACACCAGCCTGAAGCCCCATATCATTTCAAGAATAAGCAGTTGTTTACGGACTCTGTCATCGGGTCAGTGTCACCCATCCAAGGTATACATACTCCATTAGGAGGAAGCAGCCTATGTCGAGGGAGTCTCAAACCCCCTGAAAATGTCCAGATTGGTGCGTAATTACTAAGCAACGAGCTTATTTAGTGCGATAACTGGTGGTAACGTTGCTATACCGCCTCAAAATATTGCAACATTCTTATGGAATGATTCTTGCTTAACGTTTAGGTATGAATACAAAAATTTTAAAAGACCATTTTAACGAAATGTACACCGGCGATGGAGCGGTTCGTAATATTTACCAACGCTACGCGCGTTGGCTAACAGCATTGCCGGATGGCACGCTGGAACGCAGAAACGCGGAAGCGGAGTTGCTGTTCCGGCGCCTGGGTATCACTTTTGCCGTCTACGGCGAAGCAGACGATGCGGAACGGCTGATTCCATTTGACATTGTGCCGCGTATTTTTGGTGCGGCGGAATGGCAGCGCCTGGAACTCGGCCTCAAGCAACGCGTGCGTGCGCTGAATGCCTTTCTGCATGATATTTATCACGAGCAGGAAATCATCAAGGCCGGCGTGATTAGTGCTCATCAGGTGCTGGACAACGTGCTGTATCGCCCCGAGATGCAGGGTGTCGATCTGCCCAATCAGGTTTATGCCCACATCGCCGGGATCGATCTGGTGCGGGTTGCGGAAAACGATTTCTATGTCCTGGAAGACAATCTGCGCACGCCGTCCGGGGTTTCCTACATGCTGGAAAACCGCAAAACCATGATGCGCTTATTTCCCGAACTGTTTGTCAAACATACGGTGGAGCCAGTGGAACACTACCCGCAAATGCTGCTCAATACCCTGCGCGAATCGGCTCCACCGAATATCACTTATCCGGTCATCGTGGTGATGACCCCAGGATCCTATAACAGCGCTTATTTCGAACATGCTTATCTCGCCAGTCAAATGGGCGTGGAACTGGTCGAAGGCCAGGATCTGTTCGTGCATCAACAAAAGGTTTACATGCACACCACAGAAGGTCCGCAACAGGTGCATGTGATTTACCGGCGGGTGGACGACGATTTTATCGACCCACGGGTATTTCGCCCCGATTCGACGCTTGGCGTGCCGGGTTTGATGGATGCCTATTGTAGTGGCAATGTCGCACTGGCTAACGGTGTCGGCACTGGCGTGGCGGATGATAAATCCACGTATCTGTTCGTACCGGAAATGATCCGCTTTTATCTCGGCGAAACGCCGCTACTGTCCAATGTGCCGACTTGGCGTTTGAGTGAGCCCGAAGAGTTGAGCTATGTACTCGCGCATTTGCCGGAGCTGGTAGTCAAAGAAGTGCAAGGTTCGGGGGGCTACGGCATGCTGGTGGGTCCGACCAGCTCGAAGGCCGAAATTGACGCCTACAAGCAACGTATTCTGGCGGAGCCCGCCAAATTTATTGCCCAACCAACACTGGCATTGTCATCCTGCCCTACCCTGGTGGAATCCGGTGTCGCGCCGCGCCATGT
This sequence comes from uncultured Gammaproteobacteria bacterium, assembly GCA_963848675.1. Classification (GTDB taxonomy): domain Bacteria; phylum Pseudomonadota; class Gammaproteobacteria; order Methylococcales; family Methylomonadaceae; genus CAWKEY01. The sequence goes on from CAWKEY010000079.1 coordinate 7,171, forward strand.
CGATTTGAGACCGTTCGTGTTGTCTGGCAAGGAAGTGCGCATAGTGCCAGGCGGCCTGACGCGGGTGGCACTCCACGAAGGTTCGCTGGTGGTCAATTCCTCGCAGGGCGGCGGCACCAAAGACACCTGGGTACTGGAGGACTAAATCATGCTGTCTCGCACCGCTGAAAATTTGTATTGGATGGCGCGCCATATTGAACGTGCCGAAAACACCGCACGGGTATTGGATGTTGCTCACCTCACATCGCTGCTGCCGCTGGATATTGAAGGCACAGAGGCCTATTTATGGTATGCGCCGCTGAATATAACCGGCTGCGCCGGTAGTTACGAAATCAAGCATGGCCTGGCCAGGGCCGATGCGGTCACCCACTATATGGCATTGGATCCAGACAACCCGGCCAGCATTTATAGCTGCCTGAGGCTTGCGCGCGAGGATGCGCGCACAGTACGCGGTGCAATTACCTCGGAAATGTGGGAAGTCATCAACGACACCTGGCTGGAACTCAACCGCTTGCCGCGGCAAATGGATGATGAAAAATACCGGGAATTTTTCGATTGGGTGAAGAATCGCTCGCATCTGTTTCGCGGGGTAACCTTGGGAACCATCATCAAGGATATTGGGCTCAGCTTCATCAAGCTGGGTACTTTTCTCGAACGCGCCGACAACACCGCACGCATCCTGGATGTGAAATATCACATACTACTGCCGAGCGTGGACGATATCGGGGGCGCTGCTGACTATTATCAATGGGGTTCATTGATGAAATCAGTCAGTGCCTTCGAAGCTTACCAAAAAATATATCGCGATGTCATTTCGCCGCAACGGGTCAGCGAATTGCTGATATTTAGAGACGACATGCCGCGCTCGCTGCATGCCTGTATGAACGAGGTGGAAGCCGCCTTGATCGATATCAATGGCTTCTCCGGTCAGGAAGCGCGCCGCCTTGCCGGCGAACAACATGCTGCGCTGCATTTCGGCCGTATCGAAGATGCGTTTGCTCAAGGTCTGCACGAATATCTCACCGTTTTTTTGAAAAATACCGCTGTGTTGGGACGGGAGATTCGCGAGGCTTATTTATCGCGCCGCGAGAAGATGTTAAGCCGCTAAATTTCCGCCTCTTTGTTCCTATAAGACGCCAATTGTTCGCCAACAGCCCAACGGAGGGATTTTGCCCGCCCGACGCCTATTCCTGCAACGCCTAATAAGGCTTGCTCATCGGCGGCGAGGACGGCTTCGACGCTACCGAATTGTTCCAACAGGTTATGGGCGGCGCCTGGGCCAATCCCAGGGAGTGATTGCAGTATTCGCAGTTGGGTTTTGCGTTTGCCCTTGGGGCGCTTGCCTTTGAATAACCGGGGCGGCATCTCCCGGGCTATGTGATCGAACTGGCGAGCCTCGTAGAGCATCAGCCTTGCGCTTTCTTCGGCGTCGGCGGAACGTAGTAAAGGAATGCCGAGAAAAAGTGTGAGGCTAATAAGTGCCCCTTGCAGAGCCTCGGGCCGCATGCCGCTCTCGGCCAGATCGCGTGCACGGCCTTCCAGGATTATTGCCTTGTGCAACGGCGAAGCGGCAAGGCGGATGCCTTGTTCAAACAAACGGCCATCCTTGAGGGAAACGGTGAAATCGCGCAGGGTTTTGCGCTCGAACAACAGCCGTTCGTCCAGCAGGTAATCGCCCAAGGCCAAGCGCCGCACCGTAACCTCGGCTCCGTTTTGGCTTCTAAGCGCTTCGATGACTGGGGATTGGCTTTCTCGGTCGTCAGCGATAATTTGTATAGATGACACAGGACGCTCTTAAAAACAGAACAAAAAACAACTACACAAGTCGTAAACGGTGGGCAAAAAAACCTGCCCATAGGCATCAACTTAAACAGAAAGTGTATATGTTTTTCATCAATAAACCACGAAATCATAACATGTAGGCCGGAATAAGGCTTTTTGTCAATGGCCAATAAAGGTTTCAAATTGGGAATTGCTGTGGAAATAATTAATCACATACGCGCCACATTTGAAGAATTTCCGGATTACCGCAAACCCGGCAACAATCGGAAATATGCGATAAAAGATAAAGGGAGTCGCTATTTTTGCGAAAGATTGTTTTGGGCATCCCAGCCCAAGCAATCGGCAAAAACTTAACGCGACTAATCATTGCCTTCGGCGCCCCAGCCGTCCTGCTACACTCGTGGCATACCCAACTAGGGGTATGCAACATCGTTACGCAATGACTCGACGCGATGTCGGAAAGCCTGCATTTTCACTACGCAAACAGCGCTTCGTGAAAACACATGCACTATCGCTTCTGGGGACTAAAAATCTTCGCTTCGCCTTGCTCCGCTTCCAAGATTTTCAGCGGTCGTCCTCAGTGCATTCTCGGTCTTTTTCACCCAGAGCCCGTCTTTTTTAGACTACCAACAGCGCATGCAAAAGCCACAACCGGGACAACTCGCAATCGATTTTTGGCGTTCATCAAATTCCCTCGACCAGCCAAATCGCTAACGTGCTTGATCCCATTGCACCGGAGACACTGTATCCGGTGTTGGCCGAACATGGATTTTCTGTTCGTCTGCAAACCCGATCCCCATGCCTTACTGTACGAATGGGTGACTGACTTTACCCGCACTGGCCATGTCGAAACGCTGGAAAAAACGCGTTGGAACGGCCAACAGCGCCGTAAGCGCTCAATTCTCGACGTAATTCACAGCATGCCCTAGTCATGGCAGACTTTCCCAGCGTTAACTATCCTGGGAATATCCAATGGCAGCAATTAAAAGCAATACCCTCCACGTATTTTGGCAACATCATATCGCGCAGTGGCAAGCGGCGGGCTTATCTCAGGCCGGCTATTGTGTAAGCGCTTAATAAAGGACGTACTTGCCCTATTCAGTAGAATCCGATTTTTTAATATTCCACGGTAACAAGCCTTCAAGTTTTTCTACCGTGTCGGCATAAGGCAGTGCGTGGAGCACTTGGTTTAGATAGTCGTAAGGTTCCCAGCCATTGGCTTTGGCAGTTTCGATTAAGCTGTAATGAATCGCACTGGCATGCGCACCTTTGGGGGTATCGGAAAACAGCCAGGCTTTTCGGCCGATGACAAAAGGGCGAATGGCATTTTCAGCCAGGATGTTGCTGATATTCAGATCACCGTGCGTGCAATACACCGTCAGCTTTTCCCATTGATTGCTCAGATACGTCATCGCTTTTCCGGTAAGGCTGTCTTTCGGTACTTTATGTTGATTATCTTCCAGATAGGTTTTGATCTTAGTCAATACGGGCAGGCTGCGTTCTTGCCGGTGCTGGTATTTTTCCTCGGTGCTGAGGTCTTTGATCTGCCGCTCGATCAGATAGAGGCCATTGATAAAATGGAGCATGCCATCGGCTTTGCTCAGTTGGTGTGGCTGGCCTTTTTTTGCTTTGGGTTGCGCGGCTTGCGCGTCTTTAAATTTACGGCGTGCGTGATCCCAACAGCCGAGCGGGGTGATGTTATTGGCGATGCAGACGGCATGGTAGCCGGCATAACCATCGGTTTGCAGATAGCCCTGAAAGCCATCGAGCAGGCGCAACGGCACCTCCTGACTGCGCGACGGATCGTAGTCAAATAGTACGCTGGGTTGGCCGGGCGGACCGCCCAGGGTGACCCACATGTATTTGTCCGAGGTAACCGGCCGCCCCGGTTCTTTTAGCACCTGCACCCGGGTCTCATCGGCCTGGATAAGGGCGCACGTATGCTGGTGTGCCCGGAGCAGATGACTCAGCGGTTGCAGTTGTCTGGCCAGGGCGATGACCCAATTGGCCAGGGTGGCCCGGGAGAGTTCACCGCCATAGCGCGCTAAGATGCTTTCTTGCCGATAGAGCGGTAAACCATCACCGTATTTGGCGATCAGTACAAAGCACATCAGGTCGATGCTGCCCATGGCCCCAGCGACAGGATGCTTGGGCATGGGGGCAGCGGTGATCCGGCGTTGTTGTTCGCTTTGAACCGGCTCCAGAAACACCGCTTTTTCCTGCATATATTCTAAAATACGCACTTGCGCGGGAATAATATCCAGCTCTTCTCTGACCTTGGTAAAGAAGGTAGCGATTGCACCGGCTTTTTCAGCATCACTCAGGGTGATAAAGATTTGTTCGCGGGGCAAGGCGCTGGAAAACGGTTTACGTCCGGGTTTTTGTCGGGTCTTCGGTGCTTCGCTCGCTGCTGGCTCGAGGGCTTCTGCCAGCGCCTCTTCTTCGGTGGCGTCGGCCGCCGTCTCCAGCGCAATCACCGCCTCAACTTCCGCTTCATCAAATAAGGAGGCTTGCGGCGACTGTTCACTGGACGGGGCAAAGCGTTTTATTTTAGATAAGCGCAGTAATTCTTCTAACGCGTAGATGCGATTTTTCTGTGCCGAAATGACCTCTGATTTACGGTCGACGAGCTGTGTTAATTCATCAATGCGAAGCGCCAAAGCGACCTGCTCATCCCGCCAGGAAGTCGGCTTATCATCTTGATTTACAGAAGGAAAGTCAGCTAAGATCATGGCTGATATTATACCCTTTTCCAACTCGAAAAGGGGATTTATTTGCCTTAAAAAACAGCCTCATAATGCAATTTTTTATGGCCTTTCATGGCGCTGAGATCAAAGCCATCGAGCAACCAATTCAACTGCTGGCCGGTTAAGGTCAGTAGCGCGTCATCACCTTTGGGCCAGTGGAATTGATCCTCGCTCAGCGCTTTGTAATACAGCACAAAACCATTGTCCTCCCAAAACAGACATTTGATTTTAGTACGCTGTTTGTTGGTAAAGGCATACAAGTCACCGGCAAATGGATTATGACCTAATTCACATTCAACAATCGCCGACAAACCACGGTAGGATTTACGAAAGTCAATCGGTTGCCGGTAGAGATACACCTCGGTCAGTGACAGCGCCGGGCGCAGTACCACCCCGGTCACCGCAACACCACCAGCAGTTGCTTGACTAGCCCCACATTATCCAGGGTAATCCCGCTTAACTGGGTACCATCTTTAAAGTGCACAGACAAGCCAGACGAAGCAGGTATTGTGATGCCGATATCATGCGCATCAAGTTGAACACGGGTAAAACCTGCCTTGGGCTTATCAACTGCAGATTGGCAAGGTTCCTGTAATTGCCGCTTCCAATAACCAAATTGGTGAGCGCACAGCTCCTGCTGACGACAGTAGCCGGCCTGAGATAAGCCCGACGCTTGCCACTGCGCGATATGATGTTGCCAAAAGACATGAAGGGTATTGCTTTTAATTGCTGCCATTGGATATTCCCAGGATAGTTAACGCTGGGAAAGTCTGCCATGACTAGGGCATGCTGTGAATTACGTCGAGAATTGAGCGCTTACGTTGTACCGATGATCTAAAACTGAGCTGACGGGGAATCTTGTCGTGCAATACGGCGGCCTGAGCCACATTACCGCGAATAATATTATAAGCCAGTAGATGCGCTGCGATTTCCTTTTGCACCATCTCCGGGGTTTTACAGCGTAACATCTCCATGCCCATATGCGTTTTAATGGACCGAATATCCAATTCTATTTTCCAGCGCTCTTTATACAGACTTGCCAGTTCCTGTTTAGTGAAGCGTTTGGCATTCAGCAAGGTCGTCACATAGACGATACCGTTCACACTAAATTCTCGAACCGTGATAACCGCCGCGGTAACGCCGCATACGCCTGCTGCGTCATCCACACCGGTGTCCGTTGTGGTTTATGCCATTCGACTTCATGATCCCTAGCGCCCAGCCTGCGGCCTTGCCGAAAATCGGCCTTCTTGTTGGTATGCAGCAGGAACAGCACAGGAATGCCTTTAGCTTGCAACAAGGCGATAATAGCAAAGGTGCAGTAGTAACGATCGGCCAAGAGCAAATCACCGGTTAACAGCGCATCCATCACTTGCTTGAACAGCGAGGATTCACCGGTGCCCTTGCCCTGATAGGGGCTCAATCGATAATCGATAACGGTTCCTGCAGAGAGTGAGATTAACGCCAGCAGGCGCACAATGGGAAAGCCCAAGCCCGGCTTTTGATTACTTTGCTGGGGGAAAGCTGCTTGATTTTCCGGCGTATCCGGCATCAGCGCCGTGCTGCCGTCGGCGAGCACCACGTTCAAGCCGTGCCATCGCCAGGCCTTGGCGCTCTGTTGGTGCAGTCGTGCGCCAATCGTTGCCACAGCCTGGGTCATTTGTGTTAAAGGCAAGCGCTGACGGGCTTTGCAGTACGGCCCGGTGTTGACCGAATTGGCCGACTGGCCCTGGCTGAGGCGATCTGCGAAGACGCCCGCCACGGCCTGCTGACACGAGCCATCATCGCTCAATACCTGAAAAATGAAGGCTTTGAGGGTAATCAACGGCGAAAACACCGACGTTCGCTTGTGTGGCGTGTGAGCAATAATGGTTTCGATTGTTTCAGTAGGAAAAAAATCATTGAACGGTAATTTTTGAACCTGTAAAAACGACTTTTTGAAGCGATCGATTTGCTGGTGAATTTGGGTTCTTATAAGATGAGCCAAGGTTAAACTCTTTGATGGATAGTGAAATGTGATGAATTTCAATTCTATCCGATTATATCAGGGGGTTTAACCTTTATTAGTCCGTAGTAAGGTTAAAACCACCGCCTTTTAGGCGGTCAGATTTATCTATGATTTTTTGACGTAAGATATTGCCCTGAACTGATAAGAAGGAGGGCATATGGAATACCGTTATGGAAGTCACACCGTTTTTAAGATTCAATATCATTTTGTGTTTGTTACGAAGTATCGTTACAAGATTCTGAAGGGTGATGTTGGTTTGAAAGTAAGAGAACTTATTCGTCAGCGTGAAAAGCGTTCGAGATAGAAATTCTGAAGGGAGTTGTTAGCCTGGATCATGTCCATATTTTGGTTTCTGCGCCACCCAATCTGGCGCCGAGTGAAAGTATGAGGCGGATTAAAGTAAGAAGCTCGATGAAGCTGTTCGAGAGCTTTCCTGATTTGAAAAAACGCTATTGGGGTAGGCATTTCTGGGCACGAGGCTACTTTTGCGTCACTTCGGGTGAATTGACAAAAGAAATGATAAAAAATTATCAGGAGCATCATTTTGAGCCGAAAGGAGACGACAATTTCAAAACGGAGGATTGAACGGGTCTTGCGACCCGTATCCGGAGTTTAGTCCTTAATACGAACCCACCAGCTTTAGCTGGTGGTTGTTTAGTTGTATGCATCCAATTAGTCACTTATCCGTGAGATCATGGCACGAACACAACTTGTTGATTCAATATAATTTTGATGTGTATCATGCTAAATGTCGCAGCCTTGACCGGACAACATTCCTGAACAGCATGTGGATGAGGCACACCCAACGCAGTGACGATGCCTATTTTTTGTGCCCGCTTACCGAAAACCAATGAATCTTATAAGACACCTATTCGCTCTGCTGTTGTTTTGCTCTTTACCGGTTACGGCTGAGATGCCCGCTCCAGGATTGGCTGCTGACCAACCGCTGCTTGGAGAAAATTCACGCAAAACTCCAACACTGTCCTTACCTAATCCTTTGGATTTAAAAGCCGACTGGTGGCGGTATTTCGAAACAGATTCAAGCACTTTGAAAGCGCGCACCGAGACCCTTGTCAAGCAATTAACCAGTATTACGCAAACATTGCCAGAGGACCAGAAGCTAGATGCCAATACACGCATCAAACGCATTAGTGACAATTTACGTGTGCTGTTGGAGCTAAGCACCCAAAACGCACCTGAAGTCCCCCTTGTCCGGCCGGCACAGAAAGCCTATTCCTTCAAGCAGTGGCTGGATATCGCCCACAAACGCCGGACTTTGCAAGCGGAGCTGCAATCGGAGACCGAAGATACATTACGCGACGAAATGCGCTACAACGCCGCACAAAAGCGACTAGATTCACTGACTGCGGCCTACCTTGCTTTACCGGATCAGTCTCAAGATAAAATGGAACAGGGCCTTGCCATTATTGATTTGAGAGTGGCTTTAGCGGTAAACGGTGAACATTTACGACTGCAAAAAAATGCATTAACGCTTTATAAAACGCAGATGGCGCAAATCGCCGAAGAAAACAATGCGGCCCAAAACAATCTTGTGGTTAATACGACCGACCTGGAACAAATCAAACAGGAAATTGCCCTTGCTGAACGTGACTTGAGAGCTGCTCAAGAAAACTCAACTAAATTGGCGGCATCGGCTGCCAGCGGCAATCTGGAAACTGAAGCGGGCAAAGCGCGAGCCCCGCTCTTCGAGCTGCGAATCAGGCAGAGCACTATCAAAGAAACCATTGCCGATACTGTATTCACTCGCAAGAAACTTGAACTCGATCTGGCGCAATTTTTGACCAGTCCCGGTAACCTGCACTTAGGTGATCTTAGGGCGCGGCTCCGGGAGAATTTGAATCATATCACCGAGATGAGCAGCCGAATCGACATATGGCATGAAGAAGCACAACGGGATCAGGGCCGAACGGGCAAATCTCTGGCCGCCCTATTTAGCGCCCAGACTCAGCAAAGCGGTGAACTGATCAAACTCACCCAGCAACGCCTCACCGAAGTACAAAATACATTACTTTCCTTGCAAGGCCTGGATAGCGAAATCCAGGATGCCGGCCTGGTCGCAGATCGATTACAGTCGCTGATCATTAACCAGGAGGGGCGCTTAAAAAGCGGATTCGAGAGCATTAAGCTGTCAACGATCAAGGTATGGGAAAATCTCTCGGAACACTTGGGCACCAGTCTGTTCAAAATAGGCGACACGCCGGTAACCGCACTCGGAATTTTACGCGTCATATTGATCGTCACCCTTGCCTGGGTACTATCCCATTCTGTCCGCCGGGGCTTGACTCATCTCAGCACACGTCAACGTGGCAGTTCAACCTTTCTTTATACCTTAGGGCGCTTGGCCCATTACCTGATCCTGATCATCGGTATCAGTATCGGGCTATCCAGCATCGGCGTCGATCTCAGCAACTTTGCCTTGATTGCTGGCGCCTTGAGTTTAGGCATCGGCTTTGGTCTCCAGGCCATCGTCAGTAATTTCGTGTCTGGACTCATCATACTGTTCGAGCGCAGTCTCCGAATCGGTGACTTCGTCGAGTTGTCATCCGGGGTGGCAGGGGAAGTGCGTGCAATCAATGTGCGCAGCACCCTCGTCACCACACCGGACATGGTTGACATTTTGGTGCCAAATTCGGAATTCGTAAACGGCAAAGTCATCAACTGGACGCTAACGGACGCCTCGCGGCGCATGCATATCCCCTTTGGCGTCGCTTACGGGACCGACAAGGATTTGGTACGAAAGGCCGCACTGGAGGCGGCTGAGCAAACGGTTCATACCCTAAAGAACCGGAGCGGTCGAGAGCCCGAAGTGTGGCTTACCAATTTTGGCGACAGTAGTCTCGATTTTGAACTCGTAGTCTGGGTACAACCTCAAGCGGTCAAGAAACCGCAGAGGGTCAGAGCGGCTTACTACTGGGAAATTGAAACCGCGCTGCATAAATACGGTATCGAAATCCCCTTCCCGCAACGGGATATTCATGTCCGTAGCAGATTTAAAAATTCCCCGCCTGCACTGGTGGATCCAGTGCTGGATGATTAAGCCGTTGAATGTTTAATCACGAAAATATGCGCGGGTATAAGCTACTGACGCCCTATCCTGCAAAATAACAATAGCCTTAAAGTACAGCGGCTAAAGCGTTTTCATAATCCGGTTCGTTGGCGACTGCGCAGACTAATTGCATGTAAATCACGGTGTCGTTCTCATCAATGATAACGATGGCGCGTGCTGTCAGGCCGGCCAAGAAGGAATCCAGGATAGTAACTCCGTAATCATCGGCAAAACTTGAACGGAAAGTAGACAAGGGAATGACATTTTTTAGGCCTTCAGCCTCACAAAAACGGCCTTGTGCAAAGGGCATATCCGCAGAAACAACCAACGCGGTAAGGCGCAATCCGTAGGGTGCAATAGGCGATAGCTCTATTGCACCGCATGTTTGGCTTCGTTGTGGCGCAATACGACCATCGCTATTGCGCGCTACTGCGGGCATAATTAAGTTTTTGAAAGAAGATAAGAGGGGGGCTGGTTATATGAAAATACAAGAACTTTCTATTTCTGAGCGTATAGTCTTGGCTGAAAAGTTATGGGACAGCATAGCCGATGAGGACGCTCCAATAGAATTGACTGACAAGCAGAAGTTTGAACTTGACCACAGGTTGCAGGCTTTTCTCGATGATCAAGATGTTGGTTCTTCATGGGCAGAGGTTAAAGAGCGGATTACCGGTAATCTATGAAATATTCTCTAACCATTCGGAAAGAGGCCGAATTCGGCATTAACAGTGCCTTTGAGTTTTACGAAATCCAGCGGTTTGTTAATAGTGAATCTAAAAAATCCGAACAATAGGCTTTGGCCGAATTGCATTGTATGTTGGGCGTTACAGATAATAGCGCAATACTACGAAGCGGACTTGGGTATGTAAACCCGGCCTAAACGTTTTGTGCGGTGACCCGACGCACTAGCCGCGTACAAAACGATGTGGACGGAATAACCTATCCCATACGGAACAACTTGCCGATGATCTTTAACTTTTTTTCATGAAACATGAAATTTTATAGACTCCATGAAACTATTTTCTATTACCCTTATCCTGGTCGCAGTGTTGGGACTTTTGTCGTATACCAATCCGAAGCTGGACAGCTACGATCAATTCATCAGTCAAAGGATCACCGAAGAAACCCGAAAAGCCGAAGATCCCTTGGCAGGCGCGCTGGGTTCTTTGCTTGGCGGTTTTGCCGCCAATTTAATGACCAAACAGACGGTACGAAAGGATTATGTTTTTTTCAGCACCTATGACACGGCCTTCGGAAATGAGCATATGCGGGCGGTTGGAATTATGAATAATTTTTACATGACCGAAAGCCCTGAATCCAAATTCGGCGAGTAATTTCCTGTGTCTGGCAAAGCTATTTTTTTTATCCTATACCACATGGCAGTTTGGGCGTTGGTGAACAGGAGATTTACATGAACAGCATCGATTTCGCTCTTGGCGCGCATACCGGATTGGTGCGTGAATTAAACGAGGATAAATCTCTCTCGATGCCCGGGCTCAACTTATGGGTGGTAGCGGATGGCATGGGCGGGCACGAAGCGGGAGAAGTAGCAAGCGCAATAACAATTCGGGAAATTGGGCGCAGCATCGAGCAAGGCATGCCGCTAGCCGAGGCCATCGAAACAGCCCATCGTGCGATACAAGCCGCCGCCCTGCAAGGTGAGGGATCTGCGAATATGGGCTCGACCGTGGTTGCTGCGAAACTGAATGGCCTGCGTTATGAAATCGCCTGGGTGGGCGATAGCCGCGCTTATCTGTGGAATGGCACGCTGCATCAGCTCACTACAGACCATTCGTATGTTCAGCTGCTGCTGAATGCCGGTCTGATTACCGAGAACGAAATTCCGGGGCATCCCTCTCGCAATGTCATTTCCCAGGCCTTAGGCGTGGGCGGACCCGATAATGACAATATCAAGGTCGACCTTGTATCGGGTGAACTAGGCGAGGGTGATACCCTGTTGCTTTGCTCCGACGGACTGAGCGGGGGAGTAACTGACCAAGGCATAGCCGCTATCCTGGCTGAAACCACTGACGCTCAAACCACAGTGGATCGCCTTATCGCAGCTGCCCTGGAAGCAGGAGGCAAGGATAACGTCACGGTGATTGTAATTAACTTCCTGGTTACTTGACAATTTTCGTGGATGAAATGATTTATCTAGGATCAACGACTGTGCGAAGGTTTTGAGGCAGGACTCAAGAAAATCACGGACGGACGTGGCAAAGCGCGTACCGATACGCCTTGGCAAATTTCAAGAGCGCACCGGTCGGCTCGGGCACAGCCCGGGCCGACATCCGGCCCGCCAAGCCCCGTATCTAGCGCCTGCGCAGCTACGCCGATTGGGACAACGAGCGCTTGTGGCGCACCGATAGCATGTTGATCGCCCCGGAAGCCGTGTTCCTCAGACTCAAATCAGAACTTGGCCTGCCACCCTAAATAAATTTGCGTCGAAGGCCAGGTGTCAGCACCGGACTGGCCTGGCAATTCGTGTCCTCAGCTTGCCAAGCTCTTGACGGCATCCAGCATGGCTTGCGCATGACCTTCAGGGTCTACGCCATATAAAGCCTCTTCAAGCAGGCTATCCTTATTGATGATAAACGTCGAACGCACGACTTTCATCTTTTTAACGCCGTCTTTTTCAACTTCCTGCCATACCCCGTAACTATCACAGACCTCGCCTGAGGTATCGGCAAGTAATTCCAGATTTAAGCCGAATTTGCCGATAAATGCCCGGTGACTGTCGCAGGAATCTTTGCTGACACCAATAACGACGGTATCCAGATCAGCAAAATCCTGTGCCAGCGCGGTAAATTGATTGGCTTCTATGGTGCAGCCAGGGGTGTCGTCTTTTGGATAAAAATATAAAACGACGTTCTTTTTTCCGGCATAATCGGTCAAGGACACCAGCTTGTTATCCTGATTCAGTGATCTAAAAAACGGTGCTGCCTCTTTTTTATTTAACATACGCTTACCTCATTGATGAATTGAAACACACGCTATAAAGTTGTTTTACTAACCGCCTTCACGGTTCGCCTAAGGCTCTGTTGGGCAACGCTCCTGCACTTGTCCGTCTATTGCCAGCAAGACGACGCTTGCCAGTTGGTGAAATATTCCATGTTCTATGACGCCCGGCGTGGCATTCAGCAGAGCGTCGAGTGCCTGGCTATCGATTGTTTCAGCAAACACCATGTCAAGCACCAGGCTGCCATGGGATGTCACCACCAAACCGTCTTTGTTGGCAGTCTGGCGCAGTTCGCCGCGGCCGCCTAGGGTTTCAAGTCTGCGCTTGACCAGTTGCCAGGCAAACGGCATGACCTCGACCGGGATGGGAAAGCGTTCGCCGATACGCTCAACCAGTTTGCTCTGGTCGACGAGCACCAGAAATTTGTCGCTAGCGCGCGCCAGAAGCTTCTCGCGCACCAGATCAAAGCCCCGGCCTTTTAACAGGGTAAGATCCGGCGCTACCTCATCGGCACCGTCTACATACAGATCGAGCCGGTTGATGTGTTCCAGCGCCACTACCGGTAGCCCGAGTTCTTGTGCCTTGATGGTGCTGACTACCGAACTGGCGACCGTTGTCACTTGCAAGCCTTCTTCTGTAATACGCCGGGCGAGTTCCTGGATAAAATAATTGGCGGTTGAGCCTGTGCCAAGTCCGATCCGCATGCCGTCTTTAACTTGTTTTGCCGCGTGTTGGGCGACGAGTTCTTTATCGTTCATGTAGGCTCCTTAGTGCCCGAAACGGGCTGTCTTGCTGTGAGCGGATAGGTGCAAATAATAACGCTCATTGCTGTGCGATGGCCACCGCTATTTTTTATAAAAACCACAGCGAGTGATTGGCTCAGAATAGAATGCGCGCCTAAGGCGTGCCGGGCCGACGGAATTTCTTGCTAACAATAGCGTGCTGCTGCAGGCTTGTTTTGCCAAACCCGGGTCTATGCGTTTACTATTGCAGGCCAGATTATTGACCTACTGGATTCAAGGAGCCATCCCACGCTGTTCGGGGCGATTAACAGCAGCAAGCTATGGATTCGGATAGGGATGAGCACAGCATAATACGGTCTATACTATTTTGGCTGGGTTTGCCGCGATGCGTGAACACATAGCAAACCCGCGAGCAGGGATGCGAATGAAAACACCCGCCCTGGCAGCAGATATCCCATTCCGTCAGGAATGACGCCACTTAACAGGTATGGACAAAGCGGCCTTATCAATTTTTTCTTTTTACATTTTTAGCTAAATACAATTTCGTGATGAATACACAATCCACAGCACATCCTTGGCATGGCATCCATGTAGGCGAGAATGCACCGAGCATCGTTACTGCATTTATCGAGATCGTCCCGTCTGATACGGTCAAATATGAGATCGACAAAGACTCGGGGTTTCTTAAAATTGACCGGCCGCAGAAATTCTCCAACACCGTGCCTACACTGTACGGCTTTATTCCGCAGACCTACTGTGCTGAAAGAGTGGCTGACTTTGCCAGAGTGAAATCGGGCAAGACGGTTACCAAGGGGGATGGTGATCCTCTGGATATTTGTGTGCTGAGCGAGCGCACCGTGACCCACGGCAATATTATTGTCCCGGCGATTCCTGTGGGCGGTTTTCGTTTGCTTGACAAGGGTGAGGCGGACGACAAGATTATTGCCGTGATGAAAGGCGATGAATTTTACCGGCAATGGAATGATGTCTCCGACTGCCCGTCATCTTATATCAATCGCCTGAAACATTATTTTCTGACCTACAAAGATTTGCCTGGCGAAAAGAATTCCTGCGAAATAACCAATGTCTATGGTCGTGAGGAAGCGCACGAAGTCATCAGGCGGGCAATGGAAGACTACCAATATCATTATGGATGCCGGGATATTGAGTAGGGACGCCCCGAATATACCGGTTTTACGCAGGCTTCGGCAGGTTTCTTCCTGACCGGGATCCGAAGGGCTCCCCACCGACGGGATCAATCATTTAGCCGTTCGAAGGCTTAAATCAGCGCTTCCCGGTCAAGCAGTTTTAAAAAAGGCATTGGTCTGCGGTTTGTACTGGCCGCTCCGGCTTAGTGCCATTTTTCCACAAACGCCTGGATAAAAACCGCAAGCTGGGGTTTTTCCAAATGATTGATGCCGGCAGCTGCTTTGCGGCCACCGCCGCTGATAAACAGTCCGCACAGCTCGTCGGCGCCGGTTTTGTTGTTTAACGGAGCTCTTACGCTGACTTGATAACCACCGGAGCTGTTTTCACTGATAATGGCATGCGCCTTGCCGGGATTGCGGTTGGCCAAAGTATTACCCCATACGCCACTCACTCGTCTGCTCCAGGGTTCGTTGGGCAGTATGTAGACCGCCACGTTTTGATTGACGAAATCAGCGGCAATTTGATCCGCTTTATGCAGGTCATTCTGATAGCCAGCCAGCAACTGATGGTAAATAAGGGCATTATCGGCAATAAAGTCCAAAGGCGACGAGTAAGGCGCCAGGCGTTGATAAAGCTGATCCGGCGCAAAGTACAAATCCGCCACATCAACACCGTAGCTGTTGTAATTGAGACACACACCCAGGTTTTCGAGTTGTTGCAGCTGCTGGCTGCTTAGCTGCAAGGCTTGCGCGTGTTGCCGTGCGCGAGCTCCAAGATTATCGCCAAAAGCAGCCGTTACCGCCCATGCCGAAAAACGCTGGTGCAGATAATGATCAACCAGCAAGCTGGTGCAGGTATTGGCGCCGGTATCGATCAGGCTCGTGAAGCCGGGGTGTTCAGGTATATCGCCAGCTTGATGATGGTCGACATAAAACACATGAACGCCCTGTTCAAGCAGCGTTATCAGATAGGGCCGGTTTTTTTGCAGAGAAATGTCCAGGACAGTAAGCTCATCACCTGCCGCCGCCGTGACCCGCTTTAACAGCGCTATATCGCGCTTTACGCCAGTTACAAGCTGCGCGGCCACCGGGTAGGCCAGCCGTAGCTGAATCAGCGCGCAGAGCCCGTCGGCATCGCCGTTAAAGACGTCAATGTGCATTACTACGGCTTATTTGCGGCTTCATCAGCAATGATGCCGCGCGCGCTGAGCAGATTCAGAACCTGTTCGACACAGTCCTGCAAAGTATGGGTGCCGGTATCCACCTGCAGTTCCGGATTTTTGGGAGCTTCATACGTTGAAGAAATCCCGGTGAAGTGCTGAATTTCGCCTAGACGGGCTTTTTTATAAAGGCCCTTGACGTCGCGTTGTTCGCAAATCGCCAAATCACAGCAGCAATAAATCTCTATGAAGTCACCCTGCGGGACCAGATGTCTTGCCAGATTTCTTTCCTCGCTAAACGGCGAAATAAACGCGGTAAGAGTGATAACCCCTGCTTCCATCATCAATTTTGCCACCTCTGCGACGCGCCGGATGTTTTCATGCCTGTCGGCATCAGTGAAGCCCAGGTCGCCGCACAAGCCATGCCTGACATTATCGCCATCCATGACAAAAGTATGGCAATCTGCTCGATGCAATGCTTCTTCAACGGCATGGGCCAGGGTTGATTTGCCGGCGCCGGACAAGCCGGTAAACCAGAGAATAACCGACTTGTGTTTGTTTAACTGCTCGCGGCGGCTGCGTGTTACTGTGGCATGATGCCAAGCCACATTAGTGCTTTCTTGCTTCAATTAGGGTATCTCCTTGGCTAGGTTACGTTAAGCGGGCATGTAGACCCTGAGTTTTCAAAAGAGTTGGTGAAACATGTTGTTAGAGTATTGATGGGTTCCTGAGCAATAAATGAACTAATTCAGGCACAGCAGTTTGCCGACGGTAATCTTCAAAAAATCCGATAAATACCTTGCAATAGCGATTGAATTATTGAAAATGCTTTTCACGTATTTCTCTCAGGCTATTAATGTTTTTGAAATTCGACAATGCTGCCTGGATTTAATGCTCCAGGCATCTGGCCAAGGCAAATCGAAAGATTAACAGTGTCATGATGACTGGATATAGCATGTAATGCTCCGGTAACGCCAGGCTGATCAGGGTGGCCGTCATTATGATCCATGGCTGCAGTTTGCTTTTGGCGGCAAGCGCCTGCATTTGGCGAAAACTTGCCGCATCGATAGTATGGCGCCGGCTGATAAAAAATAAGGATACAAAAGCCGTCATAAAGGCGAAATAAAGCGGGTAGGCATAAAATACCGGCGAGTCATCCTTAAAAAACAAGGTTTTCCAGTAGGCAAACCAGATCAGCAAGCTGCTGCTGGCAAAAATGTCGAAGCACATGCGCGTCGACAATTGTTTAAAAATGCTGCTGACCATGCTGATGACGGCCAAAGCCGCGCCGATGTAAATAAATTCAGGCGCTATCAACAGGTTTTGCAGCGGGCTTGCTGTTTGCGCCAGGAAGCAGATGGCGAGGCTAAGGCTAATAAAAATGGGCATGGCGGGCAGCTCGCAGTTGTTAAAGGGAAAATCGGCAATGGGTAAAATCAAGCAGTTGCATAAGCTTATCAGTTCTTGTTTATGCACAGATCGTTTTTTATGGCCGCAAGCAGGTATTGGCTTGCTTAGCAGGGGCGGTTTTGTGCCTTGGTTTAATATTAACTGATTGATTTACAAATACAATATGTTTCTGTACAAAAATACTACAATTTAACGGCAGGGCAGATAAGATCAGGGCTGGGCGCGGTTATCGAGTGTTTGTACACAGAGTTATCCACAGGAATTGTGGAAAAGCGGCTATGTGTTTGACTGGGTTGAGGTGATTGCCAAGTCAAGCCCTAAATGTAAAAAAAGGGGAATTATTTAGCTGGTAAGTCTTGGGCGTCGAACCCACGTAGGCAAGAGCATAGCGAATGCGCAGAGCTTAGGCTCGGCGTTCCCAGAAGGAATTTTTACCGGTACACGGTAGCGGTTGAATGGTTAGAAAAAAGGGAGCCTAATGATTAATCAAGCTCCCCCTCACCCAATTGGAAGGCAAGTAAGAGCGCGGATTGTTATGCTATCAACCAGCTGGAAAAATGATAATGCGGCAAATTGTCACAATATTATTGATGAGGTTTATGGCTTTAATAGAGTGATAGATAGGTAAATTTGGCCTGTGCACAGGCAGATAAACAATGTGTAAGGAGTGGGCGATGACCGAACAAACAAACTATGTCCGTTGGTTTAACGAATTAACAATCGACGATGTGCCGCTGGTCGGCGGCAAAAATGCGTCACTGGGTGAAATGTACCGTGAACTTATTTCCCAGGGCATTAACATACCCAACGGTTTTGCCGTGACGGCCGAGGGCTACCGGTATGTGCTGGATCAGGCCAAGGCTTGGGAGCCCCTCCATCAGGCGCTGGATGAGCTGAATCCGGATGATGTGGCCGATCTGGCCAGACGCGCACGCAAGGCGCGTGAAATAATCTATGCGGCGCCCTTGCCAGAAGACCTTGTCAGCCAGATTCTGCAAGCCTTTGCGCAGTTGCAGAAAGAATACGGAGACGATGTCAGCGTTGCGGTCAGGAGTTCCGCCACGGCGGAAGATTTGCCCACCGCGAGTTTTGCAGGGCAACAGGATACCTATTTGAATATTCGCGGTAACCAGGCCTTGCTGGATGCCTGCAAGCGCTGTTTTGCCAGTCTGTTCACCGATCGCGCCATTCATTACCGTATCGATCAGGGTTTTGACCATTTCAAGCTGGCGTTGTCGATAGGCATTATGAAAATGGTGCGTTCCGATCTATCGGCCAGTGGCGTCATGTTCTCCCTGGATACCGAATCTGGCTTTAGCGATGTGGTTTTTATTACCGGCGCTTATGGCCTTGGCGAAAATGTCGTGCAGGGTGCGGTGGATCCCGACGAATTTTATGTCCACAAACCCACTTTCGAGCTAGGTCATCGCGCGGTATTGCGGCGCGGACTGGGAGCTAAAAAAATCAAAATGGTTTACAGCGATGGCCGCACCCGCGAAGCTACCCACAATGTGCCAACCGCCGAGACCGAGCGCAGACAATTTTGTCTTGATGATCAGGATGTACTGACCCTGGCCGATTACGCGATCAAGATAGAAAAACATTACAGCGCCAAGGCCGGACAGCCGAGGCCAATGGATATGGAATGGGCCAAGGACGGCATCGACGGCGCGCTGTATATTGTGCAGGCCCGCCCGGAAACCGTGGTATCGCAGCGGCAGGATCTGCTGCTGGAACGCTATGCCCTGAAAAACAAAGCCGATACCCTGGTCATGGGTCATGCGGTAGGCAGCAAGATAGCCGCCGGCAATGCCCGCGTCATTACAAAAATTGAACAGCTGGCCGAATTTAAACCCGGTGATGTCCTGGTTGCCGACATGACCACGCCCGATTGGGAGCCGGTGATGAAAATCGCTTCCGCCATCGTCACGAACCGCGGTGGGCGCACCTGTCATGCCGCCATCATCGCGCGTGAACTGGGCGTGCCTGCGGTAATCGGTTGCGAAAATGCGACCACGGCCATTCAAGACAAGTCGCTGGTGACGGTATCCTGCGCCGAAGGAGACATCGGCCGGGTGTATCAGGGCAGGCTGGATTTTGAGGTGACTACTACCGATCTGACAGGCCTGAAACGGCCCAAAACCCACATTATGCTCAATATTGGCAATCCCGAGCTGGCTTTTAAAACCCGCTTTCTGCCTAATGATGGCGTCGGTCTGGCTCGCATGGAATTTATTATCACCGAATACATCAAAGCCCATCCCATGGCCCTGCTGCATCCTGAAAAAGTCCAGGATGCTGGCGAACGCGAACAACTGGCTCGTTTGACGCAAAATTTCCCTAACCCCGGCGAGTTTTTTATCCAGCGCCTATCGGAAGGTGTCGGTACGATTGCCGCCGCGTTTTATCCCAAACCCGTGGTGGTGCGCATGTCGGATTTTAAAACCAATGAATACGCCACCTTGCTGGGCGGCCGCTGGTTTGAGTTTGATGAGGCCAATCCGATGATTGGTTTCCGGGGCGCCTCGCGCTACACGCATCCGGCATATGCCGAAGGTTTTGCTCTGGAGTGCGCCGCCATGAAGCGCGTGCGCGACGACATGGGACTGACCAATGTCATTCTGATGATTCCGTTTTGCCGGAGGGTTCAGGAAGCCCAGCGCGTGCTCGACTACATGGCCGAGCTGGGCCTGCAGCGCGGCACTAACGGCCTGCAAATTTATGTCATGTGCGAGATACCCAATAATGTCATTCAGGTCGATGCCTTCTCGGAGCATTTTGACGGCTTTTCCATCGGCTCGAATGATCTGACTCAACTCACACTGGGAGTCGATCGTGATTCCCAAATTCTCGCCGAAGCGTTTGATGAGCGCGATCCCGGCGTTAAAGCCATGATTAAACTGGCAGTCGAAGGCGCGCGCCGTAATGGCCGGCATTGCGGTTTATGCGGTCAGGCGCCTTCGGATTATCCGGAAATGGCCGATTTTCTGGTGGAAATTGGTATCGATTCCATGAGCTTGAATCCCGATACCGTATTGGCGACCACGCAACAGATACTGGCCACCGAACAGCGGCTGGGGCGGACTT
>CAWKEY010000080.1:0-19549 GCA_963848675.1 uncultured Gammaproteobacteria bacterium
ACCGGTCGGCCAAAGATGGGGCAAGGTCGAGCCTGCACTATGGAGGCGAAGGCGTTCTTATCCACCCATCGAACCAAGGTGTGTGCGGATGGCACGGTGTGGAAGATTAATACGTGACCCCAGGAGAACTCATAGAATTTTCAGGTGGCGCTGAGATAAGTGAACCTATAAGCAAACACGAAATGGTGAACGATGTTCTATGAGTAGTCGGACGACTGAATAGTACCTGAAGCGTTATGAAAATAAGGTGACCATGAAAATGGCAGCAGAGTGTGCTGGGGAAGGCGGTCGGCAAGGTGGTTGGACAAAGACAAGTAATCTAAAGAGTAAAGTTTATGGCAAGGAACAGTTCCTTAAGTGAAAAACCCCTAGGCGATGAACCGAGGAGATTAGTGCATTGGCTGAATCCAACAGGAGAAAAGAAGGTTCACTCATTAGTGGACAAAGTTTATAAGCTGAAGAACTTGGAGTTAGCTTGGGAGAAAGTAAAACGGAACCGGGGAGCAGGCGGTATTGATGGGCAGAGCATAAAAGAGTTTGGGGAAAACCTGCAAGGGAATCTCGACAGACTTCATAATGAACTGATCAAGCAGACGTACCAACCGCAACCCGTTAAACGCCACTTAATACCCAAGAGTGGACAGCCGGGCAAGTATCGTCCGCTTGGCATACCGACTATTTACGATAGAGTGTGTCAACAGGCGCTACTTAACCGACTAGAGCCTATCTTCGAGCCTGTATTCGATGAAGCCAGTTTTGGATATCGGCGAGGAAGATCAGCAAAAGATGCGATGAGAAAGATCTGGAGCGAACTAGAGCAAGGAAATGAATGGGTTGTGGATGCAGATTTGAAAGATTTTTTCGGATCGGCTGACCATGACAAACTCATGGAAATGCTCAATCAGCGGATAGCGGACGGAGGTGTATTGAGACTTTTAGAATCGATGATGAAAGTTGGCTATTTACAGGATAACAGGATTCATCCTACCGTTATGGGCGTTCCCCAGGGTGGAGTGATTTCACCGCTGATCAGCAATATTCTTTTGACTCCGTTTGACCGAGAGATGCGCCGCAAGGGGTATCGATTAACCCGGTTTGCTGATGATTGGCTGGTGACGTGCCAAACCAGAGCACAAGCTCAGGCGGTACTGATCTTTGCGTCAAAAGTTCTGGAAAAGTTGGGCGTTGTTTTGCATAAGGAGAAGACTCGGATTGTCCATGTTCGACATGGGTTTGAGTTTTTAGGCTACAAGATCAAGCGTGGAAAGCAGCCACTAAAGTTGCCTGCGTACAAGATCAAAAGCGGTATCCGACAGGGTTCGCTGTATGTCTATCCGCGGCAGAAGTCGATTGACCACTTTAAAGAACAAATCAGAAAGCGAACCCGACGA
Source organism: uncultured Gammaproteobacteria bacterium (assembly GCA_963848675.1). Classification (GTDB taxonomy): domain Bacteria; phylum Pseudomonadota; class Gammaproteobacteria; order Methylococcales; family Methylomonadaceae; genus CAWKEY01. The sequence goes on from CAWKEY010000080.1 coordinate 1,392, forward strand.
AAAGCACCTTTGAGTACCCAAGAGCTGATTGACGAAATTAATCCGGTCATCCGCGGCTGGGGCAACTACTACAAGAAAGCCCACGTCAGAAAGTTGTTCAACCAACTTGACCGTTGGATTATCAGGCGACTCTGGTCACAACGTCATAAACGATGGCGAAATTGTGGCTGGATGCAATTACCTGGCACCCGTTTGTACGGTGAGTTGGGGCTGGTAAGCTTAATTCATTTAATACCTTCTTTAAATCCGCCAAGGGCCGCCTTGTGAAAGCTGGATGCGGGAAAACTGCATGTCCAGTTTGAGCGGCGGACGGAGGCTAGCGTTTCGGCGCGCCTCCTCCGACCCGACAGTGATGAAGATTCTGTAATGGGATTGGAGCGAAGGGGAAGCATTGTTCAGCTTGAACTAAAGAAAACAACCGGAAACGGGAGGATTGGATTGAAACAAGCAAAGCCATTTTGTATTACTAAACGCCAAGTTTGGGAGGCGTATAAAAGGGTCAAGGCTAATAAGGGAGCTGCCGGAGTGGATGGTCAGACGCTCGAAAAGTTTGAAGAGGATTTGCAAGATAATCTCTACAAGCTGTGGAATCGTCTGGCCTCAGGCAGCTACTTTCCACAACCGGTGCTACGGGTAGAAATACCCAAAAGTGACGGTGGAATAAGGCCTCTGGGCATCCCCACAGTAGCTGACCGAGTTGCTCAAATGGTAGTCAAGACACATCTGGAGCCGGAATTGGAAAAACATTTCCATCCTGATTCCTATGGCTATCGACCGGGTAAATCGGCATTGGATGCGGTGGGGATGGCGCGACAGCGCTGTTGGAAAAACGACTGGGTCCTCGATCTCGATATCAAAGGTTTCTTCGATAATATCGATCATGAACTCATGATGCGGGCAGTGCGCGCACATGCGAAAGAGAAATGGGTCCTTCTATACATTGAACGGTGGCTTAAAGCCCCGATTGAAATGCCGGATGGGATCTGTAAAAAGCCGCAGAAAGGAACGCCACAAGGTGGTGTTGCCAGTCCTTTGCTGGCGAATCTCTTTTTGCACTATGCATTCGACGAATGGATGAAGCGGGAATATCCCGACATTCCCTTCGAACGTTATGCAGATGATAGTGTGTGCCACTGCAAGAGCGAAGCCCAGGCGGAACAACTGAAGCAAGCGCTGAACGTACGAATGAAGGACGTCGGTTTGGAACTTCATCCTGAGAAGACGAAGATTGTCTACTGTCAGGATGACGACCGGCAAGGCGAGTATCCGAACACGGTATTTGATTTTCTGGGCTATACGTTTCGCCCCAGACGCTCAAAGAACCGTTGGGGGAAATACTTTATCAACTTCAGTCCGGCGATCAGCAATAAAGCAGCTAAAGCTATTCGGCGCACATCCAGAGGGTGGAGCTGGCCAAAGCGTAGCGACAAGAGCTTGGAAGATTTAGCCCGAATGTTCAATCCGATTATTCAAGGGTGGATCAACTACTTCAGTCGTTATTATAAGTCAGCACTCTATCCGATCCTGAAATGTCTTGAGCGACGCTTGGTTATTTGGGCGACGCGAAAATACAAACGCCTACGGCATCATAAAAGACGAGCGGCACAGTGGCTGAATCGCATTGCGCGGAAACAGCCGAATTTGTTTGCTCATTGGAAAGTGCTGTATGCAACGGCTGGACGATAGGAGCCGGATGAGCGGAGACGTTCAAGTCCGGATCTGTGAGCACCTGAGGGGGCGGTTCCCTCGGGTGACTCGACTCATCATCACCGGCAACTCGAAAGAGTGGCTGGAACATGAGGTCAAACCCGCAGTGGTAGAATTCCTGGCAGAACGCGGGCTAGTCCTCTCGCCGGAAAAAACCAAAATAACGCATATCAAGGAAGGGTTTGATTTCCTCGGATGGAATATTCGAAAGTATAGCGGCACGTTACTGATGAAGCCGTCGAAAGCGAATGTCAAAGCGCATCTTGATAAAATCCGCGAAATCATCAATGGCAACAAGTCGGCTAAACAGGCAAATCTGATAAGGTTGCTCAATCCTATTTTACGGGGATGGGCGAATTACCATAGCCATGTAGTCGCAAAGGAAACCTTTGTTCGGGTTGATAGCGATGTCTGGTCAATGCTATGGCGATGGGCGGCAAGAAGGCATCCAAATAAAAGAACCCCATGGGTTAAGGGAAAATACTTTAAATCCAGGGGCGCCCGAAACTGGGTATTTGCCGCAACAGAGAAAATTGAGGATGGCACACAAAAGGAGATCATCTTGCTGAAAGAATCTGATACGCCAATACAACGGCATGTCAAGATTAAAGCTGATGCCAATCCGCATGACCCCAAATGGGAGCCGTACTTCGAATCCAGATGGGGCATGAAAATGCAGCGCTCGTCGAGAGGTCGCCGGAAGCTTTACTGGGTCTGGCTAAAACAAGATGGCCTGTGTTCAGCCTGTCAAGAACCAATCGCAAAGGGTACCCCTTGGGAGACTCGTCATATTGTGAAAAGAACTGAAGGCGGTACGGATGCAGCAAGCAATCTCCGAATGTACCATCTCAATTGCCGTAGGAGTTATTAGTATGCCGGAAAATATAGTTGTGGTACCGGGTGTCGAAAGATGCCTTAGTAGAGGCTTGAGCCGTGTGGATCGAAAGACCCATGCACGGTTCTGAGGGGGTTGGGCGCGGGCAACCGCGTCCGGCTACCCGACAGGCCATGAGGGATCGCGTGAATGCAGCGCGAGACCAATGCCACATCACGGAATGATCGCTTAACAGCGTTACTGTTATGAATTCAGGATATGTAACGTTAGTGACTAAAATGGGCAAATGAAAAATTGGATTTTTATTGTAACTCTGGCGCTTAACGGGATCGACCAGAACTAAAAGCCACACTTCAATACATTAGGGTAGGGGATACGCTTGTTGTCTGGAAGCTGGATCGGTTTCAAACAGCGTATCGAAACGGTTGAAGGCCTTAAGAAGAGGGGGATCGTATTTAAGTCTCTGACAGAGAATATCGACACCACCACGTCTAGCGGCAAACTGATCTTTCATATTTTTGCCTCACTGGCCGAATTTGAACGTTCAATCATTAAAGAGCGAACCAAGGTTGGACTGGATGCGGCCCGAGCCAGAGGAAAGCGGGGAGGGCGGCCACCGGTCTCTAACGGACAAAGATATTCAGGCCGCTATAGCCATGCTCGCCGATCAGAACATAACCGTCGAGGAAGTGGCAGCCAGATTGAAAGTCGCTGCGTCCACACTTTATCTACATTTGCCGGGGGGCAGGGGTTATGAATAGCGGATAGTATCTGTTAGATGTTTTTGAGGTCGTTGATAGAGTTTCTTAAAAAAAATGTCGCTAAGGAAAAGCCGATCGCCGCCAGTTTTCACTGAACGGATAGTCAACCTTGAAGCGGTCCTTCAGCGACCGCTATTGATCGATAGTCACCGACTCATAGCCGCCAGCGAATGTTTTTTGAACTATGGTAGCGCCTAGACTTATCAGACAGTGCGGCTTTTCACTTATGTAAGATGGAATGCTGTGTTAGATCGAACGTCTGTCTGTACTCTCAGATCAGCATATTTCTTGCTATTGTCACATCACGCAGTTGCGTGTTTGTAATGTAAATGTAATGTAAACTGACTTTCAAAATTTATAAAGGGGAATTTGATATGTTTAAATGGCTAATGACTTCATTCATGGTATTGACCTTGTCCGGTTGCGGTTATAACACGCTGCAATCCGGCGATGAAAACATCAAAGCCGCATGGGCGGAAGTGTTGAACCAATACCAGCGCCGTGCCGATCTGGTGCCTAATCTGGTGAACGTGGTGAAAGGCTACGCGGCGCACGAAAAGGATGTACTGACCGAAGTGACGGAGGCGCGCGCCAGGGTCGGTGCGATGCAAGCCACGCCGGAACTGGTCAATGACGAGGAAGCATTCAAGAAATTCATAGTGGCACAGGGACAGATGACCAGTGCGATTTCACGCTTGTTGCTGGTGGCGGAGAATTACCCGCAGCTGAAAGCCGACGGCTTGTTCCGCGACTTGCAGGCGCAACTGGAAGGCACCGAAAACCGCATTACCGTGGCGCGCAACCGCTATATCGATGCGGTAAAGGAATACAACATCACCGTGCGGTCTTTCCCCACCAACCTCACCGCGATGCTGTTTGGCCACAAGACCAAACCAAGTTTTACCGTAGAAAACGAACAGGCCATTGCGCAACCGCCAAAAGTCGATTTTGGCACGCCGGCACCGGCAGGGGCTCCCGGTAAGTAAGGTGTCCCTGATGTTGCCACCAGTGCGCTGCGGATTCGGGTTATTGCTGCTGTTTTTGGTAGCAGCCTGGGCGCAGGTTCCGGTTCCTGACTTATCGCAACGCGTCACCGATCTAGCCGCCACGCTCAGCGCAGCGCAGGTGAACGCACTGGAAAATAAACTGGCGGCATTCGAAGCCAAACAGGGAAGCCAGATCGCGGTTCTGATCGTCCCCACGACCCAGCCCGAAGATATAGCCCAGTTCGGCATACGGGTTGCCGACGCCTGGAAGATCGGCCGAGAAAACGTCGATGACGGCGTCATTCTGATCATAGCCAAAGACGATCGGAAACTGCGGTTGGAAGTCGGCTATGGCTTGGAAGGCGCTATCCCGGACGCGATCGCCAAACGGGTGATTGCCGAGACCATCACGCCGTATTTCAAAACCGGCGACTTTGCGGGTGGCATCGACGCCGGGGTGACACAACTCATGAGCCTGATCGAAGAGGAGGTTTTGCCGGCGCCGCAGCAAAAGCCGAACGATCGAGGAGACGAGGGGGCTTTTATGTTCCTGCTGTTTGCCGGCGTAATTGCGGGCTTTGTGTTGTCCGCGATGCTGGGACGGGTAATGGGCGGAATGCTTGCAGGTTTGGGCAGTGGCATGGTGGGCGCTCTGTTGTTTGGCTTAGGTTTCGCAGCGGTCCTGATCGGGCTAATGGTTTTTTTCATTATCGGTGTTCGTCACCGTGGCGGCAGTGGCTGGTCTAGCGGTGGCGGAGGCTTCGGTGGCGGCTCATGGGGCGGCGGTGGCGGTGGTTTTGGCGGAGGCGGAGCATCGGGATCATGGTAAACATTAGGCGCTGGTTCATTCATGCCTTCATGCCGCCGTGGCGGTGGCGTATGGCGTTTCCTGCGTCATTGCTCGACGAGATTGAAATGTCTGTACAGCAGTCCGAATCTCTGCACCGCGGCGAACTTCGTTTTGCTGTCGAAAATGCCCTTGCTCCCGCTTGGGTGTGGCGCGGCATCTCGGCACGCCAGCGTGCAACCGAAGTCTTTTCAAATCTGCGGGTATGGGACACCGAAGAAAACAGCGGTGTGCTGATTTATCTGTTGCTAGCCGACCGGGAAGTCCATATTGTTGCGGACCGCGGTATTGCCAAGCTTGTACCGCAGGCTGAATGGGATACGATAGCGGAGGCCATGCAGAAAGAGTTTCACCGGGGCGATTTCCGGCGCGGGGCTCTAAAAGGCATCGAACGTATAACGAAGATCCTAATTACCCATTTCCCTTCCGGCGCGGTCAATCCGAACGAACTTTCCAATACGCCGGTCATTGTCAAGCGATGAAAGCTCGATAGAAAAAGGCCGGGCTTCAGCTCAGCATAATCAGAGAAAGGCAAACGTAACCTTTTTGACCTGCGGCGTGCACTGCGTTTTATCCAGGCTAGGAGTCCGTTGGACTTAGAAAAGATAGACGTCGATTTTGACCTGTTCCGTGGTCGATGTAGAATCATTTTCGTTATACGCTTGAGGTTTTATGCTGAAGCAGCGACTTAGCACTTCGAGTTGCTGGTAATTTTAACGCGAAACTCACTCCCCTCTTCCACTGCATTACTTTAATGAACATGGAGAAAGTACGTTGACTACCTTAACCAAGCTTGTACTCGGTATGATGGGGCAATTGCGACCCAAACCTGGCAGGGGGGACTCGACAAGTTCGATCGTGCTGCCTCCGCCTCAGAAACAGGGAGGACTCCCGCTGATGGAAGCCTTAGAGAGGCGTCACTCGTCGCGTGAGTTCGCCCCCGATGCTTTACCATTAGCGCTACTTTCCAACCTGCTTTGGGCAGCCTATGGCGTCAATCGTGCCGATGGCGGGCGAACCGCACCCTCGGCGCTAAATGTACAAGAGATCGACGTTTATGTGGCGCTGCCTGAGGGGGCGTATCTGTATGATCATGAATCTCATGCGCTAAATCTGGTAGTTGGGAGCGACCTTAGGCGTGTGACTGGCTATCAGGATTTTGTCGATGAAGCGCCGCTGGATTTGGTTTACGTGGCCGATCACGCGCGCATGACGATGGTGCCGGTGGCTTATCGAGAATCCTATGCTTCAGCGGCGGCGGGGGCTATTGCTCAAAACGTCTATTTATTCTCCGCAAGTACTGGCTTGGCCACAGTGATTCGCGCGTGGATAGACCGCACTGCAATTGCCGACGCGTTAGGACTGTCCCATGATCAACAAGTTTTGTTGTCACAGACGGTGGGATACACCAAGAACGACTCTGGAATTTAAAGCACAGCAGCGAAACAGGTACTTTACTGTATCTAATTTGAAACCATGATACCGCCTTGGGAAGATTTTGATCACCCGGAATGATTCCGAACGTGTATCCATTTTTACCGGAAGTCCTTTCAAGAATGTAGCCCAGGAACAGAACAAGTTCGACCGCGCCGTAGCCGCCTATATGGCGTAAGGCATGGATATGCTTTGTAAAACTCTGGGCATGATCTGACGACTTAAAAATTTAGCCCTAATCAAATTTGACATTGACAGGCTGAACTCGACCCTGAGTGGTCATCCAATGTGTTATTAGATAATCGTAATCGTCATAAACAACATACTAGGGTTAAATCAAAGAATTATTATTTTATTCTCATCGATAACTTCGCCTATGACATGGGCCTTAGAGACACCATTTTGATGAAGGGTCTTTAGACAGTCTTCTGTCTGATAAGGAGGGACAGAAAACAAAAGGCCGCCACTGGTTTGGGGATCAAACAGCGCAGGAAAGTGTTGATTGCTCACCCCAGCACTCAGCGCGGTGCTTAAAGAACCATAGTTTTCATCAGCGATAGAGGCGTAATAGCCCTTTGCAAATAACTCGTCAACACCATCGAATACGAGTATCGCCTTATAGTCGATTTTAATGCCCAAAGCGGAATCAGTATTTTTCCCCATCATTTCAAACGCGTGGCCTAACAGGCCGAAACCGGTAATATCCGTGCAGCCTGAAACAGCAAAGGGTTTAATAGTCTCCATGGCTGTTTTGTTAGATTGCAGCATGCTTGAAAGCGCCTCATCCACCAGCTTGCCATTGGCCTGGGCCAGCATGTTGGCGGCAAAAATAACGCCAGTGCCGATGGGCTTGGTGAGTATCAAACGGTTGCCAGGTTTAGTGAGCTGCTTCCTTAAAACCTGCTCCGACGCGACTTCGCCCTGGACTGCAATTGAAATGGCAAGCTCCGCGCCTTCACCGGTATGGCCGCCAACCAGAGAGACGGCGTTTTTAGTCAGAATATCCAGCACGCCCGACATCACCTGAAAAATATCTTCCTGATGAATTTTCCTGTTTGCGGCTTCGAGTGTCAGGCCGACTTGTGCAGTCTTGGCAACGCCGCCCATCGCGTAGATGTCACTCAATGCATGCTGGGTGGCAATTTGGCCCAACAAATAAGGGTCTGAAATAAACGAGCGGAACTGATCAATACTTTGCAGGCACAGGGTATGCTCGGAAAACCGGGTCAACGCGCAGTCTTCGCCATCTTTGACGCCTAGCAAAACAGATTCGTCTTTGGGAATGTTCAGTTTATTCAGGCTTAGCGTTAACGTGGAAGCCGCCAGTTTACTGCCGCAACCGCCACAGGTATTGCTTTCCCAATCTTCAGGGACCAGCGTGCTCTTGGGCACCGGCATGACCTTATTAAAATGCTGAGGCTTTACTCTAAAAGTCTGACCCTGAAAACGCTTCATAAAACGCCTGTCGATCCCGTCTTTAACCGTCCACAACAATGAAGGCCACATCCATCTGAGGATGGACGGGCTATCCTGATGAACCAGGGCTTTGCGTTCGCCAATGGTTATTAAAGACAGCACATTTTTCTTGGGATGAAAGGTTTTTAACTCGGACTTTCCGGTGAAATAGGCGCGGATATTGTGTTCAAGCACCATGCCTTGGCGGACGGCGTAAACGCCCGCTTTCTTCAACGGAGACGGCGAAAAGTGTATGCAATCTCCGGCGGCAAACAGGGCGTGTTCATTTTCAACCAGCAGTTTTCCGGTGACTTTTACAAAACCGTCTTGGCTCACCGGTAGCCCTGAATGTTTAAACCACTTCGGCGCAGAGGCTTGGGTGGCCGTCAACACCCGATAAAAATCTTGAGTCTGGATCAGCCCTTGCTCATTTTTAAGCACCAGGCCATTTTCCTGCTCTTTAAGCGCTTGGGTGTTTTGCAAGACTTTAATGTCCAGCTCTTTAAGTGTGTCTGACAGCCTTCTTTGGGCTACAAAGTCTTTTGCAGAAACCAGGTATTCATGCCGATGAATAAGGGTGACCTCGGCATTCCATTTATTCTGGTCGATTAACATTTTCAGGATAATCGAGATTTCAACACCCGAAGCACCGGCGCCAACAACGGCGAGCTCTAGCGAATCGCTACCTTTATAAGTCTTCAGGTCGGCCATCAACCGGTCCCAATGCGTGATAAATTTGGAAATCGGTTTAAGCGGGATAAGCTTTAAAGCAGTCTCGGGCGATGAGTGTTCTATGCTTTTAGGCGCTATGCCAACATTAATGGACGCGCAGTCGTAACCGACTTCCGCCCTGTTTTCCAGCTGGATTTTTTTCCTTTGCGGATCGATCCCGATGATTTTGGCCTTGATAAAACGCTGGCCGAGTTCTTCGCAGATGCGTCTTAAATCGAAATGACATTCTTCATAGGAATAATAGCCCGCCAAATAGCCGGGTATCATGCCGGAGTACGGCGAATGCGTTTGATCGGATATTAAGGTGATTCTAAGGCCGCCAATCGGCTTCATCGCCAGCATTTTCAAGACCTGAATATTGGCATGCCCGCCGCCGAGCAAAACCAGGTCTGAAACAATAGGGGTTGAGCTGTTATTCATCATGAAGCTGGGTCAGAAAATCCAAGCAATCCTGCCACGAGCCTTTAAACAAGGTCTTCCGTGATTTTAAAGAAAGCGAATGGATATACAGTTTGTCGTAATAGTGCGTCAACAAGCGCTCAATCCAATCGAGATAAGCGCCTGTGCCTTCTTCATTCATTGGATCGAATTGAAATGACTGGCTCAGCAGATGTTTAATATTATCGCACTCCAGTCCGCCCAGCTTGTTTCTAATCCGTTCGACATTTCTGGCAAAGCTGGCTTCCAGGTCATGCAACGGTATGTCGCCTGCAAAAGGCGTCTGGATATATTCCTTGAAGATTTCCAACGCCCGTGTCCGGGCTGGCGTTTCGATCATCACCATCGGTGCCGAGGTCATCCGGGCATAAAACAAATCAGGCACATGACATCGGCCGATATTGGGGCTTTCATCCTCAAGCACAGTGTTATCTGCAACTTGATAAAGCGATTGCGCCAACTTATTTTCAAACGTAGCTTGCTGAGGCTGGCTTCTGCCGACATGCGCTCCGAAAGCGCTGCCCCGATGGTTGGCAAGCGCTTCAAGATCGACAAAGCGCTGTAGTTTATGGATCAGGCGGGTTTTCCCCGATCCGGTCATACCTGAAAGGACGATAAAAGTAGCGGGATTTTCTATGATCTTAAGTGCTTCATGCCTTAAGCCTTTGTAGCCCGACTCAACCCGAATAACTTCAAGCCCTTGTTGATACACCCAATCCTGGGCTAACCGGGAGCGCAGTCCGCCGCGCCAACAAAAGATCAAAGCGGGTTGCTGGGGATGGCTTTTAATCGATTCGCACCACTGCTGAATCATCCGCTCCTTGTAATCGCCGCTGACCAGTCTATGCCCAAGCGCCTTGGCGGCATCAGAGCCTTCGGTTTTATAGGTCAGCCCCACATCATGGCGATGGGCATCGGAAAGTATCGGAATATTGACCGTGTTTTCAAAGTGCGCCTTTTCATATTCCCCCTCCGACCTTACATCAATGACAGCCACTTGATTATTTGTGCTCAGCAGTCTAAAAGCCTCGGCAGCGGGCATAGTGAGGTGTTTCATATATTTAAGGAGGGATTCTGGCTGGCAATAGTGCGCCTTAAATATAACAGAAATGCCCGGCTATCTTCTTCAGCTTACTGAAGAAAGCATTCCTGCTTATAAGCAGTTTATGGCCTTAGCAGGATGACTGTGTCTACAAGATAGGCGTTATCTACAGTCGTTTAAATTTTGCGACAGAACCCTTTTGGGCGAGTACTATTCGCTCAAACCAGAACGCATCTTAAGTGGTAAGCAACCACTTGAAATTGTCAAAACAGAGGTCGGCTGACCGACTCATCTCGATCCTATAATTGCTTCGGAATCGCATCTGAAATTCGCAGAATAAAAGCCCACCGAGTAAAATATAGCCTTTCATCAATTAGGCAAGGAACAGGCTTATGCCTCACTACACGACGCAATCTATTCGCACCATCGCTCTCGTCGGTCACGGTGCCGCAGGCAAAACCACCTTGGTTGAAGCACTGCTGTCTGGAGCGGGCGCCATTAAAAACAAAGGTTTGGTCGAAAAAGGGAATACTGTTTGTGATTTTGATCCCCAGGAAAAAGCTGTCGGCCACTCCCTGCAGAGTGCCATCGTGCATTTTGAGTATGAAAACGCCCGTGTCCATTTGTTGGACACACCGGGCTACCCGGACTTTGCCGGGCAAGCCATCGCCGCTCTGGCCGCAGTCGATACGGTCTTGGTAGTCGTCAATGCTCAAACCGGCATTGAACTCATGACCGAGCGTATGTTGCGCTGGGCCGATGAACGCAAGCTCTGTACGATGATCGTTATTAACAAAATCGATGCTGATAATCTCGACTTGCCCGGTTTAGTGGCGGAAATCCGTGCCCGGTTTAATGGCTTAGTGTTAGACCTGCCCGCCCACAATGCCAAAGAGGTCGTCGAAGTGTTGGGGCACAATACAGGCCAAGCTGATTTCAGCTCAGTCGCGGAAGCTCACAGTGAGCTGATTGAGCGCATTGTCGAAGAAGACATGGAACTGCTGGAAAAATATTTGGAGGAAGGCGAAGAACCTCAACCCAGCGAAATGCATTCGCCTTTTGAAAGTGCTTTGCGCGCGAGTTTCAGGCCCATTCTTTTCACCTCTGCGAAGGCCGGCACAGGCATCAACGAATTGCTGCATGTCATCGCTAATCTGGCACCTAATCCCACCGAAGGCAACCCGCCGCCGTTCTATAAAGGTCAAGCAGGCGAAGCCATTCAATCCTTCCAGGCTGATCCCGACCCGGACAAGCATGTGCTGGCACATGTATTCAAGGTTGTCAGCGACCCCTATATGGGCAAAGTCGGTATTTTCCGTGTGTATCAAGGCACACTAAAGCAAGACGCACAGCTGTTTGTCGGCGACGGTAAACGTCCTTTCAAAGCCGCCCATCTGTATCAAGTGCAAGGCAAGGATTTTCAAGAGGTGGAGGTTTTGATCCCCGGCGACATTGGCGCGGTGGCCAAGGTGGATGACATTATGTTCGATGCCGTGTTACACGACTCTCATGACGAAGATTACATCCATCTCAAACCCTTACTATTTCCGCAATCGATGTCGGGATTGTCAGTGGAAACCCAGCGCAAAGGCGACGAGCAGCGTTTGTTCGACATTCTTGACAAGCTGGCTCTGGAAGATCCGACCTTCATCGTCGAACGCCGCCCGACTACCAATGAAACGGTGATACTGGGCTTGGGTGATGCCCATATTAAGGCTAAGCTGGAAAAAATGAGCAGCCAATACAAGCTGGAAGTGGACACCAAGCCCCCCTTGATTCCGTATCGGGAAACAATCAGCCAACCGGCAGAAGGCCATTACCGCCACAAAAAGCAAACCGGCGGAGCGGGTCAATTCGGCGAAGTGTTTCTGCGCATCGAACCGCTGGAACGTGGCGAAGGTATTGCTTTTGTCGATGGGGTCAAAGGCGGCACCATTCCCGGTGTGTTCATGCCGGCAGTGGAAAAAGGCGTGCGTCAGGCACTGGAAGGCGGTGTTGTGGCCGGTTTTCCGGTAATAGACCTGCGCGTTACCGTTTATGACGGCAAAACCCATGCAGTCGACAGTAAAGAAATTGCGTTCGTCACTGCCGGACGCAAGGCGGTTATCGAGGCCATCCGCAATGCAAAACCACTGGTGTTGGAGCCTATTGTTGATATTGAGATTATCGCCCCGGAAACGGCCATGGGCGACATTACCGGCGATCTCGCCGCTAAACGCGGCCATATTACAGGGACAGATTCTCGGGGCCAAGACAGAATTTTCATTAACGGCAAGGTACCGCTGGGTGAGTTGGCAGACTATCAATCCCGCTTGAACGCGCTCACCAGCGGACGCGGTCATTATGCTATTGAGCTAAGTCACTACGCAGCTTTGCCCCCGCAGATCCAGCAACAGTTGACGAACAGGTTTAAGTTGAAGGAAGAGGACGAATAAAGGGTCCGGGCATCCACCGCTTAGCCAATGTTGCCCAGGAAATCCCGCTTCCCAATCTCCACGCCGTTATGCCGCAAAATGGCATAGGCGGTGGTGACGTGAAAATAGACGTTGGGTAGGACAAAATCCACCAAGTACGGCAAACCTTTGAAGATGACGGTTTTGTCATGCATCGGCAGTGTAATCGTTCTATCCTCGGAACCGACCATCTGCTCGGGCTTAAAAGATTCAAGCAGTGCGATCGTCTTATCGAGCCGCGCCAACAGTTCAGGGAAGGTCGATTCATTGTCTTCGTACTTCGGAGGCTCCAAACCGGCAAGGCGTGACGCTGCGCCTTTGGCAACATCGGTAGCAATCTGAACCTGCCGTGACAGGGGAAACATATCCGGGAAGAGACGCGCATTGATCAAAACGGACGGATCAATTTTCTTTGCCTCGGCATATGCAGCCGCTTTTTCGAGAATTGACCGCAAATTGGTCAGGCTACGAATAATCGGTATAACAGATGCAACATACATGAAATTGGACATGCTATTTCTCCTGGATCATTGAGTCATTTGATCAGTATAACCGAATCTAAGTTATGAACCACTTGCATCAATATCGGTTAATGCAAGTAATCAAAGCAGGCGGTCGGAAATCATAAATTTGGTAGGGTTGACTGCGAACTATCGACCCAGAAGAGTCGTCCCGCTTCCGGTGTCATGAAGGTCAGCTATCTGAGGTGGAGCCGCCGATCGCCAACTTGCCGTGATTTTCAGCTTGCGGCCACTCATAAATGTGCGCATCTGCAGGATGTTATTCCCATGGGTTTTAAATATTGAGTGTCGCATTAAAGGCCTGGTAGTCATATTCCCATCGTATTGGTTAAGACATCCCATACGATCTCGAACGGACGCGTCAGCAGTCTCAAAGGCCCTTTCGGCGCCTTCCCTGGACTAACTTCATGAAGATAAAAACCTGGCCCACATGAAAATCGATCATTCAATAATGCCATCTTCCCGCTGTAATACGAGTAAAAGGTTTCACAACGACTAACCGAATAGCCCAAATTGGCACTAAACCCCAAGGTTGCTACCTGATTTAGGGTGGTTCCAGCATTAGCTGGATCAACATCGATCCCATTGTTGCCCTTTAAAATAAGCTTCGAAGGGCCGTGGAAGATAACATATCGTAACTGAAGTGTCAGCCAACTGCCGAGGTTTCCCAACCGCCAATGTCTGGTTATTTTGATTGGCCGGTTGGAGTTCTGCACAATACCGGCAAGACAGCGTGACTGGAGAACTAGTGAAGAGTTCTCTGGAATTTCTAGCACAGTCATTCTGAGAATATTTCCATTAGAGACATTATCAAAGCCTACTGTCACGGTTCCTTCAGTGTCGGAACTGATCCTTGTCAGAAAATACATGCCAGATCCGATGCTGGTGAACGGCATGGACCAATCTAATACGCATTTTGTGCTTTTGTGTGCGCCATCTGGGCGCTTCTTAGTGCCGGTCGAGAGAAACTCTTCTCCCTCCTTTAGCGTATTCGCTGCAAGTATTTTTCTGCTTACGTCCCGCATTATTCAAGGTGATTCGTCCCTCCCTATTTGAGGTGGGCCAACGCAGATTGACCCACGCTATCATCGGCGGTACACACCCCGAAGACAGCGCGAGACAAAATACAGGATTTCAGGCCAGGTTATCCCTGCACCAAGGCTTTAAGGGATCACAGAAATCAATCTGTTGTTGCTCACGAAATCGTTTCAGTTGGTGGTAGTGCTTGCTTTCCCACTGCATGGCTATCTCGGCTAGAACATCACTGATGGCGCTGATGGCTTCGTCGGAAAGTCCTTCAGGAAAGAGGGTTTCCATATCAATATCGATGATCATCGTAAGGCCTCAATGGCTTGTTGCAGCAGGTCATCGGGAAGATGATTCAGGCCTTTGGGAACGGCCATCTGCAGAGCGGTTTTCAGGATGCGTCCGGCCTGCCTCGGCAAGCCTTGCGATGCCTGTCGTAGCAACTCCATGCCGGAATCGGCCAGCAGGGTGTGCTGGCAGCCGACGGCTTTGAGCGCATGGGTAATCAATTCGGCAAAGCGTTCGCGTTCGATGACCGGCATCAGTTGTAGACGAACCTGGATGCGCCCAGCCAGGGCTGCATAGGGTGCTCGACTGAGGGCATGAGCAAGGCTGGGATGTCCAACCAGCCAAACGGTCATCAGTTCTCGGGAATCGAAAGCGAAGTTCAGAAAGGCGGGGAAGTCTCGGAAAAACTCAGGCGGTAGGTTCTGTGCTTCGTCGATGATCCACACCAGTAACAGTTGTTTATTATCAGCCAGTTCCTGGATATGGGCTTTGATATCTCGCCAAAGCTGGGCTCGCCGGTAGGCAGGCTCAAGTCCGAGCGCCATAGCCAAGCTGCGGTAAAGATCGGTGCGGCCGAAGTCGGTTTCAGCAAGGTAAATGGTCCGGTAGCGGTGCGGGTTGAGTCCCTGAGTGAGGTGACGTAAAGCAACGGTCTTGCCGACGCCAGGTTCACCGGTCAGCAATCCTAAGCCTGGACTTTGCAACAACCACTGGAAGCGTTCATGCAAACAGGCCAGCGCACCATCATCCCAGCGTTCACTTTGTTCCTTGCCCAGCGGGGCGGCTTTAATGCCAAAGTGTTGACGATACATTAGGCTTTCTCCGCGGGTGTTTTAGCGTAATGCTGATCAAAGGCCAGCTCCACCAGATTGGGGCCGGCAGCGACAGGCGTTGTCTTGGTTGCTGATGGGGGTGAGCTGTTGACGGCTGCCGGTTTGCGTCGACGGCGATGGCAGTTCGCCAGGGCATCGAGTGGCGTGGCCGCCCCACGGCTGTTGCCGTCTTCGTCTTCAACGCCGACCACCTGTTGAACATGCGGATCGACAACCAGGTGCACGCTTTTGCCCGACAGCTCATAGGGCACTTCAAAGTCATGGCCCTGATACGACACGCTGCCATCTTTGCGGACTTTGCGCTTGACGCGGTGATAAAAAATCGCATCCAGTTGCGCGGCCTTCTGACCGAGTTGCCGAATCTGTGCCAAGTCCTGCTGGAAGCGGGCCAGTGGCGTTTTGTCATCGAGACTACTATGGGGGGTACGATGATAGACCTGCTCGATCCAGGCCCAGAGTCTGGCGTTGAGATCGTCCAGATCATGGATACGCGAGACCTCCAGCTCACTCAGAAATTGGTCACGGAAAGTCCGATGCCAGCGTTCCAGTTTGCCCTTGCCTTCGGGCGCATAAGGCCGGCAGTAAATCAGCCGAATATCCAGCCGCGCACAAATGCCCTGCAAGGTGGCCGCGCGGTAGGCCGCGCCGTTATCGACCACCAGCTTTTTCGGTAGACCCCGCTTGAGCACCGCTTGCTTCAAGACCCCTTCGATAGCCAAGGCCGTCTCACTGGTACAAAACGCACTATGCGCCAGCAAACGGGACGCGTCATCCATCAGCGAGACCAGAAATACTTTGCAGCGCCCCGTCTTTAACGTCAACGTGGGGCCGTGCATGACATCGCCATACCAGATTGAATTAGCATATTCAGCGACAAAGCGCCGATGTTCCTCGGGGATTGACGAGGAGCCCGTCGGGCGCGACAGGCCCTGTTGCTGCAAAAAACGATGGATTGCTGAGCGGGATAAGGTGTCGCGCGACACCGTTCCTGCATTTTCCAGCAAGATTTTCAGTTGCCGAATGGAGCGGCGTGGATTTTCCCGCTTGGCGGCGAGCAAGGCTTCCTGAACCGTTACCGGCAACTTGGACACGCCGCGATCGGTGCGTTGCTGGGGTATCAAGCCGTCGATGCCGTGTGCACGCCAGGCATAATACCAAGACTCAATGGTTTTTTCGCCCAGAAAACGCCGGTCTGAGCCAGGGATTGCATACTCTTTGCTGGCCAAACCCCGAATGATGGTTTGCAGTTCACCACGCGCTAACCGCTCGCGGCTGACTAAAGGGCCCAGAACCGAGAGGCGAAACAGGGCGATGGTATTGAACGTTTTCATGTCAAACTCCAGATAATTGATAGGAGCCGTTATGAAACCCGACCATATACCCTTTCGCCAGAGGGCAAAGTCTGTGGGTTCTTGAAACATACGCTCAATGCGTGTCCCAAGCCCATTTAAACTCAACTGCTCATGGGACGATCACGCCCTCCCGATCTAGCCATGCCATCGCCTGACTCAAGGACATCGACTGCAAACAGTTCTGCCAAAATGCCGTAAAATCGACTGACCGTCCCAGTTCCGGAAAACGCATGCGTAAAAACAAGGCGAATTCGTGATGGCGCTCATGGAGTTCACGCCACCAGCGGCGGACAGTATGGCGATCCAGTCCACATTGCAGCGAACAACCGCGTAACGTGTAATCGCTCAACAGCGCAAGAATGACTGCCTGTTGAATCACCCAGTTATACCAGCGGCGGGGCGCAATACATTCCGGTAAGCGGGAGCAGGTCTGATGACAGCCCTGGCATAAGAAACGCGGAATAGGAATCGGATTTAAAGAGTCCGATGCTGAGCCAGTCCGATCTGCTTTACGTTCATAACAGCCATGACACCATAGCCGTCCAAAAGAACAATGTGGGCAAACCCTTGGTCGATAGATAATCGGAGTATTCGCTAATGCATCGAGATGTTGTTGAAGAGAGATAATTGATGCGACAATTCGGTACATAGGCTGGCCTCTTTCTGCGTGATTGGTTTCGAAGCTTCCCACGATAACAGAGGAGTGCCAGCCTTTTAAATACCGAATTTGTCTCGCGCTTAGAAAGGGACTCTACAGCCAGAATCCCTGAATTACTTAGGGACTAAAGTCGTATCTGGGGATTAAATAGGGGCAGACGTAACACCCGTGCGCAGAAGGTTGCAGTCGAATACCAAATTTTCGCGTCGCTATCGGCGCTATCCCATAGTAAGCAAACGTCTTAAATGCCATGGGGGTTAAAATAATGCCAAGCAGCAACCACAATGCAGAAGGTAGGACTACTAGTATTTGGTCAAGGGTTTGCTTCTTTGATTTCTTGAACTCGTTCAGTTTGGTAAGAAAGATGGCATCCCGCTCATCAAGAGTTTTTTTGATGGCGCTTAGTTTGGACTGAAATGTTTTGGTGGCCATTCTGTAATACTGGCACGAATTGGACAACTCCGTTTGCCTGTTCTCTTGTTGTTTAAGCCGATCAATTAATGACCAGGACTTTGGAAACAAGGAATACCATAATGGAGGCTCTTGAATCATTTGCCGGAGCTGATTAACTTCTTGCTGTATTTGTTGATATTCTTGACAAGTCTGTGCTCCTCTAGCTACCGCTTCACGATAACTCTTGGCTTGAGTAAGGACCTCTATTTCCACATCTGCTCGATAAATTCTCGCGTTTTTATAGAATGTGCAGGTCGGCAAAATACATGAAATTTGATCCAGTTGAACACGTTCAGTTTTCTTCCGATCGAGCCTGTCTTTAATCTCCTGAGTACTT
>CAWKEY010000081.1:0-40391 GCA_963848675.1 uncultured Gammaproteobacteria bacterium
GTCCCAGTGAGATCTCATCTTGGGAGGGGCTTCCCGCTTAGATGCTTTCAGCGGTTATCCTGTCCGAACATAGCTACCCGGCAATGCCATTGGCATGACAACCGGAACACCAGAGGTTCGTCCACTCCGGTCCTCTCGTACTAGGAGCAGCTTCCCTCAAATCTCAAACGCCCACGGCAGATAGGGACCGAACTGTCTCACGACGTTCTGAACCCAGCTCGCGTACCACTTTAAATGGCGAACAGCCATACCCTTGGGACCTGCTTCAGCCCCAGGATGTGATGAGCCGACATCGAGGTGCCAAACACCGCCGTCGATATGAACTCTTGGGCGGTATCAGCCTGTTATCCCCGGAGTACCTTTTATCCGTTGAGCGATGGCCCTTCCATTCAGAACCACCGGATCACTATGACCTACTTTCGTACCTGCTCGACTTGTACGTCTCGCAGTCAAGCGTGCTTTTGCCATTACACTCAGCGCATGATTTCCGACCATGCTGAGCACACCTTCGTGCTCCTCCGTTACTCTTTGGGAGGAGACCGCCCCAGTCAAACTACCCACCAGACACTGTCCCCAATCCAGATAATGGACCTAGGTTAGAACTTCAAACATACCAGGGTGGTATTTCAAGGTTGGCTCCACGACAACTGGCGTTGCCGCTTCACAGCCTCCCACCTATCCTACACAAGTAGGTTCAAAGTCCAGTGTCAAGCTATAGTAAAGGTTCACGGGGTCTTTCCGTCTAGCCGCGGGTATACGGCATCTTCACCGCAATTTCAATTTCACTGAGTCTCGGCTGGAGACAGTGTGGCCATCGTTACGCCATTCGTGCAGGTCGGAACTTACCCGACAAGGAATTTCGCTACCTTAGGACCGTTATAGTTACGGCCGCCGTTTACCGGGGCTTCGATCAAGAGCTTCTCGTGAGATAACCCCATCAATTAACCTTCCGGCACCGGGCAGGCGTCACACCCTATACTTCCTCTTTCGAGTTTGCAGAGTGCTATGTTTTTGCTAAACAGTCGCAGCCACCAATTTATTGCAACCCTCTTCAGCTCCAGTCGCGAGGACTTTCACCTACCAAGGGCATACCTTCTCCCGAAGTTACGGTATCATTTTGCCTAGTTCCTTCAGCCGAGTTCTCTCAAGCGCCTTAGAATTCTCATCCCACCCACCTGTGTCGGTTTAGGGTACGGCCACTGTTAACCTGATGCTTAGAGGTTTTTCTTGGAAGCATGGCATCCATCACTTCGCGGCTCCGAGGAGCCGCTCGTCATCACGTCTCAGAATATATGGAACCGGATTTGCCTAGTCCCACTCCCTACTCGCTTAAACTGACACTTCCAACCGTCAGCTGATGTAGCCTTCTCCGTCACCCCATCGCAGTTAACACCGGTGCAGGAATATTAACCTGCTTGCCATCGACTACGCCTTTCGGCCTCGCCTTAGGTACCGACTAACCCTGCGTCGATTAGCGTTGCGCAGGAAACCTTGGGTTTTCGGCGTGGGGGTTTTTCACCCCCATTATCGTTACTCATGTCAGCATTCGCACTTCTGATACCTCCAGCCCACTTCTCAATGAACCTTCGCAGGCGTACAGAACGCTCCTCTACCGCTCATCCTAAGATGAACCCGTAGCTTCGGTACTATGCTTAGCCCCGGTAAATCTTCCGCGCAAGCCGACTCGACCAGTGAGCTATTACGCTTTCTTTAAAGGATGGCTGCTTCTAAGCCAACCTCCTGGCTGTCTGGGCCTTCTCACATCGTTTCCCACTGAGCATAGATTTTGGGACCTTAGCTGACGGTCTGGGCTGTTTCCCTTTCCACGACGGACCTTATCACCCGCCGTGTGTCTCCCGTGCTCAAACTTGTTGGTATTCGGAGTTTGCATCGGGTTGGTAAGTCTAGACGACCCCCTAGCCGAAACAGTGCTCTACCCCCAACAGTTATACACGAGGCGCTACCTAAATAGCTTTCGAGGAGAACCAGCTATCTCCGAGCTTGATTAGCCTTTCACTCCGATCCACAGCTCATCCCCATCTTTTTCAACAGATGTGGGTTCGGCCCTCCAGTTAGTATTACCCAACCTTCAGCCTGGCCATGGATAGATCGCCCGGTTTCGGGTCTAATCCCAGCGACTAAACGCCCTATTAAGACTCGCTTTCGCTACGCCTCCCCTATTCGGTTAAGCTTGCCACTGAGATTAAGTCGCTGACCCATTATACAAAAGGTACGCAGTCACCGAACAAAGTCGGCTCCCACTGCTTGTACGCATACGGTTTCAGGATCTATTTCACTCCGGTCTCCCCGGTTCTTTTCGCCTTTCCCTCACGGTACTGGTTCACTATCGGTCAGTAAGGAGTATTTAGCCTTGGAGGATGGTCCCCCCATGTTCAGTCAAAGTTTCACGTGCTCCGACCTACTCGTTTTCACTTCTAATGGGTTTTCGTGTACGGGGCTATCACCCGGTATCGCCCGACTTTCCAGACGGTTCCACTAACCTAATAAAAGCTTAAGGGCTAATCCCCGTTCGCTCGCCGCTACTAAGGGAATCTCGGTTGATTTCTTTTCCTCTGGGTACTTAGATGTTTCAGTTCTCCAGGTTCGCTTCATGCAGCTATGTATTCACTGCACGATGACCAAGTGATCTTGGCCGGGTTTCCCCATTCGGAAATCCGCGGATCAGGGTTAGTTTGCAAACTCCCCGCGGCTTATCGCATGCTACAACGTCCTTCATCGCCTCTTACTGCCTAGGCATCCACCGTATGCGCTTATTCACTTGACCATATAACCCGAATCAGTCTGCACCACCGGGATTGCTCCCGGTGCGCGGTCTGCGGGTTATTTGTCAGCTGACATTTTCGCTTTGTGCTTGAGTATGCGTTCGTGTTTACGTGCGCAGCGGCGCGTAGACGGCACCGGCGGACGCCGATGTGGCCTGCTTTCGCTGCACGCATGCACTTGAACGCGTTCAGTATGTTCATGACTTAGGGTCATGAATGTACTTAATTACAGATTTCCAGATTGTTAAAGAGCTATCGATGTTGTTTACACCAATTCTATAAGGTCTCGTGTGAGACGGCTGTAGTCCCCATCCGCCGGTGCGCACAACGCGCTGTCGTGGCTTGTGGTGGGTTCCGCTCGAAACGCTATAGAATTGGTGGAGCCAAGGAGGATCGAACTCCTGACCTCCTGCGTGCAAGGCAGGCGCTCTCCCAGCTGAGCTATGGCCCCGGTGTTTCCAGGTTCCCTCGCCCGTGTACCAGTCTTTACGGCAGTGTCGATACAATGCCAGTAAAGTGGTGGGCCTG
This sequence comes from uncultured Gammaproteobacteria bacterium, assembly GCA_963848675.1. Lineage (GTDB taxonomy): Bacteria > Pseudomonadota > Gammaproteobacteria > Methylococcales > Methylomonadaceae > CAWKEY01. The sequence continues at coordinate 3,312 of CAWKEY010000081.1, forward strand.
GGAGGATTTGAACCTCCGACCTCACCCTTATCAGGGGTGCGCTCTAACCAACTGAGCTACAGGCCCAGGCTCATCTCTTCATGTGATCAAAATAATTTGTTGTGGACACTTATAACGCGATCAAACGGTCTTTGTAAGGAGGTGATCCAGCCCCAGGTTCCCCTAGGGCTACCTTGTTACGACTTCACCCCAGTCATGAATCACAAAGTGGTAAGCGCCCTCCCGAAGGTTAAACTACCTACTTCTTTTGCAACCCACTCCCATGGTGTGACGGGCGGTGTGTACAAGGCCCGGGAACGTATTCACCGCGACATTCTGATTCGCGATTACTAGCGATTCCGACTTCATGGAGTCGAGTTGCAGACTCCAATCCGGACTAGGACCGGCTTTCTGGGATTGGCTTACTTTTGCAAGTTCGCAGCCCTCTGTACCGGCCATTGTAGCACGTGTGTAGCCCTACCCATAAGGGCCATGATGACTTGACGTCGTCCCCACCTTCCTCCGGTTTATCACCGGCAGTCTCCCTAGAGTTCCCACCATTACGTGCTGGCAACTAAGGATAAGGGTTGCGCTCGTTACGGGACTTAACCCAACATCTCACGACACGAGCTGACGACAGCCATGCAGCACCTGTCTCAGAGCTCCCGAAGGCACTCTACTATCTCTAACAGATTCTCTGGATGTCAAGGGTAGGTAAGGTTCTTCGCGTTGCATCGAATTAAACCACATGCTCCACCGCTTGTGCGGGCCCCCGTCAATTCATTTGAGTTTTAACCTTGCGGCCGTACTCCCCAGGCGGTCAACTTAATGCGTTAGCTGCGCCACTAATTCTGTAAATAGAACCAACGGCTAGTTGACATCGTTTACGGCGTGGACTACCAGGGTATCTAATCCTGTTTGCTACCCACGCTTTCGTACCTCAGCGTCAGTTTGAGTCCAGGGAGTCGCCTTCGCCACTGGTGTTCCTTCAGATATCTACGCATTTCACCGCTACACCTGAAATTCCACTCCCCTCTACTCAACTCTAGTTAACCAGTATCAAATGCCGTTCCCAGGTTAAGCCCGGGGCTTTCACATCTGACTTAATTAACCGCCTACGCACGCTTTACGCCCAGTAATTCCGATTAACGCTCGCACCCTCCGTATTACCGCGGCTGCTGGCACGGAGTTAGCCGGTGCTTCTTCTAAAGGTAATGTCAAGCTACCGGGTATTGACCGGCAGGTTTTCCTCCCCATTGAAAGTGCTTTACAACCCTCAGGCCTTCTTCACACACGCGGTATTGCTGGATCAGGCTTGCGCCCATTGTCCAATATTCCCCACTGCTGCCTCCCGTAGGAGTCTGGGCCGTGTCTCAGTCCCAGTGTGGCTGATCGTCCTCTCAGACCAGCTAGGGATCGTCGCCTTGGTAGGCCTTTACCCTACCAACTAGCTAATCCCACGCAGGCTCATCTGTTAGCGCGAGGTCCGAAGAGCCCCCGCTTTCCCCCGTAGGGCGTATGCGGTATTAGCGTGAGTTTCCCCACGTTGTCCCCCACTAACAGGCAGATTCCTACGCGTTACTCACCCGTCCGCCACTCGTCAGCGCCCGAAGGCCTGTTACCGTTCGACTTGCATGTGTTAAGCATACCGCCAGCGTTCAATCTGAGCCATGATCAAACTCTTCAGTTCAATCTTGTCTTGCCACTCAATAAGATGAGTAGCCAATCTTGGCTCGACGTCAGAATAAACGTAAATTAAATTGCTTTGAATTAACGTGTGTTCTTGTGTCGATTATCTAGCTACCGCTCGATTCATCACCACAAGTGCCCACACAAATTATTTTGATCTGATTTTTTAAAGAGCGTGGAGCCTAAGCCCCTCTGAGTCCAACAATTATACAGCGCCAAAAACCGCTGTCAACTCCCCGTTCACTTTTTTTCCTGCTCCGCGGCCTGTCGCCAGCACCGGAACAGCCGCGCATTCTATCCTATCCAGCTCACTTGTCAACACCCAGGCAGCTCTTTTTTATCAACCCACCTGAACCAAACAACTGACCAACCCAGGAAACGCAAGGAGGGCAGCATTATACGGCTTCAAAATACCCGGTCAAATAACCTTCTTTCAGAATTACGATTGGAAAGGTCTTTGCTCATTCGGGATCCACTTTAACTCCCTCGCTATATCATTCGCAGCTTATCCGATCACAATGTCCAGTCTGTAAGCAATCCTTCCAATTGTGATCCTTTCGTGTTTTCGAAGCAATTAAGCCAAATTAACGCAGTTGTCGCATTGAAATAACTAATATCTTTTGTATCATTATTACAGGTGAAGGCACAGCTTAGATGAGAAATGTATCTTTTGTAACTTAACTTGTTCACGCAGAGCCCACAGGATTTCGGGCGAATCAAAATCTGGAGGATGCCAATGCAAAATAACCATTTAAAAAATAAAGAGCGCTTAGAATTCATCAGTCAGTTAAGAAATGCATTCATGACCACAAAAGGCTACGGTATCTATGCCTACCTAAATCCAATAGATGTCAATGACTTGTTCGAACAATATACAAAGACGAACATGCGCGCAAAGGACTTTGCCAAGAAATTCGTCAATTCAATGACCTGATTTCTATCTATCGGTAAATGTCAAAATACTTGTCGCCTTTGATGAAAATTAATGCACACTCATGCTCGTACAATTTGCAGGCGGCATGCTCGGTTTATCGGGATTTAAGAACACCTCTGCTTGCCATTCCCAGTTTCTAATCGCCTTGCTCCAGCGGGCAGGATTCGCCTCTTTGGCGGCACTATAGGTGGCTTTTCTTGTGTTGAGAATGGCTTGATCTTCGCCGTTATGGCGTTGTTCCGGGGTTACAAAATGGATGCTGCTGTGCCGATGGTCCAGGTTGTACCAGGCCACAAAGTCCGTCACCCAGGCTCTGGCTTCTGCTAGCGTAGAGAACGGTTGCAACGGATATTCAGGCCGATATTTCAAGGTTTTGAACAAGGCTTCTGAATACGGATTGTCATTGCTGACCGACGGGCGACTCAAGGAGGGCATGACGCCCAGTTGCTGGAGGGTTGCCAGCATGGTGGCGCCTTTCATCGGACTGCCATTGTCGGAATGCAAGTGCACTTGCCCCTCGGCAATGCCTTCACGCCGGCAGATATCGCGGATGACGTCGGCCGCATAGGCACTGCTTTCTTCCGCATAAACCTGCCAACCGACTATTTTCCGGCTAAAGATATCCATAAAAAGATACAGATATAGTTTTCCAGATAAATAATTTCCAATCAACCTAGCGAATAAATCAGCCGATAATAGCGAAGTCCTCACGCATTTTTTGCATAACGCAGATAATTTTGCTCGCATCTTGCATATACGATTTGAACGTTTTTACGACTGAATCAAGAAGGTCTTCAAAGGTTTTGAAATATTTCAAGTGCGTTGCGTCACGTTTAGTGTTTTTCCAAAGCTTCTCAATGGGATTGTAATCAGGAGAATAGGCAGGAAGTGGCGTAATCGTAAGGCGATCTGAGTGGAGCGACTTAAATTCATTGACTATTTTGCTGTGATGATAAGGCGCACCATCTTCAACTAGAAAAATTTTACCGTCATAATGTGCCAGCAGTTGCTCCAAAAACTCAATATAACTGAGCCCATTAAATTTTCCCGCTGTCTCAGAATGTTTTAATATCAGCTTTTGATACGTTATCAGTAAGCTTTCATCAACGATAGCTTTTAGCGCGTTTAAAAAATCAAATTCCGTTGCATACTGTTCCCCTTTTAACGTTTTTAGCAGGGCAAGTAGTTCAGTGGGCAAATTCGCCTCTTTCAATAATTTTAGTGATGTTGGTTGCAGAGAATAAGCAAGTAATTGTCGATATTGAAAGCTGCCCCCGCCAAGATCAATCGAACCAAATATTTTCAGTCCCTTACGTATCCCTCTGGTTTTAACCGTTGGCTGTTGCCCTATCGGAGCCCAAGTACGCGCTAATGAACCCCACATCGCAAAGGAAACTTCGTCACCAAACAACACCACTGCTTTTTCTTCTTTGGCTTTTTTGATTAGCGCGGGTAAGGTTTCTTCCCGCCAGACTTCTCTAGCCGTTTCATACTTTTCCTCATCCTGACGGTCACTGATGAAGTGGGCCTTTTGGTAGCTTAACCCCAACTTTTTTAATAAGCGGGCCAAATAGTTGAGGTTGTAGCACACAGAAAATTTGAGCAAAATGAGCGCTGCAATCATGGCACAGTTCCATATTGCGCTAGAAAATCCGTGTATTTCAGGGCCTTCAGCTATCATGTCATGCAATTGTTTTTGCTGCGCTTTAGTCAGCTTTTGTTTACGTCCACGCCCTTGGTAATGTTTGCCCATTATCCAGTCTATTCCTCCGGACATGAATTTTGTTATCCAATTAACAATGGTTTTGAAATTTACATCCAACAGTTTTGCAATCTCGACTATTCCCCTCCCTTCGCCGTAACAGATCATGGCTATTGCTAATCTGTACGCTTGAATATTTTTTAATTTTAATGCGGTTGATAGACGTTCCCGTAATTTTTTTACAAGAGCTTTGGAAAAGATGATTACTGCCATTAGAGGAGAGGACAAAGCTGGGTTTGGTGAGCATGGCGCATTCATCTGTAGGTCTGCTGGTAAATTCCGCGCTATTTTTATCTCATGAGGGGAATTGGTTTAGTGATTTCCTAAGAATGAAAGTTGGCGCACTTATCATCGATGACTCATAATTACAGGCTTTCTGCCCCAAATATGCTGAAAGCACCGTGATCGAAGACATCAAAAAAACACTCTGGGCCACCGCCGACAAACTACGCGCCAACATGGACGCCGCCGAATACAAACACATCGTACTCGGCCTTATCTTCGTCAAATACATCTCTGACACCTTCCAGACCCGCCGCGCGGAACTCACGGGCAAGTTTACCGATAGCCAGGATGACTACTATCTGGGCGACACCGATCCAGACCTGATCAATGCAGAGCTCGAAGACCGCGACTACTACAAGGAAGTCAACGTGTTCTGGGTACCCGAAGCCGCCCGTTGGGAGAGCTTACGTGCTCAAGCCAAACAGGCCGACATTGGTAAACGCATCGACGACGCGCTGTCGTTGATTGAAACTGAAAATCCCAAGCTCAAAGGCATCCTGGATAAGCGCTATGCCCGTGTACAACTACCCGATGGCAAGCTTGGAGAGTTAGTTGATCTGGTCTCCAAAATTGGTTTTGGTGAATCCGGCAAAGCAGAAGACCGAGCTAAAAATCATGCCCGCGATCTGCTCGGCCAGGTTTATGAATACTTCCTTGGCCAGTTCGCCAGTGCAGAAGGTAAACGCGGGGGGCAGTTCTATACACCTGCTTCCATCGTAAAGACTCTGGTTGCCGTACTCGCTCCGCATCACGGTCAAGTTTATGATCCCTGCTGCGGCTCAGGCGGTATGTTTGTACAATCGGAAAAGTTCATCGAAGCTCACGGCGGCAAATTGGGCGATGTCTCTATCTATGGACAGGAAGCCAACCCGACCACCTGGCGACTGGCTGCGATGAACCTTGCCATTCGCGGTATCGACTTCAATCTGGGCAAAGAACCCGCCGACAGCTTTGTGCGTGACCAGCACCCAGACCTGCGGGCAGATTTTGTACTCGCCAATCCGCCGTTCAATATCTCCGACTGGTGGCACGGCAGCCTTGAAGGAGACCCGCGCTGGGTCTACGGCACTCCGCCCCAAGGAAATGCCAACTATGCGTGGTTGCAACACATGCTCTACCACCTCAAACCCACAGGCCGCGCCGGGATTGTGCTCGCCAATGGCTCGATGTCATCCAGTCAGAACAGCGAAGGCGACATTCGCCGCGCCATGGTCGAAGCTGATAAAGTCGAAGTGATGATCGCGCTGCCCGGCCAACTGTTCTTCAATACCCAAATCCCCGCTTGCCTGTGGTTCTTGGTTAAGGAAAAGCGCACCCGGCAAGGCGAAGTGCTGTTTATTGATGCCCGCAAGCTCGGCAGTATGATCAGCCGTGTGCAATGCGAATTCACCGATGAAGTCATTGAAAAGATCGCCAGCACTGTTGCCGCATGGCGTGGGGAGAATGCATCAGGCGAAGAATATGCCGATGTCGCTGGCTACTGCCGCAGTGTCACCCTGGCAGAAATCGCTGAACACGGCCACGTCCTCACGCCCGGCCGCTATGTTGGTGCAGAAGCCATTGAAGACGATGACGAAGCCTTTGCCGAAAAAATGCAAAAACTGACCGAAACGCTGGGCGAGCAAATGGCGAAAGGTGCGGAACTGGATCAACTGATACGCCAGAAGTTGGGGGGCTTGGGGTATGACTTCTAATGATTGGAAAATTTACAAAATGGGGGACATCGTAGATGTCACCCAAGGATTGGCAATCAACGCAAAAACAAAACATCTTTTCCGTGAAATTGGGCTGCCATTACTCAGAATTTCTGACTTATTTAGCGATAATTACCTACAGTTTATTTCGGAAAAAGATGTCCCAAAGCAGTGTATCGCAACGAAAGATGAAATTATCTATACACGTACAGGTCAAGTAGGATATGTCTTCACGAATAAGACGGGGGTTGTTCACAACAATTGCTTCAAAGTCACACCAAGAAATAATGCGGTAAGTAGGGAATTTGTTTATTGGTTTTTGCGCCAAGAATCCATCAGGGAATATGTAAATACAATTGCATCTGGCTCTGTTCAAAAAGATCTTACTCACTCCGCATTTAAGACAATTGAGATCAAAATTCCAAATTTGCATACCCAAAAAAGAATCGCATCCATTTTTCGGGCGATTGACGACCGTATCGCACTACTACGCGAAACCAGCACCACCCTCGAAGCCATCGCCCAAACCCTGTTCAAATCCTGGTTCGTGGACTTCGACCCCGTACATGCCAAGATGGAAGGCCGCGAGCCGGAAGGCATAGATACCGAAACCGCCGCGCTCTTCCCCGACAGCTTCGAAGAATCAGAACTAGGTTCGGTACCGAGCGGGTGGAGGGTTAGAAAATTCGGTGATTTCATAACTCGTCTATCAGTTGGGAAGAAATACGATAACAAGTCAGCCTTACCAGAAGGTAATGTGCCAATACTTGATCAAGGCAAGTCTGGAATTATTGGATTTCATAACGATACTCCAAGTGTCAAAGCAAGCCTAGAATCCCCGATTGTGGTGTTTGCAAACCATACATGTTATATGCGACTAATTTCGTATGATTTTTCGGCCATTCAAAATGTTTTGCCTTTTGTCGGGAAAGACGTCGATACCGTTTGGGCGTATTACGCCACTAAAGATCGCGTTAAATTTTCTGAATATAAAGGCCATTGGCCAGACTTCGCAATCGAAAAAGCTGTTGTTCCCGATGAAGTCACAACTGTAGCGTTTCGCAACACAACAGACTCGCTGATTAGGCGTATGCGGATAAATGAACAACAAGCCCAAACCCTAGTTACCCTCCGTGATACCTTGCTCCCCCGCCTTATCTCCGGCCAGCTCCGCCTGCCGGATGCCGAAGCCTTGATTGAGGAAACCGTGTGATATTCGATCTACAAACCCTGGATGACTTGTCGCTCCTCGCCGAATCGGTCGAATTGGAATGTAAACTGGCGCAAGGACAAGATGGCAAGGGCGAAGTGCCGAAGGATTTCTGGTCGACTTATTCGGCAATGGCCAACATGCACGGTGGTGTTGTGCTGCTGGGCGTGCGCGAAAAGGCCTGTGTGTTCAGTGTCGCTGGTATTGCCAATGTTGAGAAAGTCCGTACTGATTTATTCAATACGCTGAACAATCCCGGTAAAGTCAGCGTGAATCTGATCAGCGATGCCGACGTGTCAGCATTGACTCTGGACGGCAAGACCGTCTTGCTGGTGCAGATACCCGCCGCCACGCGCAAGCAAAAGCCGGTGTATCTCAACGGCCAGCCGCTGGGGAATACATACCGGCGACTACACAATGGCGATCGATCTTGTGACGACGAAACCGTCAAGCGCATGCTGGCTGAGCAAGTGGAGGATGAGCGTGATGCGCGGATTCTTCATGGTTTCAGTATGGATGAAATTGATAGAGAGAGTATTCGTATCTATCGGCAGATGCTACGCGATGAGAAACCGGGCCATCCTTATTTGGAGCAGAATGATTTCGATTTATTGCAAAGCCTGCGAGGCTGGCGACGTGACCGACAAAGTGGTGAAGAGGGGCTAACACTGGCTGGCCTGTTAATGTTTGGTAAGTGGATTGCGATTCAGGAGGCTGTGCCGCACTATTTTCTCGATTATCAGGAACGCCCACAAGCCAAAACCGAATTACGCTGGGTAGATCGCTTAGTGCCCGATGGCACCTGGACTGGCAATATATTCGAGTTTTATCGGCGAGTGTATCGCAAGTTAATTGCAGACCTGAAGGTACCATTTGCCTTAAAGGATGGACGGCGGCAAGATGATACGCCTGTTCATGAGGCATTGCGTGAGGCGCTGGTAAATTCGCTAGTACATGCCGATTACACTGGGAGATTATCTGTGTTGGTAGTGAAGCGCCCAGATATGTTTGGCTTTCGCAATCCCGGAGGCTTACGCTTGCCCATCGAACAGGTGATTCGTGGTGGAGAGAGCGACTGCCGAAATCGTATTCTGCACCAGATGTTTCTTCTGATTGGTCTGGGAGAGCGTGGCGGTTCTGGGATACCCAAGATTTACAAGGGTTGGAAGAGCCAACACTGGCGGCCGCCAGCATTGTATGAAAAGGACGAGCCCGAACAAACGTTGCTAGAGTTGCGTATGTTGGATTTGCTGCCGGAGCAGGTAGTGGTCGAATTGCGCGAACGTTTTGGAGAAAGGTTTGATATGTTGACGCATGGCGAAAGGCTAATTCTAGCGACGACCGCAATCGAACAGGTCGTTAACCATGTACGTTTGGCAGAAATCAGCGACTTGCACCCTCATGATTTGAGTGGATGCCTGGCTCGTCTGGAGCGCGATGGCTTTTTGCAAGCGGTTGGGCAATCGCGCGGCAAGGTCTATCACTTGCCGGGTGCTGCGCTCATATCGCCGGAGCAGGTCTTTCAGTATAGCTCCAGCTTCGGGTATAACGACGCAAGCTCCGGGCATATTGGATTGAGCTCCGGGTATAACGGTACCAGCACTAGCGATAGCAGTGACTCTAATCGTGATGCCTTGGGATGCTTGCTATCTGATCTTTTGGATGCGCCGATAGTCGATGATTTGGACGTGCTGTCACCCATACTACGTGCCGACTTGGAGCGGATGGCCGAAGCGCCACGTAAAAAGGCACGCTTGGAGCCGGAAGTGATGGAGGCAGTAATCTTGAAAATCTGTAAAGACCGCTATATTACGCTCAATGTTCTGGCCAAACTGGTTAGCCGCAATCCTGACACTTTGCGAAAAACTTACCTGGATAGTTTGGTGAAGTCACATAAAATTCGCCGCGCATTTCCCAGTACGCCGACACATGAGAAGCAGTCGTACCGTTCTGTTTTCGACGATAACTCTGAGAAAGATGAAGTATTGGTTTAATACAAAAACTTGGTTCATATTGAATCGACTCGACCGGTACGGAGCTTTAAAATGACCGAAGACCAACTGGAACAAGAAACCCTGAGCTGGCTGGCCGATGTCGGCTATACGGCTGTCTATGGCCCTGACATTGCCTTCGATGGCAACACACCCGAGCGCAGCAACTACACCCAGGTGGTTTTAGTCGAACGCTTACGCAACGCGATCAACCGGCTTAATCCTCTGTTGCCTTTGGTCGCCCGTGAAGATGCCTTGCAGCAGGTCTTGAATCTGGATACGCCGGTGCTGCTGGCGGCCAATCGCCACTTTCACCGCTTGCTGGTCAACGGTGTGCCGGTGCAATATCAGAAGGATGGCGAGACAAGAGGCGATTTTGTCCGGTTGATTGATTGGGATTCGCCCTCAAATTTTCCCTCACCCCAACCCTCTCCCGGAGGGAGAGGGAGCTCTTTGAACGAATGGCTGGCGATTAATCAGTTTTCCATCAAAGGCCCAAAAGTTACCCGTCGTCCTGACATCATTCTGTTCATCAATGGCTTGCCGCTGGTGCTGCTGGAACTGAAAAACCCCGCCGACCTGACTGCCGATGTATGGAAGGCCTTTGACCAGATACAAACCTACAAAGAACAAATACCGGATGTGTTCCAGTACAACGAAATACTGGTCGTCTCGGACGGCACTGAAGCCCTTATGGGTTCACTTTCTGCTGACGCTGAGCGCTTTATGGCCTGGCGCACCATCGACGGACTGACACTTGACCCACTGGGTCAGTTTAATGAACTGGAGACACTGGTGCGCGGTGTCTTGGCTCCAGACTATCTGCTGGATTTTTTGCGCTTCTTTGTGCTGTTTGAAGATGACGGCACACTGGTGAAGAAGATCGCCGGTTATCACCAGTTCCATGCGGTGCGTTTAGCCATCACCCAGGTCATAGCCGCATCCCGGCCCGGTGGCAGTCAGAAAGGCGGCGTGGTCTGGCATACGCAGGGTTCAGGCAAGAGTATGACCATGACCTGCTTTGCCGCCCGCGTGATGCGTGAAGTAGCGATGGAAAACCCGACCATCGTGGTGATTACCGACCGCAATGATCTGGATGGGCAATTGTTTGGCGTGTTCTCGCTGGCGCAGGATTTATTGCGTGAGCAGCCAGTACAGGGCGAAACGCGTCAGGATTTACGGGCCAAATTAGCCAATCGCCCTTCTGGCGGTATCGTGTTTGCGACCATTCAAAAGTTCATGCCCGGTGAGGATGAAGACAGCTACCCCGTGCTGTCGGATCGTCATAATATTGTCGTGATAGCCGATGAAGCGCACCGCACCCAGTACGGTTTTGAAGCCAAGCTAAAAACCCGGAAATTACGGGGCAGCGCGTTGAGCAGTGACCAAGGCGCTGTCGCGGATGCTTCCTCGTACTACCAAGTCGGCTATGCCCAGCATTTGCGAGACGCACTACCCAACGCAACCTTTGTCGCTTTCACTGGTACGCCCGTATCCTCCGAAGACCGCGACACACGCGCCGTGTTTGGTGATTACATCCACATCTACGATATGCAACAGGCACGAGATGACGGGGCCACTGTCGCGATTTATTTTGAATCACGCCTGGCTAAACTGGGCTTGAAGGCAGAGTCATTGCCCGAGATTGATGCCGAGGTGGATGAACTGGCGGAAGACGAGGAAGATGATCAGCGAGCCCGGCTGAAGAGTAAATGGGCCGCACTGGAAAGCATCGTCGGCGCGGAACCCAGAATCCAGCAAGTGGCGGCCGATCTGGTTGCCCATTTTGAAGAACGCAACAAGGCGCAATCCGGTAAAGCCATGATCGTGGCCATGAGCCGCGAAATCTCGGTGCATCTGTATAACGCGATCATTGCCCTACGTCCCGACTGGCACGATGATGATCCCGAAAAGGGTGTGATCAAGGTGGTGATGACCGGTTCTGCCAGCGACAAGCCATTGCTGCGGCCGCACATCTATTCCAAACAAGTCAAAAAACGACTGGAAAAGCGATTCAAGAATCCCGAAGACCCCATGCGCTTGGTGATCGTGCGTGATATGTGGCTCACCGGATTTGATGCGCCTTGTGTGCATACGATGTATGTGGACAAGCCCATGAAAGGTCACAACCTGATGCAAGCCATTGCCCGAGTGAACCGGGTATTCCACGACAAACAAGGCGGTTTGGTGGTCGATTACATCGGCATCGCCAGTGATCTGAAACAAGCCTTGAAGGAATACACCGCCAGCAAGGGACGCGGCAGCCTGACCGTCGATGCCCATGAAGCCTATGCCGTGCTGGCAGAGAAAATTGATATTCTCCGTGCTATGCTGCACACATTCGATTACAGCGGATTCCTGACCGGAGGCCATAACATACTGGCGAAAACCGCCAACCATGTGCTCGGCATCAAAGAGGGCAAGAAGCGCTTCTGCGACACTGCCTTGGCGATGTCCAAGGCTTTTACCTTGTGTTGCACGCTGGATGAAGCCAAGGCCGTGCGTGAAGAGGTCGCCTTCTTCCAGGCGGTCAAAGTGTTGCTGACCAAGAAAGACATCAGCAGCAAAAAGAAAACCAATGAAGAGCGTGAGCTTGCCATCCGCCAGATTATCGCCTCGGCGGTGGTATCTGAAGAAGTCGTGGATATTTTCAATGCAGTGGGTCTGGAAAAGCCGAATATCGGTATTCTGGATGAAGACTTCCTGGACGACATGCGCAACCTGCCTGAACGTAATCTCGCCGTGGAATTGCTGGAGCGTTTGCTGGAGGGCGAAATTAAAACCCGCTTCGCCAGTAATGTCGTCCAGCAAAATAAGTTCTCCGAACTGCTGACCAAAGTCATCATGCGTTATCAGAATCGCTCCATCGAAACCGCGCAGGTGATGGAAGAGTTGATCCAGATGGCGAAGAAATTTAAGGAGGCAGTGAACCGAGGAGCCGATCTTGGCCTTAACAGTGACGAACTGGCCTTTTATGATGCGCTGGCAAACAACGAAGAGTCAGTTCGTGAACTGGGGGACGAAACTCTCAAGAAAATCGCCCATGAACTGGCGGAAAATTTACGTAAAAGCACCAGTGTGGACTGGTCGGTACGAGAGAGTGTCCGCGCCAGCCTGAGATTGATGGTTAAGCGGATATTGCGTAAATACAAATACCCACCCGCCAAACAGGAAGAGGCTGTTCAACTGGTGCTGGAGCAGGCAGAGAGTTTGTGTGCAGAGTGGGCTTAGATAGGCAGCTAAATTGTTGACCTCAATAACGAGCCTCCAAACTGGTGCGAACCGCACATTACCCAGTCGATTATCTTACCCTCTGAAAGCCTCGTTGATCCTCTTGATCCTCTTGGTCCTCTTGGTCATCGGGGCTTTTGTATGTTTAAACCGTGATAAGGAGTCTTTATGAAACTCACTTTCAAATTACTATTGTTTGGGTTAATTACCGTTTGTGCTCATGCGGATTGTGATCCTTATGATCCAGCTAATCCGACTACAACTAACCCATTTTATCCTGCCGACCGCCAAAACCCGATTCAGGTGGATTTTCACCCACACACCACCCTTCCGGTGATCAATTGGTAAACAAACAATGCAACAACCAATGCGCCTGTCCTGGGCGCAGTCGAAGGGAGCCAGAGAACACGATGAAAAAAAGTAAACTAGACTTTCTCCCAGTCATTGTTGCCTCTGGACGAGGTTGTAGGAGGGGCTTTAGCCGCGACTTTCGCTAGCCGGCCGTCGCGGCTAAAGCCCCTCTTACCAAGGACAGATGGGTCTCCCGAAGCCGCTGCCGCAAGAGGCCAAGCGGATGGACGATAGGTATAGGCTTTTGCCCTGTGCGCGCCCTTCGGCTGTGCGCAGGGCAGGTTTAGATTTTATGGTGAAAATTACAACATCAAGACAGGTGAGCTATGACAAACAGACGACGCTCTAAAACCTTGCAACACGGCAAGACGCTGCTGGAAATTTCGGCGCTCCTGCTGGTACTGATTACTCTGACCGGGCTGGCGGTGCCCTATTTTGCCGCCATCGGCCACACCGGGATGGACCAGACAAGCGAAGCCACCCTGGAAACGCTTAAGTCAGCGATGCCCTAAAACCTTGCGCCTTTAACCAATGGACACAAGAAAAATTGGAAGAATCACGAGCCGCCACGGCGTAGGATGGGTAGAGCGGTAGCGAAACCCATCAGCAAGGCATGACGTTGCTGGAATTAACCGTGGTGCTGCTGGTGCTGATTGCGCTGGCCGGATTGGCGATACCCTATGTCGGCGGCATCGGCAACACGCCTTGCGACCAGGCTTAATAGGCCTTTTGTAATTTGAAGAGTTACCAACCTTTACGGATTGAATCTAATGGATGACAGCTTAAACAATCTGCTGGCTGCGGCCAATCAAATCATTCTCGGCAAAGACCGGCAAATCCGTCTGGCGGTTTGTTGTTTGCTGGCAAAGGGGCATTTGTTGATTGAAGATATGCCGGGCGTGGGTAAAACCACACTGTCGCACAGTCTGGCGAAGTTGTTTGGCATGGATTACCAGCGTATTCAATTTACCAGCGACTTGTTGCCGGCCGACATCATCGGTTCTTCGATATTCGTGGCCGAGCAGCGGCAGTTTACATTTCATCTGGGGCCGATTTTCAAGCAAATGATTCTGGCTGATGAGATCAATCGCGCGACGCCCAAGGCCCAAAGCGCATTGCTGGAGGCGATGGAGGAAAGACAGGTGACGGTGGATGGTCATACCTACAAGCTTCCGGAGCCGTTTTTTGTGATTGCCACGCAAAATCCCTCTTGCCATGTGGGTACTTTTCCGTTGCCGGAGTCGCAGTTGGACCGGTTTTTGATGCGCATTGAATTGGGTTATCCCGATCACCGCGCCGAACGCGAGCTGCTGTCCGGACGTTCGCGTTATGAGTTGCTGGATGATTTGCCCGTGCACATGCCGGTTGAGCAGTTGCAGACTTTGCAGCAGGCGGTCGGCAAGGTCTATGTTTCAGGGGCCCTGCTGGATTATGTGCAGGCCATCATTGCTTTTACCCGGCAATCCGGCCAATACGATTCCGGCTTGTCGCCGCGCGCCGGTTTGGCCCTGCTGACGGCCGCCAGAGCCTGGGCTTTGATGGCCGGGCGGGATGCGGTTATCCCTGAAGATGTGCAGGCGGTTTTACCTGCGGTTGCCGGGCACCGCATTCGTTCCGGCATCGGCGATTCGGAAACAATTGTGGCGCCGATTTTGAATACTGTCGCGGTGATATGAGCTATCGGCTTTGCAGGTATATGATTGGTCGGTTGAACCTAAAAACCGCAGTTGAATAAAAATATAAAATCTGAAAGGCTCGTGCTTTTTGAGCCGAGCCATGATTTTACCTCCCAAAGTTATTCACCCAACGGGTGAGCCAGAATTTACGCCTAAAAAGTCAGAAATAAGCGCACTGATTGCCGACACCTTTAATGGAAAAATACATATTGAATGGGATCCACAGTCCCCAGTGACCACCTTGTGGCAACTTGCGTTTTTCATACACTATTTAAAAACGGGGCATCGCTTTATGCCTTGGGTTGAAGAATGTCCCTTGCGCTATACTAGTCCTAACGCCCCTAAAAAGATAAATGTCTTGGGTTCTTTTGTGCTGTCCATTTTGGCTGGATATACCCGTTACGCCCATATTACGCGAATACAAGGGGATTGCGTCAATGCCCCCTTATTGGGCATGACTAAAGTGGTCTGAGAAGACAGTGCGCGTAATGCGTTGAAAGCCATTCCATAAAATGCAGGCGTTTCCTGGCTGCAAAAGCATTTATATCAATCCTATAATCCATTGCTGGAACTGCCGTGGATATTGGATGCGGATGTCACCGTTAAAACGTTATATGGCCACCAAGAAGGGGCCACGGTCGGCTACAACCCACACAAACCCGGCCGACCATTGCACACCTATCACACCTACATGTTTTGACGAGTTGAAAGCAACTGCGCCGCAGTTGACCCCTTTGCAATGCTGGTATCGAATTTTAAGTGAAGCAATGAAAAAATATCTGAAGGGGGCAGTCTTAAAACCGCCAGATTTAATAAATTACATGAGCTAAACGCTCTACATAACTCGATTTTACTTGTCAAGTTTATGCTGATTTTTATTGGCAGGGATATATTCAATTGCGGTTTTTAGGTTCAGCGGTTAACATGATTTTTGGAGCTCCATAGCCATAACAAAGGTCAAGAATAGGTTGTGACAAGCGGGCTTGAGAACGCTTTTCCAAGGGTCGAACAAAGACCTGCTTGGGCTGTTGAGAGATAGAGCTATAACCTTGGCGAGTCCGACGCAAGCCACGAGTGTCGCCCACCTGCACCCAGTTAGCGGCACGATAAATAGTGCTATGAAAGTACTGAGGATCGACGAACGTCTCTAACAATAATAAGGGATAGCCGAAGCATTGCAGCCAATCCTCAGAAATGCGCCGTTCACATAAGGACAAAATGCAGGATGCAAGGTTAGGGTAATGATGCTCGGGAAGAATCAGAAAGCGACTATTGTTAGCGACCAGATGCAGGCGATCATATTGAACCCGATAGCTCCAACCGATCCACTAATCACGCGCAGCACATTACCACGCTGCGGCGGAAAAGCTGATTAGTGCCAGCCATTCATTATGATAGCTTGCGACATACCACAAGGTATGCCCGGATTGTTGGCGCCGATTGAAAATTGACTACCCGTAGCTGTTTTGGGTTCATTTCAGGCCGTCGGCTTGCGCTCTTATTTGCTCGATCAGGTCCACGATAGCCGACTCGCCCTTTTCGAAAGCGACATGAATTTCATCGTGGGAAGGTATTTTGATCGGGCTGCCTAGCCGATCGACTTGGCTAACTCAGCTCGGCTCCGGTGTTTCAATTCCAGAAAACCAGCCTTTAGTGCGTTTGCAAAATCCCACCAAAGCCAGCATCAGCGGTACTTCGATCAATACGCCGACGACGGTTGCCAGGGCCGCACCCGAAGACAGGCCGAACAGCATCACCGCCGTGGCGATTGCGACTTCAAAGTGATTGGACGCGCCGATCAGCCCCGAAGGAGCGGCGTTTTCGTAGCTAAAGCCCCAGAGTTTGGCGGCCACATAGGTAATCGTAAAAATTAGTACCGTCTGTATCGCCAGGGGAATCGCAATCCACAGAATCGTCAATGGATTGGCAGTAATTACCTCGCCCTTGAATGAAAACAACAGCACCAAGGTCAGCAGCAACGCGATAATCGTGATTGGCGTCAGCAGATGCAGGAATTTCTGTTCGAACCAGACCAGGCCCTTATGAGTGATGATCCATTTGCGGGAATAGTAGCCTGCGAGCAGCGGCAAGGCGACATAGATGCTGATCGACAACAATAGGGCTTCCCAGGGCACCGGCAACTTGCCAACGCCGAGGAGGAATCCGCCGATGACACCGTACAAAAACAGCATGGCCAGCGAATTGATCGCGACCATGACCAAGGTATGGCCGGCATTGCCACCGGCCAGATAACCCCAGACCAGCACCATGGCGGTACAAGGGGCTACGCCCAGCAGGATACAACCCGCCAGATAGCTGCGCCATAACGGTACCTCGAGCATTTTGACGCCTTCGTGCAGGACTACCGTGCCGGAACCATAGCCACTGCCGACCGGCAGATCCAGACCGAACGGCATTTTGACCAGATCGACTGCATCGGCTCCGATCAATTGTTGAAACAGCACGCCCAGGAAAAGATAGGCAATCGCATACATCGTAAAGGGCTTGATGGCCCAGTTGACGATTAGCGTCAGCGTCACCGGTTTGATGCTTTTACCGGCTTTGACGACCTCGGCGAAATCGATCTTGACCATGATCGGGTACATCATGAAGAACAGGCAGACCGCGATCGGGATCGACACGACCGGCGCGCCATTGACATCGAGGCTCATGCCGTCGAGGGTCTTGGCGAATTGCGGCGCAAAAGCGCCCAGCAGGATGCCTGCGCCGATACACAGGGCCACCCACAGCGTCAGATAACGTTCAAAATAGCCCATAGCACGTTTTGTTTCAGTCATGGTCGGGTCCTCGTTGGCTTAAGCCGTCAGTTGGCCAATGGCGTTGAGTTCTGCGGTCAATGTTTCGGGGGGCATTGTTTCCAGAGGTAATTCGAGCATTTTTTTGACACGCAATTCCAGCGTAGCGAAGGTCTGCTCAAATGCGGCGATTTTTTCGTCTTCGGTGCCCTCCACATGCCCCGGATCGGACACGCCCCAATGCGCCCGCACCGCCTTGGTCAAATAAACCGGGCAGGTTTCACCATGAGCGTTGTCGCAGACAGTAATGACGATATCCATCGGCTGGTGTTCAAATTCCTCCCAGGACTGGCTCTTATAGCCTTCCGTCGGCAAACCATGGCGTTTCAAGGTCGCCAATGCGCCCGTGTTAATTCTGCCGATCGGATGACTGCCGGCCGAAAACGCTTGGATACGGCCTTGACCCAAATGATTGAACAAGGCTTCTCCCATGACGCTGCGGCAGGAGTTGCCGGTGCAAATCACAAATACATTTAGCATATTGGATTCCTTGGTCACTTGAGGTTTTTTAAGATCGTTTTGATTTCCTCGGGCGAAGAGGTTTTGCCGGACAGCACCACCGAGCCGTCAATCGCCAAAGCCGGCGTCGACATCACACCCATGTCGACTATAGTGTTGATATCGGTCACTTTTTCGATCTCGTAGTCGATGCCCAGTTCTTTGGCGGCCGCTTCGGAGTGCGCAGTGAGTAACACACATTTTTTACAACCCATACCTAATATTTGTAATTTTTTCATCTTAAACCTCCATCATTGAGCCATAAATCATGCCAGTGATCGTGGCCATGATGACCACCAGCAGTACATAAACAATTGTTTTCGTGTTTCCCATGATTGTCCTCAGTACCAACAGACTGGGTAAGGAAACAGCGGGGCCTGCCAGCAGTAAAGCCAAAGCGGGACCCTGACCCATGCCGTTGCCAAGCAAACCCTGCAATATAGGAACTTCGGTGAGCGTGGCAAAATACATGAAGGCACCGGAGACCGATGCGAAAAAATTTGCTGAGAAAGAATTTCCGCCCACCAGTTGGGTAATCCATTCTGACGGAATCAATGCCTCGTGACCGGGGCGGCCCAGCAGGAAGCCGGCAATTAAAACGCCGATCAACAATAGGGGCAGAATCAGTTTGGCGAACTCCCAACTTGCTGCGAACCAGTCACCCGCTTCGTCCTGTGCCGAAGAAGTCAGCACAGTAAAACCGATGACTGCAGCGGCAAACGCAGCCAGCGGTTGCTCAGGAAAGCTAAAAGCCAATAAAGCCACGATGACAGCGACCAGCGCAACCCAAGCGGCTTTCAAATTGAACCAGAGCACCAGCAGTGCCGCGAAAATGAGCCCGAAGAAACCGGTCAGCCACCATTTGCCGGCATAAAGGTTGTACCAGATTCCGCTGGTTTCGAGCGGTTTTCCCCAGTTGACGAACACCAGAATCGCGACCATCACGAAAAAAAACAGGTTATTTTGCCAGAGAGGACGGTTCACACTTTCCTCGGGCATGATAAATTGAGCCGCAGCAACCGCCTTGGCTTGTTCTTCCTTGCGAAAAATCAAACTCATTAACAACCCAATCACCACGCTGAATAACACCGCTCCGATGGCACGAGCGATACCCAGCTCCGGCCCCAGCACTTTGGCAGTCAGCACAATGGCCAGAATGTTAATCGCAGGTCCCGAATAAAGAAAAGCAATCGCCGGTCCAAGACCTGCGCCGCGTTTGTAGATACCAGCAAATAGCGGCAATACAGTGCATGAGCATACCGCCAATATGGTTCCGGAGACTGATGCCACGCCATACGCCAAAAACTTGTTGGCAGCGGCACCCAGGTACTTCATCACCGCGGCTTGACTGATAAACACCGAAATGGCTCCGGCAATTATGAACGCCGGTATCAAACACAGCAGCACATGTTCCTGGGCATACCAACGCACCAGGTAGAGGGCCTCCCAAAACGAATCGATCAAGCGGCGGGAATCCTGCAAATATTCCACCGGCAGATAAAAGCAGACGATAAAAGCCGCCGTGATCAGAGAGAGCGATTTCCATTCGGTTTTCCAGAATGTGTTCATGTGTTTACCCTTCGGTAGTATGAAGCATTTACAGTGTGGTCTTTATCCGCAGCACGATGCCGTTTTATTTTCGGATGGACGGCAGGCAAAGGGATTCTCGCCATCCGAGGGTGCTTTTCGGTCGTTGAAGGTCGGAATATCGGCAAGCGAATGAAAGGATTCCCAGGCGATGCCCTGAGGATCGGTTATCCAGTATTTGTCGGAACGGGCATAACAGCAGGCGGCGCCTTCCTGCGCTTCGATCGGACTTTGTGTGGCATCGAGTTGCTGTTTGATGGCCTGTAATTCCTGTTCATTCTCTGCCTGAATGCCGAGATGATCGAGCCCAAGATGGGTGCTGCGATTGGAAATTGCAAAATTGACGCGTGGATCATCGAGCATCCATTTGGCATAATCGTCATGCTGGACGGTCGGCTCGCAGCCGAACAGCGTGCTGTAAAAATGAATGTTTTGTTGGAGGTTTTCTACTGCCATGTGGATATGAAGTCTTTTCATGTGAATATTCATAAATGTATATACGGATAAACAGATATATTAAGTTTAAAAAAATTAGCAGCACATTGCCATTTCAGGTCTGTTTTCCATACTCTGCAAGCGCTCAGCATCCTTATGAAAAAGACTGTCATCGGCAACTGCCGCCAACGTATTGTTCAGAATCGGAAACGCCCAGTCAGGTAATTTTGGATTGATCTGGTAATACACCCATTGGCCTTCGCGGTTGTCGAGCAACAAACCGCATTGACGCAGGGAGGCCAAATGCCTGGATATTTTAGGTTGAGACAAATCCAGTGCTGCCGTCAATTCGCAAACACACAGCTTGCCTTCTTTCTGCAACAAGGCAACGCAGCGCAGACGCGTTTCATCAGACAAACATTTAAAAAATTGAGCGGGTGTGAGCATTGCCAATACAGATAATTAGAAATATATGGCTTATCATATATGACAAGGCCGAGCGCTTTCAAGATTTAATTGAGAGGAAGTCCGCTGCGCTGCATCGATCAATCTAATCCGTTCGTTTTGCTTTAAAGTAAAGACAAGGTAAGTTAGCGGCTTTTGCCTAGCAGCGATCCCAAAACACCGCGCACAATCTGCCGGCCGATCGTGCTGCCGATACTGCGGGCCGCACTTTTCAACAAGGCTTCGCCGACGCTTTGTCCGCTGCTGACACGGCTGGAGGATCGCGGCGCAGGCTGCACCAGCGGTTGCTGCTCGGCCCTCTGTTTGAGTAATTCGTAAGCCGATTCCCGGTCAACTTGAAGCTCATAGCGCCCATTGAAAGGCGATCTGCGCATCATTTCCTCGCGCTGCTCTGCGGTCACAGGGCCTATTTGTGACTCGGGCGGGCGAATCAAAATACGCTCTACCGGCTCCGGACTGCCGTCTTTATTGAGTACAGAAACCAAGGCTTCGCCGGTTTTCAAATGTTGAATAGCCGCTTCCGTATCAATAGTGGGATTGCGACGAAAAGTGGCCGCCACACTCTTGACGACTTGCTGGTCTTTCGGCGTAAAAGCACGCAATGCATGCTGAATCTTCAACCCCAGTTGGCCGAGGATGGATTCGGGAATATCGAGCGGACTTTGGCTGATGAAATACACGCCTACGCCCTTGGAGCGAATCAGCCTGACAATTTGTTCGATTTTATCAACCAGCGCTTTGGGGGCTTGATCAAACAATAAATGCGCTTCATCAAAGAACAACACCAGCCTGGGACGATCGGCATCACCGACCTCGGGCAAGGTTTCGTATAATTCCGCCAGCAGCCAGAGTAAAAAAGTGGCGTACAGACGCGGCGACTTTGTGGTCAGCTCGGTGGCATCCAGGATGCTGATAACGCCGTTGCCGGAAAAATCGGTTTTACAAAAGTCTTGCAGCTGAATCGCCGGTTCGCCAAAGAAATTGTCAGCGCCTTGCTCCTCCAGCACCAGCAACTGCCGTTGAATGGCCCCCAGACTGGCCGTTGAAATATTGCCGTATTCGGCTTGCAGCGCTTTGGCTTCAGCGCCCATCCAGGTGAGCATGGCGCGTAAATCCTTTAAATCCAGTAACAGCAGGCCCTGATCATCAGCGATTTTAAAACAGCTGTACAGTACACCGGTCTGGGTGTCGTTCAGTTCCAGCAAATTACTGAGCAGCAGCGGTCCCATATCGGAAATCGTGGTGCGAACAGGATGACCGGTTTTGGCAAAAATATCCCAAAATACCGCAGGATTGCCCCGGTGCTGAAAGCCTTCAATGCCTATCTGCTGAATGCGCTCGGCAATCTTCTCATGCGGCTGCCCCGGAACGGTAATGCCGGATAGATCGCCTTTGATATCGGCCAGAAACACCGGCACACCCAGCCGTGAATACCCTTCAGCGAGAATTTGCAGGGTGATAGTTTTGCCGGTGCCGGTGGCGCCCGCAATCATGCCGTGCCGGTTGCCCATTGCAGCGTCCATGACCACTTTCATGCCATTGTTGCCGCCAATTATAATTTTTTGCACTGTTAGCCTCTGCTTCATCGATGATAATGCTGAATGCTAGCACAGCGTTCTCTTGCAAGAAAGCCGGGCATCCTCTATAAATAAATCTGTAATGAACAGGCTTTACGAGTTGGAGTCAACCGGCTCCAGGCCATGCAAAATATTGTTGTATTTTCCTGGTCAGCGTAAATAATAATGTCTATTTCGCAGACCATATAACCCCGCACAGAGGTAACCGTCATGGCAACCGTAGCAGATCCGATCATCGGCAGTTGGTACAAAGACCTAGAGAACGACCTGATGTTTAAAGTTGTCGCCATAGAAGAAAGCGACGATTCCATCGAAGTCCAATATTATAATGGTGATATTGGTGAGTATGACCGCGACAGCTGGTATAACTCCACCTTTGATTACATCGAGGATCCTGAAGACTGGAGTGCCCCGTTTGATGACATTGAAACGGACGATCTGGGTTATACAGACACGGATAATCACAGCCCCAATCCTGGCGACATGGACATCGAAGACTATTTTGATTAATTAGGAAAACACCCCATGAAAATGAGTCCCCAGGAATTCCTGGACTGGCCATCAAAAAGTATTACCCTGCTGGCTATGTCCGGAGCGGGCAAAACCACGCTGGCCAATAAATTGCCGAAAGCCAAATGGTTTCACTATTCCGGTGATTACCGGATAGGCACCAAATATCTTGTAGAACCTATTCAGGATAATATCAAGCGCCATGCCATGAGCGTGCCGTTTCTGCGCGAGTTGCTGCTTTCAGACTCGATTTATATCAGCAACAAAATAACCTTCGACAACCTGACGGCGGTTTCCAGTTTTTTGGGCAAGCTCGGCAATCCGGCGTTGGGTGGACTGTCTTTGCAGGAATTTAAACGCCGGCAAAAACTGCATCATAAGGCCGAGGTCGCCGCCATGAAGGATGTGCCTGAATTCATTCATAAAGCCGAAGACATTTACGGCTATAAACACTTTATCAATGACGCCGGTGGCAGTGTGTGTGAGCTGGACAGCCCCGAAGTTTTGGAAACATTGTCCAAACATACGCTGATTGTGTACATCAAAATCCCCCCCGCACTGGAACAAACCATCATTGATCGCGCCAAATCCGATCCCAAACCGCTTTATTACCGTGAAGCCTTTCTCGATGAAAAGCTGGCCCAGTATATAGGCCTGAAACACTACAACTCCACCGATGAGATTACGCCGGATGAGTTTGTCTCCTGGATTTTTCCAGAATTATTCAAATCCCGCTTGCCTCGTTATGAAGCCATTGCCAGCCAGTACGGTTTTACCGTCGATGCCAATGATATCGCCGAAGTTAAAGGCGAAGATGATTTTATCCGGCTTGTTGCCGATGCCATTGCCCAACAGCAAGCTTAGAGAATCAGCCGCTCATGCCTTTAGTCGCCCACACTGACTTACCGACTTTTCAACGCCTACGAGAAGAAGGCGAGGAAATCCTGGCCCCGGATCGTGCCAGTCAGCAGGATATCCGGGAAATGCATATTGGTTTGCTCAATATTATGCCCGACGCCGCGCTGGAAGCCACCGAGAGACAATTCTTCCGGCTGGTCGGCGCCTGCAATCAGATCGCGCAATTTCATGTGCATCCCTTTACTATTGAGGGCCTGAAAAGAAGCCCGGAAGCGCAGGAGCATATCGACAAATATTACGAGCCGTTTGAAAAAATCAAACAGGACGGCCTGGATGCGCTGATAATCAGCGGCGCCAATGTGACGCATCCCAGATTACCCGAAGAAGATTTTTGGCAACCCTTGACCGAGGTCTTTTCATGGGCCAAAGAAAACGTGACCTCCGTATTGTGCTCGTGCCTAGCGACCCATGCCCTTATCCAATATTGTTACGGTATAGAGCGCACACGCTTACCGGCAAAGCGCTGGGGGGTGTTTTCACACAAAGTCACCGACCGCACGCATCCCTTGGTTGCCGAAATCAACACCCGTTTTGATGTGCCGCATTCGCGCTTTAATGAAATTTTCCAGGCTGATATGGAACGGCATGGACTCAAAATCCTGGCCATCAGCAAAGCAGCCGGGGTGCATCTGGCCGTCAGTCCGGACGGTTTTCGCATTGTTTTCTTTCAGGGGCACCCGGAATATGACGATATCAGCCTGTTAAAAGAATACAAGCGCGAAGTCATGCGTTTTTATCATGCTGAAATTGATGACTATCCGCCGTTTCCGGAAAATTATTTTAATGCCACCGTCCAGCAGGTACTATCCGATTACCGGGAGCAGGTGTGCTCTGCCAGGCAAGCCGGACAGCCGCTGGCCGAATTCCCGGAGCAGCTGATTCTGGAGCATATCGATAACACCTGGCGCGACACGGCAAAAGCAGTTTTCAATAACTGGTTAGGGAAAATCTATCAATTGACTAATCAGGACCGGCGGCTGCCTTTTATGGACGGCATCGACCCTGACAACCCCTTGGGTCTGTAAGTGCACGAACAATTTCTGCAGCAAGCCATAGATCTGGCTGTTGAAAATGCCAGATCTGGCGAAGGCGGCCCTTATGGGGCAATCATCGTAAAATCCGGTCAGCTTATCGCAGCCAGCGCCAATCGTGTCACCCGCGATCTGGATCCTACGGCTCATGCGGAAATTTCGGCGATACGACAGGCCTGTCAAAAACTCAATGATTTTCAGTTGCAGGGCTGTATTCTGTATACCAGTTGCGAGCCCTGCCCGATGTGCTTAGGCGCGATATATTGGGCGAGATTGGAAAAAGTCTATTTTGCCTGTACCCGGCATGATGCCGCTGCTGCCGGGTTTGATGACAGTGTTATTTATGATGAAATGGCGGCAGCACCTTCAACGCGCCGTATCGCGATGCTGCATTTAAATCTGCCAAATGCCGGCTTGCCTTTTGCAGTTTGGGCAGAGACCGGCAATAAGCGGCCCTATTAACTGATCGCTGACTTGACGAGCCGCAAAAGGGGCGGCCACACCTTTATCCTTACTGATTTTTGATCTTGATCAACCAGCCATCCTGTTCATCGCAACCGAGAACCGACCTGGCACTGGCGTCAATTCTGACAAAATGGCCACTTAAAGCGGCGGGCAGTTTTGCTCTGACCCGATGGAAACTATTGTTGCTTTCGACGGTAAAATCAAGCTTTTGCTTTTTTGCCATCAACGTGATGGTCGAAGGGTCTGCCCAGGATGAAACCACAAAGGTAAGTTCTGATTCAGGCGGTACCTCTTGCTTCTCGGGCACCTTATACTCGGCAAGATTAAAATTGTTGAACTTGGGTTTTTTGCAAACTTCCTTGGTATCAGCAGAGCTGTACGCAAATACCGGACTGTTAAAGACTACAGTTGCTATCACCAGCGCGGTTTTGCATGTTGTTATAATTTTCATAATGATCCCCCTAAACTTGTAATGGTTACTTCATACAACCGGAGTCACTTTAATGAGTTTTTTAATGAAATTCAACTTGACCGGCTATTTATTTAAGCCGTTCCGGTATTAACTGGTACATAAGTTTCCCCATTTTGGCGGTCCCCTGGTCATGCGGATTCAAAACCCGGCCCAGCCCCACTATTTCCTCAAGCGTTTGCCGGTCCCCTGCAAAATTGACCTGGTAATCGTTGAATCTGCCTTCGGCACTCAGCCAAAACACCGATTTAACCATGGCCAGAGTGCTCAGGTAGTGGCTTACCCTTTTCAAGTCATCCGCGCCGTTGACGCCTGAAATGGATAACGTTACCGCACCCGTTTGAGGCGGGCCGGCTTTAACGGCATAACGCTTCGATAATTTGCCATAAGCGCCCTGCATACCCGTTGCAAGCGCATCATTCAAACTGCCGCACGACTGCGTCCATTGCTCGATGCCTTGATTAAAATAAAAAGCCCAATCGCCTTCCCAGCAATTCCGCCGTTTCACCACTCGACCTGCCAGGATGGAGACCACATCATAACGCTCGGAAACCGATAGCAAGCGCCGCGGGTAAGCGCTTAACACGTCGTTCACGGAGATTAAGCGTTGCTCGTCCATATCTAGCAGCGGAAACAATAATGGCAGCCCGTTCTGTTTGCCGACAAAACTCAGCGCATTCGCCAGTTCTGGCATTATTTCGGTCTTAAAAAAAGAACGCCGCCCGTTGTCTTCAACGACGAGCCACAGCAAGGTTTCCGGCCGGTTTCCGCCCCACATTTTTATGCCGCTGGCTGTCAAGGCCGCTAGAAGCGAGCGCTC
This sequence comes from uncultured Gammaproteobacteria bacterium, assembly GCA_963848675.1. GTDB lineage: Bacteria > Pseudomonadota > Gammaproteobacteria > Methylococcales > Methylomonadaceae > CAWKEY01. The sequence continues at coordinate 29,705 of CAWKEY010000081.1, forward strand.
ATCAAACAATACCCGCATTACTCGAGCGCTAGTATCGGCAGTCAGACCGCTCTCCTGCAGGGCGTACTGATACTCCCGGACATACTGCGGCGCATGTGCCAATACCGTGTCCACCGCTGTCTGTTGCGCGCTATTTTCAAGTGCCAACACCCGCTTTAATACCGCAGTCAACGCGGCTTTAATCGCAGCATTTCTATGTTCCAGAGACTGGCTTTGGGCAATGACTTCGGTTTCATATAAACCAGTGAGCACAGCCGCATCAGCCTGCTGATTGCATAACAAGATAGCAAATATCAAAGCTCTAAAAAGCACGTTCATATCCTTCACACAAAACCGATGATGTCTTGTACAATATCGGCCATTTATGAATAACTTTAAAGAGAACTTCACCTTGACTGCACAAAATCAAGAAAGCCTGAATTATAAAAGCGCCGGTGTAGATATTGAAGCTGGTAATGAATTAGTCGAGCGCATCAAGCCCATTGCTGCGAAAACACGCACGGCCGGGGTTCTGGCAGGGCTGGGCGGATTTGGCTCAATGTTTGAACTGCCGCTGGACCGTTATCAGAACCCGATTCTGGTTTCCGGCACAGATGGAGTTGGCACCAAGCTGAAGCTGGCGATCGATTTGGGCATACACCACACCGTTGGCATTGATCTGGTCGCCATGTGCGTCAACGACATTATCGTCCAGGGCGCCGAACCGCTGTTTTTTCTTGATTATTTTGCCACGGGTATACTCGATGTCGATACCGCTGCATCAGTTATCGAAGGTATCGGTAACGGCTGTGGACAGGCCGGTGCAGCCCTGGTAGGCGGCGAAACCGCAGAAATGCCCGGCATGTATGCTGACGGCGAATATGATCTGGCCGGATTTTGCGTCGGCATTGTCGAAAAAAGCAAAGTGCTGGATGGCAGCAAGGTAAAAGCCGGCGACAAACTGATCGGCATAGCATCCTCCGGTCCGCATTCCAATGGCTATTCATTAATTAGAAAAATTATCGCCCACAGTCACTCGGCACTGACGGATGATTTTCATGGCCAAACCCTGGGAGCGGCGCTGCTGGAACCCACCCGGATTTATGTGAAATCCTTGTTGACGCTGCTGGACAAAGTCCCCGTGCATGCGCTGGCGCACATCACCGGCGGCGGTCTTACCGAAAACCTGCCGCGTGTATTGCCCGCGGGCATTCATGCGCATATCAACCTGTCTTCCTGGCAATTCCCGGACATCTTCCAGTGGCTGCAAAAACAGGGCAACGTCTCGCAAGCGGACATGCTGACCACCTTCAATTGCGGCATCGGCATGATTGTTTGCGTGGCTGCGGAAGATGAACAGGCCGCTCTTGCAGAGCTGTCAGAATCAGGAGAAACCGTTTTCTCCATCGGTGAACTGGTTGCCGCCGAAGGCAAGCCGCACGTTCAGTATTGGTAATCTGCAGGCGCCCATCACGGCGATAATTTTGGAAAGTGGCAACTATTCGATGCGCTTTTGTGGAAAGCTTTTTACGTCGTTTGCCACAAAATGAGCCTCAAGGCGTGTTCAGTTTTCTGGCGGGCGTACAAAAAAGCCGTGTAAACCGCCATTCTAATCCCCGGTTATGGCATTTTGAATCTAAGCTTTTTGTTTCAATTGGTCGGGGCGAGAGGATTTGAACCTCCGACCCCTTGCACCCCATGCAAGTGCGCTACCAAGCTGCGCTACGCCCCGACATATTGAAAAAAGATTTTGTATTTGAACGAATTATGAGCACAATTCGTGAAATTGCTGGAGCAAATTGTACTACATTTGCCCCAGAAAAGATAAGGGTCTATTTGAGTAATTCTAAAATATCTTCAAGTTCACCCAGCATCTGGTGAATCAATTGTTTGGTGCGGGTGGTGTCTTCTCTTGCGCCATCACTGTCCAAATGGGCTCTGGCGCCACCTATTGTGTAACCTTGTTCATACAACAACGACCTTATTTGTCGGATCATCAAGACATCCTGTCGCTGATAATAACGGCGATTGCCGCGCCTTTTTACAGGGCTGAGTTCGGTAAATTCTTGCTCCCAATAACGCAGCACATGGGGTTTTACCGCACAGAGCTCACTCACTTCACCTATAGTGAAATAGCGTTTTGCCGGTATGGCCGGCAGTTCATTATTATTACTCGGCTCCAGCATATGCTTCTACTCGGGCTTTAAGTTTCTGACCTGATCTGAATGTTACCACACGCCGAGCTGTTATAGGTATTTCTTCGCCTGTTTTTGGGTTTCTGCCGGGACGACTGCTTTTGTCGCGGAGTTCAAATTTACCAAAACCTGAAATTTTTACCTGCTCGCCATGTTCCAAAGATCCCTTAATTTCTTCAAAAAATAACTCGACCATTTCTTTCGCTTCACGCTTGTTTAAGCCGAGCTCATCGAACAATCTTTCAGCAAAATCTGCTTTTGTTAATGCCATTAAATCAATCCCTCAACTTTGCATTTGTTTTATTCATTAATGCTTCTAAAACGCGGTTAAATATAGCATCTATTTCAGAATCTTTTAGCGTTTGTGCATAATCTTGCAAGATTATGCTTAAAGCCACGCTTTTGCAGCCTTCTTCAACGCCTTTACCACGATAGATGTCAAAGATGGCGATATCCTGCAAGCTTTGTTCGCCGCATTGTTTAATGCAGCTGATTATCTGATCAGCTGTTACAGCGTCCTTAACAATCAGTGCTAAATCACGGCGTACCGATGGATATTTGGATAGGGGCTTAAATACCGGAATCTGCTTGTCCAGCAATAAATCCTGATCCAGTTCAAACAGAAAAACCTGACTATCAAAACCGAGCTGCTCTTCCAGGTTTGGATGGAGCATGCCCAGCCAGCCTATATGCTCACCTTGAGCCGTTAAGATTTCAGCGGTTTGTCCCGGATGCAATGCGCATTGCGTGCAGGCAGCAAATTGGACAGGCGCGCCGGTCAATGCAAACATTGCCTCTACATCGGCTTTGATGTCAAAAAAATCAACTTTCCGGATTGGCTCGGCCCATTGTTCAGCATATGCGCTACCCGACACCAGGCCGGACAGCATTTTTTGCTGATGCATGGCTCCGCCTTTATTAACAAAGCGCAATCCGGTTTCAAAAAAGCGCACTCTGTTGTGCTGGCGATTGGTATTATATAACGCGGCTTTCAACAATCCGCACCACAAAGTCGTGCGCATCACTGACAATTCAGTAGAAATCGGGTTTTGTAAACTGATGGCAGCATCATCAGGCGCGATCGCTTTTTGAATGTCGGCATCCACAAAACTATAGGTAATGGCTTCCTGATAGCCCCTGTCTACCAACAGATCTTTAATTCTGTCGATTTCCAGGACGGCTTCGGTTGCCTGGCCTAATTCCGAGCGCATCAGTAAGCTGTTGTTCGGTATATTGTTATAGCCATAGATGCGGGCAATTTCTTCAACCAAATCTGCTTCAATGGCGATATCAAAACGAAAGCCCGGGGGCGTAATCAGCCAACCTTCGGCTTCGGTTTTTACAGACAAGCCCAAACATTGAAAAATCGACAGAATTTCGGCATCTGCCAGAACAATGCCTAGCATTTTTTCTATGCGCTGCCTCCTGAGAAACACGGCAGCACGCCGAGGCAATGCTGCTTCCGTTTTTACTTCGGTAATCGGGCCAACACTGCCGCCGGCAATGTCAACAAGCAGCTGGGTAGCACGCTCTATCGCGCGCGCTTGCAATGTATGATCAACACCCCGCTCAAAGCGGTGCGATGAATCGGTATGCAAACCAAATCGACGAGCTTTGCCGGCAATGCTTTGCGGTGTAAAAAACGCACATTCCAGAAAGACATTGTGTGTTGCATCACTAACCGCTGTTTCACTGCCACCCATGACACCGGCAAGTGCCAGGGCTTTCTTGTCATCGGCAATAACCAGGGCTTCCTGATCCAGTTTAATGGTTTGGCCGTTTAACAAGGTCAGAGACTCATCGGATTTAGCCAGGCGCACATGAATGCTGCCGGTTAATTTATCGGCATCAAACGCATGTAAGGGTTGGCCCAGTTCGATCAACACATAATTGGTGATATCGACCAGAGGCCCCAGACTTCTCAAGCCGGAACGCCGCAAACGTTCCCGCATCCAAAGCGGCGTTTCCGCAACGGGATTGACGTTCTTAATCACGCGCCCCAGATAACGTGGACAAGCCTCTGTGGCTTCCACATTAACGGTAACCCTATCCTGATGGCTGACTGCCACTTTCTCAACTGCCGTAGCCGCCCAATCCATCCGGTTTAATACCGCCACTTCACGGGCTATGCCTTCAACACTCAAGCAATCAGCCCGGTTGGGGGTTAGATCCACCTCAATGATGGCATCATTGAGCGACAAATACTCGCGTATATCGGCACCGACAGGGGCATCGGCCGCCAATTCCATTAACCCGTTGGCATCGGCGGCAAGACCAAGTTCCTTTTCAGAACATAACATGCCATAAGACGTAACGCCGCGCAGTTTTGATTTGTTTATCTTAAAATCGCCGGGCAGGACAGCACCGATTAGCGCTGCGGGAATTTTCAAGCCAACGCGCACGTTACTGGCGCCGCAGACGATTTGTAAAGGCTCGGCTTCATCGACATTGACCTGACAGACTCTGAGGCGATCAGCATCCGGGTGTTGCTCCATCGCCAATACTTCCCCGACTACGACGCCACTGAATTGGGGCGCTGCCGGTTGCACTGAATCGACTTCAAGACCGGCCATAGTCAGCTGTGCGACAAGCTCCTCTGTGCTTACGGCCGGATCGACATAGCTTCTTAACCAGGCTTCACTAATTTGCATGACTCAAACTTTATCTCTAGGGATGGAGTGTATGCCGCAGGTCTACCGGGAGCAGGCGCGGCACCTGTTTAATTAAACTGTTCTAAAAATTTCAGATCATTTTCAAAAAACAATCTCAAATCGTTTATCCCATAACGCAACATTGCCAGCCTCTCCACGCCCATACCAAACGCAAAACCGCTGTAATCTTCGCTATTGATATTGGCCGCTTTAAAAACTTCAGGATGAATCATGCCGCAGCCCATGACTTCAAGCCAGCCGGTTTGGCTGCACACACGGCAGCCTTCGCCGCTGCACATCACGCATTCAATATCGACTTCCGCCGAAGGCTCGGTAAAAGGAAAATACGAAGGCCTAAAACGCACTTGTATGTCTTTTTCAAAAAATGCGCGCAGAAATTGGTAAACAACACCTTTCAAATCGGCAAAGCTGACATCGGTATCGACCAGAAATCCTTCCACCTGATGAAACATCGGGGTGTGGGTTATATCCGAATCGCAGCGGTACACGCGTCCTGGGGCAATAACCTTCAACGGCGGCTGTTCAGATTCCATGACTCTGATTTGCACCGGTGAAGTGTGGGTTCTTAATACGGTATGGGCATCAAAATAAAAAGTGTCATGCATCGCCCGTGCAGGGTGATGCTCAGGAATATTCAGCGCGCCGAAGTTATGATAGTCATCTTCGATTTCGGGGCCTTCAACCACTTTAAAGCCGACGCTGGCAAAAATCTTGGTGATTCTTCTCAGCGTAGTCGTCACCGGATGCAGGCCTGCAACAGATTGTCCTCTGCCCGGCAAAGTTACATCAACACGCTCGCCCGCCAATCTTGCTTCCAAAGCCGATAGCTCAAGAGTCGCTTTTTGAGCTTCTAGTTGTTCCTGGAATTGATCCTTGGCCTGGTTAATGATTTGTCCAGCGGCCCGGCGTTGTTCGGGGTCAAGTGCGCCGAGCTCTTTCATCTGCAAGGTTAACAAACCTTTTTTACCGAGATATTGAACACGAACCAGATCGAGTTGGTTAAGATCTTGTGCCTCGCGAAGCTCTTGTAATGCCTGCGCGAGAATTTCTTCTAGGAGTGCCGACACTGCTCAGCTCGCTTGTTAAGAGGTGGGAAAAGATCCAGAAAGGATTTTTAATGAGGAAAAGGCTAAACCTTTACCCCGCCCCTCCCACAAACGGAGAGGGGGGAATAATCGGATTTCAACTAAATGAAACCGCGTCCTTCCTAAGGTTGACTTTGATTAGCTTTAGCGATTTTTGCTATTTCAGCAAAGGCGTCCAGATCGCGCACTGCGAGATCGGCTAGCACCTTACGATCTATTGCCACATTCGCTTTGGTTAAACCGTTAATGAAGCGGCTGTACGACATGCCGCATAATCTGGCTGCCGCGTTAATACGGACAATCCATAAGGCGCGGAACTGACGTTTTTTCTGCTTGCGGTCGCGGTACGCATACTGGCCGGCTTTGATAACTGCTTGTTTGGCAACGCGATAAACGCGACTACGGGCACCGTAGTAGCCTTTAGCTTGCTTTAAAATTTTCTTGTGTCGTGCTCTGGCCGTTACGCCACGTTTTACTCTAGGCATTGCTGTTCTCCCTAACCACTATAAGGCATCATGCGTGCAACCATGCGCACGTCGGATGGGTGAACAGTTGCAGGTGAGCGTAACTGTCTTTTTCTTTTGGTGGATTTCTTGGTCAAAATGTGGCGTTTATGCGATTGACCACATTTGAAACCGCCGTTGCCGGTGCGTCTAAAACGCTTGGCAGCACCACGGTTAGTTTTTATTTTTGGCATTTGTTTGCTCCAATTAATTTAAATGTAAATCCCTGAGTTGTAACCCAGCAAGGCAAAATGCACGGCCCTGAAGAATTACCGGCATCCTAAAGATGCCCTTAACAGCCCATCCGGAGCTGCCGGTTGTACAAACACACAATATTGCGTTTCTACGGAGTGCTTCCTGCACCGGGGCGGGGAGATGAGGAAAAAATAGGCTTATTTTTTCTTCTTCGGCGCCATCACCATCACCATTTGACGGCCTTCCATCTTTGGAAACTGCTCTACGGTCGCTATGTCTTCCAAATCCTTTTCGATGCGCTTGAGCAGATCGACACCTATTTCCCGATGCGCCATTTCACGGCCCCGGTAGCGAAGGGTAATTTTGGTTTTATCGCCGTCATTGAGGAATTTGATTAGACTTTTCAGTTTAACCTGATAATCGCCCTCGTCAGTGCCCGGTCTGAATTTGATTTCCTTGACCTGAATCTGTTTTTGTTTTTTCTTGGCAATGGCCAGTTTTTTGTTTTGCTCAAACTGGTATTTACCATAGTTCATTATCTTGCAAACTGGAGGATCCGCGTTTGGCGATATTTCCACTAAATCCAAGTCTGCCGCATAAGCCAATTGTTTCGCTTCGTCCAGCGAGATAATGCCTAATGCTTCGCCATCTGCACCCGTTACCCTTACTCGTCTTGCCATAATGGCATCGTTCAGGCGGGTTTCATCTTTTTTAGCAGCGATATCCTAATCCTCCAAATACATTATTATTTTCTGTCTGCAATCTCTTGTTTTAACCGTTCGGTAAAGGTACCGATTGACAGACTGCCCAAATCTTCACCTTTCTGCGTGCGCACGGTGATGGTCTGATCTTCTAATTCTTTGTCACCGACAATAACCAGATAAGGCACGCGCTGCATTGAATGCTCGCGGATTTTAAACCCGATCTTTTCATTTCTCAAGTCTAATTTTACTCGGACGCCTTGTTTTTCAAGGACTCGCATGATTTGAGAGGCATAGCCGGCATGCCGGTCGGCGATATTCAGCACCATAACCTGAACGGGAGACAGCCACACCGGGAAAGTGCCAGCGTGCTGCTCGATCAATATGCCGATAAAGCGTTCTAACGAACCGAGTATTGCCCGGTGCAACATTACCGGCACTTGCTTGGAGCCATCTTCGGCTATATAGCTTGCGTTCAAGCGGCCCGGCATGGAAAAATCCACTTGTATCGTGCCGCATTGCCAGACCCGGCCAATGCAATCCTTTAATGAGAATTCAATTTTAGGTCCGTAAAATGCACCTTCGCCAGGCTGCAAATCCCATTTTAAAGCCTTGGTATTAAGCGCCAGTTCCAGGGCGCTTTCTGCCTTGTCCCAGACGGCATCATCACCGACACGATTTTCCGGTCGTGTTGACAATTTAATAATAATTTCTTCAAAACCGAAGTCTTTATAAACATCAAACAGCAGATCGATAAAGACCGACACCTCATCCTGGATCTGTGCTTCTGTACAGAAGATATGCGCATCATCCTGCACGAAGTTGCGCACCCGCATCAAGCCATGCAAGGTGCCTGAAGGCTCGTTACGGTGGCAGGAACCAAACTCGGCCAAGCGTATCGGTAAATCGCGATAGCTCTTCATGCCCTGATTGTAAACCTGAATGTGGCATGGGCAGTTCATGGGCTTGATGGCGTAATCACGATTTTCCGAATGTGTGGTGAAAATCATGTCGCCGAATTTGTCCCAGTGACCCGATCTCTCCCATAAGGAACGATCCACAACCTGCGGCGTTTTGACTTCGCCATAGCCATTCACGCGCAGTTTTTCGCGAATATATTGCTCAACCTGCTGATAAATAGTCCAGCCTTTTTCATGCCAGAATACCATACCGGGCGCCTCTTCCTGAGAATGAAACAAATCCAATGTTTTCGCCAGCTTGCGGTGGTCGCGCTTTTCTGCTTCTTCCAGCCGATGCAGATAGGCTTGTAAATCTTTTTTATCGCCCCAGGCTGTGCCGTAAATGCGCTGCAACATTTCATTATCAGAGTTGCCGCGCCAGTAAGCACCGGCAATCTTCATGAGCTTGAAGGCCTTTAATTTACCCGTGCTTGGCACATGCGGGCCGCGGCACAAATCGGTAAATCCGCCTTGATCGTATAAAGACAAGTCCTCATTTGCAGGAATCGATTCGATAATCTCGGCCTTATAGGCTTCGCCCTGATCCCTGAAGAATTTTACCGCCGCATCACGGGATAATAGCGAACGCTTGATCGCATAATCTTCATCGACTAGTTGCTGCATTTTTGTTTCGATAGCAGCCAAATCTTCAGGGGTGAAAGGTCTTTCGTAGGCAAAGTCGTAATAAAAGCCGTTTTCGATAACCGGTCCGATGGTGACTTGTGCCGAAGGAAATAATTGTTTGACGGCTTGAGCTAACAGATGTGCCGTTGAATGACGAATGACGTCAACTCCCTCGTCATCCTTGGCGGTAATGATTTGCAGGGTCGCATCCTGCGCGATTAACGTTCCGGCATCAACCAGCGTGCCATTAACCCTGCCTACCAATGTTGCCTTGGCCAATCCAGAACCAATAGATTGAGCGACATCCATCACTGTAACAGCTTGTTCATACTCGCGCTGAGAGCCATCAGGAAGGGTAATTACCGGCATTTTTCGTCAACTGTTTTAGTTAATACAATAAAAAAAGCACCGGTTAACGGTGCTTTATAATCAATCTGGTAGGCGCGATTGGACTCGAACCAACGACCCCCACCATGTCAAGGTGGTGCTCTAACCAACTGAGCTACGCGCCTGAAGTCTGTATAACCTCAGAGCTGGGAATTATACCAACAGATTTTGGTTATGCAAGCCCCAAAATTTTACATTTGCAGCCGGAGGGTCCGGAAACAAGGCGCGCATACATTAACACAGCTGCTGAAATCGAACCCGGCGGAAGTCGTGACGCTGTAGTCAGGCCGTTTGTGGCTGGTGCAACCCCGTGTTTTTATTGCACAGAAAAGATGAGCAGATACCGATGCCTCTATTGACTGGAGGCATATAGCATATCTGCAGCGACTTAGCCTACAATGCACACTCCCTAACATTAATTTTCAGGACATTTTATGCAGATTCTCGGCGTGGATATCGGTGGTTCAGGCATTAAAGGTGCCATTGTTGATACGGTAACGGGCGAGTTGCTCACCAAGCGTCACCGGATTGCGACGCCACAACCCGCAACGCCAGAGGCCATTGCAGCAGTCCTTGCACAACTTGTCAGCCATTTTAACTGGAGCGGACCGGTGGGCTGTGGATTCCCGTCGGCCATTCAACACGGTGTCGCTCGAACTGCGGCTAATATCTCGCAAGCGTTTGTTGGCACGCATATCGACAAGTTATTTTCAGAAGCGACAAAATGCCCCTGTTATAACCTGAATGATGCTGATGCGGCAGGTATGGCAGAAATGCATTTTGGCGAGGGCGCAGGTCAATCCGGCGTGGTGCTGCTCATAACCATAGGCACAGGACTGGGTACGGTGTTTTTCAGTGATGGAAATCTACTGCCCAATACTGAATTAGGTCACTTGTATTTGCCCAATGGAAAAAAAGCAGAGCATTATGCCTCGGATGCCGTTCGGAAAACCGAAGACCTGAGCTGGAAACGCTGGGGCAATCGTTTCAACACCTACATCACCATGATGGAAGAGCTGTTTTGGCCTGATCTGATCATTCTAGGCGGAGGTGCCAGTAAAAAGTTTGACAAGTATAAGGGGCAACTGACGGTAGAAGCACCGGTAAAACCAGCGGCCTTTTTAAACCAGGCAGGCATTGTCGGCGCGGCATTGTATGCCCAATCGAAAAGTAACCTGACCGATTAATTAGCGGGTCGCCGATCATTTTCAGTTTACAAGTTAGGTAATTATGCCGAAGTCCCCCTAAGTTTAACCAATAATAGCCAAAGGTTCGCTGTATTTTGGCAATAATGAATATGATCTAGTCCAATTTCATTTCCATGCCCCCAGCGAACATCTGGTAAACGGGCTTGTTTATCCCGTGGAAATTCATTTTGTTAATGGGA
>CAWKEY010000082.1:0-9116 GCA_963848675.1 uncultured Gammaproteobacteria bacterium
CTTTTGTGCGGCGTTGCTGTTGCCGCTGGCGGGAAGTGAAATACCCGATGCGCTGGCAACGGCCAGCATCTGCAGAAATTCTCGACGACTGATATTCATGCTGTAATCCTTGCTTGACGAGTAGGATGACCGAGTAGCGTGCTTAAAAAAGACGTGTTTGCGAGCACTTTATTCCTCAAGCGAAAACAAAAAAGCCCGGTCATATGACCGGGCTTTTTTACGCCGAGGTGGCTATTTGCGTGCACCGGGGCCGTTCATAACCAAGCCGTTACTCATGTAGGTATGGAAGTATTCAAGCGCCTTGTATTCGTCACTTTGCGACTTGAACGGTTTGGCACGCACCTGTTTGTTACAGCCACCATAACGGCGATGCAGGGTGCCCAGGCCACCCCACTTGGAACGATATACCGGGAAGTGAGTGGTTTGCCCCAGAGCCGGACTGAGAAGGTCGGCACGAATGCGGTTGCCGGCGTTCGACACGTGACAATCGGCGCAGGACATGTTGAGCTGGCCCCGTTTGGCATAGTAGTGGTTCTTGCCGCGCGTATAGGCAGCCATGGCACCCTCGTCACCCGCAACCACGACATTGGTCTTGTTGCCGCGCGAGGTGTAGCTCATATAGGCAGAGATATCGGCAATTGCGCCTTTGCTCCACTTTAGCGGTTCCGCACCGTTTTGACTGCGGCACTCGTTGATTGCACTTTCCAGGGTAACGATTTTGCCTGTTGCAGTATCATAATACGGATAGTCCTGTTTGATGCCGATGCCATCGTTACGAAAACAGCTGGCATAGGTTTTACCGTTTTTAAACGGCGTGTTGAATGCCTGTTTGCCGTTATCGATATTAAGCTCGTAGGGCGGGAACTCCTCGATAGCTTCCCATTGTTCGCGGGAAGCCAGGTCGATAGCGTAAACGCCATTGACGTATTCCTTGAAAGGTACGTCAGGGAAACGTTCTGCGAAATAGGCACGGAACTCTTTCAGATCCTCTTGAGGACTGGCCTGGACTGCAACGGATGCAGCGCTGAGAAGGCCCAGAGTTGCGGCGATGGTTAGCAGTTTTTTCATAGGTTCTCCACCTCCGGTTACGGATGTTATCCAAGCGGGTTGCATTCTTATCAGCTGACCTGGGTTTCTGCCGAGTCACTTTCACCCTTGTTGTCGACCCAGCTCAGTTTAATTGTGTCGCCGGCTTTTGCGCCCGCAAACTTGAATGACAGGTAGGGGTTTTTCGAAATAGCCCCTCCCCACAGGGCAGTCAGAACCTTGTTGCCGCCGTGTTCGCAGGTGACTTCCTGAATGAAGTGCGCTGGAATCGCTTTACCCGTTTTCTTGTCTTTAACCAGACCGGTATCCATCGGGTGTTTGATCAATGCCTTGACAGTGGTAATGTCGCCGCTCATTTTTGCTCGAATCTTGATCGATGCCATTTTAATATATCCTCTAAACTAATTAACCGCCGCAGCCACCGATAGTGACCTTGACTTCTTTACCGGTGCTGTACAGTTTTCCGTCAGCCTTCACAACGGCAATCACACTGGATGTCTTGCCCATCTTGATGCGGGTGGATACGAAGCCTTCTGCACCGGCGCCCAGAACAAAGGATGCTGTCATGGGCGATGCATTCTTTTCAGCGATGATGCTGATGGACGCCGGATTCGCAATGCTGGTTTCCACTGAAACAGGCACCACGGCTCCGTTTTCTGCGATATCCGGCGCGCGAATGGAAATCTTGTCCGAACCTTCCAGCTGGTGAGATCCCATCAAAGCGTCCAGAGCGCTGTCAACAGTCTTGGCTTCAAAGGCTTTTGTAGGCCAGGCAGCCAGCACCATGCGCGGGGTTAACAGCCCGGCACCCATCGCGGCGCTGACGGCCCCGGCGGCTACGGACCCTTTAAGAAAGGTTCTGCGTTTCATGTCAATCACTGGTCTATCTCCTAATTTGCGTTCTACGCGCTGTTATAGTGTGTAGATAAATTCCACAATCTTGTCAATTTCGCTTTCGCTGAGGATCTGCTGACGCCCGAACGGTGGCATGATGCTGTTCGAGTTCATCTTGGTAGCATCCCAGATTTGTGTGCGTAACCTGGATTTATCGGGGTAACGTGCTTTCATCGCCACCAGCGGGGGGGCAATATTGCCAGGCAGGTCGCCGCCGGCGATCTGGTGGCAAGCCAGGCAATTGCCTTTCTTGCGATCGAATGTGACCGCTTTGCCCTGCTCTACAACCGAACTGGCTTCTTCTGCCAGCACCAGGCCGGGAGCAGGAAGCAATGCCATACTGCCGGCCAGCGCCAGCATAGAACTTGCCGTTTTAAGGATGCCGGGAAATTTCCGCATCATGTCCTCCTTCAGTACACTTCGAAATAGTTGTGCCAGCTGCCTGGCAATGGGCCGCCAAGTCATAGCAAGCCCCGCAGTTTAAGAACAGCTTTTAATGTAAAAGCTGAAATATAGTTCGCTGTTGCCCTATAGTCAAAACGAGTTGCTCGTTTAGTGAATAAAAGTACTCTTTAAAACAGTACTAAGCCGGAGGACGGGGTAGACAAAGCTTTTATTCCCATAGGGCCGGTTATTTTTGTTGACGGGCTGCCAGGATTTGCTTGAACTCCTTCAAGCGGGCCTGTATGCGAGCCTGGTCATACTGACTGAGACCTTTATGGTTAAGTGCCTGTTTAAGCTGGTCAATGGCTAGCTTGGGGTTGCCATACAGGTTATAGACTTCTGCTGAGGCGATATTGGTCTCCCAGGCGGGGCCACTGATGCTGGCCGCCTTGGCCCATAGTTTGTAGATCTCGGCTGTGCGCGCCTGCTTATTGCGTAACATTTTCTGGACCTGGTCACGCGCCCGCTTCGCCTGGCCGGCCTGTATTAATGCTGCCACGTAATACTGGCCGACAATCAGGTCGCCGGGGTACAGGCTTAGTGTATCTTTATAGAGACTCAGGGCTTCCTGTGTTTGCCCGCTTTCGAGTTGTATTTGCGCCAGCGCGGTGCGGTACATCGCGCGATCGGGGTCATTTTTCAGCAGCCCCAGCAACTGTTTTTGTGCTTTTTCGTCAGCGCCGTTACGCCAGTATGCCAGCGCCAGTCCATAGTGTTCGGCGGGGCCGGCAGAGGTCTTGCCTGCACGGGATTGATAGTCCTTGAGAACAGCCTGCGGGTTGTTCGAATCCAGCACCTTCAAGCGGACGCGTACTAACTGGAATTCCAGGGAGTCGAGTTCCTTGCCGTGGCCGTACTCCTCGGCACGAGACATGGATTCGGCAATTCGGTCAGTGGTGACCGGGTGGGTGCTGAGGAATTCCGGCATATTATTGCCATACAGGCGGGTGGACTGGTGCAGGCGTTCGAAGAAACTGGGCATGCCATAGGGATCGATGCCGGATCGGGCCAGTGTCTGGATGCCGATACGGTCCGCCTCTTTTTCATTGGCGCGGGTAAAATTCAGCTGACGTTGGATGTTACCGGCCTGAATCGCTGAAACGCCGGCGATACCGGCATCGGCGTTTTCGGTCGCCACGCCCAGCAGAATGGCGGCAATCATGCCTGCTACTGTAGGCAGGTTCATCTGGTTAGCGCTTTCATAGGCGCGTAGCAGGTGGCGCTGAGTGACGTGCGCGATTTCGTGCGCCATTACGCCGGCGAGTTCGCTTTCGTTGCGCGCGGTAAGCATTAAACCGGTATGTATGCCGATATAACCACCCGGTCCGGCAAACGCGTTGACGGCGGAGTCCTTTACCACGAAAAAGGTGAAGGGATAACTGGGGGCGTCGCTGTTGGCGACCAGCCGGTCACCCAGTTGCCGGATGTAGCCGTCTATTTGCGGGTCGCTGATGAGCGTCGCCTGAGAGCGAATACTATTCATGAATGCCCCGCCCAGTTCCATTTCCTGGGCGGGCGAAATCAGTGAACCGCTGGAGTCTCCGAAATCCGGAAGCTCGTTACCGGTTACTTCGCTCGAAACAAAAGAGACAGGATAGACGAGTGTTCCGGACAGAACGGCAATTATTATCCAACGAAATTTCATTTGATAAGAGAATACCCTAGTCGACTTTCGGAAACTACCGTTGGCCCGGCAAATTGCTCGGATAAGCCCGCCCTTTAGTTGACATGTGGTGCATTCCGGTAAAGAATATTAGAAATATATAATATATGGTGGATTTATGTCTTATATTGAGGAAATTGATAGTCACGAGCTGTCGGCATGGATGGAAGCGGACCCTGAGGGTTTCCTTCTGATATGACGTGCGCAGTCCTGCGGAAATGGCTCAGGGTGTTTTGCCCAATGCCGAACCGGTCCCCATGCATCTCGTGCCAGTCAGGATGGAGGCGTGGCGTAGCCAGGCGAAAATCGTATTTTATTGCCGTAGTGGTGCACGTTCAGCGCAGGTTTGTGCTTTTTTGCAGCAGCAGGGTTTTAGTCAGGTGTTCAATCTGCGCGCTGGTATTATTGACTGGTATCGGCAGGGATACACCATTGAAGCGCCCGGGCTTACCCGTATGGCCAGTTGATCAGGCACTTCCCGGTTGCCTGCTCAATAGGGCTATATAGAGGTTTGGCTTGCGTTTGGCCGGTACTTATCCTATAAAGGCGGCCCATCTTCTGGAACCGACCGACGGTTAATCATAAATACACGTTAAGGAGCGCTGTACGATGGCAAATTTTGACGAAGAATTAGACGCATCCGGACTGAACTGCCCGCTGCCGATCCTGCGCGCCAAAAAAGCGCTGAATACCCTGGACAGTGGTAAAATACTGCGCATTATTGCGACCGACCCGGGTTCTGTGAAGGACTTCGAAGCCTTCGCCAAGCAGACCGGTAATGAGTTGCTGGAATCCAAGGAAGTCGGCGGAAAGTACGAATTTCTGATCAAGAAAGCGTAAGCAGCTGCGGGTCTATAAAAAAGGGGTCGGAGGCATGTAGCCTCCGACCCCTTTTTTACGTCTGCTCCGAACCCGGTCAAAAGGGTCTATGACCCGTTTTGACGTTCTCCTTCAGGTCTAGATCTTCCATACCAGCTGGGCGCTGATGATGTCAACGTCGGTGTCGTTGTATTCACCGTTTATGTTGCCCGTCGTTGGTTCGCCGCTGTTGATTTTCGGTTCATCAACAAACAGGTGTGTATAGGCCACGTCGATACCGAGGGACTCAGTGACCTGGTAACCAAAGCCCAACGCTGCCCAGATCCGGTCGTCGCCGGGGATGCGGGCTGTCCGGTGCTCGGCGTCGGGAATCGGTGTTTGGTCGTAGGCGGTACCGGCGCGGAACGTCCAGCTGCTGCTATAGCGGTAATCCACGCCCAGGGAAAAGCGCCAGACGTCTTCCCAGTTTTCGTCGATAACGGTATCCGGCTGGAACGAGTCGTAGCTCAATCCTCAATTCGTCGAAATTATCCCAGCCGGTCCAGGTGGCGTCCGCCATCACCGACCAGCGGCTGCTGAGGTCGTGATAGACACTCAATGAGGCGGTCTGTGGCAGATCGACATCAGCGCTGGCGTCGGTTCTTACAAAAAAATTGACGCTGGAAAGCTGCTGGAGGGTGTCCCTGAACCGCGCCTTGCCGGTCAGGTTCTGCTGGATTTTGGAGCGATAGGACAGGCCGATGCGCGTGCCGGGCAGTGGCTCATACAAAATGCCGGCGTTGTAACCGCCGGCCCAGTTATCGCCCTCGACCTTGCCAAAGGCATCGCTGCCCTGCGGGGTGAGACCGGCACACTGTGTTGGGTCTCCGCCAGGGAAGCTGGCAAGGATGGGTGCGCACAGGCTGCCCTGGTCGATGTACCGGGTCAGTTTGACATCGATGTACTGCATGTTGAAGCCGGCGCCGACAGACAGCTTGTCATTGACCTTGTAGGCCAGCGACGGGTTGATATTGATGGTTTTTAGGTCGGATTCGATGGCGTGGTAGCGGCCCTTCCAGCCATCATCGTATTCGGTGGACAGCCCGAACGGCGCATTGATGCCGACGCCGAAAAAGATGCCGCTGCCCAGCGGTGCTGTGAAATACAGGTTGGGTACGATACCGTCAGCACCGGCGTTGCCGCCGTTACCGCCTGACACGGGTATGGGCGTAGGTTGCAAGCCTGCAGGGTCTGGAGCTGTGGCCGTACCGTCGAAACTGGCTGATGTTTTTATCCAGTGCGCGCCGACGATTACCTGGCGGGGTAATCGGGTCATGCCGGCGGGATTGAAGTAGATGGTGGATGCGTCGTTAGCGAAAGCAGCCGCCCCGGCGTAGGCGTTACCCTGTTGGCTGGCGCTCTGGTCGATCAGCGCGAAACCCGATGCCATGCTGGTGGACGTGCAGGCGACCAGGACTCCCATGGAGAGTGATCTAAGTAACAAGAAACCGACTTGTCGTTTTCGCATCGGGTAATCCTCCAGTTTGTTGTGTTGCCGCGACGATGTTGAGCATATCGTTATAGTGCCAGTAATTACAAGCAAAACCGCTATTAGGGTAATGGTAACGAAAGATGCCTAACCATTAGTAAAGACTGATATATTATCGTGAGTTTATTTCTGGTCTGTCTGTTTTTAGGGTTTGACAAGCGGGCACTTCTATTCCATCTTTATAACTAATGCCCGAGGGTGTGTTGCTATAGCGCAACAAACAGATGGGTGCCACCTGAATTAATGGATCTGAGGAACGGAACTATGAAACGCATCCTGATAAGTACGCTGACATCGGCTGCCGTGGCGGCTGTTCTGCTGTCGCCACTGGCAAGCGCCACCAACGGGTATTTCAAAATCGGCGGTGGTGCAAAGAACAAGGGGCTGGCGGGTGCCGGTATCGCGTACGGCCAGGACGCCCTGGCGGGTGCCACCAATCCGGCCACCCTGGCCGGCATCGGCACCCGTATCGACGCGGGCATGGAAATATTCAAGCCCAAGCGCAGGGGCGTGGTGGATGCTACTCGTATTGGTGGAGCCAGATCTGAAGAGAAGAGCCGCTCTAACACGTTTCTGGTGCCGCAATTCGGCACGGCCAAGGTCGTTAATGACAAAATCACCCTGGGGCTGGCGGTCACCGCCAACGGTGGCATGAACACCCGCTACGGTGATGCCGATGCCGGCAACGGCAATATTTATACAGATGCCTTTGCGCCGGCTATTCCGGGTTTTGTTCCGCTGGTGGCTGGACAGCTGGTCGCCGGGGGGGCCGCCCCGGATCTGCCGACAGCTCTTGCCATTGTCGGCGGTAACGCCGCCGCGCTGGGCCAGAATCCCAATATTACCCCTGCCCTGGGCATTAACCTGTCTCAGGCGCTGATTACGCCGACCATCACCTACAAGTTCAACGACAATCACGCTGTCGGCTTCGGTCCGGTGATCGGCTGGCAGCGTTTCCGTGCCTACGGTCTCGGCCTGTTTCAGGCCTTTTCCGACAGGCCCGACAAGGTCACCAACAACGGCAATGACAATTCGGTGGGTTACGGCGCGCGTATCGGTTACCAGGGCACCTTTTTCGACATGTTTTCTGTCGGCGCGGTTGCGACGTCAAAAATCTACATGGATAAGTTTGACGACTACGCCGGACTGTTTGCGGAGCAGGGTGATTTCGATATTCCGGCCACCTTCGGTGGCGGTATCGCTGTCCATTTTACGCCCAGGTTGACGCTGGCGGCCGATGTGGGGCGTATTCTGTACAGCGGTGTGGACTCGATATCCAACAAGGGGCCCACTGCGGATGAGTTTTTTGCCGCATTTGGTAATGCCCTGGCTACGGCTAATGGATCACTGTTGCCGAATGCACTCGGCAAGAATGACGGCTGGGGTTTTGGCTGGGACGATGTCTGGGTGTACAGGATCGGTGTCGACTATGCCTATAACAACCAGTGGACCTTCCGTACCGGCTTCAATTATGCCGAAGTTCCCTTCGACGACGACCAGGCGCTGTTTAACGTGCTGGCCCCGGCGGTGGTGGAAAAACATGTCACGGCGGGTTTTACCTACAGTCCGAGTCAGAATAGCGAGATTACGGTGGCCTATATGCACGCCTTCAGAAATAGTATCGACAATACCTATACGGGGACCGGGAACTTTGCCGGCTTCAGTTACGGTGCCAAGAACGATATGTACCAGAACTCCATTGAAGCCAGTTACGCCTGGAAGTTCTGACGCGTCGCCAAGCGAACAAGGCGCGACGCTGAAGGGACGGGGTGCCAACAGGCGCCCCTTTTCTTTTGTTCGTTATTTACTGTCGTATTTTCAAGGACTATTGACTAGAATCCCTTGCAGGCTGGTGCCAACGGCGAGGAGATTAGGAATAGCTATGGTTAGACGAATGATTTCGGCGATTATGCTGCTGGGCGTGATGTTGCTGCCCTATGCAGGCGGCGTGCAGGCAGAAGACCACTTCAAGCCTTTTGTGCTGGCATCCAGAGGTGCCGGTGATTTCGATGCCAGCATTCAGGAAACCAGGGGCGCGCTGAAAGGAGCCGGCTTCGAAATCGTCGGCGAATACACGCCCTATGCAGATAGCTTTGTGGATAACGCGCACGTCATCATTGTCACTAACGATGAATTGAAAGCGCTAGCGGGAAAGACAAAGCACGGCGGTTTTGCCGCGCCCTGGCGTGTCGCTGTGACAAAAGTGGGCGACGAAGTTCAGGTGTCTTATGTGAACCCGATTTACATCGCCCATGCGTATCGGTTGGAGTCGGATCTGAGCGATGTTTCAGAAGGGCTCAAGCGGGCATTGGGCGCCCGGCAAACTTTTGGTTCGGAAAAGGGCTTGACAGAACGCAAGCTGCGCAAGTATCGCTATACCTTTGGTATGGAGTATTTTGATGATGTTTATACGCTGGCTGAATACGGCAGCCACAAGGAGGCGGTGGCTGCCATCGAAAAAAACCTGGCGCAAGGGCGGGGTGGTGTAAGCAAGGTGTATCGCCTGGACCTCGGCAACGACATGACGGTATTCGGCGTGGCGCGCAAGGCACCGCCGGATGGTAAAGAGACATGGATGAGACCTCGATTATGGAGAATGTTGATTTCAAGGAACTCAAGGGTACCGCTTATCTGCCCTATGAAATTCTGGTGGACGGGGGTGATGTTGTTGCTTTGCACATGCGTTTCCGTATGGCCTTGCACTATCCGGATTTGAAGATG